>NZ_JBALCZ010000018.1:0-78272 GCF_036917615.1 Nostoc sp.
TTGCAGTGCTTGCCCTTGCAGGTTCCACAACCGCGCTGTATCGTCACCTGATGCCGTGGCGATGGTTTTGCCGTCCGGGCTGAAACTCACACCCCAGACTGGGCCTTTATGCCCTTTGAATTCTTGCAGTGCTTGCCCTTGCAGGTTCCACAACCGCGCTGTATCGTCACCTGATGCCGTGGCGATGGTTTTGCCGTCCGGGCTGAAACTCACACCCCAGACTGGGCCTTTATGCCCTTTGAATTCTTGCAGTGCTTGCCCTTGCAGGTTCCACAACCGCGCTGTATCGTCACCTGATGCCGTGGCGATGGTTTTGCCGTCCGGGCTGAAACTCACACCCCAGACTGGGCCTTTATGCCCTTTGAATTCTTGCAGCAGTTGCCCTTGCAGGTTCCACAACCGCGCTGTACCGTCACCTGATGCCGTGGCGATGGTTTTGCCGTCCGGGCTGAAACTCACACTATAGACTGGGCCTTGATGCCCTTGAAACTGGTTACGTTCTTTAATTTTATTGAGAATACTATCCAAAGCTAAAATAGGGCTGGTAGTTGGATATTTTTCTAAAGGACGACCATTTTTAACCAAAGTTTTTAACTCTTTCCCATTCTGCACTGCTGACACCAGCGATTCTAACTCGGCATACTCAAACTGTTCTGAGGCATTAACTCCAGCCAGTTCTAGCTTTGTTCTCTCCTGTGCTTGTTTTTGTGCTGTCTCTGCTGCTTGTGTAGCTTCGTCTGCTTTTGTCAGGGCTACTTGTGCTTGACTCAAAATAGTTTGAGCCTGTTTAGTTTTAGATTCTGCTTCCTGTTGTTGTATATTTCCCTGTTGTGCTTTCTTTTGAGCAGTTTTTACTCGTTCGTTAGCTGTTTTAATTTTTTCCTCTGCTTGAGAATTTTTATATTGTAATTCTGCTGCTTGCTGGTTTACATTCTCTAAATCTGCCTGAGCATTTGTTAGATTTTGTTTTGCTTGTTGAGTTTCTGATTTTGCTACCTTAAATTTAACTTCTGCGGCTTGCTGATTCTTCTGCGCTACTTTAAACTTTTGTTCCGCATCTTTATTTTTAGTTTCTAATTCTTGCGCTTTATTCTGCATTTCTGCCTCTTGCTTTTGTGTAGCTTGCAGGCGTTGAGTCACTAATTTGTCTTGAGCTTCAGTATCCTTAGCAAATTGAATTTTATTCAACGAATATAAAGATGATATACCTGCCAATAATAATAGACACACCGCTAAACCAGAACTTATCGCTAACCGCTTGCGTCCCTCTTGAATTTGCTGATCAGCTTTGCGTTGAGCATCAACTAATATCTGCCTTGCCTCTTGTTCACGCTTCAATTCCTCTTCAGTTAGCTTCTGTTGTTCCCGAATTTTTGCTAATTCTGCTAACAACTCACTTCCCTGTTGTTGGCGAATAAACGACACGAGGTAATCATGTACCAGTTGATAACGGTCAGCCGGAGATTCTGGTAACAGCAATACTAACCTTGATGCCACAAAAATCTCTAACACCAAATCTAGTTTATCAACTTCTGCTGGTAAATCTGCGGTTAACTCAGCACGAGTCTTCAGAGGACGAGTTCCGTTTTCATCTGTGAGTAAATATAAAACCAGTTGAGCAACTTGTTCATTCTCTGCACCACAATCTTGGATGACTTCTTCTAAAAATCGCTCAACCAGTTTTTCTTTAATGCCAAACTGACGATACTTTTCTAAAGTTGTAATTTTCTCAGTTTGCAGTTGCGTCCCCACAATTTGTAACTCAATCGGGCGTATTTCCCCCAACTCACCTGCTAAATCCTGCACTAATTCATCAATCAGTGCAGGCTCTAGGTAAAAGTGAGAGCGTTCTGTTAAACTCAGCACAACTGCCTTAGCATCTGCGGGCAAAAAGTTACCCAAATAATAGCGAATATTTTTATCAAGAATATTATTATTAATTGCACTTAAATTAAATAAACGTTCTAAATCTAATAAATAATGTAAATAATCTTCCCGCAAAGACAGAATCACTTTTACAAAGGGAATATCTAAGCAGACTCGCAAAAAATCATAAAACAATCGTCTTTGACTTTGGTCGGTATAAACAAAGAAAAACTCTTCAAACTGGTCAAACATTAAAACTGTTAACAGATTCCTGTCAGCATTCTTTCGTAACTCTCCTAAAATAGCATCTGAGGAATCCAGATTCACAGATAATTGATTACCTCTGACTTCCTCAAAAGCTTTAGCCAAACTCTGCCCCAACATTCCCACCCAATCTGTATATACTCGCAACAGAATAGGTAAAGCATCTCGCTCACCAATTGCTTCCTGTCGTAGCGCTGGAATTAATCCACCCTGCAAAATTGAACTTTTTCCCACTCCTGACTGACCATGAATTACAGTCAATTTATGCTCAGTCCCGCCAATTCTTTCTCGCAACCGCTTCACATCTTGTCCCCGACCAGAAACGGCAATTTCTTGAGCAATTGTTTCAGGATTTTCTACTTGCAACTGTGCAGAATTAATTGCCTGTCGCTGGGGATTTAGATAAGATGCACCAACAAAAGCGCGAAAACCATATTGTTGTTCAATTTGTAATTGCTCTTGCTTAATATAAAAAGCTTTGAGATATTCACCTTGCCCAAAGTAGAGTAAGCATAACCTCTCTAATATAGATATATACAAATGCGGGTTGTACTGATGATTACTTTCGCTTTTTGCAGCTTCTAAATTATTAATTGCTACTTGAACTTGACCTAAACCCTGTTGCGATTTGGCTAAAATAAACCGATATAATCCAAATTCCTCTGATTTAATATTAGGAAGATCAGCTAATATTTGCAATGCTTGCCCTACGAGTTGATTAGCTTCATCCCAGCGTGACTGCTCTAAAGCTACCTCTGCCAAAAAACCATAATCTTTAGCCAATTGCAACGGTGTGCCATAATTTTGATGTAGCGGCAGAGATTTTTCAACAAGGCTTTGCAACTCTAGCCATGCTTGCAAACCTCGCAGCACTTCACCCAGTTTAGTAATATGTTTTGCGACTAAATCTGAACGTCGTGCTTGTTCAAAAATATCAATAGCTTGCTGAAGGTAATTTTTAGACTCTTGCCAATAGCGTGAATTTTCTGTCTGATTTTTTTCAGCTTGGCGGTTATACGCCAAAGCAATATTAACGAGTAATATACCTTGTCGTTCTAAATGATTACTTTGTCGCCAAAACCCCAAACTTTGTTGATAATGTCCTACAGCAGTATCTATCTGGTCATCGATATAATCATTCAAGCCAAGCACAAACTCTAAACTTGCTTGAAGTGCTGCTTTTAATACTTCCCCTCGATTTTGCAAATCCTGACGAGCGGTTTTTAGTTCTCGGCACATTTGGGGATTAGGCTTTACATCATCAGTAAAGATTTCATCACTTTTTTGCTGGAGAAAGTTGACTAACTCATCAGTAGGGTTTTGAAATTCAATGATAGTTGCCCAATTCTCTAAATCAGTTGCTAATCGAAGAAATTGTTGCAGAACCGAATCATTAATCCACAACAATATCGGAAACGGTAAGTTCTTTCTAAATTCCTCCCGCACTTGGTTAGCAGAAGTCAAAACTGTGCCAACATCTTTAACAGTCTCTAAACCAAAAATCATCAATGCAGGTGGCTGTTCATCTCCCAGTTGTTCGCGTATATTTGTGTAAAGCGTTTTGACTGATGCAGGTAAGGTAATTTCGTGAATGTGTACAGGAGATAATTGGTGCAGACGTTGCACCATGCGCTGACGTAAAGCAGCATAGTTACAGCGCAGCAAAATCAGCGAAAATTCTCCCTGAGAAAGGGTAATTGTTCGCACCAGAGTTTGCAATGAACTCTCATTGTCAAAGGCTAAATTTTCTGGCTCTTGCTGATTACTCATAACATAGATGATTTACCTTATACTAGCTGTTTGTATGATTACATCATGCAAGTAGGGGCAGTGGGCAGGAGAATGATTTCTGCTAATTTTAAAAAGCTGTAGTTATGAAAATTACCACTGATGTTGCTCCCGTCATTCCTGATATCGCTCCCGTCATCCCTGATATCGCTCCCGTCATCCTTGATATGACTCCCGTCATTCCTGATATCGCTCCCGTTATCCCTGATATGACTCCCGTCATCCCTGATATCGCTCCCGTTATCCCTGATGTCACTCCCGTCATCCCTGATATCGCTCCCGTCATCACTCACATGGTTCTCTCGTTCCCAGCCAGAGGCTGGGAATGCCTACTGTGAGGCTCTGCCTCGTTTATTAGCGATAGAGCCGCAATGAGGCGCATTTCCAGGTATAACCTGGAAACGAGAGTGTTTCTCTTGTGTTTTACCTGAAGTTGACACCAATGACATCTGTACGCCTCTATAGCCGATTCATAACCTAAATTCCTTCGCTTCAACCAAAATTGGATTCATATCAAACCACGAACCATCCTCATTCCGGTATTCAAATACAAACATACTGCGGAGTAAAAGTTCGTATCTTTCATGACCTCTCAAGCTTTTCTCTTGCGCCACCTCACGCAGCACTTCCCATTCATCGGGCGTAATTGCCAAAGTTAACTCATTGCGGCGTTGTTTAATCACCCTGTCTACGCACTCCCTCGACAGAGGTGGGTCTTCTTGCTGAAGACAGCGAAACAATAACATTAGCAAATTACGCAAATGACCGCCGCTAACTCGGCAAAGTCGCTCTAAAGTATCAGGACTGTCAAAAACCTCAGTAATTAAATTCCGACTTTGTTCCCAACTAACACCAGGAAAAGCCCTCGTCATAACCATCTGTTGCAGCAGCGTGATTCCTTGTGAGAATTGCGAACCATCTTGTAGTTGCACGGGAACCATCGGCAAAACCTTGGGGTCTACCCCGAAGCGATTTGTTAACCTTCCTAAAGCGTTGGAAAAAATCAACACTAGAGGAATGGTGTAGACAACATGACAATTTAGTTGATTTAACTGTTCACCGCGTTCCACAAAGAGATATTCTGGCTGATAATGACCGGAAGGCTTCTGAGAATTATCCACTCGGTCGAGATTATCTATAATTACCACCAGTCCTTTTTTACTCTGCTGCTTGAGTTTTTCTCTAGCAGGCTTGAGCAATTCTTTGTTAATTGATTCTAAAATGCCATTAGTACGCGGTTCTAAATATTGTCGCAACTGACCGCGAAGTTTGGGACTATCTTTAGTTTTGGCAGTAATTTTGGCAATACCTACAGATAATTCAGCCTCCACCCCAATATCTAACGGCGTTTGCAAAAACTCAGAGATTTCTGTAAACAGATTTTTAAAGTATCCTGGTTTGAGGTTAATTTTTATTGCTTCTAGACTTTGACTTACCTCACGCGCTACTGCCAGTAAAATATCTGTAACATCAATATCAGCCATATCCAGGCTTTGGCTAGACTCGAAATAAACCACATGAAATCCCTGCTGCTCTAGCTCTGCCTTTAGCCGCAGTAACTCAGTGGATTTGCCACAGCCGATATGTCCGGTAAATAATTGACAAGTGGGCTGCTCAGGTGAAAGGCGGGTAATAGTTCGCCCAAGTTCCTCAATAATCTTGGCACCACGCACTTTAGAGAAATCAATATAATATTGTCTATCTTCCGGTTTGCTCACAACCAGAGTCTTACTGGGGTTGCAAGCTTGAAAAAACCTGACTAAATCTAGTTCCATCACAAATAACCTGAAATTAGGCTGATACTCTTGCCCATTTCAGTGATTATACAGACGACAAAGCCGCTATTTCGGAAAAAACCTTTCAAAACGACTGATTATTTTTGTTTGTTTAATTAAACAGAATTCAGATGAACCGCACCCACAACTCCTCCCCGCTCTTCTAGCTACGGTGTATACACAAGTCAAATTACCCCCCTTAATCCCACGCCACTTGCTCGGAGGGAACCTCCGCAACGCAGTGGCTCCCCTTATAAAGGGGGGAAATAAGAAATCTTGTTCTCTCCCCTTGACAAGGGGAGGGTTAGGGTGGGGTAAAACCCTGGTTAATCAGCTATTTCAGACTTGTGTGTATACTGTAGGCTCTCCGAGAGGGGAGTAAAAACGTAGCTTTGGCTCTTTGCTTTAAAATCAATGACAAAATGTCCAACGCATAAGAAATGTCTACAATTCCAACTTTTCACCCCGAATTGAATAATCCAACAACTCCATCGGATGAATAACTGAAATCTTCTTTCCCTGCAACTGTAAATGCTTCGTAATTTGCAAAGTACACCCCGGATTAGCAGAAGCAATTAAATCAGCACCAGTATTCAACAAATTCTGCACTTTTTGCTGACCCAATTCTTCAGAAACTTCCGGTTGCAGCATATTATAAACCCCAGCACTGCCACAACATAAAGCCGCGTCTATTGGTTCTCTCAACTTCACCCCTGGAATTTGTCGCAACACCTGACGCGGTTGCACGCTAATTTTTTGTCCATGCAATAAATGACAAGCATCTTGATAAACTAAATTCAAAGGTTTATCAGTCAGTGGCGATAGTTTCGCTGTTAACCCAACAGTTGCCAAAAACTCTTGAGCATCTTTAACCTTAGCCGCAAAATCCTTCGCCTTTTCCCGATATTCTGGGTCATTTTCTAAAATGTGACCGTATTCCTTCAAAGTATGACCACAACCAGCAGCATTGATAATTACGAAATCTACATCAGTGTTGGCAAAACTATCAATCATCTGCCTTGCTAAAGCTTTCGCCTGTTCTGTTTGTCCTTGGTGTTCGGGAAGCGCTGCACAACAACCTTGAGATTTCGGAATCACAACTTCACAACCATTCGCTGTTAAAACCCGCACTGTTGCTTCATTCACTGAGGAGAAAAACAGCCGTTGTACGCAACCCAAAATTACCCCAACTCGGTAGCGCTTTTCACCTTGGGCGCGGATGACAGTAGGCAAATTATCTTGAAAAGATTTGAGAGTAATTTCTGGCAGAATAGATTCCATAGCTGCCAAACGGGGCGATATTTTATTGAGTAAACCTGTAGCGCGAAAGAATTTCGCAAACCCCAACTTTTGATAAACCAACAACGGAACTAGTAAAATCCGTAAAAGGTTGGGATAGGGAAACAAAGAAAATATCAGTTGACGAATAAATTTGTCTGGCAAACTGCGGGGATAATTCCGTTCAACTTGGTGACGAGTTGCAGAAATTAACTTGTCATACTGCACACCAGAAGGACAAGTACTCACACAAGCAAGACACCCCAAACAAGAATCAAAATGTTCTACCGTGGCTGTATTGAGAGCAATTTCACCTTCATTAATCGCATCCATTAAATAGATGCGTCCTCTAGGAGAATCCATCTCCTTCCCAAGTACCCGATAACTCGGACAAGTTGAAAGACAAAATCCACAATGTACACAACTATCAATCAACTTTGGATCAGGCGGATGATTCTCATCAAACCCCTTCAAATTTTTTAAACTAGCCGTATTATTAACGGAATTTTCTGATACTTGCATATTTTTCCCTTTCCCCTCTCTATCTCAGCGTCCTCAGCGTCTCTGCGGTTAGTTTCTTAAATCCCACCGATAAACCGACCAGGACTTAAAATATTTTTACTATCAAACTGTTCTTTAATTTGGCGCATCAACGGCAAAGCGTTACCAGTGTAGCCCCAAACATCTATTTGTTGTTTAACCGCCACTGGTGCTTCTAGAATTGTTAAAAAACCTCTATGAGCTTGAGTGCGTAGGCGCAGCCCGCCGTAGGCATCGCCTTCAGCAGAGCCTAGCCCATCGCGCACTTTCAAAACTTGATTTTTATCCTCTAATTGTAACAAGCCCAAACCACTACTTATATGAATTAAACCCAACTCTACCTGAGTCAAAATCTCCACGGCAGCAGTAGGCAACACTCCTATTTTGCAGGTAATTACTGATTCTGTAGCAGTAGTATGTATTCGTTCTTGCAATCTCTGCCATAGACTAGCTTCATCACCATCTGCAAAAATTGCCCCGTTTAAACCTAACTTTTGTCCAACTTCTAAAACTCGGTTTGATTGTTCCTTAACACTCTCACTAATACTTTGAAAGCGGGCAATTAATCCCAGTCCTTGATCCAAACCTAAGCTGGACACCAATTTAGTTGATAGCAAATCAGCTTGGACTGGTGTTAACGCCGAACCTCGAAGGATATCTGCCGCTTGGGATATAGCCTCTGCACTGCCCGTTAGTACCACCGTCCCCGATGTCTCTGGTAGCGGATACAGGCGAAAAGTTAGTTGACTAATAAAGCCTAATGTGCCATATGACCCAGTAAGTAACTTC
The DNA here is from genome assembly GCF_036917615.1 of Nostoc sp. Classification (GTDB taxonomy): domain Bacteria; phylum Cyanobacteriota; class Cyanobacteriia; order Cyanobacteriales; family Nostocaceae; genus Nostoc. Next base: position 8,301 of record NZ_JBALCZ010000018.1, read on the forward strand.
ATCAAGTCATATCCGGCAACATTTTTGACTACTCTTCCCCCAGCTTTGGCGACTTGTCCATCAGCACGCACAAAGGTAATACCTAGTAACTGGTCGCGCACACTACCATAACGTTGTCGCAGAGAACCTGTATCACCTGTGGCGACAATACCACCAATGGTTGCCAATTCTGGTGCTGTGGGGTCAAGGGCAAGAAATTGCCGCGACTTTGCTAAAAGTGCTTGGAGATCAGAGAACTTCATCCCAGCTTCTACCGTGACAGTCAAATCCCCAACAGCGTGTTCAATCAATTGGTTGATGCGTTCTGTACTGACTACGACATCAACGCCTTTAGCTAAACCGCCCCAGCTAAGTTTACTGCCACTACCACAGGGGAGGACGCGCCAGTTGTGACTGTGAGCTGTGGCGATGACTGCGGCTAGCTGTTTTTGACTGCGGGGATAGACAATACAACTGGGAGGATTTCCAGAAGCTATAGCCTGTTGGATACGTTTTTGCTGACCTAGTTCGATATTTTCCCAAAGGCAAACAGCTTTTTCTTCGCCGACAATAGATGCCAAATCAGAAGCGCAGACGCCTTGCGGCTTGTCGTTAGACATCGCTTTCATTGAGTTTATTTTTTTACACCCTACATCTAATTTACTGGCTAACCTGACCAAAAAAGCGGATTGTTACCGCCAGTAAGGAACTTCCAAATAAAAAAATATCCCATCACTTTGAGGGCAGGAGGCAGGAAGCAGGGGGAGGTAAACTCGTTTTGATGGGCGTAAAATTGGATAATTTATTTTTTGGAGTTCCCTAATGACAAAATAGCCCGGTTGTGGGCAGCGCTGTTTGATTCGATAAGGTCATGATTTTGTCAAGAGTATGAGCGTTTATTCTCTAAAAGTCCTGCCCAGTAATGAATTGGATATCCTTAAGATTTTCTTTACGAATCTATTAGAGTCTACGGAGCATCCAGTTTTGGAAGATATACAAGTTCTAGGAGAATGCAAGAAGAGAGAAAAAGTGTGCATCACCCACTATAAATCAGCATAAACAAGAACGGATCAAAGCCTGCTTACAATAATTAGCAACACTACTGTATGAAGAAGCTTGGCTCCCAACGACGAACGCCATCCATTCAAGGTACAGTTATTATCCCAAAGAAAAGCCAGATGACTGGCATCAAGCATTTATCAATCCTTACACGGGAAAAGCGATGGGCGATCGCTCCTTGTCTGAATCTAGATTGACTGACTATTTACTTGATTTGCACAAAAGCCTGATGTTGTATGGTTTAGGGGGAGCAACCATTGTCGGCATTGCATCCTTGCTTTTAGTTATCCTATTGCTGACAGGGGTGATCCAGTGGCCTGATTGGCGCAAGCTGGCGATCGGATTCAAAATCAAATGGAACGCTCTTCCCAAACGCCTCAACTTTGACCTGCATAAGGTAGCAGGTATCACAATGGCAATATTTATGAGCTTCGCCGCCTTCACTGGTTTTTGCTGGGTATTTGAGCAATGGACTTATCCGGCTATTTATGCGCTCACGTTTAGTTCACCCAGCAGTAGCGAGAACATAATAGTCAAGCCTCAGCCGAGTCAGGCGTTCGCACCACTCTCTGTTCTCCTGAAGCAAGCCCAGCAAACAGTACCAGGCTTGCAAGTCTCAATTGTATGGTATCCCGAAGCTAAAACCAGTCCATTTACGATTGAGAGCAAAACGGGTGAATCTGTGAGTCTCGATCCTTACACCGCACAGGTACTCAAAGTTGTGACTCCCAAACTGAAGTCTTTGAGCGATCGCGTCATTGATTCTTTTGGCAATCTCCACTTCGGCACTTTCTGGGGACTGACATCTCAGATTCTCTACGTATTTGTCGGACTTGCACCACTAATTTTATTTCTCACTGGCCTTATGATCTGGCGGTATCGCTACAAAGAAAAAAATCGCCAACAGTAGACTATGAAAATGGTTAAGTTTTCAGCCAAGAATTAGTTTTCCAGAAGCCTGAAGAGTCTTTTATTTTCCCTTGGGAATACAATCCCAAGAAATCAGCTTCTAATCTGCCGCTCATTTACCTTTGTTTTGGCTAGAAGAATAGGGCGATCGCAAGTGGGGGAGATTAAGCCAATATCTCAGATTTAATCAGAAGTTGTGCGATCACGTCTCCATTTTGTCATTTAAATTTCTTTGTTGCGAAAGTACGAAATATAAAGGTTCTAGATTATTCTCCACTGAAAGTGATAAAAGAGAGTTAATCGGGCTTTTCAGTAATTACGAAAATTTTGCAGCCTTAATTATTTCTTATTTCTTATAAGCAGCGCCTGTGTAAATGCTTGTCTGGCAAGCGTGTCGTATAGGCTGACACCTTGGCGTAAAGTAGTAGACTGACTTGACAACCGATGTTTTGGAGCATGGGCATCAATCCAATTGCGTTGTGCTTTTGCCGCTTCTTCTACACCTCTTACACAATGCTCGTCGCCAATATCTTGGGCATAGTGCAAGGCGCCACACAAAGCATGGTAGGCAGTTTCGTAATGTTCGTTCTTAATAGACTCTTGGCTAATTACCATCAATTGTGAGTAAATATCTTCATCTTGGTCAACTTCTTGTGCAAATTTCTGCAAATTATTCATCATTCATACTTAAGGTAGCAATACTTAACTTTCTAACTAAGAAAAAATTTACTATTTATGCTAGGGTTTTTGGCGTCGAACTTGGAATAGCACATCTACAGTAATTCCGACCTACTAACTTTTACACTCCATTTTAACTAAGTATTTTCCCAAAACTTTCAGTCGGTGGAATTAGTATAAAAAATTTGATTAATGTTGTCTGTCCGGTTTCGGACATAAGTAACCTACACTCAAACACCCGCGAAAACCAACGATGAGATTTATAAATTGAAGCGCCTACTTGTTTCACTGCTTCCCCAAAGCTGTGAACTGCTTCTAAACCTCATCTATGTTGAGAACCATAGTTTTAGCCCTCACCCTCAATCCCTCTCCCTACTTAGGAGAGGGACTTGTTTCTGGCTTTGCTTCTGGCAATATTGCCAGAAGGGGCTGGGGGATGAGGGTTTTTCTGTTCATCCGGAAGGAACTACAGTTTTCAAGGTGGACGCGGTTTACATCTACTTTAGCGATAATTTCTTCCAAAATGACATAGGCTTGGGGAACTCCAAAAAATAAATTAGGGACTTCCAACTAAAAAAATTATGTTGTTGCTCTGATTAACTTTATAAAAAAAAGTAGCAGGTGGGTAGAAATTACCCCTCTGCTACAAGTAAACGGAGGTATAAACTTGATTATTTAATTGGCATGAACCAATTCTTGAGGCGCTGCGGCATCATATTCTACAGCTTTAACAAATTCCTTAAGAACATCTTTGAGTCTTTGCTCAATTTCCTCATCTAACAGGACGCTGTTATCAGCTTGTCGTTGAATTTGTTTGTCTACTGCATAAATAGTAGCTAGGATATGCCGCGCTCCTAATTCAGATAACACAGGTTTCAGGGCATATTCAATTGCCAATAAGTGAGCGATCGTCCCACCAAGGGCAATTGGTAACACGGGTTTACCTGTCAATGATTTTTGTGGCAGCAAATCTAGAAATGTTTTCAGCACTCCTGTGTAAGCAGCTTTGTAAATTGGGGTGGCAATAATCACACCATCTGCCTTTGCTAATAAAGCTTTTGGCTGTTCTAAAGCTGGGCTGTCGTATCGTCCAAAAACTAAATCTTCAGCAGGCAAATCCCGAACTGAAATAATGTCTACATGCAAGCCTTCTTGTTGTAAAAGCTTGGCAGTGTATTCGACAAAACCATAAGTTCTGGATGGATGAGTTGGACTACCAGCGATCGCCAGAATATTTGTCATTCAATTAAACTCCCAATTTCTAAAACGGGTTCAGTGTGTTTTGTGGTTTTGGTCTTCATAGCTTCTGCGGTGTTGACCTTCTCACTCAGACGTTTGTAGGGACGGCGTAAACTCATATTCTCCACTTCCCAGATGTAGCCATGAATAACTACATCCTGGGGAATTAAGAGAGAATTACGCAGCAATTCCACCTGCTGTGTGCAAATTTCATCCACATCGGTAAACGTTTTAATCCACTTGGAGAAAACGCCTTTTGGTAGCTTCAACTCTGGCAAAGCAGGATCGACAGCAACTTGATCCACGTCAATACCTTGGTTTTGCAATATCTCAGTGAGAAAATCTCCTGATGCTGTCATCATGCCACACTCGGTATGGTTAATCACGATGATTTCTTTTGTGCCAAAAAAGTGTGTGGTTAACATTGCTGACCGAATAGCATCATCCGTAACTAAACCCCCGGCATTACGGAAAATATGAGCATCTCCTTCACCAATTCCCAATGCTTTTTCTACAGGTAAGCGTTCATCCATGCAAGCTAGCACCCACAAGCGTTTATTATTGGGTATGCTCAACTGCCGCCGCAATGCCCACGCTTCTGTTTCTGAGATTTTTTGGTCAATTTGTTGGTGCAACATTGCTGGTAATCTCCTACTTCTTAATTACTAGGATATGGACGTTGCTCTTTCCTGATGCTGTTGCTTAGGGAAATCTTCATTTGCCACAATCTCACCAAACGGACTCAATACATGTTGTTTCTCTACTGCGGGTAGATTTTCTAAGGGCAAATGGGGAAATAAAAGTTCTGCAACTCGATAAGCTTCCTCTAGATGGGGATAGCCAGAGAGGATAAAGGATTCAATACCTAAATCTGCATATTCCAACATCCTGGCAGCTACGGTTTGGGGATCGCCTACTAAGGCTGTTCCTGCACCACCCCGTACTAAACCGACTCCCGCCCATAGATTTGGACTGATCTCTAATGCCTCACGATTACCGTGGTGTAATTGAGTCATCCGCTGTTGTCCAACTGAATCCATCCGGGCATAAGCTTTTTGGGCTTTAGCGATCGCCTCGTCATCTACATACTTAATCAATTGATTCGCTGCATCCCAAGCTTCACTCTCGGTTTCTCGCACAATCACGTGTAGGCGAATTCCAAACCGCAAAGTCCGCCCTTCTGATAAAGCAAGTCTGCGAACTGCTGCAATCTTCTCGGCTACTTGCGCCGGTGGTTCGCCCCAAGTTAGATAAACATCTATATGCTTGGCAGCAATTTTTTGAGCAACAGCAGAGGAACCGCCAAACCACAAGGGCGGATATGGCTTCTGAACAGGTGGAAACAGCAGTTTGCCATCCTGAATGTTGAGATAGTCGCCCTGAAGATTGGCTTGTTCACCACTAGCGATCGCTCGCCATACTGTTAAAAATTCATCTGTTAATTCATAGCGCTGATCGTGATCCAAATGCAAGCCATCTCCCGCTAACTCTACGGGGTCGCCTCCTGTCACGACGTTAATCAGCAAGCGTCCCCCAGAGAGGCGATCAAAGGTCGCTGCCATCCGTGCTGCCACTCCAGGTGATACCAAGCCGGGACGAATCGCTACCAAAAAACACATCTGTCGGGTCAGTGATACCAGCGTTGACGCTACAATCCAAGCATCTTCGCAAGAGCGACCTGTAGGCAACAATGCCCCTGTATAACCAAGGTCATCCACCGCTTGGGCAATCTGCCGCAGATAAGCAAAGCTTACTGCCCGTCTGCCTGTAGCAGTCGCAAGGTAACGTCCGTCGCCGTGGGTTGGGATGAACCATAGTAGCTGCATGAGTCCTGTCCTTTTAAACTACGGTATTTCTATCGAATTACCGTGCTTTGTTTCTTGCTTTAGAGTATCACATATTCCACTTCAGCAAGCAAGAAGTTTTTTATAAAACTACGGTATTCCTATGAGACCAATGTATATTAAGCCGTGTTCGATCAAGTGGCGATCGAAAAAATTGGGCGTTAGCGAAACACTTACTACAACTTCCCCTCTGCTCCCCCTCATCCCCTCTACCCCTTTCCTTTTGTCTCTAAGAAAGAATAGGAAGCTAGAAGCAGATAAAGCCACAGTCAGAGAGATTTTGTCAGTATTGCGAGTAAAATTGCCGAAAAACTTCATCCTTAGAAAAGCCGCGCAAATCGTAAATACTAGGTAAGTCTACTGCATTGGTTATTCTCCTTGTCCCACTTCCAGTCCAAAGACCCTATTTTGAGAATCACCTTGCTGGTCTGATCTGATCAAGGTAGAATGATAACTATTCTCATAAGAGTCAGGTTGTCTCTCCAGCAATGCAATTTACGACCACTGTTCCTGCAACAATTGACCTGGCAATTATTGGTGCTGGGCCTCATGCTTTGACCTTGAGTACCCATCTGCTGCAAAAACGGCAAAGAATCAGGCGGAAATTTCTAGTATTTGACCCCAGTGGCAGATGGATGAGTCAATGGGAACACCAATTTAAAGCTTTGGAAATCGCTCATTTACGCTTGCCGTCCACCATCCCGATCCAAACCCTTTTGCTTTAAGGAAATTTGCCCAATCTCGTCCTGATGAGTTATTTCCCCCCTATGATTTACCAGGAACGCAATTATTTGAGGATTTTTGTCAGGATGTAATTCGAGTTCGGCAGTTGCACGAGCAAGTTATTCCTTTAGCAGTCAAGAGTATTGAACCCTTAAGAGCTCATTTGCGTCCCAGATTCCGCCTCTGCTTGCAAGATGGACAAGAAGTCATTGCACGGCGGGTAGTGTTGGCAACGGGTAGCGCTCAAATTCAAATACCTGATTGGGTAAACCAGATTCAGACAGCCTACCCACAAGATAGACTTTGCCATTCACAAACAATTGATTTACGAAAATTGCATCTGATGGGTAAGAGAGTATTAATTGTGGGTGGTGGCTTGACGAGTGGACATTTGGCAGTGGGTGCTATTTCTCATGGTGCGAAGGTTCATCTGATGATTCGGCGGCAGTTATCAGAAAAATTATTTGATGCTGAACCGGGTTGGTTGGGGCCAAAGTACCTAAAGGGATTTTTTGCCCAATCAGATTGGGAGCAACGGGTAATGATGATTCAGCAAGCTAGAAATGGCGGTTCCATGACACCTGCGTAGGCGTAGCCCGTCGTAGACATCGCCACACAACTACGGCAACAAGTACATCGTGGTAAAATCAGAATTGATGAAAACTGTCAAGTAGTAAAAGCCGAATGGTTAGGTGAAAATTGGCGCGTGGAATGTAGCGATGGTAATCAACATGAGGGCGACTATATTTGGTTATCGACTGGCACTAAATTCGATGTCACCACGGAACCCTTGTTAAAAGATATTTTAGAGACTTACCCCATCAAAATTGTTAAAGGTTTGCCTGTTTTAGATACTTGTCTGCGTTGGCCTGGTTGTGAATTATTTCTCATGGGTGGCTTGGCTGCAATGCTTGTGGGGCCTACAGCACGGAATTTATCGGGCGCAAGAATGGTTTGTGAGAAAATTGTCCCAGCTATTGTCAAGCCAAGTCTAGCTCTTTCCCACACGTTCAGCAGAGTACAAGCAGGTTAACCAAAAACGCTACCCTACAAAAACCCACACCGGGAACGGAAAGTGGAAGAATTTTCCTCAATCAGCAACGCCCCTTCTTAAGGAACGCGAATTCCATCGCTCAACCATTTTCCATTGCAACCATCCAATAACGTACCCAAAGTTAAAGACTTCTATCTTTTCTCCATCCAGGTTGCACCATCAAACTTTTTTTGCGCTAAAAAATGATAATGATTTTCATTACCTTTTAGTTCTTGGGAACATCATATTTTGCCAATAATTTAATTGGTCGCGCTCATGTTGCCTACATTCCTAATGGTAAGGTCATAGGATTATCAAAAATTGCCCGTATTTGTGAAATGTATGCCCGACGTTTGCAAGTCCAAGAACGTCTCACCCTACAAATTGCTGATGCACTGCAAGATTTACTTAAACCCCAAGGGGTTGCAGTAGTTGTGGAAGCAACCCATATCTGTATGGTAATGCGCGGCGTGCAAAAACCTGGTTCTTGGACTGTTACTAGTGCAATGCGCGGTGTGTTTGCAGAAGATGCGCGGACTTGTGAGGAGTTTATGAATTTAATCCGGCACAATGCTAAGTTTTAGTAACTTTACCAAACTTGGGCAATGCTAGCAAAAGTTGTCATTGCCTTGCAACTACTTTCAAGATAAAAGGCAAATTCAATATGAATAAAGAGCAGAGCCGCTTTGATTTTGACTCAAATCCAACATTCCAAACGATAGATTATGAAGTAGCAGTACGTAGCTTTGTGCCTGGTTATGAGTCAATATTCAACATGGCAGTTGCGCTCTTGGATGTAAGTGTGTCGGAGCAGGCTCATCTACTGATTGTTGCGGCTGGCGGCGGTATGGAACTCACAACTTTTGGGAAAGCGCAACCGCACTGGCTCCTTACAGGCGTTGACCCTTCGGCAAAGATGCTGGCGATCGCCCAGGAAAAAGTAGCGCTACATGGGTTAACAAATCGCGTGAAACTTCACCAAGGGTTAACGCATGAACTGCCTCTAACTCCCCTCTATGATGCAGCAACTTGCATTCTTGCTATGAGCTTTCTCGCTGATGACGGAGCAAAACTGTCACTGCTTCAAAGCATTTCGCAACGTCTCAAACCAGGAGCTAAACTTATTCTGGTTGATTCATGTGAGCAGAAAGGCTCAGAAAGGTTTAACGATTTCCTAAAAGCTTACAAATATCATGCACGTAACTTAGGAATGTCACCAGAAATAATAGAGGAAGCAGCAAGCAACATCTTACATCTCCATTATATCTCTGAGGAAAGAACTACTGAACTGTTACAAAAAGCAAATTTCAGCAAGATTACTCGATTTTTTACAGCTCTCTGGATCGGAGGTTGGATAGCAACAAAAAATACGTAATGCTCCAGAAATTGAATTGTCTGTAGTAAACGCTAATGAATCAAAATTTATTGTGGATTGAAAAACTTAAATTTAATGAACAAGATTTAATTCCTGCTATAGCCCAAGATTACTGCGATGGTACTATCTTGATGATGGCTTGGATGAATTATGAATCGATTCAAAAAACATTATTCACAGGTGAAGCTCATTATTGGAGTCGTTCTCGTTCCCAGTTGTGACATAAAGACGCAACATCTGGGCATATTCAAAAGGTAAAAGAACTTTTTTACAACTGTGACGGAGATACCCTGTTGCTAAAAATTGAGCAAGTTGGCGATATTGCTTGTCACACTGGCGCGAGAAGTTGTTTTTTTAAGACTGTGCAAATATATCCTAAATTTTAGTTTATCAGGGCTAATTCAGAGCGTAGATGCGTTCACCAAGCGTCTCCAAGAGTTGCGGCTTGTTGTCAGACATCGCTGATTATAGTCATTAATGTAGGGAATCCCGTACTGGAGTTGATTGGCCAGTTAACCGGAAAATAGAAAATAATAGATATATGGACAAACGGTATTTTTTACAGGCTAGTGCAGTAATAGTCGGCACGGCATTGTTATCAAGGTATATCAATTGGGGGTCACAAAAGATGACAACTTCTAACAGTGGATTTGAAATTACCAAACCTGAGTCAGAGTGGAGCACGATTTTAACGCCAGAACAGTTTAATGTATTGCGTAAACATGGGACTGAACGCCCTCACACCAGCCCATTGGATAAGGAATATGACCAAGGCACTTATTTTTGTGCTGCGTGTCAACAGCCACTGTTTACATCTGATACCAAATTTAACAGTGGTACTGGCTGGCCCAGCTTTTTTAATCCAATTGAAGGTGCGATCGCCACTACTGTCGATAAGTCGTTGTTTATGAGCAGAACTGAAGTGCATTGCAGTCGTTGTGGTAGTCATCTAGGTCATGTTTTTGATGACGGTCCTGCACCCACTGGCAAGCGCTACTGCATGAACGGTGTTTCGCTGAAGTTTACTCCTGCTTAATTTAGTTGCCCAGAAGTAGCCCGTCGTAGACATCGCACGCACTGCCAACCTAAATTATCAGATGTAGACTTAAAACCTGGTTGTGATCCAATACGCTTGGGTTAAGGATAATAGTAGGTTGGGTTGAACAAAGTGAAACCCAACAAATACTCAAAAATGTTGGGTTACCCTGCGGGAAGTCCCTTTGGGTCTACGTTCCTCAAACGCCACTTGCTTCTCCTGTCGGAGACGCTGCGCGAACAACGGGGGGAAAATACGCAATGCAGTGGCTCCCCAACCTACGCAGCCTAAGGTTTTTAGGTCTAACTGAACCGTATTGGATTATGATCTGGCTTCAGACTAAAAAAATGTTGAGCCAGAGTTAGTGCATCTAACGACTTATTTCCTACCTAAATCGTCCTATTTGTTTGGGTCTTTTTTCTCCTTTTTGTCTTTGGGATCTTTTTTAGGTTTTTTAGTTTCTTTATTACTTTTTCTTTCCTTTGACATCAGCGTTCTCCAACTAGGTTACTCAGTGAAAGCTTCCACATTCTGCCGTCAGCAAATCAGGAGATGACTTACCTGATATTCTTTTAAGGCAAAAAAGAAAGTATCAGACATAAATGCTATTAACTACCATGATACGGTGTTGTTTAATTGACTGTAGCTTGAATCCATATTGCCAGAGGTTGCCCAAATTCCATAAGATTTAGGTTACAGGGTATAGGGTACAAAAGATAATTTTCTTTACTCTTACCTATAACCTGTCCCCTTCTTAACTTTTAACTTCCTTTACTATTGCTCCAACAATTTCATCCGCTGCCACCAACGATTTAGGGGATAATAGACTACAGGTGCCCACAGACTACTAAGAATGGCAGAGGCTAGGGCGACACGCTGGTAATATGTCCAAATATCTGTTACCTTGCGTAGGCTTTGGCCACCGTAGGCATCGTCAATCAAAGTTAATTGCAACCCAAAGATAGTTTCTGCCAAAACTGCCATACCAAAAACAATTACAGCGATCGAAATAAAATCTTCTTCGATAAAACGCTGTTTTTGGAGCAAAGCAGTTAAAATTCCCACTATACCTAAACTGAGGGCATGAGTAGGGTTAGGTGATGTCATTGAATCTTGAAGTAGCCCCAGAACTATACCTGCCAATGCTCCGGAAAAGACTGTGCGTTTCACACTCCAAACTACTACCCAGATTAACAGCCAATTAGGGCCAATTCCCAATAATTCCATACCTGGCAGGCGGGTTGGCAATAATAGTAAACATAACAGTACAGAACTAGCCGTCACTATCCAACCCAACAACTTACGTATACCGGGATGCCAACGAGAAAGCGGCTGGATTTGGAATTTCGATTTTCGCCCTGAGGATTTTGGCTTTTTCTGCCTGCTGCCACTAAATGCAGGAATCTTCATTTTTCTATGGATTTTCAAGAAAGAATTTACTTAGACTTTTGCGGCACTTGATTTGCCGACTCTTGGTTTTCCAACTCTTGGTTTTCTGGCTTTGGATAAACAGCTACCCAATCAAGAGAGTGGATTGGCGGAAAAAGCTCAATTTTCGCCACTGATGCCGGAAGTTTCTTTAAATCCAGTGACTTGATTCGTCCTACTGCCAAGCCAGATGGAAATTTTTGACTATAAGTAGATGTGGAAACTAAATCTCCTACCTTGACATTTGGGACTTTTTCATAAAACTCCAGCACAGCTTCTGCAGAAGAATCTCCTCGCAAAACACCTTTAGCTGCCGTGCGGCTAACTGATACACCCACTTGACTCTTCAGGTCACTGATTAACAACACGCGACTAGTATTGGGAGTTACGCTCTCCACCAGACCCACCAATCCGCCATCTGCCTTGACTATAAAGCCTTCCTGAATCCCCGCATTCGCACCGCGATTCAGGGTAACTTGTTGCCACCACTGATCAGCACTACGTCCTATCACCCGTGCTGGAATTGGCCGTGATGCCAGCGGCTCTTTTTCCACATAGCCTAATAAATCTTGTAGCTTTGTCTTTTGACTTTCCAAATCTACTATACGGGTTTGCAATTCCAATATCCGGGCATCTCTAAGACCTTCTTCTGGAGTTGGCCCTGACTGCAACATCTCTAAGGGGCGGGTAATTGCCTGATATGTCTCAAGCACCAATTCACCTTGAGTCTGTCGCAATATCCAAGCACTACCAACTACTAAAGCTAACAACCCGATTTGTAACCCTTTATGATCCCACCAACGCCGTATTGTAACCATATATACCTTACATACTTATATAAATTAAGTTCTACTTGGATTCTATTTATATAAAACCCAAATAGAACTCAAATAGAACTCAAGTCTGATATTTTTTTGCTACATATTGCGAGAGCTTTCGGTGACCACTCGTTCCAACTGTTTGAAGTTTTCTAACACACGACCTGTTCCCAGCACAACACAGCTCAAAGGATCGGCAGCAATGTGAGTCACAATCCCTGTTTCATGGCTAATCAGGGTATCTATGCCTTTGAGCAAAGCACCGCCACCAGCTAACATAATACCTCTGTCAATAATGTCTGCTGCCAATTCTGGAGGTGTGCGTTCCAGTGTCCGCTTCACAGCTTCTATAATTACTGATAATGGTTCCAACATGCTTTCACGGATTTCTGGGCCTTTGATGGTTACAGTTCGCGGTAGACCAGAAAGCAGGTGTAAGCCTCGGACTTCCATAATGGCGTCATTATCATCATTAGTAGGATAGGCAGAACCAATCCGAATCTTGATGTCCTCGGCAGTACGTTCACCAATCACTAAGTTATGAAGTTTCTTAATATACTGAATGATCGCTTCAGTTAGTTCATCTCCAGCAATACGTACTGATTCGCTAATCACCGTACCCTGAAGACTCAGCACCGCAACTTCTGTTGTGCCACCACCAATATCGATGATCATGTTGCCAGTCGGTTCGGCAACAGGTAGCCCTGCACCAATTGCCGCAGCTACAGGTTCATCGATTAAATACACTTTTCTTGCTCCTGCTTGATGAGCTGCATCCATCACAGCTCGCCTTTCTACTCCTGTGACGCCACTGGGAATACCAATGACAATCCGGGGTAAAATTAGAGATCTGCCTTCATTTACACGCTGAATAAAGCTTTTCAGCATCAGCTCGGCTATATCGAAATCAGCGATTACACCATCACGCAAGGGACGGAGGGCAATCACATTTCCGGGTGTACGACCGAGCATTTTTTTGGCTTCTTCTCCTACTGCTAGTGCTACCTTTTCATTGACATCGATAGCAACTACAGAAGGCTCTTGCAGTACAATACCTTTACCAGATACATAAACGAGAGTGTTAGCGGTACCGAGGTCGATACCCATATCCCATGATGTGCGAAAGTTCCTAAAAATACCCACGCGTCTCTAAGCCCCCTATGTGCGATACTTTTTGACTACAACGGCAAGAGTTAATTGTGCCTGATTCGATTACGTTTATATCCTGAGTTGAGTAAACTAGACTATATTTTTAGATGATTCCCAGGAATATTTACTATGTCTCAGTCCTCGTATTTTTTGATATTTTCTGGTTAACTTAGTGTATACGTATACTTTTATGTATTTCTCCAAGTAATATGTATAATTTTTCAATTCAATTATATTGTTAACTGTTTAACACATTATTTTCAAGAGTTTCACAATTCGCTATGATGGAAGTCGATAATCAATAAGTACGCTTGTACTAAGAGGTAACACCGATGAGTATCAATGTTGTCACCCTCATTGGTCGTGTAGGCGGCGACCCAGAGATTAAGTATTTTGAATCTGGTAGTGTTAAGTGTAGATTGACACTAGCTGTTAATCGTCGTACTAAAGAAGGTGAACATACCGACTGGTTTAATTTGGAACTATGGGGAAAAACGGCGGAGGTGGCAGGTAATTATGTACGTAAAGGCAGGCAAATTGCTGTTAAAGGTTCCTTGAAGTTTGACACATGGAGCGATCGCCAAACAGGAGCAAATCGATCCTCACCAGTTATCCAGGTAGACCAACTGGATTTATTAGGCTCTAAGCGAGATGGAGAAGGCGGTACAGGAGATATGTCTTCAGAACATTTTTAATTGGTCATTGGTCATTAGTTCTTAGTAATGCTAATGACTAATTACTAATGACTAATGACAAAGGACTAATAACTAATTTGCAGCGTCACCGATGCCTCTACTTGCTGTTCACCACCAACAACAGGGGTGGAAGCATCAGCTGACTTGGCAGCCTCAGCCCGTAAAAACATTGGTGGTGGTGGAGGCGCACTAGCATTATTAACTTGAATGCTTACTATTTCTTTGGGTTTTAAACCCAAGGCACTGAAAACAGCATCAGCTTGCTGCTGGGCGTCTTGAGTAGCTTCTTTTAATGCTTGCTTTTGTGCCCTAGCGATCGCTTCATCATTCGCAACAAAACTAATGCCGTTAATTTGTGTTGCACCAGCTTTGACTGCATCATCCAATAATGTCCCAGCTTGCTCGGTAGGAATGCGAAAACTCACGGTGTTATTGGCAGCATAGCCTGTAATCCGCTGCACATTATTGGTGTAGCTGTAAACTGGGTTGAGACTAATACCAGTAGTTTGTAATTTTTCGACATTTTGGCTCTTGAGAAACGCAACTACAGCAGATGACCTCCGGGCAGCTTCTTGCTGTACCTCCTGTGCTGTTTTCCCTTGAATCTCCACTCCTAAACTGACCTGCGCCAAGGTTGCAGGAGTTGTTTCCACTCCGCGACCACTGACACTAAGGGTTCGCCACAATTTATCCCTTTCTTGTGCGAACGCAGGTAGTACAAAAGTTGTACATAAAAGTATTGCTAAAGGCAGTATTTTCCACAGGTTCCCATTTGGAAACTGAGAACCGGGTAAAGCGGCTCTAGTCATAAGATTTGCACTCCTCAAAGTAACCACAGATGTTTTTAATAAACGTATGTAACAATCTTTTGATGGCGGTTGAGGTCAACAGCTACCACAAGTTTTTCATAACTTAAGTGCGATCGCTAGATACGATTTGTATGTTCTTACTTTGACACTGCCATAATCAAAAGCTGAAATGGTTACATTTTTGGAAACTAAAAAAATTACACTAGTACAGCGCGGCGGAAAGAAACAACCCATTTCAAATCAACGAAACGTTTACGCTGTATTTCTTTTGACTTTTGACCCTTCGACTGCGCTCAGCCTTGACCCTGAGCGCAGTCGAAGGGTCTCGTAGAGAAGCCGAAGCCTTGACTTTTGACTTCCGCCTTGCGGTACTAGCCTTTTTGGAGATTTGTCGTGGCGTATTGGCTGCTAAAAACTGAACCGGAAAATTATTCCTACTTCGATTTGGAACGGGACGGCAGTACAGTTTGGGATGGAGTCAACAATCCTCTAGCGCTTAAACATATACGTACTATGCTCCTTGGTGACTTGGCGTTAATTTATCACACAGGCAAAGAACGGCAAATCATCGGTTTAGTAGAGATAGTTAGTCAACCCTATATCGATCCAGCACTCAATGACAGCAAACGGGCAGTTGTAGATGTGCGGGCAGTGCGAAGAGTACACTAACCCGTCACCCTAGCCCAAATAAAACAGGACAATAAATTCACAGACTTTGACTTGCTGCGACTTCGGAGACTGTCTGTAGTCCCGGTTTGGGAAGTCTACTGGCAGCGCTTGATTGAGTTGACAAATGGCACAAATTAAGATTTAAAAGCTGCCAATTGCGTCTTCATTGATAGATGTTTTTCAGAAACGCGTCAGAATCAAAGAGAAGGATTTTCACAGAACCCATGCATTTGTTAGATCCAATCAGCTACTCTTTTCCTCTGCTGGCCAGCGCAACACAAGCCGCAGACAGTTCAATGGTAGTAGCAGCAGTGCTACTAAGCTTAGTAGTCATTTATCTCGCCAGCAAAGTTGGTGGAGAGTTATCAAACCAAGTGGGTTTTCCGCCTGTCTTAGGCGAACTTGTAGGTGGTGTGGTCGTAGGCATTTCTGTTTTCCACCTTTTGGTGTTTCCAGAAGGCGGCACAGACAGTTCTAGCTCTTTGATCATGTCCTTCCTTCAAATCACTGCCGGTTTAACACCTGAAGCCACTCCAGCGGTGTTTGCAGCGCAGTCTGAGGTCGTTTCCGTTTTGGCAGAATTGGGTGTGATCATCCTGCTCTTTGAAATCGGCTTGGAGTCGAACCTAAAAGATTTAATGGCAGTTGGTATCCAAGCCACCGTCGTCGCAGTGGTGGGGGTAGCAGTACCCTTTGCTGCTGGTACTGTAGGACTGATGACTTTGTTTGGTATTGATGCTATACCTGCAATTTTTGCTGGGGCGGCTTTGACTGCCACTAGTATTGGGATGACTTCCAAGGTGCTGTCAGAATTGGGGCGACTCAATTCTAAAGAAGGGCAGATTATTCTCGGTGCTGCCGTAATTGACGACGTACTGGGAATCATCGTTTTAGCGGTAGTAGCTAGCCTAGCTAAAGATGGCGTGGTAGATGTCAGCAAAGTCATTTATTTGATTATCAGCGCCACTGGTTTTATTTTGGGAGCCATCTTACTGGGCAATGTTTTCAATAAATCCTTTGTGGCGATCGCTGATCAACTCAAAACACGCGGTGGACTGGTAATACCAGCATTCATCTTTGCCTTTGCGATGGCATACCTTGCCGCCGTCATCCAGCTAGAAGCAATTTTGGGAGCTTTTGCGGCGGGTTTAGTCCTAGAAGAGACGGATAAGCGCAAAGAACTGCAAAAGCAAGTCATACCGATCGCTGATATGCTGGTACCAATTTTCTTTGTGACTGTTGGGGCAAAAACCGATTTGGGAGTGTTAAACCCAGCGATTCCCGACAATCGAGAAGGTCTAATTATGGCAACTTTCCTGATCACAGTAGCCATTCTCGGTAAAGTAATCACAGGCTTAAGCGTGTTTGGTCAACCAGAAATCAACCGTTTAGCGATCGGTGTGGGGATGATTCCCAGAGGGGAAGTTGGATTAGTGTTTGCTGGTGTCGGCGCTGCCAGTGGCGCTCTCTCGAAACCATTAGGGGCAGCAATCATCATGATGGTTATCTTGACAACCTTTTTAGCTCCTCCCTTGTTACGATTTGTATTTCCAGAACCAAAAACCGTGGATGCAACCTCAGAGCAACTGATTTTAGACGGTTCCTCTGGGACATCGTTGGTAATTGAACCACCTCAGTCAAGGGTGTCAGCATCAAATGACAGTGGCAATTTGGAAGTAACCCCAGATTCTGGCGATCGTTAATCACTGGGGCATGGGTGAGGGGGAGCCAGCGCCGTGGTGTTAGCGCAGCGTTAGCGACGTAGGAGCGTCGGCAGTTACTCAGAGAGGGTTTCCCCCAGGAGTAACTGCCTTCATGGTTTCCCGACTTGTACTCCGAAGGGAGAAGCAAGCTACGCGTAGCGTCTCCCTTCGGAGAGGCGACTGGCGTCATGGGGCAAAACAGTTGTGAGTTTCGAGTTTCGAGTTTGAGTAAAGAAGTGAGATTCCCCACTTAGCACTGGGCACTAGGCATTCAAAACTCCTCCATCTCTCCATCTCCCTTGTCTCCCCCAGATCCCTCATCTCCCAAAGGCTATCTCAAGTGCCTTGGGATTTTGCTATTGTGCAGTGGAAACTTCTCTTTGCAAATCTCCGTCCCGTGTGATTGTAGAATAATCGTTTGTTTCTAATTTCTACCAGCATTCGGAATGTTACTTATTTGCAGTCTCCCTCGACTTATGGAACTTTATCAGAATATTTCCAGATAATTGGGGAGTAACACCCATAAATCTTGCTAGATCAGCTGACAGTAGTGGGAATTATTTAATCAGTGCATCAATACCAACAAAGAACAAACACTTATTAGTGAACGATTATCAGTTATCAGTTTTCTAGCTTCCTTGAGAGTCAGAGTCCCCCACCTTTACAGGTGGAAGGTTTTACATGGAGATTTAGACCCAATATGAAACCTCATAACTGATTGAAGTGTGTGTTTATACCAGCTTAAAAATGAAAAAAGGCATCAAAGGCCAAGTTTAGGTGGTGACAGTGTGATGAGTTACCAATGAGTTGAGATATTGATGGCTCCCATGAACGTGAATTAGGAGAAAGGACTGTGAAACTACACTGGTTACTACCCAGCACTATTGGAACTATCGTCATGCTATCGTCGTCGGCAATGGCCGCGAGACTTGACTCTTGGCGCTTTGATGCCAATCAAAACAGGCTGGAAATTAATACTGTGGGAGCAGTTCAACCCCAAGCACAACTAATTTTCAACCCGACTCGGCTGGTAATTGATTTGCCAGGAACTACATTTGGGCGTCCGCAGCTAACCCAACAGGTGGGCAGTGGAATACGCTCGATCCGTGTTGGGCAGTTTGACGAACAAACAACACGCATAGTTATCGAACTGACTCCTGGTTATACTTTAGACCCTAAACGAGTGCAATTTGTTGGTACAAGGGGCGATCGCTGGACGGTGCAATTACCTAAGCCAGAAGTCGATAAAGTTGCCTCATTTCCTAGAAGTGCTTACAGTGTTGTTACCCCAGATTCTGAGCCGCAACCTCGGATCTCAAGGGTTGCCACGACTACACAAGGGGCGACTCAAATTGAACACTTACAAGTAACAGGCGATGGGTTATTCATTCGCACCAGTGGTGGCAATCCTCCGATTCGGGTAATTCGCAGCCGCGATCGCGCTAGCATCTTCATGGACATCTCTGATGCATCTTTATCACCACGTCTGGCGCAACAGAATAATATACCTGTTAACAAACATGGTGTTAGCCGTCTTGAATTCACCTCATTGCAAACCCGTCCTCCGGGTGTTCGCTTGACTTTGCGGGTAGATAAAAATAGCCCAGACTGGCAAGCAACTAATAGTAATAGCGGTGGTTTGGTGGTTCTGCCTAGTCGCATTGTCAGATTGCCTGGAAGTAATAATTCGGTCAATCAGTCAGAACCTGTTTCCTTTCCCAGCAGATTATCTGCCAACAACTCGCCAGCAACAATTCAGTCTGTGCAACTGGCTGATAATGGCACACAACTGCTAATTAGAGGCGATCAACCTCTATCTGCCACGGGAACCTGGGATAGATCCTCCAGTCTGTTCCGCGTCACAATTATCAACGCCAAATTAGCTCCCAGAGTCACAGGCCCTACTTTTGCTGCCAATAGTCCCATTCTCCGGGTACGTCTGCAACCCCAAAAACCCAACACTGTTATTGTCTTAGTTCAACCAGCAGCTGGAGTGCAAATTGGGCAACCCAGGCAAATCGGCGACCAGCTTTTAGCTCTATCAATACAAGGCTCTCGGCGAGTTGTCGCCCTCCCTGGAAGACCCCCCTTTGCTTTACCTGGATTACCACCGCCAAACCGCGGACCATTCCCAGACCCAAATAATCCCAATCCCCAACCTCTAATACAACCACAGCGCCGAGTTACCAATGGGCGAGTAGTAGTCATCGTTGACCCCGGACATGGCGGTAAAGACTCTGGAGCGCTTGGTATTGGGGGCGCACGCGAAAAGGATATTATCTTGCCTATTGGTAAGAAACTTGCTGAGATTTTGCAGCAAAATGGCGTACAAGTAATTATGACGCGGGATTCTGACTATTTTGTTACCCTTCCAGGACGGGTGCAATTATCGGAGCGAGCTCATGCTGATGTGTTTGTTAGCATCCACGCTAATTCAGCAGGTGCAAGTCGTCCGGATGTTAATGGCTTGGAAGTCTATTATTACGACAGCGGTCTGGGTCTAGCTCGCATTGTCCGCAGTAGCATTCTCCAAAGTATTGGAACTCTCAAAGACAGAGGAGTGCGGCGAGCCAGGTTTTATGTCCTCAGGAAAAGTTCTATGCCCTCCATTCTCGTGGAAACGGGTTATATGACTGGTCGAGAGGATATGGCTAGGCTCAGAACCTCAGCTTACCAAAATCAAATGGCAGAGGCGATCGCTCGTGGTATTCTTCAGTATCTAAGGAGAAGATAAATAATTTAGTTGAATAATGTTTACCATTTTTATCTAATTTAGTAGTAAAACAATTTAAGTATTCTTGCGGCAAAACAGGAGTAGCTTCTTTGTTATTTTCATTTAATGCTTTGCAAGTTAACAGATTTTGGATTTTGGATTTTAGATTTTGGATTTTGGATTTGTCTCACCCACTAGGGATATTAGCGTAGCAGGACGTTAGTCCAGCATTAACCTAAAATCGGCTTTTCTTCAATCTAAAATTGGCAGTCAAATTTATCTGGGCTAATGGCATGGCAAAATTAGAGGAGCGTGCCATATTTTACGCCATTAGCTGTGTCTTAATAACAGCGCAAAACTCAAGTGTACGCGGTGATGGTGTGAGGATTTGCCAATATGTTGAGATGTTGACGGCTCCCATGAATGTGAATCAGGAGAAAAGACTGTGAAATTACACTGGTTACTATCCAGTACTATTGGAACTATCTTCATGCTATCGTCGCCGGCAATGGCCGCGAAACTTGAATCTTGGCGTTTTGATGCCAATCAAAACAGGCTGGAAATTAATACTTTAGGGGATGTTCAACCCCAAGCAGAATTAATTTTTAACCCGACTCGTTTGGTAATTGATTTGCCGAGAACCACATTTGGGCGTCCGCAGCTAACCCAACAGGTGGGTGGTGCAATTCGTTCTATCCGTGTTGGGCAGTTTGACGAACAAACAACGCGCATAGTCGTTGAATTGACTCCTGGTTATACTTTAGACCCCAAGGGAGTAAAATTTGTTGGTAGAACTGGCGATCGCTGGATGGTGCAATTACCTACACCAGAAGCCGAAAATGTCCCCGCAACAAATACTGGGGGGCAACAAGAACAAGCTATAGCCAGAGAAACTTCACCGACAACATCTACACCAACATTCTCCCCAAGGAATATTTTCAATGTGGTGACAAACGGCTCTGTCAATCCATCTAACAAGGGAACGCTTCTCGCCAGAGTTACTCAAATTGAGAACTTACAAGTCACAGGTGATGGTTTTTTCATTCGCACTAGTGGTGGTAATCCTCAAATTCAAGTAAATCGTAGCAATGATCACAAGGCAATTAACATCGATATTGCTGGCGCAACTTTATCACCAAATCTAGAGCAGCGAGATTTGTCGATTAATCGTTATGGTGTCAGCCGTATTCAGTTCACGCAACTGCAAACAAGCCCATCTGTTGTTCGTCTAACTTTACAGGTGGACAAAAATAGTCCAAATTGGCGAGCAACCACTAGCAGTCTAGGTGGTTTTGTGGTTCTCCCTAATCGTGGCGTTGCCCAGTTACCTGGAAGTAACAGCCCACGCCCCATATCACCTGCTAACAGTTCGCCTGCTACTATTGAGTCTGTGGAACTGGCTAATAATGGCACACAACTGCTGATTAGAGCCGACCAAACTTTATCTGCTACAGGAGGCTGGGATAGAACCTCTGGTCTGTTCCGCATCACTATCAACAATGCTCGGTTAGCTCCCAAAGTCATAGGCCCTGCTTTTAATGCTAATAGCCCTATTTTGCGAGTCCGCCTGCAACCACAAGAATCCAATACTGTCATCGTCTTAGTTCAACCAGCAGCCGATGTGCAAATTGGGGAACTCAACCAGGTTGGCGACCAGCTTTTGGCATTAGAATTACAACGCTCTGTTAGTATTACACCCCCGATTGTTTTACCTCCTCTGCCATTGCCAAATCAAGGACAATTGCCAAACCCCACAGATAATCCCCGTCCCATCTCCCAACCACGGCCACACCCCTCGGTTCCCAAAGGAAAATTGCTAGTAGTTATTGACCCAGGACATGGTGGAAAAGACTCAGGTGCTCCTGGTCTGGGCGGACTGTTAGAAAAGGATGTAATCCTGCCTATTGGTAAAAGGGTAGCAGCAATTTTAGAGCAAAATGGTGTACAAGCGGTGCTAACGCGGGATGCTGACTTTTTCGTAGAACTTCAGGGACGGGTAGAAATTGCCGAGCGAGTTAATGCGACTGCGTTTGTCAGCATTCACGCTAATTCCGTTGATAATCGCCCTGATGTCAACGGGTTAGAAGTATATTATTACGACAGCGGTTACGCTCTGGCTGAAGTAGTTCGCAATACCATCCTCCAAGACATCGGTACTATCAAAAATCGAGGAACACGCAAAGCCAGATTCTACGTCCTCAGGAAAAGCTCTATGCCTTCCATTTTAGTGGAAACAGGCTATATGACTGGTTACGAAGATAATCCTAGATTAGGAACACCAGAGTATCAAAATCGCATGGCAGAAGCGATCGCTCGTGGCATCCTCAAATACTTACACCAGAGGTAATAATATAGTACAAATTACTAATTAAAGAGGTCATATTCAAACTTCTTTACATGCAGAATTTAGTAGTCAATTTGGAGATTGTCTGCTAAATTCTGTATTTTAAATCCAAAAACCTAAATCAACATCTGCCTGTGTATTCATCTTCCATCTTTGAAGGGAATCTTGACGATTTTTCGGCTCTTGAACCCCAACGTGCCCCAATTGGCATCTTTGATAGTGGTGTGGGTGGACTGACGGTACTGCGACAACTATATCGGCAACTCCCCAATGAATCAATTGTTTACTTTGGGGATACAGCTCGACTTCCTTACGGAATTCGTTCACAAGCAGAAATTTTACAATTTACGCGGGAAATTCTTACCTGGCTACAACAGCAGCGCGTAAAAATGGTAATTATGGCTTGCAACACCAGTTCTGCCCTAGCCTTAGAAACCGTGCGTCAAGAATTTAGCATACCCATTTTAGGAGTAATCTTACCGGGTGCAAAAGCTGCGGTGCAGCAAGGAAGACGTATTGGTGTGATTGCTACTCCAGCTACGGCTAAGAGTAATGCTTATAAGCACGCCATACTCGAAATTGCTCCTGATGTCCAAGTCTGGCAAGTTGGATGTCCAGAGTTTGTGCCACTCATTGAGCAAAACCGCATTCACGACCCCTATACTACTGAAGTAGCACGAGGCTACCTAGAGCCTTTACTAGAGCAGGAAATTGATACCTTAGTCCACGGCTGTACCCATTATCCTCACCTGACACCAGTACTGCGATCGCTCCTTCCCTCTCAAGTCCAGTTGGTTGATCCAGCTGTTCATGTTGTAGCAGCTTGTGCCCAAGAGCTAGACTTACTAGGCTTAAGAAATACTCATCTACCATTGCCAACTCGCTTTGCCGTTAGCGGTTGTCCGCAACAGTTTTCCCAGTCAGGAATGCAGTGGCTAGGCTATACCCCAATGGTTGAAGAGGTTTGCTTCACTGATACCGCTATTTCCCAACTCCAATAAAACTATTTTAAAAGTGAGAAGTTAAGAGTGAGGAGTGAGGAGTTATAATTCAAAACTCCTCACTCCTCACTCCTAACTATTGACTATTAACTGCTTGAGTCACCTTTGTCCTTACTGATATCTCCTGCTTGTGTTTTCCTTCGGCAGATGAAGGGAAACTTGTAGGTATAGTCTTTGTACCCGTTCGCTTCGCAAGTGCTAATAACAGGTAGACTGTGAACAAATATCCAGACGCTAAAATAAAAATCATTATAGGCATACTTCCGTAAATCATTGTTCTACTAGCACCTTTCTAAACGAATATAAAATTCCAAAAAATTAGTAGAACCTCAGCCAACCAAGTGCATTCTTGATGGCTGTAGTTTCCTATGGTAAAATTACCTATAGAGATAAAATTCTCTACGGACAAAGAATTTATTATCTAATGCGACTTCTTGCAGACCATAGATCCCACAGCAGTTAGATTGCCGTTTAGCAATCTAAAACTACGATTCTCAGCGGTCTACTTTATCTGCTTTCTTTTTGCTGAAACGGCTGTCAAAAGAGCAATGCTTGCGCTCAACGTGCGCTGAAGACGTGTAGCGGCTTCCCATAGGGATATCGCATAGCTCCAAACCAGGAGTTTCGCGTATCGGAGAAAAAATCAAAGGAATAATTCCTTTAATCTAACCTACGACTAATTATTTTAGACTTACATCACCAAGCCCGTAAAATCAACTAGTAGATGACTTACTTTTGGGGTGTGAATATCTGAAAAATTTAAAATTCCTATATTTTAGCTTAACACAACGACCCGGAATTTTGAGCTTACTTGACTGCTAAATTTCAAATTTTTTGAAGAGCTACACTTCAGTACTGAAGAAATTTAGTCTTACCCATTGCCGACAAATCGATATTGCATCCCTTTTGTCAATAAATAATATTGCTGAAATTTTGTTCTAAACTATGTCAATAAACGTGTATTGAGGGACTAAATAACCTAATTTAAACTGATATCTATTCCCATATACTCATAATTCATGTTTTAAGTTATTTTAAAAACTGAATGTCCAACAAATAAGCATAATTGCTTATTGACAAACGCGCCAGCAACCTTAATTATCACCCATAGACTCATGAACATGAGATTACTTTATGAAAACTTTGCGCTGGCACAGGGTTATCTTAAAATGAGTATAGGATATGTAAACTTTCGTAACCTAAGCCAGAGTCCGCCCATCCATGACCCCAGCCACCTCCCTGTTTACCCCTGTGGAAGCAGACCTGCGACTACTAGCAGATAACCTAAAACAGCTAGTTGGAAACCGCCACCCCATTCTGTTTGCAGCAGCCGAACATTTATTCGGAGCTGGGGGAAAGCGTATCAGACCAGCAATTGTCCTGCTAATATCGCGGGCAACAATGTTAGAACAAGACATTACGCCGCGTCACCGCCGCCTAGCTGAGATTACGGAAATGATTCACACAGCAAGTTTGGTACATGACGATGTGGTAGATGAATCAGACGTGCGGCGAGGCGTTCCTACCGTTCATAGTTTGTTCGGTAACCGGATTGCCATACTAGCAGGAGATTTTCTCTTTGCCCAATCGTCATGGTATTTAGCAAACTTGGACAATTTGGAGGTGGTGAAACTTCTCTCAGAAGTGATTATGGATCTAGCTACTGGGGAGATCCAGCAGGGACTAAATAGTTTTGATGCTAGTATCTCTATTGAAACTTATCTCCAGAAGAGTTATTACAAAACAGCTTCATTAATCGCCAACAGTTCTAAAGCTGCTGGGTTACTCAGTGAAGTCTCCCGAGAAACTGTTGAGCATATGTATAGCTACGGTCGTCATTTTGGCATAGCATTTCAAATTGTTGATGACATTCTAGATTTCACCAGTACAACAGATACCTTGGGTAAACCAGTGGGGTCGGATCTCAAAAGTGGTAATCTGACTGCACCCGTTTTATTTGCTTTAGCGGAAAAACCATCCTTGAAAGTGCTGATTGAACGAGTGTTTGCTCAAGAAGGGGATTTAGAGCAAGCACTAGCACTGATTCAAGACAGTGAAGGTATACAGCAGGCGCGAGAGTTAGCTGCTCACCATGCTAAGTTAGCAATTGAACATCTTGCAGCTCTCCCACCCTCAGAATCCCACCAGGCATTGATTAACATAGCTGAGTACACACTGAGTCGCCTCTATTAAATCAGTTATCAGTTCTCAGGTAGAAAGTGAGGATTTAGAACCCAAGTGAAACTTTCCACCTGTTCTTAAGGGAACTCTAAAAAATAAATTATCTTTCTTTATGGATTTAACGCGACTTCTTGCCCAAGTCGTCCCTCTGCAATGGGATATTTTTTTATTTGGAAGTTCTTAAGTGGGAGACTCTGGTTCACTGGGAAACTAAAACTTGAAAACTGAAAAATGTTCACTGATAACTGTTTTTTAACAAATTTTAGGTTTCACCGAGAGTTGAGCCAGTCGTATGGTGTAAAGGCAAGAAAAAGTTTTTTTCTCTCTGATTTAGAAAACTTTCTTAAAAGAATTTGAGATTTAAGATTTTGGATGTGGGATTGTATCTAAAAAACCCCACATCCAAATTTTTTCTATGCAATATCAGGGGGTATCTGTTTAGGCGATCGCTGTTGTCGCAACTGTTGTTGTATGAGTTTTTCTAGTTCAGTTCGCCGAATTTCAACGGTATGAGTGGTCTTACCCGGCGTTTCCAAAAAAACGATACTATCTACGGGTGACAATGCCACCAATTGAAACAAAATATGGGTGACAGGAATAATTTTAGCTAGCATTTGAGGGTCAAGCCCAGCAGGGGAAATTAGAGAGACATCCTGTATGGTAGGAAAAGCGTAAATCACACGCTTTTCCAATCCTGGATTAGTACGATTGCTCAATGTAGTTAAAACCCAGCTTTCTTCTGAATTTTGGAGAATATAGTACTGGGAGTAACGTAATTTTTGAGCGATCGCTCTAAGGGCAGGAGCAATTGCTGCAACAAGATGTGGTGTCATACCATCGCGGGGTGCGTTGTCAATCAGCAATTGAATTTGTGCTTCTAAATCCATAATGACTTGTATACGGCTCCTGGGTAATGGCAATAACATCTATCAAAGTGTGAACAATCCCATTAGAGTTGGGAATAATAAAATCAGCCACATCCTAAATGTAGTATTGGTCTGCGTTTAGCTTATACGTAAAACGGAAAAAGCCAATACCCACAGTCGTACAGGTTGTATTTAAGTAAGTTAGGGTCTTTTGAAAACCGAGACTATGAATTCAGCCGCAACCGCAACTATTCAATCTGCAACTATTCTGGGAGAAAATTCTATAGGCGTGGAGGTGATCTTTCAACTCCTATCCAGGGAGTTTCAGCAGTCAACCAAAGCTTCGGAACAGAATTGCCACGATGTAGCAACACGAATTACCACCGAAGTCTACCGGATTTGTAATGAGAGCAAACGTATCCAAGCTTCCGGCGCTGTAGAAAGCTCGGCGATGACCCTCGCTCGGCATCGGCTGCAACAGTGTCTTAGGTACTATCAGTTGGGTTCAAATCGGGGCAGGGTAGAATTACACAGTACTCTGAGTGCAATTATTTATCGATACATTAATCCGCCTCAGAGGCAATTGAGCTATCAAGGGCGGCTGACTATAATTGAAGATTTCCTCCAGAGTTTTTATCTAGAGGCATTAAACGCTTTCCGGCGAGAAAATCAACTCGGTGCCACTTATCGCCCTCAAACGCTTCTGGAATTGGCAGAGTACATGGCATTTACCGAGCGCTATGGCAAGCGACGCATTCCCTTACCAGGCCGTCAGCAGCAGCTAATTATCCTGCGGGCGCAAACTTTTTCCCAACAACAGCCCCCAGAAACCAGCGTAGATATAGAACAAGCCGCAGAAGGCAGCAATAGTGAAGCCGATGGTTCTTGGGAAGAGCCAGCAGTGCATCAATTGCGCTCCACAATGGCAACGCAAGCCGAACCTGAACCAGAAGAAGACACCTTGCGCTCCGTTGTGATTACGGAATTAATGAATTATCTCGAACAACGGCAACAATCTGACTGCGCTGATTACTTTTCCCTGCGTCTCCAGGATCTATCAGCACAGGAAATTGAGTCGATTTTAGGTTTAACCCCTCGTCAGAGAGATTACTTGCAGCAGCGCTTTAAGTATCATTTAATTCGGTTTGCCTTGTTACACCGTTGGGAATTAGTTCACGAGTGGCTGGAAGCTTCTTTGCACACCAATTTGGGTTTAACTCCCCAGCAATGGCAAGTATACACAGCGCAGTTGGACAATAAACAACGGTCTTTACTAGAGTTGAAGCAACAAGGACAAGCCGATGAAAAAATAGCAAAAACTTTAGGGCTGTCAATGGCACAACTTCAAAAACGGTGGTTTAAGATTCTAGAACAAGCTTGGGAAATTCGTAACTCATTAGTGTCCGGATCAGGTGCATCTACTCATGAATAGTGACTCAGAATCCTTACAACACCAGTGTCTCGATTGGTTATTGACAGATAATCTCAAAAATCACGAGCAACTGTCGGTATGTGAGGAAAATGACGGGGCAAAAAACCTCCTCAAGGAAGCCACTGCTTCAAAAAGCAGTCAGCCAAAATTGGGAGAAACGCCCCAGACCTTTCAATTGGGAGAAATTCCTACTGTGCAAGATCGTTTCCAAGCCGTCCTTAAGCGTCGGTTACAAATCCAAGTCCAAGACCACCCACCGTTGTTTCCCTGGGAAACACAATTAATCGACTATCCCGATTTTGTTGACGAGCCGTCAATGACACTCGTTCCTACCTGGGGGTGGATGGTACAACAGTCGAAGCTGAACCTGCCGCGTCCCTTGCCGGAGAGAGTTTTCCGGCAATTGCTAGAACAGTGTCAGGCGTTGGTTACATCTTCAGTGCCGCTGGGGGCAAAATTAGTTCAGGTGGTGGAGAACTTTTTTCCCAACGAGTCTCAAGCACTAAACGACATAGCTGGATTGGTGCTAAGAAGCACCTATCGGTCTGTAAATAGTCTGGAGACAATGCCCAATATTCAGAGCGATTACTCAGATTTACAACCACGTCAACAGATGGCTTTGTCGTTGCTAGCAGCTAAACAACTACTGGAAAATCTGACTCTACCACTTTCAGCAACCAGTCCAGTGGTAGAAAGACAATGGCTAACCAGTGTCGGTACTTTGAACATCAGAGTAGAGTACCAGTTTCTAGGTAAACTTACGAATTTACTTGTTCAGGCTGAGTTACCTGTTAAAGGAACTTTGACACTTCGGGGAAGTGGCACTTTAGCAATGGCAACATCTTCGAGTTCCGGATACTTAAGTGTAGAGTTAGGCTGCGAACAACTTAACCCAACTTATACTCTGGAAGTTGAGTTTCCAGAAATAGACCAACAGTCGTTGTTGTTTGTGATTAGTCCGACGATTTAGTCTAAATTACCACCGCTAGCACACTACGTCGATCAACGCCGATATATTAAGATAACCATTCCCTTAGCTGTTGCCTTGGGGATTTGTTCCCCTTTAAATTTTGGATTAAAAGCCCGAACGATTGGAAGTCGTGGCTATATAAACGAAGTCCGCCTGGGCGGACTACGGAAAATCAAGTAGTCGTGGCTACACAAACGTTCGCGCAGCGTTCCCGTTGGCGCAGCCTCTCGTAGAGAAGGGTAGGCTGCTGGCGCGGACTACGGGAAAGTAGTAGCAAAGTCTGGGGAACGAGTTAATTCGCTGCGTTGTGCTGATTTCGCCACGCCTCTATTTTAGAGAGCCATCTATTTTCCACCTATAGACGCTTAAAGACAGGATAAGAAAACTTCCCCCAACGGGAATACTTGAATGTAGGGCGGCCAGTTCCGTCCTTAGCATTGTTTCCGTAGCATCTACACCTTAAACTCGAAATGTTTAACTTATCCAGGATGAATCGGTTTTGGCGTCTCCCTGTAGGTAATTTCTGGCGACGAAATCCGCAGGGGTTGCGTTTGACAGAAGTGGAAGATTCAATTTCCTTGCGGGTGCTGGTGCTAGCGTTGGTTATTTTGGGAATTGTCGCGACGGATATCGCCGCCGAGACTTCATTCAGTTTTTGGGCGTTACCCCTGAGTGTAGTGGGTGCGATTTGGAGTTACTATCGTCGCCGCGATACCAGTGTTGCAGTTAAGTTCTGCATTGCCATCGGAATGTTAGTAGCACTGGGTGCTTTCTTTGGGCGATTAGTAGGGGAGTTGAATGATACGCGCTTGGGTTTGGCAGAGTTATTAATTCAACTCCAGGTGCTGCATAGCTTTGATACACCCCGCCGGAAAAATTTGGGCTATTCGATTGTCATAGGACTGATTTTATTGGGTGTGGCGGCAACGCTAAGTCAGACTTTAGCATTTGCACCGATACTGCTGTTATTTTTAGCGATCGCTCTACCAACTTTAGTATTAGATTATCGCTCACGCTTAGGTTTGCAACCATTAAAAATAAAGAATGAAAAATTCAATCAGAAGAATTCCTCAACTCTTAATTTTAAATTTTTAATTCTGAATTTTCTGTTAATTGTCGGTCTGGGGCTGGCAATTTTTGCTATTTTACCCCGATTCCCTGGCTATCAGTTACGGAATTTTCCTGTAAGTTCTGCTATTCAAATAAAAGGTAGTTTCACAGGACGTAGTATCATCAATCCTGGTTATGTCCGCCAAGGTAATGGTAATAATCAAGGCAGTGGTACGGGACAAAATCAAACTGGTCAACCAGGTAAACTAGATGATAACTTTTATTACGGTTTTAATAGCCAAATTAACCAAAACCTGCGGGGCGAGATGAAACCTAAGGTTGTAATGCGGGTGCGATCGCAAGCTGAGGGTTTTTGGCGAGTATTAGGATTTGACCACTATACAGGCAAGGGATGGGAGATTTCCCGCAATGATGATGTTATGACCATGAGGCGATCGCCTTGGTCTTACCAAATTTTTCTTAATCCACCTCTGATTACTACTAAAACCCAAGAGGTGGTACAAACTTATACAGTGGTGGCGGATTTGCCTAACCTAATTCCGGCGATGGCTTATCCCAAGGAAGTTTACTTTCCCACACCAATAATCGCTGTTGATACAGAAGACGGATTGCGATCGCCTGTGGAATTATCACAAGGACTTACCTACACAGTAATTTCAGCAGTACCATACCGCGATCAGACTTTGTTAGGTAAAGCTTCGACTAAATATCCACAACATATTAAAAAGTATTATCTGCAAATTCCTTCCGAAATTGCCGAAAAAGTCCGACAACGTACCGAAGAAATTTTCGCTAACTACAATCAAGAAGGGGTATCAAAGTCTTTTAAAAGTTTGGATTCACCCTATGAAAAGGCTCTCTACTTAGCTCAATACCTTAAACAACACTACTCTGTTCCCCAAAATCCTTTAGGATTGCCTTATTTAAATGAAAAAGAAGACTTGGTAGAAGCTTTTTTGTTTAAGCAAAAGGGAGGTTATCCAGACCACTTCTCAACAGTTCTCACGGTGATGCTGCGTTCCATTGGTATCCCAGCGCGGTTAGTGGCTGGGTTTAGTCCAGGAGAATTTAATCCATTTACAGGGCTATATGTTGTCCGTAATACTGACGCTTATGCGATGACGGAAGTATATTTTCCTAAATATGGCTGGTTTGCCTTTGACCCCATTCCCAATCATCCCCTCATACCTCCATCAGTAGAAGATACTCAGACTTTTAGTGTGTTGCGCCAGTTATGGCACTGGGTTGCTGGATGGCTGCCATCTCCGGTGACAGGTTTATTGAATAATGTATTTGGGACAATATTTAGGTGGGTAATTAGAGCGATCGCTTGGTTTTTAGCTTTATTCTCTCAAGGTTGGTTTGGCATATTGACTGGCTTAATCTTGGCAACTACAGCAGCTTTCTTCGGTTGGCTGGGTTGGGGTCAGTGGCGAGAGTGGCGCAATCGTCGATGGTTAAAAAAATTGCCAGCAATGGAGAGCCTTTATCAACAAATGCTGCAATGGACAACCCAAAAAGGTTTAGGCAAACATCCAGCACAAACACCTTTAGAGTATGCCAGAGGATCATACCAGCATCACGCCCCAGCAACTGCTGAGGTCATAGATGAGATTAGCCAAGCCTATGTAAGCTGGCGTTATGGTGGACATACTCCTAACTTGCAGCGACTGCGAGAAAGATGGCAAGGTATCAAAAAGACTGCTAAGACTGCTAAATAATTCAATACTTCGTATAAATTACTTACAAAGTTTTCATCGAGCAACAAGCTCAACATAAGCTTAAGATTGTTGTTGAGCCAATAAGCGAGAACGAATGAGATCTCAAATTAGGTTGAACACTGAACAAACGTTGCTGTAGAAATTCAGCTAACTGTTCTCTATGATTAAGGTATGCTTCTACAGTGTTTTGAGTCTATACGGTTCAGTTAGCGTCAAAAACCTTAAAGAGCGTAGGTTGGGTTGAGGAACGAAACCCAACATTCTTCGCGACTTGTTGGGTTTCACTTCGTACCCCTGCTCTTAAGCAAGCTACAACCCAACCTACAATTTATCCTCAACTGAACCGTATTATCCTATAAGTAGCAAACGAACCCTATTAGCAGCAAATGAAATCAAAGATTATCTAGAGTATAATCTCTGAAATCGTCAACATTTTGAGCAAATTTACCAAATTAGCTGTTGTTTTGGATTTCGTCTAACTTGGCACGCACTGTCTGGATATCTTGCCACATCAACCATTTAGGCGCACCTCTTTCCTTAGAAGGGTTACGCAGCAAGTAGGAAGGATGAAAAATTGGCATACATAAACGCCCTTCCCACTCTAGCCACTGTCCGCGAATTTTCGTAATTCCCCGCTTATCGCCAGTGATTCCTTTGACAGCAGTTGCACCAGTTAACAAAATTATTTTGGGATCAACTAGGCGAATTTGTTCTAATAAATAGGGAAGACAAGCCGCCACTTCTGTTGGAGTAGGAACTCTATTATCTGGTGGACGACATTTATTGATATTGGCGATGTATACATCTTGTTCAGTAGTCAAATGCACAGATGCCAATATTTTCTCTAGTAACTGCCCCGATCTACCTACAAATGGTAAACCCGTTTCGTCTTCATTTTGACCAGGCGCTTCCCCTATGACCATAATTGGGGCTTTGAGATTACCGCGTCCGACAACAGCATGAGTCCGAGTGTCGCCCAATGCACAACGGTGGCAGCGATCGCAATGCTGTGTCAACTCCGTCATGCTGGGATAAGTTCCCGGAGCGATCGGAATTTTCGCGTCTGTGGGAATCAGTTCTTGTTGGTTAAAGGTTGAGTCGTCGAAGAGACTGAGTTGGGTTTCGCTGCTCATGAAAATTAGGATTTTGGCATCAGCACCAGCTGTCTTATCTGAGTTAAATACCGTTCTGGTAGAGATTTTTCAGAATAAATAGACTTTTGCTGAATACTTAATTATTTATACAAATCTTATTGTATCAGTTAATTTGAGACAAAATTCAGTCATGATAGAGGCAGTGCCGTCCTAAGATGCTGGGGGAAACCATGTCACATACCCCACTTTTTGCCGATCGCACCCATGCGGGTGAGGAATTGGCGCGAGTGATTCATGATGTTTTGACTCAGCAAACTATTGATTCTGGGGTAAAGCCTGTACCAATTGTTTATGCTTTGCCGAGAGGGGGTGTACCAGTAGCAGCAC
Source organism: Nostoc sp. (assembly GCF_036917615.1). Classification (GTDB taxonomy): domain Bacteria; phylum Cyanobacteriota; class Cyanobacteriia; order Cyanobacteriales; family Nostocaceae; genus Nostoc. Next base: position 41,227 of record NZ_JBALCZ010000018.1, read on the forward strand.
CAATAGCACGTCTTTTGGATTGTCCGTTGACAATTGTTGTGGCGAAAAAGATTAGCCATCCACAAAACCCAGAGTTAGCAATTGGTGCAGTCACTACTTCTGGAAATGTTCTTTGGACTGATCAAAAGCTAGTTCGCCCTAAACATGATGCGCGGTGGCGAGAAGTGGCTTTAAATAAAGCGATCAACCAAGCTAAGTCTCTTGAGGCTCAATTAATTCCTGCTTGTCCGCAGTTCAATGCAGAGGATGCTACGCTGATTTTAGTTGATGATGGTATTGCCACAGGTATGACAATAGCGGTAGCGGCAACTGCCCTCAAAGCGCTTTCTCCAGCAGCAGTTTGGCTATGTACTCCAGTAGCGCCACAAAAATCGCTACCCTGGTTAGAACAGTGGGGCGATCGCACAATTGTTTTGGAAACACCGGAACCCTTCTGGAGTGTGAGTAATTTTTACGCCCAATTTCCCCAAGTAGATACATTAGAAGTTCTCGTATATCTCCAACAACTAAAAGATAATCGGGGGAATTAACCTGTGCGAGTAATTTTAAATTTTGAATGAGTGAATTTTGAATGGTTTCCTTCTGTTGCTTTTTAACTATTTGCAGATGTTCCTGGCTGGTATTGCATAGCTTTGGCATAATCACCCAAAGCTTCGTAAGCAGCTTTCAGACGAGCAAGAGTTTCTTGTTCAGTGCGTCGGTCTTTGATACTCCTAGCTAACAGCAAACGTTCTTCATGATATGTAATTGCTTTGTTATAGTCACCCAAAGCTTCACAAGCAACTACTAAATTACCTAAAGACTGTTCCTCGCTACGCTGATCTTGAATTTCTTTGGCTAATTGCAACCGCTCTTCATAATACTTAATCGCTTTGGGATAATCATATAAGGCATAACAAGCATGACCCAGATTCTTTAGTACCTGAGAAGCACTGCGAACATTTTTTAAGGAACGTGCTATTAATACACATTGCTCATAGTAGGCGATCGCTTTTGGATAATTGTTCAAAGCATACCAAGCATTACCCAAATTCTTGAGTACCTGTTCCTCGCCCCAATTATCTTTGAGTTCCCGCACAATTTCTAGGCTTTGCTGCTGATACTCAATTGCCTGTGTAAAGTTGCCTAAAGCTTTATACACCAATCCCAAATTATTCAGTGCTGCCACTTTACTCCGTTTGTCTTGCAGTTGCTGCGTTATTTTCAAACATTTTTCTAGAAACTCAATTGCCTTTTTAGGGTTATTCAGGTGACGATATGCATTGCCTAAATGGGAAAGTGCTTGCATATGCACTACCAAATCTGAGGTGTCTTCGCTCAAAGAGATACACTGTTGGGAGTACGAGATAGCACCTTTGTAGTCTCCAGCGCTGTAAGTTACCAATCCTAAAAAAGAAAGTACCTGTGCCTGCTTTTGCAAATCCCCAACTGCCTGAAACAGCCCCAAGGATTGTTGCAAAGACTTGATTGCCGCTATTAATTCACCGGCTTGCTGCTGTTGAATTCCTTGCCGTAGTAGCTTGGACGCTTCCGATAAATGGTCGTCACTTTCCTGTGAAGGTAGTTTTTCTGCTTGTGAACCAGAGTCAAATTCATGGGTAATTGTATTATGCTTCACTGGTTTTAAGTATGTTATGGGTAGTTGCAGGGGAACTGTATTTTTCGATCTGTTATTCCATTTGCTTTTAGACATCAACTCCTTCCTGTTAAGTCTGGTGCTAACTCTAGTGTTCCCAAAACCAGAAGGTATCTTTCATCAGGCTGGTTTAACACAGCGTAAGTTAAGCAGGAGTGAGAGTTTATCAATGAAGCGATCGCTTCGCTATTGAATCGTTGATCGAGGCTTTCAGATTACCACTCATGAAGAGTAATTACTATAGTTATTACTTAGCCAATATGTAACTTTCAAATATCAATACGTTTTTAGACCGCAGAGTGTCAATCCTGTGAAGAATTGCTGCTTTTAAGCTACTCAACAATAATCTACATTTCAAAAGTTTCGGCGAATGTGTCTTTAGAGGTTGTTTGAAAAGTGTTTTGCTGTGACTTTAGGCACTTATAGATCCCCCCTAACCCACGCCAGTCGCTCATGGGGGAAACCCCCAAGACCGCGCTGGCTCCCCTTAAAAAGGGGAGAACCGGATTTGATTATAGGAGTCGATACTGGGGCAAGCATTCATAGCAACAATATTATTTAACTGTTCTATGATCAACATCTGCACTGTATGTATGGTGCAGGATCTCTCGCACCTCCATTAAAATTTTTCCTAGCATGTTTTTACCACTACCATCGGCTCCGCAACCCCAGTAAAAATCGATGGGCGAGTTTTCAACAATTTCTGCATTTCCTGTGGAAAGTAAGATATCCCTGATATCTGTATGAGTTTGAAATTTACATAGCACAGCTTGCCCCATAATGTCGTCTTTAACTTGTTCCCAATCTTGACGTAAGGGACGGGTTCTCTCACGCCCCATTCTTGCCGCATCTTTAGGTGTTTTAATTAGGCGGATATTTTCTACATGAGGTGTACCCACAAACTTTTGCGCTTGAAAGTAGTGTTCGCTAGTTGGCCAATACAATCCATCTAATTCAAAGCCGTGGGGCGAAAAGTTGGAGAAACAGCCATATTCTTCACGAGTGCTATAAAAGTAGATTGTCATAGAAGTTGATACCACTTGAAATTTACTTAATTTGTAAGGACTGAAGCCCTTGCTACAAGCAAGTTTAGGTAATTTGACTTTGTGTAATATAGTTCGATTAATTCTTGCCTACTTACTTAGTTGTAGGAGTTGCTGAACTCAAGATAAGGAATATTAATAATTAATCCCCCCTTTTCTCCTGAAAATCCGGGGCTATGTCCCCTATTTCTGAGAGTACTTGGGAGGATATTTAATAATCTACAAGTATTAATTATTGGCTCAATTTAAACGCACCTGCTCAAAGTTAAGTGGTGGTTGCACCAACAGGTACAGAGAGATTTGCAACAGAGCCATTATTTAGGATGGGCTGGCGGGTTTTCAGGTCAAATTTGAAGCCATGTGGCAAAATATGAAGCTTTGCTCCGCAAATCGCCAAAGATTCATCCTTCAAAATTTCGCCCATATTGTTGTATGTAGCTTCTGATTCATCAACAATAGTGACAGCGCCTTGGCCAATCACTTCAATTTGGTTATCTGTCACTACCATAGCGGTATTCTCGTCAATACCAAATCCCAAAACAGCAGGCTGTAGTATCAAAGCTGAAATTAAGCGTCCCAAGCGTCCGCGCTGGGAAAAATGCTGGTCAATTACCACCCCTGGTAAAAAGCCTAGACCAGGGCCCATTTCGACAGTTTCAATCCTTGGATGTGTTTCTGAGTCGCCTTCCACAATCATTACGTCTGGCATCACGGCAGCACCCGCGCTTGTGCCTGCGATAACTACACCTTCAGAGAACCGTTTGTGAATCGCCGCATCAATTTCGGTATCCTTGAGGATGCTGGTAATGCGAGCCTGGTTTCCGCCAGTAAAAAATACCCCAGTTGCTTTATTAATTGCTTCTAATGCAGTAGATGAAGATGCATCTTCGCGCGTTTCTGTATCAAGAATGCGAACATTTTCGGCTCCCAGCCGCTCGAAAACTTGAATATAATTTTCTCCCACTTCTTTTGGTAATTCTGTCGCCGCCGTGATAATTACAATGTGCGCCTTGATACCCCCAGAGCGTCGCACAAAGTCCCGCAGAATTATGGAATCTCCATCCTTGTCTTCAGCTCCCCCAATAATTACCAACTGCCGTTTGATATTACTCTGCACCATGATGCCCCCTGATTTTAGTTCATAAATCTCACTAAACCATGACAATTGAAATTATACAAACATCCCTTTGGTAGATTAGCTGATAGAAGTAGGATTAATATTTGCGTAGACGCAAAGCGGCTTGTCGTTAGACATCGCAATTAGACCAAAAGATTTTTCCGGAAAATTACCTAAAAAATAACTCTCATCAAAATTAATTTTCCCTTACTAAATAAAATCCACAACGCCAACTGCCTCTAGAGGTATTTTCTAGAGGCAGTTGGCTATATTGCTAATTATCGATTGGAGATTTATCGTGCGATCGTGAGTAATTGGGTATTAACTCTGGCTGGCTGCAATTAAATATCTGATGGTAAGTCCTAATGAATCCGACTTCTGTAAAGCAAGTTTGTTAAGAAAAAACGTGCTTGTTCTAGTGGGAGATGCCTGGGTTTGCCTTGGTAGACAATTTGATACTCATTCATGTCTGCCCCATCACCATGTCCAGATATCAGCTTTTGGTGAAAAGCTTCCTCAGCAAGTTCTCGAATTTCATCTCTTAGAGCAGCTTGTGTGCTATTCATAACTTTAGCTGTCTTTTAAATACCGTACATTTAATTATACAAATACTTGGGTGGATGTTACACCTTTCAAAGGTTATATTTTTGACTATTCATGAGGATGAATAGACTGTGCTTTATTCTTTGCTAAAGAAGGGGGGTTTAATTATGCCTTGAGATAGTTGAAAATACTTACGAATAGAGTTAAGGTAGGTTCTGATTAGATTAATGGCTTTGCCATCACTCTTCAAAATTAATCTGAATCAATCTACAATCAATAAGTCTGAGTAACCATAACTCAGCATCTAAATTTCAGGGTGTTTAGCCAAAGGTTCGTAATCAATGGTTCTACAAAAAAGCAGTGATTTAGTCCGCATAAATGCTAGAAGAACGGATGTATTCGATATATTCAACTTCAAGCATTATATTGGGGCCAACCCCTATTTAGATACAGGGGCGCTAGTATTTGACTTTGCTCTAATTGAGTCTAGAGAGCCTTTGCCCATTGAAGATTATATTGCAAGCATTGGCGATCGCTATCCACACCTGGGCAGCCAAAGCTACGAATCTTATGCTCATCTATTTGCCCAAGTTGTGTCCGAAGTCGGAAAGCTGGACATGGATTTGCACCTTAACCATTGGAGTGTTAAGCCATATCCAGATTTGGTGCGGATTAGCGTCCAATCACTACATGAACGCACAACTAGAGAAGTAGCTTATTTTGTTTGGGATTGGTTTGAAGCCATTACTCAAGACGAGGACTTTACCTTTGATGAGCAGCTAGTGAGGCTGCAAAATAGATTCCGCGCATCTGCCTATGGTGGCCCCACGGTTTACGCCCTATTGCGAACAGCCTACGAAAAAGGTATTCCCGCCTTTTATTTGTGGGAAGAAGGATTGATGCAATACGGCTTGGGAAAAAAACATGTCCGGGGGGTAGCAACAACATTTAACTGTGATAGTCATCTAGATTCGGAGTTTACCACCCGCAAAGATGACTGCAAGGCATTTTTAAAAACCTTGGGTTTCCCAGTCCCTGAGGGCAATATCGTCTTTTCTGAAAAGGAAGCCTTGGCCGCAGCCAGACAAATTGGTTACCCAGTGGCAGTTAAGCCAGTGGTTGGTCACAAAGGAATTGGTGTTACGGCTGATGTGCAAGACTCAAAAGAACTGGTATCTGCTTATAATAGGGCACTGGCAGCGATTCCCGAAGACCAGCTAACTCGGATAATTGTTGAGAAAAGTATTTCCGGATCAGATTTTCGCTTATTGTGTGTCAATGGTCGATTCGTCGCCGCCACAGAACGCCGTCCAGCATCGGTTATTGGTGATGGCTACTTAACACTTGCAGAGTTAATCCGCCAAGAGAACCGCAAACCTGCACGTTTAGATACGCCAACCTCGCCCATGAGTAAAATTCAGATTGATGAAGCGATGGAACTCTACTTAGACGAACAGCGCTTATCATTAGACAGCGTGATTGAGAAGGGACGCACTGTTTACCTGCGTAAAGTTGCCAATCTTTCAGCCGGAGGTATAAGCATCGATGCAACCCAGACACTTCATGCTGACAATATTATCTTGGCGCAAGATATTGCCCAACACTTCCAGCTGACTTGCCTTGGTATTGATGTCATTACCAAAAGTCTCTCAGAATCTTGGAAGTCCAGTAACTTTGCCATTCTGGAAATCAACGCTGCACCAGGCGTTTTAATGCATCTTAAACCTTCTGTTGGTGAAAGTGTTGATGTGCCTTCCCATATCTTAGAAACCTTTTTTGAGTCGGGTACAGATGCCAGGATACCGATTATTACCTTTAATAAAATCTCCGTTGAAGAACTGCAAGCAACGATTGACCATATCCTTTTGCAACATCCCGACTGGACAATAGGCGCTGTTTGTCGTGATGCAGTTTTTGTGAATCGCTCGAAAAAAGTATTAAGCAAAAATTACAACAACAACGTCCAAACTTTGCTGCGTCATCCAAAACTTGATTTGCTGATTGCCGAATATGCGGAAGACATCCTAAATGAAGAGGGCATGTTTTACCGGAGTAGTAATATCGTAGTTTTGGATAATCCCACCGAAACAGAGATGATACTAGTGCGGGATGTCTTCGATGGTTCTACTGTGGTGATTAGAAAAGGTAACGACATTTCTGTGCGTCGCAAAGGGTTAATTGAAGATTATACTTTGGCTGAAGATGAACCATTTACACGGGTTTATTTGAAAGAAAGTGGAGCGATTTTGTGAGCTAAGTAAATAGGCGCTCAACCCAATATTTCTGAATTTAACTGAAAAGTTAAATCCCCGACTTCTCAAATAAGTCGGGGATATGCAGCCTAGCTAAAAATTTCTAATTATCTAAATTCATCGATTTTTTAGAACTTTAAAATATCTAATGATTCTTCTATTTCTAAATCTAATATTCTTTCTCGTGTATCTTTGAGTGCTTCTAGTTTACCTTCTTGACGATAGATGTCTGCCGCTTTTTGAAAATCTTCAATTGCTCCCTGTTTATCTGCTATTTCTAAACGGATATTGCCACGATTGTAATAAGCATCTGCATAATTTGAATTAATCTGTATTGCTTGAGTATAATCTTCAATTGCTCCCTGAAAATATCCTAAGTCAGAACGAGCATTACCACGGTTGTAATAAGCATCGATATAATTAGGATTAATCTGTATTGCCTGAGTATAATCTTCAATTGCTCCTTCAAAATCTCCTAAATCTGAACGCGCATTACCACGTTTTTTATAAGCTATGGCATCTTTAGGATTAATCTTGATCGCTTGGGGAAATCCCGGTTGAGAGCCGAATAAATAACGAGCAATTCCACGGTTTTTATAAGCATCAGCATAATGGGGGTTAATTTTAATAGCCTGAGTGTAATCCTCAATTGCTCCTTGGTTATCTCCTACATGAGAACGAGCTTCAGCCCGGTTTTTATAAGCTACGGCAACATTAGGATTAATTATGATAGCCTGAGTATAATCATGAATTGCTTCTTCTAATCGCCCCAGTTGAGACAAAGCTAAACCTCGTTTATTGTAAGATTTAGCATCATAAAGATTTATCTGAATTGCCTGAGAATAATCTGCGATCGCTGCTTCATAATCGCCTACTTGATAGTGAGCGAAACCTCGTTTATAATATAAATCAACATCGTTAGATTGAACTTGTAAGGCTTGATTATAGTTGGCGATCGCATTCGGATATTCTCCTCTCTCAAAACATTCATCACCCAATTTTACATAACGTATATTTAAATCTTCATCCCGATATTGTAAATAGTTCTCTAATTCAGGTTGAAAGGAAGATTTGAGCAACTGATTATTAGTTGGATTAGATGGAATTTCCGGCTTCGGGAGATATTTATAAATTGGTGGTTGTTGCTTATAAGAATTATTTATAGAAGATTGTAATTGTTCTAGATAGCACCATAAACCACCGCAATACAGTAATTGTTCTATCCCAAATGAAATTTTACCAGTCTTCAACTTAATCATCTGGGTTGGGAGAAAGCCAGCCAAGAAAAGGTGATACTCAGATTGTGCTTCATTCACATCTTCTTGAATCAAAATGCAAACTACAACTGCATTTTTTTCAACCTCTTCAGAACTAATTGACCATCTAACTCTATCAATACTCCCGTGACGAGATTTAACCTCAATACCAATAGATGGGTCAGAAGTCAAGGTAAAATCTATATTGCCATCACCGCCGAATCGCTTTTCATAATCAACTTCGGTAATAAAATCAGCTAAACGTTCTTTGACAACTTCCTCACCCAACTTCCCTTTGAGATAGCTAAGAAAAACGTCACGCACTGGCGAAACACGCTTATATTTCTCAGCCATCAGCCAGCAAAATTCCCGTAGTGCCTTTAATCTCTCTCCAGAGATTATAGTTAATTCACTATATTGACCTTCTGTTTCACAATGAAGCAAACAACCAGATGTTAACCTTTTAATAAAATCAGACTGTAGCGATCGCAGTAGTGTAATCCAGTCCATTTATGTTTCTGCGAATCTTTTGATGAGATTATTCTATTAAAATATCTATTCGGCGTAAACCTTTTAATTAGCTTGGGTGATATTCCCAAAAATTGTTTACTATTTTGCAATACTTCTTAATTTAACTTAATATATTAAAATTAACTGATTTGGTTTCCATGTGGGGCGATCATCACCTAAGACGGCTAGACTAGCTATAAACCGATTGTAACGGTCAAACAGTCATTAGAATATTACAAGTATCAATTCACTAAGCATTAAATGGATATTATTTCTCAAAATTTATTTACTTCTCTACCTTTTTCGCCAGAAGCATTATCTAACTGGAATGAAAACATAGATAGAGATTTGTTAGAATTTATTTATAAGGTTTATGATAAACAAGGAATAGTAGTTAAAGAAGATGGCAGCCGTATATCAATAAATCACAAAGATACAGTAATATATTTTTATCTTAATTATAGACAAATATTTCAAGAATGGATAAAAAGAGTTACATTGACAGCAGGTCAATTTAATGAATTAATACCTAACTTAATAGATGATCCTGAGTTCGGAAAAGTTGGTAAATATTTTATTGCTTGGAACTGCCTAATAAGATATATAAGGGCAGAAGCTTTATTTTTTTGTATAGACCATATTAATGAGACGATAAGTGAAATTAATAGTTCTATGTATTTAGTATCAGGATTCTATTACAAACAAGGATTAGAAGTATTAAGAAACTTTTTAGAAGAAGTTGTTAAGCCGATTTACTTTTGTATAAATGAAGCTGCTTATAAAAACTGGAGATTAAATAGATTTCAACACCTACAAATGCATAGTTACAGAGATAAAAAAGGTATAATTAATACATTGCTTGAAAAAACTATAATTGATAAAGATATAGCCAAAGAATTTTCAGATTTATATAAAGAATTAAGCGGTTGTGTTCATGGAGAAAAAAAATGGTTTTCATCTTCTAATTTCAGTTATGAACGATTATGTAAATGGAATGATTTATTTTGTCGCTCAATTAATCTAGCTATCAAGTTAGTAATAATTAATATAAATGAATGGCAAAGACAAAAACTAAAAAATATTGACGAGAAAGTGTGTCTTTATTGCCATAACAAGCATAAAATTTTAGTAAATAGAATTATTGAACATGGTGAAGAAATATATTTAGAACAAAAATGTTCTCAATGTAACCAAGTTATGATTATTAGAAAATCTCAACCTGTTTTTAAAGTTACTGTAAGCAACGATGATGGAATAGAAGAAAATTATTTTTTTTTAAATAGATAATTACGATTCTTGTTACTTTAACTGTAACTGCATCTGCTTCTGATAACGCTAGTACTGGCTATTGACTGTAATCTACTACCAAATCATAACCGTAGATGTCATATACCTCATTTAACAATCTCTGCAAATCTATAACTGGTTCCGTATCTCCAGAAAGCAAAGGTACGGGAAAGGGTGGAATTATATCTTGTAAATTAAAAGCATATAAGTCAGCATAAGGACGGCGATCGCCACGACAAACTACAATTTGATAGTAACTTCTTTTTTAACGGAGTTGTTTCTCCCGTAACAAAGCGTTTGCCCAAACTGCATTCTCTTCTGACAATCGTGACACTGGTTCTTGACTATAATCTATTACTAAATCATAACTTGCACGCTCATAAATCCCAGCTAATAAACTCTGCAAATCCACTAATGGTTCACTATCATCAGTTCGCAACGGCAAGGCAAATGAGGGAATTACATCTTTTAAATTAAAGGCATATAAATCAGATTGGGGACGATTTTGCCCGCGACTAACCAAAATCCGATAATCATTTTGTGTACCATCCCCAAAAACTAACATTGGTTCCCCAGCACGCAATAAATCAATTTCCACCAAATGTGTTGAACTTCCCAATACTCGCTGTCGCTTAGTTTCGTAGGCGTTGCGTCCTTCTCCTGTACGTTTATTTTTAGGTGAGAGAATTTCAATCACTGTCACTACTTCTTTTGTTGCTACCTTTCGCACCTCTAAATATCTCTCCTTCACTATCTCAGGTATGGGAACTGTCACCGTTTTAGGTTGAACGGCAGGTGTAGCTACAGCTATATTCGGTATTTTAGGATTTATTGCTGTCTGTGAATTTTGTACTATTACATCAGGAATACCAACCAAGAGTTTATCGTCGCCAGTAGTTTGATAAATTCGTTCTTCAATGGCGACAAAATATTTAGGACGTAGTTGAGGAGAGAGGTAATCTGCGATCGCTACTATTAGTCTCCCATGTACTCCTGGCCATAATTCAGGATCTTCTAAATATGGGTTCATACCAGGAAAAGGATAAGCCATAATAAATATCTCATTTAAAAGTAATTATCATAATCCCCTCTTCGCAAGCGAGGAAGGGGGTTGGAGATGGAGTTTTAAGAACAACTAGTAAGGGCAGCACCACATTGATCTTTCCTTATTAACCAACCCTTAACACCTTGATATTCTACCTGCGCCCAATCTTTCTGACAGCCTAACAACTTAACAACCGTATTAGCCGGAATTCTTCGCACTTTTAGGCTTTGTTGACTGGTACTAGCATATAAATCCACGCCATTAGTACCGTAGCCCCGCGTTGTTAAGCCTAATTTTGGCACAAACACCCATCCAGTTCCTTGAAAACCATCACTAGCATTAGTAATCTGTACCCAATCTCCAGCAGCACCAATAACCTGAACTGTTTCGTTGATGGGTATTTGCCCTAGAATTGTGTTATATGTACTTGCACCACTCCGCACATTTAAACCTTGTGCATCTGTATCGGTGACGTAGGCAAGAATATTGTACTTTTGAGGATTAGTTGATTTCGCTAAAGCTATTTGATTAGCTATACCTGTATTGAGCATTATACTAATACAACTGAATGTTAATCCTATCACTAACTTTGATGCTGGATTTTTCACTTTTTTTATCATAATTTCTCTAATTTTCTGGTATCAGTAACTAAAGCTGTAGTCTTATTTCTCTCTCAGAATCTACCCAAATAAATTAGGGTTAACTTTGTAACGTAGTTTTATAAAAGGGATTTTAGTACTGTAACAACACTTATAATTTTACAAAATTTAGTATTGCGATGTCTACGACGGGCTACGCCTACGCAGATGGATACAACACAACGACATGATTGAGTATTAAGATGTCAGTATATGGTGTAGTTAACGCCAACAGTGAGTTCAAATTTCGACAAATTTTTATTAAGTTATATGAATACCAAGATACAGCCCATATCAGATGGCATAGGTAAAGAGATTATTAATCTCGATCATGTCAGTATTTTAGAATTAGACAAAGAACAAATTATTAGTCTATTTAAATCTGATGGAATCTTACTTTTTAGAAGATTTAATGTTGATACTGACACTTTTAAAGAATTTACCAATTTCTTGAGTAGAGATTTTATAAATTATGCTGGTGGTGCATTCAGGAGAAGGGTAATTAATGGGGATCAGACTCTCTTAAGCGTAAACGATTTTAAGTCAGAGATTAAGTTGCACGGAGAAATGTATTATCAGCAGACTATCCCACTTATGCTGTGGTTTTTCTGTGCTAATCCACCATTAGAAGATGGTGAAACTACAGTATGTGATGGCAGACAATTTTTTCATGAAATTAGTAGTTCAACCAAAGAATTGTTCAACAAAAAGAAGCTAAAATTCACCGTTAGCATATCTAAAGAGGAGTGGCAGAAAAAATACCAAACAGATAACTTGAATACACTGGAAGAGATTTGTCAGAATAATAATACGCATCTAACAGTAAATGATGATAAATCGATTCTGATTGAATACATTTGTCCAGCCATTATCCATAGCAGATGTGGAAAGCATCAAGTATTTATTAATAGTTTATTGCCCACAAAACAGTTCATCTCAAAGATTCTTAAGTTTGAGGATAATTCAGAAATTCCTGATGAGGTTGTCTCTGAACTTAATGAAATTGCTGAAAAAATAACCACGGAAATTTCGTGGCAAAAAGGGGATATTTTAATGATTGATAATACAAGAATACTTCATGGGAGAAGAGCTTTTGCTGATGATCAAAGAGACATTTATATCCGGCTATGTTCTCCAGCTTTTTCATTCTAATATTTTGTTAATTATTGGTCAGTTTTATTGATAAAAGTTAGATCAGGAACATAGAATAGAAAACTTATCTTTTGTAGGGTGTGTTGGCGACAGCGTAACGCACCTGAACCATATGGAATGGTGCGTTACTAACGCACCCTACGAAATTTGTAAGTTATTAAATTTATGTTCCTAAGCTGATAGCCAGCATAGATTTTTACCAGTTTCTATCTAACACGTTATCTCATATCATAGCCAAACAAATTTGGGTCTACTTCTCCTAACTGCAACTCTGCCAAACCATATTCCGCCCATCGTCTCTCTACCATCGCCGCCACATCTGGGTCAGATTCCAAGGGTGCGCCCCATTCATGGTCTGTTTCCGGCGGAATCTTTGTAGTCCCATCAATTCCCATGCGTCCACCTAAGCCAATCTTCTCACTGGCAAAATCCAACGTATCAAAAGGTGTATTCGGCAGAATAAATACATCCCGCACTGGGTCAACTTTGGAAGTAATTGCCCATACCACTTGACGCGGATCGCGAATATTTATGTCTTTATCTACAACAATGACAAATTTAGTGTATGTAAATTGTGGTAAAGCACTCCAAAACGCTAAAGCTGCCCGTCGCGCTTGTCCCGGATATGCTTTATCAATAGAAATAATCGCCGCTTTGTAACTCAAAGCTTCCATTGGTAGGAAGAAATCGACAATTTCTGATACTTGTTGCCGCAGTATGGGAGTATAAATGCGATTTAGTGCGATCGCCATCATTGCTTCTTCTTTAGGTGGACGACCGCTAAATGTTGTTAAGTAAATCGGATTTTTCCGGTGTGTCATACATTCAAAGCGGATCAACGGCGAATCCTCCACGCCGCCGTAATAACCCATATGGTCACCAAAAGGCCCATCTGGTAAGACTTCCCCTGGTGTAATCGTTCCTTCCAAGACAAATTCGGAATCTGCGGGAACTTCCAAATCTACAGTTTTACACTTCGCCAATTGCACACCAGAACCGCCGTACAGTCCAGCAAACAGCCATTCTGATAAATCTACAGGAATGGGTGTGGCAGCTGCCATGATAATTAGAGGATCTACACCAAGTGCGATCGCAACTTCTAACTTCTTCCCACGTTCCGCCGCTTTTCGCAAATGTCTCGCCCCACCCCGCACTGATAACCAGTGAACCGTCATCGTATTCTGAGATTGGAGTTGCAAGCGATACACACCTACATTTGGAGTACCCGTCTCACAATCTTTGGTAATCACCAGTCCCAGCGTGATAATTTTGCCAGCATCACCAACATAAGGACGTATCAAGGGCAACTTATGTAAATCTAAATCATTACCTTGAAGCACAACTTGTTGACAAGCAGGGAAAAAGTCCCGTCCTGGTTTCGCCTTCACCACATCAAACAGCACTTTGCCAAAATCTATCGCCTGGGAAATCTTCTTCGGCGGTTTTGGTTGTTGCAGCATACCCAGTTTTTTCCCTAGAGTTTCCAACTCCTCTGGATGCTGCATATTCATCGCCCAGCAAATCCTTTCCACAGTTCCCATCAAATTCACCGCCACCGGGAAGGAAGCGCCTTTGACGTTTTCAAACAACAACCCTGGGCCACCTTTTTGCAGCATCCGGTTGGAAATCTCAGCAATTTCTAAGTCTGGGTCAACTAAAGCTGAAATTCGCCGTAATTGTCCCTTATCTTCCAAAATTTTAATAAATCCCCGCAAGTCTCTGGCCATTGTTCTAATAAAGCTGATTATTTAAGAAGTGTGAAGCGCTTTCTTATATTATTAGTCATTTGTCATTCGGAAATATTTTTCCGTGTCCCCATTCCGGAAGTTGTTAGTTTTAATTGGAAATTAACCTATTTGGTAACTTTTCTTAACTGTGTTTTCCAAAGGATTTAGTTATTGTATCTAGGGATACGCAATTATTTTTGATAAATAAGCGCTAACCTAATCAAACATGGCCAGAATATACTATACCTTCCTGGCAGGCGGTCTTGTTATATGGTCCCTGCTGGGTTTATTTGTTACAAGCTTGCACTGTGCCTTACTTTTGGGTTTTTCTGAATTTTTGTGAGAATGAATTTGATTAATCTTCAAGATTCTCAATAAAAATATTTTATAAATAATAATTTTTGCAACATCATTAGACTAAGAATACTAAGCCTAAAAGGTGTAAGATGTTCAAGTAATAATGTTGACTTTACCAGTATCAATATCGTAACAAGCGCCAACAATTTTTAGTTTACCTTCACGGATAAATTTGGCTAAAATTGTTGAGCTTTCCGGCAATTTTTCAGTCTGATACTGGATATTGGCTATAACCACATCCTGCATATTATCACCCGTTCTTAACTTTACCCTTTCTATAGATGGTTTGATGCCCTCAATAATCAAACCAATTCTGCCAGGAAGTGGTTCGTTTTTGATTGCTTCTGTTACTGCACCACATCTTTTATGACCCAAAACCACAATCAACTGCGAACCCAATACTGCTGTAGAATATTCCAGACTACCTATAACCGTGTCACTGACGACATTACCAGCAACTCGCACGACAAATAAATCTCCAAGTCCTTGATCGAAGACGATTTCTGCAGGTACTCTGGAATCTGCACAGCCCAATATAGCGGCAAAGGGATACTGAGCTTTAGCAACTAATCGCAGATGCTCTAGTGATTGATCGGGATATTTGCGTTTTTGATGAATAAATCTTTGATTACCATCCAGCAAGCGTTTGACGGCTTCATTCGGACTGATTGGACTAGGGTTAACTGGGCGAATATCAGCAACAGCAGTTTGCTCTGGATTCCAAAAACTATCACCAAAAGCAGTAGCCGCAATACCTACCACACTTGCGAATTTTAAGAAATCACGTCGCCCGACAAATCCATTAATTCGACTCATTAATCTACCTGACAACAACAAAGCTTTTCTCAGGAAGATATCAGACTTAAGCAAGATGCAAGAGTACCTTGTTACACGGTTTAAGAGTCATTTAATGTTCAGATTACATGGTAATTTAGAACTTATTGAAGATGAGGCGATGCAGATGATAGCTAGTCTTGCCCTAGTGATAGTTTGAATGTGTGATTAAACTTTGTCCCGTCTTGCCAGAACAACATTCCCTTCTTTACTTGAAGCCGTCGAGTAAGTCCTCCTTTTTCAAGTGCTTCATTTACAGCAGATGCATATTGGTCAGCAAACATTGGTAATAAGCTTGGGTCATAGAAGATTATCAATTCGGGACTCGATGTGGAAGTAATAGCTACTATTCGATCACAAACTCTAACTTCTCCATCATCAAAACTTATTACTGCTCGTCTGTAGTACCATCGGCAGTCCTCATTGGTCATGGCAACAATTACTGGAGGCTGGAAGTGATGCATATAGAGTCCTAAATCCTTAGTACTACTTTGTTTGGGTACAAAGTGAAACCAACCTCCAAAACGGGGACATTTCATGCTATCGTCTAACTTATTTTATAGTAAATTTCATATAAAATGGACGATAACGAGGATATTATAGAAATTCCTTTACGATCTCTTGTTTGGATGGGAGACTCTCTCAAAAATATCCGCTCATTTCCTGAAGAGGTACGTGTATCAGTAGGCTATGCGCTGCAATTGGTGCAAGCAGGAGAAACACCAATGGATGCCAAGCCTTTTAAAGGGGTTGGAAGCGGCGTGCATGAAATCGTCAAACGCTACGATACTGATACTTACAGGGCAGTCTATGCAGTAAAGATTGGAGAGAAAATCTATGTCCTGCACGCTTTTCAGAAGAAATCAAAGCAGGGGATTAAAACCCCACAGGCTGATGTTGACCTGATTAAACAACGCTATAAGGATGCAGTGGCAAGGGAGAAACAACAATGACACAAGAACCCATTTTTGAAGAAAGCAGTGGCAACGTATTCGCTGACCTTGGTTTGTCGGATGCTTCGGAACTTTTTACGCGGGGCAAGATAGGGATTCAGGTACTCCGCCTCCTCTCTCAACGCAATCTGAAACAGCGCGAAATCAGCGAACTTCTTGGCATTACCCAGCCAGAAGTATCTCATTTGATGAAAGGAGAGTTTCAACGGTTCAGCGAGGGCAAACTCCTCATTTTCCTCAAGCGACTCGATACGGAAATCACCTTACATCTTCGCCCTCGTCATGCGTCAGACCAGTCTGCTGAAACGGTGATATCGCTATAGGGCAGGATGGAAGCCAATCTGAAAAAATTAAAAGTGTCTTAGACGCATTTACTAAATATGTAGTAGTCCTAAATCATGTGTGAGCAACCCCGTAAGAGAATGGCAACAGATAGAAAATTTGTGGATAGAGGCAATTGAACGGCTCAAAGAAATTCCTGCAAAAGACGTAGCTGGTTATACCGAGGCACAGAAATTACTAGCAATTTATGAGGCTAATTTAGGTCAAGTTAAGGTCAGACGGCAAGCTGAGGCAGATGCTGTGGAGGCAATGGAATTAGCGCAACGAGAAATCGAAAGCTTGCTGGCTTCAATTCCTGCTAATGCTGATTATGGGGAGCGCAATCGTGGATTGAGCCAATTGCAAAGTATTATTAATCAATTAGAAAAGGTGCAAAATGGTACAACAGCCTATCTGAAAGCTCAAGAGTTATTACTGTCGGCAAATAATAAATTAAGGCAGCTACAGGTTAAATAAATGGTGGCGATCGCTTTGGTATGATCCCCTTGGCTAAGTGATGCCTCTCAATACAGTTCGGTTAATATGTTTGGCTCTCGGAGCTCCCCCAACCCCCATTAAAAAAGGGAGGCTTTATTTTCTGTTTACCCCCTTAAAAAGGGGATCGCCGCAGGCGGGGGGATCTTAACCAAACCGGATTGTGATGCCTCTATTTAAGCACTGTCATCACCTGACTTAAATCTGTGTAAGTCCATTTGTACTATATGTTTTCTGTTTGATTTCTAGCCAGTTGTGGTGAAGCGGTGACGCTTGCGCTACTTTTTTACTGCATCCCACCATTTAGGGTGGTTTGGAGAGCGTAGGCGTCAACAACTGGCCGTTGGGTGGGATTTTTGAGACGGGAATTCATCCCTTGTAGAATTTTCTCAATTTCCCTGTAACCCTGTTGATATGTCAATTAAAACTGCAACAGAAAAATTTTGGATGCCAAATTGCCAAAAGCACTCAATATAATTATTAATTCGTAATTCGTAATTCGTAATTAAGAATTAAGAATTGCTAATGGGGGTTTTGGCAAATCAGAGTAATTTACGTTCTGGTCATTTTTTCCTGAATGAATGTCCTGTTTTACCTTTCTACTCGCTGTAGATGTGATTAAGAAACGCAAGGATTATTGGGGAGAATTCTTTGAGCATCGAAATCGACGGTCGCGGCAGTGGCAGGAAGTGTTATGACTTTTGTATTAGTTATAGATAGCGTAGGCGCAGCCCGCTGTAGGCATCGCTATCGCCTGTTAAAGCTCTCTTCTTAAACTGGTGTTATGTTGAACGGGAAAAACTCGAATTACCACGGGATGTGCAATTGTTAACAGCAAAATTGACATTCATGCATTCGAGTCGCGGGAATTTACTATTACTGCCACTAACGGCACACCCCAAAGCACTACTGTCAACACGCTTTTTGGTTCCCCATTGGTGGCACAAAACTTAATATTTCTTACCTGCTCCCAGATATAGCTCACCCACTTTCGGGTCATTCAACAATTCTTCACCAGGGCCGGAGATCGCATCGCGTCCAGACTCTAATACATATCCGCGATTAGCCATTTCTAAAGCCTTACGGGCATTTTGTTCTACTAATACGATCGCAGTACCCGCCTGATTAATTTGTTTAATCTGCTCAAACACTTGTGTTACCAACATGGGGGATAAAGCAGCAGAAGGTTCATCCAAAATCAGCAAACCAGGTTCCAACATCAAAGCTTTGCCCATCGCTAGCATCTGGCGTTCTCCTCCAGAGAGAGTACCAGCGCGTTGACGACGGCGATCGCTCAGTCTGGGAAACATGGTAAATATTTTATCTTTAATTGGTTTCAGGGGAACGTTAAGCACAAAAGCACCCATCTCCAAGTTCTCTTCAACACTGAGAGAGGGAAAAACATTGGCAATTTGTGGTACGTAGCACATTCCTCGTTGGACGATTTGATTGGACTTTAGCCCCACGATATTTTCACCTTTGAAGGTAATTATGCCTGTGTGGGGGATCAAAAGCCCAAAAATTGCTTTTGCTAAAGTAGATTTACCCGCACCGTTGGGGCCAATCACTGTTACCAATTCCCCTGGTGCAACCCGAAAATTCACACCTTGCAGGATATCTACGTCTTTGATGTATCCAGCATGGACATTTTGAACATCTAGTAAATAGTCATTTGTCATTGGTCATTTGTCATTGGTCATTTGTCAACAGTCAAGTCAAGTATAACTATTGACTGTTGACTATGGACTATTACGGGGTTTTTTGCAACTCCGGTCGTTCTTCTGGAAGAATCGCCCCTTCTACTGGGCAAACTTGGAGACAGATGCCACAGTCGATGCAAGTGGCAAAGTCAATCCAGTACCAATCGGTTCCCTTGGCATTTTTGCCTGGGCCATCATGAATACAAGCTACTGGACAGGCACCTACGCAGTCAGCGACGCCTTCACAGATTTCTGTAACAATTGTGTGCGGCATGTTCTCGATTCCCTCTCTTCTGTATCGGCTATTTCTAGCCTAGCAGGGGAGTAGAGACACTTCGACATACTTCTCTACGAGAGGCTGCGCCCTAAGCGTAGCTATGCCGCAGGCTTTACGACTGCGCTCAGTACAAGAAACTCAGTGCATCGCTGGAGATTGGAGATACTGCTGTTAAGGTGAGTCTGGATGAGACTGCAATTTTTATTCATTACTAGCTCAGAACTCGGAATTTTCAAATTTACTCTTAGTTGTAACAAAATTAAGATTTTTGGCGTAAAGGATTTCCAACAAATAAATTATCCAATCTTGTGAGGTGGGCAGCGTTTGACTGAGCGCTCACGCCGAAGTTTAGCACGCCTTTGGTTACTAGCTCTCGTGTCGCTCACCCCACAAGAAGTAGTTGAGTATTTTTTTAATTGGAAGTCCCTAAGTACAACATTTCATTAATTTGTAACGAATTAAATTTGGCAATACTTTGCAATGTTAATGTGTCGGTGGCATTATTAATGCGTCCCTCTGCAATGCCAATGCATCCCGATACAATGTTAATGCGTCGATGGTATTGTTAATGCGTCCCTCTGCAATGCCAATGCATCCCGATACAATGTTAATGCGTCGATGGTATCGTTAATGCGTACCTCTGCAATGCCAATGAGTCGATGGTATTGTTAATGCGTTCCCCTGCAATGCCAATGCATCCTCCTGCATTAAAAACGTTACGCTTTTTTGCAAAACTGTACTAAGCAAGCCGTCTTAGCTATTGCCGTTAGGTTTTAAGAAAATTCAGGCAAAAATACTATAATTTGTTACAAGCGTAATTTATCCTACTCCTGAAACGCAAAATGCCAGAGGTATCGCTACAGCTTTTCTTCTCCTACTCTCACAAAGACGAAGTTCTAAGAGATGAACTAGCTAATCACCTGAGTACTTTGATACGGCAGGGTGTGATTTCAAGCTGGCACGATCGCAAGATACTACCTGGAGAGGAGTGGGATCACCAAATTAATGACAACTTAAACACAGCCGATATTATTCTGTTACTCGTCAGTTCAGACTTTATCGGTTCCAATTATTGCTGGGAAGTTTAAGTCACGACAGCAATAGAACGTCACAATACAGGAAAAGCTCGTGTCATACCAGTTATTCTGCGAAGCGCTGATTGCAGTGACACACCGTTTGCTAAACTACAATTTTTGCCCAAGAATGCCGAACCTGTTACCTCTTGGCCTAATCGAGACGAGGCATTTACAAATGTAGCTCAGGGAATTAGGGCTGCTGCTCAACAACTCAAGGGAGAACGTCAACAAAAACTAGCACTGGCAAGAAAGGAAGCTGCTATAGCTGAGTATCACCAGTTGGTTGAGGAATTTGCAGCTGATGGCGAGATTTCTTTTGTGGAATCCGAAATATTGAAGGATTTACAAGAACAGCTAGGATTAACTGATGAAGAAGCTCGTACAGTGCGAGACAAAGCATTAGAACCTTATGGTAAATACAAAGAGAATCTGGACAAATACAAGCAAATTTTTACTAAATTAATAGATGAACAAGAATATCCGTTAGGGGAAGAAGCTAAAGCGGATTTGAAGAAATTGCAGCAATATCTGAAGCTTCAAGATGAGGATGTAGCCCTAACAGATAATGAAGCTGAAGTACAAAAGCAACAAGCAGAAATACTCCAGCAACAACAGCAAGAACAAGCAGAAGCCGAGAGGCGGCGACAACAGGAAGCACAGAGACTTAAAATAGAAAGAGAACAAGCAGAAGCTGAGAGACTGCGACAAGAACAGCAATCTACTCCCAATGGCCTGTCCTCTGAGAAGGATGTAGACTACACGCGGTTGCGGGATTTACTCAAAGCTGGTAATTGGAAAGAAGCGGATCAAGAAACTCTGAAAGTTATGCTCAAAGCATCTGGCAGAGAACAAGAAGGCTGGCTTGATACTGAATCTATCGAAAAATTTCCCTCCACTGACTTACGCACTATTGACCAACTGTGGGTAAAATACAGTAATGGGCGCTTTGGGTTTAGCGTGCAAAAGCGCATTTGGGAAAGTGTTGGAAAAGACTACCGCAAGTTTGGTGATCGCGTCGGCTGGCGGAAGTGGAGAATAGTTGTAGTTGACAAATGGTTTGGATTGAGACAAAAACAAACCGATACAAAAAGCGAATGGCTAAATTACTCAGACTTATTATTCAACACAAGTGCCCCGGAAGGACACCTTCCGACTACCCCCTTGGTCTGGGTCGAGTTTGGTGGGTGGTCGGTTTGGTTTTTGGGTGGGTTTTTGGGGTTGGGGGGTCGGATGTGGGGGGTTCTCTTCTCTCGCGTCGAGACTTGTAAACTGTAACATATAAGGCTTACAACAGAAAATTGTAAGGATTCACAAACAAGCCATTTTGCACGAAGGATTGCGGTTTCTACGTTTTCGTTACCTGGCACTGGGCATTTTAAAATATTCATCTTGAGCTTGTAGTACAATGCAAGCTTTTTGGCTGTCATAACAATTAGCAAAGATAAACTTACACGTTACTTCTTCTATTTCTTGGTTACTTGCTTCCCATTCATCCCAAGGTAGTTTCATTTGTCCTAGAGAGGATTTTTTTGCCTTTGCTTTAGCCCTCAACCCTACTAATAACTTGCTTCCCCAGTAGTTGCGCTTTTCTGGTTTATGCGGTGTCAAAATGGGAATTACGTTAAATGCTGTCAGCACCAATAAATCTAAATCGCTAGTTATAATAACTTCGGCATTAGCTGCTATAGCAGTTTCTAAAATTACAGTATCAGCTGGGGAGTGGAGAGTGGGGCAGATAAAGCAATGCTCCATGTCCAATCCCCAATTCACTTAACGCAATGATTCAATTTTTGGTGAACCATCAGCTTTGATCCAAGCAATTTGGGCTATACTGCGATCGCGTGCATATTGGCGAATAGCGTCTGCATCCCTTCCCCCCAAATCAATTTCTACCCGCACCAAATCAGTAGAATCTCTGAGTTTTTGGGCGTGGGCAAAGGCGGCGGCGTTAGCATTCGGCGTCTCTGGTGCTACCAACCAGTTAGTCGCTGGGATTGCTTGTGGTAATTGCTGAGTAGACAATAGAACTTGGTATAATTCTTCGATATTGAGTCCAAAACCAATTCCGGGAATGTTTTCTCCTTTGGGATGATATAGCCCCAAAAGCTGGTCATAGCGACCACCCCGCCCTAAAACTCTGGCTTGGGATTCGGTATTGTTGACAACCTCAAAGACGATACCAGTGTAGTAGTCTATGGTCTGGATGAGGCTGAGGTCAAGGGTTAACGGAAATTTTTTCTCTGATCCCAGTAATTCTACTAGGGATTTGAGGTTATTTACTGCCTCTCGCTGTTCTTCATCTAGATCCAAACTACTGACTTTTTGTAACACATCTGCACTTGGGCCGCGCAAATCCAAGATGATTCGGGCGCGATCACGTAGTTTGTCACTTAGGGGTAAAGTATCTATAGTAATCCGGTCAAGATGGGCGATTGCACTGCGAACTTCATCCTGTAAATTATCAGGAAAGGCACTCAGGAGCGATCGGGTAATTCCCGCCTCACCTAAAATTAAATGCCATCCCTGCAAACCCAGTGCTGCCAAACAATCTGCAACTAATAGCACTACTTCCGCATTCGCCAGCAATCCGCCAGCACCTAACAACTCTACCCCAGCTTGATAAAATTCCTGCTGGCTATTATGCCTACTTTCCCAAGTACGGCGAAATACATTGGCATTGTAGTACAGCCGTTGCGGATAACGTAGACCTGCCATCCGAGTCACAACAGTGCGAGCAATGGATGCTGTTAACTCTGGACGTAGCCCTAACTCATCATCTTCGCCATTTTGTTGTAGTTGAATCACCATCTGACGCTGGATTGCTTCCCCCGCCATCAGGGTATCCATGCGCTCTAAAGTTGAGGTGATAATCCTGTGATATCCCCAACGGTGAAATACTTGCTGTAACCTCTCTTCAATCCAGCGTTTTTTCTCCACATCCAAGGGCAATAAATCCCTGGCTCCCGCTGCTGGTTGATACACCATTATTTTTTCTTCCCACCAAACAAACCACCGAACAAACCGTCACTACCAGATTTATCTGGTTGCTTATCTCCATTATTGGGGGATGAAGTCACCTTATGATCACTAGGTTGTTGTCCTAAAGCTTTATCTATTTTTGGTTTCCATTTCAACGCTGTTTCGTCATTGGGGTCTAATTTTAGAGCATTGTCGAAGTGGATTTTTGCCATTTTTAGCTGATTTTGCCTCAAATACACCATAGCAATTAAGCTATGGCAGCGACTATTTTTAGGTTCTAGCTTTAGGGCATCCTGCAACTCTACTTTGGCTTGGGCAAATTGGTTTTTGTCAATCAAAGATTGAGCGCGACGAACATACTGTTCTACAGCTGAGTCTTCTTTTGCTGGCGCTGATGCTGGTGGTGTATTTTTTGGTGTATTTGATTGAGGTGTGCCTGATTGGACTTGGGGTTGAGCAGGTGGCGGCGGCGCTGCGGATGATTTGCCCGCACTCCGCATTAAATACACTAAATTCAACTCACTAATTTGGGCAATGACTTGCAGCGCTTGCTCTAAAGAATCATACTGGGTTTCGCCGATTTTAGCGATCGCACTTTTATAGAAATGATCGATATTAGGGGCATCAGCTAACTGTCTAGCCAAGTCGGTGTTTAGAGTCAGCGAAGTAGACTCTTGTAGCAAGCGCTTGCCAATTTGCGACAAAATCATCGTATATTCTGCGCGAGTGCGATCGCCACAAAGTTTTTCGTAAGCTGGGTTAACCAGCTTTGAGAAGAAATCGTTCCCTAGCTGTTTTTGAGCAGCACTTTCAGTAAAACTACTGTCTGGGTGCAAACGGCGGGCGATTTTGAGATAACGTTGACGAATCTCTTTGACATCCGCATCAACTGGAACGCACAATACTGCGTGATGATCTATGAAATCATATTTAAATAGTCCACGATCTATTTTGAAAGACATATAGAGGTCTTGCACCAAAGGAGCAGTTAGATTCTTTTTAGTTTACCCAAAGTCGGGGGAAAAGCTCCCATCTGCTACACCCATGCTGACAGTGGCGGAACTTGTAAAAGTTCGCTACTGAGGGAGTCGTGAATATAACTATTTGTGGCGATAATTCTACCTGACTCAATTTTGACGGGAGTACGATCATAGGCGGTGACTATGCCCCCGGCTTCTTGTACCAAAATTATCCCGGCGGCAATATCCCAAGGAGAAAGTCCCCGTTCCCAGTAACCATCGACACGTCCACAGGCAACATATGCCAAATCTAGCGATGCGGAACCGCTACGTCTGACTCCTTGGGTAAGATGGGTGAGGTGACTAAATTCGGCATAGTTGTTATCAGAGGTTTCGCGGCGATCGTAGGCAAATCCTGTCACTAGTAGGCTTTTACTCAGTTCAGATGTTACCGAAACCTTGATGGGATGACGGTTACGCGTTGCTCCCAAGCCAGCAGCGGCACGGAATAGCTCATTGTGAAAGGGGTCATAAATTACACCAACTTGCGGAACACCATTAATTAACAGCCCAATGGAAACGGCAAAAAATGGATATTGATGGGCATAGTTGGTTGTGCCATCTAGAGGATCTATTGCCCAGAGGTATTCATTCTCTTGATTACCTAATTTCCCTGATTCTTCCGCGAGGATAGAGTGCTGAGGAAAGTGGCGGCGCAAAATTTCTAAAATCAACTCTTCTGAGGCTTTATCAGCAGCTGTGACTAAATCACCAGGGCGTCCTTTTTCAATAATTGCGTCTTCTAACTTACCCAAGTAACCTTGCAAAATGCCACCAGCAGCTAAGGCCGCTTCCGTAGCAATATCCAGAAAAATTTGTAGATTTGTCATTAGTTATTAGTCATTAGTCATTGGGTATTAGTTATTCTTTCTCCTCCTGCTTCCCCTACTTTGCCACTCCCCACTTTTCAAAGATTTTGGCGGCGAAACTCAGCCGGAGTGAGGCGCATGGGTTTTTCTGGGTTCCAGATTCCTTGGCCCATAAGTCTAGCCCATTGTTGGGCACGTTCTAAACGTTGGTCATATTTGTGGTTAGGCGATCGCCCAACAAACATTGCATTCCCTTGTTTGACTAATTCTTCATTCAACAACACCTTATTTTTCCACACATAAGCTAGAGTTCGCCCAATTTTGTCTTTTGCTTCTAAATCAAACTCCAGCGTTACTGATTCTTCTGCACCACCAATTAGATTCTCTAACTGTTCTTTTGCTGCGTCCCCCCAAGGCCGCTGTCGCAAATCCGGTGCATCAATACCAACTAAGCGCACTTGGGAAATCAAATTTGGTTGTTCAGCCATGCCTAACACTTCCAAACTTTGCCCACTTACTACCCGCGCTACTTTCACCTGAGCCTGATTGTTTGGCAGCTGGTTTTTACCTTGGCAACTTACCAAGAGCAATAAGCAAGCCAAAATGGCTATTTTTCGCACCCAGTGACCAAGACGCACAGGCATCAAAACTTCTCTTATCGTCGCCCCTCTTGCTAGCTGGCTTTTGAGTAGGGGTACGGTGATTTTGAATTTTTTATTCCTCATCTAAGGGTAAACCCGCTTTAACTTTCCCCCTAGCAAAATAGCGTCCAAACTGGAGTTCATAAACTTCATCTTCGTCTTGCGTTTCCACCTCCAAGTCAGAACGGGGGTAACTCACACATAACAAGGCATAACCTTGCCGACGTAAATGTGGCGACAATCCGATCGCCTCCGGTTGGTAAATTTCTCCCGACAACACTCTCACAGCACAAGTGGTGCAAGCCCCGTTGCGGCAGGAAAACGGCAGTTCCACCCCTTGTTTCTCGGCAGTATGCAGGATGTAGCGGTCTTCTGGGACTTGTAGGGTGTATATTTTGCCAGTGGCGCGATCGCGAACTCTAATTGTGTATGTACGGGACATCTGGATTTGCGTTTTGGGATTGGGACTTTCAGATTCAATCTAAAATATCTTTCTTTATCTTTGCATTTTTTGGGATTCTATAGTATGATCTGAACTTGTGGCACCGGGAGAGGTGGCCGAGTGGTTTAAGGCGCAGACCTGGAAAGTCTGTTAGGTGGAAACGTCTACGAGAGTTCGAATCTCTCCCTCTCCGTTCTCAAACCTAGTCTAAATATATAGTTTGAACCAGACTTCTACAAATAGTCAGGTTCAGTAAAAATGCAGAACATTGCCAAATATATTTTTAAAATTCCTTTGAAGCATCGTGATTCTCCTTGATGTTTGACGCTGTATTTAACAGTCACACCCCTAACCTACGTCTGCTACTCCAGTTTTCTCTTCATACCTCAGGCACAGCTAGGTGTTAAATTTGACTGTTAAATTCAATACACAATCTAGCGAGAAGTAACATTTGTTTATTTTGCACTCATAATCGAGACATTTTGTAAAGTCGCTAAACTCCTACTTCACTATGGTGACAGCCTGATGAACGGATCAGGTAAATTAAGATAAGTAAAGAAAAGGCTTTGAACTAAATGGCAGCTCTAAGCTTACAAGAAATTTCTACTCAGTTAGAAAGTCCAAATTTACGCGATCGCATGTTAGCCCTTGCTAATCTGCGCCATGTTCCCGCTGAGGATGCAGTCCCTTTGATTAAAAAGGTACTAGACGACGAATCTTTGCAACTGCGATCGATGGCAATATTTGCCCTCGGAATCAAGCCGACGCCAGAATGTTATTCAATTTTGGTAAGAATTCTCGAAAATGACCCCGATTATGGTATACGCGCTGATGCCGCCGGTGCCTTAGGATATTTGGGTGATGTCAGAGCTTTTGAAGTGCTTTCACGGGCATTTTATGAAGATACTGATTGGCTAGTACGCTTTAGTGCAGCCGTCTCTCTAGGTAACATTAAAGACCCCCGCGCCCATCAAATTCTTATTCAGGCATTAGATAGCAAAGAAGTAGTGTTGCAACAAGCTGCAATCTCTGCACTGGGAGAAATTCAAGACATTGAGTCTGTCGATAATATCCTGCGCTTCGCCCAATCAGATGATTGGTTAGTAAGGCAGCGTTTGGCAGAAGCCTTGGGAAATCTTCCTACTCCCAAGAGTGTCTCAGCTTTAAAATACCTAGAAAAAGACAATCATTTCAACGTTGCTGAGGCAGCCAGGATTGGACTCAAGAAGCTTGAGGAAATAGGCAATCAAGCTTAATATTAAAGCCTCCTGCTACCTTTTAATAATAATTAAGTGGGAATTTTAGCATTTTGATGCAGGATAATTTCATTCATGAATATTGAAGAGTTTTTTCAGTTAAGTGCTGGTAAATGGTTTTCTCATCGTACTAGTCAACATTTGGCTTTTAACCAATCTGAAAATAGCAAGTCAGACATTATCATTGAGACGCTAGCAGTAGATCATCCAGAAGTGATCAAACTATGTCAACAGTACAAAATTAATCTTAGTTCCGCCTCTTGTGCTGCCAAAATTACCTGGAACGGCACAATGGAAAAGGATCAAGCAAAACACAGTGGTTCAACTGTGTTAGTTTCGATAGCTGATGCAGATAATCCGGCTGAAGGTAAGTTACTGCGAGAAATAGTTGATGCCGATAAAATTCCAGTTGCTGGACGCTATAAAATAGATAGTGATGATGCTTTGACTCTCACTACAGAGGATGAAACCATGAGTTCTGAGGAGCGCCTGTGGTTTGCTAGCCCCAATTTGCGAATGCGGGTGAATATCCTCAAGAGTTTTGGTGGATTTAGTATCACTTCCTTCACTTCTGAGATTCGCATGGGTGGTTTTCCCCCAGCCGCGAAGGCTTCCGAGGCGGCTAATTCAGTATCGAATTAGTTTTAATACAACGTATTCCCCCTATAAACAGGGGGAATTAAGTTTAATATTTTTTATGAATAATTAAGTTTGAGTACGCCCTAGTTAGTCAGTCCCTTTTGTTAATTCAAATTTATCAATTCAAAATTCACGCATTAATAACCCCATAAATAAATTTAGTTGCTCTGTATCCCTTTTTTGAATTTTGAATTAGAGCGTACCCCTTTGGGGAAGCAAGCTAAGCGCAGCATCTCGTAGAGAAGAGAGGGTCATTTTGCTTGAGGTATCAGCTTGCAATATTAGAGAGCGATTGGAGCAAGTTTTGCGATTGATAGCGAAGCTCAGTAGCCCATAAACAGTGGTGAAAATGCCATAAACTGTAGCACGTTTTTGTTTTTAAATCATCCCAGCGATCGCAGCTTTCAAAATTGCTCCTAAAAGAAGGTGATTATTTAATACTGTTTGTAATTTAAACGAAAAATCCCAACCAATGGTTAATTTCATAGTTGGAAAAAAAGAAAATTTAGAGATTTTGCTATCTCTTTTTTAATCCTTTTTAAATTTGCAAAAAGTTAGCGATCGCCTGCGGTAGTGGCATAATAATTACAATCAACAAAGCCATTGCCAGTAATCCCAAAATGTCACGCCCGTTATCCAATTCACTAACATCATTCAGTGCAGGTTCATCAATCAATGGCATAAATAATAAGATAATCGCCCACAACAAAAATTCTTCCCGAACTAAAGAAAGTAATAGCAACAGCAGGCGAGCAATTTGACCGATTATAATTGCGGTTCGTTGTCCAAACATCGCATGGATAATGTGACCTCCATCTAGTTGTCCCACAGGCATTAAATTTAATGCTGTGACAATTAGTCCCAAAAAACCTGCTACAGCCACTGGATGTAGGTCAAGAGCGGATTTTGCCGTTAACTGACTTCCCAAAGCTAACTTCGAGAGTAGCGCTAGTAAGATGGAATACTTGGGATTAAGGGCATCAGGATTCAAAAGTCGCGTTTTTTCAGTCAGGGAAACCAGGTCAGAATGAGCCAAGCCCCATATTAGTAATGGTAAAGTCACGACAAAGCCTGCAATTGGACCAGCGATACTAATGTCAAATAAAGCTTTGCGGTTGGGAATGGGACTACGCATTTGAATAAATGCGCCAAAAGTTCCCAAGAAGAAAGGCACTGGAATAAAGTAAGGCAACGTCGAGCGAATCTTGTAAAATTTAGCTGTTAAATAATGGCCAAGTTCGTGAATACCCAAAATACTCATCAGTCCTAAAGCATAAGGCAATCCTTTGAATAGGACATCTGGGTTAGATAGAACTTTGAACAAAGAGCCAATTTCCCAGATAGGCGGAAGAGAAACACCAGCAATTTTCACTCCCACCAAGGTAGTACTTAGCAAAGTAGTTACTAGTAATACAAGTGCTAATCCTGGTCGAGTTAACCGTTCCTGATCGCGTCGTGGTGTATTTATCTGTTTAGCAGCTTGAGTATTGGGAACCAGCACAAAGAAAGGTTTGTCATTGATACCTTCTTGAAAGATCAGCAGGAAGCGATCGCCAAATTGTGCTTCAATATTAGTCTTAATCTGCTGGTAGGCGTTGCTGGCTTTAGTTCGCAACTGACCACGGCAAATCACGGCTTGTGGTCGATACTCAATATTTTGAACGTAGTATACAGACCAAGGAAAACAATTTCGCAGTTGGGTTTCTTCCGTTGGCTGAATGGGACGCGCTATTGGTTCTGCGGTAGGCTGGATAGTCGGCTGTGATTCTGAGGCTTGAGCTTGGGCTTGAGTCTGTGTATCTCTTGGCACTCGACGCCCCCATTGAAACAACATCCAGTACAACAGTGTGCAGGCAAATAACGACCAGATGATCAGCGCTGGCGGCGGAGGTTGTTTCGCCCCGTACATCAGCGTCCATCCACTCAACAAAAATGCTGGTGTCATTAAAACCAGCCACAATAACCATACTGGCGTCCGGGTGATGTGAGCGACGCTCTGCTGCACCATTAGATAAGTAGCTAGCCCCAGTAGGAGGGTAAACAGAAACCAAAATGCCATGTTATCTTCAGTAATTTTGACAAAATGCCCCATCAGTAGCTTCAGCACCATAGCATTAACTACAAGGCAGACCTCAAACCCCGATTTTATTCACAATGGTTAACAGTGCTGGTTAAGGCTCAAGTTTCAATTCTTCAGAATTTCCACACTGTAACCAGATTGTCCACAACTCCTCAGTTTCGGTTCTTTGCTCATGTGCCCTTTACCTCAACAGCCGAGTCATACAACTAAGCCACCACGGGCTGTCTTCCCTGACGAAGTTCCTAGCGGAAGTTCTCTGCAATCGGACTTCGCACAAGAGAGCATTTTTGCCTTTCCACCCAATCGGGACACATTAGGGGGAATCTCTTATTTTATTGTAAGAAATGAAGGCAATATCCTCATAGATTGCCCTGCATTAGACCAAATAAATCAAGATTTTTTGCGATCGCATGGAGGCGTGCGTTGGTTATTGCTTACCCATCGAGGTGCTATTGGCAAGACCCCTGAAATTCAGCAAACCTTTGGCTGCGAGGTGCTGATTCAAGAGCAAGAAGCTTATTTATTACCAGGTTTAACCGTAACTACCTTTAGGCAGGAATTTACTCTCGATGCTGTAACACAAGTGATTTGGACACCAGGTCATTCTCCCGGCTCATCTTGCCTCTACTACAGTGAACTTGGAGGTATATTGTTTACTGGTCGGCATTTACTCCCTAATCAGCAGGGTCAAGCAGTACCGTTACGGACAGCGAAAACCTTTCACTGGCCCAGGCAAATCCAGAGTCTTCGATTATTGTTAGAAACTTTTACACCAGAAAATCTCCGCTACATTTGTCCTGGAGCTAATACAGGCTTTCTTAGAGGCAAACGTGTCATAGAATATAATGCTTGTATCTCAGCTCTTCAAAAACTAATTTCTACACTTTGAGTATTAAATGGCAAAACCAAGAAAAGTCAAGTAGTGGTGAGGGAGGATTCAGCGAGTGTGAAGGCTTGCTTCCCGCGTACTCACTTATTGATCAGTTCAAGAATATCTCCCAGATTGTAGCATTCTCGCCACTGATCGCCTGTCAATTGCTTGGTCAACATCGTCTGTGGCTTAATCGCCTACTCTCACCAACCTAAGAAGCCCGCGATCGCTATCGGTTACAATTTGCTTTCTGCCACCTAATCTTAACCCGAACTCACGTTCAAGTAAGATTAGATACCTAACATTTCTGAAATATTGTTTAAACAGTCTGTCGAATCGGGATCTCAATCACAAACTCGGTTTGATGACCGGGTATGGAATGACACCGCAATGAGCCATTATGCTTCTTAGTCACAATCTCATAGCTGATCGACAACCCCAATCCAGTCCCTTTGCCAACTGATTTAGTGGTAAAGAATGGGTTAAACAATTTTTCTTGAACGATTTTTGGGATACCAAGACCGTTATCTGCAATCTGAATCTGTACCAGATGTGAATCAAGCATTTGAGTAGAAATCAGAATTTGACTCGGCTGTTGCTCAATTTCCTCAAACGTGCGCTGTTGGTCTCGTTCTTCGAGGGCATCGATTGCATTGCAAATGATATTCATAAACACCTGGTTCAATAGAGAAGGTTTGCACTCAACCAATGGCAGGTTGCCATAATTCTTAACCAATTTAATTTCCCAGTTAGACTTGCCTTTCAGGCGATGCTGCAAAAGTATCAACGTACTGTCAATGCCCTCATGAATGTTGACTTGTTTTATCTCAGCTTCGTCCATACGGGAGAAGTTCCGTAAAGAGTGCACAATCGTTTGAATCCTGACTGCTCCAACTTCCATTGAAGAAAATAACTTGGGTAAATCTTCTACTAAGAAATCTAGGTCGATTTCCTTCCCTTCCTTCTGGATTTCTGGTAATGGGCTGGGATAATACTTTTGATACAACCGCAGCAGTCTTAATAGGTCTTGAGTATAGTCATTGGCAGGCTTGAGGTTGGCGTAGATAAAGTTCACTGGGTTATTAATTTCATGCGCTACTCCTGCGACTAACTGCCCCAAACTAGACATATTCTCATTTTGTATTAGTTGAATTTGCGTTCGCTTCAGTTCAAGTAAAGTGGTTTCTAGTTCAGTTGCTTTCTGCTGCAACAGGGCTTCTGACTCTCGCAAAGCTTTTTCAACTTGTTTAGAAGTACTGATATCACGAGCAATTTTGGAAACACCAATAATTTTGCCTGTTGTATCTTTAATTGGAGAAATTGTTAGCGAGATATCAATCAGTGTCCCATCTTTGCGTTGACGCACGGTCTCAAAGTGTTCAACTCGTTTTCCTTGTTTCACTTTCTGAATAATTTGGGCTTCTTCGTTGATCCGATCATTAGGAATAAGCATTGTCACACGTTGACCGATCGCTTCTTGTTCTTTATAACCAAACAGTCTTTCTGCCCCAAAATTCCAGCTAACAATTACTCCATCCAAGGTTTTGCTGATAATAGCATCTTCAGAGGACTCTACAATTGCCGCAAGGCGAAATAAAGCTTTTTCAACTTGTTTAGAAGTACTGATATCACGAGCAATTTTGGAAACACCAATAATTTTGCCTGTTGTATCTTTAATTGGAGAAATTGTTAGCGAGATATCAATCAGTGTCCCATCTTTGCGTTGACGCACGGTCTCAAAGTGTTCAACTCGTTTTCCTTGTTTCACTTTCTGAATAATTTGGGCTTCTTCGTTGATCCGATCATTAGGAATAAGCATTGTCACACGTTGACCGATCGCTTCTTGTTCTTTATAACCGAACAGTCTTTCTGCCCCAGAATTCCAGCTAATAATTACTCCATCCAAAGTTTTACTGATAATAGCATCTTCAGAAGACTCTACAATTCCTGCTAGGCGAAATAAAGCTTCTTGGACTTGCTCGTTTACCAAATTTTCCATATTAATTTACTACCTAAATTAATAAATAAAGGGCATACCCAAATTCTTGACTATTGTGTATTCTAAATACTCTTTTTTTGTTCCTATAAAAGAAAAAGAGTCAGCTTTACACAACTTTAATCAGTATTCCCTTAAGTACTAAAAAATTAACATTTAAGTTTTTAGAAGTTTAATCGCCATGTTGCAAGTGCAGAGAATGCGAATGATCGGGCCAATCCGAACATACTACCCCGTTTCACTATTCATCACGTTGCCTTCCGCCCTGACGATGCTACAAGCGTCCTAGCGTGACCGGGTTTATTTTTGGTGGTTTGATACGTAGCTTGCCACCGTAGGCATCGCTAAACCAGCTTTCATTCTCAATAGTGGGAAGTAATTTGATAATTATTATTGAGTTCTGATATTATTTTAAGTCATCAAAAAGCGATCGCTATATCTACTGAAGGTACTTTCCTGCCCCCAATCCCCAATGCAAGTTTTCTAGCGTTTGTTAACCAAGATATTTTCCTGGGAATTCTAACCTTAGTACACAGGAATTCTCAAAAAAAGTTATGAGCGCAAAAGTTGATGGAACTTTAAGGATCGCTGGCTACCAAATCATAAAGCAACTTTATTCAGGTTCTCGCACCCAAGTGTATCGGGCAGTACGAGAATGCGATCGCCTAGCAGTTGTGATCAAGCTCTTAAAACGAGAATACCCTACCTTCAGCGAACTAGTACAGTTTCGCAACCAGTATACGATCGCTAAAAACCTAGATATTCCCTGCATTATCAAGCCCTACAGCTTAGAAGCCCATCGCAACGGCTATGCCTTAGTCATGGAAGACTTTGGTGGCATTTCTTTGCGGGAATTTACCCAAGGACGACCATTGGCTTTAGAGCAATTCCTTGCCATTGCTTTGCAACTGCTAGACACGCTACACCAGTTACATCAACAGCGTGTCATTCACAAAGACATTAAACCAGCCAACATCTTGATTCACCCGAACACGAAACAAATCAAGCTGATTGACTTCAGTATTGCCTCACTCCTACCACGAGAAACCCAAGAGATCCAAAGTCCTAACGGACTGGAGGGAACGCTAGCGTATCTGTCGCCAGAGCAAACCGGACGGATGAACCGGGGCATTGACTACCGCAGCGACTTCTATTCATTAGGTGTGACTTTCTTTGAACTATTGAGTGGAGAACTCCCCTTTGAGTCCCATGATCCGATGGAGTTGGTGCATTGCCACATTGCCAAGCTTCCACCCTTCGTCTGCGATCTCAACCCCGATTTGCCTTTGATGCTAGGTGAGATTGTCCGCAAACTTATGGCGAAGAACGCTGAAGACCGCTATCAGAGTGCGTTGGGACTTAAAAATGATCTAGTGATCTGCTTAGAACAGTGGCGAGAAACAGGCAAGCACACCTGGTTTGATTTGGGACAGCACGATATCAGCGATCGCTTTCTGATCAGAGAAAAACTCTACGGACGGGAATCAGAAGTGCAGATGTTACTGGAGGCATTTGGTGATGTTGCCAATGGTGGCTCCCAACTGATGCTGGTGGCAGGTTTCTCTGGTATTGGCAAAACCGCAGTCGTCAATGAAGTGCATAAGCCGATCGTTCGGTGGAACGGCTACTTCATCAAAGGGAAATACGACCAGTTCAACCGCAACATTCCTCTGTCTGCTTTTGTGCAAGCCTTCCGTGAGCTGATGGGACAATTACTTAGTGAAAGCGATACCCAACTGGAGCAATGGCAGAGCAAGATTTTAGCGGCAGTTGGCGAGAACGGGCAAGTCCTGATCGAGGTGATTCCTGAACTGGAGCAAATGATCGGCAAACAGCCTGCGATCGCCGAACTATCGGGCAGTGCAGCACAAAATCGCTTTAATTTGCTGTTTCAAAAATTCATTCAAGTCTTCACGACAAGAGAGCATCCGTTGGTGATGTTTCTCGATGACTTGCAGTGGGCAGATTCGGCATCGCTCAATTTGCTGAAGCTGTTGATGGCCCAGAGCGTTCAGGGTTATCTATTCATCATTGGTGCATACCGCGATAACGAGGTGTTTGCCGCTCATCCACTCATGTTGATGCTAGATGAAATTGAAAAGGCATCCTCCCGCGTCAGCACTCTCACCCTAGCTTCCTTGAGTCAAGCAGATGTGAACCATTTGATCGCCGACTCGCTCAGTTGTGCAACGGAACGAGCATTGCCATTGACAGAGTTGGTTTATCAAAAAGCCAAAGGCAATCCCTTTTTTACAACTCAGTTTCTGAAAACGCTGCATGAGGATGGCCTGATTACCTTTGATTGGGAGGCAGGTTTTTGGCAGTGTGATGTAGCGCAAGTGCGATCGCTTGCTTTGACTAATGATGTGGTGGAATTTATGGCCCAACAGCTTCAGAAATTGCCACCCAACACTCAAGATATTTTAAAACTGGCAGCCTGTATTGGCAATCAGTTTGATTTAGAAACTTTAGCAATTGTTTTGTCACAACCCCAAATCGAAACGGCTGCTGATTTATGGAAAGCTTTACAAGAAGGGCTAATTTTACCGATTAGTGATGTTTATAAGTTTTATCAGGGAGAGGATAATGAGATATCTGTGCTGTCAAATAAGAATACCGCTAAAGAAATAGCCAAATATAGATTTTTACATGACAGAGTACAGCAAGCGGCTTATTCTCTGATTCTCGATAATCAAAAGACAGCAACGCATCTCAAAATTGGACATTTACTCCGAGAAAATTTCTCCGAAATAGAGCAAGAGAAAAAACTGTTTGATATTGTCGGGCATTTAAATTTAGGACAAGAGTTAATTACTCAAGTGAGCGATCGCCAAGCATTAGCTCAACTGAATTTGAAAGCTGGAGTGAAGGCGAGAAATTCTACAGCTTACGCAGCAGCAAGGGTTTATTTGCAAACAGGGTTAGAGTTACTACAGACAAACTGCTGGCAACACACGTATGAATTGACTCTGAATCTGTATGTTACGGCTGCTGAAGTTGCCTATTTAAATGGTGACTTTCATGGCATGGAACAGATAACAGCCTTGGTGCTGCAAGAAGCACAGACGATTTTCGACAAAGTGAAAATCTACGAAATTCAAATCGTGGCAAAAACGACTCAGAGCCAAATGTTGCAGGCGATCGCAATAGCAACAGATGCACTCTTACAATTGGGGGTGGAATTTCCTAGCGAATCTGATGCAGCCGACATTGACAAAGCCCTACAAGCCATTGCTAGCCAACTGCAAGATAGAGAGATTGCGAAACTAGTTGATCTGCCAATGATGACTAACCCCACATCAGTGGCAGCAATTCAACTATTAGCAAAGTTGTTTTCAGCAGTTTTTGTCGGAATGCCGGGTTTATTGCCCCTCCTTAGCTCAAAAATGGTGAGTTTATCGCTCCAGTTTGGGAATACACCGACATCAATGGTGGGGTATGCGATTCATGGACTGGTGCTGTGTGCTGTTTTGGGAGAAGTTGAAACGGGCTACAGTTTTGGGAAATTGGCGCTGAACTTACTAGAGCGGTTCAATTTACCAGAATATAACTCCATGACTCTACATCTATTTGGGGATTTTATTCAGCATCACCGCGAAGCTCTGTTGACAACGACACTAACGCTGAAAGATAGCTATACGACTGGTATGGAAAGTGGCGATTTTCTCCGTGCTGGCTATAGCATTGTGGGTTATAACAATCTGAGACTGTTTGGTGGAGTAGAGCTAGATATTTGCGAATCCGAATTAGCAGCTTACAGCAGCGCTCTGGCTCAAGTGAAACTATCTTCCCCTCAAGTTTATTTGGACATGATGTGGCAGACAGTCAAAAATTTCAGGGAACCTGTGAGTCAACCGGATTGCTTAATCGGCAGTGCCTACGATGAAACTGTGATGATTCCTAAGCACCATCAGGATCATGATCTCACTGCGATCGCTATGAGCTACATTGACAAACTGCTGCTAGCTTACTCATGGGGCAATTATTCGGTTGCGCTCAATTGGTTGAGTCGATGGGGGATATTATTCCCCGCACCTCTCAGTTAGATCCGTGCGTACCCGTTTCCGTGTACACGGCTCCCGATGTTCTTAGCTT
>NZ_JBALCZ010000019.1:0-246962 GCF_036917615.1 Nostoc sp.
CATCGACAATAACATAACTGCTCTCGGTTTAGCCTATAACCTGAGTAAAGCGAGACTTAATTCTCTTTAGATTTTCTTTACGAATCAGCTCTTATATGCTCCTCTACTGCTTCTGAATACACATCTGTTGAAGGATCTTCTGTTAGTCTATGCGCCAAATCTTGAAATTTCTGTGCGTGTTCCTGCATGGTTTCTACACAGGCATCGATCCGTTCTTTTGCTTCTTCCTCAATTTGGCTATCTGTTTTTAAACTCTTAGCCAACTCTTGCATATCTTTGGTATGCTCAACTGCTTTTTGAGCATGTTTCTGTGTTGTCTCTACAGTCTGCTTTGAAATTTCATGCATAATAATCTTAATCCCGACTATCGTCTTAAAATAACTAGAAAATAGAAGCCATCTCGCCTATCTGGAACAGTTAGTGAAGAACTCACTCATATAAAAATCTCATGTGCCAAAAATATTTTATATGGTATTGAAAACCTAGTTAACTAGCTAAAGATAGATGGGATTGGCGTTTAAACTAATTCCTCCGACTGCCGTGATCGGTTCGCTATTGAAATTGGAGATAGTATGGCTGTTCTTCCTCCTACCTTTGCCTCCTTCAATCAAATTTTGCCTCTTCACCTGAACAATCAAATAGATGTAAACCTAACCGTTGAGAAAGTTCTTCACACACCTTTACCCCCCGCACACTGTTACCACGCACATCCAGCAGTGGCGAAAAAACTCCAATGCCCATCTTCTGCGGAACAACGGCGATAATCCCACCACAAATACCGCTTTTCGCCGGAATACCAATTTTATAAGCCCACTCACCTGCAAAGTTGTACATCCCACAGGTATACATAACACTCAGCATATCTTTAATGTAATGCTTATTTACCGCCCGTTCTTTGGTGATGGGGTTAATACCTCTGTTAGCAAGGGTAGCCGCCATTACCGCTAAGTCTTGGCAATTCACCATCACAGCACACTGCTGGAAATAAAGATCCAAAGCTTCTTCAATGTTCCGGTCAATCATCCCAAAGTTGAGCATCAGATGCGCCATTGCACGGTTGCGATGCCCTGTACTCCGTTCTGAGGTAAAAACTGAAATGTCAACGAACACGTCGCGGCCAATATATCGGCGGAACATATCCAGCATTCGGTTGAGGCGTTCGGTTGGCCCGGAACCTTTGATTAAACTAGTGGTGGCGATCACTCCAGCATTTACCATTGGATTATAAGGTCGCTTCGATTGCTCATCTAAAATAATCGCGTTGAATGCATCCCCCGTCGGTTCCACCCCAACTCTAGTCAAAACAT
Source organism: Nostoc sp. (assembly GCF_036917615.1). Classification (GTDB taxonomy): domain Bacteria; phylum Cyanobacteriota; class Cyanobacteriia; order Cyanobacteriales; family Nostocaceae; genus Nostoc. Next base: position 1,308 of record NZ_JBALCZ010000019.1, read on the forward strand.
AATCCAGTCCATGATCTTCTAAGGCAAGTCCATAAGCAAACACTTTGGAAATTGATTGAATGGTAAAGAGTTGCTCATAGTCCCCAACTTTGTAAACCTGACCATCTACTGTCACAATGCAAATGCTGAACAAGTCCGGGTTTGCCTTTGCCAGTTCCGGAATGTATTTCGCCACTGCACCTTCTTGCAGTGACTTGTACTGGGAATGCAACTCGTTGAGAACAGCTAATAATGGCGATGGATCTATTTCTAAATCTCCTTGATGTGCTTGCTCTGTCATCAGGCTGATAACATTTCCCGAAATACCTACTATATATAGTAGGGGTGCAGATGTACATCCCTACAGCCGCAAAGATTTTTGAAAATACGGCTTGCTCTCAAAAATCTACCTGGCCAACTACTTAGGGTAAAAATTACCTACTGTATTTTTTTAATACTACAAATATTTTGTCTGCAAGCGATCGCGAAGTTTTATTAATTTTTTCATCATTAATCCGGAAAAATATTAAGTTGAGTATTGTCCTTTTTTTTATACTCAGTAATACTGTTATATCAAGTTATATATATCACTATTTTCAGTCTAGTCATGGAGAATAAAAGTCATGATTAATCTAGGTAGAAAAAACTTTCAAAAAAGATATTAAACTCAAACTGATTTGGATAATTATTTCAGATGTAACTCGGATGACGACTTATTCATAGGTAAATCTAAATATTTAATTAAATAAGTAATTTAGAGTATTTGTGCAGATGCTATTTAATTAAACTTATATTATCCTCTAAAAGCAAATAGCTCAAATAGATGTTATCTAGAATACACGCATAGTTGCGAACCTTTAGAACCGATGTGAATAGGGTATCGTCACTTTGGCGTGTAACAAGGGTAACGTTTTTTTAAGAAATTTTTGAGTTGGATTAAAAAGCGTTACATAGCCAAAGTCCTCATTTGGGAAAGCTTTGACCCTTTAAATTGGAATCGAAATTTGAGAAAGTTGCCAAGAATTACGCTAAAACCCTGATCCCCAAGCCAAAAGGTTCATGCTAGTCTGTTGCAGTTATAAATAAAAAGTGAAAACGGAACGAGTTCGAGTTTTTCAGGAGGGAAGTCACTTTCCGAAAGTTAAAAATCCCGCAAATCATAAAACTTAAGTTCTCCAGTCGCTTAAAAAACGGACGCATGAATCAAAGACATTTCTGGCCTATTGTCACCCTGTTTGTGACTGTTTTGGGGTTACCCACAGTCGGTTGCACTCAAACCACCAAGGGAAATGCACTAGCTTCCCAAAAATCACCTGCCACTGATGTGGTGAAGGTAGGAGAGTTCCAATCAACAGCAGGGAAACAAACCTTGGATGCTGTGATTACAGAAATTCATCCTCACAACATTGGGGGACGTAAGGCGGCAACCCTTTTTATCAAAAATATTCCCGTTCTCACCTTTTTGAGTTCTGTAGCAGATACGAGTCTAGAAACTAAAAAAGTTGGTGCAATTGGAGATACAGGGGGCGTACAATCGTACGCCCTTCTTGCTAGCAATTCACCTAAGGCAGTGGGTATTGGGAACGTAACGGGTGTGGGTAACCAGATTAGCTCTGTTGACAATGACGCAGTTGAGATAGCTGGTGTAATAGCAGCTAAGATCAACCAGTTGAACCGGGAAAATGTGGACGCGAGTAAGATTACCGTAAGTTGGAAAGCAGGGGGCGAATCTACAGTTGCTAATCAAGCGCAAAACAAAAGCGTCCCTGTCCAGCAAAATAGCGATCGCTATGTAATCAAAATTAATGGCGAAGAATTGCTCGAAATCAATGAAGATACGCGATTAGCAGGTACTACCAACAATCTGGCGGAAGATGCATTGCAAGCAACCAATCGCCTACGGAGGCTACTAGGCAATGCATCTCCCTTAAAAGAAATTGAGAATTTACCAGTGCGTCTGCCAATATCAATACCCAAATTGCCACAAGAGCTTTCCGTCGGTCCAGTGCGAATCTCTTTTGGAGGCATGGCTTCCTATTACGGCTATGACGGTTCTGGTAATCGGACTGCTAGTGGTCAAAGGTTCAATCCAGAAGGCATGACTGCCGCCCATCGTAGCTTACCCTTTGGTACGCAAGTCCGTGTAACTAACACCCGCAATGGTCGTTGTGTGGTAGTGCGGATTAACGACCGAGGTCCATTCGTTCGGGGTCGAGTCATAGACCTGTCTGCTGGCGCGGCTCGAATTTTAGGAATGATGGGCAGTGGCGTGGCACCAGTGCATATTGAAGTCTTAGGGAAATAATCATTAGGGAGTAGGGAGTAGGGAGTTTTGAGTACCCAGTGTTGAGTGGGGAATCTCACTTCTTTACTCAGAACTTGGAACTCGAAACTCGGAATTGTTTTGCCCAATGACGCCAGTCGCCTCTTTGAAGGGAGACGCTACGCGTAGCTTGCTTCTCCGTACGGAGTACAAGTCAGGAAACCATAGAAGGCAGTTCCTCCTGGGGGAAACCCCCTCTAAGGGACTGCCTCACCACGGCGCTGGTTCCCCAATGCCCATCGCCCCTTATCCCCAAGTTCCCCAGTTCCGTATCACTTAATTCCCTTAGTTCAATCATCTCTTCCCTCTATTTCAGATATAAACTAACGGGGGAGGGATCGATAAGAACTAGGGGTATTTTTGTGCGCCTGCTGACAACAGTCGCAGCTTTACGCTGCTATTTAACTAAACGCTGCTCAGAAAACAAGCTGATTGCAGTTACTGAGGATCTGAGATTAGATGAGATGACTGGCTGGTATCAGACGGCAGTCGGTCTGGTGCCAACGATGGGGAATTTGCATCAAGGTCATTTAAGCTTGATCCAACGGGCGCGGCAAGAAAATTCTACGGTGGTTGTTAGTATTTTCGTCAATCCTCTACAATTTGCTCCCAACGAGGATTATCAACGCTACCCCCGCACTTTAGAGCAAGACCAACAACTTTGCGAACAAGCTGGGGTAGATGCCATTTTTGCACCGATTCCGGAAGAAATGGCAGTTCCTCAGAAGAGTATACAAGAATCAAAGGTTACACAAGTTATCCCCCCATCTGCTATGATAACAGGCTTGTGTGGTCGTTCTCGGCTAGGTCACTTTCAGGGTGTCGCTACGATTGTGACCAAACTTTTCAACTTGGTACAGCCTGACCGTGCCTACTTTGGTCAAAAGGATGGTCAGCAACTGGCAATCATTAAACGCTTAGTAGCTGACTTAAATTTGCCAGTAGAGATTGTTGGTTGTCCAACAGTGCGGGAACCGTCAGGTCTTGCCTTCAGTTCTCGTAATCAATATTTGACTGCAACGGCAAAAGAACAGGTAGCGGTCTTATATCGTGGCTTGCGACGAGCTGAAGCTGCGTTTCATGCTGGGGAACGCAATAGCAACAGGTTGATAGCAGTGGTACAGCAAGAAGTGGCAATGGTCAGCACGGTTTTAGTGGAATATATTGAATTGGTTGAACCGACTACGTTGATGTCTTTAGAAAAAGTTCAGGAGGAAGGAATGTTGGCGATCGCAGCTCGTCTTGGTTCTACACGTTTGATTGATAATACGATATTGCGCGATCGCCAACCCATCATCGCCATTGATGGCCCAGCTGGTGCTGGAAAATCTACAGTGGCGCGTCAAGTGGCAGCAAGCCTGAATTTAGTCTATTTAGATTCAGGAGCAATGTACCGTGCTGTCACTTGGTTAGTACTGCAAAAGGGGATTGCTATTGATGATCAGTGTGCGATCGCCGAATTAGCTAACCAGTGTAAAATTGAACTGACTTCCAATCAGGATTTACAATCTCCAGTGCGGGTTTGGATTAATGGTACTGATGTTACCCAGGCAATTCGCACGATTGAGGTCACATCTCAAGTATCGGCGATCGCCGCACAAAGTTCTGTACGTCAAGCACTGGTTAAACAACAGCAAAACTGGGGTAAAAGAGGTGGTCTAGTCGCTGAAGGTCGGGACATCGGCACTCATGTGTTCCCTGATGCCGAAGTTAAAATCTTCTTAACCGCTTCTGTTAGTGAACGCGCCCGTCGCCGCCAGCAAGACTTTAACAAACAAGGTCAACCCGAAGTGAGTTTAGAGCAGCTGGAACGGGATATTGCCGAACGTGACTGGAAAGATAGTACACGCAAAGTTTCTCCTTTACAAAAAGCAGCGGATGCGATTGAAATTCAAACCGATGGTTTGGACGTATCTGAAGTCACCGCACAAATTGTTAACTATTACCAGCAGCGTTTATCTCAGTGGTAATCACCGCTATTTGCTGTTAGTTTTTTAGTTGCAAAGGGTGGTGGGTGAGTGATTATTCACTTACCATCCTCAAAACTGCATTTAAAAACAAAATAGATAATTTGAGTATTGGCTATATTTATTGAAAACCAAGCCTTGTATTAGAAATATTAGATTATTTTAGTATTCACTCATCTCGCTTTAGACTGATTTATTCCATCACAATTAATCCTACTAAAGATAGAAGTATGAAAGCTTTAATTGCTAAATCCTAATTAATTATCGGTATCTGGCGATGAAACATTAGCCATTTTTATTTATAGTCAGGAATTGTTAGCAATTTAACTTATCACAAAAGTACTTTGTTTTCATCTTCACTTTGGTAGTAGAATGACGAAGTTAAGTTTTATGTTTGATCATGAAAGACATAAAACTGTCAAAAACAAAAGCTGCTAATTTCCTAAGGTTCTGCAATAGCTTTCAACTGGAAACCGATAAAGAGAGGATTTAACACAATGGTATTTGTACAAGAACCACTACCCTTTGACAAGAATGCTTTAGAGCCTTATGGCATGAAAGCTGAGACTTTTGAGTATCACTATGGCAAGCATCACAAAGCTTATGTAGACAACTTGAACAAGCTTACTGAAGGTACTGAACTTGCCGATAAGTCTCTGGAAGAAGTGATCAAAATTTCCTTTAAAGACTCCTCTAAGGCGGGAATCTTTAACAACGCTGCTCAAGTTTGGAACCACACCTTCTTTTGGAATTCCTTGAAACCATCAGGTGGCGGCGCACCCACTGGTGATCTCGCAGCCAAAATTGATAAAGATTTTGGTAGCTTCGACAAATTCAAAGAAGAGTTCTCGAACGCCGCCACAACTCAATTTGGCAGCGGATGGTCTTGGCTGATTGATGATGGTGGTACGCTGAAGGTGATTAAGACACCGAATGCAGAAAACCCTCTAGCTCATGGTCAAAAGGCACTCCTAACCTTAGATGTTTGGGAACACGCCTACTACATTGACTACAGAAACGCCCGTCCGGCATTCATCAAGAATTTCTTAGAAAACTTGGTCAACTGGGACTTTGCTACTGAAAACTTGGCCAAAGCTTAATTAATTGACGTGATGTGCAACTTAATTTTCTTACCTGACTTCCATTTCTCTCTGGTGCAACCAGAGAGGCTTTGAATTCCCTTCATTCCCTGGTAGGAAAAGGGGCTGAGGGGCTAGGTTTGAGTAAAAAGTTGCACAGAGCGTTAATCGCCAGTTTTGAAGTGATTATGACAGGAGTTTTTGCTAGCTATGTGAAGCAGAAACAGTAAGTCAATTTATTAATATTATTAACAGTCATGACTAGTGTCGTGGCTGTTTTTGATTAGCTAGAAAGGATTGGAAAGATGGGAAGATGAAAGACATGAGGGAGCAGAGGAGCTTCAACAGTTATCAGTTCATAATGATGTATTTATCCCATTCCTCAGAGTCCGCCACTTCAACAGTTATCAGAGACTGAAACTGTGATAACTATTTACTGATTTAAATCCCCGACTGAAACTATGATAACTGTTCACTGATTTAAGTGCAGGGGGGAAATTACAGCAAGTCTTTCCCCCCTGCACCGCATCTTTGGGCCTTATTCTGGCTATGGTTGAAGTAACACTGAGCTATAGCAATCCTAAATTATTCGTGAGATTTGTGAACTAAGTAAGTCGGCGGGAAAATTTATAAGTATGTAACGAAAATTTAACCAATTCGATTAGAGTTAAATTTAATACGTTTTCACGCCGTTTTTCTTACGCAACTGGCATAGTGCGATCGCTATCTAATAGTACAAAAGTATTATTACAAGCTATGGTTGACAATTTTGGTCGCAAGATAGTTCAAATCACAGAAATCTTGACTGCGATTGAGCAGCAGTAGCGTCGTGTAGATGCAGGCGATCCAAAACAGACTGCCAATCATGCGGAGGGCGATCGCGTCTTCAGGCATCTGAAAAAACTGACGCATCACTAGCCACAAGGCTAAAAGGGGTAAGAGCAGATTGCGTGTGGCATTCAACACGGATGCCAGAGGGTTTTTATGGCGCCGGCATCGCTCAATCAGTTCCCCCAGTCCAACCACCAGCAGCGGCAATCCCAAAATCAACACCAGTCCCTGGAGGAGAGTAAATTGATCGCTTGATAAGTTGCTCATCCGTTGTCCTTCTTGGTGTGGGTGTTAGGACTATCTTGATTATCGAAACTGAGTCCGAAGCTGGGTTCGCCGATCGAGTCGCGCATTCCGGCTTGCCCAAGCACCCAGGTTGGCAGGATGCGCTTGTCTTCTAGGATGATGGATTTGTCTGGTTCAAAGGAAAACAGGTCTTGCACCCGATCGCAAACGGCTTGGGTGGCCCGAATCGTGTTTATCTGTGCCTGTTGCTCTAACTGACTGGCGATGTTGAGCGGTTCTCCCCAGAGGTCAAAGCGGAATTTTTTCTGCCCAATCACGGCGGCAGTTACAGCCCCTGTGTGAATGCCAATCCGCAAATTTAAGCCAAGATTGTATTTTTGATTGACCCCTTTGACCAGGTTCAACGCTTGTTGGGCAAAGTCTACCGCCCGTTTGACATGATCGAGCCGGGGTTCGGTCAAGCCACAGGCGGCGATATAGCGATTGCCAAAACAATCCAATCGTTCAACATCCCATTTTTCGCCCATATCGTCTAATTGGGCGATGAATTCATTGAAACCGTTGGCAACAGTTTGAGACCCCTGCTGTTCAGTCGATTTTGCCAACCCCACAATCTGAATCACGACAACGCTTACCTGTTGTGCCTGCTCGACAATGCGAGTTTCTCCTTGCCGCTACCGTTCCATGACTGGACGCGGCAGGATGTTGAGCAACAGCATTTCGTTTTCCTGGGCTTTCTGGGCGATCGTTGCTGTTTTCTGGCGCAGTTGAGATGCCATGTCATTGAAAATTTGTGCTAGTTCACCGAGTTCATCCTGGGCTATGGTTTCCAGTTCAGGATTTAAATCACCCGATCCTACCTCTGATTCTCCTTGAAAGACCAAGCGCGATCGCTCAATCATCACATCGATCGGTCGCATCAACCGTTGAGATGCGATCGCGGCAAACAAGGTCATTAGTAAGATGAGTACGACCGTCAAAAGCAGGAGATAGGTTTGTAAGGCATTAATCGGTGCGTATGCCTCAGATAATGACATTTCTGAAATAATCCCCCAGTTGACACCATGAATGTTCAGCGGTGCATAGAAACTGAGGACATCAGAGCCACGGTAACCCCGGATAATTTTTGTCCCTGATATCCCTTGCACCGCTTCTGTGGCAGCATCGGTTTGAATGGGATGGAGTAACAGCGAGGTTTTCATTTGTTCAATTAAGTGAACGGTTTGCGCTCGCAGCCGATTCTGGCGCAACATATCAAGATAACCTGTTGGGTTTTCGACTAGCAGGCGTGCGGTAGAGCGCAAGCGTAAATCCTCACCAACCAAGTAGGTTTCTCCAGTATCGCCCAGTCCATCTTGTCTCCAATTATTGTTTCCCGTCAGCACGTTGTTGATTTCGTTCACGGGGAGCTGCACTGCCATCCGACTCGCTTGATGCCATCATAGATAGGAGAAGCCATAAAGGCAGCCGGGGCATTGTAGGACGGACGATAAAACTGGAAATCAACCAGTTGAATGGCACCGCGATCAGGATTGTCGCGAACTTTACGCACCACCTCCGCTAAGTTTGTATTGCGATAGGGACCATCATACAGATTGGTAGCAAAGTCAGTTTCTTTATAAACCGTATAAACAATATCTCCAGTTTCCGCATCAATTAAAAAGAAATCATAGTAGCCAAATCGTTTAATTAAATTGCGGAACAATGAATGATAGCGGCGATGCACTGCACTGTATTTGCTGTTGTCTTTGGCATCATCTAACGCATCTTTTTTTTCAACTGGATTGGGATTATTAGCGATATATTGATATTGCAGTTTGCGGGCAGCATTTCCGGTTGGGCGATAGGTTTCAAATACGGGTTCGCCTTCAATGTTTTTGGCAAGTCTGGGAAAGAATTTTTGGGTGTAATAGGACTCAATTCTGGCATCTTGTTCAACAGAAGCAGCGCTCTGATCCAACGCATCAAAGGACTGATTAAACTCCTCCATAGCCGCGACCGTCATCCGGTCTTCGCAGAGGGTTTGCAGATGACTTTCTAAGTTCTTAAAGTACGACTCCACCTGATAGGCTTTGGATGTCCGCACACTGGTTAACTGATCAAAAATGCGATGGGTTAAGGTCTCCCGTGTTTTACTCCAACTCAGGTAGCTCACCACAAGGATGGAACCGAGGCTAGCAATCAACAGCATGATCTGGAGCTTGGATTTAATGCTGAGGTGGTTCAGTCCGAACATAATTAACTCCAAAATTCATCCAGGTTGACTTCTGCCATTTCTTGCTGCACTTCCTGGAAATAGATGCTTTCCGTCAGGATTACCACTTCTTTCTCGCGCTTCTTCTGGTCAATTTCAATTTTCAATTCTGCTAATTTCCATCTCAATTCATCTTCTTGGCGTCGTAAGCCATATACTCGATCAAACTTTCGTCCCATAAATAATTGTTCAGGGTTTTGCCCATCTGCTCTGGATCTAGACAAAACAAAACAAAACAAATTATGAATCTTCAAAGAGGGGACATCTGTATCGACCAGACCAACACGATTGCTCTGAGCAGCCACGGTGCTTATCAGATTGGCAGTTAAATTAGACTTACCCGTACTACCCCGATATGAGTGAATGGAAACGACTTTAGGCATCCGTTAAAAAGCTACGACATAGTATTGCTATATAATAATATAAGATGATGGACACAGAAGCCGCACAAGCCCAAAAAACACAACGCATTAGAGTAATCGTGCAGGACAACGGCCCGATTCATCGGTGAAAAAAAGTACAGCAATTATCGCTAACGCGAACGAGAGTCTACGGGCACGCCAAGGGCGAACGAGCGTCACCCGAAGGGCAGTTCGTTATCATTCAGATTGGGAGCAACTCAGATAGGATTGCTATATTTGATGAAGAATTGGTGAAGGAATTCTAATATTATAAAAAATACCTCATAGTTTCGCAGTAAAAAAATATTAGTAATTTATACTTTTAATAGATAAAAATAAGGCTCAGAGGTTTAGAGGAAGAATTTCAAACTTCCATCTAAGCTGATAGACATTGGAAAAATTTTATTTCCTGGGATTACCAAAATAGCAAGGGCTTTTTCAGAGCAAATAGATAGCGAAAGATAGAATTCTACCTTTGGTAACTGGTTAGAGTCAAATGTGTAATTGCATATTAATGCTTTTCTAACAATGGTGAAGCAGTAATGCTTGAACGCTTGACAACGAGTAGCAACGTACATATAAAAAGATGAGGAAAATCCAAAATAGTACCAATTTTATAGTTGATGTGGTAGCCAGAGTTAGTAATTTGGCATCAAGGTTGTCAAGGAGAATAAAAAGCAGTGTAACGATCGCAACGAATGCTGCGATCATGGTGCTAGCTGGACATACAGTATCAGCACAGATAGCGCCTTCTTAACCGATGGCTTCGCTAAAGACCGTAGCGATTCCAGAGCCTGACAATCTTGGAGAGTTCATCCAGAATAAGACAAAAGCGATCGCTCTGGGAAAAGCTCTTTTCTGGGATATGCAGGTAGGTAGCGATGGTATAAGTTCCTGTGCTACTTGTCACTTCCATGCTGGAGCGGATAACAGAGCTAAAAACCAGATAAATCCGGGGATTTTGCGCGTGAATGCAGACGGAAGTCCGAATCCCGACAATACATTCAGCATCGGTAAGCCGAACTACACACTTAAGCCAGGAGATTACCCATTTCACAAATTGGCAGATGTAAATGCCCGTTTGTCCCAAGTTCTATCTGACACTAACGATATCACTTCCTCTCAAGGAGTCTTCAATACAAAGTTCGTTAATACCACTTCTGGTAGTGTTCAGGACACAGCGATTCAACAGAACGATCGGGTCTTTAACGTGGGAGGCGTACAAACCCGACGGGTGGAGCCACGCAACACACCGACCGTGATCAATGCAGTGTTCAACTTCCGCAACTTTTGGGACGGACGAGCGCAGAACATCTTCAATGGGGTTAACCCCTTTGGGTTAAGAGACCCTAATGCTAAAGTCTACAAAGCAGCAAGCATCTTAAGTCCGCTAACACCAGTGAGTGTCAAGCTCAAAAATTCATCCCTAGCTTCCCAGGCAGTAGGGCCACCGACCAGTTCTTTTGAAATGTCCGCAGACGGTCGCACTTTTGCAGAGATTGGTGACAAATTTGGGTCTGGGTTTCTCAACATATTCGATATTACCAAGAGCAAAAAGTTCCTTCTCCCGAGATAAATTGGTCACAAGTTACTTCCCTTGAGACCCCTTGGAAACCAAATCGTGCATCCTGACGATAGTGTACTAGGTCAGTACAGCAGAGGACTTCAAAAGGGTCTGACAACGCTTTCCTACCAGCAGATGATTACGGAGGCCTTCAGGCCGGAGTGGTGGCAATCTACGCAGTTAATCCAGATTGATAAAGCCAACGGTAATACTCGGAAAGTCGTTTTGTTAGCGGATCTCTCGAATACCACTGAAGAATACACGCAATTGGAGTACAACTGGTCACTATTCTTTGGGCTAGCGGTTCAACTGTACGAGTCCACATTAGTATCTAACAATGCGCCTATCGACCAATACTTTGATGGGAACCACAACGCCTTGACTGCTCAACAAATCAGAGGCAAAGAGCTTTTCGAGGGAAATGCTAAATGCATCAACTGTCATGGTGGGGCAGAATTCACCAATGCTTCGGTGAAAAACGTACAAAACGAACGACTCGAACGTATGGTAATGGGGGATGGCCAACAAGCCGTCTATGACAACGGTTTTTACAACATCGGTGTCAGACCTACCACAAACGACTTAGGCGTGGGTGGTAATGCATAAAAACTGCTGTAAAATCAAAAATAAAAATATATGGATAGCAAAGAACTAGCGCAATATATAGAAGCAACTAATAGCATCACCAAACCTTGGCTATTGGTACAACTGCGCCTCAAGAAATTACAAGAGCGTCGAGCCACCCTTACAAACGATGTCTACACCAAAGAATTAGAAGACATTTACCGAGACTTGATGAATTTGGGGGAATGGTGGCGCGGTATTGAAGATGAGGTATTTTAAAGTTAGGAGTTAGAAGTTAGGAGTTATGAGTTATGAGTTTTCCTAACTTTTAACTCCTAACTTGTGACTATTAACTTTAAACGCAACCTGATGGCTCAAGCTCTCGATCAAGTCGATTACGATACTCTCGATGCCGCAAAACGATGCTTCATCGATGCCGCAAAACGCACGCTTGGCTTTGCAAGCGCCTATGGCACCGTGCCCGCATCGGGTCTTGGAGCAAGTGCTAACGCTTTCAGCTTCAACCTTGCTCCGTTTCTAGAGGCGGGGGCTAGAGAACTTTCTTTGACACTTGTTCCCGAAGGGCTGGGCACCGCAGACGATACTCGACCTGACGACCTTTCCGAAGAAGAACTTCGACGATTCTGGTGGAACATTGGTATCAAGATTATCTCGTGTCTTACGAACGATGCCGCAACCTCAGGTATGCAGACTATACTTCTCGGTTTATATCTGCCGTCGAGTACTCCTGAAACGATTTTTACTCCTGCCTTCCTTGATGGGTTTCTGGATGGAGTAGTTGAGGGGTGCAAACGAGTCGGGTGTGTGTATCTCTCCGGGGAAACTCCTCAACTAAAAACTAAGATGATTCCAGGCCGGCTCGACATCGCCGGCTCGGTTTTTGGGGTCATGCCGGCTGGTGTCGCTCCCATTGATAGCTCGCGTCTGGATGCCGGAAATACCATTGTTCTTGTCGAAAGTTCGGGGCCCCATGAGAACGGCTTTACCCCACTGCGAAAGCTTGCTGAGTCGCTCCCTGACGGGTACAGAACAAAACTTCCAAGTGGGCAGGAGTTCTGGGAAGCGATGAATGCCGCTTCATATCTCTACACGCCGCTTGTGCAGGCGGTGCTTGGCGAAGGAATTCGTCCCACCGCGATGGAGAACATCACTGGCCATGGATGGCAAAAGCTGATGCGGTCGGTAAAGCCGCTCCGGTATGTTATCGAAACTATGCTCCCAGTGCCGGAGATATTTACCTTTGTCGAGGGTCATCTTGAAGGCGGGGCAGCGACGATGCTTTCCGTGTTCAATTACGGTGCAGGATTTGCATTCTATACAGAGTCGGAGCAGGATGCAGAGAGGATCGTTATCCTCGCAAGAGAACAGGAGCTCACGGCTGTGATTGCCGGAAGGGTTGAAGCATCTCTTAGCCGCGAGGTGGTGGTAAAACCGCTTGGGGTGACGTTAAAGGGAGACTCTTTTGGGATTGCGCGAGGGGTATAATCAGCCGCAAGCGATCGCCAGTTTTCTTCGAGCTATTGTAAATAATTATCTATTTTTAATCATATAATTATTCTTACTTATGATTAAAATTAATGTGTAATTACTTATACAGATGACTATTTTTACACATTAAATAAAGTAGTATTTCCGGCTTCCTAGAGATAATTACTTTACTAAGCCTTTAACTAAGTCATTTACCACAGATGCTAGAGGCGGATTTATGAAATTTCGGATGCATTATTTATTACTACTTAAATTTGAAGGAGTCTAAAACACCCATGACTACTGAGGTTAAGATTTGCTAACGTAGTCTTAACATATTGAAAAATTTGCTGAAAAAGCTGAGAAAGTAGCCGCCAACACTAATTTTTAGTGCTGGGTCTTTCTCATCTGTAGGTGTGGGGTTTTAGTGTGTTAAAAGTATATATTTTTATTCAGAGGGAGTTATGGCTGTAAATTTGGCCCAGACTACTGCTTCGGTAGAACTTTTGAAGCAAGTATTCCAGAACATTGATGCACATAGCTGTCCGAGGTTATTCAACTTTCATATGCACACTCTCTACTCGGATGGGAGGTTGCAGCCGAGTAGATTAATCGAGCAAGCGATCGCTATTGGGCTAAAAGGGTTAGCGATCACCGACCATCATGGTATTATCGGCTATCAAGCTGCACTTGCTTGGTTAGAAGACTGGAAGTGGAATAATCCTGGTGTAAGCACTCCTCACCTATGGAGTGGTGTGGAAATCAATGCCAACCTTTTGGATATAGAAGTTCATATTTTGGCTTACGCTTTCGGCACAGAACACCCTAGTATAAAACCCTATCTGCAAAGAAGGGCGACTACAGGCCAAGAATATCAGGCAAGTAACGTAATTGCTGCTATTCATGAAGCTGGGGGATTGGCAGTTCTGGCTCATCCAGTTCGTTACAAGCGATCGCATTTTGACTTAATTCCAGCTGCTGCCCAAAAGGGTATCGATGGCGTGGAAACTTTCTACGCCTACAATAACCCTAACCCCTGGCAACCCAGCATATTGGAATCAGCACAAGTGCAAAAGTTGGCTGATGAATACTTTCTTTTCAATACCTGTGGTACTGATACCCACGGTTTGAGCTTGCTACAACGCTTGTAAAGATGAATCAATTTTTTTGAATTCTCCTGGTTAAATCTGCCAGGAGGTTATTTGATTTGGGATTTTCGCTAATCAAGCCTGATATCAACCCACATTCGGCAGGTTAGTTTGAAAATCATATGCTAACTAAGCAAAGAAACTGCTCACTGCAATATTTCCTAACGCCGGTAAAGTACCCGTTAATCCTGTTAAATTGACTAACAAATCACTATTTGCCTGAAAACCAGCAGTGCTATTGTTGATCGCGAGGTAAGTTCCAGCGATCGCTCCACTTGTTATTTTGACTAAGGCTGCACCATTCACCCCTAAAGCTTGATTTCCGGCTAAGGCTCCATTCGCATCGGTAAATACCTGATTGGCTAAATTTACTAAACTGGTGGCAGTGCTATCGGCGGCACGGCTAAAACTGGTAGGTGTAATCACGGTTGATCCGTCTGAAGTAAGTAAACCAATTTTATCTGTGCCAATGGTGAAGTCAGTAATGCGATCGGTTGCTGATACTGTTGATTGCCCAAACTGGAAGGCAAATACATCTGTGCCTTGGCCGCCAATTAGAGTATCAGCACCAGCACCACCAAACAAAATATCATTTCCATTGTCGCCATCAATAACATTGGCTCCAGAGCTACCGGAGAGGATGTCATCGAAAATCGAGCCTTTTATGTTTTCAACGTTGGAAATAACATCAGTTCCTGCACCACCAGTGGCGAATCCATTAGCAAGATCTACGATAACCCTGGAACCCACAAAACCGTACTCAACAGTATCAATACCACCTCCACCATTGATAGTATCGTCACCAAATCCCCCTAAGAAAGATTCATTGGCATTAGAACCAGTCAGCACGTCATTAAAACGAGATCCCAAGACCCGCTCAATGGAAACTAAGGTATCACCACCGCTACCACCAGTAACAACTCCGGTGGACAAATTAACATTGACTGCTGAACTAGCATCGAAATAGACAGCAGTATCAAATCCGGCACCGCCATTAATCCTATCAGCGCCGCCAAACCCTTGGATCTGGTTATTTCCAGAGTTCCCAGTCAGTATATCGCCGAATGCTGATCCCTCGATGTCTTCCACGTTGGAAATAACCGATGTGCCAAAAGAAGTAATTGCCTGCCCTGTTGAGAGATTAACAATTACTCCCTCACTAAATTTTTGGAAGCTTAAGACATCAATACCTGCCCCACCATTGATGGTGTCGTTACCTTTGGAGCCGTCAAAGGTATCATCCTCCGCAGATCCAAAGAAACTGTCATTACCTCGATAAACATATTGATTATAGTCGTATCCTGATGTGCCGGCAGTTAAAAGGCTCCGTCTTGTTGCAACGTCAACATTCAGATTTGTCTGCTGGTCTTTGAGTTGACCGTTACTTGCGAACTCAAAAAAAGAAGTGATGGTTCCAGAATTAAAGAATCCGTCTGAATCATAGGTGAAATTGACACCTATATTACTTTCGACCAAAACGCCATTGCTATTGAGCAGTTCAAAATTGGTGGCAGTTTGCGCTCCATAAGATTGGACAACAAAAGTCGTATCTCCAATGTACCTGTTACCTTGAAATAGCACAATATCAGCCATAAAACTTTCTCTCCTGATTAAAGATTTGGTGTGAATTTATCTTGAGTTAAGATGTCATTAAGGATTTCCAAAAAATAAATTATCCAATTTTATAGGATGGGCATTTTACCCGCACCAAAACGCAGGCGGGCGAGACGCTTACCCCACAAAAAGTAGTTAAGTATTTTTTTATTTGGAGGTCCTTTAGCGTAGTGGTACGCCATACAAGATACTACCATTCTTAATATAAAAAAATCTCACCAATTCATCTGCTTTTATATCTGGAAAAATAATTTATTTAATGATTGACCGGATAAATTGGGCTTGTATAAATAGAGTTTCTTATATCTCTGAAGAGAGAAAAATAAAATCCTGATTAAGCGAAGCTTTGAAAAAGATTCGCTTGATCAGCAAAGCTAAAAAATCCTTGTTTGGAACCAAGCACGGAAAAACAAGGTTTTATATCATTTGATTAGGAAACGCTATAGGGCTATTCATCTATAGTCGATTTTTGGTAGGAATCACAATCATCGAGAAATAGGGTACTTCGGCTGGATCAACTTCATCTAGGGGTAAAATGCGTTGCTGTGGCGTAGATGCCCGCTCAATATATCTTGCCCGTGATGCTAGCCCTAATTTATGCAGGATATCCCGCACTTTGGTAAAGTGGCGACCTAGCTTCATAATTGCGGCGGCGTCGGTGATCAGCAGATGTGTAGTCAGTTCTTCTGCTGGCAGTGGGGCGGGTAGGACGGTGAGAATATCGGTGTAGTAGGTGAAAGGTACACCCAAGGCTACCGGACAAGCCATCAGTGAGGAAACTCCAGGGACAACTTCTGTTTGGTACTGGTCAGATAACCGTGTGAACAGGTACATGAATGAGCCATAGAAAAATGGATCACCCTCACATAGCACCACGACATCTCGACCAGCTGCTAAATGGTCGGCGATTGGTTGAATTTCTTGATCATAAATAGACTTTGCCTTTTCTGGCTCCAAAGCGCGGGGGAGATGAAATAGTACCTCGATTTGATTACCAGGAAGATACTGCGCCACGATCGCCCTAGCAATACTCTCTTTACCTGTTGCTGATTGATAGGCAACTACGGGAGCCGCACATAATAGCCGCAGCGCTTTCAGGGTCAATAGTTCTGGATCGCCTGGCCCGACACCGATTCCATAAAGACGACCTTTGGTTTTCATATTCATTCTTCCTCCGTTGCCAGGGCGTTAACTGCTGCTGCCGCGATCGCACTCCCACCGCGCCGACCATGTAAGGTCAAAAATGGTACATTTCTGCTGTCTGCTGCCAGTGCGGCTTTCGATTCCGCTGCACCAACAAACCCTACTGGAAAGCCTAAGATAATAGCCGGTTTGTCAGCTCCTTCATCGAGCATTTCTAACAGTCGGAACAGTGCTGTGGGCGCATTGCCAATTGCGATTACTGCCCCTTGGAGGTGCGATCGCCATAATTCTAAAGCTGCCGCCGACCTTGTAGTAACCAGACGCTGGGCAATTTCTGGCACTTCTGGATCATTGAGAGTACAGATAACTTGATTATTTGCAGACAACCGCCGCCTAGTGACGCCATCGGCAACCATCCGGCAATCGCATAGAATCGGCGCTCCTGCTGCCAGTGCTGCCCTTGCGGATTGTACTGCTGTTGGTGAATATCCCAAGTCAGTGATAATATCCGTCATCCCACAGGCATGAATGAGACGCACAGCAACTTTTGCTACATCTGATGGCAGCACATCTAGGTTTGCTTCTGACCGGATGATTGCAAAGGAATTACGGTAAATTTCGTTGGCATCTCGGATGTAGTGGGGCATTCAATTTGGGATTTTAAATTTTGGATTTTGGATTGACCGATGAAAATCGAAAGGCTCAGATACCCGACTTCTCTAAAATGTCGGGTATCTTGTTGTTCACGAATGATTTAGGAATATTATGAAATAACTGCTGTAATTGGGCGATTGCATATCGATTAGCAAATTTCCCAAAGGACTCATCAGAATTTAGGCGTTGAATTTTATATACATATAGCATCCGCTCTATTAATGCAGGTAGTTCGGTAAAAGTTACATATTGATATAGTTCACGTCCGAATTTCTGCTTGCTGTCACTAACATAAACGTGATAGCCCTCCATAGTTTCATTGTCAGTCTCAATGCTGACACCGAGCAGAGTAATATCACTTTTGCTATGCTGGGCGCAGGATTTTTCGCAGCCGCTAAAGTGGATATTAACAGGGCAATCCAGAGTAAGGCTAGTTTCAAGATACTTTGCTAATGCCAAGGCATGATCCTTGGTGTCCGTGGCTGAAGCGGCGCAACCCTTTTTGCCAGAACAGGCAACTAATGCACCCTTGATGTTGGTTGCTGAGGAATCTAATCCTAAGAAAGCAATTTCACTTTCGACATCAATAACCCATTGCTGAGGAATATCTGTGAGGAGCAAATTTTGCCAGGGGGTTAGCCTGAGAGTGCCGCTACCGTATTTTGTTGCTAAATCTGCCAAACCCCGCATTTGCTTACTTTCCAGTCGCCCAAGGGGCAAGACAACACCAATGTAAAATAAGCCTTGCTGACGTTGGGGGTGGATGCCAATATGCTGATACTTCCCCTCTCCTTGTAAAAGAGTAGAGAATTCCTCCCCCTTCCCTATTAGGGAAGGGGGTTGGGGGGTTAGGTATTTTCTTGTTTCACTGCAAAAAAGAGAAAAAGGTAGACGCTGCTCAACTTCCTGGAGATAGTTTTCACAACCCAAAGTATTCAATAACTCTAAGAGACGTAGCCGACGCTTACTCGTAGTATTACTATGAACTAGATAGACCTCTGCCAAAGCTGCCAAGACGGGTAAACATTTCTCTGGTGGTAACAAAATTCCTATATCGCTGGGCGGTTGTCCCTTCGTGCCCACACTGAGATAGAGGCGGAAGTAAACATTACCGTCAACTAAAACAGCGACAAATAAGATATCATTCAAGCGATCGCCCACCCGAATTATCCCACCACCATCAAAGCAAACGCTAAATTTTGCCGACAGTCCCGAAAGCGCCGGATGTGCAGCAATATAATCATCCCAACCTTGGACAAAAGGGCGAGTGTCGATTAATTCCTGCGGGTCGATACCAGCAGTTGGACTGGTCATAATATTGCGGATGTGGTCAACAACAGGATTACGAGAACCCAATCCCATATCCTGTAGGTACTTCAGAACCTCAGCATTTATCCCCGTGCGGATTTCACGGACTTGTAGGTTAGCTCGATTAGTCACATCCACATAGCCGCCACCGTGCTGTTCTGCTATATCTGCGATCGCACGGCACTGCTGACTTCTAATAATTCCACCCGGTATTCTAATCCGAGATAATATCCCATCTGCGGCGGGTGTAGGATAAAACAAGCCAGGACAAGTGGCAAATCCAGCAAGCAAACTTGAAACTCCTTCCCCGTGCAACGCAGGGAGTAGACGGTGAGTGTATACTGAGGACATCTTGAGAGTTGGCATTCTGACTTGGGCGATCCCATCACAGCTGCGGCACAGTCCCGGAATTTCACCGGAGTTTCCCAACTCCAAGCTCTAGTAATTTAACACGAGAAGGTAGTCAGAAAATTTAATACTTCATATTTGGAATCAACCTATCCACGCCCAAAGACGTGAGTTCGACGGCTCATGTAGTAACCGCCTAATTAGCTTAATAAAAAACCTCTCCTTGTTTTTACTACGCAAAACCCTCCCTCTCCGATTCGGAGAGGGACAGACTTGAACGATAGTTCAAGGCAGGGAGAGGTTTGTTGAACTCACGCTGACAGAGTTAGCCGTAGTTCATCAAGCTATTCAGAGCAAGAAATCTAAAAAACTAAATTATTTAGAACACAATCTTATGGCTGTAACTAACTATCAAACTTTGGTAGAAGAAGCGATCGCCAGACATTACAATTTTACAATTGGGCTATTCAAAAACATAATTTTGAGCCACTTTCCAATAGCGCGAGAATCGCTTCAGGTCAATATAGCCCTCATAGTCAAAAAATGGCTCTACCTCCAGCACTTCCACTTTTATAGAACCCTCCATTTGATTGCAGATATCATCAAACCGGGGACTGGGACTGTTGGCTGTGACGACTAAATTCGCATCATGTTCTTCAGCAAAAGCTAAAATTTCTTGTGCCATATCGCCACGACGGATAACAACGGGTAACTCTAGCAAGCATTCGTAGATGAAAGCGAGGCGTTTGAGACTCAGTTGCCATTCCTCTATCAAAGCCTTGTCCCAAACCCAGATAGCTGGGGCATCGGGGTATTTTTGCAGTACGGGGTTGTATGGACTGAGGCAGTCTCCATGCACCCAAACAATCGGTTTAGTCATTAGTCATTAGTTATTAGTCATTAGTTATTAGTCATTAGTTATTAGTCAATAGTCAAGAGTTATTATTCTCTTCCTTGTCCCCCTTGTCCTCCCCTACTCCCCCTGCTCCCCTTCCCTTTCTTCTCACGCTGCCAACTTTGGCTATTGGCTTGTTTACTAAATTCCCCTTTGGGAAAAAGTCGCTGTTCTAATTCTTCATAACTACCTTCAAAATCACAATGACCGTAAAGCGGACATTTCTGGCAATAAACGCTTTTGGTGTAGCGTTCTAAGTTCTCACGGTTGAAAAAATACGGTTTATGACTAAATGTGCTGGCAACCCACTGCCATGACATATTATTGCTAGCAGGATCTCCATCTAAAAGGTGTTCGAGAAACCACTTGGCTCCTGTTTGCCAACGAATACGCCGCCAATGGACAATGTAAGCCGCTAGCCACATCCGGCCGTGGTTATGTAGATAGCCAGTTTCTTTCAAGTCACGGCTAAAGCTGTCGATACAAACTCTGCCTGTGATTCCTTCTCTGATATCTTGCGGCAATTCTGGTGTATATTCACCTACAGTGTAACCAGTTTTGTACTCTTCCTGGTCTTTCCAGATTCCATCCCCTAACTTTATATACAACCGTTGCCAATAGTCGCGCCAGCCTAACTCGTTAATTAGTTTCGTAGCATCGTCTTGCTGCTGTACTTGTTCAAGGACATAATCTCGAATTTCTCGCAAACTCAAAACGCCATAGCGGATATAAGGCGAAAGTCGCGTCACAGCACCTATGAAAAAATTACGTGTTTGCGCGTAGCCTACTCGGTCAATTTTTTGCAGCGCTTCTTCTGCCGCTTTGCGTCCTCCTAGAGTTTCGCTGATGTGGTCATCGCGTTCTGCTGCATCTGGGAATTGTTCGCGGAGGTAGGCTACCAACTCATCACGGTTGGTAAATTCGCGTTGCATATCTTTAGTCATGTGAACTTTGAAGGGTGGGAATAAATAAACAAAAATACTTGTAGGCTAAGTTATTATTATCGCGGATAAACACAAGCGATCGCTCTCAACCTTATGAGAGAACTTTTTTCATGGTAAGCAAAGATGAATGAGTGCATAGGCTTGCAAGAACCGCAGGCATAGCTTATTGTCCTAATTTTTACTGGTGACGTGAATATCCCAGTAAGGCTAGACTATCAGGGCAAACTGTGTTGCAAAAAACACCATGACCCTCTGCATCAATCCCCAATGTCCAAGACCCCAAAATTCTGAAAATATACTGTTTTGTCAAGCCTGTGGCTCAGAATTGCTTTTGGAAGGACGGTATCGAGTGACTCGCCAATTAGGCGCTGGTGGTTTTGCCAAAACATTTGAAGTCAACCACGCTAACACCCTCAAAGTCTTAAAAGTTCTGATGCTAGATGATACCAAGGCGGTATCGCTGTTTCAGCAAGAGGCACAAGTATTAAACCATCTGAATCATCCAGGAATTCCAAAGGGAGATGGGTACTTTACCTTCTCTCCCAAAAATAGCCAAGCGCCACTGCATTGGTTGGTAATGGAGAAAATTGAGGGGTTGGATTTGCACCAATATATGGAACAACGAGGTAATCGCCCCATTGATGAAAAGTTAGCACTTTTATGGCTAACCCAGTTGGCAAATATTTTGCATGAAGTGCATCAACAGAACTTTTTCCATAGAGATATCAAGCTACCAAATATTATGCTCAAAGCAGATGGACATCTGGCTTTGATTGACTTTGGTACAGCAAGAGAAGTTACACGAACCTATTATCAAAAAGCAGCAGGGCAGAATATAACAGGGATTATTTCACCAGGCTATACACCACTAGAACAAGCCAATGGTAAAGCCGTACCACAATCAGACTTCTTCGCCCTTGGTCGGACATTTGTTTATTTACTTACTGGCAAGTCTCCAGAGCAATTTTCTGAAGACCCGCGAACTGCTAAGTTAATGTGGCGAGACAGTGCCTTACAAGTTTCTAAGCAGGTAGCTAGTTTGATTGATTATCTGATGGAAGCATTTCCTGATAAACACCTCAAAATGCCCAAATGATTTTGAGGTGTTTATCAGAAATTAATTCAACTGTACAGTCATATTCTACTTCTTCTTCAGCATCACAATTACCACCTACAAAACTAGAAAAACCTAAACAAAGTAGGCAACTTAAAACCTCAGCGACTACTCAAATTCAATATTCAAAAAATGAAACCAATATATTTTCTAGTCAGATTGCCCAATTCACAGGTGGAGTAATTGCTTTCGCTATACTTTTTTTAATTAAATTTGGTAGTCGGGGAATTTATAAGCCTCTTCAATCTCATCCAAGTCAGCCAGTGGTGACTTCAACACCAACTGAGCTACAAGCAAACAATTCTGAGCCAGCAAATACTGATTCCACTCAACAACCTTCTATTTCCAACGAAAATATACCTTCAGGTGTTCCATCTGGTTGGAAGAAGTTTGAGGGTGGTGGTGCAGAATTATGGTTGCCAGCAAGTTGGGAGAGTGGAGATTTTCATGATAAGTTATATAAATCAATGAAGAGGTCAGGCAGTCACAATCCAGAAATTGAGCAGTTTGCTCAACAAGTACAACAAAATCCCTTAGCTTTTCTTTTGGCTTTCGACTCGAACAAGGGCGACTCAGGCTTCCTAACTAATGTAATTGTCTCAAATGAACAAGTAACTCTTACGATTAATTTAGAAACTTACTTACAAGAGGAGAGCAAGCACCTTCCTGCTCAGATTCGTATAGTGGATATGAAAACTGGGTTGGTTGAAGGTTATCAGGTAGGACGGATAATCACAGAAATATCACCAGGTAAAGGTAGAAGCGAAAAACAAATATCTTATCTCATGAAAGATGGCAGGACTATTTGGAGTGTAATTTTTTCGACTGGGGCAGATAAATTTGAACAACAATCACCAATCTTTGAAGCAAGTTTTCGTAGCTTTTCAGTTAAGTAGTAGCTTGTAATTAAAAATTGTCTCTAATTGTTTGGGTTTTGCTATTGTTCAACCAAAACTAATACTATTCGTAATTAGTGGTTACGTGCGATTGCTCAACTTATGTACAATTCTAAAGCCATGTCTACGACGAGCTACGCTTACGCAATCTCTTAAACCCCTATCATGAGCAACATTCCCCAAGTCGGACAACCAGCGCCAGATTTCTCCACTCCTGACCAAAATGGTAATTCAGTCACTCTCGACGATTTCAGCAGTCAGTGGGTTGTCTTCTACTTCTACCCCAAAGATGATACACCGGGCTGTACCACCGAAGCGAAAGATTTCACCGAGTTGTATCAAGATTTCAGCGCACTGGGAGCGAAAATCTTAGGCGTAAGTCCAGATTCGGGTAAATCCCATTGTAAATTTATCACCAAATATAACTTGTCAATCACCCTTTTAAGTGACCCAGAACATCTTCTGACAGAAGCCTACGGCGCTTGGCGATTGAAAAAGTTTATGGGTAAAGAATATATGGGTGTTGCTCGCTCAACCTTTCTAATTTCACCTGATAAAATTATTGTCTATGCTTGGCCTAATGTGAAAACCAAAGGTCATGCTCAGACAGTTTTAACTAAATTACGGGAATTAGCAGCCACGTAACGCAATTGGTTGGATGCAGGTATAGTTACAGCAATGCTACGTGAATTATATTTATAGTAATAAAGCAGGATGTGAGCAGCCTATTTGAGCAAAGTCTAGTGAAAGGGCGCTCTAGAAATTGCCAGCGCGATGATTGAAGTAAGGAATTAGACTTCTCGTAATTTGAAATAAATATGATTCAAGTCATCCAAGCCCAAAATGTCGGGTTTGCTTATCTGGAAGAAAGATTTGGTCTACAGCTAGCCGAAGATGAGGCATTCTTCACAGAATGGTTTGAGAATTTACCGGAAATTACAGATTTAGAAAAGCAAGATTTAGACAGAGTAAAATTTCATTTTCTCCGTTTAGTCAAGCGTCCTCCTTTGTCAGAAGAAACGGTAAAGTTAGTAATTTTATCTCCTTTACTCAATTTAGCTGGATTTTATGATGAGCCTTTTTATATGAGAGGCGAGCAATCAATAGAAATTTCCGCAGAAGATGAAGAAGAAGTTATTAGAGGTAGAATTGATTTTCTAGTTATTCAAGAACAATTATGGTTATTAGTAATTGAATCTAAAAGGTCTAGCTTTTCTCTTTTAGAAGCTATACCTCAAGCACTTGTTTATATGTTGGCTAATCCTAATCAAGACAAACCTACTTTTGGATTGGTAACCAATGGTAGTCATTTCATTTTTGTAAAACTGATTAAACAAAATATACCAAAGTATGCATTGTCTGATGAATTTACACTTTTGAAACGAAAAAGTGAACTATATCAGGTTCTAAGTATATTAAAAAATTTGAGTCAAATTATGAGTTAATTTATGTCTATTCGCCCTATCTATCTTGATTGCCATGCTACCACCCCCGTAGATGAACGGGTATTAACAGCAATCCTCCCCTACTTCACAGAACACTTTGGCAACCCATCCAGTATTAGCCATATTTATGGTTGGGAATCAGAAGCTGCTGTTAAGCAAACACGAGAGATATTAGCGGCAGCAATCAACGCCACACCAGAAGAAATTGTTTTTACGAGTGGTGCAACAGAAGCGAATAATTTAGCTATTAAAGGTGTTGCTGAAGCTTATTTTAAAAAAGGTCAGCATATTATTACTGTTGCCACTGAACATAGTGCAGTTATTGATCCTTGTAATTATTTAAAAACTCTCGGTTTTGAAATTACTATTCTCCCTGTCCAAAAAGATGGATTGATTGATTTAAGTGAGTTAAAAAAAGCTTTCCGTCCGGAGACGATTTTGGTATCGGTGATGGCTGCAAATAACGAAATTGGTGTGTTACAGCCTTTGGCAGAAATTGGGGAAATGTGCCGCGATCGCCAAGTCCTGTTTCACACCGATGCCGCCCAAGCTATTGGTAAAATTCCCTTGGATGTGCAAGCGATGAAAATTGACTTGGTGTCGTTAACCGCACACAAAGTATATGGGCCAAAGGGGATTGGGGCGCTGTACGTCCGCAGGCGCAACCCCAGAGTGCAACTGGCTCCTCAGCAGCATGGCGGAGGACATGAGCGGGGGATGCGTTCTGGGACATTGTATCCACCGCAGATTGTCGGTTTTGGCAAAGCTGTAGAAATCGCTTTGGCAGAACAAGCAACAGAAATCCAACGCCTCACCCAGTTAAGGCAAAGTTTGTGGGAACAGCTTTCCCAAGTTGAAGGAATTCATCTCAACGGACATCCGCAAGAGCGATTGGCGGGAAACTTGAATATCAGTGTTGAGGGAGTGGATGGAGCCGCACTTTTGCTAGGATTGCAGCCAGTAATGGCCGTATCTTCTGGTTCTGCTTGCTCCTCGGCAACTACTGCACCCTCCCATGTTCTCACAGCACTAGGACATCCCCAACAGCTAGCTTATGCCTCAGTGCGGTTTGGTATTGGACGGTTTAATACCCAAGAGGAAATTGATATTGTGGCGAAACATGCGATCGCTACCATTCAAAGTTTACGTAATACCAATTCAAAAAATATTTGCAACAGATAGGTTTGCCCATTTTCGATTACGCAGCTTATTAAATTGGTAAAGACGCTGCGCGAACAGTGCTGGCTGCCGATGAGCGATTGGCTATTTTCGCAGCGATAGAGTCGGAGACTTCTTTTCGAGACAATCTCTAAAAGCTTCTTCTAGACAGGCTTTTGCCTTAAGTTGACACCAATGTACCCTGCTTTAAGCTGCTTCTCTACGTTCGCGCAGCGTGTCGCAGACAGACGCTTTGCGTAGCTTGCTTCTCCGTAGGAGTATGCGTCTACATGAATTGCCTCTACGGTAAATCAAGGCTTTCACTGCCTTTTTGCGTAAGTCCTGTTTAATTCCTCATAACCGAAACGATAAAACCGAAATTATTTAGGATTGTGAATCTTTTATAAAAACCTAAAAGCCTCACAGAAAATCATATGTTTTCAGTGAAGCTAAATCAGCTTTTTAAGCAATCAATTACATAGCTAGGATGAATTTTTAGGGGATTTTAAGAAGAAACAAATAAAAACAATTTTCCTAACACATGAGTCAATACGGTTCGGTTAAGCTGCACAGTCCTTAAAGATCCCCCATTATCCCCCTTTTTAAGGGGGGAATAGAGCCATTTTTAGCTCAATACGCTTGGGATAAGCCTATTTTTCTTCCCCTGCCTCCCCTGCCTGCCTACACTGAGGAATTTTCTTAACCCAAGCGTATTGATTTTTAGCTCCCCTTAAAAAGCGGGGTTGGGGGGATCGAGTCTTATCCGGACCGTATTCACACATGAGTAGTTTCAATTCAACTAAAAACGCTGGAGTTAATCTTAATGATAACTTCAGCATTTTATCAATTTTTTCACAATAAAAGAATAATTTTTGCAGCTATTAAAACAAATAAAGTATTAAGATAAATAGCAGGTTAACATGAAGATTATATTTATCTATTAAAAAATCCTATTTTCAGACTATTACCTTAATAATTTAGGCAGAGCAGGTAGGCAAAAGTGTTTTATAAAAAAGTGGAGAGCTACATTAACCAAATCATAGCCGCCCCGTCAGAAATACAACAGGATGAAAAAGTATTTTGCCAGCAGGCGGATACTGCTCCTGTGATGATTTGGATAGCTGGATACAATGCACTTTACTGTTACTTCAATTCAAATTGGCTGAAATTTACTGGAAGATATTTAACAACAGGCGCGTCTACATCTGCGCGATCAGAGGAAATAGGCAATATCTGGACTTGTAGCGTCCATCCAGAAGATAGACAGCGATGTGAAGATATATACTTGGGAGCATTTGCAGCGCATGATTCGTTTCAGAGGCAATATCGCCTGCGTCGGGCTGATGGCGAATATCGCTGGATTTTAGATACAGCCGCGCCACGATTTGCAGCAGATGGTAGCTTTGTCGGTTACATCGGTTATTGTGTGGATATAACAGAAGTGCTTATAGTGGAAAGTCAACCTATCTTGACAGAAAACTCCTCGGCGTCTACAAATTTATCTGATTCCCTACGTGAAATTACAGAGCAAAAACAAACAGCAGAATTAACAACAGCACTAGAGCAACTACAAGCCGAAACTGCAAAACGTCAAGCAGTTGAAGCACAGTTACACCAAAAAACATCAGAATTTGCAGCGATTTTGCAAGTGCTTCCTGATTTGTACTTTCGTCTTGATGCTGATGGAACCATCCTGGATTACAAGCAAGGATTGATGGAGAATTCATATATTCCAACAGGAGATTCTCAGAGCAAGAGTTTGCGAGAATGCCTACCGACTGCTGTAGGCGATCGCTTCCACCAAGCAATAACTCAAGTAATTGAAACTCAATCTTTAGTCAGTTTTCAATATACCTTACCGCTACTAGAAGGGAAGAATAATTTTGAAGCTAAGTTGTTACCATTACCAGACCAGCAAATCATAGTTCTTGTCCGCGATAACAGCGACAACATCCAACCAGCATTTATAGAAAGTGATGCTAAGTTTCGCAGCATTGTCGAAAACGCCAATAACATTATTTTTGCACTGACACTTGAAGGGATATTTTCCTACGTTTCGCCTAACTGGACTGAAATTTTTGGGCATGAGGTTGCAGAGGTTGAAGGCAAATCCTTTATTCCCTTTATACATCCTGACGATGTGCCTATCTGTGCTGATTATTTTCAAAGAATTTTGACAATAAGCCAGAAACAAGACGCAATTGAATATCGGGTAAAACACAAAAATGGTAGTTGGCGATGGCATACAAGCAACTCATCTGCGATTAGAGACGCCAATGGTAATGTTTTAAACTTTGTTGGTATTTGCTATGACACCACTGACCGCAAACAAGCAGAAGAAGCTCTAGCAGAACGAGCGCGTTTAGCGAATTTTCGTGCTGATGTAGACGCCGCCCTTACCCAGAGTGACAGCTTACAGAACATGATGCACTGTTGCACCGATGCTTTAGTTGAACATTTAGATGCAGCCTTTGCTCGCATCTGGATACTGAACAAACAAGACAACGTATTAGAGTTGCAAGTCAGTTCTGGGATGTACACCCACATTAATGGGCTGCATCAACGTGTGCCAGTCGGTCAATTTAAAATTGGTTTGATTGCCGAAGAGGGTAAACCTCACCTAACTAACTCTGTGCAAACAGATCCCCGCGTGGGTAACAAAGAGTGGGCACAGCGAGAGGGTATGGTCGCCTTCGCTGGCTATCCCCTAATTGTTGAAGATGAAACTGTAGGGGTGATAGTCATGTTTGCTCGTCAAGTGATTACAGAATCAACTTTCACAGCACTGGAATTTGCCGCCCAGGAGATTGCCATTGGCATCAAGCGCAAACAAACAGAAATTGCACTAAAAGAAAGTGTTCAGCGAGAAGCACTCCTAAATCGTCTTTCTAGCCAAATTCGAGCTTCTTTGGATCTCAATTACATTGTAGAAACCGCAGTGCAGGAAATTCGCAACTTATTCCAAATTGATCGCTGCGCCTTTTTTTTGTATCGGCAAGACGCTGATATACCCTACTGGGAGAAAGTATATGAGGCGAAAAGTTCCTTTTTACCCTGTTTGCTTAACCACCAAGAAGCAACTAATTCAGAAATCGAACTAATCGCAGTCAAAACCTTGAATAGAGAAATCATCCGCATTGATGATGCTGAAACTGTGAACGATTTCATAGTACGGCAGTTTTTGCAGGATTTTGGTTTTACTGCGTTTATGTCGCTGCCCGTACACACCCAATCTGGCGAAATTGGCACATTTAGCTGTGGTTATTGTAGTGGCTTTCGACCTTGGCTGGACAACGAAGTAGAATTATTACAAGCAGTTACAGTTCAACTAGCGATCGCCATTGACCAAGCCAAACTTTACACCCAAAGTCGTATCGCCACCCAAACTGCCCAAGACAAAGCCCAGCAACTAGAAGCGGCATTGCTAGAACTTCAACAAACCCAAGCGCAACTGATTCAAACTGAAAAAATGTCCAGTTTAGGACAATTGGTTGCAGGTATTGCCCACGAAATCAATAATCCCGTCAATTTTATCTACGGCAATATTAGCCACGCCCGTGAATATACCAAGGATTTACTGCACTTGGTAGAACTTTATCAACAGAATTACTGCCCACCAACACCAGAGATTCACGAACAAATCTACGCCATTGATTTAGACTTTCTCAAGCACGATTTACCCAAAATCCTGGATTCTATGAATATGGGAGCCGAACGCATTCGGCAGATTGTCCTTTCTTTACGCAATTTTTCTCGCCTTGATGAAGACGGCACAAAGCCAGTGGATATTCATGAAGGTATGGATAACACCTTGCTGCTATTGCAAAATCGCCTGAAAACCAGACTAGGACATCCAGAAATCCAAATAATCCGAGACTACGGCAACCTACCACCGATAGTGTGTCACGCTGGACAGATGAATCAGGTGTTTATGAATCTGTTGACAAATGCGATCGATGCTTTAGAAGAGGGAGTGGGGAGTAGGGGAGAAGATCCTTCCCTCTGCTCCCTGTCCCCTGCCCCTCTGCCTCTTCCCGTGCCCACAATTCGCATTCGCACCCTTATTCAAGAAGACCATGTAATAATTAGCATTGCCGACAATGGTCAAGGGATGACTGAGGAAGTACGCAAACGTTTATTTGACCCCTTCTTCACTACAAAACCTGTGGGTAAAGGCACTGGCATGGGGTTATCAATTAGCTACCAAATTATTGTCAAAAAACATTGCGGGCAAATCCAGTGTATTTCAGCACCAGGAGAAGGTGCCGAGTTTGTCATCGTGATTCCACTACAGGAGTAACCCTAACCTTAACCTAAACTTAATTAAAAATTAACCTGTTGGTTGTTAACTAAGATTAATTCACTTTTTGCTGCAACATTTAAACCCCCCAGCAACCTGAGTTTACAGGAATTGGGGGGATTATTTCTCCTAGTATAGGGAATTAAAAGTAGGAATCTTGCAGTTAAATCGATTGAAAAATGTTCTAATGGTAGTACTATCTTTACGTAGGCATAGCCCAATCAAGCGAAAAGTCGAGCCAGTGCTACCTTGCGGTTTCCCGAATTGTTGCTTGCGCGTCTTTGCTTCTCCCATTAGTGAGAGGTTAGCGCCTGCCGTCGGATGCCCGAACGCGAACAGCGTCTCCTTTAGGAGAAGGGCTGTAGGGAAAAGCAACTGGCGTCTCTTGTGGCGGTTTTTGCCAATCTGTTAGCGCAGCCTCTTCGACGCAGCGAAAAGTGTATTGCGTCGTTTCCCGCCGATAGCGCAGCGTAAAGCCTTCTCTTCTCCTTTGGAGACGCTAACGCGAACGAGAGGCTTGTCTGCGACACGCTGTTCGCGTTCGCCAACGGCATGGCTTCTCTACGAGACGCTAAGCGTAGCTTGCTTAAGAGCAGGGGTACGCTTAGAGCGAGTCCGCAAACGCGAACAGCGTCTCGTAGAGATCGTCTGCCTGCGGCAACGCCAAAGGCGAACTGAACTTTTCAAGACAGGCATCGCACCTTTGAAAAAAATCCCTGAGTACAAATAAAATAGAAGGTTGGGATGATACAACCCCAAAGTCAAAATAGTATCACCTACACACGCGTTATCCACCTAAGTCATGTAATTGACATAGATATTCCCCAATGGTCTGGAGATCCCACAGTAGAATTTGAAACTGTGGCTGAACTAAATAATGATGGCTATTATCTGCGACGTTTCTCCTTGGGTGAACATAGCGCTACCCATATCAACGCCCCTAACAGTTTTCATAGTTCTGCCGTGGGAATTGACCAATACCCAGCCCAGTCATTGGTTGTACCTGCGGTGGTCATAGATATTCGCCAAGCCACAGCGGTTAATCCTGATTATGCCCTGACTATTGCTGATGTTGTGGTTTGGGAAGAACAATA
Source organism: Nostoc sp. (assembly GCF_036917615.1). Classification (GTDB taxonomy): domain Bacteria; phylum Cyanobacteriota; class Cyanobacteriia; order Cyanobacteriales; family Nostocaceae; genus Nostoc. Next base: position 32,065 of record NZ_JBALCZ010000019.1, read on the forward strand.
CGGTGAAATTTTTGCTGGCTGCGTAGTTATACTGAATACTGGATGGCAAGAAAAATGGTTGGATAAAAGTGCATTCCTAAATCATGATGCTCAAGGAATTGCCCACTTTCCTGGGTTTGGCAGCGATGCAACTCAATTCTTACTGAATGAACGCCAAATTGCTGGAATAGGAATTGATACTCATGGCGTAGATCCTGGGCAGGATAACAGTTTTGCGATTAACCGCTTAGTTTTAGAACAACCGCGGATTGTGTTAGAGAATCTGACAAATTTGGAGCAACTGCCACCTAAAGGTACTACTCTAGCGATCGCGGTTCTGAGGTTACGTGGTGGTTCTGGTTCTCCTGTGGGTGTTTTGGCATTCGTGCCTTAAGGCAAAGAATTCAGAACTCAGGAGTCAGAATTCAGAATTGATGCTTAATAATGATATACAGGGCAATAAAACGGCGTAACTCGTTCAGAAAATGCTGCTTCAGGCTAAAAAAATTACACCGTAGGGGCTAACTTAGAATGAGATTCTTGTTGAAGATAAGACTTTCAGCCGCCCATACTGGGTAACTTCCTTGCGCGGTAATGGCTTTAAGAGATTGCTTAGAATATATTTTCGCTAAATTAGTACTAATAGTTCTGTAAGAAGCAGTGATTTTTATCGCATTTTGAGGTGTGTATGTAATGAATGCTGAAGAGTTTCTTAGACGTTACGAATCAGGAGAACGAGATTTTTCTAAAGTCGTTTTGAAAGGTCTTCAGCTAAATCACCTTGATTTGAGTGACATCAATCTCAATCAAGCTTGGCTTGAATCTACTTGTTTGATGGGAACCAATTTAAGCAGTGCAAACATAAGCGGTGCTAATCTGAGGTCTTGCTACTTAGGTTCTGCCAATTTAACCAATGTTAATTTAAGTAACTCCCAAATAGAGGTAACTAACTTTAACGACAGCAATTTAACCAATGCTGATTTAACCAAAACGTTTCTTTGTGACTCTAGTCTAGTTAGGACAAATTTCACGTCAGCGACAATAGAGGAATGTAACTTAGCAGGTTCGTTCTGTCGCCAAACAATTTTCACAAATGCTAATTGGGATTGGAATTACAGTGACGTAATTTTTCATGAAGCCATATTACCCAATGGAGATATTGAGAATTATAACTATCACCCTAGCGAGGCTGTTAAATCATTACAAAAACGCTATGACTCAGGAGAAAGAATTTTCACGTTAGAGCGCGCTTTAGATTTGACAGGAATCAGATTGAGCGGTAGTGTTCTGCGTTTGTGGCTTTCAGACTTTGAATTGCGTTATACTGATTTGAGAAACTGTAATTTTGAAAGCTCAAGAATTCAAACATCTTTTTTTGATTTTGCTGACCTGAGTGGCGCTCTTTTTAAAGAGGTAGGTTTAGCTGATAACTCCTTCATTGCCGTTGATTTAAGTGATGCAAATTTTGAAGGAACATATATGGAAGATGATGACCACAGGTGTTGTTTTGATGGTGCAATCTTCTGTAGAACTATCATGTCAGATGGAAGTACTCGAAATAAGGTATGTTAACAGTTATGGGTTAAAAATGCAGTTGAAAAAATGCAATGCAGCGGACGGTATCAATCTGTAAAGCCGCACTGCCTTGGCTTTGCACGAGATAAAAACCTGACTCCTGACTCCTGAATTCTGACTTGACGATAACGTAGAAAGCAAGCAAACTTAGTACACAAATTCCACTAGATTATCAGTCGGAGGTGTTTGTGATTATAACTCCGCTATCTTGCCGCAATTACATTGACGGTCAATGGTTGAATGCTGTAGGGGAAGCAACTTTAGAAAGCCGCAACCCTGCGGACAAAACCGAAATCGTTGCCACATTTCCCCGTTCCCAAGTTAAGGATGTAGATACAGCGGTAGCCGCCGCCCGGAAGGCCTACCACAGTTGGCGCAAAGTTCCGGCCCCAGCTAGGGCAGAATACATCTTTCGCGTTGGGGAAATATTACTCCAGCATAAAGAAGAACTTGCCCAGTTAATCAGTCGGGAAATGGGTAAACCCCTGACAGAAGCTAGGGGAGATGTGCAAGAAGGTATTGACTGTGCCTTTTACACTGCTGGCGAAGGACGGCGACTATTCGGGCAAACCACACCCTCGGAAATGTCCAATAAATTCGCCATGACTGTGCGAATGCCCATAGGAGTTTGTGCCTTAATTACTCCTTGGAATTTCCCAGTGGCAATTCCTTGCTGGAAAGCTATGCCAGCTTTGGTGTGTGGCAATACAGTCATTCTCAAACCTGCCGAAGATACCTCCGCCTGTGCAACTAAATTGATTGAAATTTTTCAACAAGCAGGTTTACCACCAGGAGCAATTAACTTGGTGCATGGTGTGGGAGAGGAGGCGGGTAAAGCTTTAGTTGAGCATCCCAATGTAGATTTGGTGTCGTTTACTGGTTCTTCAGAAACGGGCGCTTTTGTCGGCGCTACTTGCGGACGCACTCACAAACGTGTCTGTCTGGAAATGGGTGGTAAAAACGCCCAAGTGGTGATGGAAGATGCGGATTTAGAACTTGCTCTCGATGGTGCAGTATGGGGAGCCTTTGGGACAACTGGTCAACGATGTACCGCTACTAGTCGTCTAATTTTGCATCGTGATATTAAAGAGAAATTTACCACCATGCTTTATGAGCGTACCAGTAAGTTACGCTTGGGTGCTGGCACTGACCTTAATACAGATATTGGCCCGATTGTCAATGAAAAGCAACTCCAACAGGTGAGTAAGTATTTGGATATCGCCCGTGAGGAAGGAGCAAAGGTTTTAATTGGTGGAGAAATTATCAGTGAAGGCTCATTGAAAAACGGTTATTTCTTTCAACCAACTATTTTGGATGATGTCACTCCCGATATGCGAGTTGCCCGTGAAGAGATATTTGGACCAGTAGTGGCATTGATTGAGGTTAGTTCCTTTGAGGAAGCGATCGCAATTCTCAACGATAGCAACTATGGTCTTTCTTCTTCAGTTTACACCCGCGATATCAACCGGGCTTTTACTGCCATGCGCGACATCGAAGCAGGTATCACCTATATTAACGGCCCTACTATTGGTGCAGAGGTACACTTGCCCTTTGGTGGTGTCAAACAAACCGGTAACGGACACCGCGAAGCTGGAACTACTGCCTTGGATGTTTTCACAGAATGGAAAAGTGTTTATGTTGACTTTTCTGGAAGTTTGCAACGCGCTCAGATAGATAACCGCAGTTAATTTCGCAATAAGCGCGATTTTCATCTGAGTAGACTATAAAAAAAGACCTAACAAGAACAGCCCCTTCCCTACAAGGGAAGGGGAGTAAGCTCTCTTGTTTTAAAAAAGAGGATCTAATTGACACGCATTGGAATGCGAAATTTGTAGTATCCCCTTGACATTATGTAGAGTATATACTACATTTGTAGTATAAAGATAAAAGCCTCCTCAAAAGGCAAAACTAAAACCTCTTGAAACCTTGACAATTGCATAGATGCCACTTTTTGGGGATTAGCTTAGTAACTTCCTTCGGCAGTGCCCACTTTTGGAGTGGCGATTGGTGTTCGACTGGTGCGAAGCCAACAAACGGACGGTTGCAGGATTCGGGTATCCTTTGCCACGCAACGCTAGCGCGAACGGGAAGGCAAAGCCTACAATTCCCGACGGTTCCACTAGACTCTACTTCGTGTAGACGCTTCCTTAGCAAGTCGAGTTACATCGCCTGAATAAGAGCATCACAATTATGCCTGCCTTGGGTCTGTAGCTCTAACGGTAGAGTTCCCAGATGTCACTTGTGGCCTGACAGAAAAAGCTTACATACTTGCTCAATGGTAGAGCGATCGTATCTTAAACGATAAGTGCAGGTTCAATTCCTGCGGTGTTACCACAGCTTTTTCAACTTGCACGAGGTGTGAGTGTAACTCTCACAGGGAGGGTATCGGTTCAATCCCGATCAGATCCACTAATATCAATTCGTAATTAAAATCAGAGGTGATTGCAATGGTTCATATTCGATTTGAAGGACGTTCCGTTGATGTCCCAAAAACACAATTGGGAATTGCAGCAGGGATGAATGATATGGCAGTCAAGGAGCGCGTTGCTCGGCATTTAGATGTGAATAGCGATCGCCTCTCTGTTTACGTAATTGATCGCCGTCCCAGTGGTGATTTGATCATCCGCCCTGAAGCTGTCTATGGTTAAAGTGCCTGGAAGACGGGAGTTAGAGGTTAGGAGTTAGGAGTTAGGAGTTAGAAGTTTTGAAGAAATTAGTTTCTTTTATTCATCACTTTTAATTCTTCAATCGTAACTTCTAGCTTAGGACTTTCAAAGCAGAAGGCAAGAAAGTTTAAAACATAAACTTTGTAAATGCTCATAGTGTGACTTGCTTAATCGCTTGTCCACGTTACAAGATTTTTTCAGCAATACGTAAAACTACGTAAACTATCACACAATGTTGCTCTGATACTATTTAGCCGTGACAAGCTTCCCTGTAAAGAAGGTTGTCCCTCCATTTGTTCCACTACCCTCTAGGGGATTACTTTGTAGAGGAAAGAAATGAAGCGAGATTGTCCCTTGTACTGTTTGAGTTGTTGGATCAAATGTAGCGCTATAATCAGCACGAGCAATGCCAGTACCGCCTTGGTTTGACAGAGAAAAGTCGATTGCTCTAGCAGTAATCTCTTTCCTTCCAGTACACGCCCAAGTACCCTGACCAGTGGTAAAAGGATTGAACACACCCGACACACCACCTTGGTCTGAGTCACCGACAATAAAATTGCCTTCCTTGGTAAGAGTGATCAGTCCACGTGAAGCAAATTTTCCCTTGCTGTTTTTGATTGTCGTCAGATATGTACCAGTCACAAAATTGCTGCAAACTGCCTGTTTGGAGTTGGTATCGTTGACAGATTCAGCTAAAACCTTCTGAATGTTCCAGATATCAGAAAGGCTCATTACCGAAAGTATGCTAATTGTCAATCCCAGCAAAGTTCTACGAATTTTCATGGTACAAGTACAATAGATAAATTATCAAAGTCTACTGAGAAGTATACTTAAAACAAAAAACATTCCTGATAAATTTTTGTTAACTCTAGGTTTAAGCTATAATTCATCGTTCTGCCGCATTGTATAGAGGTCGAATGATTTACGCTGTTAGTAAAAAGCAATGTAACAAGAAAGAAATTCGATTTATTTTAAATCAACTTTCTAAAAACTAAAATTTTCACTTCGTGCCCTAACTGAAAAAGCTTACATACTAGCCAAATGGTAAGGCACTTGACTTGAGATCAAGCAACTACGGGTTCAAATCCCGTGTGTGAATCAACAGCTTTTTCGACTTGCACGAGGTGATCTTATTTCATTTCAACATGGAGGTGAGAACGATGAAAAAGATTAATTCTTTCAATATCGAGCCTGAAGACTTTGACGAATTTGACGATTTCTGCTTTTGAATCATCAAGTAAACGTCGTCGTGGCTACCCATCTGAAAAAGCTGTTAAACGTGGCGACCGCCTTGTTCATGGCGACAAGGAACTACAGGAAAAGCTTGGTAACAATGACCTTTGTCTTTGTGGTTCTGGTCGCTGCTTTCAAAAAGTGCTGTCGCAATAGCGGCAGATATGATGGTAGCTTACGCAGCTACTACTTTTAGGGAGTAGTGCCAACGATTTCGATCCCTTAGATCAAAACTGGCAGTTGTTGCCGCGCCCCGATCGCAGAAGCTTACATAACTATGCACAAGTTATACACAATGCTTCTACAACTTGCGCGGTGACTTTATCCCCCCGCGTGCAACATCTGCCTCCTTCAATTTTGGATTTTAGATTGCAATCCAAAATCTAAAATCGTTCGACTGAGCGTAGCCGTTCGCGTAGCGTTCCGCAGGAAAGTCCAAAATCCAAAATTCCTAGAGGAGGTTCTTATGAAAACCGCAGAACGTGACCTACGCCTGGAAATGCTCAACAGTTTGCTCACAACTCCTCACCGCAAACTTGAGCAAGTCGCAGAAATTCATCAGTTAATTGTTGAACTCGATCCCATCTTCTACGGACACCTGGCAATCTGGTATCAGCGTCATGGTGATGTCCGCGATCACAAGGAAGTATTTATTGCTCACTTGTTGACTAGCAATTTGACTGAACACCGAGATGCTGGATTTATTATGCTGCAAGAGTTTCCACCCTATCAGGTGGCTCGTGTGGTGGACTTCATGAAGCAGCAGCAGAATAAGCTGCCTCGTTCCGCTCGGACTGCGGTACGGCGTTACTTGAAGACACGGGAGAGCAATCCGGCTCTGTTTGATCGCGCTGCTTTGCGAGGTCGTAAGGCAATGAAGCACTTATATGCTTCACTACATATCAAGCCAAATGAGCGGGCAAATGCGATTCTGTTTGGCGATACTCCTCCAGAGGGTTCGTTAGCAGATATGCTGAAGCACCTTGCTAAGGCAGAAAATGCCGCCGAACAGGCACAGCTAATTGTGGAGTTCAAAATTCCCTACACGATCGCAATTGGTGCGATCAAGCAACTTACACCAGTTGTGCTGGTGGCGTTAATCAACAGCATGTCTCCTCAAGAAGCGATCAACAACCTCAAGTCTCTCCAGACTAGAGGTGCAATGGATCACCCACAAGTCAAGAAGCTGATTGATTCCAAGCTGGAAGAAGCGTCTAAGAGTACGCGTGTCTCAGCATTCAAAGCACAGATTGCGACAGACGCAGGAGATTTCGACGCAGACACGGTTGCTCAACTGGAAAAGGTGACAAACGAACAGGTAAAGCGGCGTGGTGCGATCGCTCGTCCAACTGCTTTATTGGTGGACAAGTCTGGTTCAATGGAAAATGCGATCGCGATCGGTAAGCAACTTGCTGCTCTAATCTCTGATATCACTCAGGCAGAACTGTTTGTCTACGCCTTTGACACCATTCCTTACGCTGTTACGGCAAAGGGCAAGGAGTTGACCGACTGGGAGCGTGCCTTCCAGCACATCAACGCAGGCGGTAGCACTAGCATCGGCTGTGGATTGGAAGCAATGCGACGGAAAAAGCAGGTTGTTGACCAAATTATCATAGTGACGGATGAGGGCGAAAATGCGGCTCCTTACTTTGGTGAAGTCTACAAGACTTACTGCCGGGAGTTGGCGATAATGCCCAATGTGGTGATTGTCCGTGTGGGTACTCATTACGACTGGGTGGAGAGTCAATTGAAGCAGCAGCAAGCACCTGTAGATACGTTTACTTTTGCGGGTGACTACTACAGCTTGCCGAACATCGTTCCACTGCTAACGCGCCCCTCTCGTCTGGATTTACTGATGGAGATTTTGGATATGCCGTTGCCTGTGCGAGAGGATAAATGAGTTCTAAAGGATGGCAATGACAACCGCGATCGCTTTTTCATTGATTTTGTAGTATATTGTATTATAATAATATCCTGCGTGCCCCAACTAGTGGAGCCTACATACTAGTACGAGAGGAAAAGTAACACTGCCAAATGCAGTGGGCGTGTGAAGGGGAGTGCGAAGAACCTGGGAGGTAGGCTTAAAAGTAGCCATCCTTGAAAGAGTGTGTAAAAGCTCACCAGCGGAGTCCCTCTAGTAACTGAGAACACGCAATGCTCCACCAACTTGCACGCATAATTATATTAATTCGTAATTAAGAAAGTTAGATTTTACCACGGTTTTTAGGGTTGCATTGGTAGCCTTATTTTTGAAAATTGGTATTAGTTATGACTAACATATTTAAGCTAATCAACCAAATTGCGATCGCAGAAGCAGAGTTGTCTGCTACCCAATTCCTTGCGCCTTGTGTTAAAGGTGGACGAGTTCGCACAAGGGTAGCCGGGATGGTCTACACCTTCACGCCAAAGCCTAGTAAATTTGAAGGTTGGGGTATTTTTCAGCCTGTGGATGAGAAGACAGCAAGCGTTGTAGCAGAAGCAGACTTCCCCCAAATTGCGGAATACCTGCAAAACTTTCCCAAATACGCCTGCGGTTAGCACACCAACTGCGGAAACAAACTTGGTTGGCATACCCCGTGAATGAAGCAGATATGCGTCAACGGTTGAAGGTAGTGAAACCGATCGCAGTCCACTTAGTTACTGAGGGTATCGCCTTTGAGCAAATCATTGCCCGATGGAATGGACAGTCTTGCTGGTTCGAGGAAGTAGATCGCTGTACCGATCCGGTAATTGCTGAAACTCTGCAATCTGCCGTCAAGCAACTCATTCCTGCTGAGGAATTACAGTTTAAGGGCATTACTCCAGAAATTCGCACAGTGTATCAATTAGCAACTCGGCGGATTGAGGGATTTACTCAACCCCAACAGGATGAAAAGCGACTGAGAAAGGCTTTGCAAATGGGCGGCGGTACCTTAACTCAATTCCACGATCGCAACGACTACTGGACAGTCGATTGGACAACTGCTGATGGTGTTCGCCATAGTAGTGCGATCGCTAAAACTGATTTGACTGTTGTTAGTTCTGGTATTTGCCTAAGTGGACGCGATCGCGATTTTGACTTGCAATCCTTAGTGGGTGTGATGGAACAACAAGAGTGGTGAGGACAATGAGTATCTTTTTTCACGAACAACTTTACCGCACCAATGCTGTGATCGCAAAGCTTAAGGATTATCCGGTAACAATTTGTGGCGCTGGAGCATTAGGAGCTAACATTGCGGAAAACTTAGCTCGGTCTGGTTTTGATAAACTTATAGTAATTGATCGCGATGCCTGCGGCGGGCGTAGCCATCGCATTGAGGAGCGTAATCTTTCGACTCAGCCTTACTACCGTTCCGATGTTGGAGCATTCAAGGCGAAAATCTTGGCGAACAATTTATATCGAGCAATTGGTACTAAAGTTGATGCCAAAACAAAGGAGTTGACACCAGCAAATACAACTCAACTACTCAAAGACAGCCAGCTAATTGTCGATGTCTTTGACAATAGTGTGGCACGTCAAGCAGTGAAAGATTATGCTGAACAATTAAGCATCCTTTGTCTTCATGCTGGACTATCAGCAGATTATGCAGAAGTGATTTGGAATGACGTTTATCGCGTTCCTTCTGAGGTTAATGATGATGTCTGTGATTATCCCCTGGCACGAAACCTAGTGATGTTAACCGTGGCTGTGGCGTGTGAAGCGATCGTTTCATTCATTGCTACAGCAGAACAGCGTAATTTCACCATCACCCTAAAGGATCTGACTGTTCAATCTTTGTTTTTGTAGGTTGCATAGACGCTTTTAGCAGGTTGTCGTAGACATCGCCGATCAGAATTTACCAAATTCTCAGGGTTTAAGTAAAGAGCAACTAACAAGCGGCAAATTTTGTGGCGGGGTGTAAATGTTTCGGCTACGCTCAACACAAGTCCCAGTTACAAAACTTAATTACGTTAGCGAGTTTGCGTCCCTTGCGCGTCTGGTAGAGAGCATCATTACGTAGCTTGCTTCTCGCCTTCTCTACGAGACGCTACGCAAATGGCGAGTATTACGAATTAACTAGCTAGATAGTTGTCTATCTTATTCTTATGTCTTCGTAGAGTACCTAAAGCTTGTTGCTCTATCTGTCGTACTCGTTCTCGACTAATACCCATACGTTGACCAATCTCCACTAAAGAAAGTTCATTTCCATCTGTTAAACCAAAACGTAAAGTTAATATTTCTCGTTGCTGGGGAGTTAAATTTGACAATAAAAGTTGAATATTTTGTTGGAGAAATTTTTGATCAGCGTATAATTCTGGAGAGAGTCCATCATCCTCCAACATATCTTGTAATTCTGTATCTTTTTCTAAGCCAACTCGCAATTCTAGAGAGACAGTTTTACGTGCTAAGAGTAAATAATCTCGAATTTGTTTGGGATCTAAAGATAGTTGTTCGGCAATCTCAACTGCGGTAGGAGTACGACCTAATTTTTGAGTTAGTTCACGTTGAGTACGCTTGATTTTGTTCAGTTTTTCTGTAATATGAATAGGCAAGCGGATAGTACGTCCTTGTTCGGCGATCGCTCGTGTAATTGCCTGACGAATCCACCAATAGCCATAAGTTGAAAACTTGTACCCTTTAGTAGGGTCAAATTTCTCAACTCCTCGCTCTAAACCTAAACTTCCTTCTTGAATTAAGTCGAGAAAATCTAGGTTATGTCTTTGATATTTTTTCGCAATAGACACTACAAGTCGCAGGTTAGACTGAATCATTTTCTGCTTGGCTTGATGTCCCTGATGTAGCTGTTGCAGCAGTGATTTTTCACCGATATTTATATTTTCAATCCACTCTTGTTGTGTCGGTTGACGTTTTAATTGAATAGCTAATTTTTCTTTCGCAGCCAGTAAAACCATCATTTGTTGAACTTGCTTGGCGAAATTAATCTCTTGCTCATGAGTTAATAAAGGTATACGTCCAATTTCGCAAAGATAAACACGCACTGTATCAGCAGTATATGAAGGTTTTTCATTTTTATTACTTACTTCTAGAAACTGGTTAGATAGATTATTCATAGTTATTTAAACCTTCAGAGATACTTGTTGGTTTAGAGGGAAATAGATTTCAATCCGAGAGAATTAGTGTGAAATTCAAAAACTAAATTAGAATGCAATTCTTAATTTTGATGATTAAGGTGCTGACGTTAATCGTGACTGGAATCATTTTATAGCTTAACTTTAAAAGATAAAGTCAAGAATTTGTCAAGATTTTTCTGGTTGTTGTCACGGATAATTATTTCGCTAAGACTAATATTTTTTAAGTTAAGAGCTTGATGTTACAGGAGCTTGTCAAAGAATTGAAAAAGTTATGTCTGTCCAAATTCCAGCGGATTTCAATTTGATGAAGTACACAACCTAAGTCTCGAAATCAGACATAAAGCCTGTTTTACTTAATAATTCTGCTGTAAGTAGCTAGACATGATATATACTATGACGCATGAAAGTACTTTTTCCTTCCTTCTGTCTCTTTACAGTTCTATCCTAAGTCAAGTCGTGTTCTGGGAATCTAAGCAAAGAAAATCACTCCCTGTACATGTTGGCATAGAGATGTTGATTTTCCCTTGGATTCTATTTAAAAAGTCGCCTTCGCTGGGAAGGACTAGGAATACCTCTGGAAACTGCTTCTGCAATGGGTTTTGCAGCACTGGAGACAATGGGTTATGCCTTCATGACACTTTCACGATCGTACCGGAACCTACTTGTCTTTATATCTTAAAAGACTGCGATCGCTCTTGAGTAAAGTTATACCTTTTCTACTCCTTCTCGGATTTTGACCTTTTCTTAGCAAACAAACTAGTCATACTTAATCCAGTAACCAACAACCCTAATAGTCCTAGTCCGTTCAAAATCGGGTAGATTCCCTGTAAACCGAAGATTTCACCACGATGAATCGAAAGCAGTAGACTACGCCCAACTCCAAGGTTAGCTGACCACTCACCTACCAGCGTAGCTGCAATACCAGTTAACAATGTTACAGCAAGCGGTAAAGCTAAAATAATCGCCAGAGTCCGGTGGTACTTGCGAAATGAACGCATTATCCAAAATCTCCAGTGGAAACTATAGCAGTTTGCAACTTGATGAGGTATAGAACTGTTTGTGTGACATCAACCTTCTTGATGATTGCAGCCGTCTTTACCTTAAATCCATCGGGTAACGGACGATGCAAAATCATCTTTAACTTGCCAATTTTCGGAAGTTGGATAAACCGCGAAATGCGCCACGAGGATACGACAGATCGGACACTTTCGCGCCCGTCAATGTGTTCTGGTTTGATGGGATCTGGAAATGCAATTGACCGAAATCGTCCCTGACTTTTGAATCTGGGCTTACCACTTCGCTTACCGTTGCTGTCACCGCTTAACCATCGGTCAAACGTCTTTTCGACCCGCGCAATCACGTCTTGCAAGGTATGAGAAGGAAGCTCTTTATATTCAGGAAACAGCTTTTTTGAGTTGACCAAATCCCGCTTCTGCGAATAGAAATCAGGACGGTCTCTCAACTTTGGTAAGTAGCAGATGAGCGGACAAGCATTAATGTCACATCGATTCTGCTCGTACCAGTCCAAGCGCTCTGCTAACCGATAGTTGTATTGACGACGGACAAGTTCAAGCCACTTATCCATCGTGGCTTGCTGCAATTTTGTCAATCTTAATCGGTACTGGTGAGCGGTTCTCATGTGAGCGTTATCAATTTAACCTACCCTTTAGAAACAGTGGCGATATTTGTGTCAAGTGTTTGTAACCCTTTAAGAGCTTTCGCTTTATCTTTTGCTTTCAGCGCATCCTTCACCTGGTCCGCAGCATCTTCGATGACAGTATAGGTTTTTGAAGATTTAGTTTTGACACCATCCTCAACCTTAGACCAAGAGTTTTCAAACTTATCAAATTCCTGTTGAGCTTTGTCAAACTTTCCGGCTGACACCGCAGTTTTTGTATTTGAAACTACACTGACCAAAGTACTAAAACCTCCCTGCGTAGCACCAGTAGTTTTGGATACTGTTGTCCCCGCTGTAGTTTCAGTGGTAGCAGGAGCCTGGGTAGTAGATTGTGGAGCGCTGTTGCATCCTACCAATGTCAGTAAGCCAATTGCAGTAAGGGGGATGATGTAGATTAAGCGTTTCATAATACCTCTTGAATAATCATAAATCGCCAAGTACTGACGGTATCAGCTACTATATCAGCAAACCTGTCGTCTAAAGTTGTTGGAGACGTAGGAAGATTCTATGCAGGTTTTTGTCTGTGTAAAACTTGTATTAATCTATACCTAATTATTCTACCACGGCTGCATCAAGGCTGTTTTTGCATCTTAATTGCGGGTTTATGCCCGATCATTTTGGATTGGTAATAAAGTGTGATTTGTTACTTTGTTTCTGATTAAAAAGTCTTGAATGGAGTTGACAAATTCTTTTAACTCTAAAATTAAGTTAGTAGTATCTCTAAGGTCTTGATGGTAAACCAATTGTTCTAGTTTGTCAGCTGCTAGGTACATAGCTGTGGCTCCAATGTTGATACTAATACCTTTAAGGTGATGAGCTTCTCGCGCTATTTGCCCAAAGTTGTGAGATGCGATCGCTGCTTTAATTATCTCTAAACGGGGTTCAATATCTTCAACGCATATTTGCAATAGATTTAATTCAAATTCTGCGTCATTTCCCGATATCCGATGCAAGTGTTCCCAATCAATTGCTAGCTCAATGGAAACTGTCTGCTCATACACAACTGCCTCTAGTTTTGAGAGGATCACGCCTGTCCAATGCTCTAGAGTCGCAGCCAATTTTTCTTGAAACACTGGCTTACTCAGATAGTCGTCCATTCCTGCATTTATACACATTTGTTCATCTTCTTTCATCGCATTAGCCGTCATCGCAATCACCACAGGACGACGGCGCAGGGCAAAGGCGTCCTCTTGCCAACGATGAATTTCTTTTGTGGTTTCCAAACCGTCGAGAATTGGCATTTGGCAATCCATTAGAATCAAATCGTAAGGAATTTTTTCTAATAACTGCAAAACTTCCTTTCCATTCGCAACGACATCGGCTTTGTAGCCCAAACTCTCGAGTTGCTTCAAGGCTACTTTCTGATTCACCAAATTATCTTCAGCTAGCAGAATTCTTAACTTGAACTTGGATTTAGTCAAGGGGTTATGGAAAGAGGAAGTAAGAATGCCTGAAGTTTCTGTACTTCGGACTTCTTCAGTAGCCTCTGGACTCCAGCCTCTAGCCCCTTGTTCTGATTCAGGCTGAGTTTCTAAAATAGTTATGATGATATCACGTAGTCGTGATGACTTAACGGGTTTGACCAAATAAGCCGCAAATCCGATTTTGAGCGCCTGCTGCACTTCATCCAGTTGATTAGTAGAGGTGAGCATAATCAAAGGTATCTCAGTAATTGCAGAATTGGCTTTAATTTGTTCTTTTATTGTCATGCTATTTGCTTGAAGTATTTGGATGTCAACTAAGGCGATATCATAGGATTTCCCCTGCTCACAAGCTGACTGAATAGCAATGAGTGCAGCAGCAACACTGTCAGCTTGATCTACCTGCATTCCCCAATGAGTAGCTTGATGGTAGATAATTTTGCAATTAGTAGCGTTGTTATCCACGATTAACAAGCGGCGATTGTTCAAAAGTCCGCGATCGTATTTTGGCAAAATAGGCTCAACTTGCTTGGTAAAAAGCACCTCAAACCAGAATTCAGATCCTTTCCCCATCTGACTTTCTACCCCAATCACTCCTCCCATCAAGGTGACCAGTTGTTTACAGATGGCTAATCCCAAACCGGTACCACCATACTTGCGAGTGGTAGAAGCATCCACTTGGGTAAATGGCGCAAAGAGTTTGCGTTGGTCTTCAGGGCTAATGCCAAGACCCGTATCGGTGATCGCAAAATGGATGGTGGCTGTAGTGGAGGAAAGCGTTCGCAATTCGGCTTGCACTAATACTTCGCCAGCGCTGGTGAACTTGATAGCGTTGCTGATTAGGTTCATGAGAATTTGCCGCAGCCTACCAGCGTCTCCTTTGAGGTGGGTGGGAACGTTGTGCTCAATCAGTGCGGCAATTTCTAATCCCTTGTTATGGGCTGAGGGAGCCAATAATTCCACCACTTCTTCAACACAAGTGGATAGGTCAAAATCTAGAGTTTCGAGAGCCATCTCTCCAGCCTCAAGTTTGGAAAGATCTAAAATCTCGTTGATTAAACTTAAAAGGGCATCTCCACTACTCCGAATTATTTCAATGAAATCTCGCTGTTCTGCGTCTAAGGGAGTATCTAACACCAAACTGGTCATTCCCAATACAGCGTTCATCGGAGTACGAATTTCATGACTTATATTTGCCAAAAAGGCACTTTTAGTCTGAGAAGCTAATTCGGCTTGGCGACGGGCAATTTCAAGTTCTTGTCGCTGACGAGTTTCTGCTGCTAATAGTTGGGCTTGGGCTAAGGCAATACCTACTTGGTCGGCTATTTGCCGCAAAAGATCAGTTTCAAAGCTAGACCAGTGGTGCGAATCGTCACACTGATGAACTATGAGCAAACCGCAAAGTTCTTCTTTGACAAGAATGGGCACAACCAAATTGACTTTGACCCCAAACTGTTGCATTAATTCCAGATGGCTTTGTTCAACTTCCGGTAGCTCAAAGTTAGCCAGCCCGAAAATCTGTCCTTGACGGTACTGCTGTAGATAGTGCTGTTGTAGATATTCGGCTTGAAAGTAGGGGACGGCGATATTTTGCTCTTTGATTGCTGGTAAGCCAGAAACTACTGCTTCAATAACAGTGGGTGCAGACTCATCTGGCAAAAGCTGATAGATCAAAACTCGGTCAGTCTGGAGAATCTTTTGCACCTCCTCGACAGTGATTTGGAGAATTTCTTCGATTTGCAAAGACTGGCGAATCTTGAGGGTGATTTCAGTAAATAGTTGCGATCGCAAGTTTTGGCGTTGTATTTCTTCTTCAGCTTGTTTACGCTCAATAAACTGCCCCACTTGCTCACCGATAGAATTCATCGTTTTTGCCAAATCTTGGTCAGGTGGCTGGATTTCACGGTTGAAGCAGGTAATGACACCGAGGATTTTGTGACCGCTGCGGATCGGAAAACCAAAAGCTGCGTGTAATTCTACTTGAGCGTTAATTTTGAAGCGGGAGAAACTGAGTTCTTTAACGACATCAGCGATCCAAACAGGTTCAGAACTAGCCCAAACCCGACCAGGTAGTCCAATTCCTGGTGTAAACGTGGTTTGCCGATTCAGTGCTTCAAACTCTTGCACTTCAAGGGATGCTTTATGCCACATATCGAGAAAACGCAGCACATTTGCTTGCTGATCCACCATCCAAATTTCACCCAAATCCCATCCCAAACTCTCGCAGATCCCTTGTAGGATTTGGCGAGTAGCTTCGCGCGTCGTGGCGGACTCCGCTAAAACGCGGGTTGCAGCATATTGTGCAGTTAAATGCTGTTGTGCTCGTTTGCCATCGGTGATGTCAATGCCAGTGCCAACAATGTATTCCACTGATCCTTCATAGTCTTTTAAGAAGGTATTCGACCAGGCAATAAGTCGCCGACTGCCATCCTTCATTACCCAATAGTTTTCGTACTTCAGGAAGCCTCTACCAATTAGCAATTGCCCAAAAACTGCTTTGACTGACTCCACCTCTTCAGGAAGTAGGAACAAGTTCCAGAAATACCTACCCCTCACCTCATCGAAAGAGTAACCGGTTATTTGCTCACAAGCTTGATTGAAACGAACGATTTGCCCTTGTCTGTCAAGAACTATTACCAACGCGCCGACTGTATCAAGGACTGTTGAGATAAAGTTGCGTTCTTGATTTAAGGCTTCTTCTGTCCTTTTGCGCTCCCTGACCTCACGATAGATGAAGTAGTAAACTACAGCAAGAACGATAAAACTTAGGCAGATGGCGATCGTAAGTGTCAAAATTGTGTTGTGACTCCTGGCTTTTTTTACTTGTGATTGCTGCTGGAGTCGCCCCTTTTCCTCGTTCTCCATCTCATTGATCATCTTGCGGATATCATTTATGAGATTTTGTTCCTCATTTTTCAGTAGTACTTGCAACGCCGCTTCTAATCCCTTATTCTGGCGCAAGTCAATAGTCTGTTTTAGTTCAGTAAGTTTAGCCGTTATCAGAGATTCAAGGGTTGTAATCTGCTTTTGTTGGTTCGGTTGATCTGCTGTCAAATTCTTCAAATTGGCAATTTCTTGATCGACGTTAGCAAGTGCTGCTTGATAAGGTTTAAGATAAATTTGTTTTCCAGTGAGGATGTAACTACGTTGTCCAGTCTCCGCATCCTTTATCTGAGACTGTAGTTCTTCTAGACTGTTGATTTTTTTATAAGTATTTTTTACTAAAATCGAATTATTAATAGATACTCTTGTATTTTGATCGGAAACCACACCAATCAAAACTAAAATTGCCGACGCTAAACCAAAACCTGTCGCAATCTTTTTGAAAAATTGCTTACGTATCCTCTGCGCCTGTTTGTCTTTGTTGGTCATAAGTACCAAACTTGCTAAATTTCGCTGCAATTCCAGTTGCTTGATGACTTGACGACCTAAGGTTCGTAATGCCTCTATCTGATCTGGAGTAAGTTCTCGTGGTAGGTAGTCAATCACACATAGGGTTCCTAGTGCATATCCCTCAGGATTAATCAGAGGTACACCAGCATAAAACCGAATATTTGGGTCAGAAGTGACCAGTGGGTTTGCAGCGAACCTTTCGTCATCTGTTGCATCAGGCACAACCAAAACATCAGGCTGTAGAATAGCATGGGCACAGAATGCCAAATCTCGATGTGTTTCTAGGGCATCCAAACCGACTTTTGACTTGAACCACTGACGGTTTGTATCAACTAAGCTAATTAAAGCAATAGGAGTCTGACAAATATACGAGGCTAAACGGGTGAGGTCGTCAAAAGCGGCTTCAGATGGTGTGTCGAGAATCTTATACTCCAAAAGCGTCTCGATTCTTTGTGCTTCGTTATCAGGTAATGGTGCTTTCATCCTTGAGCCTTATCTACATTTTGGGGACTGGGGAAGAAGCAGGGGGCAGGGGGCAGGGGAGGCAGGGGGGGCAGGGGAGGCAGGGGAGGCAGGGGGGAAGGAAATAACCAATGCCCAATGCTCTATGCCTAATGCCCAATGCCTAATGCCTAATGCCCAATGCCCAATGCCCAATATCCAGTTCAACAAACTTACTTCAATTAATGACAATAGTTTGGTTAAAAGCGTTAGCGTAATTTCACTGAGTTCGACCTTATTAAAGAATCGGTCAAATGATTAAGTCCCTGCTGTATTTTTTCTGGGCTGGTTTATTTGAAATTGGGGGCGGCTACTTAGTCTGGTTGTGGTTGCGCGAAGGTAAGCCGTTCTGGTGGGGCATATTGGGTGGAATTGCTTTAGCTTTCTATGGGGTTATTGCAACTCTCCAACCGGCAAGTTTTGGCAGAGTGTATGCGGCTTACGGTGGCGTGTTTATCGCAATGGCAATGCTTTGGGGTTGGAAGGTAGACGGGGTAACTCCAGACCGCTACGACCTAATAGGAGCAAGTTTCGCTTTAGTGAGTGTTTTAATTATCATGTTTGCACCCAGAACTTAACTAAAATGTCTATATTCTCTAATGAGAGTAATAAAAGAGCGCTAATTGGTGAGAAGCAACCATGCGGATCTCAACGGGTTTATACGTGAGATATAAAGAAAAATCATCAGATATTTCGGTAAATTATCTGATAATTGAGAATTATTATAAATTCTCACAATTATCTTGGTTTGTAACAATAGGTAACTAAAAATTTGGAATGTCATAGCGCTTGAATAAAATGTTATTTTTCAATAAAAGATGTAATGATTGCATGGCTACACTCTTATTTAAATTTTGGCAACTACAATCAGGATTATATTTTTTTTGTTAACATTTCAAGAAAATTAAGATTAAGTATCTTTAAAGACAAAAATGTCTAACCAAAAGGAATCAAATGTAGTTAAGTATACAAAAAATAGGTGCTTAGGAAGAAAAACAAGTGTTGAAGAAAGTTGTAATGATTGGGGCTATCACCCTATTGATTTTGGGAGTACCGCTGATGGGCAACGCTTTTGCCCAAACACCAGCCGTGACTGTGCCTACTGCTGATACTGGAGATACGGCATTTATGCTGATTTCAGCCGCACTAGTGCTGCTAATGACACCAGGATTGGCGTTCTTCTATGGTGGATTTGTGCGATCGCGCAACGTCCTAAACACATTGATGATGAGCTTTGTGTTGATGGCGATCGTGGGAGTTACCTGGATTCTGTGGGGCTATAGTCTTGCCTTTGCGCCAGGTTTACCGTTCATCGGTGGATTGCAATGGTTGGGGTTGAATGGTGTCGGTTTAGAGATTCAAGGCTACTTGCCGCATCTGCCATACGAAGATGCGCTCAAAGCAGCAGACTCCAAATATGCTGATGTTGTCTCCTACGCTGGAACGATTCCCCACCAGGCGTTCATGATTTATCAAGCGATGTTTGCCATTATCACCCCAGCCTTAATTTCTGGGGCGATCGTTGAGCGGATGAGTTTCCGCGCCTATTCGCTGTTTGTCCTGCTGTGGTCAACCTTTGTTTATGCTCCCCTCGCCCACATGGTATGGGCGAAAGGTGGATTCTTGGGTTTGTATGGTGGATTAGGTGCCCTCGACTTTGCAGGCGGTACAGTAGTTCATATCAGTTCTGGCGTTTCTGCCCTGGTAGCTGCGAGCGTCCTTGGCGCTCGGAAAACCCATCCCGATCGTCTTAGCCCTCCGCACAACGTTCCGTATATTTTGCTGGGTGCTGGCTTGCTGTGGTTTGGCTGGTTCGGTTTCAACGCTGGGAGTGCCCTATCTGTTGCTAGTGGAACTTCTGGTAACTTAGTCACAAATGTGGCAACATCAGCCTTTGTTGCCACCAATACAGCGGCGGCGGCGGGGGCTTTAATGTTCCTAATTTTGGAAGGGGTTTTACGGGGTAAACCAACCGCTGTGGGAGCAGCTACAGGACTCGTTGCTGGTTTAGTCGGCATTACTCCCGCCGCCGGATTTGTGACACCGCTATCAGCAATTTTAATTGGTTTCGTCACCGCCTTTGTTTGCTTCTATTCGATAAGTTACAAGCACAAGCTAAAAATTGACGATGCTTTAGATAGCTATTTTGTGCATGGTGTTGGTGGTACAGTGGGGGCAATTTTAACGGGCATCTTTGCCACGACTGAAATCAACGGAGGAGGTAAAGACGGAGTGCTACGTGGTAATTTTGGGGAATTAGGAGTTCAACTAGTTGCAATTGCCGTTGCCTATGCGCTCGCAGGTGTTGGTACGTGGATTATTATTAAGATTATCGATGCTACAGTCGGACTGCGAGTCAAACAGGAAGCTGAATTACAAGGTTTGGATATCAATGAACATGGTGAAGAAGGTTACAACTCCGAGTTTGGCGATGGTTCCATTCAGTAGTACTGAGTGCTGAGTCATTCAATTTTGGATTTGAGATTTTTCTTTCAATTCCTTCGGCTTGGTGCAGTCACTCATAGGGGAAACTTCCAAGACCGTGCTGCTTCACCAAAATTCAAAATTCAAAATCTAAAATTTGGGTAATTTGCGATCGCTAGCGTTAAAATTTGATTCAAATAATTGGTAAATTTCGCTAGTCGTGTCTACTTCTTTTAAAACCTTTCCTATCTGGGCATTTTTCTCGCTGTTAACCAACGGCATCTTAATGTTGGCGGTCATTCTGCTAATTTGGCAACAGCAGAGATTGACCGCTTTTTTTGGGATAATAACATCCCCAGAGCCAATCAACCTGAACAGCGATCACCAAATTGTTACACCTGATTTGGGTCGCCGTCACCAACTCACTTACCAAGAGTGGGTAGACATCCTCAAGCAAGAAGCCAAGGTAGCCGCTGACCACCGGACTCCGCATTTAAGCATCCTGGTGGGAGATTCTCTGAGTTTGTGGTTTCCCCCTGAGTTATTACCTGAAGGTAAAAATTGGCTCAATCAAGGAATTTCTGGCGAAACCAGCAATGGACTCTTGAAAAGATTGAAGATATTTGACCGCACCCAGCCAGAGGTGATTTTTGTAATGATTGGCATTAATGACCTAATTGGAGGGATGAGCGACGGGGTAATTTTAGATAATCAGCGGCAAATTATCAGTTACTTACGAAAGGTGCATCCCACAGCGCAAATTGTTGTCCAATCGATTTTGCCACATGGGGCAGAAGAAGCAACTTGGAAAGGACGAGATAAACTTCTGGCTGTTGCCAATAGTCGCATTCGCGAGTTTAATCAGCAACTGCAAAGCATATCTACCAAAAAAGGTGTCAAATATCTCAATTTATATCCCCTGTTTACCAACAAGCAAGGTAATCTCCGCCGCGAATTTACTACTGATGGCTTACACTTAAGTCCTGAAGGCTATATAGTTTGGCGTTCTGCATTGCAGATTTATAGCGAAATTGAATTAAAACCCCAGCGTTAACGTCCTTTGGGGGAAAAGGGTAAAGGACAAAAAGAAGTAATATCTTTGAATACAACTTTGTATAAATCGCGTCTTGGCGCGAGAAAATAAAAAATAGTGGTTTAAGTAGACAAATCTAATGGATACAAAAGCTTTTAAGCGCACGCTCCAACATTCAGAAAATTACAATCGCAAGGGCTTTGGTCATCAAGCAGAAGTTGCCACCCAGTTGCAATCTGAGTATCAGAGTAACTTAATTCAGGAAATTCGCGATCGCAATTACACTCTACAACGGGGTGATGTGACAATCAGACTAGCACAAGCTTTTGGTTTTTGCTGGGGTGTAGAACGCGCTGTGGCAATGGCCTACGAAACTCGTCAGCACTTCCCCACAGAACACATCTGGATTACTAACGAGATTATCCACAACCCTTCTGTAAATCAGCGAATGCAGGAGATGGAAGTAGAATTCATCCCCATTGAAGGAAAGAATAAAGACTTTTCTGTTGTTGGAACTGGTGATGTAGTCATATTACCCGCTTTTGGGGCTAGCGTTCAAGAAATGCAGATCCTTCACGATAAAGGCTGCAAAATTGTTGATACAACTTGTCCTTGGGTATCTAAAGTTTGGAATACAGTAGAAAAGCACAAAAAAATCGATTATACATCAATAATTCACGGTAAATATAAGCACGAAGAAACAGTTGCTACTAGTTCTTTTGCTGGCAAGTATTTAATTGTGTTGAATTTGCCAGAAGCGGAATATGTTGCTAACTATATTATCAATGGTGGGAACCGGGAAGAATTTTTGACAAAATTTGCTAAAGCTTGTTCAGCAGGATTTGACCCTGATCAAGATTTAGAAAGGGTTGGCATTGCCAACCAAACTACGATGCTTAAAGGCGAAACTGAGCAAATCGGCAAGCTTTTTGAACGGACTATGTTGCAGAAGTATGGCCCCACAGAGTTAAATCAGCATTTTCAAAGCTTCAATACTATCTGTGATGCCACCCAAGAACGGCAAGATGCCATGTTGGAATTGGTGGAGCATAATTTAGATTTAATGGTAGTAATTGGTGGGTTTAATTCATCGAATACTACTCAATTGCAACAAATTGCTTTTGAGCGGGGAATTCCTTCTTATCATATTGATACTGTTGAACGGATTAAATCAGGATATTCCATTGAACATCGACAATTAAATGGGCAGTTAATAACTACAAAAAACTGGTTACCAGACAGAGAAATTGTTGTGGGAATTACTTCTGGTGCTTCCACGCCAGATAAGGTGGTAGAAGATGTGATTAATAAAATTTTTGCAGTCAAGGCAAGAGCAGCAGCAGTTTAAATTTTAGGGGGTGTATAGCAACCTAATTAAATATAAAATACTCAGGAGATAGATCCCCGACTTCTTTGGGAAGTCGGGGATTTGAGTATGTTTATTTATACCCAATAGTTCACCAACTAAAAATAAATTACTGCTGAGATATCGCTGCGCGTAAACTGTAACTACCAGATTCTCCTGCTTCAAAAGTGTTAGCCAACAGATAGTAGATACCATTTTCTGGTAAGGTAACAGTCAATCGAGCATTAAAATCCTTTGGGGAAATGTCGTCATTTTCTGCTATTAGTCGTTCTTTAGCAGGAAGCAGTAAGTATAAGTGAGAGTCTATTTGCTGACTATCCATCTCAATAGTTATCTGTTGACCTGCTTTACCTTCAAACACATAAGTGTGAAAATAGCTATTATTTGGTAAAATGCGATCGCCATTTTTCAGTCCCGCTTGTAAAACTTGACCATTCAAAGGTAAATCCGTATCTTTACTATTATTAGGTTCTTTACGTCCACTTGCTAACTGAGCATTACCTTGTTCTATAGCTACCAAAAAAGGCTGGATTAATTCTGTAGGAATTGCAAAACTAATGCCAATAAATCTTTTCAATTTGGGATCGATATCAGTATCATTAAAAATTGCACTGTTGACACCAATTACTTGCCCATTAGAGTTTAGCAGTGGGCCTCCAGAATTGCCGGGATTAACAGCAGCATCATGTTGAATTAAGCCCAATTTTTTATCAATGCGGCTGATAATACCATAGGTTAAAGTATTTTGCAATTCCAGACTCAGGGGAGTACCAATAGCATAGACAGATTGACCTACTTGTGCTGATCCGGGTGTAGCTAAACGCAGGTAGGGTAGATTTTTTTGATTGCGAATCTTCAGTGCAGCTAAATCTAAACCGTCAGATCCAAAACCAACCACATCAGCTAAAACTTGTGTACCATCAGCCAGTACTATTGCAACAGTTTTAGAACTATCTTTGACAACGTGAGCATTAGTTAAAACTAAACCATCTGGACTCACAATAAAGCCACTACCATGTCCGAAACCAGTAGCGATCGCAACTACAGATTGACTAGCTTTTTCGTATAGTTTAATCCGGTTTTGTTCTTCAGAATTTTCTGCTACAAGAATACTTGATTTGATTTCTTTAGTATTCTCTCCTCGTAAATTAGGCTCAAATATTTGAGGGTTTTTAGCCATTCCAGGTAGTTGGCAACCAAATAAACTACCAACACAAATTCCCCCAAGAACAGTTGTCAAAACTGCTGAAGTTCCGATTGTTAAAAATTTTCTGTTCATTTTCCAACCATCCTTAATAAATGAAATAACCTTAGTAACAAGACAAATCCGCGTGAAGTATACTTAAAAGACTGCTTTCAGAAATTGTTCCTTTCGGACTCTTCCTTGCGTTTTGGCATGAGACATCGAATTCAACTGATAAGCATCTTATTCTGAATCACCAAACCAACTCAGAATTTGAGAACAAATTCTTCAATATCTGAGAAAACACTATTTAGGTGAAGTTTTTCTCAACATCACAACCTCTGCTACTGCTTGATAAAAGCCTGAATACTAGGAGTTGTCAAGAGTTTTTGTGCTTCTGCAACTAAGTGCGTCCCCCAAAGATTTTGTTTGAGAACTTCGATATCAGCATAGCTTTTATCTAAACGTAAGGCGGCTAGTGCCATGTTGAGAGCCTTTTCTTGCTCACCTTTGGCATATAAAGCAACTGCGATCGCCATTTGTGGTTCTGCTACACTACCATCAATTTGAACTGCTTTTTCCCACTGCTGTATTGCTCCTTCTACATCTCCTTTTTCGTATTTGATGTAGCCAATGTTGATGATAGGTGCTACTAATTTTCCATCTTTAGCGATCGCCTGATTGTAATCTGCTAGTGCGGCGCGATCGCTTCCTTGTTTCTGGTAGATAACGCCTCGTAAAGAGTAGGCATTGGCATTATCAGGCTGAAGTTTAATAACTTGATTCAAATCTGCAAGTGCCCCTTGATAATCTTTCAATTTAAAGTAAGCAATACTCCGCATAAGGTAATATAGGGCATCATCAGGTTAAAGTTTAATCGCTTGATTAAAATCTGCTAGTGCTGCTTGATAATCTTTTAACTGCGAATAAACATCACCCCGTAAACTATACTTAAAATCATCATCAGGTTGAAGTTTAATCGCTTGATTATAATCTGCTAATGCTGCTTGATAATGTTTTAACTTTGAATAAACAATACCCCGGTGAAAGTAGGCGTAGGCATCATCAGGTTGAAGTTTAATCGCTTGATTATAATCTGCAAGTGCTGCTTGATAATTTTTTAAGTGGAAATAAACATCAGCCCGTGAAATATAGTTATCAGCATCATCAGGTTGAAGTTTAATCGCTTGATTATAATCTGCAAGTGCTGCTTCTTGATAATTTTTTAACTCTGAATAAACAATACCCCGTAAATTATAGTTAACAGCACCATCGGGTTGGAGTTGAATTGCTTGATTAAAATCTGCAAGTGCTGCTTGATAATTTTTCAATTCTAAATAAACATCACCGCGTGTACTATAGCTATCAGCATCATCAGGTTGAAGTTTAATCGCTTGATTCAAATCTGCTAACACTGCTTGATAATCTTTCAAGCGATAGCGGATCAAAACCCGTATATTGTACCCTAAAAATAGGGGTTTCATCTCAATTGCTTTAGTCACTGCCACTAGAGCTTCCGGGTAGCGTTTTAATTTGTTAAGTACCACACTGCGTTGTAGATAAAAACCAACATCGCTACTATTGTATTCAATTGCTTTGTCAATTGCTACTAGTGCTTCTGGGTATTTTTGCAAATAGAATAGTATTCCATATTTGTATGACCAAACTTTATCAGAATCGCGGTTAATTTTGATTGCTTGCTCGTAAGCTACTAAGGCTTGTGGATATTTTTTCTGGGCATATTCCGCTAAACCAAGAGCAAAATAAGCTTCATAAAAATCTGGTTTGAGCTTAATTGCTTGTTGCAAAGCTGCCACAGATTCCGAGTATTTCTCTAAACGCCACAGTTGATTGCCATAATTTAGCCAATCGTACTCAGTAGCATTTTGTGAAGGCTTTTGAGCAACGAATAAAGGATGATTTTTTAGTGTATTAATTTCTGTTTCTGTTAGTTTAGGAGGTGCTTGAGTTACTACCTTTAACACTTCTGGTTTCAATCCAGATTTTGTCAGCAAACCGAAAATGCTATTAATTGGGACTCCTAAACCTAATCCTATTTCTTGTTTTTCTCCTATTCCATTGGGTTCAATACTTGTATTAATGCCAATTACTTGTCCGAGTGCATCTAACACTGCTCCCCCACTCATTCCAGGTTTTGTCAGATTTGTGTAACCCAACTCGTAACCCGCATCAATAACATTATTTAAATAATCTAAGCTTTCTGCACGAATAAATATTGCTCCTCTATTATAACTACGCAACCCTGCTGTCAGTTTTCTTTTTCCTGCTGCTTCTTGAGGAAATCCAGAGAGAAATATCCACGGGATTTTGCTGGAAGAATATAGGTTATATTTAGCAATTGTGGCAACTGTATAAGTTTGATTGCTGGTAAATTTAACTACTGCTGCGTCTAATCCCTCTGATTTAAATATGTTTGATTGCTGTACTACATACTGCTTGCCATCTAGGGCAATAATTTGATAATTATCTGGATTTTTTACAACATGAAGTGCAGTGACTACATAGTAAGTATCGCCTTGTTTAGCAATAATGACTCCTGAACCATTCCCATGATTTTGCGAGTCAATCCTTACAGTAATTTGTTCAGCAATATTATTAACTTTATCAACAAATGTATTACCTACTGGCAGTTTTTGAGCTTGTTGCTGATTGCGCCATTCTGGAGGAATAACTGCTAAGTTAGGTGCAACTTTTGCTAAAGTTTGAATGGGGACTGCAAAGCTGAGTTTTCTTAATTGCTGAAGTTGTTCGGCGCTGGGTTTTGTTCCATTTTGATAAAAATAAGCCTCATTTAAAATAGCATTATTTAGTAATCCATTTATCCCAATTAATTGACCTGACTGATTTAATAATGCCCCTCCACTCATTCCTTGTCGAATCTCGTTGGTATAACCAATTTGATAGCCTCCGACTAATGGCTGTTCAGATAACAGAGATATTTTGCCATTGGTGATGACTATTTCTTTGCTATCATCAGGAAAACCAGCAGCAAATACTTCTTGATTTTCTGCTAAATTGGAGTTTATCGCTAAAGCAATGATTTGATAGTTTTCTTGAGATTGAAATTGTAAGACAGCTAAATCATTACCTTTTAAAGAATTACCTTGATTGATAACTGTAGCTGTATAGGTTTTACCCTCCGGTGTTTGGATATGGTAGGTTCCTTTATTACTGATAACATGGGCGTTAGTGATGATAGTGTAAGTTTGCCCTTGTTTACTAATTAATACTCCACTTCCGCCTTTGTTATTACTCAATACTTTGACGGTGACAGCTTGGGCTAGTTGACGGATTTGGGTTGCAGATAGGGTATTATTTGCAAGTACAGAAGTTGGTTGATTAGGTATTGGCTGAGATATCGCAATGTAGGCGCTAGGGAGTACTAAATAAGTACTTAATATGGCGATGATAAACGAATTGAGTTTGTTCATTTTTGTAATTGGATAGTGAATAGCACTAAGATAAACTTAAATCCTTGAGCTAAGAGGATGAATGAACAAGTCCTCTTGTGGGTATCAAAAGTTTTAGATCCCCCTAAATCCCCCTTAAAAAGGGGGACTTTGACTCCGGTTCCACCCTTTTTAAAGGGGGTTAGGGGGGATCTAAAAGTACCTAAAATCACACTGAAATGCTTGTTCATTCAACCTCTAAGGGCTTTTGGATGTCAGGTGTAAAAAGATGTAGAAAAAGCAAAGCAAGCAAAATTAACTGTTACAATAAAAGTAGTCCGCTCAATTAAACGATGTACACAATTTATGATTACTCAAATGATGGTTCAACCCTCATTCTGGGTAGAGTCTGGAATCAAAATCAGTAAAGTTAGAAATCTACATTTGTTTAAATTTACTGATGAATTACAGTCTCGACTCGAAGAACTTTCTCTGAAGAGAAAATCTGGATTTATCACTTCAGAGGAAGAAGCTGAATTGACAGGCATATTGGAACTTGACAGGATTTTTACTTTGCTCAATGCCAGAATTATTGCTGAATCGTGACAATTAATAGTCCTATCAGAAAATTAGTCAGGGAAAGGGCAAAGTTTCTTTGCGAATACTGTCATTCTTTAGAAGAAGCGAGTGCGGCTCAATTTTCTATTGACCATATCCTCCCACGCTCTGTTAATGGTTCAGATGATCTGGATAATTTAGCATTAGCTTGTCAGCGTTGTAATGGATATCGCTATAACTTCACAACTGGCATTGATCGAGATACTGGAGAAATTATCCCATTGTTTCATCCTCGGAAGCAAAAGTGGTCAGATCATTTTATCTGGTCAGCAGACGGTTTAAAAGTCATTGGCATTACTTCCATTGGAAGGGCTACTTGTAATCGTCTAGACTTCAATGATGAACGTCACAATGAAGGTTCTATTATTAAAGCACGTCGTCTTTGGATGAAGGGTGGTTGGCATCCACCAGATGAAGACCCTCGACAAGAAAGTAAGGTTTAAAGTGAAATTAGTTTGGCTATAAGTACAAACTACTGCTTTGTTTGCAATGCTTGGATATTAGGATGGGAAAGGAGTTTTTGTGCTTCTGCAACCAAGTGCGTCCCCCAAAGATTTTGTTTGAGAACGTCAACATTAGCAAAGCTTTTATCTAAACGTAAGGCGGACTGTGCCATGTTTAGAGCTTTTTCTTGTTCACCTTTAGCATATAAAGCAACCGCCAGTGCCATTTGTGGTTCTGCTACACTACCATCAATTTGAACTGCTTTTTTCCACTGCTGTATTGCTCCTTCTACATCTCCTTTTTCGTATTTGATATAGCCAATGTTGATGATAGGTTCTAGTAATTTTCCATCTTTAGCGATCGCCTGATTGTAATCTGCTAATGCGGCGCGATCGCTTCCTTGTTTCTGGTAGATAACGCCTCGTAAAGAGTAGGCATTGGCATTATCAGGCTGAAGTTTAATAACTTGATTCAAATCTGCAAGTGCCCCTTGATAATCTTTCAATTTAAAGTAAGCAATACTCCGCATAAGGTAATATAGGGCATCATCAGGTTAAAGTTTAATCGCTTGATTAAAATCTGCTAGTGCTGCTTGATAATCTTTTAACTGCGAATAAACATCACCCCGTAAACTATACTTAAAATCATCATCAGGTTGAAGTTTAATCGCTTGATTATAATCTGCTAATGCTGCTTGATAATGTTTTAACTTTGAATAAACAATACCCCGGTGAAAGTAGGCGTAGGCATCATCAGGTTGAAGTTTAATCGCTTGATTATAATCTGCAAGTGCTGCTTGATAATTTTTTAAGTGGAAATAAACATCAGCCCGTGAAATATAGTTATCAGCATCATCAGGTTGAAGTTTAATCGCTTGATTATAATCTGCAAGTGCTGCTTCTTGATAATTTTTTAACTCTGAATAAACAATACCCCGTAAATTATAGTTAACAGCACCATCGGGTTGGAGTTGAATTGCTTGATTAAAATCTGCAAGTGCTGCTTGATAATTTTTCAATTCTAAATAAACATCACCGCGTGTACTATAGCTATCAGCATCATCAGGTTGAAGTTTAATCGCTTGATTCAAATCTGCTAACACTGCTTGATAATCTTTCAAGCGATAGCGGATCAAAACCCGTATATTGTACCCTAAAAATAGGGGTTTCATCTCAATTGCTTTAGTCACTGCCACTAGAGCTTCCGGGTAGCGTTTTAATTTGTTAAGTACCACACTGCGTTGTAGATAAAAACCAACATCGCTACTATTGTATTCAATTGCTTTGTCAATTGCTACTAGTGCTTCTGGGTATTTTTGCAAATAGAATAGTATTCCATATTTGTATGACCAAACTTTATCAGAATCGCGGTTAATTTTGATTGCTTGCTCGTAAGCTACTAAGGCTTGTGGATATTTTTTCTGGGCATATTCCGCTAAACCAAGAGCAAAATAAGCTTCATAAAAATCTGGTTTGAGCTTAATTGCTTGTTGCAAAGCTGCCACAGATTCCGAGTATTTCTCTAAACGCCACAGTTGATTGCCATAATTTAGCCAATCGTACTCAGTAGCATTTTGTGAAGGCTTTTGAGCAACGAATAAAGGATGATTTTTTAGTGTATTAATTTCTGTTTCTGTTAGTTTAGGAGGTGCTTGAGTTACTACCTTTAACACTTCTGGTTTCAATCCAGATTTTGTCAGCAAACCGAAAATGCTATTAATTGGGACTCCTAAACCTAATCCTATTTCTTGTTTTTCTCCTATTCCATTGGGTTCAATACTTGTATTAATGCCAATTACTTGTCCGAGTGCATCTAACACTGCTCCCCCACTCATTCCAGGTTTTGTCAGATTTGTGTAACCCAACTCGTAACCCGCATCAATAACATTATTTAAATAATCTAAGCTTTCTGCACGAATAAATATTGCTCCTCTATTATAACTACGCAACCCTGCTGTCAGTTTTCTTTTTCCTGCTGCTTCTTGAGGAAATCCAGAGAGAAATATCCACGGGATTTTGCTGGAAGAATATAGGTTATATTTAGCAATTGTGGCAACTGTATAAGTTTGATTGCTGGTAAATTTAACTACTGCTGCGTCTAATCCCTCTGATTTAAATATGTTTGATTGCTGTACTACATACTGCTTGCCATCTAGGGCAATAATTTGATAATTATCTGGATTTTTTACAACATGAAGTGCAGTGACTACATAGTAAGTATCGCCTTGTTTAGCAATAATGACTCCTGAACCATTCCCATGATTTTGCGAGTCAATCCTTACAGTAATTTGTTCAGCAATATTATTAACTTTATCAACAAATGTATTACCTACTGGCAGTTTTTGAGCTTGTTGCTGATTGCGCCATTCTGGAGGAATAACTGCTAAGTTAGGTGCAACTTTTGCTAAAGTTTGAATGGGGACTGCAAAGCTGAGTTTTCTTAATTGCTGAAGTTGTTCGGCGCTGGGTTTTGTTCCATTTTGATAAAAATAAGCCTCATTTAAAATAGCATTATTTAGTAATCCATTTATCCCAATTAATTGACCTGACTGATTTAATAATGCCCCTCCACTCATTCCTTGTCGAATCTCGTTGGTATAACCAATTTGATAGCCTCCGACTAATGGCTGTTCAGATAACAGAGATATTTTGCCATTGGTGATGACTATTTCTTTGCTATCATCAGGAAAACCAGCAGCAAATACTTCTTGATTTTCTGCTAAATTGGAGTTTATCGCTAAAGCAATGATTTGATAGTTTTCTTGAGATTGAAATTGTAAGACAGCTAAATCATTACCTTTTAAAGAATTACCTTGATTGATAACTGTAGCTGTATAGGTTTTACCCTCCGGTGTTTGGATATGGTAGGTTCCTTTATTACTGATAACATGGGCGTTAGTGATGATAGTGTAAGTTTGCCCTTGTTTACTAATTAATACTCCACTTCCGCCTTTGTTATTACTCAATACTTTGACGGTGACAGCTTGGGCTAGTTGACGGATTTGGGTTGCAGATAGGGTATTATTTGCAAGTACAGAAGTTGGTTGATTAGGTATTGGCTGAGATATCGCAATGTAGGCGCTAGGGAGTACTAAATAAGTACTTAATATGGCGATGATAAACGAATTGAGTTTGTTCATTTTTGCAGTCGGATTTTGATAAAATATAAAATGAGGTTCTTTCTTTTTGATTTATGCAAGAGGTCTTCTACACTTAAGTACGTAATTTTTTCATAAATCAAACCTGTTTTCGTAACGCACCACAAGCTTGGAATGGTGCGTTACCCTCTGTTAACACACCCTACTACTGAGATCTTTTCAAAAACAATTTACGATTCCTATAGTTCAGATACTTGATATTATTCCTTCTCAACAGGTGCTGTTTGCAGAAACTTCTTGATGTCAATTTTGTAGTAGACTGGTTGTTGTTTAGAACTATGTTCAATCGGTTTAGTAGCACGCCCTCTCAGAATCTCTTTGAGGTCATCAAGAATCTGTAAAGGATCATCTTGAGGTCTTAAAGTTAGCAGTGTGGTATCACAAGCAGCATCTTCTTTTTTGGCTGTGCAAATTACTGCTTGATTATTGATTATACCGTTGGCGATATAAGCCAGACTTTTATTATTGTAAGCAGTCTGGAATCGAGACGATACTTGTTCACATCGCTGTTCTGGGGTAACACTCTGATTATTAAACCATCCATATTTCCAACGTACAATGGCAATTTTCCCGCGTTCCGTCCAAGCGTAAGTAGTAGGAAAGCGTAGATTAGTTGCTTGGTCATAACCTGAAGCACAGATAAAACGAACTTCATCATCAGCTTTGGCTTGACTAACTATAGAAGTGATGCAAATAGCAGTCAAAGAACAGCCAGTTAATAGAGAAATGATTGGTTTGAGTTGCATAATTTTTCTCGTTAGATTCTTGAAAAGAAGGCTTTTGGAATAATTGCAAATCAGATATATTCTTAAAACCAGGAAAATTGGTAAAGATAAAAATCTAATTTGATTGTTGAGATTTATCTTAAAATGATATTTACATAAAACTCCATATTTTGATAAAAAATTCATCTATTTCAGTCGCACATCTATTGAGGTGAAGTTTTCTTCACCAATGTCAGTGTCTACCAGAAACTTGATAAAGTAAAACTTACAACACAATTAACCAAGTAAATATTAAATTTCTTTATGATGGCTAAATATAGCGCTTCTCATTTGGATGCAATACACTCTGACCTCACTTTATCTGTAAAGCTGCACATTATTTTGACCCCTTCCAACCTCCGCAAAGCGTCGGGGAGGTGCCGTAGGCGGTGGGGTTCTTTCTATGCGTCTTCATAAAAAATTGGTATAAAAACTAAATGACTGTAGAATATGTTCAAGGTATTTTCAATATGATTTGTAAGGCAAAAAATGACATAAGCGCCTAACTGCAAAACAATATGGTGCATTACGGCTTTAGCCTAACGCACCCTACTTATAATTTATCAATGTAGTTAAAAATAGATGGAATATAACTATAAAAATGCTGATTAGTCAAGAAAAATTTGAAAAAATATATCAGGATGAATTGACTCCTAAACAAAAGAAAGTATTGCCATTCTTTTTAGCTGGACAAACAGATGAACAGATAGCCAAACAACTTGGCGCTACCCATCGTTCTACAGCTAGTCATCAATTGAGAAATATATCTACAAAATTTGGCTTTCCTCCTGAAATTGAACCAGATTATCGTTGTAATTTGATTGAGATGTTTGCTAAATATAAGCCGGAGTTAGTTAGTGTTAAAGCTTTAGAAAAATGTGGGCATATTATCCAGAATATCCGCTTTCCAGAAGGGATGGAACCACTAAATTCTGCTTTTTATCAAGAACGTTCTCCGATTGAATCTCGCTGTTATACTGCTATTAAAGAACCTGGCGCACTAATTCGGATTAAAGCACCTAAGCAGATGGGTAAAACTTCGCTGTTGAAAAGAATTATTGCTGAAGCAAAGAAAAATAGTTATAGTACGGTTTATTTGAATTTTAGTTTAATAGAAAAAAATAAGTTTACTAACCCTAACGATTTTCTCCGCAGTTTTTATGCTTATGTAATTAATCAATTACCTTCAGCACTTCCGCTAACACTCTGGGATATTGACACCCCCAGCATGGTTAACTGCACTCTGACATTTCAAAGTTTGCTCAAACAATTGGATGGTGTTTTAGTTCTAGCTTTAGATGAGGTAGATAAATTATTTGAATATCCAGAAATTTATCAGAATTTTTTTCCGATGTTGCGTAATTGGAATGAAAATGCTAATGAATCGGAAATATGGGAAAAATTGCGACTATTAGTAGCACATTCTACGGAAGATTATGGACGTTTAGATATTAATCAATCTCCTTTTAATGTCGGATTACCAATTAAATTGGAAGAGTTTACTGAAGAACAGGTGAAGGGTTTAGCTATCCGACATGGTTTAGATAGTAAAAATATTCTTCCTCTGATGTCTGTAGTGGGGGGACATCCTTATTTGGTGCGGTTAGCGCTTTATTATTTGGTATCTCAGGATGCAACTATTGAAGAATTGCTTGAAGAGGCTACTACAGATACAGGGATTTATACTGAGCATTTACGCCGACATTTGGAAATATTTCAAGAAAATCAAGAGTTAGGAAGGGTATTTAAAGAGATAGTGACTAATGCTGAAGGAATTAAAGTTGAGCGTAAAAATCGGCAGATTTATCAATTGGATAGTATGGGGGTGATTAAATTTAGTAATAATTTTGTGATGCCACGGTGTAGATTGTATCATGAATATTTTAGCGTTTGGTTGTAATTAAATTTAGATTTTTGATATCAAGTTCGGGTAATTATTTATGATTCCCACAGTCATTACACCCCTCCCCGCTTTTCGGGAGGGGAGACAAAGCGTAGCTTTGGCGGAGTGGGTTCGGGTTTAATAAGTAATCAAGCGAACATAATATGAGTTGTAAAAAATTTAAACGAACCGCCAAGATGCCAAGGACGCAAAGAGAGAATGGATTTTAATAATTATTATAAAGTCGGTGGTAGTTTAAATGCTAATCATCGCACCTATGTAGTCAGAAAAGCTGATGGACAAATCTTTGAACTGCTGAAGGCTGGGGAGTATTGTTTTGTATTTAACTCGCGTCAGATGGGTAAATCTAGTTTGCGAGTTCAGACAATTAAAAAACTTAGAGGAGTCGGAATTAAATGTGCTTCTATTGATTTAACTATTCTTGGTAGTCATAGTAGCCCAGAAAAATGGTATAAAGGATTTGCTAATCAGTTATTATCGAGTTTTGAAATAGATGATATAGATTTTAATAGCTGGTGGTTACAGCATGACTCTTGGACGGAGATACAGAGATTAAATTTAATTTTAGAGTCATTGTTGCTAAATAAAGTTACTTCTAATATTATCATTTTTATCGATGAAATTGATAGTTTAATCAAAAGTAAATTTAAAGATGATTTTTTTGCTTTAATTCGCGCTTGTTATAATCTCCGGGCTGAATCTCCAAAATATGAGCGTCTAACTTTTTGTTTGCTTGGAGTAGCGACACCAGGAGATTTGATTCAAGAAAGAGAACGTACACCGTTTAATATTGGTAGTTCCATAGAATTAACTGGGTTTAGCTTTGCAGAAGCAAAAGATGCGTTAATTCCAGGGTTAGCGGATAAGGTAGAGCATCCGGAAGCGATGTTGCAAGATGTGTTAAATTGGACTGCTGGACAACCATTTTTGACTCAAAAATTATGCAGTTTAATTGTACAAGAAACCGAAAATAGTTATCTGAGTGTTAACGAATTAGTTCATAATTATATCATCGATAATTGGGAAACTCAAGACGAACCAGAGCATTTAAGAACAATCCGCGATCGCTTGCTAAGAAATGAACAAAAAGCTGGGAGAT
The DNA here is from genome assembly GCF_036917615.1 of Nostoc sp. GTDB lineage: Bacteria > Cyanobacteriota > Cyanobacteriia > Cyanobacteriales > Nostocaceae > Nostoc. The sequence goes on from NZ_JBALCZ010000019.1 coordinate 66,964, forward strand.
TACTAGGATTATATCAGCAAGTTTTACACTCAAGCAAGGGAGTTATTATAGATGGTAGTCAAGAGCAAACGGAATTAAGACTATCAGGTTTGGTAGTCAAACAATCTGGCTATTTAAGAGTATATAATTCTATCTATCAAGCAGTTTTTAATCGAAGTTGGCTCAAAGAAGAATTAGATAAACTCCGTCCCTATAGTGAAGCAATTAATAAGTGGTTAAATTCCCAATATGAGCCATCCTGGTTATTGCGAGGTAAAGCTTTAGATGAAGCGTTAGCATGGGCTGTTGGTAAAAGTTTAAGTAATTCAGATTACGAATTTTTACAAGAAAGTCAAAAAGTTGCTACAGAATTACAAATTGAGGTAAATCAGAAGTTAGCATCAGCTAGTCAAAAATTAACTAAAGCTAATCTAACTGTTAAACAAAAGTTAGCTGATGCAAATAAAAAAGCAAAATACATAGTTTGGATTGGAGGAAGTATCGCAATTCTCCTCATCTTAATAAGTGTGATTTTTGGACAAAATCAATTACACACCGCCAATGAAGCTACAAGACTTACACAAGTTGGCTATAACACTGCACAGCAATTTCAATCTAAACAACTTGAAGCTTTACTTTTAGGTATAAAGGCTGGAGAAGATTTAAAACATCTGGTAAAAAATCAGTCTGATTTGGGAGAATATCAAACAACTACTCCCTTGTCTACTTTACTAAATATTCTGATGAATATTCATGAATATAATCAATTTAATAGCGGTAAAACAAGACTCACTAATCTAATTTTCAGTCCTGATGGCAAAATTATTGCTTCTGGTAGTGATGATGGTACTATTAAATTATGGCATCAGAATAGAACTGCGATCGCTACCCTTATTGGACATAAAAATAAGCTCAGAAGTATTAGTTTTAGCGAGGATAGCAACATTATTGCTTCTGCTAGCCAAGACGGAACTATTAAACTCTGGCAGCGAAATGGTACTCAGATTAAAACACTCTCTGGACATCATAGTTGGGTAATTAGTGCTACATTTAGTGCCAATAATACTATTGCCTCTGCTAGTAAAGATGGCACTATAAAACTCTGGCAGTTAGATGGAACTCTGATTAAAACTATACCACTCAAAAGTAATGCAGTCACTAGTGCTACCATCAGTCATAATGGCAAAATTATTGCCGTTGGTAACGAAGAAGGAAATATTGAATTATGGAAAAGTGATGGAACTTTCATCACAACTATTGTTGGGCATAATGGTTGGGTGACAAGTATTAATTTTAGCCAAGATGGAGAAAATCTTGTTTCCGGTAGTGATGACAAAACTATTAAACTTTGGAAAGCCAATGGTACTCCAATTAGAACAATTGAGGGACATACAGCTAGGATAAATAGTGTAAGTTTCAGCCGTGATGGTAAAACAATTGCTTCTGGGAGTAGTGACCAAACTGTAAAAATCTGGCAATTAGATGGTACCCTAATTTATACCTTCGTTGGACATGGTGATTCAGTAGCTAGTGTGAGTTTTAACCAAGATGACAACATGATTGCTTCTGGTAGTGACGATGGAATTGTGAAACTCTGGAAGTTGAACGCAGATATCATGACTACATTAACTGGGCATCAAGGTGGGATAACAAACTTAAGTTTCAGCCCCGATGGCAAAATCATTGCTTCTGGTGGTGACGATGGTACTGTGAAACTATGGCAAAATGGAACTCTCATTGCTAATCTTACAGGACATAAAGGTTGGGTAAATAGTATCAGTTTCAGCCCCGATAATAAAACTATTGCCGTTGGTACTGATCAAGGAATTGCTAAACTTTGGAAATGGGATGGCACGCTAATTCATCCTCTAACTGAGCATAAAGGGGTAACTAGTCTTACTTTCAGTCCCAAACAAAAAATAATTGCTTTTGGTACTGACAAAGGATTTATTGAACTCTGGAAGTGGGACGGAACTCTAACTAAACTCTTTACTAAATTATTCACTGGGCATAAAAACTGGGTAACAAGTGTCAGTTTTAGCCCTGATGGTAAAATTATTGCTTCTGGTGGTGATTATGATGGAACTATCAAACTTTGGCAGCTAGATGGCACTTTAATTACTACCCTAACTGGACAAACAAAGGGTATTAATAGTATCAGTTTTAGTCCTGATAGCCAAATCATTGCTTCAGGAAGTACAGATCAAACTATCAAACTTTGGAAAAGGGATGGAACTCTTATCACTACTCTAACTGGACATAGTGATTCAGTAAATAGCGTCAGTTTCAGCCCCGATGGAGAAATCATTGCTTCTGGAAGCACAGATAAAACTATTAAACTTTGGAAAAAGGATGGAACTCCCATTACTACCTTGACTGCACATAACGATTCAGTGACAAGCGTCAGTTTCAGCCCTGATGGAAAAATCATTGCTTCTGCTAGTAAAGATGACAAGGTAATTTTGTGGAGTTTGCAGTTAAATGATTTACTAGCACGAGGATGTCAATGGCTCCAAGATTATTTTGTTACTCATCCAGAAGCTCCCAATAGTCTGCGATCGTGTAGCAAAAGCCATAGAATAATGTAAGTCTAAAAATTCGTCACAAACTCAAACAAATGGCTGTTTATAAGCAAATTGGTAAAGGCTATGATTTGACTCGTCGCGCTGACCCTGATATTGCTAACCGATTAGCTGTTCACCTCCAAATCAAATCAGATTCTTGGTATCTTGATGTGGCGTGTGGCACAGGAAATTACACGCTAGCTTTAGCAAAACACGGTGGTGTTTGGCATGGAGTAGACCAATCAAAACAGATGATTGATGCTGCTACGAATAAGAATAATACTGTAGCTTGGGAAGTTGCAGAAGCTGAGGCTTTACCTTATGCTGATGGGACTTTTTCAGGTGTGTTCTGCACGCTAGCAATACATCATTTTGCTGCACTAAGTCCTGCTTTTCGGAAGATTTATCGGGTCTTGGCGGCTGATCCTTTTGTATTGTTTACTGCCACACCGGAGCAAATGAGCAAATATTGGTTAGTCGAATATTTTCCAGAGGCTATACATAAATCTGCTGAACAGATGCCAAGTTTAAAAAAGGTCAAATATGCTCTGAATGAGGCAGGTTTTAACTCAGTAGATATCGAACATTATTATATTTCTGAAAACTTGCAAGACCTATTTTTATATAGTGGAAAACATCGTCCTGAAATATATTTAGATGAGAATGTCCGCTCTGGAATTTCTACATTTGCTTTGCTAGCTTATGCGGATGAAATCGCCGCAGGGTGTCAAAGGCTAGCAGCAGATATTAACACAGGACGGATTACCGAGATTATCAAGAAGTATGAAAATAATCTAGGAGATTACTTGTTTGTAATTGCCAGTAAAATAGCAACTTGAGCTAAAGAGTGAAGGATAACTATATCCTAAGCTGTTCCACATCTAGTTTGCATATCTAAATTTAATCAAAGTTTTGTAGGGTGGGCAACATGAGCGCCCTAATTATGCAAGTTAAAAGTAGAACAGCTTACCAAAATTGACGGAATAATTCAGAATTAGAATTAGCGTCAAGTCTTAATTATGAAGTAATAATTATTAATCATGAATTAGCATGACAGAGAAATGGCTTTCTATCGTCGGCATTGGGGAAGATGGTTTACAGGGGTTAAGCGCGATCGCTCGTTCCCTAGTCGATCAAGCTAAAGTAATTGTGGGAGGCGATCGCCATTTAGCAATGCTCCCTACAGATGACCAACGTGAGAAACTAGTCTGGACATCTCCCATTAGTGCTTCAATTGACGAAATCATCCAGCGTCGGGGTCAGTCAATCTGCGTACTGGCAAGCGGCGATCCTATGTGTTACGGCATTGGTGTTACCTTGATGCGGCGAATTCCTGTCTCAGAAATGACGATTATTCCCGCACCTTCAGCCTTCAGCCTCGCCTGTGCCAGGGTTGGATGGTCTTTAACTGAGGTAGAAACCTTGAGTTTGAATGGTCGTCCATCCTCCATACTCCAGTCTTACATCTATCCGAAAGCTAGGCTTTTGATTTTGAGTGAAGGGAAGGACACACCCGCCATTGTTGCCGGAATTTTGACAAATCGCGGCTATGGTGGCAGCAAAATCACCGTATTGGAGCGTATGGGCGGCACTCATGAAAGAATTGTGAAAGGTACGGCTGCATCCTGGAGTGAAACTGAAGTTGCTGCTTTGAATGTGATCGCAGTTTATTGTATTGCTGATGCTGGGGTTATTCCTTTACCAAGATTACCAGGACTACCAGATAACGCCTACCACCACGATGGACAGTTAACTAAACGTGAAGTTAGGGCAATCACCTTAGCAGCTTTGGCTCCCACACCGGGAGAATTATTGTGGGATGTGGGCGCGGGTTGCGGCTCAATTTCTATCGAATGGATACGAAGCCATGCTCGGTGTCGGGCGATCGCGATCGAACAAAATTCTTCTAGACTACTATATATTGCTGATAATGCTGCCACTCTCGGTACTCCAAATCTGCAAATCATTGAAGGTAAAGCGCCCCATGCCCTGAAAGATTTGCCAGCACCAGATGCCATTTTTATTGGTGGTGGCGTGACAGCAACGGGACTTTTTGATGTTTGTTGGGAAGCACTGCGATCGGGTGGGCGTTTGGTGGCAAATGTGGTGACGGTAGAGGGTGAGCAAACTTTATTTCAATGGCATGAACGAGTCGGTGGCGATTTAACTCGTATTGCGATTCAACGGGCTGAACCTATTGGGAAATTTTTGGGCTGGCGAGCAATGGCGGGTGTGACGCAATGGGTAGTTGTAAAGTCTGAAAAATTGAAGAAGTAGTACAGACTATAGCGCTTCTGAGTTGAGTTCAATACAAACCTAACCCCCAACCCCTTCCCTACAAGGGAACGGGAGTAAACCTCAAAGCCTCTCTCCTAAAAGGAGAGAGGAATGGAAGTGAGATCAGAGTCTATTGCATACAAACGAGCGATCGCGCTATATAAGGTGGTGATTTGAAGAGTAAGATTGAGTCGCAATTGCCACTCACTGGGGAAGGCAAACTGAAGTTGTGTTAAGTATAGGACTTACGCACTGAAAACCTGAAACCTCGATCCCCCCTAACCCCCCTTAAAAAAGGGGGGATCTGAAAAGCCCCCTTTTTAAGGGGGTTGGGGGATCTCTTCTGCGTAAGTCCTAAAGTAATTAGAGGTTAAACTATGGTTTGGAAAATAACTCCCGAAGAATTGTTGGAGCGTTACGCTGACGGGGAACGTAACTTTGCTGGAATTGAATTGGTTTATTCTGGCTGGCCTTCCTCCAGTTCCAAGTATAGTAGTCCAGGGATTGATCTTGACGGTGTGGTTTTGCGAGATATCAACTTGCGAGGAGCTTACTTCCCTTATGTCTACCTGACTGGAGTCGATCTGACTGGAGCCGATTTGGGAGGAATTTTCATGCGTGGTTGTAATTTGGTTAAAGGGATAATTCGTGATGCCAATTTGCGTGCTGCTAACTTGGAGCAAAGTGGCTTCTTCGATGCTGATTTGCGGGGAACTAACTTGGATTACATGAACGCCTGTGGTGCTGGATTTCGTGGAGTTCAAATCGGTTCTTTCGAGCGTGCTATTGTCGCTTATACTGACTTTGAAGGTGCCCACATCAGTAGCGGTCTTATCTGTCGAGGCATGAATTTGATTTGGCACACCACTATGCCCGATGGAAATGTTGTCCGTGGCCCCCAGTGGGGGAATGATCGTGATGCCAGATGAGGATAATTCTTCATCAGTTGCAGTCATTAGAGAAGCCGATAGGGTATCAAGTTGTGATCCTGTTTAAGACTCAATATTTATATCTTGCAAGAATTCACAAGAAAAAAGCGATCGCTTTTTTTGTTGATGTTGTAGTATTGCATAGGCGTAGCCCGCCGTAGGCATCAACTGTCTTTCAAATACCTTGTTTATCTACTATTAGATTCCTCAATTTTTCCTCATCAAAAGTAAGCCCGTGACGTTCTAAATATGGGCGTAAATTTATTTTAATGAATAAATCTTTCAATTCTTGGGCAATTTCTTGGGGTGGATTTCCTGATAATGCAATCGCAATTAAACGTTCTGCTGCTTGCAATTCACCACATTCAATTGCAAGAGTTGCAGCGCTACGATGTAACACTGAACGAGTTGGTTCAGCATCAAGTTCATTGGCAATCAGTGCAGCAGCTTGAGATTCTTTGTCAAACGCTTGTCGAGAAACTTGATTGGCTTGCTTTAAGTCTCCTCTGAGTTTAGCAGTAAAGGCTGCTTCGGCCAAATCCATTGCCTGTTTATGCAACTCCTGAATCTGATTCATTTTTCCACAATAAAAGATAGGGGTCTGCTAAATTCAACAATAATAATGTAGGCAGGAAATGTGCCATCTGAAGGATTAGTTTGCTCGATTTTTTGTTTAACTCTAGCTCTAACCCTGCTATCATCTGCTTTACGTATACCTGAAACTTCCAACCGGACTTTATTTTGAAACGGAAGTTCACCTGCTTCATCTTCGCTACCTAACCAATAATCAAATCCAGTGCCTTTACGCGATCGCTCAATCACGGTAAACTCAGTTAATTGTCTGATGAGCATAAAGGCAATACCATAGGCTGCTTGTTCTGTGGTGAACTCTTCATGATTCCAGCAGCGCAGGATTTGCTGTGTAACAGGTTGCCAATATAGCCTGAAGGTAGTGTTAAAGTCTCCATTAACTGTGAGTACTACACCCTGCAAATGACCTTGATTTTCTAAACACACTGCACAAGCTTCTGCTAAAGTTGCTCCCAAAGATGGAGTTATAGCAAGTAGCCCTTCTCCTAATTTAGTTAGTATTAACTCTTGGGATTTATCCAAGCTAAACAGAGTGAATCTTACCGTGATTAGCTTGATTGTACTTGATTACAGTAAAAGTCGTGCGACGCCGAATAGCCCAACCTAAGCATTGCTCATATTTACTACTTCCCATCCTCAAGTATCAATGTAGACTCAGCAGTACGCCCAAATTCTTCTGGTGCATATTGCAAGTAAACTTGGGCACCAGGCCAAGAAAATGTACCAGGAGTAACAGAACGGACTAAGTAATGCAGACTATACACTCCTGGTTCCAGGTGGTCGGCGTAGGCGATAATGCGATCGCGATACACATTCTTAAAGCCAAGTTCCCAGCTATCGGCTTTTGCTTGTAATGCAGCTGTGGTAGTTTGAAAACTCGCATCCACCGCCTCAAAACCTGATGGTAGCGGATCTTTAATCACCACATGATCCACAGGATGATCGGCGATGATTTCTAAACCAATATCAAACACCTGTCCAGAGGCTAAAGTCAAGGGTTTATCGAAAGCGTAAAGACCTGTTTTTTGCAAAACTTTCTCTTCATTTACTTGACTAATTTCTCGCGTTATGCGTAAACCGTTAAACCTACCTGGTTGATTTCCTTGTAAGCGATAATTATAAGCAACCAGATAGTGTAAAGTCCCATTGCCTGACTTTTGCAGTATTAAATCATTACGACCACGAGGTAATTGATTCATCGGCATATTCATTTGTAAGCTAGGATTTTTGTAGCCATCAAAGCGATTTTCTCCTAACTTCTTACTAGCTAATTGCACTGTGGCAACAAAATTAGGCGGCGTGGGTTGCAGTTGACTATAATCTACCAAAGCTGTTAATGCTTGGGCATTATTATAGTTAGTTTGCCATGTGCCATTCCGTCGCAATGCGAGAAGACTTTGGAATAACTTATCTATAACTTCGGGTTTACTCTGCTTGGCAATAAATAAGCGTAAAGCTTGCGCTTGCGTCGTGGTAGATGAACTCATCCATCCCCAACTAGGTGGTAAACTTACAACTGCTGTGCGACCAGTTTCATATATATTCTGTTGTAGCTTGCTTACCAGTTGTTGAGATTCGTCTTGCCATTCTGGGAATTGAGATAAGTATCGCGCTAGTTTAATTTGAGTTACTACATCAAAATTATTGCGCTGTTCATAAATATCTGCGAGAAAAGTATTGCGTTTATCTCCCAATTCTGCTAGGGCGATTAAAGCATTAAGTTGCAGTTGTCTTTTACAGAGTAGTTGTTTGCAAAACTCGTATTCTCCGGGATTCGCCAGAAGTTTTGGCAAATAAGCTTTCAGTCCAGACACCATTGCAGAATCGATTAAATTAGGGAATACCTGACTGGCTTTAGCTAAAGATTCACCCGCATAAGAAGAAACCCAAGGGTCGGATTTTTCTTGTCTGGGAAAAGCTGCAAAACCACCATCTGCCAGGTGAAGTTTTTTTAATTTTTCAATTGATTGATTTGCTTGTTGGGTGGGATTAAATTCTGCAAATGTCTGACCATATTTTTGTGTAAGATTTTGCAGATTAGCCGCAATCATTAACTGACTCGCGGCCGGTTCTGTAAATGGCAAATCATTATCTTCTAAAACCTGCTTTGCTGGTGCTTGAATCTCCGGTATCAAAGTACTCGCCAACTGAATATCTAAACCTCCCGCATCAGGGAAGGTATTTTTATCAACATTCAGGGGAATCTTCACCTTATCCCCCCCTTTGGTAAGGGGAGTTGGGGGGATTACACCAGTTTCAACGACTTGTTCTGTAATTTCAATTGGCTTAATTTCCAAAGGTACTTCAAAAGCATCTGCGGCTGTACCATTTAGCTGAGTGGTAAAGCGAACTTTACCAACTCCCACACTATCCGCCACCATTGGAAAGCGATAAGCATGAGTTGCAGATTCAGCTTTGGTTTGCAAAGCAGTAGCTGTGGGGTTTTTCTCGGCAAATTTAACTGTACCGCTAAGTTCGCCATTAATTGAGAGATTTCCTGTATTCCCAGTGTTGTTAGTCACGGATAAACCAGCAAGGATGCGATCGCCTGGACGGGCAAATTGTGGCAAGATGGCATTAGTTAGCAGTGGCTTGGTGGTGATAAACGTCGCGTCCCCATTCCCGAAACGCAGATTTCCATCGGTGGCGACAGCCATCACCCGCCATGTAGTTAAGTCATCCGGCAATTTAAAGGTTATCTGTGCATTACCATTTGCATCGGTGAGGACAGAACCGTTGTAGTAAGCTAAGGCTTTAAAATCGGTGCGGGTACGAGTATTGGCTGCACCAGTTGAGAAACCACCGCCATAACCCCAACCTTTGGGTTTAGCTACATCTTGTGGTTGTAATATTACATCCGGTCGATTATCGCTAAAGCGGGTAGATATTGGCTGTTCTGCATAAACTGTATTCACCAAATCTGGCGGACGATAACCAGAAAGTTGTAGCACTGCCTCATTTACCACCATGACTGTAAACTGTCCTTTGGTGGGGTTTCCTTGATTGTCCTTCAGTTCTAGCTGTACCGTTTCCTCTGCACCAGGTTCTAATGATGCTTGCACTGGCTTAACTTGCAGTTTTAAATACTTATCTTCTAATTTAACTTTAAAAGGTGTAAAACCAATCTTCACCAAGTTATCTAAACTCCCTGCTTCCACTTGGTTTATCGGTTTACCTTGCCTTACTAATACAGCTTCGATGGCTGCATTGGGCAGCATTTCTGGTGTGACTTGAAACTGGATTTTTGGTGTCCCTCCCTGAACTTTGGTAATCTGCTGATAAAGGGGTTTGTCTTTAATCACAGCAAAGTATAATTCTGCGTCTGGATAGGGAGATTGAATTAGTGCAGTAGCAGTTTCGCCCGGTTTAAACTCTTTTTTATCTAATTTAACTTCTAAGACATCTTGTTCTCTAGAACCCCAAAATACAGGATTTCCTCCAGTTGCCCAAATTTGTAAATCTGTGGCACTTAATTCGCTTTTGGCATCGCTAAAATTAACTCTAATCCGATATGAAGCAGATTCCGGCGCTGTTAAATTTACCGATTGCGGATTGCTAGCAGATGTAATTTCTGCTTGTCCTACTGTTTTATATTCAACTTGATTTTTTGGTGTTCGGCTACCTTCCACCAACTGCGTGACGCTGCTATATTTAATCTGTTGTAATTCCAGGCGCACCCGTTGACCTGTTATTGGTTTTCCTGTAGGGTCAGTAACAATCACTTCAATTGGAAAAGCTTTACCAGCATCAGCGATAAAATTGCTTTTTAACCCGATGAGGCGATTACTTGGTAGGGCTATAAAAGTTTTGGAATTGGCTACAGACAGATTAGAAACATCTGCAACTTGCACATCGACTCGGTAAGTCATTGGATATGGTAAATCCTTAGCCACTGTTACCGTTTGCCTAGTTGTCCCGTTAGCATCTAGTTGGGCATTAGTCTGCAATACATCACTAGATATAGTAGGAGTTTCCTCCGGCCACAACCATTGCCTTCCAAAAGTAAATTCCTCCCAACCTTTAGGAATAAAATTAGCCTGCTGGCGAGTAATAAAGTATTTTGCTTCTCCACCTTCTACAGGCGCACCAAATAAATAACTACTTTTAGCATTAATATCAACTTTCTCGTCAATGAGAGCAAATTCTTTATCTAAGTTTAGTTCGACTTTAAAGTTGGGTGGTTTAAACTCAGCTACCCGAAATTCGCCAGAAATTTCTTGCCCGTTCTTACCCTTAGCCTGGATTGTATGGTAGCCTAAGCGCTGAGTAGTCTTGATTGGCAGTTCCAGAGAAAATGTGCCAAATTCATTTGTAGTTTGCGTACCTAAATTGGTCTTTTGTCCATCAGGATTTACCAAAGTTAATTGGTAAACAGCATTTTTATCTTGCTGGATTGTACCATTTTGGAAATAGTCAGAAAAACCAGTTAACCAAGCTTTTTCGCCTGGTTGATACAACTGTCTGTCTGAGAAAATTACTCCGCGTGATTCGGGTTTACCATCTTGCCAACCTGCATCAATACCATATCCATAAACGCCGCTATATTCTTCTGTTCTAGTAAATGCCCAATCTTGATTTTCACGGGCTATTACTAATAATTGTGGTGATTTACTAGAGGTTTCATTCCCAGAATAACATTGCTGTAATCCTTCACGAACAATTCTAAAAGTTCCATTTTCATCAGTTTTACCCGTTGCACAAGGTACAGGTTCTGGGCGAGATTTTGCCTGTAATTTTGATTGATAAATTTCAATAGCGCTATTTTTAACTGGTGAACCATCTGTAAGATGATTGACGCGAATTAAGCCTGATTCAGCAAACCACTGAGTAAATACGCCCAAATTCGTCAATTCAACCAAGCCATAAGTTGTAGGTTCACGCCACAGTTCCTTACCATTCTCCTGATATTTATTAGTGCGGGCTTGCACTCCATAAGCTAACATTCCCGTAGTAGAACTTATTTTTTCCCGGAGAGGAACAGCAATATCAACTGATTGATTTTTCTTAGCCGATACCTTAAAGCTTTGCCAATCAGAAGGTTTTGGTAATAAATCATTACTATTATTAAAATAAACCAAATCTGTCGGTTTAACTGCTCGATAAGCTGCTTTGTACTTAGATTCTGGCAAATTTCCCGTACTAATATTTAACTGTAAATCTTTACCTGTGGGGAAAATATTCAAATCTGATGGTACCCAGATATCCCCAGCTAAATCTCCAGTATCATATTTAACTGTGACAGGTTTACCCAAAGTTTGCCCAAACTTATCTTTGAGATTAGCACCGATAGTAATTATATAAGTCTTGGCAGGTTCTAGCGCATAAGGATTGATGCCGACAATTTTATCTTCATCATTTATTTGTAGAATTCTCGAAATGGCTTTTGGGGCTGGATTAATAGTGATATTTTCTTTAGCTGAATCTGCTAATAAGACATTATTAAATTCTAGCTGCGGACTGCCTTTAAGAAATCTTCCAAAAGTTCCACCTGCATCTGGCTGTCCATAAAAGTTAATTTTCTGAAATGCTAAAGGTGAATAAGTTGCTAACTTACTGGCAAATTCTTTCTCTGCAGGTAAATTGCCATAAGCAGGACGTATTCCTGGCGCAAATACTAGCCGATAACGAGTTGCTTTTTCGAGATTTTGCTGGGGGATGAGATTATAAATCCAATTGCGTACTGAAGGGTCAAATTTTTCTAAAGGTTCTTCATCTTCTAATGGTTTTTCTTCTTTGTTTAATTCGACTTTAAAACCTGTACCTTTATTTTTACCTTCAGGAATTAACTGTAAATGTTCTTGCACAGAAGCTAAATCCAATTCTACATTGGAAGTAAACTGTAACTTCTGTTGTAAATCAATTGGTTCAACATCAGCCTTCTCAATGGGATTAACACCCGGTAAATTAGTCAAGTTGATAGATTCGGTATTGAAAGTCCAAGGTAAATCTTTGTCTAGGCGATGATTTTTTAAATCGGCTAAACCTGCTTTGAGAGTGACTTGAAATCTTGTCGCTATTGGTAATGCTTTATCAGCTTCAAATCCTACCATACGCGGTGTCAAAAAGCGAAATTGACCGGGTAAAGGCGGCAAAAGTGCAAATTTTTGTAATAATTTCTGCTGTTCAGGACTGTCAAGACTTTCAACTGGTATTAAAGCTTCTTTAAAGCGGATGCGGATTTGGTTAAGAGATTTTGCATCCCCAATGGGACTAATTTGTTCAATCCAGTCTGGTAATTTCGGCGGCGTGAGTGGAGAAACTGTTGGGAGTTGTTCTTTACTTGAGTTGATCCCAAAGAAATTACACCCTGCGATCGCTAGTATAAATGTAAAGATAAAAAGAAACTGTATTGTTCGCTTACGGCTTGAAGAATATCCAATTTTTTTTAGCGTAGACGCTTTGGCTTGCCGCAGGCTACCGCCAAAAACGCGATAGATTATTTCATGGTAGAAACGCAGTAAAACTCTGATCATCATCTTTCTCGTAATTCAAAATAAAAAATTCCTAAATAATAGCAAAGAAAAATTTGCATTCCCTCATCAGTGGGCAACACCAAGATTAATAAAGGACGCAAGATAACTAGTTATTTGTACTCAAATTGTGGATTTAACGTATGTTTATTTACATAGATAACTAATCCAGTATAATTCTTGCAAAAATGACTCAATTCTTAACTATAAAGAAGTATTTAAATTTCGCAAAGATTAATTGACATCTGCTAAGTGATGAACAATGAATTATTAAGAATTTGATATATTTACTGATGTAGATGTAATCGCTGCGTCAAAATTAAAATAAGTTTTCTTAGACAGGGGATTCCCTGATGAAACTAATTTCACGATCGCTAACTAAAATTAAGCACAAACTGCGTCAAACTAGTAAAGTTATCCTGGCTGTGCTGTTAATCAGCCTATTTATACGCCTACTGCCTTATTTCGCGCCCATTCGTAGCGCAGATATTACCCAAAATCAGTTGGCAATGCAATTTAGCGATCGCAATGGTTTACCATTAGGAACATTGCTCACTCGTGACCAAGAACATACATCAGTAGTATCACTAAATCAGGTTTCGCCCCAGTTTATCCATGCCATTTTAGCCGCCGAAGATGGTAGCTTTTACCATCACGGGGCGTTGGACATGAAAGCTGTTGTCCGCGCCAGCAAAGAAGCCATCCACGCCAAAGGAATTGTTTCCGGCGCTTCCACTATTACTATGCAGTTGGCGCGGATGTTAGATCCCGTCCCCCGTAACTTCTCTGGTAAACTGAGTGAGGTTTGGCTATCTTGGCGGTTAACAGCAGGGATGAATAAAGATGAAATTCTTTCTGCATATATCAATCGCCTGCCAATGGGAGGCAATATATATGGTGTGGAAGCAGCTGCGCGGACTTATTTTTCCATCCCAGCTAGTGAATTAAATCTTGCTCAAGCTAGTTTGTTGGCTGCTATTCCCAATAATCCCACATACTTTAATCCTTATGAGCATTGGGAACGGCTGAAGCAGCGACAAAAATACGTCCTCAATCGTATGGTACGTGATGAGTATATCAGTGGGGCGATGGCTGCGCCAACGTCTCCAACGAACGCAGAGCGAACACACACCGAAAAAGTTGTCTTTCAATCTCGCCAACGGGGGATTATCGCCGCACCACACTTTTTATTTTGGTTAGCCAATCACATCCTCCCTAGCCCCCCTTACAAAACGGGGAATCAAGCCCCCCTTTTTAAGGGGAGCCAGTGCGTTGGGCGGCGAGCCACTCTTGTTGCAACTGGCGGGGGTTGGGGGGATGAATCTGTTATTCGCACGACTATAAATCGTCCTTTACAGCAGTTTGTCGAAGCACAGGTGCAGCAGGTAATTTCTTCCCTAGCCGCGAACAATGTCCATGATGCAGCTGCGTTGGTAATTGACAACCACACTGGTGAAGTTTTGGCTTATGTCGGTTCGCCTGACTACTTTAATGAAGCCAAATTGGGACGTAATGATGGAGTGCAAGCGCTACGTCAACCAGGATCTACTCTCAAGCCTTTTGTGTATGAATTAGCTTTAGAAAAAGGTTTAATTCGCCCAAATACTATTTTGGCAGATGTACCTGCCCATTACGCCATTCCCGGCGCGAAACTTTACAGCCCCACAGATTACACCGAACGCTTTCTTGGCCCAGTGCGGGTGCGAATCGCTTTAGCAAATTCTCTAAATGTCCCCGCAGTGCGGGTGTTAGAAAAAGTAGGTGTGGAAACTTTTTTAGAACGACTGCATCAAGTAGGATTTGAACACCTCAATCAAACCCCAGAACACTATGGTTTGGGTTTGACTTTAGGTAGTGGCGAAGTCAGTCTCTGGGAATTAGCCCGTGCCTACCTAACCATAGCACGACAAGGAGATGCTACCCCTTTAGTAAGCACATTTTCCAATTCCCCAATCCAAAATCCAAGTTGCGCTGAAAGCCCACCTTTGGTGCAACCTAAAATCCAAAATTCGACGACGATATGGCAATTAATCACCAATATACTCAGTGACAGCCATGCTCGTGCAACAGCATTTGGTGTAGACTCTGTATTAAATTTACCCTTTCCCAGTGCTGTTAAAACTGGCACTTCTTCCAATTTTCGTGATACTTGGACGGTTGGCTTCACTTCGGATTACACCGTCGCTACTTGGGTAGGTAATTTCAACGGCGAACCGATGCGACAAGTTTCAGGCGTTACAGGGGCTGCACCTTTGTGGAATCGGATTATGTTACACCTACACGAACATCAAGAACCAGCAGGTTTTCCATCTCCAGAAGGTTTAGTGCAACTACCTGTTTGTGCAATTTCTGGATTACGACCAACACCAGATTGTACCTCAGTGGTACAGGAATATTTCTATCCTGAAGATAAAAGTAACTACGAAGGTGAAAATCAATTCAATTTGCCACCAGAATATGATGAGTGGTTGGCAAAACAACAGCAATCAAATTTTACTTCTACCAATTTGAGAATTTTATCTCCGCATCATGGCGATTTATTCTTATTATATCCAGGTGAAGAAACAAAGCAAAAACTCGAATTTAAGCTAGTGGGAAATAAATCTCTGCCTGTAGAGTGGTGGCTGAATGGTGAAAAGCTAGATACACAGTTAGTTAATTCTTTATTTTGGGAGATGCGTCCTGGTAATTGGACTTTGGAAGCGAGAAGCGGGGAAATAAGCGACAAAGTAAGTTTTCAGGTGGAGTTAGCTAGTCTTAAACCCACGCGTCGGGGATTTTCTATTAGTAATTCTCAGGTAAAGAGGAATCGCCCATAATTAAATAGTAAGTGGGCGTGAATAAATAAAGTTATACACTCAATACCTTTAGCTAAAAACAAGGACGAAGATAGATAACTGATGTCAGTAAGCTAACAATAACTTGTATTTGAGTATCGCCACTTTTTGCTAAAACATCATATGAAATTTTAGCTAACGTAAATTTACTAACGTAAATTTACCCAAAACAATTTTTTCAATAAAATTTAAATACTAGTGAATATACGAGTTACGTTTCACTTTTATCTCAATAGGATGTAACCAAACATACGAATCAGAGTTCAATAATGATCAGCATCCTGAGACTAAAACCTTTGTCCAGCAAAGCTTTTATCTTAAAGGATTTTCATTAATCAAACCTGAGTTCTATATATGCTAGTTAAATCTAGCAAGAGCAATATTAATCAATCAAACCTGCAATTCAAAGATATTCGGTCACAATTAGACTTGTCAGGAAATTTTTAACCCAGTTTTTGTAATGGTTTTAGACAACAATTATTATGTCTTTAAACAAGATAGCAATGAATTTTTAATATACTTGCTAATAGTTTATAGGCGAATAATAACGTTGTTAGATTTTGATTTTCTGCCCCATAGCAGAGATTTTTTAATCCATACTAGCCTTATGGAGGATAATTTTATTCAACAAAGACAGCATTTTATTTACTTGGTTTATGCCAATTTAGTTTTCGGACGAGTCTATTAACTGTAATCAACTTTAGTCATCCATTTTAACTAAAATTATTGGCAAATAGACTCAAGTTTTTACCAACCCCATAATCTCACAACTAGCAGAATTTTCAAAAAGCTCTCTCTGAATTTACCCAAATCAATGAAAAAACCTTGAATAATTTTTCTATTGAAAAATAAAAAGTTTTTGGAAGTCTGACTAGTAGTCTATCAAGTTTGAATTGATGGGTAAGAAAGTTGGTAGTAAGTAAGTTGGTACGATAAAAAAGAGGTATATTTAGTTTTGTGAGAACTGGGTAATGACCTGTTTTTTAAGTATTCGTTAACTTGATATTTCGTTAATAGGTCGATTTCTTAACGCCGACTTAAGGACTTTAGTGCTTAGGAAAATAAAGACTAAAGTCTTACTCAAAACCTCAAAACTAGCTTGACAAAGCACTAGTGTAAGTAGTAAATAAAATACTTGTTTTACTTACGCATAATTGCAATTAGTCCTAGATCGAAACCATCCTATTTGCAGGTCAAAGCGTTTCTGGCGGCTACAACTAAGGCTCTAAACACAGTTTTAAGTGTAGTTAGGTATTTTACTGCTCACATCAAAAGGAAGTTGAAAATGTCAATTCTTACTCTACAGCCAAGACAGTGGCTCGGACAGATAGTATCTGCGCGGCTAGTTAGTTTGCTGGCCCTGCTTACTACTGTGATGAACTTCGAGGTTCTTTCGACTCCAGCGTTGGCCATCCCACCAGGTACGTCTGTTGAAACCAAGCTTAACGTGCCTAATACAATGAGCTATTCGCCCTTCAATATTAGCCGTTACTTGAGAGTGCCGCCCAACTTCTCCATCTCCGTTTATGCTCGCATTCCGAAAGCCCGCTTTATGGCAGTTGCTCCCAATGGCGATCTTTTAGTATCGCAGCCCGATACCGGTAAAGTGCTAATTGTCAGGTCAAATGGCAACAAAGACCCAATTATTTCTAACTTCGTGACAGATCTACGCAAACCGCATGACATTGTGTTTCACACGATTAACAGCACCACATATGTCTATATCTCTGAGAGTAATCAAATTAACCGCTTCATCTACAAATCTGGAGACATAACCGCGCAGAATCGCCAAGTTGTCGTAGGCGGCTTACCAGACAGCAGCACCTCGGAACTGAGAGGTGCTTACGGTCACGAACTGAAAAATATCGCACTCGATGCCAACCACAAACTATACGTGTCGATCGCCTCGACATGCAACGCCTGCGTAGCAGATACTGTCAGTAACCCACGGCGCGGTGCGATTTACCAGTACAACGCTGATGGAAGCAATCCGCGGCTTTTTGCCCAAGGTTTACGCAATGCAGAAGGACTGGCATTCTTCCCTGGCACAAATGACCTCTGGGTAGCCGTTAATAATCGAGACAATATTGCCTATCCCTTCAACGATGCCAGTGGCAACTACGGTAAGGTTATCCCGTCCTACATAGACAACCACCCACCAGATGAGTTCACACGAGTCCGAGACGGCGGCAACTACGGTTGGCCATTCTGTAACCCCAATCCTGACACCCCAAATCACTTATACTATATGCCCTTAGACCGCGACTATGAGTTCAATGCTGATGGACATGTTGATTGCAATCTGATGGATAAGACTATCAGAGGTATCCAAGCGCATTCGGCTCCGTTGGGACTAACCTTCTTACAAAATACGAACTTTCCCAGCCTGTATTCAAATGGGGTAGTTGTGGGGCTGCACGGTTCATGGAATCGCCAGCAGCCAACCGGCTATAAAGTAGCTTACTTTGCCTGGGACAGTAGCCAAAATCTCCCAGGATACCAGATAGATTTAGTCAGCGGTTGGGCAGTTGCAGGAACCCAACAATTTTGGGGGCGACCGGTGGATATGGTAGTAGATCAGCAAGGTAATTTGTTAATCTCGGATGACTATAGCGGCAGCATCTATAAGCTCTCCTACACGCCGTCACGGTGACTAGTCATGGGATGTGGAAAAGGGGGAATGTTCGCTAATGATGTTTGTGAATCACTCCCAAGATGAAAATGATTTCCAGATTTCAGGTATTGTATTTTAAAAGTGTCAGTGACATCTGACTTTTTCACATCCTATGAAAAGTCAAATTTGCACATACTGAGGAATTTTTGGCAATAGACCTCTTGCAAAAATCCCTAACACCTCACCCCCAACCCCTCCCCGCTTGCAGGAAGGGGTTGGGGGTTCTTATTTTTGATTTATGCAAGAAGTCGATGATTCATTACGAATAATGTGGCCTATTTCAATCGCCTGTTAGGTTGTGCTACACAGGCACACCTACTTTTGAGACTCTCGAACTAACATCGCACAGTTGCACATGAAACACTCGATCGCTGGTTAACTTGGGTAGATATAGCTGAACCTGTGCCAGTAGATGCACGGGATGCTTTGGCTACTCGTGATTTGTCGCTGCGCCGACTCGATCAGCAAAAATAACGCTACCATCTCAATTAACCAGATAAGAGGCTTAACAAGTTGCTCTGAGCAACTGGTTAAAGGTAGGCAAACTTTTGCCACAGTCTACTAATCCGATCACAGACTCTCGTAGGTGAGTTCCGCATTTGCCCAGTTGGTTTCTGCCAGAAATTCTCTAAATGTGGTCAGAAGTCCAGGAAACTCCTCTTCTCGTAAACGCTGGACATCGGCTTGATAACCTTGTTTGCGATACCACTGAATCAAATCGAACAGTTCCTTTTGCAGCAGGAGTAAGAAAATCCAGGCGGGTGTCTCTTTATGGATAACTTTTATCCCCTGCGCTTGGGAGAATGCCTCTGCCATCTGCTGTGGAGTCAACACATCGCCAGCTAACTCAATTTCTTGACCGATGTACTTGGTGGGATGTTTAATTACGTAAGCAGCAACGCGGCCCATGTCCTTCGTTGTAATTAGATGAAGGGGCAAGTCTTGCTGAATGGAAAATGGGAAACTACCTTTGAGGATGGAAGGTCGCGTGTACTTCTTCCAAAACTCTTCCATAAACAAGCAAGCTCGCAACATAGTGGTCGGTAAGCCAGCTTCTTTGAGAATTTGCTCCACTTGGTACTTTTGCTGAATGCGGGGGATTCCTGAATTCCTATCCGCCCCACCTGCGGAATTGTAGACAAAGTGTTTGATGTCAGCTTGTTTGGCAACTTGTGCAACTCGCCTTGCCCTCTCCACCTCTAGCGGGTCAATTTTAGGAGAGTCCGCAGAAGTGGCGTGGCAGTAAACAGCCGAAATTCCTGTAAAGGCTGCTATGAGGGAGGTTTCATCGTCGAGATTGGCTTTTACCAGTTCAACTTTGGCATCGTTGAGTTTTGCAAGAGTTGGACGATTAAGGTCAATTTCTCTAGTGATGACTCGCAGGTTGGTAACTCCCTGTTCGAGAAATCCCTTAACGACATTTCCACCTGTGCCGCCAGTCACTCCAATGAGTAAGACTTTATCGATGTTTGACTCCGTGCGATCGGGTAAATTTGACATTCTCTCTTCTAAGAGGAGTTCTTCATTTAAATTAAGTTTATACAAAGACAGAAGAAGCAAACAATAATTAAGTAGCAACCTGCTTTAAACAATACAAATGTATTTGAGCAGTTGAAAAGTTGATGGATTGCTGGTTGAAGTGGGTAGATGAAGCTGAATCCGTACCAGATGATCAGCGTGCTGCTTTGCCTAACCGTGATTTAATTGTGTGTCGGGCGATCGCAGAACGCGGTCTAGACAACTAAATCGCTGTGCGGCTATTTGGAGATCATTTGACAGATAAACTTGTATGATGCCAAAGGCATCGCATTCTATGAATTGGTGAGAGAATTTTGGACAATAACACCGATAATCTTAACTCGTTCCGGGCCTTGGCCCTCCAAATTACCTGTCATGCAGTCAACCAAACAAGCGATGCCGAAGGCGGGCTAGGCCTACGCCACCAAGCGCGATCGCTCATGCAAAACTCCATCAACCGCCTAGCTCAACAAATTGCTGCCAGTATCGCTTTCATTGGCTTTGATTGTCGTTTAATTGTCCTGCCAGAATATTTCCTGACTGGTTTCCCGATGGGAGATTCTCTCTCAGGATGGGCAGAAAAAGCCTGTATAGAAATGGCTGGTGCTGAGTATGAAGCACTTGGTAAAATTGCTCAAAAGCATAAAATCTTTTTGGCTGGCAATGCCTACGAAGTTGACCCCAACTTTCCCGGATTGTACTTCCAAACCTGCTTTATTCTTGACCCCTCTGGCTCAATTGTCTTGCGGTATCGGCGGCTAAATTCCTTGTTTGCTCCCACCCCCCATGATGTTTGGGATAAGTATCTCGATTGCTATGGTTTGGAAGGAGTTTTCCCCGTTGCCAAAACTGCGATCGGTAATTTGGCAGCTTTGGCATCAGAAGAAATTTTGTATCCAGAAGTGGCGCGGTGTCTGGCGATGCGAGGAGCGGAGATTTTTGTGCATTCCACCTCGGAAGTATACAACAAAAACCTCACGCCCAAAGACGCGGCAAAAATCACTCGCGCCGTCGAAAATCTTGCATACGTAGTTTCAGCCAATACCGCAGGCATTGCTAATATTGCTATCCCCATTGCTTCGGCTGATGGTGGCTCTAAAATCATCGACCATCGCGGAATCGTTTTAGCAGAAACAGGTGCAGGCGAGAGCATGGCAGCTTTCGCAGAGATTGACCTAGCAGCATTACGCCGCGATCGCCGCCGACCAGGGTTAAATAATTTACTTGCGCGCCAACGGTTTGAGCTATATGCCGAAAGTTACCGACAGTCACACTTTTACCCAGCTAATACTATGCTGGAAGGAGAAGTAGACCGCAAACACTTCTTGCAAACGCAGCAAGCCACTATTGAGCGCTTAGTCAAACTGGGGATAATTTGAATCGGCTAATGGGGCGTTGGGCATAGGGAAATAAAAAATAAATAACTCTTGACTAATGACTAATGACTAATGACTAATGACTAAACCAATAGAAGTCCGCAATCCCCGAACTGGTAAATTTGACTACGTAATTATCCCGCCGCCTCCAAGGCTGCTGGCACAGCAATGCAACCGCAGCCGCAGGGCGCAAGTTCGCTGGCAGCAGTTGGGTTTAGAAGGGAGAATAGAAGCCTTACAGCAGTGGAAAAAAGCCATATTATCCGAGCGCGATCGCTTAACAGAGGCTTTGCTAAATGATACGGGAAGATTGTCAACCTCGGTATTGGAAATAGATTCCTTCCTCTCTAGCATTGATCGCTGGTGTAAATTAGCGCCGGAATTGCTGCAAGAATCTGCAAAAAATACAGCCATTCCATTTATCGCCTTGCAACAAACATCCGTTCCTTATCCTCTAGTTGGGATAATTAGTCCGTGGAATTTTCCGCTGTTGCTGTCTACCATTGATACCATTCCGGCATTGTTGGCGGGTTGTGCTGTCATTGTCAAACCCAGTGAAATTGCTCCCCGCTTCGTAGCATCACTGACAACAGCACTCAACGCCGTTCCCAAATTGCGCGATGTATTAACTTTTGTTGAAGGAGCAGGCGAAACCGGTTCTATTTTGATTGAAAATGTAGATTTGGTATGTTTTACAGGCAGTGTAGCGACAGGGCGAAAAGTAGCAGAAGCTGCTGCTAAACGGTTTATTCCAGCTTTTTTGGAATTAGGGGGAAAAGATCCTGCGATCGTTTTAGAATCAGCCAATTTAGAATTAGCAACCTCAGCAATATTGTGGGGTTCCGCCGTCAACAGCGGACAGTCATGCCTCTCAATTGAGCGAATTTATGTTGCTGAATCGATATTTGAAAAGTTTTACCATCAACTAGTAACCAAAGCACATCGCCTTGGGCTAGCCTATCCGACAGTCGAAAGTGGAGAAATTGGCCCCATCATCGCCGAAAAACAAGCAGCCATTATTAGTGACCATCTCCTAGATGCAGTTGAAAAGGGAGCAGTAATTCACTGTGGTGGTGTAATTGAAGACTTAGGTGGAGGTTGGTGGTGTCGTCCGACAGTGCTTACCCAGGTTAATCATTCCATGAAAGTCATGACCGAAGAGACTTTCGGCCCGATTATGCCAGTAATGCCTTTTTCCACAGTAGAGGAAGCAGTATCTTTAGCGAATGACTCAATTTATGGATTGAGTGCCGCTGTGTTTGCCGAATCAGAAGCAGAAGCCTTAAAAGTTGCCCACCAGATAGATGCAGGTGCCATCAGTATCAACGATGCTGCACTCACCGCCCTCATGCATGAGGGAGAGAAAAACGCCTTTAAATTCTCTGGTTTGGGAGGGTCACGCATGGGTGCGGCAGCGTTGAAACGGTTCATGCGAAAAAAAGCTATTTTGATCAAAACTAACACTACTAATGACCCTTGGTGGTTTGATAGTGAAGCTTGACACTCTCAGTTAATAAATTAAAATGTAGGGTGCGTTATCTCTGAGAGTACGGCATCGTCAACAGATCAAGGTGCGTTAGCCTACGGCATAACACACCCTACTAGAAATTTATGTGGGTTCATATACATTGAATTTTTCTCGCCGACTTACTTAATGCATCGACTCACAATGGCATTGTATCGACTCACAATGCCATTGCATCGACTCACAATGCCATTGCATCAACTCACAATGCCATTGCATCAACTCACAATGTTAATGCATCGACTTACAATGGCATTGCATCGACTTACAATGTTAATGCATCGACTTACAATGCCAATGCTAATATTCAGCAGTTTGAGCGGGTGAGCATTGCTGACCCGCTCAAACTGTTATTTTTACCTTGTGTTGTGCGTCTTACCTACGTTTTTTGAGAGGTGAATTGCAATGTCAAATATTCGAGAAGGAATGCCCGTACTTGCCCGTCATGAAGGAGACTGGGTAGGAACTTATACATTAATTGATACAACAGGAAAAATCCTTGACAAGTATGAATCTCACTTAACTTGTCAATTTCCAGAAAATGGCCCTCATCCCTACTACCAAATCAATCGCTACAATTGGTCTGATGGTAAACGAGAAGAGTATGAATTTCCAGGAAGCTATAAAGATAATAAGCTCTGGTTTGACACCGATCGCATTCAAGGAAAAGCTTGGGAAGTAGATGATTCAGTTGTTATTTTGTGGTTTGCTTATAAGACAAACCCAGAAATGACCATATACGAAATGATATACATTAGTCCTGACAATAACAATCGTGCCCGCACTTGGCATTGGTTTAAGAATAATCAAATCTTTCAACGCACCCTAATTCAAGAAGAACGGCTAAGATAGTAATTTTTCCCCTCAGAGATAAGCACTCATTTTTTTATTCTCCAGTAGTTTTGTAGTTTTGTAGGGTGTGTTATGCCGTAGGCTAACGCACCATCCTAGATTTTCGGTGCATTAAGACTAACGTCCATAATGCACCCTACCAGATTAGTAAGGTACATGCATGGCAAAAGGTGACAAAATAAACTTTTCGACTCCTAGCGGTTTTCCAGAATTTCTGCCTAGTGAAAAGCGTCTAGAACTATATTTGCTAGATATGATCCGTAGAGTTTTTGAAAGCTATGGATTTACGCCCATCGAAACACCTGCTGTAGAACGTTTAGAAGTGCTACAAGCTAAAGGTAATCAAGGCGACAATATCATCTATGGCATTGATCCCATCTTGCCACCAAATCGACAAGCCGAGAAAGAGAAATCGGGCGAAACTGGTTCGGAAGCAAGAGCTTTAAAGTTTGATCAAACAGTTCCTTTGGCGGCTTATATTGCCCGTCACCTGAATGAGTTAACCTTTCCCTTTGCCCGCTACCAAATGGATGTGGTTTTTCGGGGAGAAAGAGCAAAAGATGGACGTTTTCGTCAGTTTCGTCAGTGTGATATTGATGTAGTTGCTCGTCGTGAACTCAGCTTGCTCTATGATGCTCAGATGCCTGCAATTATCACTGAGATATTTGAAGCAATTAATATTGGTGATTTTCTGATTCGCATCAATAATCGCAAAGTTCTTACTGGTTTTTTTAAATCAGTCGGAATTGCTGAAGACAAGATTAAATCCTGTATTGGTATTGTTGATAATCTAGAAAAAATTGGTGAGAATAAAGTAAAACAAGATTTAGAGAAAGAGGGTATTTTAGCAGAACAAGCTCAAAAAATTATTGAATTTATTAAAATTAATGGTTCTGTTGATGAAGTATTAGATAAGCTCAAGCACCTCGCAGAAAATCTGTCAGAAACCGAGCAATTAAGCCTGGGAGTTAGCGAATTAGAAACGGTAATTGCAGGCGTGCGTAATCTTGGAGTTGCCGAAAATCGTTTCTGTATTGATTTATCCATTGCCCGTGGTCTTGATTACTATACTGGCACAGTTTACGAAACAACTTTATTAGGACATGAAGCATTAGGTAGTATTTGTTCTGGCGGGAGATATGAAGAATTAGTCGGGGTATTTTTGGGTGAAAAAATGCCTGGTGTAGGCATTTCTATTGGCTTAACTCGCTTAATTAGTCGTTTATTAAAAGCTGGTATTCTTAGTACTTTAGCTGCAACACCAGCCCAGGTGATGGTAGTGAATATGCAAGATGATTTAATGCCAACTTACTTAAAAGTTTCTCAATATCTGCGTCAGGCTGGAATTAATGTTATAACTAACTTTGATAAGCGTCCCTTGGGTAAACAATTTCAGCTAGCTGAGAAGCAAGGAATTCAATTTTGTGTAATTATTGGTTCTGAGGAAGCAGCATCGCAAAAGTCTTCGCTCAAAGATTTGAAAACAGGTGAGCAAGTAGAAGTGCTACTGGTAGATTTGGCTGAGGAAGTTAAAAGAAGGCTTGGCTAATAAACTTTCAAGATGACTTCTAAAATCTCTTTTTCTCTCTGCGCCCTCCGCGTCTCTGCGGTTCAAAAGTTTTTTATTTAACCACAGAGGCACAGAGAACACAGAGTCAAGAAGTTAAAGAGGAGTTTCTTGAGGGTTAATATTTGATTAACTAACAAATCTTTTTTGTTGCAGCTTAACAAACTTGGTCAGTCAAATAGGGGGTAAAATAGATTTTATATAGATATTTGGATTAGGTTGCACCTTAATCAAGCAAAAATATATGACAATTCTCAACGCTAGTAATTTATCCTTAGAAGAAGTTCATCGTCTGTTTGGCTTTCAAAAACAGTACAATGACTCATTTTCTAATTATTTATCTCTGGAGCTTCTCACCGAAACAGAACAGCAGGAACTTAAACAAATTCAGCATGATTTTGATAGATATCTTACAGCAGGCAAAGTTTCTGAAGGTCAAGTAAAGTTTCTTGCAGTTGCGCCTTTACTAAGATTAGCTGGTTTTTATCGCTATCCTATTGAGATTGTTTTGGAAGAGAATATTGCTGATATTGAAGTTGAAGATGAAGACATCAAAATTAAAGGAATATTTGATATTTTAGCTATTAGTAAAGCTAAACATACAAAACCTCAAACATATTTCTGGATACTGTTAATTGAATCTAAAAATAGTCAGATTGATATATCAACAGGTTTACCTCAGTTACTCACGTATGCTTATAAAAATTTAGATAATCAAAAATCAGTCTGGGGATTAACAACTAATGGTAGAAGTTATCAGCTTGTCTATATTGAACAAGGAAATCCCCCTATTTATTATCTGTTACCAGAACTAAATTTAATGGAAAGAGAGCGTTTAAGTCAGTTGCTACAAGTTTTAAAAGCAATTTGTCAGCTTTAAAAGGTAATTTATGCCCAGTACCAGGTAACGGAAACGTAGAAACCGCAATACTTCGTGTGAAATGACTTGTTTGTAAATCTTCACAATTTCCTGTAAGCCTTATATGTTAAAGTTTCCAAGTCTCCACGCGAGACAAGACGCGAACGACTGTAGCCGTATCCCCCCCGTAAACGTTTTCTCAAAGCCCTCAAATTGATAGCTCCCAAAAGCAGGCAAATGTCCCTGGAGCGAATCGGTGTTGAAGGTCATGTCTGAGTAAGATTGCCAGTCGTTTAAATCTAAAAACATTCCTTTTCGCCATCCGACGCGATCGCCAAACTTTTCGTAGTCTTTTCCAACGCTTTCCCAAATCCGCTTTTGCACACTAAATCCAAAGTGCCCATTGCTGTATTTTACCCACAGTTGGTCAATTGTGCGTAAGTCAGTGCAAGGAAAGTTGTAAATAGATTCAACATCAAGCCAGCCTTGTTGTTCTTTGTCAGTGGCTTTGAGCATAACAACCAGAGTTTCTTGATCAGTTTCTTTCCAATTCTCTGCTTTAAGTAAATCGCGCAACCCTGTATAGTCTACACCTTTCTCAGAGGAAAGACCATCATTCTCCTGTGTTGGTTTTGCAGTGGTTGTTTGAGAAGATTGCGGTTTTTGTTGCCGCCTTTCGGTTTCTTCTTTTATTATGCTCTTGGCTATTTGTTGTCCCAATAGCTTTGCTTGTTCTTGTTCCCGTAGTCGTTCCTTGTTTAGGTTCTCAACTAGCTTCTCAGCAGCCGCCCGAATTCCTTTAGCTACATCTTTGAAGGCTTCATCTGGATTGTGCCAACTCCTTGACACTACAGGTTCAGCATTATTAGGCAAAGCTTGAAGTTTTGCCTAATAATGCCCCACTCCAATCAACGCTTCCCAGAATAACCGGGATAACCCGAGCCTCTTTAGCATTGTGACGTTCTATTGCCTTGTTAACTTCGATATCCCAGCAATAATCAGAAGCAATAAAGTCTGAACTAACGAGCAACAGAATGATGTCGGCGGTGTTTAAATTATCATTAATTTGATGATCCCACTCCTCTCCAGGTAGGATCTTGTGATCGTGCCAGCTTGAAATCACACCCTGCCGTCTCAAAGTACTCAGGTGTTTAGCTAGTTCATCCCGTAGAGCTTTGTCTTTGTGAGAGTAAGAAAAGAAAAGCTTTAACGATGGCATTTTTGGTCTAAGGAGTAGGATAAATCACGCTTTAAGCAAATTATAGTCTTTTTAGCTGATTTGCTTGAGAACTAACGCCAATAGCCAGAGCAGAAGTGACGACAACAAGCCCGCCTCAGAATGAATTCTGAGTCTAATAGCGAAAGTCGTCTTTAGACGACTTAGTAACGGTTATAGTCCATTTTAACGGACTTTAGCTATTAGCCCGGAACTTTAGTTCTGAGCGGTTTATGTCTCAATACGGTTGGGTTTCGTTCCTCAACCCAACCTACAACTTGAAATTACGAATTACGAATTAGCCCGATCGCAATACACTTCACCAAAGCTATGATCAGCATGAATCTCAATTACTAAATCAACCACTGTTGCATCTTTTACTAACGGCTTGATGAATAATTCCGGGTGAAGCGATCGCCAAAAATAATTGACAAATTTCTCTATCTCTGCATTTATCATCCCCGATTTACCCGTAGCAATCATCTGCTGTTCCGCCTGTTTGCGCCACTCCAAAGAATAGCGATAATCGGTGGGATATAACAAAATTAAGCTGTCTAATCGCTCCCACAGTGGTAAATAATCGTGGAGGCGATGATTAATATCACGGGCAAATGCTCTATCTTCATCTGTGAGAATTGGTGGCGGTGCAGTATCAAATACATTTGGCTCAATTGGTCGCACACCCACAAACCAACCTTCAAATAGTACAATATCTACACCTGTTACCATTTCTAGAGTCGTGCGATCGCCAGCGCCGCCATAGGCAGATTTATCAAAGCGGGGAACCATAACTGGACTTTGCAACTGGCGGATTTGATCTAGTACATTTAAACCTAAGTCTATATCGTGGGTTCCTGGTGGGCCTCGCCAAATCAAGCGGGGATCTTGCTGTGTTAAAACCAAGCGATCGCTGTAAGTTTTATACAAATCATCCAAAGACAAACTCAGAGTCCGGTATCCTAACTGATTGAGAATCAAGCTGAGAATTTTGCACATTGTGGTTTTACCAGTGCCTTGTCCTCCCAATATTCCCTGAATCAGGGGGCGTCCCAACTGTTGGCGCACTGATGCTAGTTTGATCCCCAAAGGAAGCCACAAGTCCCACAATACCTGTAACATTTTCTGGGGTTCTATCTGGAGGCTAGTTAGGCAGAATTGACTAAAGGCTGGGAAGACAGATTTTAGTAAATGCGATCGCCTCTCGATCACTTCATCGACATTTTCCGGGGTGATCCCAAAAGCTTTTGCCCTTAACTTATCTGCCAGCGCAGCAACTCTAGCTTGCTGTTGCCAAGTTTCCCCCACCGCATCCGTTGCCAAAATTTCACCCAGCCACAAATTCATAAATTCCCCATCTCACTACGATCCCAGCTTAAAGGCTTCGAGAAACAGGCTGTAGGTGAAACCAACTTTGAGGAGATTTAGTGAGTCTACCAAGAGCGATCGCCTTGACAAAAAGTTGCGACTATAAAATATCCTGCTGGTAATTTCCGTTAACAGTACTAAAAAAGCAGCTATCACAATGTCCAATATACCCTGTTGACCGGCTGTAGTGGAAACTGCGTTTCCCAGAAAAAAACCGAACAAAAAACTAATTATTAACAACGATAGTCGCCGCCAAGGATTTAAAAACCATTGCCCTAAGCGTGTAGCAATGGCATCCAACAAGTTATTGAGACGAGTATTTTGCATTAGATAGACTTCTCTTAAAAAGTTAAGATATCTTGAAATATCTCTATATTTAAAGAGGATATTGGTTTTAGCCTCAGCTTGTTTGTTAATATTGTAGATATATACTGGATTTCCAGTGTTAATTCAAATTTGCACATCCTATTATCTTTAGGTAAGTACAAGCCCTTAGAAGGGTGCTTACTCTAACACCAGATTAAATATACATCTTAGATTTATTTAAGGGTTTGGCAAAGGACGCCTTGTTGAGGCCGTTAGCGGTTTCACGAAATTTTCCTTTTTTTATAAAAATGAATTGGCTGGCTCGGTATATAATTTTCTTATTTTTATCCAAGCCTACGGGCAAGACAGAAAAGAATGGGTGTCTGTACGCCTTGTTTATCAAACATAAAGTAAGTAATTTCCCTGAAACATTTTCTACTAAAAATGATACTTATAATATATTGATGTACTTAATTTCAGGGAAGTATATATAAAGCTACTTTCTCTGATTGCCTTTTGTGATAATAGGCTACTATTTGGTCAAGCCTAGACAAAATATTTATTTCTAATAACTATCAATATGAAATCTTCAGTGTATCGTAACGTCGGTGTTACAGCTTGTTGCTTGGGACTGCTTGTTGCTCTGGTGGGATGCTTTGGAGTGAGCGTATCCTTTGAGTCCACAAACCCAGATACATCTTCACAACTGCCAACTGAAACTACCCAGTTGCAAACAACTTCGTCTACACCCGTTTCACCTGAAAAAGGTATTTCCGCTAGCCTATCTACTCCAGAAGCAACCCCAACCAATCAAGTAGAACATAGCAGTAAAGAGAATACTCATCCTGTCTTGGCAGATCGTGATAAATCAGCAAGCATTGTCAAGGATCAAGGGACTTTGCGAATGAGCAATCAAACAAATCAGCCTGTGCGGCTGGCCCTACTGGCGCGACAGTCGGTAGCAAAAGGCTCTGGTACTAAACAGACTAACTATGATGTACCGGCACATTGGGATTTTGCTCCCCAAGAAGGTAATGATAAAGGGCTAATTCTATCCCTACCTCAGAATAATTTAAAGCTGGAGAAGGGAGATATTTTAGTTGCTTTTGCAGAAGATGGTTCCCGTCGTTACTGGGGCCCCTACGTTGTCGGCGAAACTCAATTACCTAAATGGAATTCCCAAAACAGAGAATGGCAACTAGTGCTGAGTCCATAGTCCAGATTTAGTAGTACGGAAGAACTAGTACAGTGGGCGCGTAAATTTAGCTACCATCAGCCAGACAAAAGGCTGAATCAACTGGTTAAAGCTAGGCAAACTTTCGCCACAGTGTACTAGTACAGCACGGCGTAAATAAACCACCCATTCCAAATCAACGAAA
The DNA here is from genome assembly GCF_036917615.1 of Nostoc sp. Lineage (GTDB taxonomy): Bacteria > Cyanobacteriota > Cyanobacteriia > Cyanobacteriales > Nostocaceae > Nostoc. Next base: position 97,248 of record NZ_JBALCZ010000019.1, read on the forward strand.
CGCTTACGCTGTATATCTGTTTGAATTTTGCGGAAAGTCTGAGCGGAGGTTTCCGACGCTCTCTACGAGACGCTGCGCGAACGCGGACTTGTTTGCGCAGCCCGCCGCAGGCATCCAAACTTTTCAAGAGGAATGCAAGAATTTTGAATTTCGCCTTGCGGTACTAGTGTCTTGGAGAAGTTTCTCTGGCGACTTGGAGCAACAGCCATTACTGAACGGGAAAAAGTGTAGAGTACTGACTAGAGGAAAATTGTTGAATTTAAAACTCCGAAGAACAAAAGATAGATAACCAACGACTATTGATTAGTGATTGTTGACTATTGACTAATGAGAATGAAATTGAGTGTTAAGCGCCCTGTTGATCAGTGGTTCAACAAAATAGAAAAGAATCCAGCCCTTGGTGTAACTGTGTCGATTTTGTGGTTGATAGTGATTGGCTGGGTAACTTTTGGGTGGAATTTAGGCAACACTGGCTTGGTTGATGAGACAGAGCCACTGTTTGCCGAAGCTTCCCGCCAGATGTTAGTCACAGGTGATTGGATAACCCCATTTTTCAATGGTGACACTCGTTTCGATAAACCTGCTTTAATTTACTGGTGTCAGGCGATCGCTTATGCAATTATTGGGGTGAATGAGTGGGCAGTACGCCTTCCTTCAGCGATCGCAGCCTTAGGCTTAATTTGTTTAGCTTTTTACACCGTACATTGGTATTTGGCTAAACAAGACGAATTAGAGCAAATTTCACGTCCTACTCGCCGCTACTTGACATCTTTTATAGTAGCAGCGCTGATGGCACTCAATCCCGAAACTATTGTTTGGGCGAGAACAGGTGTCTCTGATATGCTGCTCACCGGATGTATGGCATCAGCTTTGTTATGTTTCTTTCTAGGGTACGCAGGGAAGGAAAGCAGCAGGGAGCAGGGAGCAGGGGGAGCAGGGGGAGCAGAATTAATAACCAATGACGCCAGTCGCCTCAAGTCGGGAAACCCGCCCACGGCGCTAGCTCCTCAATTCCCGATACCCAATGCCCTATTCCCCAATAAGTGGTACTTAGCTTTTTATGTGCTGATTGCTGGTGCAATTTTGACTAAAGGCCCAGTGGGAATTGTCTTGCCAGGGCTAATTGTTGGCGCCTTTTTGCTTTACGTGGGAAAGGTTCGAGAGGTGTTGCGGGAAATGCGCCTTCTCGTGGGTATATTGATAATTATCGGTTTATCAGTGCCCTGGTATGCTTTAGTGATTTGGCGCAATGGCTGGAATTACATTAACTCCTTTTTTGGTTATCATAACCTGGAACGCTTTACAGAAGTAGTTAATGGTCACTCAGCACCTTGGTATTTTTATTTTTTAGTGGTACTGCTGGGTTTTGCACCATACTCAGTCTATTTACCAGTTTCTATAGTAAGACTAAAGTTTTGGCAGCGATCGCACTGGCGATCCCAAGAACGTTTTCAGCAGTTTGGTTTATTCGCCTGGTTCTGGTTTGCTAGCATCTTTGGCTTTTTCACCATTGCTGTTACCAAACTCCCTAGTTACGTCTTGCCTTTAATGCCAGCAGCGGCAATCCTGGTAGCGTTGTTGTGGAGCGACCTTTTACCAAACACGGAGACAGGGGAAGGCAAGGATACGGAAAATCAAGAGGACATGGGAACATGGGGACACGGCAACACTAGTTCACCGCCTCTCCCTCCCTTACTCCTCTGGAGTGGTTGGGTGAATGTAGTGTTTTTATCATTTTTGGCAACAGCACTGTTTAACATAACCCACATATTAGGTAGTGATCCAGCTATAAGTAACTTCCACGAACTAATTCAACAATCTGGTTTACCAGTAATAGCCTGCGTAATTTGGCTGGTTTGTGCTGTTTTGGTTGCGGGTTTCTTACTGAGTCGCCGCTGGAACTACATTATCAGTATTAACTTGCTCGGATTTGTGGCGTTTTTAATTTTTGTCTTATCACCTGCTTCGTTTTTCATTGATCAAGAACGTCAATTACCCTTAAGGGAGTTGTCTGCGATCATCCTAGAAGCAAAACAACCAGATGAAGAATTGATCATGCTTGGCTTCAAAAAGCCTAGTGTAGTCTTTTACAGCCACATTCACATAAATTATTTAGGATTTCCCCAAGAGGCTGTAGAGCATATTAAAAACCAGGCTGCCAAAGGACTAAAACCTCCCTCAGTGCTGCTGTTGGCTGAACAGAAAAAGTTTTTACAAATGGACTTACAGCCAGATGATTACAAGAGTTTATCGACCAAGGGTGCTTATAACTTGGTTCGAGTTCCTTTTAAGAAAAAGAAAAAGATAGACATATCATAATTGGGAATGGAGTATTGGGCATGAGGTATTGAGCAATTCAATTTTGGATTTTGGATTGACGATAGCGTAGCGTAAAGCCTCTTCTTCTCCCTACAGCCCTTCGGGCATCCTACGGCAGGCTGTTAGCCTCTCCCTTTGGGAGAAGGGGAGACGCTGTTCGCGTTCGCTTAGAGCAAGTCTGCGAGCGTCTTTTGGATTAAATTTCATAGGACTTACGTACAAGAGATCCCCCAACCCCGTCAAAAAGGGGGCTTTCAGGGTTCCCCCCTTTTTAAGGGGGGTTAGGGGGGATCTAGGTTTCAGGTTTTCAGTGCGTAAGTCCTGTTTCAATCTAAAATCCAAAATCCAAAATCTAAAATTCTTACTCCCCACTCCCCATTTTCCATTAATATTTGTCATTGTAACCGTTGACAGCTAAAGCTTGATTGATCTGGTTTAAGAGGTCTTCCATTGATATCGATCGCGGTAATATTTGGGTAGCGATCGCACCAACAACAGTTTCTATAGATTCCAAACCATTCTTTTTTTGCTTGTCAATTTCTTTATAAGCTACCCCAGACTGGAAACTCGTTTCAGGGCGATTTAATCGCTGATTGAGTACCAAAATTGGTGGTAACTTGTCAGGTGAATCTCCCAATGTTTTCAGTGCTTTTAGCACGTCTTTGTGGATAGCGGATTCTCCTAAACAAATTAGCAGTAAGTCAACGCTTTGGTGACGAATTTGTTGTAACACTTCTGCCCAACAGGGACTGATCGCCGCTTTGAAGCCTGCTGTTTGTAGGTACTGAATTAAAGCTTGGAACCACTCAGACCCCCGTTTAGCAGTTTCACTACTAATTGAGCAATTTTTTTCAGTCTGATAACCCTTAACTTGCTTGCGTCTTCCCTGTGGAAAATCACGCAGCATTGTCAAATCCACTACCAAGATGTTGGCAGGGCAGCAAATACCAGAAGCAATTTGCAGTACTGATAGTAAGGCATCTGTTTTATCGGTGCGAGTGCTCTTGTCTTTAGCAAATTGTGTTAAGTAAGGAAATACAGATAACCCTGGTATTTTAGAAGCTATTAGGGTGGTTGCAACATCGCAAGTAACCAGTGGTATAGCCGCCAAACGTGGATGCCCAATTAGTTGTTGCAGATAAATTTGGGCAGTGGTACTTTCGACATCTAGCAAAATTACATCAAACTGCCATACCCGCGCCAAAAGTTCTGCCTGATCTAGGTCATCTACTTCAATCACCCGGTGTTCTCGAAGTGAGGGGTGGGGATTGACCGATTCCAACTTGGGATTCACCAACCTGAGAATTCGCAGTGGGGTCTTAGTTGGGATAATTGCGCTGTTGTCTAACCCTAACTGCAAAATTGCTTGTGCAGTACATAATTTTTCTAGAACTGGTGCTAAGACCTGATGCTCTACTGGCAAGCTTAAGAAACCATCGGCTCGGTTAGCAAATGCTTGCTCCTTTTCCGCTCCCGTCGCGGTCACAATTACAGATATATGACGGGTTGCGCTGTCAGATTTCAGTAAAGTCAGCACATCCCAACCTGATAGCAAAGGTAGCAACGGATTCAAAAATATCGCTATTGGTTGCAAGCGCCGAGCTTTTTCGACTGCTTCTGTCCCCGATCGCGCAATCACTACCCGATATCCTAAACCTTTGAGTTGTTCGGTCAAGTCTTCAATATATCGGGCTACTGCCTCGACTACCAAGACCAACCGTTGCGAACTCGCGGGATGATGCTGTGTGGGGATAATAACATGCTGACGAGCTACTGCGGGGATTTCCCGTGTCTGTTGGTATCGTGTTTCTTCGTCTTCTCTGATTCCCATATCTGGTTCAGAAAAGCCTGTTTTCGGGGGACTGGGCGGCAGAAGTAGTGTAAACTGGCTACCTTTTCCTTCACGAGATAAGAAGCTGACATCTCCTCCGTGGAGGCGAGCCAAGGCGCGAGTTAATACTAGCCCCAGACCAGTGCCTTCAAATTGGCGGGTGAGAGGATTTTCTAGTTGTTGAAATTTTTGAAAGATTAAGTGTTGCTGGTGTTCAGGAATGCCAATGCCTGTGTCCCAAATTGTAAAAGCAATCCATCCTTCCCAACGACTCACCCGCAGCCCAATTTCACCAGATATTTCGGTGAATTTAAAGGCGTTGGAAAGTAGGTGTACTAGCATCTGGCGCAAGCGCAATTCATCTGCCACTATCTGGTCTAAGCCTAGTTCAATGGAAAGGCAGAATTCGGGAGCAGATAAACGGGCATTTGGAGTTGGGGAAGCCGCTGTCGCTTTGGTGGTTTGAGTGTGGATAGCTTTGGCTTCCGATAGGGCGCGATCGCACACAGCACTAATTTTTACTAGCGTCAGCGTCAAATCCATTTGTCCCGTTTCCATGCGGGTCAAATCTAAAATGTCATTAACCACACTCATCAGGTGGCGTCCGCTTTGATGAATCAGTCCCGCATAACGGGCTTGACGCTCATTGAGTTCTCCCAACTGCTGATCCACGAGCAAGCGCGATAATCCCAAAACGGCAGTTAGGGGAGTTTTGAGTTCATGACTAATACAAGCTAAAAATTCATCTTTCAACCGATTTAGTTGAATTAAATCGGCATTCTTTGCTGCCAGTTCTTTGCAAAGCTGTTGCTGCTCAGTCACGTCAGTAGCTAAAACTAACCACAAATCATTGCTGAGTACAACCTCCTCTTCAGCACTCATGACTTTAAACTCAGGACTATCTAATGGAATTTTGGCAAACTGCCAGATTTGCTCCTGACCATTTTGTACTTCGACAACGCAGGTACAAGTACCCACCTGACTATCCAAATAGCACCGACTGTATACAGCATCACCAGATGCTTCTTGGTGAGTCAGTTCTTCTTCACCACCATGCTCATTCTCCCTACCATTGGGATGAACCTTGATTGCTCGTTGGCTGGCATATTCTGGTTTTTCGGAGCGGTTAGGGACAAGTATTGCCTCCACCTGTTGCCTAACTCCTTCTGGATCTTTCAAGGTTCCTAATTGCTGCCACCAGGCGGGATTTCGTGCTACCACCTCGCCAGTACCTGTTTGCAACATCAAAGGCCAAGGCAGTCTTTCCAGCAAGTGTACCAGTGGCTGGTGTCCCAATGATTTGGGTTCATTTGGCGTCTGCACACTAGCATCATACTCATGGCGATGCTTATCAGACGACCTCTGGATGCCTGAACTTTGTAACCCAGCCATGCGTTCCTTAGCCAACAGTCGTAACAGGCGTGAACTATCCAACAGCCCCAAATATTGACCATCAGAGTCAATCAACACCCAATCTAAGGAGGAGTGTTTTTCGGCTTGTGGATAACACAAGCGCAAGCTTAATTCCTCTATACGCTCATAAGCTGATATTGTCTGTATTGGCTCAATTAGACCTTGACCCCAGCTAGAAAGTGATTGGTGTAAATTTAGATTTTTATCGTCACTATATGCTAATAATTTTTGGATTAAACGGGCAGAATACAGCAATCCTATGGGGCATTGCTGTTGATTCACTACTACCAAGCGATCGCACTGCTCTTGCTCAAAAATCTCCAACACCACTGCCAGAGAACTTGTTTGAGGGCAGCTAGGTACGGTTGCCTGAAAGTCATAAAGCGGGTAATCTAGCATTAACATAGGGCTTTGGGGGTCATTCTTCCTGTGGAACCCTCCGGCATTTCCATCTGCCAACTGTTGATGGTCTTTTCGCCTGAAGTCATATCCTCTAAGAAGACTCATATAAGCAACTCTGGTTATTTCAACGCCATTAAATAAAACAACGGGATTTACCCTCACGGACACGGGAATTGCGGACGAGTGCATTTTTCCCAGAGGCGACGTTTCTCATTTCTAGCAACTAGCCTCCCCAGTGTCTTACTGGTATTTAAACTCCTGATCGATAGCGACAGCTAAAACAATTATGGCTCCAAAGAATCCCTTTAGAACCTTGAGGAATTATAATGATTTAGAATGCGACAATCCTTTAAGTTCGTTTAAGTATCTTATCAAGGAGCAAAATAAAAAAATTTATCTATTATTTATGTACATAGATATGCAAAGAATAAATTAGCTACTGTGTTTTGCTATGCCGATAGATAGCTGATCATCAAATACCTACTAAGTCCTACCACTTAGTTGCTGCACTGGGTTGTTGAGTGGCTAGCACTATCTGCTAACACAGAGCGTTATTTTGGGGTGAAATCACCAGTTTACTGCACACCGAGTATTACCCTAGAAGCGTTTGCCAAACTTATCAGCCCACGTTTCTTGGTCAGGGCGATCAAGGAGAGATATTCAAGAATAGATGTTATTACCGATATTGATTCTGCAATCTGATGTTAACAAAAGTTTAGATAATCCAGTTGACTTCGCCAACCAAAAAGGTTTGAGCACGTGGGTGTGGAAATTGATTGACGGGATTATTGCCCAATTTTGCTACCTACCTGTTGCTGCAACTACCTCTGGAAAAATCAACTACTTACTAAATTGGCCGCAACAAAATCGAATTCATGCATACACTGGCAAATACATCTATGTATTTGCCAGTCACACACAAAAAAGCCAACAGCATTTCCAGGAGATGACTCCCGCAGAAAGGCAAGGATTATTAAGACAGCTTAAATCAGATTACACTCTGATTATTATAAATTATTTTACCACAGACAAAACACTCAAAGAACAAATTGAGAAATTTATCAATACTATATTTTATGCTAATATTCCTGTGCCCCAAATCATCGAAATTCACATGGAGGTAATTGAAGAATTTTCTAACCAGCTAAAATTAGAAGGAAGGAGCAATGAAACATTACTTGATTACCGCCTGACGTTGATAGATATCCTGGCTCACCTGTGCGAAATCTATAGGAGTTCGATTTCTAAATAAATTTATCGATGTTTAACTTGGAACAAGCTACCGCTGTTAGTTACTCATAATGCGCGAACAAATATTGTATTTCTATGATTACGATTAGCCTGTAAGTATATGAATAAAGACAGAAAAACCTACGTTCTCAAGCTTTACGTAGCAGGGAACACCCCTAATTCAGTCCGGGCATTAAAAACACTCAAAGATATTTTAGAACAGGAGTTTGAAAGAGTTTATGCTTTAAAAGTGATCGATGTACTGAAAAGCCCACAGTTGGCGGAAGAAGATAAAATATTGGCGACGCCGACATTATCTAAAATCTTGCCTCCACCCGTTCGCAAAATTATCGGGGATCTTTCAGATAGAGAAAGAGTATTGATTGGATTAGATTTGCTCTATGAAGAACTGAGTGAAGAAGATTTTGAAGAGTAAAATTTTAATCATAAAAAAATTGAGTACAAACTTTAGGAATAAAAAAATCGGCTTTAATACTAATTTGTTATCAAGCAATGAGTGAAAACGAGCAAGTAAAACCAAAGCAACCACCGAAAATTGGGGGTATAGAAAAAATTCGCACGATGATCGAAGGGTTTGACGATATTAGTCATGGTGGTTTACCTATTGGTAGAACTACCTTGATCAGTGGCACGTCAGGTACAGGCAAAACTTTATTATCTCTTCAGTTTCTCTATAACGGTATCACCTACTTTGATGAAGCAGGAGTATTTGTCACCTTTGAAGAATCACCCAGTGATATTATTAAAAATGCTCATATTTTTGGTTGGAACTTGCCACGCCTAATCGAAGAAGGCAAGTTGTTTATTCTTGATGCATCTCCTGATCCAGAAGGTCAAGATATCGTTGGGAATTTTGACCTTTCTGCACTCATTGAACGCCTGCAATATGCCATTCGCAAATACAAAGCTAAACGAGTTTCAATCGACTCAATAACAGCGGTATTTCAGCAGTATGAAGCTATGGGAGTAGTGCGGCGCGAGATTTTCCGCCTAGTAGCACGTCTCAAACTACTGAATGTCACCACTATTATTACCACTGAACGTAGCGAAGAATATGGGCCTGTTGCCTCTTTCGGAGTGGAAGAATTTGTTTCCGATAATGTAGTAATTGTTCGTAACGCTTTAGAAGGAGAACGCCGCCGTCGCACAATTGAAATTCTCAAGTTGCGCGGCACAACTCATATGAAAGGCGAATATCCTTTCACGATTACTAATGAAGGTGTTAACATCTTTCCACTAGGAGCAATGCGCTTGACTCAACGGTCTTCTAATATCAGGGTATCTTCTGGTGTAAAAACCTTAGATGAAATGTGCGGTGGTGGTTTCTTTAAAGATTCAATTATTTTGGCAACAGGAGCCACAGGTACTGGCAAAACCTTGTTAGTCAGTAAGTTTATTCAAAATGGCTGCCTGAATGGAGAACAAGCAATATTATTTGCTTATGAAGAATCACGCGCCCAACTATCTCGCAATGCTTCCTCTTGGGGAATTGATTTTGAAGAATTAGAGCATCAAGGTTTACTTAAAATAATCTGTACCTATCCCGAATCAACTGGTTTAGAAGACCACTTACAAATTATTAAATCAGAAATTGCTGTCTTCAAACCAGCTCGCATCGCCATTGACTCCCTATCAGCACTAGCTAGAGGAGTGAGCAATAATGCATTTCGGCAGTTTGTAATTGGTGTGACGGGTTATGCTAAACAAGAAGAAATTACTGGTTTCTTTACCAACACAACCGACCAGTTTATGGGATCGCATTCGATTACTGACTCTCATATTTCCACGATTACCGATACAATTCTGATGTTACAGTACGTAGAAATTCGTGGAGAAATGTCGCGAGCAATTAACGTGTTCAAAATGCGCGGATCTTGGCATGATAAGGGGATTCGCGAGTATAATATCACTGCTGACGGTCCCGATATTAAAGATTCTTTCCGGAACTACGAACGGATTGTCAGTGGTGCTCCTACTCGCGTTAGTATCGATGAAAAGGCGGAACTTTCTCGCATTGTTAGACGTTTTGAAGACAAACAGAGTTCCGAACCCTAAATTTAGTATCGTAGTATATTCTTTCCTAAGTTTAGTATCGTGCTATATTCTGTGGTGAAGAAAGGTTTTCTGCCGCTAGATTGATTTTCGTGTGAGGGATGCGGTGAAAGGACAGCAATTATTTTATAGCTTCTTACCTGGTGTAACGGCAGCGGTCTTAACAACTCAGGCTGCTTGGGCTGGTACTGTGAAAGTAACTGGGGTACAGGTGTCCTCTTCTCCTAGCGTTTTGACTTCTACTCATGGTCAAGACTTGGTTGTGGACATCATGAATACGCAACTGCCTAACAGTGCAGATGTTAGTGTTCCAACCCTGGTATCTGCTTTTGGTTTTACTAAACTTAGTGTGAAGCCTTTAAGTAATAACAATATTCCAGTGTTTACGGCTGGAAATACTGTTGTGCCAATAAAACAAGTATTTAAGAAAGATGAAGGTAGATTTTTAAGTTTGACACCTACCTCTAATCCTTTCCAACAGCTTGCCGTCAGCCGTTCTGCTCAAAATAACCAAAAACAGAGTAATTCAAGCGCCTATGGGCAGAAATTAAAGAGGATAGTAGTTCCTAACTACACTTCAAAATCCCCTTCTGTCCAAAAAGAAATTTTGTCCCTGTCTTCTGCACAGCAGCCAGTGGTTCAAAAGATAAATACTGTTACTCAGTTGCAAACATTTTTACAAACTTCAGCCACAGGTGTAGGAGCCGCAAAACTGGTGTCAGCGCAGAGGTGTCCACAGGAGTTGCAAAAAAGCAAAACTGATTCCTCTGCTGCTTTGCTACTCACCTCAAGCACCTGCTTACAACAAAATGCTATTGGCCGCGTAGCTCAGAGTAATACTCCGATTCCGACAGATTCGACACCAATTCCTACTGTGCCAGGAACCATAACTCCTGCACCAGGAGGTTCAGTGCCACCTGCCACTTTCCCAGGAACCGTAACTCCTGCACCAGGAGGTTCAGTGTCACCTGCCACTTTCCCAGGAACCGTAACTCCTGCACCAGGAGGTTCAGTGTCACCTGCCACTTTCCCAGGAACCGTAACTCCTGCACCAGGGGGTTCAGTGCCACCTGCCACTTTCCCAGGAACCGTAACTCCTGCGCCGTCAGGGTCGGTACAAATTCCCAATAACCTGATTCCTAGCTCAAATCCCCTGCAATTTCCCACCAAACCAGAGGAAGTGAGACTTCAGGAAAATCAGCCGATTACTTTGGCACAGGCTTTGGAGTTAGCACGGCGTAACAATCGCGATCTACAGGTGTCCTTATTGGAGCTAGAACGCAATCGAGCATCTCTACGTGAAGCGCAAGCTGCTTTATTGCCCACTCTGGGAATTAGCACGGATATTACTCGTGGTCAGGATGCTAATACTCAGCGTCTGTTGGAACTCCAACAACAACAGACGGGTATAGCACAGCCAGGAGATAAAGCTAGTACATTATTCAATGGTTCAGCACAACTGTCATATAATCTCTATAGCTCTGGGAGAGTGCAAGCTACCATCAGAGCGGCTGAAGAACAGCTACGTTACTATGAGTTGGCTGTAGAGACTCAGTTTGAGACAATCCGTCTGAATGTTGCCACTGACTACTACAATCTGCAACAAGCAGATGAACAAGTACGTATTGCCCAGTCGGCTGTACAGAACTCCGAAGCTAGTTTGCGTGATGCAGAAGCTTTAGAGCGAGCTGGGGTTGGTACACGGTTCGATGTGCTACGCTCTCAGGTGAATTTAGCAAATGCCCAACAAGATTTGACTAATGCCAGATCCCAGCAGGCAATTTCCCGTCGTCAATTAGCAACTCGGATAAGTTTGCCGCAGGCGATAAATATCAGTGCCGCCGATCCTGTACAGTTAGCTGGTCTTTGGAACCCAACGTTAGAACAAAGTATTGTGCTGGCTTATCAAAATCGTCCGGAACTGCAACAGCAGTTAGCACAACGTAATACTTATGAGCAACAGCGTAGGCAGGCCCTTGCGGATCTGGGTCCTCAAGTTAGTTTGGTCGCCAGCTACAACCTGGAAGATCAGTTCAATGATAATGTCAGCGTTACTGATGGTTATTCATTGGGAGTTAGGGCAACCCTAAATTTGTATGATGGAGGAGCAGCAAAAGCAAGGGCAGATCAGTCCAGAGCTAATATTGCGATCGCAGAAACTCAATTTGCTGAACAGCGCAACCAAATTCGCTTTCAGGTAGAACAAGCCTATTCTACCCAGCAATCTAATTTGGAAAATGTTCAAACCTCTAATACCGCTTTAGAACAAGCTAGGGAAGCTCTACGTTTAGCGCGTTTGCGATTCCAAGCTGGTGTAGGCACTCAAACTGATGTCATTAACTCTGAAAACGACCTTACAAGGGCTGAAGGTAATCGAGTCACAGCAATTTTGAATTACAACCGCGCTTTAGCTCAGTTACAACGGTCTGTTACCCTCAGAGCACTACGCTAGTACTGCTGATTTATCTCCCAATTAAAAATTAAAAAAGCCTTATTTTTCAATAATTAGATTGAAAAATAAGGCTTTTTGCTAAAAAAACGTATTTGTAACAGGAATTTTGTGAAATGATGTAGCATAACTGAGTGTTCGCTCGCTCGCTTTCTCAAAGACCCATGACTAAAGTAACATCTCAAGAGATTGCACAGTTTCGCTCTCAATTGGCAGATGATCCCAGCGATATGGAAGCGCTAGATTTGATTGAAGACTGTGATGGAGATTTAGAAGATGCAGCGATGACGCTAGCTATCCGGGCAGGACAACAACCAGAAAGAGCAAATTCCGAGTGGTTAGATGCCTTGGCTAGAAAATGGCGTGTGGTCATTTGCGAACAAGAATATCGCGAAGATTTGCTTAACACTTCACTTCAGAAGATGATGGAATATCTAAAAACAACGCCGACGTTTCCTAAGATTTTGGCAACACCAGTTTTAATATATGTCCTCAAGCAAGGCGTGAACAATTTTTGTGAGCCACTAGATTCGTTAAAGTGATCAGCCCATGTACATTTAACTTGTGCGATGCCTGCGGCGGGCTACGCCTACGCGGTTTACAGTTGAGTTGAATACAGACCTAACCCCCAACTCCTTCCCTACAAGGGAAGGGGAGTAAGACTCCTAACTCCTGATTCCTAACCAATGCAAGATTGATTCGACCAGGACTGATACGCTGTTAATTAAGGCAAAACTTCTATTAGACAAATTGTAAAATCAATGAATTACCTTGTTGCCGTATTACCAGACCGCATTCAAGCCGAAGCTGCTTACTTAGCTTTAGAAAAAGAAGGCATAAACAGTACTATTTTGGGAAGGGGGTATAAAACGGCTGACGAGTTTGGCTTAATTGACCCCAAAGACCAAGCTAAAAAGCAAGCACAACTGATGGCAACCTGGCTGATACCATTTGGCTTTTTTGCAGGTTTTACATTCAGCCTGATCACTGGTTTAGATACTTTTGCCTGGGCGGGTGAAGTTGGCAATCACATCGTTGGCGGACTGCTGGGTGCTGCTAGTGGTGCTATGGGTGGTGTGTTTGTGGGTGGCGGAGTCGGTTTACTCGTAGGTAGTGGTGATGCTTTACCTTATCGCAACCGCTTAGATGCGGGTAAATACTTAGTTGCCGTTCAAGGTTCTGAAACTCTCACTCGGCAAGCAACTCGAATATTACGTCAGTTTGATCCAGAAAATATCCAAGGTTATGGTGACACAAATACCGTGTATTGAATGAATTATAGTTTACAGATCACTACACAGCGACTTGAGTTGCTTCCCTGTGCTTTGGAGGTGGCACAAGCCGCTGTGATCAAAAACAAATCCCAAGTATAAAGGCTGTTGGGAGTAGGGATTTCTGATGATTGGTATACATCAGAGGTGCAAGATTTGTTGTTTAAATATACCCAAATTTTGGCAGGCGATGTCTAACGACAAGCCGCTCTGCATCTACGCTCTGTGCTAATTTGAGGTGTGTGGTTGATAATTCACATTCAGGTCGGGCATGAGCCAAACAGGACATGGGGCATTGGTAGAAAAAAGGTTTATATTAATTAATATGGTTTGCCTCATTTACCCTTACCTACTTAGCAAGCTTAATTTTCAACTCCTAACTCATAACTTATAACTCATAACTCATAATTTTTAAGAATGTTGCCACGAGAAGAACTTTTAAAAGGTGTTGAAAATCGAGATAGTGTAGCTCGTGTAATTGACCAAGCAGAGCAAGCCATCAAAACTTGGGAAGTGGTTTTGACAGATTTTCTCTCCCCCCCAGAATTGGCGGAAATTCAACGGGTGTTTAACCGATTAACAGAAGTGCAATTGGCGGCGTGGGGCGGATATCCGCAAGCTGAACGCCAAAGAATAGCGATCGCTCGTTCCGAACTTCCCTTAGATCAATCTCAAGTCAGCCTTGTCGCCGTGGAAATCGCTGGTAATTTCCTGTTTGATACCGCTTCTCACCGCGACTTTTTAGGCGCAATGTTGGGGACGGGAATTGTTCGTGAAAAGACGGGAGACATTATTGTCCTGGGAGAACGAGGGGCGCAGGCGATTGTCGCACCAGAGTTGGTGGAATTTTTGGAAATGAGTCTTAAACAGGTGCGATCGGTTTCTGTGAAAACTCAGCGGATTGAGGTAACTGAATTAAAGGTTCGGGAACCCAAGAAAAAAGAATTAACTACTGTGGAAGCTTCTTTGCGATTAGATGCGATCGCATCTGCTGGTTTTGGCATGTCCCGCAGCAAAATGGTTGATTTCATTGATGCTGGTGATGTCCGCGTCAATTGGAAGGAAGTTACCCAAGCTAGTTCTCAAGTCAAATCAGGCGACTTAATCGCTATTCGCTCTAAAGGACGTTTAGAAGTTGGGGAAATCGCCGTTACCAAAAAAGACCGTTACCGAGTTCAATTAACAAGATATATGTAACAAGTGAGGAGTGAAAAGTTAGGAGTTTTAAATACACCAGTTTTTTTAACTCCAAACCCCTAACTCCTAACTCCTAACTATATACTTAGGCTTTAAAGTGTTTTGCTAACATATTCAGTAGAAGTTTGCGCGGTACGAGCCGAGATAATTTGCTTCTAATTTGAGTGTTAGTACCAGAACTAATAACGGTTGGATACCCTTTTTCCAAAGCCTCTAAAGATTCTAAAACAACTTTTTCACAAGAATACACTTTATCTGTACTGCTTGCCAGTGCTGGAGGAAAATTAGCTTCTGCAAAAAAGTTTGTATCTATTGGCCCTGGACAAGTGACTAAAATACGGACACCATATTGACGATTTTCTGCCCATAGTGCTTCACTAAAGCTGAGAATAAAAGCTTTACTGGCAGCATAAACAGAAAGGTATGGTATCGGTTGAAATGCGGTAATTGAAGATACGTTAATAATACTTCCAGAACGACGTTGCCGCATCAAGGGTAGAAATTTATGGGTTAAATCTACCAATGCCAAAATGTTTAATTGTACGATTTTGACTTGTCTTTCTCCATCTCCTTCAGCAAAGTCGCCATAGTAACCAAAACCAGCATTGTTGATTAATAAGTCTATGGTTAATTCCTTTACTTTAGTAGCATCAAATACAGCAGCAGCTGCATTAGGTTCTGTGAGGTCTTTGACTATAACGTCTACTTGAATTTTGTGTTGTTCTTGTAGTTGTTTAGCTAATTGGCTTAGTTTCTCTTCAGAACGAGCAACTAGTACAAGATTTGTCTTGCGTGCAGCTAGTTCTTGGGCAAAAGCTTTACCAATACCACTAGAAGCACCAGTAATTAAAGCAGTTGGCATTATACATATTAAGATAGTTTTTAACCACCATTAAAATCTTAGCTATGCTGGCTATAAGTTTTAACTACCCAAAGTGATATACCTAAAAGGGTAAAAGCAGCAGCTAGTACTGAAGTTTAGAGTGGATGCTTCCTCCACTCTAAACTTCTCCTTCGCTAAAACTTAACTTTCGGAAGTGATGTGAATTCACCAACTACACCGATATGGGAGATTCTTAAATCTTCTTCATCTGTATATTGAATAGAGGAGTCGATTTTTTCTGGTAATTCTCCGTCCTTGCACGACCACTCAAATATAAATTTAGAGTCGAAATGCTTGAGGTTAGAAAATATCTGCTTCCATTGGTTTCGTCGAATTCGATTTCCCCACCTTGATTGTAAGTCTCTCGAGTAGGCTTCCTGTTGATAAACCAAGAAATCAAATGGTCTTTCATTTAAATTTTTGTGATCCAGTAAATGAATGAGATGGAACATAAACCCATCTTCAGAGAGGCCACTTACAAGATTTTCTAAAAGTGGCACAACATCATCAACTGGCACATGCTCTAACACAGATTTGGAGAAGATGAGATCTATTTTTTCTTTACTAGGTAGTTTTTGAGATAAATCAACTGGAGCAATGTATTCTATGCCCAAGTCTTGTAAGACATCTACGGAGAAATTTTTTAATGAAAGCAGTTTCTTTAAACGTAAGCTAATAATCTCACGATCTTCAAATGTAGATAGACTATCTAAGATACTCCAATCTACAGACTTACAGACGGCTTTGAAAATATTTTCGGGTTGTAATAACGGGTAAACATCCGTTGCATAAACCTTTTTTGCTCCGAGAAGATAAAATACTAACGAATGAGTCAATAACCATCCACTTCCAATTTCAAGACAAATTTTATCACGTAAGACATATTTATTTTTACCAGCCTGAAGCAGATAGATAGCAATTTCATTGGCACAAATATCAAGCCTTTTACCTGCAATAGCTAGCTTACTTGAATGCATTTTATTGTATAAAGCTTGATATAGTTCAGATGATATAATAGTCGATTTGGTTCGTTCATCAAGAAGACTCTTTACTAGATTTTTCATTTTGTATATCTCTCTTACTTAACTTATCGTGAATTGAACACAACACTATTAACTATCCCAATGAGATAGGTTTCTGTATAAAAAAAGCATTTCGCCCTTATCGCTTTTTATACGTCTCAGTCCGGAAAAAGGTACATAACTTTCCAAGACAGTCTTTAGAGAACTCTACAGAATAGTTAATCTTAATTAGAAAAAATGTACTCCACAGGAGTTAAATTCATAACGCAAGCTATGGCAGAAGTTGAAACACAGATTTACCATCTTCCCAATGTCAAAAAATGGTTGGTGAAAATTTTTTCTAAATCAGCCTAGCCATTAGATCATTCTTGTTATGGAGTTCTCTTAAAGCATAATTATCACTCTTTCGCGCCTTTTTTCTAAAGGAAGATAGTAGATCCTAAATAATAATTTTTCTAATGACAATTCAAATTAATTTTGAATTGCTAATTACCATTTTTCAGACCAATAGATAATTTCTGAGGCTGAACTATTAATTGCAACGCCGTAGCTATCTCCATGATTCCACTTGAAGCCAGGTCTACCTTTGTCTTCTGTATTTAATACTAATATTTCATAAGTAGCTGGAAAAGATTCTGTAGGAGAGTCACTGGTGTAGAAGAAAGTTGTCGGCACACCGTTAGGCTGGTTTATGTGGTCGTTTGTGTTACCACCCATATATTTGTGCTTTGCACTACTTCTGTATTGTAAAAGTAATTTTTCTATCTCTTTTGGCGGCTGTTTCAGCCTAATTTGAAAAAAACTACTTCCTTGCAAAAATTCGGGAGAGTAAGCAATGCGAACGCTTTTGGCATCAGTGGGAATCTCATTAGGAAAATGTTTTACTTGGTAATTATTAGACCATAGTTGATTACGAATTTCTTTGTAGCGTGATCTATCAGTTATTATTTTAGGTTTACTAGTACTGCTAAAAGTTTTTCTCATAAAAAAGCTTCCCCCGACAATACTAAGACTAGCAAGGGTTAATAGAAATTGCGATCGCTTCATCGAGTTGGGTGCATCTAACTTTCATAGTCATATATTCAAGTAATAAACTAAATTCGTACTATTGCGGATATCTGATCAGAGATATTAACAAAAACTTTGTGTATCTACAGGAAATTCAGGATAATTGTAAAATTATAGTGAAGTTAGTCAATGATTACCTAGTCAAAAACCGCAGGTTATCTTCGTTGAGACTAGTAGTACCTTTGTGGCTAAACGAAATCAATTCCACAGACATCTATTTTTTTTTCAATTCTTCCTGATGCAGCAATAACTAAGGCGGATATATAAATAGTAGATGCACCTTAATTAAATCACAGCCCTCAGCTTTTAGTTGGGGGCTTTTTTTATTGCTGATATTTTTTATTTTTTGAATAAAATAAATTTGCTTATAAGTCTAATTTTCCCGGATATGGCAATCAAGAAAGCGGATTAATAAATAGTAGATGCACCTTAATTAAACCATAGCCCTCAGCTTTTAGTTGAAGGCTTTTTTATTGGTGATATTTTTAACCAGTGAAAAAAATAACTTTGTACACAAGTTAAATCTGCCCGGATATGGCAATCAAGAAAGCGGATTAATAAATGGTAGATGCACCCTAATAAATTACAGCCCTCAGT
Source organism: Nostoc sp. (assembly GCF_036917615.1). Lineage (GTDB taxonomy): Bacteria > Cyanobacteriota > Cyanobacteriia > Cyanobacteriales > Nostocaceae > Nostoc. The sequence continues at coordinate 115,003 of NZ_JBALCZ010000019.1, forward strand.
TTTAGGCTGAGGGCTTTTATTATTTAAATATAGATGGCAGCAAACTGGGAGCTAACCACACTGCATAACCAATAAATCCAAACAGCAAGGTAATCAGAACAGTAATGCCGTAGCTGATGCAAATTAATAAACCGTCAGATTCGATGGTGGCAACAGTCAAAAGTAAAATACCTATAGTGGGAATAGGATTTGTAAACGGAATTGGTAATATTAGTAATACTGTTAATAAAGAGATACAAAGCCCATTAATTCGCCAAATCAAAGGATTATGGGCTATTTTTGCCAATCGGGGACGGGCGATTTTCTGTAAAACTTTGGTAAGACGTCCCAAATTTTGCAAAAGTAACTGAGCAAAGGGACGAGGAAATTTGTAGTTAGCGATTCTTTTTGGGAGCCAAGGCGATCGCCTCCCTAAAACCATTTGCACTGACAACAATAAACAAGCACCACCAAAAGGACCAGTTAATCCCGGTGGCATAGGAAATAAAAAGGGCAAAACTAATAATGTAATTACCAGGCTGAACCCTCGTTCTGAGGTTTCCGCCAGAATATCGCCTAGAGTTAGCGGTTGTTCAGCTAGGCGTTGCAACAGGGACTTTATATCTTGAGAAAATCTCAGATGCATTTGGCGTGAGTTGATGCGAGTTCCCACATTTTGAGCAGAGAAAGATCGGGGAGAATAACTCCTAACTCTGCCAATTTTAAATTTTGAATTAAGGAAAATCTAAAATCTAAAATCTAAAATCTAAAATTGAATGACTCCTAACTCATGACTTCTGGAGGCACTAAAACAGCTATAACTTTAGGTATAACGCGAAAATGAGCAGGTGTGTAGGTAGTGATTTCACCATCTGTATTGATAGGGCGCGGTTTGTGAGTATGCACCTCTATTTCTTCACCTTGAAGAGAGCGTACACTCGGCCAATGTATATGTCGCCCTTCTCGCATCGCCGGAAATATTGGTATAATATGCAACCAATGTTTTATCTCTAAGCTATAAAGGTCTAGCCTTTGGTCATCTATTGTGGCATCGTGAGCCACTGCCATACCACCCCCATAATAGCGGCCGTTACCCACAGCAATTTGCACTGTTTTCACACGAACTGATTCACCATTGATCACAATCTCCGCAGTAAAAGGTCTAGCTTCCCAAATCACTTGCAATGCAGTGGCAGCATAAGCAAATATTCCCCAACGGCGTTTGACTTGTTTGGTAAGTCGCTGGGTAATTTTTACACTCAATCCCATACTGGCAACGTTAAAAAAGTGCTTGCCGTTCACCCAACCCAAGTCGATGCGGCGAAAATTTCCATAGGCAATAATTTTGCAAGCTTTGCTGAGGGAATTCGGGATTCCCAAAGTCTTCGCTAGGTCGTTGGCAGTTCCTAGAGGCAAGATTCCCAAGGGCAACTGAGTATCAACTAAAGCATCTACTGCGGCATTGAGAGTCCCATCTCCTCCACCAATGATTACCAAGTCAACTTGATACTGATAGCGAAATATAACTTCAGCAAGATGTTTGGGGTCTTCTGTAAACTCCTCAATTAAATCAAAGCCGAGTGTCTTCAGATATTGAATTGCTTCCAACAGACCCTTTTGCCCTTGGCGGGCATGACGATTTACTAATAGCAGTGCGCGGGAACTCATGGGTAGTACTTTTGTAGTTGATAGTTCCAATTATTCGCATCAATGTATTCTGCTTGAAGTTGACTATGTGTTTAAGTTGTTATGACCTTTATCAACAATTCATTTGTCAATACTTATAATGCTATGATTACTAATTTTTAATTTCTATTTTATCTAATTTATCTTTATTAGCCTCAGTGTGTTAATATTCCGTCAATATAATTATTTACTAAATGACTGAATTTAAGTATTTTTATTTATAAGACAGATATTTATGCCAATATTATAGTAACTAGAAAATAACGCTAAACAATTAAGATATTTTTTCTTGATATAGATACATATTTGTATAAATACTATCAATAGTTATAATTATTTAACTTTTGGCTGAGAAGACATTTATATATATCAATTTCTGCTGTGGCAGATTGGAAATTGTCTACGACTCGGAAGGCACCATTTATCCCGCATTTATCACAAGTTCTGCGATCGCAATACTGTAAAGGATAATAAACAAGAGAGTTTTTGTCGCTAGGAAGATAATCAAAGGATAGCGATTAACTAGTGGGGGAAAAGTTTTTAACGTCAATAGGACTTACGCACGAGTTATGGAATAACGAACCGCAGAGGCGTAGAGGACACGGAGAAATGAGAGTTTGAGAGATATTTTGCGTAAGTACTAGTCAATATTAAACCGCGTCCACTTTGAAAATTGTAGTTCTTTCCGTATGAAAACAAAAAACCCTCATCCCCCAGTCCCTTCTCCCAAATTTGGGAGAAGGGGAGCCGGAAAGAAGTCCCTCTCCCAAGTAAGGGGAGAGGGATTTAGGGCGAGGGCAAAAACTACGGTTCTTAACATAGATGAGGTTTAAACTTGTTTTTGCTTCTTGTTTGGTGGAATTTAAGTTTTTGTGCGATCGCTCTAGGTAAAATGATTGGGCAATACCCTGCAATGCCAATGCGTCAGCTTACATTGTCAATGCGTCGGCTTACATTGTCAATGTGTCAGCTTACATTGTTAATGCGTCGGCTTACATTGTTAATGCGTCGGCTTACATCGTTAATGCGTCAGCTTACATTGTCAATGCATCGGCTTACATTGTTAATGTGTCGGCTGCATCGTTAATGTGTCAGCTTACATCGTTAATGCGTCGGCTGCATTAAAAACGTTACGCTTTTACGCAAAACTGTACTTAGTGCTTACCTTAAAAGTTAATTGACATTGGCAATTCTAAATTAAAGTAAGTCTGAAAAATCACTTAAAAATTATTAGGTATCGTACTTGTTTTGCCGCTTAACCGGATTCATCCACACTTCTAAGCGACTAAATGCCTGTGAAGAAAGTAACGTCAAGCATAGATACACCAAAGCTACAGCCGCGTAAATTTCAAAAGCGCGATAATTATCGGCGACAATTAGCTGTCCTTTGCGAAACAATTCTTCAAAACCAATCACTGCAACTAAGCTTGTATCTTTCAACAAACTGATAAACTCATTACCTAAAGGTGGGATCATCCGCCGGAAAGCTTGGGGAAAAATTACATAACTCATGGTTTGCATAGAACTTAAACCTAACGATTGTGCAGCTTCTGCTTGTCCTGTTTCAATTGATTGAATTCCAGCACGGACAACTTCGGCAATGTATGCAGCACTATTCAAACTTAAGGCAATTACTCCAGCTACCAAACGATCAAAAGTAAATGTCAAACCAAGTTCTTGTAAAATTGCTGGTAAACCGAAGTAAATCATAAAAATTTGCACTAACAAAGGCGTTCCCCGGAAAAAATCCACATACGCCCTCGCCACCCAACGCAAAAGTGCAACATGAGAAAGGCGGACAATACCAATCAAGGAACCCCCAATTAAACCAAACACTACAGAAAGCATTGTCAATTGCAACGTTACCAAAGCTCCCTGTAATAAAGTCGGAAAAGCCTGCAAAATCACGCCAATTGAGGTTAATATTTTAGGTGCGCGAGCGCTAGTCTGATTCTCAAATGGTGATTTAACTGGTAATGATGGCGGCTCGGCTTTAAACCATTTTCGATAAATTTGGGAATAAGTGCCATTTTTCAGCACCCTATCGAAACCGTTGTTTATTAATGCCAAATTCGGCGAATTTTTAGCTGTAGCAATCCCGTAAAATTCCTCCGTCAGCAATTGCTGTACTATTTTAATTCCCTTGAGATTACCCGTATTAATAGCATACAAAGTCACTGGTGCATCATTAATTACCGCATCCACATTAGCATTAAGCAATTCTTGCAGGGCTAAAGGTGCTGAATCAAAACTGCGAATTTGCACTCCAGGAATACTCTTAGCCTTTGCAGCCCCAGTTGTACCAACTTGTACCGCAATTTTTTTATTTTTGAGACTGTCAAAGCCAGTAATATTTTGATTATCTGCGCGGATTGCGATCGCTAACCCAGCTTTAAAATAAGGGCGGGAAAAAGAAATCGTCTTTGCCCTCTCCTCTGTAATCGTGATCGAACTAATCGCCGCATCTACCGTTTTGGCTCCCAAAGCTGGGATAATGCCATCAAAAGGCAGACTTTGAAAATCCACCTTAAAGTTAGCTGCAACTGCGATCGCATTCATCAAATCAATGGAAAAACCCTGTAACTTACCACCTTGTTCTTGAAACTCAAAAGGTGGAAACGCCGGTTCAGTAGCAACCCGTAGAGTTTTCCCAGCACTAGGATTCACACCACAGCCAGCCAGTAACAAACAGCTAAAACCTACAACCACACACCAGCGCAGCCAACAGATAAAACTAAATTTAGCCATATTATTTTCTCTCCCCCTCTGCGCTCTCTGCGCCTCTGCGGTTTGTTCAAGTTCCCGCCAAGAAATAAATTTCACAGGCTTTTAGCTAAAGTCTACTTCAATAGACTAAAACCCTTACTTAGTCTTCTAAAGAAGACTTGAGCTATTAGCCTCAGAATTCATTCTGAGGCGTTTTTTAGGACTACTGCACGTATACATAAAAACCTTACAATCAACTGTAGAACAGCTTGACATAAGTAATGAACAATACCATCCCCGCCATTATTTTTGACAATATCGAAAAAAACTTTGGTCCCCTAAAAGTCCTTAAAGGAATCACAGGCGAAATCAATCGGGGAGAAGTTGTTGCAGTTATCGGTTCCTCCGGCTGTGGTAAAAGTACCCTACTACGCTGCTTTAACCGCCTAGAAACCATTAACAAGGGGCGTTTAATAATCAACGGGATCAACTTATCACGACCCACTGTCAACTATAACCAACTGCGGCAACTACGAACACAAGTAGGTATGGTTTTCCAACAGTTCAACCTGTTTCCCCATCTCAGTGTCCTAGAAAATATGACACTCGCCCCTCGGAAAGTATTGGGTAAAACACCGAAGGAAAGCGCCCAACTAGCGAGATTGTATTTAGAAAAAGTTGGCTTACATGACAAAGCCTCTGCTTATCCCGAACAACTTTCTGGCGGACAAAAGCAACGAGTAGCGATCGCTCGGAGCTTATGTATGAATCCCCAAATCATGCTATTTGACGAACCCACCAGCGCCTTAGATCCCGAACTTGTCGGCGAAGTTTTGCAAGTTATGCAGCAATTGGCATCAGAAGGGATGACAATGGTGGTTGTCACCCATGAAATGCAATTTGCAAAGGAAGTAGCCGATCAGGTGATATTTTTAGACAAAGGTATTGTGACAGAACAAGGTCCAGCTTATGAAGTATTGACCAATCCGCAAAGCGATCGCCTACGTATTTTCCTCAGTCGTCTCAAAGCAGTTTAAAAACTAACTGTAGTAACGCACCAAAAACCTGAATGTAGAACAAGAGTTATTAGAAAAGTGGCGGGTACTTTCAGCAGACAAACAGCAGCAAGTTATGGAATTTGTGGAATTTCTCCACCTCTTGTTTCGTTAAGTTTCAAGCAATGTTACCCCACTTATGGGAGATAGCCCATCCGGGGGCGTGACAAAGTAAGTGCAAAATTAGACACGTTATAAAGAAGAATTACAGAAAGCACTTTTTTGATTTACTAACTTGCCCAAAAATGATAAGGAAGCTTTTCAAGCCGTTGAGTCTAAAGTCTGACTTTAGCAAAAATCGCCATGCCAATACACACCACTGACACACCAGCGCCAAGTCCTATACAGATATTGTGTGGTAAATTCATAACTTGTTTACATTATTTTTCTTAAGCACCTGGGTATCTTCACACTTAAGATACCCTTTTATCTATTTAGGTAAATACTCGCCTAATTGATTTTTAAAAGCATTCAATTTTGACTGAGATTCAATCGTTTTGAGTTGGGTCAGATTGACGAAGATATGACAAAATTATGACGAAAGTGTGACGATATTCATGAGGCTGTGAACAAAAAAAGTAACAAGTTATTAACTTGTTGTATATAAAATTAATAATATTCTGAATGTTTCTATTTTAATATCGGGAAATACTAGTACTGCAAAGAATACAGTCGTTATATCTGATGTGTCAGGAGTAACTTGATGCGACATCTGACAATAAACTGTATTATTTAATACAGTTTATTGTCAGTCAAAAATAAACAATTAGTCAAATTTCTTAGTTTATTCCTGTAAAGGAACATTTAGATTTCTTACAATATCAGGGTTTTTGATATTAGAAAAATGTGGTTAAAGACTTACAGAAAAACTTCTTCTTTGTTGTTGATGATGCCGCCGCAACCATCCTAGCGTGATGGGCTGTAGATTTTGAGAGAATCATGCTGAAGTTGATTTGACTAAATACCTTCAGATTCTTCCTCAACAGCTTGACTGACAATTGAGGTTGGAGTTGTTTAAAAATACTTACCTTAATGGAGGTTTTACTTAGTGGGTAAAAACAGAGACAGACTAAAAACTATCTTATTTAAGACTTGTAGTTATTTGGGAAAAAACAGCCGAAATTGCCTCAACATATTCGGCTATTTGGTAACAAGCTTTATTATCTTTTTCGTGAAGGCGGGATCTACCCCAGTCAAGAAAGGCTTTTTCCTCTTTAAGCATCAGCAATTCATCACAATGAAGAAAATGCCGACGACTGCTGGGCAAAGTCAGCAAGTTAACAAGTTGGCACGATTGGGACAGCGTTTACGTGATCCGGAGTGGAGACGCTACGGTTACTTACTACTCCTGGGCAAGGCTATGGCTATCATGATGCTGTTCATAGTATTTGCCTTCATCCCCAATTTAATAGAAACGCCAGCTCTAGCAGCTGATCCAGTACTCAAAGGCAATGACATCGTTAACCCGATTAATACCCTCTGGACGCTGCTAGCTGCCTTCCTAGTATTTGCAATGCAGGTAGGTTTTACGATGCTGGAAGCAGGTTTCTGTCGCTCTCGTGAAACCGTCAATGTCTTGATGGAGTGCATCGTTGACACCTGCCTTTGCGGTTTATTGTTCTATGCCTGGGGCTTTGCTTTCATGTTCAGTCATGGTAACGGCTTGATTGGACTGAATTGGTTTTTCTTGCAAGGGTCTCCTGCCACCTATGAAAGTTCAGGTGTGGCGTTCCTGGCATTTTGGCTGTTTCAGTTTGCCTTTGCAGACACCTGCTCGACGATTACCTCTGGGGCGATGATTGGGCGGACAGGGTTTATTGGCGATCTTCTCTACAGCTTTGGCGTTTCTGGATTCATCTACCCAATTATCGGACACTGGGCTTGGGGGCCAGACGGTTTTCTGGTAACGATGGGCAGCAAAGATGGTTTCCTGCCCTTCTTGGGAACTGGCTTCCATGACTTTGCAGGCTCTACAGTTGTTCACACTATTGGGGGATTCATTGCCCTAGCGGGTGCGATCGCCCTCGGCCCGCGTTTGGGTCGTCGGTTCAAGCGCGACGGTGGTGGGCCGATGTTACCCCATGACCTTGTAATTGCTGCTTCCGGCGGTCTGATTCTGTGGTTCGGTTGGTACGGTTTCAACCCCGGCTCAACACTTTCAGCGATGGACTTTGTGGGGACTGGACGGGTTGCTGCCAATACTACCTTGGCAGCATGTGCAGGTGGTCTGTCGGCACTGTTTTTCGGATATCCGAAAACAAAAAAGTGGGATTTGAGCTTCACAGTCAACGGGTTCTTGGCGGGTTTGGTTGCGATTACTTGCCCTTGCTATTGGGTGAATCCGACAGGTTCTATCATCATTGGGGCGGTAGCTGGCGTAGTTGTCATTCTAGGCATAGACCTGTTGGAATGGCTTCGGATTGACGACCCCATTGGTGCAGTTCCTGTACATGGTTTTTGCGGGATCTGGGGAACGTGGTCGCTGGGCTTGTTTGCCACTGGTGAATTCGGTGCGAGTGGCCCCATCTTACCTGATGTCTCTGCGCCATTAAGAGGTCTGTTTTATGGTGGGGGGATACAGGTGTTGAGCGCACAAGTTATCGGCAACCTAATTATTACTGTGTCTACATTCGCTGTGGCAATGGGGTTGATGTATTTGGTAAATTTGACCGGGACACTGCGTGTGTCGAAAGAAGGCGAATTGGAGGGTTTGGATTTACACGAGCATGGCATACCAGCCTACCCTGAATATGTCATTAGTTCATCACCTAGCCCTGATAGCTCTCCATTAGGAGAAGTGAATAGATAGAGACTAAAGCCAAGCGCACCCCTAACAGAGAAAAGTGCTAAAAATCTATCAGTCTTCATCCCCATCAGTCGGTGGGGCTTTTTTCTGGAGAAAAAGTTGGGAAATGTGTAGCTATCCACTAACACCACTATTTAAAGATATTCGCGCAAGAAATCAAAGGGATCATCTTCCCAACATGGTTCAGGTATCAGCCAAAATAAACTACTGTTGATATCGGCTTCAATTTCATCACCGTCGTCTCTATCAAAGAGTTCTATCAAAGCTATCCAATCACCTTCTCTCAGAAACGTTAACGATGGGGCATATACCTGGAGATTATTTGAGTAATTCACGCGCAAAGTTGTGCTTGAGAGCCGTAAAAAGTTAGTATAAAAATTTGTAAATAATCAGATTATAGCTTTGATAACCGAAGTTAAATAGTTATTTTGATACTATTAAATATGGACTACTCTCATGAGTGTCTCACAATTTAAATAGGACTGCTATAGTATTTATTACATAATTACAAGCTGAATTTACTCAAACCGGAAAAATCCTTCAGGCTGCGACTCGACTAATTCCACGTCAAAGACTTCGGCAAAGGACTGGGCTAGATAAAAACGCACTTCTTGGCAAGTGATTCCTGGAATCCATTCAGCTAAACTGCCTACAGGTTTATCAGGAATACCGCAGGGTACAATGCGCTCAAACCCTGTCATATCAGGACAAACATTTAATGCAAAGCCGTGCATGGTAATCCAACGGCTAACTTTAATCCCAATAGCCGCAACTTTTCGCCCTTGTAACCAAACACCAGTAAAAGCCGGAATTCTTTCTCCCTGCAATCCATAAATTGCTAATAGACGAATTATGACTTCTTCGAGTTGCCGTAAGTACCAATGAAGGTCTTTACGATAACGTTGCAGATTTAAAATTGGATACCCCACCAGTTGACCGGGACAATGGTAAGTAACCTCACCGCCTCGTTCAACTCGATGCACATCATATTCCCCTTTGTCAATATCAAATTTGAGAAAATCTGAGTTGGCTCCCTGTCCCAGAGTATAGACAGGTGGATGTTCTAGCAAAATTAACACGTCATCTAGACTGGGGTCATGGATACGCTCAGTCAGGAGCGATCGCTGCCATCTATGAGCTTCTAAATAAGGCATTAATCCTTGGTTATACAGTAAACAACGGTTTTTGTGTGGTTCATTACTATGGATCATGCCAAAAATCAATTGGGATTGGGAACGAAATCTATTTCAAGTTAGAGGATTGGAGTTAACAAATGTCAAGCTTTGCAAAGGATTTTAAAGGAAAGTCAAGGGAACCTGCATTAGAAAAAACAAAGTGCTAGCTTGAATATTAACCTGAATAGGTTTTAGGAGGAATTTTCTGCAATAAGCATCACGCCAAAACAATAAGAACGAATGTACTGGCTGATGACTCTAATTATATTGTTTGCATTTCACACAGAATCAAACTTCCACAAAGACTTGTATTCTTGAACAACAGCAAGCAAACCTGAATCGAACACAGAAGGAGCAACTATCAACAGTTCTGTAAGCATTCCTTTAAAGGAGAAGGTAGTCACGGGAGCTACCACTCAGATTTCCTCACCCAAGAGTTCTAAGTGGGCATCCAATTGGACATCAGCGCAGAGATGAGGAGGGAAATCAAGGGTATACTTGACAACAACTTAGATGCAGCAAGCTTAGAGACAGCTTACCAGCAGTATATACAATATAGTTCACAATTTGTTTTGGCGTAAGTAATATATCTTACCGCAACTTCTTTTCATACAAAGCAAATTCACACATCCAAATATTCACCGGGAGAGTTTACATGAAGCTTGTCATCCACGGCAAAAATATTGAAATCACCGATGCAATTCGTGAGTATGTACATCAAAAGATTGAAAAAGCAGTTAGTCACTTTCAGAGCATTACAAATGAAGTGGATGTGCATCTTAGCGTAGCCCGTAATCCCCGAATTAGTCCTAGACAAGCGGCTGAAGTAACTATTTATGCAAATGGTAGCGTTATCCGTGCCGAGGAAAGCAGCGAAAGCCTCTATGCCAGCATTGACTTAGTTGCAGATAAAATTGCTCGTCAACTGCGGAAATATAAAGAACGGCGTCAAGACCAGAAAACTCAAGCCCAACCAACAGAAGTAGTTGTTGCAGAATCAGTAGTCACAGATTTAATTGGCGATCGCACCCCCGAACTACCCAACGAAGTCGTCCGCACCAAATATTTTTCCATGCCGCCGATGACCTTTACAGAAGCCTTAGAACAACTGCAACTCGTGGGACACGACTTTTATATGTTCCGCAATTCTGAAACTGGAGAGATTAATGTAATTTACGAACGTAACCACGGCGGTTATGGTGTGATTCATCCCCGCAATGGTAACGGTCATACTAACGGCAAGAATGGCAAGTCAACCCACGCTAATATTGTCATGCCGGAAAAGTCGCCCTCGAATAAATAGGGAGTAGAGAGTAGGGAGATAGGGTAGAAATAACTCCTAACTCCTAACTCTACCAATTTTAGATTTTGAATTTTGGATTTTGGATTGCATAAAAAATCTAAAATCTAAAATCTAAAATCTAAAATCCAAAATTGAACGACTCCTACTTAGCCGCAAGTTGTTGCAAAGTTTTCAGCGCTTCCTCAACATGACCTTTAAAGTTAAACATTGAATCAAACACATATTGCACAACTCCCTGTTGGTCAATGACGTAAGTAACGCGACCAGGGAATAAGCCAAAAGCCGCTGTTGCGCCATATAGCTTCCGCACTTGGTCGCCTTTGTCGGTTAACAGGGTAAAAGGTAGATTGTATTTCGCCGCAAATCGTTGGTGAGATTCGCTGGAGTCAGCACTGACGCCGACAACTTCAGCACCAGCGGTTTTAAACACTTCATACTGATCGCGAAAGGCGCAAGATTCAGTCGTACAACCGGGTGTGTCATCCTTGGGATAAAAATATAGGATAACAGCTTTTTTGCCGCGAAAATCTTGGAGGCTAACTGTTGAGCCGTTTTGGGCAGGTAGAGTGAAATTAGGAGCAGTATCTCCAACTTTAATTGGCATAGCGAGTCGTGGTAATTACTTAACAAAATTTTAACTTGTATTTTAGTCTAGAAATTTTGCTTGATTACCTGCATCAAGCGGGGTAGCTTAGACACTCATCTAACATAAAATTCCGCTTATGCGCCTAACTTCACTGGATGTTTTTCGCGGCATTACGATCGCTGGTATGATTCTCGTCAATATGGCGGGAGTCGCAGATGATGTATATCCTCCCTTAGCTCACGCCGATTGGCACGGTTGCACACCAACTGACTTGGTATTCCCCTTCTTTCTTTTTATTGTCGGTGTGGCGATGACTTTCTCGCTGTCAAAGTACACCGAAGCTAATAAACCAACCTCAACTATTTACTTGCGGATATTGCGCCGCGCTGCCATTCTCTTTACCTTGGGATTGCTACTAAATGGCTTTTGGAATCAGGGTATTTGGACTTTTGACTTGAGTAGTATTCGGATTATGGGGGTGTTGCAGCGCATTAGCCTTACCTATCTGCTGGCTTCGGTAGCTGTTCTCAACCTCCCGCGTAAAGGTCAATGGATACTGGCAGCAGTACTACTTATCGGCTACTGGCTAACGATGATCTATCTACCAGTGCCCGATTATGGTGCGGGAGTTTTGACGCGGGAAGGTAACTTTGGCGCTTATATTGACCGCCTGATTATTCCCAAAGCACATTTATACAAGGGTGATGGTTTCAACTTTATGGGAGATCCAGAGGGACTGTTCAGTACTATTCCTGCGATAGTAAGCGTCCTCGCTGGCTACTTCACTGGACAATGGATACGCAGCCAACCTGTACAGTCACGTACAAGTATAGGTTTAGGATTATTTGGAATTGGTTGCTTAATTATCGGTTGGGCGTGGGGGTGGACATTCCCCATCAACAAAAAGCTGTGGACAAGTTCCTATGTAGTCTTTACCAGCGGTTGGGCGTTACTTTTGCTTGCAGCTTGTTATGAACTCATCGAAGTCCGGCTGAATCGTCGCTGGAGTAAACCTTTTGAAATTATGGGCTTAAATGCGATCGCTCTTTTCGTTCCATCCGTTTTGTTGATTAAAATCTTAGTGAAAACCACTATCGGCACAGGCAAAGACGCTCCCAGTACCTACAATTGGATATACCATAATTTTTTTACATCTTGGGCAGGGGCGCTGAATGGTTCCCTGTTGTTTGCCCTAGTCACCGTGTTGTTATGGTGGGCTGTTGGTGTTCTGATGTATCGCCAACACTGGTTTCTCAAAGTGTAAATTTGCAAGCAGGCATCAGAAAATGAAAAAATTTTTGTTATTATTTATATTTTAGTATTATCGAGGTTACAAGATGCCACAGAAGTCTTTGCAGATTTATTTTTTCTAATTCATTCAAACTATTAATCCACTGAAAAATTGTGAGGTAATGGATGCGTCGCCTTAAATTTTGGGTGTTTTTGCCAATTGGGTTGATATTTGGCTGCTTAAACCAACTGTTTCAATCTAACCAATCTGTAGCCTACTCTAACCCAGCAGTAGTTCCACAAACTAGTCCGACTTTATCAAAAGTGAGTTACCTTTCATCGTTGGAACAAGAGGTAATTGTTGAAACAAATAAGGTACGAGCAAATCCTCAATCATACCTCCCGATTTTAGAAAACTATAGGAAGCGCTTTGAGGGAAACCTAGTCAATATTTCTAATAATACTTATTGGCAAACTCAAGAAGGAGTCAAAGCAGTTGATGAGGCGATCGCATTTTTGAAATCAGCACCTCCTGTGGGAGCATTGAGTGTATCTAAAGGTATGTCTTTAGCAGCAAAAGACCACGTTAAAGACCAAGGCCCAAAAGGTGCCACAGGTCATGATGGTAGCGATGGTAGCACCCCCTCTACTCGCATCAACCGCTATGGTAAATGGCAAACAATCGAAGGCGAAAATATCATTTATGGCTATAACACTGCTCAAGATATCGTCATGCAATTAATTATTGATGATAGTGTGCCCGATCGCAGTCATAGAAAAAACATTTTTAACGGTACTTTTAAAGTGTCTGGTGTTGCTTATGGAATTCACAAAATATATAGAACAATTTGTGTAATTAATTACGCTGATGGGTATAGGGAGAAATAATTGGAGTTAGGGAGTGGCTACAAATATCGAAGGTTCTGAATTATTGCACTTAAAATCAGGCGTAATAAAGTAAAACTATTTTTTGTGCTTTACGTTTCACTAATAACTAAGTCTTAACAAGTATTACATAGTAATTGTTAAAACTTAAGTAACAAAGACGATCCCAACGTTATCTATACTCTCGATCAACTCATTTCCGTTCTTGTTAGGGGAATGATCCAAGTTCTGATATCTGACAATTCTGAATCAAGAAGCGTCTACAAACTTCTCTGTGTGTTGAAAATTATTGTTTATTCTAATTCACTAAATTAATCCATAGAAAAAATTGTGAGGTAATGAATGCATCCCATGAAATTTTGGGTATTTTTGCCACTTACCCTAATATTCGGCTGCTCAAATCAAGTGTTTCAATCTAACCCATCTGTGACAAACTCTAACCCAGCAGTAGTTCAACAAACTAGTCCGACTTTATTAGCAAAAGCGAGTTACCTTTCACCGCTGGAACAACAGGTAATTGTTGAAACAAATAAAGTACGGACGAATCCCAAAGCATATCTGCCGATTATCGAAAAATATAGAAAGCGCTTCCAAGGGAATCAAGTCAAAATTTCTAAGAATAGCTATTTGCGAACCCAAGAAGGAGTTGAAGCAGTCGATGAAGCGATCGCATTTCTGAAATCAGCACGTCCTGTGGGGGCGTTGAGTGCATCTAAAGGTATGTCTTTAGGAGCAAAAGATCATGTGAAAGACCAAGGCCCAAAAGGTGCTACAGGTCATGATGGTAGCGATGGTAGCAACCCCTTTAATCGCATCAACCGCTATGGTAGATGGCAAACAACCGCAGGTGAAAATATCAGTTATGGCCCAAACACCGCTCAAGATATTGTTATGCAGTTAATTATTGATGATGGTGTGCGCGATCGCGGTCATAGAACAAACATTTTTAACGGCGCTTTTAAAGTGTCTGGCGTTGCTTATGGAACTCACAAATCATATAGAACAATTTGTGTAATTGACTATGCTGGGGGGTATAGAGAAAAATAAGATCAGGCGATAAAATCGTTCTTACAAGAGGGAATCAAGGTTTTTGATTTGTTGATAAAATAGCATTCCGTCTGTAGGCGATTTGCCAAAAAAGATACTTGCTCTCAACCTTTCCTCTGTTAACATGCATAATGCTTCGCTCAAGCCTGTTGATCAACGCTAACAATTCTTAAGTAGGTAATGAACCCAATAGGGTTCATTACGAATCCGTCAAATTACCCACTATAGCGCTTCTCGTTTGTATGCAATACACTTTGACCTCACTCCAAACCTCTCTCCTAAAAGGAGGAGCCACTGCGTTGGGCGGCTCTGCCGACTTAAAGTGGCGTCAGAGCCTTTGAATCTTACCCCCCTTCCCTTGTAGGGAAGGGGCTGGGGGTTAGGTCTGTATTGAACTCAACCGAGAAGCAATATATTCTTCAGCAACCCAAGCCCCATGAAAGCCATAAGGCACACGTTGAGGAATTATCACCCGTGCTACAGGTTCAGCGGTCACATCTTGGGCATTCACCACTACTAATTCTGAAGTGTTTGAATTCTGATCGTGGAGGAAAGTCATAAGCCAACCATCATCCTCAGCAATTGCACCAGGACGCGGCGCAAACACAGCTTCACCGCCATACCGCCCCTGTCCGAATTTATGGATTTGAGACTGTCCACTGCTGAAGTCGTACTTAATTATCCCTTCAAATAGAGGTAGGGGACTATTAGCCATTTTGTTACTGTAGCCATATCGGGTTTCTCGCCCCAATAGATTTTCGTTGATGCGGGGAAATTCTGAAGCTACATCGTCTAACATCTCTTCACGCACTGTCCCCGTGTTGAGATTAAACCGCCAGCGATGCAAGCGCGGGATATCTGCTTCTGGGTCGGGTTGCGAATCATCAGAACTCAAAACAGTAGTAGAACTCATGCGACAGGCAATAAGCACCACTTCATCTCCCTCTTCGTAAGCGTTGAGGGTATGGAAGACGTAGCAAGAGGGACTCTCAAACCAGCGGATATTACTGTTGTCACCGTAACGTGGTAGAATGCCAAAACGACTTGGGCGATCGCGCTCAAACATCATTACAGGTTCTCCGCGTTGCGCTCGCTCGATGCTAAAAGTCAGCGGCAAATCCATAAATATCGTGTAGTTTTCTGTGATGGCGAAATCGTGCATCATCACTCCGATTGGCAGGTCAATTGGCACTGTCCACAACAGTTCCCCTTGTGCTGAAACCACACTATATTGCAGGTATGGTGGCGTTAACACAGAGTAGCCAAAGAATATCATCTCGCCTGTAACCGGGTCTACCTTGGGATGGGCTGTGAAGGCAGAAACCGGCTTGCCATTGTAGCTATACTCGCCAATGGTTTCTAATTCAGGAAGCTTGATGGCGTGAGGTTTACCTCCCTCGTTCAGCGCCAACATCTGACCAGCGTGCCACACTAGAGCAGTGTTGCCAGTATTTTTGCGGGGGCCGGGGGGGTTATCCATCTGCCGTGGTTCCAACAATCCTGTCCAGAGAGCCTTACCCGCATCTCGTTCTTTTTTCCATCCAGCTGTTTGGACGTAGCGGTTTCGATAAGTAGCTACGCCGTTGCTAATTCGCACACCATGCAACATCCCATCCCCGTCAAACCAATGATATTCACCGATGGGTGCCCATTGAGGGTTAGGGCCATTTCGGACAAACATCCCGGATAGATCAGGGGGTAGTTCACCAATGACTAGTAATTTGTCAGTGGTGATTTCTTCATGGATTGGAGCAAAATTGTGATCAAGATACGGATTGACTGCTATTGTTACCATTGTCTTGATTTATGAGAGTTACAGAAAAACAAGCTAGAGCCAACGGCTTTACACCATTTTACGAAATACCTGATACAGATACATGGGTAGGGGCGTACAAATGTACGCCCCTACAGCCCATTCATGTGTTGCAAAGTTTTTTGTCAATGGTATCAAACATCGGAATGTAAGCGATTAGCAGTTTTAACTGTTGTGAACATGATACGATAAATATATTAGACTACTCACCATTCACAATGCATCAGCTAATGCAACATAGTGTGAGAAAAGGTTTGAAATATTTGAAAAGGAATGTCCGTAGCTTTAGTGCTGGCAAGTGTCAAAGAATCTGGTAATGTGATGCATATGGCTTTTGGTAACTGATAACACTGATCGCTATCTTCAACCAATCAATGTAAGTCTGTTCTCTTCGGAGCACCAACTCCAGCACAAGCCTTTGCATTACCTGCTCACGGTCGGCAGACTCATCACCGAGTGATGGCAAATCGATGGTTTCACATTCAGCAAGCTTTTTGCTTCGATCTGCCACTTGTTGCTCCAGTAGGTGAATGATAGTTTCATTCGACAACTGATCTGCAAAATGTAACTGGACGAGCAAAGGTTCTCGGATAGTCGGCAAGGGTTGATCAGTCCCAAGCCATCGGGCGAATTCGGCTTTCCCTGGCTCCGTCACACTGTAGACTTTACGGTTGGGGCGATCATGCTGAATCTCAATCTTACAGGTAATCCAGCCTTGCTCAACTAGCTTATCGAGAGTTCTGTAAATTTGTGCCTGGTCTGCTGGCCACAAATGGGCAATGCATTGATCAAAGCAGCTCGTTTTGAGGTCGTAGCCTGTCATTTCTTGCTGCTGAAGAAGACCTAGAATTATATATGCTAGGGACATGAAGACAGTTTTCCCATAATTGACATTTTCTCGATAGGTTCTACACTATGTACTTGTTATAAGTTTATGCTAATATATGATTAATCGAATATAAGATATAACGGCTATAAAAAGATATGTTGACTATAATGCTTCTTAGCAAGGAAACCGAATATATGAACTGAGGTTGGGCAGATGGCTAATGGTGCTGTTTGCACAAGACAGTAAGTAAGCCACGATGTATGTTGAGTGCTGTTTCCGTACCCATACGGGGCCTACATGGAGCGGAGCATCTTCAAGAGAAGGAGAAGTTCTGATCAGAGCAGCAAGCCTCCTGGCAAGCGTCTACCCCACCATTGGATATGCTACTCATCGCTAGTGTATCACTCAACAAACCAGTTGTTCGCTACAGTCTATTCGTGATGAATAGCGACACAGAAATAATTTAAGCCATTGAAGACTATTGTAATGACAGGATGGGTAACATTGACTTCTAACACACTTTCACAAAGAATACGTCAACATCAATATCTGCGTGATTTACGAAACAAATTACTCCATCTTCACAAGATGTTGCTGGAGACAGAACGCATTGCCTACGAACAGGTTAGTGGACGAGTATCAAGCGGAGAACTACTTCAGCTAGTTATCGCTCATGAACAATTTGCTTGGCTACATCGTATTTCTGAGGTGGTTGTGCAAGTTGATGAAATGCTCGAAGCAGATGAACCGATAGCGATGGACGATTTTGAAAAGTTGATTGCTAATGTCCGCACGCTGATTATACCGTTAGAAACAGGCAATACCTTCGAGAGAAAGTATTACAATGCTCTCCAGCGCGAACCTGGTGCTGTGTTGGCACATGCAGAGATATCAAGATTTCTCATGACTAAGGTTTAAGGGTCAATACGCTTGGTGTTAGTGATATTTTGCCCCAGAAGATCCCCCCAACCCCCCTTTTAAGGGGGGGCTTAATTCCCTCCTTTTTAAGGAGGGTTAGGTAACATCAAGCGTATTGGTTTAAAGGTAACTTAGAGCGATTTTCAATAGCCATACAGCGGATTTTATCTGAATAGACCACAGTAAGTAGGGATTGCAATGCCTATCCTCTTATGACGAACTGTTCGGCTGTAGTCTACGCGATTTAAAACCGCTGTAATACCTAGCTTTTCACGGGAAGTCCTGTTGTATCAGATAACGTGGTCATGAATAATACAGAGGAGAAGCTTTGCAGTCGCTAGCCACCCTTAAAATAATGACTACTGTAATATTTGTACATGGTACTGGCATTAGAGAACGAGAATACAACGATACCTTTGAGATAATTGAGCAAAAGATTCACGCTCAACGTCCTGACATCAAAGTTGCTCCCTGTCTTTGGGGTGCATTAGGTGCAAAGTTCAATGATAATCGGGCATCAGTACCCTTGGAGGATGCCACACTGGCTTTATCTCAGCTAGAAGAAGATGCAGATATTGTACTCTGGCGGCAATTATACCGCGACCCTCTGTATGAATTGCGGCTGTTGTCTTTGAAACCTATTGAGTCAGGAAATGCTTTTGGGGATGATCCAGGGGATGTTTTACAATCTCGTGTAGCGAGTCTCACGCCGACATCGGAATTGCAGGTTAAGTTGCAAGAGGCGGGAATTGCAGAGATATTTCCAGAAGCACGAGAGGCTGTGATTCGCAGTGAACCGTATGATCAGGCATTGCTCACAGTTTCTGAATCTGATTTGAGTGAATATTATGCACCAATAGCTAGAGCATTTGTCGCTCAAGCAATGTTTATTTGCGAACAACAAGAAAAATTTCCTTTAATACTCACTGATGCCCAATTGCGGGATAAAGTTGTGGAATTGCTGACTCTGGCTTTGGGAGAGGCGGAGTTAGGATTGGGTGGCTGGTTATTAAAGCCACTTATTGAACTAGCTTTGCCAATCGGAACCAATTATGTCAGAGGAAACCGCTTTGAGTTAACTGATAAAATTTCGCCTATGCCTGGTGATATTTTGTTGTATCAAACGCGGGGTGAAAAAATCAGGGCGTTTATCCAACAACAAATTGAAGAAGCAGAATCGCCAGTGGTTTTAATCGCCCATAGTTTGGGAGGTATCGCTTGTGTAGATTTGCTAGTGCAGCAGCAGTTTTCTCAGGTGGAATTATTGGTAACAGTTGGTTCCCAAGCACCATTTTTATATGAGATTAACGCCCTCTACAGCTTAGAATATGGACAGTTATTGCCAGAGCATTTCCCGGAATGGTTGAATATCTACGATTTACGGGATTTTCTCAGTTACGTTGGTAAGAAAATTTTTCCTGATAGAGTGCAGGATGTGCGAGTGGATAGCAGACAACCCTTTCCCCGTTCCCACGGTGCTTATTGGACAAATCCTAAAACCTGGGAGGCGATTATTCCGAGGTTGCCATAATGGTTTACTTTTTACGGTATCTAGAAAACCCCTCTCCAAACCTCTCCTTTACAAGGCTACGGCGTACACACAAGTCAAATTACCCCCCTCAATCCCCCCTTGGAAAGGGGGGAAGCCGGAAATCTAGTTCCCTCCCCTTTGTAAGGGGAGGGTTAGGGTGGGGTAAAAACCATGAGAGGCTAGGTCATCATGCTGTTGATGGCTAGATCTGAGCGGACTTTTGGGTTAATTGTGGGTATTGAAAAGTACCACGAAACTGCTTGGAATGTGACGGGTGGGGGGCCAGCCGATGACGCGCTGAAATTTGCTCATTGGCTGCATCGGCGCGGTGTACCGAAGGAAAATATTCGGTTATGTTTATCAGCACTGGAAGAAAATCATCAGTTAATTGGGGAATGTGGGTTAACTGTAGAGTTAGCAACTGAGCAAAATATCTCCGACATTGTGACTAACTTTTTATCCCCACAGTCGGGAGATTTACTCTACATTTTTTGGGCGGGACATGGTTTGATTACCTCAGAACGAGAGCGTCGGTTGATTTGTGCTGATGCAAATAAACAGAATTGGCAGAATTTAGATTTGAATTCTTTATTAGTTTTGTTGGGTTCCGATAAATTTCAGATTCGGAATCATATTTGTATTATTGATGCTTGTGCCAATTATGTTTTAGAGTCGAAGGGAAAACCAACTAACTTAGGTGGCAAAGCTTTTTTGAGTGGACAGCCACATAAAGATAGTCAACAATTTGTGTTACTGGCTACGCGGGAAGGAGAAAAAGCTGAGGTAAATTCTGAAAATAAAACAGGATACTTTTCTCAAGCTGTGAGAGAGGCTTTTGCTGAAGCTAATGGAACTTTTCCGCCGGATATGAGGGAAGTTACTGAGGCAGTTAAGCAGCGATTTACCAGTTTAGATAAAAAACAACTGCCGACTTATTTTTATTCCCGCAGTTGGGATGGAGATATTGAAAAATTTCATTTCAACCCGTTTGATATCCCGCATAACATCCCACAGAGTCAAGCTCGTAAGTTTGTCGGGAGGGATGAGCAAATAGAACAATTGCATCAGCTATTGCAAGCAAATGATGTTGTGGCTATTACCGATGTGACTGGGCAAGGTGGCGTGGGTAAAACAGAGTTAGCTATTCAATACTCATGGCAATATTTAGAAGATTATTCTGGCGGGTGTTGTTGGTTAAATCCCCAAGGTATTGATTTGGGAACCCAGTTAGTAGAGTTTGGAGTTGTGAATTTACCTAACTTTAATCCACCGGATAGATTAAGCCTAGCAGGTCAAGTTGCTTATTGCTGGAAGAATTGGCAAGCTGGCAAAGTTTTATTAGTATTTGATGATGTCAAAGACTGGATGCAAATTAAACTTTATCTACCACCTAAAGGTTCTCGGTTTAAGGTGTTAATTACCACTCGTCAAAACACAGGGTTAATATATCCATCACTGCCGCTAGGTGAGTTGTCACCAGAGGCAGCCTTAGAATTATTAGCGAAGCTGTTGGGGGATGAATATGTTCAACAGGACACGGAAACAGCAAAAAAACTTTGCGAATATGTCGGTTATATCGCCATTGGAATTTACCAAATAGCGGCTATCTGCCGTAAGCCAAGGAGAGTATTATGCTAGCAGACATTCTCGCACAGCTACAAAAGCAAGCAACAGACGGCGAGTCTGGTGTAGCAGCAGCTTTTGAGTTGAATTGGCAAAGCTTGGAACCAGAGGCGCAAAAATTGGCTTGTCTGTTGAGTTTGTTTGCCTTGGCTCCTATCCCTTGGTCAATGGTTGAATCAGCAGCAAGTTATAGCGATTTGGAATTTGACCTCAAAGCTAACTGCACTATTTTAGTTGAGCGTTATTTGCTGCAAGAATTGGCAGAGGACACGTATCAAGTTCACGAACGCATTCGGGAATTATTGCAGCAGAAGTTAGAAGATTTGGCTGAAGCTGATGAACTCAAGCGCGGCTTTTGTCAAGCAATAGTAGTAGTAGCAAAAGATATTCCTAACACACCCACATTGAGAGAAATTGCTCAAGCAACTCCTGCCATCCCTCACCTTGCGGAAACTGCCACAGTTTACCAAGCTTGGTTAAGCGATGATGATTTAATCGTGCCTTCTGTAGGCTTAGGTAGATTTTACCAAGGTCAAGGAGCCTACGCGCAAGCTTTACCTTGGCGTGAGCAAAGTTTATTAGATGCTAGAGAACGTTTGGGGGATGAACACCTGGATGTAGCAATTAGCCTGAACAATTTGGCAGGACTCTACTATTTACAGGGAAGATACAGCGATGCCGAACCCCTGTTTATCCAAGCTTTAGAGATGTATAAACGTCTGCTGGGGGATGAACACCCAGATGTGGCAATTAGCCTGAACAATTTGGCAGGACTCTACAAATCACAGGGAAGGTACAGCGATGCCGAACCTTTGTATATCGAAGCTTTGGCGAGCGCTGAAAAACGGTTGGGGACAAATCATCCCAAGACAATAAGCATTCGTGAATATCTGGAAGACTTGCGGCGCAATTGTCAGCCTTGATTCAGGAGAATGGTTGCTTTTGTCTCCCGTTTGGTTTCAGTAATTTAGGTAATCTGCATCGGCTGCATTACCCGCTTGGGATTCAAATTCCAGTCTAATAGCTTAACTCCTCTAAAGAGGACTAATACAAATTTACTTTAATAATGATACAAATACGTTGGTAAGGGCACGGCAATGCCGTGCCCCTACGAAATATCTATATGTATCAGGGTTTTTGTGAATTGGTTTAAGCAATTTTTTGAGATTAATTGCAGTCCACTTGAGTGGACTTAGGCTATTAGCCCAGTACTTTGAGTGCTGGACGGGATAGGGAGCTAATTGAGATAGATTAATGAGTCTTTGAACTCCGTCAACGAGTCTTTTATCTCCGTTAACGAGTATTTTATCTCCGTTAACGAGTATTTTATCTCCGTCAACGAGTCTTTTAGCTCCGTTAACGAGGCTTTTAGCTCCGTTAGAGTAATCCAAGTAATAAAAATGTCCAATTGTCATTGCGGGAGCAAAGCGGAATTAAGCAATCTCTGAGTCCTGGTGATTGCTTTGCTGCACTACATTACGACCGCAATCACAAGTTAATGAGTCTTTGATGTTCTCATTGAAAAACCCTGAGCCAATTAATCAGCATCAGTTCATTCGACTTTTGCAGGAATACAAAATACCTTGAAAAGTCTACCAGATTAATGCTGTAGCCTTTTTTGGTGAAAACAGATCGCTTTTCTTGAGGCGATCGCTATCATACCATCTGCGGTTAAACACAAATCAATTGCGATCGCACCGTGGCAATCTCAAACCCTGACGATTGCTTACAGCAGAATTCAAGTATTTTAACCACATCTGTCGTAGGGGCGCAAGGCCTTGCGCCCCTACCGCGTGGTCTATCTACCTGAAAATAGCTATAACTCGACTTCGTTGCGATCGCAATGACATATTACAAGAATAAGTCGCATATCGCCTGACTATAACCCTGCAAACCACTCATAGCCCTGATCCTCCCAATAGCCTTTAGTAGGTGACAAATTGCTGACGAAGGTAATTTGAGTCACCCACTTGCTTTGCTTGTAGCCCAGTTTAATTGGGGATGCTAGGCGCATCGGCGCACCATTATCAACTGATAAAGGTTGTCCATTCTTTTGATAAGCCATGAGAGTTTGCGGATGGATAGCAGAGGCCAGATCCCAGCTTTCATAATAGCCATCAGCAGATTTGAAGTAGACATAGCGGACATTTGACTTAGGCTGTACCAGCGCTACCAAGTCTCGTAATCGCACGCCTCCCCATTCAACGATCGCAGCCCAGCCTTCAACACAGACATGGCGAATTACCATTGAAGTCAAAGGAAGTTTTTGAATATCCCCCATGCTCAATTGCATGGGATTACTAACCTCGCCATCAATCTTCAGCCGAAACTGCGCCGGATCAATTTGCGGGGTAAAGTCAAAGGTATTAATCAGCAATTTGTCTGCTTCTATGGCACTGACAGGAAATTCAGGTACTGCTTTTTGAGTTAGCAGGAGTGCTTCCAGACGTTGGTTTAGTGGCTCAGATATTTGCCACACATTATCTGAGAACAAATTTGTCCCACAGCCACCTAAAAGAAAGCCTACCCCTGAAAGTCCAGATAGTTGCAGTAACCGCCGACGGGATAGGGTGTGTTTGGGAAGAATCAGACTCATGGAACCTCTACACGAACATAGACTTAACTAGACGGATGCTTCCTACCTTCAAGGCAAGTAAGGAATGAGCAATTGTAAACAGTATGACTGTGGGAACAGTGATAAAGTGAACAGTGCGGAGATTTTGCCAACTACCAAACAGCCCGGAAAGCCAATGCATTTGGGCAGGTTTGTACATCGCCAGACCACTCAAGATTGCCAGCAGCAGCACTGGAATGATCGCAGTATAAACTAGCCGATGCCATGCGTAATTTTTGCGCTTTGGGTTCTGGCTGGCTTGCAATGCTTTTAAGTCACCGCGATCGGCAAACCGACGTTGCCAACGACGAGTTATAAAGATATAAAGTCCATACCAAAGTAAGTTCAGCGAAAACAGCCACATAGCAGCGAAATGCCAATGTCTGCCACCCGCTAGCCAACCTCCCAGCAACAGAAAATCAGGAAAATGCCAACCTTCACGCCCTCCAAATACCGGATTGGCATTATAGATTTGCAGTCCGCTAGTGATCATCAAGATCAGACTGATGATATTAATCCAGTGAAAGGTCTTTGATAAAAAAGTCTGACTTGGTGTTGAGCGGACTTTGCGTTTAGATGAGGTCATACCAATTTTGGATTTTGGATTTTGGATTTTGGATTTTTAGATTGTTCTCAGTCAGACTTTTGGATTTAAGATTTTTAAGTAGTTGGACAGAATTAATTGCACAATGACGGTAAATATTTTTGTCCATCTACTTATATTGTTCCCAGTTAAAGTTTCGGATTGGGTCTTCTAATCCAAAATCTAAAATTGGCAATCTAAAATTGGCACGTCTCACAGAGGTTGAGTGGGAAAGAACGGAGCTAGCCAAAGTTGTACCTGCACATCCCAACCGAGAAGAATAGCGATCGCTGTCGCCATGATCGCTACGCCACCAATCCGCTGCAATGCTGCACTATGAGAACGGAGATTGAGGATTCGTTGGCTGAGTACTCGTCCACCGTAAGCGATCGCTAACAAAGGCAAACCTGCTCCGATTCCATAAGCAACCAGTAGCCAAAATGCACCTACGACTTGATGATTAACTGCTGCTAGTACTAAAATTCCTCCTAAAACCGGCCCAGCACAGGGAGTCCACAAAAGCCCCAACTGAGTTCCTAGCCAAAACTCTCCCATAAGTCCGATTCGTGCAGGTTTTTTAGCCCACTTGCCAACTGGAATATAAGTAAATATTCGGTAACTCCAGGTGGGAAAAATTGCCAGTAATCCCAAAAATAAAAGGAGTGCGATCGCACCATTCCGTAATAAATTAATCACGCCTGTAAACCAGTTTGCTGTTACACCTAGCAAACTACCTGCTAGTGCAAAACCAGCGATTAATCCCGCTACCAGTGCTACTGGGCCGTAAGTATGCGATCGGAGCGTAGACGCAGAGCGGCTTGTCGTCAGACATCGACCCAATAGCACTGGTAAAATCGGTAAAACACAGGGTGAAAGCACATTCAAAACTCCCCCTAATAAAGCCAGACTAATTGATAGAGTAGAAGTCGTCACACAATTTTGGATTTTGGATTTTAGATTTTAGATTGACCCTATGCCTTAAGACATTGGCTCTAGTTAGAGATTTTAGATTTTTCCATACTTAAAACTGAGAGAGATGCTGAAACCTTTTTAGATTTTGGATTTTGAATCTTTTAATCTAAAATCCAAAATTTAAAATCTAAAATTCGGTCATAATTCTTTCTACCCCAATAGCTGGCGGATAGTTTGCTCTATTTTTTCGTATGCCCCTTCCCCAATGTGGTCATATTGTAGTAAACCCTGGCGATCGGCCAAAAACATGTGAGGCCAATACTGATTTTCGTAAGCGTTCCAAGTTTTATACTCGTTATCAACCGGAACCGGATAGGTAATCTGGTGTTGTCGTAGCGCCTTTTTTATATTGTTCGGATCTCGCTCAAAGGCAAACTCTGGTGTGTGGATGCCAATTACCTTCAGTCCCTGCGACTCATACTGCCGATGCCATCTTGTGATGTAGGGCAGGGTACGCTGGCAGTTAATACAAGCAAAAGTCCAAAACTGGATTAAAACAACACTGCCTTTGAGGTCAGCGATCGACAAAGGAGTAGAATTAAGCCACTGACTGATCCCCTGAAACTCTGGCAAACTCTTGCCTACCAGAGGTTTCACTACAATAGTTTCCGAGCTTTGCGTATTGTCACGATTTGCAGGAGAGATAGAAGGGGCATTCACTTTTCTGAAGTTGGGAAAAGCTGTTGTGGCTGCACCGATTCCGACAACCCCTAACCCAAGGTAAAAAAGCAACTGACGCCGGCGGAGCAGGTTGTGATTCATCAGAATTTCTCCTGTTGAGGTCAAAGCGCCAAAGTATAGGGATTGGAATCAGGACTTTCCTGGTTAACCAGTCCCTAGTACCCAGTAGAAGAAAAGTGAGATGCAAAGCTAGTTGTGGCTAGGGCTTGTTGGAAGCAGGCGATTGTTTCATTGCATCGCCGGCTTTATCTTTACTCATCGCACCGCCGGCTTTATCTTTACTCATCGCACCGCCAGCTTTATCTTTGCCCATAGCATCGCCAGCTTTATCTTTACCCATAGCATCGCCAGCTTTATCTTTACCCATAGCATCGCCAGCTTTATCTTTACCCATAGCACCGCCGGCTTTATCTTTACTCATCGCATCGCCGGCTTTATCTTTACTCATCGCATCGCCAGCTTTATCTTTGCCCATAGCATCGCCGGTTTCATCTTTACTCATAGCAGGAGAGGCTTCAGGAGCAACTTGATTGTTGGTTGCAGGAGTGCTAGAGCAAGCAGTGAGACTAGTAGTTAAAATCAGACCAGCAATTAAAGAAAGTGTTTTCCAGTTCATAGTTTTCTTTCGTCCTTTGGATAATTATTTTTGTATTGATTGATTCAGAGGAAACTAAGCTACAAGCAGATTTATAAAGGCTATTGGGGTAAAGAAGATACCTTTTTATAGAGGACTCCATCAAACTTTTGCTACTGATGTTTTTGCTAGTGATGTTTGAGTTATCCCGAACATCCAAAGTATCTCTATAAGGACTGAGAGCTTATTGAAACTAAACCATGATTTTCATAAATTTATGCCTTGAGAAAATTTAGTTGATTCTCAGCATTTTCTCAGACAATCATGGTAGCTCGAAACCACAGCCTAATTTAAGTATTCTCTCAGCAAAACCTCATTCTGAAGTCAATACACTTGGGTTAGCGCCAAAAACCTTAAACTGTGTAGGTTGGGGAGCCACTGCGTTGCGGGGGTTTCCCCCGTTGTTCGCTCTTAGCGTTCCCGCAGGGTAGCAAGTGGCGTTTGAGGAACGAAACCCAACATTTATCGTGCTTTGTTGGGTTTCACTCCGTACCCCTACGAGGAAGCAAACTACAACCCAAGCGTATTGATTCTGAAGTAAATGAACGCAACTTAGCATAATTAGGAATGGCTTCATTGCACTGATGTTATTGTGACTAGACCCAGAAGGCCACATCACCTAATCCACAGAGTTTCAGAATAAACATATCTCTGGCTAGCTATCCTGAACTTTGGAACATCTAAATGCAATCACTCAAAAGCTAACAAAAATTGATACCTAAAACTTCATAGGCCATGCCTACGGCGGCAAGCTACGCAATCCAATTTCTTTGTGTAATATTTTGTTAGTGAATAAGCTGTGCGCTTTGATGCTTCTGATACTAATCTATGGGCGACAGAGGAACAAAGCAGCTTTTAAGCAAGTGTTGGGAATATTTATGCAAATCTGACCATCATGTCAGCGCTAACTAGTGATTAGGGTGGGCACTGTTACCCACCCTAACACTCTAACTTGCTACTGCCTCAGCAGCCCCTGCTGAGGCAGCAGCTACGGGTGAATAAACACTAACTTTTTTACGGGTTTTGCCCTTTCTCTCAAACGTTACAACACCGTCGATTAAGGCAAACAGAGTGTCATCACTACCAATACCAACGTTGTTACCAGGGTGAAATTTGGTGCCGCGCTGACGCACGAGAATGTTTCCTGCACGTACAACTTGACCGCCATAACGCTTGACACCCAAACGTTGGGCATTAGAATCACGACCGTTGCGTGTACTACCTGTTCCTTTCTTATGAGCCATGATTTCCTCTTGTGTATCTACTTCTTTTTATTATTCAGCAGCGGTTTCAACTTCTTCGGCAGGAGTGTCATCTGCAACGGGGGTTTCTTTCTCCGTTTCCCCTTGGGCAGCAAACACTGCACCGTTAAGAGTGATGGAGTCAATCATCAGTCTGGTAATTTCTTGACGATGCCCCCGCTTTTTGCGGGTTTTCTTTTTCGGCTTCATTTTATATACCAGGACTTTACGACCCCTGAAATGTCGCAGTACAGTCCCTTCTACAGTCGCACCTGTCACTAGTGGCTGTCCAATGGTGACATCGCCATCGTGCTGCACGAGTAATACGGAGTCTATTGTAACTTTTTCATCTGGTTCAGTCGTAAGCAGTTCAATATCGTAAAACCGCCCTGGCTCTACTCGTATTTGTTTACCGCCAGTTTCAATAATTGCGTAAGTCATGGAATTGTCCTTGAGGTTGCCGTACAGGTAGCTGGTTTTTATCTCCTGTAGAGATGCTTTTACCAGCTTTTGTAATATGTCTACCTGATCCGAGCAGGAATTAGACAGACAATCTAACATACTATTTTATAAATACGTGTCAAGTCAAGCTTTCATTTCCCAAAAGCCGTCATCGCTGATCACCCATCCAAAAAATGTAAAGTCCATTTAAAATTCAGAATTCATGCTTTTTAGTTAAATACTGCTTCTATCTTAGGGCTGACTTTTACAAAATAGTAGAAATATTTAAACTAAAACTTATACTTTCTTGTCAGAATCAACACATTTTTATTCTTTGTTTTAAAATTAAACTTACACGTTTAATCCAAAAGTTATTCACAGAATTTAGTGAATCCACAGGAGTCAAATTACTACATTCAAACCTGATATTTAAAACAGGAGATAGACTGTCATGACACAGCAAAATGCTACCCGACTTTTTCAAGCCGTAAAACAAGATCAAGCATTACAGCAAAGACTCAAAGCAACAGCTGATCCAGAAGCTTTCATCAAGATTGCTCAAGAGCGTGGCTATGATTTCACCATCGAAGAACTGGACAGTGAAATCAACAAATTGTCTGAAGAAGATTTAGCCGGCATTGTCAATCCAGGATGGGGGATTAGACGCCACATTAATCCTAGATAATTCCTGCTCTAGGAAAGCGAAAGTATAGGAATAACTGAATTGACAAGTTTTGCTCCTCAAGGGGATACCGTTGCATCATCTCCTTTAGGGGCATTTCTGTTAAACTAAGCAACTCTGTTACTAAAACTGCTCTTTTTCATAACTCGACATGAGACTTTCGACCTGATCTGGTTACTTAATAATTTGGCATTTTTCATATAGCAATTCTATTTGAATTTGTTCAAATCGCAAGGCTCAGATCCCCGACTTCTCTAAGAAGTCGGGAATCTCGTTGTTCACGAATGATTAAGTCGGGCTATATGTACCCATCTTCGGCTGTCTTTGTGCTGTGGCAGTATCT
This sequence comes from Nostoc sp., assembly GCF_036917615.1. GTDB lineage: Bacteria > Cyanobacteriota > Cyanobacteriia > Cyanobacteriales > Nostocaceae > Nostoc. The sequence goes on from NZ_JBALCZ010000019.1 coordinate 144,366, forward strand.
ATGCAATACCTGAAGAGAGTTAAAAATCCTTTCTCTGCTCTCCATCTCCCCACCTGCTTAACTCATGAGTTAGAATGACTATATTTTAATCAAGTGATATGAAAAGAATAGAAGTTGAGCAAAGAACTATTTTAATTGATTTGGCAGGTAGCCACGGCTATGGTTTAAATCGTCCAGATTCAGACTTTGATTATCGGGGAGTGTTTATCGCACCCAAAAGGTACTACTTAGGATTTGAGCGGATAGAATAAAAAGATGCTGGGTGGGATGAACCAGGTATATTTCCATTTATAGATGGCAACAAAGACACGGTTATATATGAATTAAGAAAAATCCTCCAGTTATTAGCGGGTGCGAATCCGAATGTTTTAGAATTGCTCTGGTTAAATAACTATCCTTTTTTAAGCGCAGTCGGACAGCATTTAATTAATCATAAACAGTTATTTTTGAGTAAGAAGATAAAACATACTTACACTGGTTATGCCTTTGCCCAAATCAAAAAGATGGAAAGTCATCGGAAATGGTTGTTAAAGCCACCGCAAAAAAAACCAATACCATCTGACTTCGCCATAGAAGACGAAGCACCCCTCAGCAAAGATGAGCTAAATGCTTTTCTAGAGTATCTTTATAACTTAATCAGAGGACGGATTGAGTTTTTGGAAGAAGCAGAACAATTATACCAATTGCTGACAGCAGATATTGATTTTAAAGGAGTGTTAAAACAATATACTTTACCTGACGAAACTTTGGAATATACTCAACAGTTAACCAATAGCCGTAAATATTTTATCCGCCTGCTTCAGAAAAGTCAAAATTATCAAATAGCTTTAAGAGAATGGAAGGCTTACTTATCTTGGCAGGAAAATAGAAATCCGGCTAGGGCAGAAACGGAAAGAAAGTCAGGTTTTGACCTCAAACATGGGATGCACTGCATTAGATTGTTACGCAGTGGAGTAGAAATATTGCAGCAAGGTGAAGTAATTGTAGATAGGAGAATAGTTGGTGATGTTGAGGATTTAAAAGCTATTTTAAAGGGGGAGTATTCTTATGAGCAGGTGATGAAAATGGCAGAAGATTTAGTAGCAGAAATGGAAATTGTTTACGAACAATCTGCCCTACCTCACAAACCTGATTTGGAGCAAATTAATGAATTGTGTATGGAATTGGTGGAAATGCAGGGATGGCATTAACAGCCTGTGTTTTGAGTGCTTTTAAATATTTTTGAGTAGCGGATGAGTAGCGGCTGCTCTACTTTTAATTTAGAAAAATCATCAAAAATCTGGGCATTCACCCTTAGTAGCTTCTGGGTGAACGTAATAGCGAAGTACCGTATTCACGTCGTCTCCGATCCAGTAGGCTACTCTGTCAGGGGAGTTACCAGACGCAATCGCCCAAGTCGCAAAAGTGTGTCGAGTGGCGTAAGGGTTCAAGTAGGGAACTTTTCCTTTATTGGACAACTTCCTCACTACTCCGATCTGGTTTTTCCCGTCTCGGTTCCAGGCATGGCTCAACGCCGAACTATTCAGAGGACAGCATCTTTTTGTTGAAAATAGACGGGAATCGCCTGGTGCTGTTGGTTTCATCGATAGCAGTAGTTCATGCAATTTAGCTCCGGCGCTGCACTGAAATATTCTGTTTTTACCGTTCTTTGTGCCTTTCTCTATCCCTAAAAGGTTCTTTGATCTAGAGATACTGATCCGCAAGCAATCTCTCGAAACATCGTTCCAGGTAAGAGCAAAGGCTTCACCATGTCGGCAACCAGTCCAAAAGAGAAACTTTATAAGATTGCTGTAATGACTGTATCGGTCGTCAGACTCAAAAGCTTTGATGATCGTATCTCGCTGTTCAACAGTGAAAGCCCTACAATCATCGGTGTTATTCTTGATTTTCTTAATTTTTTTGAGGCTTTCAAACGGATTAGCTTTGATAATTCCTTCCTCTAAAGCCCAACGACAACATTGGTCAAATCGGAGTAAATATTTTGAAGCCATAAACTGGCTTGTGTTCTCCATTAGCCAACTTCTGATTTTTGGCGCGTCTAAAAGTGAGCGAGATGGTAGCCGATCAATGGTTCTGCTTACTGTTCTATAAGTAGAGTAGATTGTGGTTGCTTCTATCTGCCTGGACTGAAATTCTGTAAACATCTCCCACAACTCCCCCAAGTCGCCTTCACCTTTTGGCGGAAGGGAAATTAGGGGAGTTGCGATCGCACTAGGTCTAAACTGGTACCTCTCCAGAGTGGGGTCAAAGCGCCCCAATGAAATATCGGTTGCTATGGCATCCCGACGTAAACGCACAATGTTGCGATTGCGTTTAAGGTCTTTTAGCCCCGTAGATATTTGAAATTGACTAGGAAAGCCTTTGACCCGAAACCGTAGCAAGAGTTTGTCTGACCGTGGATCAATGCTGATCCATTTGTCATCATCACCCGCCACAGCTAAATACTCCCCCAACCGCCGCACTTTGGACAGCAATATAGTTCGCCGTATTCTTGAATTAAGCCACCGCCGCCGCAGCTTCCACACAGGCTTCTGTTGTCCAATTCTGCGCCGATAGCCCACCTGTCTTCTGGATTGTCTTTGTCATCTTCAGCATGAGGACAAATCAGGAAATCGTCCTCCCAAAATTGATCAGGCTGAAGCTCTGGCAACGGCTTGTACTTGTAAAGATAACCTCTTAAATATTCATCCCCCGCAGCAGGTATCTCAACTGCCGGCATGAATTCCTCTCCTGACTCGCAGTCCAGAGCAGGCATGAGCCAACATTTGAACCGATCATGGAATATATAATAGCAGGGGCAAATGAAAGTAACTTCCTCTGTTAATGCCATTGCATGAATTACCAATAATCCTCCTTCTGGATGAGCTTGGTAAGGAAGGCGTATAGATTTAGCAATTTCCATCAATTTCTTTACATTCTTGCCTTTAAAAAAAAATGTCTACAGTCGCCAAAATCCGCTCTGGGAGATATTTTCAGCCGTCTACACCCTAAAAAATAGCGCGAAAAATTTGTCGGCGGTGTAGACGGACTTTCAAGTGATTATCGGCTCGGTGTTGAGCGAGCGCACTTCCACTCTAGTACTGCTTATTTAATAAGTAATTGACCCTGTAAAGCATTGCCTACAGCCTGTAGACGGACTGTAGGCAAACTGTAGACATTAGTTTGACCACCTCCAGCCGAGGCGATCGCCACTATCTACTATTTCCCCAAAACCTCTGTCAGCAAGGGAAGCAAAGATAATTCTGATGTTCTCAGGGTCATCTTTCTTAAATGGTTGGCTTACTTGCTGGAGTAATCGGGCTTTCAAAATCTCCCCTGGATGGTCTTTCCCCCAAGCGACGATGATTTGCTCATATTCATTAAGGTCTTGGGGCGATTGCACCTGCTGATTCCCGGATTGTGAGGTTTCGCTTTGCACCGTTGCTCCCGCTCCCCAGTTACTCAAGTCAAGCTCACACGGACAGTCATCGACCAGAAACCGTTTTTTACCACCTGCCTTTAACCACTGCTCTAACTGAGGATCTTTAAGTTTAGTCCTGGCGTAGTCGCGCCCAAACTGCCCTAGTCTCACCAAGACAAAGCAGCTGTAAAGGGTGTCCTTGTCACCTTGCAGTCCGAAGTTTTCTGCGGTGTCGTTTTGGGCCAGCGCACAAATAAACTGTTTGTATCGCCTGCCCCGTTTAGCGTGGCGTTTTATCCAGTCGGTGGCATTGTCGCATTCATCCACTAAAATGGGGAATTCTTCGGCAATGAGAAAGCGTTCCCGACCGGAGATCGCGTTATCTCCTCCCTCTCCACGCAGTTCTACAAGCTCCTCTAAGGTTTTTAAATCGTTGCCCATTGCGGTGTCAATAGCTTTGAAGTTGCCTTTTCTGCCAATGACATCGGCTTGAGAGAGCCATACCCAATCGTCGGGCTTGGCATCGGAATCATAGGCAACGACTCGTCCACCAATTTTTGATGACAAGTATTGGGTGAAAGTCGATTTCCCATCACCGGTCCCGCCAACCAGAGCGACGTGTTTTTGTTTCTTGTGGATGTACTCAACCGGATCGGTGATTAAGTTCTCTGGTTGCCAGTTGGCATCGATAGCACCAACCGTGAGCGCTAACTGTGCCGTTGGCTGAGTGTTAGCCCTTGCCCAGGCTTGGAAGTTAAGCCGTGATGCTCGGTCAATATCACCTAGCGATTCTTGCAGGAGTTTGGCTGTTTGGCGATGTCTACGCCCGACTTCCAGAGCGCCAACAGATGCCCCCAATATCCAAGGTTTGGATTCTGGTTTCTGATCTGCCCCCAGGAACAACAAGCCACAGCCTAAAGCTAAACTAACCCAGAATGACCACTTGGCTATTGCGTACATCTGCAAGTATTGGTGTAATTGGGAAGGGTGTAAATCACTGCTCATATCCCTAGCAGTACTCCCACAGCAACTAAACCAACCCGCAACAGCAGGACATTTTTGACCTCTGACACGGCTTGCCGCAAGTAGAGAATGACAATCCCCGCCATCACTAACACCCCCAACACCCCCAGGCGGATAAATTCAGGCATGGGTATACTTACCCAACAGCTACTTAATAAAGCGGAAATTGCTACTGTTGAGGCAAGGGTGTAAGCCAAGTCTGGCAGATTGTCTGGCAGGGCGATCGCCTGAATCCATCCCTTTTTAAATTCCTCTAGCCGCGATAGTTCGGCTGTATTAGCTAACCGAGAATAACCACCCTGATCGCTAGGAACCTCGACAACAATTTTTTGCTCATCTACCATACTGCACCTCGATTTTGAGGTAAATTGGGCGGTTAGGGACTTGCTTGCAAAGAGCGGCTAGAGCAATTACTAGAGATGCTGTAGTACAAATAAGGATCATTGCTTGATTCACTCCTGCCCCCCTAGCAATTTGTCAGCGGCATCCAGTACTGTCTGCCTCTGAAGAGCGGTCAGTTTGTCGTTGCCGTCACAGTGAATTACTTCCATCTGTGTCCCGGCACGGTAGAGAGCGTTGTTTTGCAGGTTCTCATTATCTGTTGATCTAGCTTTGTCAACGTAACGCTGAACGTAGGATTTGTTGATGTCTTCTGTCATAATCTTGAATGTGTGTGGTTTACTTGGTAGCCGCACGACAACGGCGATCGCGAACCTGTGCGGATGGCGATCGCCTCTAAAAATCGGCGCTATCTGTTTTTTGGATTTTAGTCACCGCATCTTTTATCCGTTGCGTAATCTCTTCAAAGCCTGCACTAACGCTCTCTTCGTTTTCGGGGTCGATGACAATCATCTTTATTCCCTGCGATTCCCAGTAAGCGGGATCTGAATAATCTGGTTCGTTAATCATCTTGCATCTCCTTAATAATCAGCTTTTGATGCAGTGGTTGAGTTGAAGTTGGTTACTAGCCATACCTGCCAGTTTTTTCGCTTTTGTGGACTAACCTCAATGGGTTGACGGGTATCAAGACAAACTCCGCGTCCGTCGTTGAGTTTCACATAAAGGCTTTTGCCACTTTTAGTCCTAGAGAAAAGTTGACCAGGAGCTAAGGTGTCAAACCCTACTTGAGTTCTTCCGACTACGTAATCAGCTTGATGAACGTCAAACCCCTCAGAGAGTGGATCTGTAGACATTTCTTTCCACTCTCTCGGTTTTCTGGCTTTAGGTTCAGCTTGGTTGGCTGATTTACCGTTAGTAGTGGCTCGATCTGTGGTCTGTTGGTCGGTCATAGTGCCTCATAAGTCGGTGATGTCTACCTCGTAAGTCGGTGATATATGCCTCGTCAATCGGTGATAAGTCGGTGATAGATGCCTCGTAAGTCGATGATGTCTACCTCATAAGTCGCTCTAACAAGCCCTAAAGCGATAGCTTTTATTCGCTTAATCCCTGTCTAGTCTGGATTTGGGCGCTTTTAGTGTTTAGCGCTGCGGTGGTCACTCGTCTCATAAGTCGGTTAAAATCTCCTTGATATAAGATTCCATTTGCATTTGATAAAGGCGATCGCTGGCGAGTAGTGGTCGCTTTTTACTTTGAACCGCTAACCCCGCGACGCTACGACTTACGGGTGAATGCAGTTGGCAGTTGTCCGTTGTCACCCCTAGCAGGTCTTTGGCGATCGCTCATTGCGGGCAGGCTGCTATCTCTGCCTGGTTTGGGGTGCAGTATTAGTGGGCAGCAAAAGACAGAGAAAACCTGCCTTTTGCCTTGTAAAGCAAACTATTCAGGCTGTAACACCTGTTCTTCGTAAGCTTTGATAAGTTCATCAAGCGTGCATTGATAAATCTCCATTAGCTTTTTGGTCTCGGAAAACGTTAACCGAGGTTTCGTTATTCCTCTTTCCCAATCGCTGATGGTTGCGACTTTTTTATCAAGGACAAGCGCAACTTGCCTTTGAGTTAAGCCAACACGCTTTCTCAAATCCATTGGAGTTAGTGACCTTTTCTCTTCCGTCATACTATACTAAAAGCGGAACCTTGACAAGGTTCCGTTTAAACGGAACCTTGCTGGGTTCATCGGGTAAAGAACGTTGGGCGGAAGTGTCTGGTAAACGGTTCCGTCCATCAATTAGATTCCCACTCATGAGTTAGTAAAACTAGGAAAAAATGTTATGACCGGACAAATAAACAAAATCTAAAAAAAGGCGGGGTTCTCCGGTGCTTTTAGCTGGAGAATCCCCGCACTAGGCGACGCATCTGTGACTATTCGGGATTGAGTTGCGATCGCAGATCATCTAGGGGTGACTGTGGTTTTTCATCTTCTGGAGGTGAATTTTTCAAAAAAGCTTCTGGGTTGTCAGGGATGAATTCTAGCCGAAAACGGAATCGCCCCTTTTGCCAGCCTCCGCCTACTGTACGCAAGACCTCACATGGAAGCCCTGGTTCTAGGAACCATTGAGCCTCAGAACCTATGTTGTTCTTATTATTGCGAGACCATCGCTGTATCGCTTCAATGAGGTGACAAATCTTACTCATCTTCTCCACCCCAAAGTCTTTCGACGGAATGTTAACAGCATCATCGTTGCTCAACCCTAATTTGTTGTTAGGGTCTAACCCAAATCTTTCGATACTCATTTCGATTTTCTCTTTTCAACACAACATGGCGGATCAAGCTACGAACTTTATCCGCCTTCCCTAATCTTTCCCAGTGACCACCAAGGAATAAAACCAATGATCAGAGCTAAATTCACCTGCCAGCAAAATATCCTCAACCACGAGACCCAGACAGCAGAAATTATCCTCACACCTGTAACCACCAACCCACCCAATGAAGAAAACCTAACTTTCTGGCAAGCGACACCAGCCGGCAACATCACACTCCAAATCACCAATCCTCTAGCAACGGAACGATTCATCTTAGGGCGAGAGTATTAAGTTGACTTCACCCTCTGCCCTGTTTGAAGTGCGATGGCGTACCTGCCTAAAAGAGCGATCGCTCTTGACCAATATTAAATAACCAATGATTAAACGAAAAATCTCATCAAAGGTAGTTGATGCGAGAATTCTAGCCCTCTACGAATTAGATCAATTTATCGACTACATCCGCACTATTCACCCAGAATTGAAACCTAATGAATCCACAGTAGTAGCAGCCGTTGTATTGAATAACTTACCAAATCTGTTTCTAGAGAACCCCTTGTTAATGGACGAACTCAAAAAGGTAGTGGCAATTTTAAAAAACCGCCAAGTCAGTCGCAATGCCCAAGGCTCGATGAACTAAAAAGCCACCCAAAGATAAGTGCGATCGCTCAACTCTTAACTCTTAACTAATGGCGGATACAGCCCTAACCCAATCAACCCACCTCTTGATGGACTACATCAAAACCCAGATCCCAGCAATCACGTCTGACCAGCACGCCGAAACGTTAGCCGCTCAGATAATCGCGGGTCTACCGAGGTTGTTTACAGAAAAGCCAGAGTTTTTCAGTAGTGCTTTGTCAATGGCTCGTGCCAAACAAACCACTACCCAATTGATGATCTCCAAAAAGTTCGACGACCTGATAAACAAGACAGACACCGAAATGCAGCGATTACGCTGGACACAAGCCCAAGGTCGAGAGCATTTAGAAAAATTTTACGGCGTGCGATCGCGCTATTCGCTATCCCTGGATCAATTAGACAACTTCCTGCTGTACCTGCAACTTACCGATTCTCCAACTCCCAATCCCCAAAACCAATGACCACAGAAGAAGAGATAAAAGGTGCGATCGTCGTCTTTCCAAATACTCTTGGCTACGCTTCCCCAGAGCTTAACCATGCTACTGAGAAGGTCTGCTGGCAGATGTGCAAATTCGTGGACTACATCCAAACCTTAGACCCAGAACTAGAACGCCATGAGGCGATTCGTCTGGCAGGTGCAATCTTACTCGGGTTGCCTGCATTCTTTAAAAGCAACCCAGAACTCATTGCTGAAATTAAAATCGATTGTCACAAAATCAGAGCTAACCGCCAATGAGTGACCAAATCAGAGTAACCATTTACCAACCCAAACGAATACCTAATGTTTACCGCCCACCTCTGGGCTTGCCGCTGAACTGGCGGGATGAAACATCGGGAGAATTGCCCAATGCAGTTTTTAAATACTTTAGCTGTGAGCATCTTTTTGAGAGCGAAATCAGCCTACTCGCCGAATACTGCCAGCATTACATCAACGCCCCTTGCTGGGACGCTACAGGGGGATTTCCTACAAAGCTAGCAGCGCTCCGACAATCAGCTACAACAATATCTACCGTGGCAGATATTAGTCAGTGGATTGACGCCTGCCTCGAAATTGCGATCGACCCTTTCTAATTCCAATGTTTTAATAGCAACTAAGTGATTTATCACACGCAAAAAAAAACTCACTAACTAGGAGTTAGTGAATCCAAAAGTAAAAAATAGTAAAAATAAATGGACAAATACTTAACAAGATTAAGCGGTAGAATATCCGCTATTTTCCCATATTCTACCACATCAAATAACTTAAAGCTAGCTAATTGGGGGACAGAAAAATGGTAGTAACACCATATTCTTACACCGAAGAACTAAACTTTAAACCTGTTAATGACAGGCTACCACCATGCAACATTGAAGCCGAAGAAGCGGTGTTAGGTGGAATATTAATTGATCCAGGCGCTATCTATCGAGTCAAAGACACTTTAAGACCAGAACATTTTTATATTGGCGCACACCGAGATATTTATCAAGCATGTCTTAAAGTTTGTAAAAAAGGTCTGCCAACAGGGGGAAGTTCAGGACTGCTGCATGTTACTAGCTGGTTATCAGACCATGATTTGCTAGCAAAAATTGGTGGAAGGAATAAAATGGCCACTCTTGTCGATAGAACGGTTAGCGCCATAAACATTGATGGTTTGGCTGGCTTAATTATCATATCCGCTTATCGTCGCAAAACAATTACGGCTGCTAATACACTTGAACATTTGGCTTACGATACACAGACAGAATGGACAGATGTCTGTGTAGCATTTGAAAAAGAATTCAAGACAATCTTCTCAGCACCAATAGCACCAACAAAAGAAGAGAATGAACTCTGGCACTACAATCAGCTAATAGGTGAACTTGAGAACATTCATCGAAAAACATCTAATCCTGGTCTGAAACTATACAGGCTTAATACACTAGCTAATGCTAATCCGGAAATCAAAGGAGGAGTTAAAGGACTTGAAGACCTGTACATAAAATCGCTATGCGCCACAGTCGAGAAACGCAAAACCTTAGATGAGCTTGAACAAGAAGTCGGAACCGAGGGTAGAAAATGGCTTTTGGGGGGAATATTGGCACAGGCAACCACCGCGCTGGTAATTGCCGATGGTGGAGTTGGTAAAACAAAATGGCTTTATGATTTACTGCACTGCATAGCCTCTGGTCAAAACTGGAATGGTTTCCCCGCCTCCTCTGACGGGCGACGGGTCTTAATTTATCAGGGAGACGAATCAAAATCCGACATGATCCAGGCTTTAAATAAGCGCGGGTTTAAGAAAGACACAGTAGTTCGTGAGAGGACAGAAGTCAGATTTGGCTGGAATACTGACGCAATGCCAACTTTGTACGAGGATGCTGCTGAGTTCCGCCCTGCGATCGTGATGATCGACTCACTTACTTTTGCTAATCGCTACTCTCTTTATGACGAAAATAGGACTGAGTATTCTCGCCCCATCCTGGAATTAAACAAGTTTGCATCCGAAACTGGGATAACTGTAGTGATTGTCCACCATACCAACAAAAACGGACAATCAAGGGGGGCAACAGCAATTAGAAACGCCGTCTCAGAAGTTATCAAACTAGAAAAGGATACTATCCCCGGCGCTAACCCCCAAGAGAAAATTCTCACTATTGAGAAATCTCGCTCTCGCCGCTTCCCCGCAAGCTATCGCCTGTTTTTCAACGAAGAAGATTTTAGCTTCTCCCTCCTAGAAGAAGTTGGACAAGAACTAGGATCTTCTGACTTGTCTACCAAAGACCGCATTGTCAAATTTTTGCAAGAACGCGCAAACGTCAAGTTTGAAGCCGAAGAGATAGCCCACCACCTCAACACCACCACTGGCAATGCTAGGCGCTGCTGCTTGCAATTAGCCAGAGACGGAATTATCAGCCTTGACGAGAAAACAAATAGCGGCACGAGCAAACTGTACTACATTGAGTGGGAATTCCAAAATTGTAGTACAGAAACTCTGTTACAAAGCGCAACAGTAACATCATCTCAGCGGATCACCTCCGAAAATGCCGAAAGTGACTGTCAGACAAGCAATAGCAGCGATAATGAAGATGTGTATAATTTCGATGGATCACCTGTGATCACCTCTATGATCACCTTGAGTGATCACCTTCTTAACAATTCTACAGTTCATACAGAGAAAGCATCTTCATTCAATTGTAACGAAGGTGATCATCTAAGTACATCAGAAAACGTAGTTTTTTCAAATCCGGAATCAGAAGAAAAAATCGACACTCAGACAGATAACCTGATCACCTCCTTGGTTACCCCTACTAATAATGTAGACACAGCAAGCAATCCAGGAATTGTAACAAAGGCGATCGCTCAAGGCGATCGCAAGGTGATCCAAGGCGATCGCGAGGTTGATCAAGGCTCATGCGATCGCCTCGATGACAGCAGTCCTGTACTACATCAACCAAAACTAGTAGAGCTTGGCTTTAAAGAAAAAGATATAATCCGCATCACTGCCTGCCCCGGCAGACCAGAACTAGTCGGACGGGAAGAAACCATTGAAAGACTTGCCGATAGAACTATTAGGACTGGATCTGGATTACACCTTATGGCCGGAGAATTTGAAAAATGTTCTCCATCAAAAACCAATCCTGCTTTTACCGTTTTACAAAAAGGTGATATCTGCCACTGCTCCCTTCATAACAAGCAAGCCAAAATCCAGGAAATAATTGTCACCAAGGCAGAAGCTAAAATCGTGCTTGCTGGTGACGTAGAGATAATCCGTGTGAAGCTGTCTGACCTCACGGCATTAACCTGGAAGCCTGAACCAGGCAGACCTGCTATGTACGGCTGGGAATTAGTAACAGTGAATGGGTACGATTCTGAGAAAGGAGAGTATGAAATAGAAACCAGCATCGGCAGAACCTACTATGTCAAGCCTGATAAATTAGGAATGCCCCTAGTTTACTAACGCTTTAAAGAGACGTAAATGTTAAAAATTCGCTGCAAAGAGAAAGAACTAACAGCTTTCATTATTAAAGTTTTTCTTCCAGATGTTGAGGTAGCCGGACTTTCTATGTACGATACGTTTTTCATTGGTGACATAGAATACGAAATCATTAGCTGGATCAAAATGCAGACTGGTGGGTGCTGGCTAGAGTTACATCCTTTAGGGTTACATCCTTCGTCTTGGTCAAAAAGAATAGATGACGATCCAAGCTAACAAACTAAGTAAACCTAATAAAGCGCACAATTATAATCTGCTGCGATTGCGATATTCGCTGATCGCACATTGACCTGATGAAGTGTTAAGACTAAGGTGATTTTTCTAATGTAAAACGATGGACTTCACCGAAATTAATTCCCTGGTTGACGATGCTATCAATTTGGTCACGGCTTTTAATACCCAAAAACAAGCATATCAAACACAGCTAGCATCCAAGGATCAGCGAATAGCTGAACTGGAATCCCAACTTAAAACAGCGACATCAGCAGCCTCTGCTGAAGAAACGGAAATTCAAACGCTGCATGAGAAGCTAACTCAGTTGTCTGGGCTGCTGAATTCGCAAACAGCAACCGCTGCTGCTTAGAAATCCTGGGGAAGCTTAGACTTCCCCCAAGACAAGCTGTTTTGTTGCATCTTTGCAACAAAATTTAACTACGAATAATCACTAATTTTTTAAAACTAACTTCTAATTTTAAGTTCCTGTTTTACCCTCTATAAAGGCTAAACAAGCATATTTTCTCGTGTACATCAGTGAAGTTGCTGTAATTGGCTCTGAGCAAAGCTTTTGTAATCAGTAAATGTTCTACTTTTACATAAAAGTAGAACATTTACGAAAATATTTGAGGAGAGTAAAACTAGATTATTCCCTTAAAGTATTCAAATAAATGGCAGGTGAAATTGTTTTAGCTAGGAAAGAGAAAATAGTCCTAGCGGTAAACAGAAATAATTACAAATCAGTTGTTTCGCAGGCTATTGCCAATAGAACTTTAATCGAAAATCGAGATATCGGCGATTTTGTTGGTACTCCAATAGAAGACTACGTTAGAGCCAAAGTAGAAACAATCAAATTAACCGTATTCTTCTTTAACTTTCGGCAACCCCCTTTCAAAGCCAGAAGCGGATTTAGATTTGTTCGCGCAACTTACAATATCCCCGATGCAAACAAAGCTAAACTGGACTGGTTAACGATTAAAAATGCCTGTGGTGGTACAGAGGGGTATACCTGGGGACGGTTTCGAGCTACGGCCAACTTAGATAATGGGAGACAAATGCAAGTCTATGGTGGAAGTGATGAAATCGCTGTAAACATGCTGCGTTCACTAGCAGCTTTCTCTATTGCCAAGATACTCACGCTCACCGTGGCTGAAGAGAAAAAAGAAGGTAGACGGGCTGAAAATAAAAGAATGTATAAAGAGGATATACGAGTGTATCCAGCTTTTTTCAGTGTTGTTAATTTTAAAAAAGTTGTCGTAGAAGAACAGCGAGAATATTCGGGGATTAATGCTACTTTAGCCGGAGATTTTCATCGTAGCCGCACAAAAAAAATTCCCTTATGGGTTGAGAAGGAGCCTTCAAATTCTAGAACTATCATTACTGAAGCGCTACGAGTTAGAGGAGTAGAATCCGATGACACTTGAATCATTAATCATCAAACAAAAGCTGTGTATTACACTTGATGCTAGTTCGGGTAGCGACATAGTACCACTTTTTTCTTATACTCCTTATGCAAAGGTTGGGTACAATTTTCTTGATGAATATTTAGAAATAAGGAATTTAAAGGCAGTCAGTTGGATTTATAGTTTAGATCCGGTTACTTTCCCGGTATTTGAATTAGAAGATACTGAATCAAAACAATTACTTGCAGCAATTAATTTGGAATGGAAATCACCACGGATTGAACTGCATGTGATGTGTAAAATCAATAATTCAAACTGGCAAAAGCTACAAGCGTTTTCCTTATTAAATCCTGATCCTTACCCTTATAGAGAGTATTCACTAGGTAGCCACACACTAGGGAATAATGCCATGATTGGATTCCAGGTGGCTAATGTCAATTATGGATTACTAGCTAATCAAGATAAAGTCACAATATTTGCCGACTTAATTAGGCGAATAACACTAGACCAGCCACCAATAATAATCAATGTTGTCGGTACTGCTCCAACACCAGACCCGACACCAGACCCGACACCAGACCCGACACCAGAGGATGAGGAAATGTCCCTAAAAATTATATCTGCAAATTACACCTTAGCTAATCGCGATCGGATTTTTGCAAAAATTGACACCGAGGAAGTTGTAAGTTTCGCTTTAACTCTACCAGTAAATCCGACTGAAGGATTTGAAGTAGAGATTATTTGCAGCAATAACTTTCAAGGATATAAACAAGTTTTTATCGTGGCTGGATCGGCTTTTTTCTTCGGTTATCAACACGCGCCCAGTGAAGTTTATGTCGATAACTCCCGGCGAGGCGGTAAAATTCTTTTCACCCAAGCTGAAGGCTGGATCGCCTTTCCCGGTACAACCCCAAATTTTGCGACTGTTTCAAGCAATAATTAGAAAATTTATCATGGGATTTTTTGCGGAAAGTCAAAGAAATCTGGTTCCTCTAGGTGGGAATTTTTATTCAACACCTAATACCCCGGCTGATCCTAGAGATTGCGATCGCTATCCAAATAGTCCCTATTGCAGTGGGGGTTTTTTAGATTTAGCACCTTTGAGAATAACTCCCCAAATAGTGGCTGACCGCTGCAATTTGGGCGTAGCAATTCATGGAACCTTTGGGTTTATTAAATTGCCGATTCTCCAAATAGTTCACAGAAATCCTGAATGTATCCCCCCGCCTCCCCCTGTAGCGCCGCCAACTCCCAAAGGTGAAGATTGTGAGGTTTTATATTGTCGAGATGGCTCTACTATCAAGACTGTCCTCTCTACAGCATACGCAAATCCGGGCACAGCAGGGAATCCAGGGAATTTCCCGGCTGGCACTGATTCTCAAACAATCATGGATTTTAATTATGATTTAGCAATGACAACGGCATCAGATAGAGTCAAAGGATTAAGGGATGATGCTGCAAACGGAACAACTGTAAACCCGCTTTTTAAAAATATTCGCTCAGTTGTAGAACCTTTTGGTAATCCAGGTTTTCACCCGCAAACTGATGCACTACCCTTTTTTCAAATAGCAACTACAAAAGAGGGAATTACGACTATTTCAGATGATGAATTTACCACTTTAGATAATCCCCCAACTCGCTTAAGTCGATATGATGGAAATATTGAATGCAAATATACTATTTCCAAAGTTTACTTCGATTATTTAACTGATGATAATCTTGCTTCTTATGTTGAAAATGCCTATTATGAAAACGGATATTGGATTGCGACTAAATTCAAAAAACGACTTTGCAAACCGCCTACACCACCCCCACCCCAACCGCCAAAAATGGAATGTTGTCCCGGACAAAGTGATTTACTGAAGTTAATTTTGAAACGGATTGGAACTTTACCCGTAATCGTTCCAAACAGCTATTTAACCAAAAATGGAACTCAACCAATACAAAATAAAAATGTTGAAAGTCTTACAGATTTTATTGCTTATTTTGCCGAACGATTTGATGAGGTTCTGGGAGAATTTGAAATAAATATTCAAATTCAAGGTGATGATAATAAATCAACTACCCTAAAATTACCCAACTTGGCTGAAGCTATTGCTGAAATGTTTACAATGGTAATTCATTCTAATATGAACAATGAATTAATTCTAAATATTGCAAACAGAATATTAGCGGAGTCAGGACAAATAAAACAAACCTCTTTTAAAAATCACAGTGCTTTAACTGCGTTAATAGATTACGCCGGGTTTCATACAGAAATGAGTGTTGAGCAGATGCCACTGACGTTTACACCGGGGCAAAAATCTTTTAACACAGTGTTAAAAGAATCTTCTCAAGATGTTTCTGTAATCAAGTACACACAAAAAGAAACGTTAGCAACAGCAATTCATACTCTTTTGCAAGCAGCAGCAATTATTCGAGGTGTCCACTACGCCAAAACGCCGGGAGGGCAAGCGGCCGTCGTGAAAAAATTGAAAGAAGATTTAATGGGTTTAGTGGGTGATCAAAATCAAGGTAGCTTATCAGATCAGATAAAAACATTCGTTAATAATATCGACAAAGTTTACGATGGTATCAACAATAAACCTAGTCAGCCGTAGTATTCGTAAAGCCGCAGTCGTTGGAGGTACTAGGATTATTAGTAGTCCAAACGCTTCTAGTCATGATGGCGGTGGTTTTTTTGGATTTATTATTGAAGCCGCAAAATCTTTATTAAAACCTTTAGCGGCTTTTTTATCAAAAATATTGGGCTGGACTTTCACACAATTATGGGCGGGCTTTTGTATAGCTGTTGGTTTTATTTGGAATTTTAATTTCAATGTTACTGATACTGAAATAGCCGCCTCGGCTGAAAGTAATTTCACTACTATTGCCGGACTAGTAGGGCAGGGAATAGGTAAAACGCTTGGGTATCTTGTTTGTGGGGCCCTCCCCTCTTTAGCTATTTTAGCGATTAATCCGGTTGTCTTTGATGCCATCGCTCCAAAAATCACAGAAGAATTGTTAGAAGGACTAACACAACAATATGCAGCAATTATTACTCAAAGCGCTAGGCTATTTTTAAACAGTGGTTTTCTCTTGCTCTATAGTAGTATTCGCCGCGCTTTTCGAGGCAATGATGAGGATTTAAAAAATCGCCTAAAAGCCGCTGGTGCAAACCAAGAGAAAATCACCAAAGAGTTGGAGATGAGACATCAACCTTTTGTGATTTCCCAAAAAATTCAAGAGGGAATTGATAGTATTAAGGGCAAGAAAACTCACGCCTTAGTAGACCAAGCTTACCAAGAATTTGGGATGGCTTGTACTGAAGCAGGCTACGTTGTCGCCGGAGCTTTGGATAATTACATATTTCAAAAAAACTTGGCTAAAAATGAAAATTTAATCGAAATCGAGTTCGACGAAAACAATCAACCAATTGTCAAGGAATATCAGACTACGATTGATACTAAAAAGCAATCAATTATTACAGAAGTGTTAAACGTCACGCCTTTAAAGTAAATATTCTGTAGTTTCAATTACTGGTTTACCATTACTGTCAATTGAAATAGTAAACGGGATAGTTGCACTGCCACCAAAAATAGTACTATCACCATCGTAATTAAAATTTGTATAGTTATTACCTTGAGAATTACTGATGCTATCAGCTTCTTTAGCTTGAAGATAGGAAGCTATTTCTATTAAAGATTGGGCGGCTGTAGAACTTTTGAAAGTGCCTCCTATACCACAACTAAACCCTAAATTTGTTAAATATTCGCTAGCACTTATTTCAATACTCCCTGTAGTGGTAATTATGGGGATAGTAGGAATATTAAATGAAATTGCTACCGAGCCGGTATTTAGATTAAAATCCAAAGTTACGTAATTACGCTTATTAGGATTAACTGTGGTATTGGCTTCGCCATTTTTGAGAATTGCCACAAGTTCAACTAAAGCGTTCTCTGCCGTGATTGATTTAAGAGTGCCATTCGTTCCTGGTGTAATAGAGGTCATAACTGTAATTACCAAATCCTCAAATAAGATGCAAACCCTTTGGGTTTATAGTGCTATCAAACACTTCAAAATATCACACTAAAAAGTTTTTTATCAACTAATATCGGTTTAGGTCTATTTTGGATTGAAAACAAACCACGCCAAAATTGCCATAGACCCATAGGGTATGCATTTACAAACCACGCTAAACCACGCAAAACGACGCGGATGGTTAAGTCGTAAGCAAATAAATTTGGAAAAGGAATAAAATGAGTTATCGAGACATTGCTCGCGGTGTGAGTCTTGCTAAAGATCATGCAAGATACATTGCTTGGCTAGAAAAGGATACGCAAGCCCGTCAAGAGGCTTACGCTAGTGTTACCACTCTTGGGAATAAAGTCCAAACTGATAGAGTATCTGGCTACCTCGCACCATTTTCAGCTGTTGGTACAACTCTCATTTATGCACCAGCCAAATTAATCAGTTCGGAACAATCAGGCAGGGGTAAAGATTTGGCCCTAACGGTGAAAGAGATTTTGAGTGAGTATAGCAATTTAACTCTTGATGGCACTGAAGTAGGGCTAACACAAATTAAATACAAGCCCGCTACCATGACTTTGATTGAGCGCATTACTACCGCGAAAACCAAGGAATCATCACGGATTACCGGAAGAATGTACTACAGACACGAAAATGATGCTGTTACCGGAAAATTTGGTAAAAAAGTAGTAGCAGATGATTATGATTCTGTAGTTGCACACATTAAAACTCACACAAAATATCTGGCCTTTTTTACTACTGGGACTAATGCTGCTTTTAATAAAGTTCGATTTGTACCGGAAGGTTTGTAATGTCAATTGCCTCTGATAATAATTGTTTGTGGCTTCCTGAAAATATTGAAGATTTATTGACTGTATCTGTCAATGGGCAAGCCGATAACTCTACTTTCAAAGGGATGCACATAATTAACGGTGCTGCTAGACCTTGGCTGACTGGTGTAATGGATGATTACACCTATTTTGAGTTACTAGACCATTACGGCATTAATCCACTTGCATTTGTCGGTGAAGTTGAAGAACACATGGCCTTGTTGATGAGATAATTCTTGATTGCCTCAAATGACTAGAAATTTGGATTTAACGAATGAGTCCAACTGGCAATTGATGTACTCAATATCTATTCCGGCAACAATAATCGCAACTATTAGGAGTAAAATTTATTACGCTAAGATTGCTCCAATTCGTCCTAGCGTAATTTTAGATAAGCCAGTATTGGGAATTGGGATAAATACAACAATTCCTCTTGGTAAACAGTGGTCATATGCCGGAAGACTTTCTCGCTTTGCTAGTTCAGTATTAGGAGAGATTTGCATTGAAGATTCAAAAACGTTGTTCTTGAATCGATTTAATCTGGTAGTTTCTGATAGTTTGTCAACCGATTATCAGTTAGAAATCAATGTGCCTAAATGGTTTTTTTCTTGTAATTTAGCTGTTTATCAATACGAAGGTGATGCCCGAACAATTCTTGAGCAGAAACTAGATGATATTTCCAATTATGGCACTTAAAAATGTCTTGGCTCTCATTAGGTACGTTTAATTTAACTACTAGTTGGTTAATTGTGCCTTCCGCTGGGGAGATATTTCGAGTCAGACATTTTCTCAGTACTCAATATGACGGGAAATATTTAAAAGCCATTATCGCCAAAGCTTTTGATAGCAATCCGATTAGTATTTATAATCCTCAACGCCTTAGCTATAGACAAAATGAGCGTGAGGTTTTTTATTTTCCCAAAGATGTTGTTGCTGATGGTTTAGGATTTATCCGTTTAGACAATACAGATGTTAACTGGTCAATTCAAATAGAGGTTTATCAAGCTGTGTTTTTCTCTTCAAACAGTAAAAGTTTGTTTACTAATGCTCTACCTGATGCCGACATCAGTGTTAGCAGTACTCAAAAATCTACAATTGTTCCTGAAAAAACAGATTCAAGTAGGCGTTCTTATTTGATTACCAATACGGGGGCATCTACAGTTTATTTCAAGTTTGCTCCGATAGGAGCAAATCTTACTGATGCAACCGTAACTGTATCTGCAACTAATTATGATTTTGCTTTAGCTGCTAACGAAAAATTTCTTGATAGCAATTTCAGCCAAAATGCTGTTGTAGGGATTTGTTCTGGGGCTTTAGCAGCAGCCAAAGTCAAGGTTACTGAATATTTTTATGCTTAAATTATGAAATTTGACCTGGGCTTGGCTGGTTTTGTGCTTTCTTTGGTTGTCGCTGGTTCAGGCTGGTTTTTCAGGTGGAATGATAAACAAAGATTTGAAAGGCAACAATCTACTCAACAAGCTGTAGCGGCTGCTGAGAAAGCGTTAAATGAAGAACGTGATTTCAACCACCTCCGGAGAAATCAGGAACAAATTTCCCAAGGCGTTGCGACTGGATTTGACCATATTGAAGAACAAATAGATAGTTTGCGGGAATTAATGCTGAAAATCGAAGCTTACTTAATTCGCAACAGAGCTACTAACCATGATGAGTAATTTATGATCATTGAAGTTTTAGAACTTCTCAATTTGCAAGGGCAGAAAACCGGTAAATGGCGATTAACTATTAGATCCGGCGAGAAAACTAATCCTTGTGGGCTTTGCACCCATATACACAATTCCTACCAAGAAGCCTGGAATTGCATAGAAGCTTGGGAAGAGGCTAAAAAGCTCACTGGGGATTCAGGGTAATCCAAAGTTTTGGTTGGGGATTCACTATGAGGATTTTAGAACCAAACGAAACTCCCCCTTGGCTAAAAAAAGAAATTTTAGCTAAAGCATTGAGAAAGGCGAGAAAGGCTGAACTTGATCGGCGACGGCGGGAATCTCGTGAAACATTAGAAAGAGTTAGGAGACTTTGAAGTAGATAGTCGCACGGGGATTCACTCTAGCGATTTGAGAGCTTAAAAACAGAAATACATATTTTCAGATGCCCCTGTATGGCGTCATCCCAGGTGGGGTAAAAGTTTCTTTTTCCATCAAGTGCCCCACCCATGACCAAAGTTTCAAACACCATCGGCATAGATCCAGAGTTGCAGCTACCAGGGTTTAAATCTATGCCAACAAATTTAGTTGAAATCAAGCAGTCGTTAAAATCGTTGTACATAACTGTAGTTTCAGCAAAGGTGGCTCTTTCCATCCATAAATTCCAATCTGTGGAGGACTCAGCAGCAACGACTGTCTGACCTTCTAGTTTGTAGTATTGGATAGGCATAATCTCCAATTTTGGTAAGCCACGGTACTTTTCATCGCGAACAGCCGTAATTCCGTTTTGATCATTTGACGAGCAACATATTATCGATTCCATTTAGAAGAAATCTATATTACCGAAATCCTTCTTTATCGATAATATGGATTTTTGCAAAATTCCCTAATTGTCACTGAAGTATAATTTTGAGCCAGTGATTTCTAGTTTTTGGGCTAAAAGTATAAATCAAATCCCCTTAAAATCACATTTTAACTGTCCAGTGGACAAGAGGCGTTTTTGTTGAAATTAGTCAAAGCAAAAGTTACGTTTATCCTTGAGTGATGCGGCTTTGAGAGGTTGCCGTCAACTCAATTTAGTCAAGAATTAGTCAAGGGTAAAATCTTGAGGCTGGAAAGGATGGGTGACGAGGGATTTGAACCCGCAACCAATAGATTAAGAGTCTACTGCTCTAAATGAGTAGCAATTAGGTAGCGCGATGGCGTAACCGCCCAAAGGCAAGCGATCGCTTGCTTAGAAGGCTTGGGACTTGCGATCGCTTTGAGGTATCAAAATTGGAATGCTTGAAAATGAAGCTTTTAGGGCATTTTGTAGAAGCAATTTAGTAGCGATTTTTGGGGTTTTGCTACTAACCCAAGTTGAAAGACTGTGCCTGCGGTGTTGTGTTCTGATGGTCAAAATAGTCATGTCAATTGTCGTAGTACCTTATGAGTGATGACATTAGGAAACGGAATTACAACAGCGATTCTAAAAATTTCATATTGCCTCGGTCACTGATATTCATCCAAAATATTTCACTGGGGATTTCCTGTAGCAGCTTCCGCTTTCACGTTTTGGTGTTTCGCGCAGCCTGTAGCAACTTTCGCTTTCACTCTAACAATTTTAGGGAATGCGGAGTGGTCATACGGGTTGTGCTACAGCCCGTAAAGGCGCATACTTACGATGTATGTAAAATATTCCCTAGCATTTCAGTAGCAAAACTCTCACATAGGAAATTGAGCAGTGGTAAAAATCAAGCAAGTTTGGCAGAGTTTGATTTCTAAGCCCCAGCAGCTAGAAAAAGCTGGAGATATTGTAGAGTCTGGGGCAGAGGTTTCTCAAGCTGTCCTAGAATTTGCGATCGCCCTCGGTGTACTAGCTACTGCCCCATCAGCACCAGTGATAGCTGCGGGGTTATCGTTTGTAGGTATTGCCCGAAAAGGCTTGACATTACTGCGCGAGAAAACAAGTAAAAAGTTTGAAATAGAAGAATGGGTAGCTGTTGCTTGCCCATTAGCTTATATAAATAGTTTTAATGCTTTAATACAAAGGAATGTTTGGTTAAAAAGTAAGCTTAGTGCAGAGATAAAAGATCGGGAAGTTAAACCTCAGTTTAATCAACTGGGAGAAGTGGAATTAAGTAATAGTCAAGCTGAAAAAGCACTGATGGATTTTCCAAATTCAATATTAGGGCAATCATTAAATCAAGAATTATCCACTTACCTAGAAACAAAAGGAATTAGTTTGGAGATTGTTTCCCTAATTACAGGGTGGGTTGCATGGAACACGTATAACTATATAAAACAACTTTTATCATACGAGCCAGAAGATGTACGCCAAACTTTTAGTTTGGTTATAACGGCAGCACAAGAAATAAGGGCTAATGAGAAATATACAAGCATAGAGTCATACCTGGAGGAGCAGATATCAACATCACCAAGCGATCCAATACTAATTGAGCGGTGGAAGGTAATAGGTGAAGATTTTACAATTCCTGAGATTTATGTATCTTTGGAAGCTCAGTTGTTAAATAGCAATGGTAAACCTAAACAAAATGAATCAGCTGTTAATTTAGAGAATTGGGTAAGATGCCAACTGAACAAAACTGAACAAAATCGCCAAGTCATTTTTATTCAAGCAGGACCTGGGCGAGGTAAAAGTGTGTTCTGTAAAATGTTTGCAAATTGGGTAAGAGAACACCTTTACCCAGTTTGGACACCAATATTAATTAGACTCAGAGATATAGATGCTTTTGAACCAAATATTGAGAATACTCTTCGTGCGGCTGTTAGAGAAAGCTTTACTACTCGTGATGATTGGTTGAGCGATCGCAATACTCGATATTTATTTATACTAGATGGTTTTGATGAATTACGTTTTGAAGGAAGAACAGCGAAAGGAATTGAAGATTTTATCGGGCAAGTCGGAAATTACCAAGCACAAACAGGATGTAGGCACAAATTTATAGTAACTGGTAGAGAATCGGCTTTACATGGGATTGAGAATCGGATTCCTACCAATTTAGAAAGGGTAGAAATTGCTTTAATGGATGACCGACTCAAAAAGCAGTGGTTAGAAAAGTGGGGTGCATTATTTGGACAAGATAATGCAGAAGGATTTCAGAAGTTTATAGAAGCTAACAATTGTCCTAAACGTGTTCAAGAATTAGGGCAAGAACCACTGCTATTATACCTTTTAGCAGCAATGCACCGAGATAATAAATTAACTATTGAAATGTTTGAAGGTACTAGCGGTACTCAGGCTAAAATAATAATTTATCAAAAAACGCTGGATTGGGTTTTAACAAAACAGCGTCCGGAAATACTCAATCAGCAACTTACGGAATTTGATACAGATAACTTGCAGCTTATTTTAACTGAAGCCGGATTATGTGTTACTCAATCCGGGAGAGAATGGACTTCAATTAAAACAATCGAGGAACGCCTCAAAAGTAATAAATCAGCACGAAAGATGTTGGAGAAAGCTCAACAGAATCTTGGCGAAAATCCCTTAAGAAACGCGCTAGCAGCATTTTATCTCCGACCTGCAAAAGCGTCTGAGTCAACAGAGGGTGCTGTAGAATTTATTCACAAAAGTTTTGGGGAGTTTTTATGCGCTCAAAAAATAGCAGAAAGTTTTGAAAAATGGATAAAAGTAGAACAGAAAGGGAAGCGGGAAATATTTGTCATTAGCGATGATGAGCAGGTGGCAAGAGAAATTTATGACTTACTAAGTCATGGTGGATTAACACAAGAAGTTGTTAGTTATTTAATTACTTTAATTGATGACAAGAAGCAATTTCGGCATCTAAAATTATTTGAACGCTTGGAATATTTTTATGAATGCTGGTATCGAGGAGAATTTATTAATGCACAGTCTGAAAGTTTGCCTCTAACCCAGACGCGAAAATTTCAAACACAAAATATAACGTTGGGATTAAGAGAAGTAGATATATACACTGGTCTGAATGTGATTATTTTACTTTTAGAGTTACATCATTATGCCAAAAATAAAGATGAGTTAAAAGACAATATTGTTTTTTATCCCTGTGGTAAAGAGAACAGTGATAATTTTGATGATCAGCGATTGCTTCGGATTGTTAATTACAGCAACAGCATTACTTTAAATACTTTTTCAGCAACTGTTGGTTATTTTCTCTCAGGCGCTAACCTCTCACGCGCTAACCTCTCAGGCGCTAACCTCTCAGGCGCTAACCTCTCAGGCGCTAACCTCTCACGCGCTTACCTCTCAGGCGCTAACCTCTCACGCGCTAACCTCTCAGGCGCTAACCTCGAAGGCGTTAACCTCTCACGCGCTAACCTCTCACGCGCTTACCTCGAAGGCGCTAACCTCTCACGCGCTAACCTCGAAGGCGCTTACTTTGAAGGCGCTTACCTCTCACGCGCTAACCTCGAAGGCGCTAACCTCGAAGGCGCTAACCTCGAAGGCGCTAACCTCGAAGGCGCTAACCTCGAAGGCGCTAACCTCTCACGCGCTAACCTCGAAGGCGCTTACCTCTCAGGCGCTAACCTCTCAGGCGCTAACCTCTCAGGCGCTAACCTCTCACGCGCTAACCTCTCAGGCGCTAACCTCTCAGGCGCTAACCTCTCACGCGCTAACCTCTCACGCGCTTACCTCGAAGGCGCTAAATTTAGCAATATTACTTGGGATGAGGATACAAACTGGAAGGATGTGCGAGGGTTGGATAAAGCACAAAACATACCTGAAGGCTTACTTAATAAGCTAATGAGCATTTAAGTTGCATAAAACCAGGGCTGAAGCCCTTACTACAAGCGAATCAGTCTGGAAAAATGAATGATGATTAGCTTATAGCAAACTCAACTGCTCAACCCTCTCCCCTTCCAAACACTCCGCCTTCAGCCTGAAGAAACAAACACACTAACAATCACCTGCGTTGATGTGTAGTATATTTTGTCCCAAGCTGGATCTATGTAATCAAGGGAGGGAATCTTCGGTCATAACTCATTAATCAAGAAATTTTGCTTCTGTTACTCTCAGACTCTATATTTTCAGTAGCTAATACTCTCATTCCTATAGTTTACGATTGAAATTAAAAAATGGGGTGTAGCTGTTTATTTGCATAAACTATTAAGTTGAAGTGAGGTTTATGTATGTATAGACACAGTATTACTAAATACTTAAACATCCCGTAGTTGAAGTAAGTGCGATTGCTAAAAATGAGTAGCAAATGAGTAGCGTGATTGCCACTTGCGATCGCTAAAAATCGGGGTAAAAATGCCTATTTTGAGTAGCAAATGAGTAGCGAAAGTAGCGCGACCCGGTGAAACGCTTGATAAATAAGTATCCTTTTGAATTGTGTATGGAATTGGTGGAAATGCAGAATTGGTAAATGAAAAAGTTAGGAGTTAGGAGTTAGGAGTTAGAAGTTAGGAGTTTGGAGTTTAGAGTAAGAAGTTAGGAGTTAGGAGTTAGGAGTTATACCAATTCTGTATGAAGATGCACAGAATGATCCGCCTGAAATTCTTGCTAAATAAAGGGACTGTTCTATGCAGGCTCACATAAAATTGGTATTAGGAGTTTGGAGTTTGGAGTTTCTAATTAAAATTAATAATTTTTTACTCATAACTCATAACTCATAATTTATAACTAATTTTAAAGAGTGTACATTAAGTCAGCAAAGCCATAGAGGCTGATGATCAGTAATAGAGATGCTGTTAGTTGGGTAATTCGCGTCTGGGGTGAGGGGGCGATCGCTTCCCGCACTAAGATGGAAATAGATGCCCCAACTACTAAGCTCAAACCTAAAATTAAATATGGTCTGTCGGGTAAAATACTCGCTATTGCCAGCATAGCGATCGCTAATAAAAGCATCAATAATTCTACAAACCTGGGCGGGTTGTATTGGCTAGATAGAATAAAGCTGTTGAACCAAAAAGACCAAAATCTCATAGGCAGTGTTGAATGTTGAATGTTGAGTTAGGAGTTAGGAGTTTAGAGTTAGAAGTTAGGGGTTGTGAGTTATATAGTCAGTGCTGAGTGAGGAATTAAAGTTGTGAGTTCTCAAGCAGCTTTCCATTCAAAACTCTTAACTCCTCACTCCTAACTTTTAACCCCTAGCCCCTAACTTTTGACTTGTGCCGTTTTTTTGTGCAGTATCACTTTCTGGTAGTTCGACGCCAAAGACGCGGCTAAAAGCTTTGGCGACTTTGTAGCCAGAATCAATCGATTCTAAGGGGTCTTTCCGCAGTCTGTGACGCAAGCATAGCGTAATTACGCGGTGGATATCATCAACTGTAACTTCAGTGCGTCCTTCAAATGCTGTTAAGGCTTTGGCGGCACGGTTACTAACGATGTCACCCCGCAAACCATCTACATCCAGTTCTGAGCAGACTTCAGAAATTTTCACCCGCAGATCATAATCAATTTTCACTTCTAGCAAAAGCTGTTGAGCATTGACAATTTGCTCTTGCAATGCTTCTTGCTGGGGTTTGTACTTTTCGAGAAATACTGGAGGATTTTGGTCAAAATCCGCCCGTTGTTCCACTATTTGCACCCGCAAGATTGGTTCTTTTACTGTGTGAATTTCTGCGTGCATTCCAAAGCGATCAAGCAATTGGGGGCGCAGTTCGCCTTCTTCAGGGTTTCCAGAACCCACAAGAACGAAACGTGCTGGGTGACGGATAGAAATACCTTCTCGTTCTACAGTGTTCCATCCACTGGCAGCGGAGTCGAGTAGCACGTCTACAAGGTGGTCATCTAGTAAGTTGACTTCATCCACATAAAGAATGCCCCGATTAGCCTTTGCCAGCAGTCCCGGTTCAAAGGCTTTGACACCTTCAGATAAAGCTTTCTCGATGTCGATTGTCCCACAAACTCGGTCTTCTGTAGCTCCTAGCGGCAGGTCTACCATTTGGACTTTTTTCTGAGCTACAGGAATTTCCGCCCCTTGTTCTAACAGTTGGCGGACTTCATCGCTCATCAAGTCCGGATCGCTAGGATCACTACTGAAGGGGTCATTGGCAACCACAGGAATTTCTGGCAGCAGATCCGCCAGCGCCCGGATCGTTGTGGATTTACCGGTGCCGCGATCGCCCATGATCATTACACCACCAATTTTGGGGTCAATCACGTTCAATAGCAGCGCCAGTTTCATTTCTTCCTGGCCCACAATTGCCGTAAAAGGAAATACTACGCGACGCGCACTTGCCGTGGATTGAGCAGTTGGACTCACTAAATTACCTTAACAATATTTTTCTTATTACAGTTCTTTATTGTGACACAGGTAGGGCGTGGGCGATTGTGAAGATGAGGCAGATGAGGAGCAGGGGGAGCACGAGAGGCAGGGAGCAGGGAGTAGGGAGCAGGGAGCAGGATGACAAGGGAGAATTACTCAACAAGTTTCTTCTTTGTCTCTTCCCATGCCCTGTTTGGCCAATGCCCAATGCCCAATTCCAATGTCTATTGGGCACTAATGACCTCTCGCTGCGTCAAGCATCTTATAACTTTGCTAGGTCTGCTTTAGTTTTTCTGGTGCAAAAGTTCCATAAGCAGGGAACGAACAACTACCAACCCATTAATCCTGTAGTAAGCATAAATACTTATAGACTAGATGAATTGGTTAGTAGATTCAATCATCAAAGCGAGCAATGGGGTGTGTAGGTAGCTAATGCATCATTCAAATCTATGAAATCACCTTTTCTTGTTCAAAGTTGGCGGCGTAGATGCACAGCAGCTTGTCGTCAGACATTGCTCAAGTATCTTTTTCCGATTCTCATTTTAATATCCTTTGTTACGGTATTGCTGGTAGATAGTTTCACGCCTGCGATCATCAAAGGTGGACGCTTCAGCGCGATCGCACAGCTACCCCGTCAGGAAATTCGCGGGGTTTGGATGACCAACAATGATTTTGACACCCTCAAGAGTCGCGATAAAGTGCAGGATGCGGTGAGTCAACTACAACGGATGAACTTCAACACAATCTATCCTGTGGTGTGGAATTCTGGCTATGTGATGTATCCCAGTGCCCTAGCACAACGTGCAGGTATTCAACCTTTTGTCTACAAAGGTTCAGATGGGCATGATATTCTCCTAGACCTGATTACTCAAGCCCATCGCAAAGGATTGCTAGTAATTCCCTGGTTTGAATTTGGTTTCATGGCTCCCCCAACCTCAGAACTAGCACTAAATTATCCGGATTGGTTCACACAAAAGCGGGATGGTGGCCAAACTTCGATCAGTGGGGCTGGTGAGGTTATGTGGCTTAATCCATTCCATTCACAAGTGCAACAGTTCATCACCAATCTTGTGCTGGAAACTGTTAGCCAATATGATGCCGATGGTATTCAGTTTGACGATCATATGAGTTTGCCCTACGAATTTGGCTACGATCAATATACAGTTGCCTTGTACACCCAAGAAACCAATAATGCTCCTCCAACCGATGCCCAAGATGCGCTATGGGTACAATGGCGGGCAGATAAAATTACAGCGTTCATGGTACAACTTAACCAAGCTGTGAAGCAGAGAAAACCCCAGGCGATTTTCTCTGTAGCTCCCAATTACTATGATTTGGCTTACAAGTTTCACCTGCAAGATTGGCTAAGTTGGATGCGGCAAAATATTGTGGACGAGTTAATTGTGCAAATTTATCGTCCGAATCTGCAAAGTTTTGTGGCAAATATTTCTCGCGCAGAAATTCAAGAAGCGCAACAAATAATTCCAACTGGAATTGGCATTATGACAGGGTTACGAAATAATCCAGTTCCCATGCAGCAAATTAAGTCTCAGGTGCGGGCTGCCCAAGAACGCGGTTTAGGCGTAACCTTCTTTTATTATGAAAGTCTTTGGAACGATGCTTTAGAATCCTTAAACGAGCGGCAAGCTGGATTTGAAAGTCTTTTTCGAGCTCCGGCACTCCGCGCCAGAGTTGAATAACTTTTCTGTTCAATGTGAGTTCGATGAAGCTAATGAGATTCACTTTCATGACTTACGCAAAGGTAAGTATTTTTGTCATTGCAAGCGTTGGCGCAGCCTCTTGAAGAGAAGCAAAGTAATCTCGTCAAGACTGGGATTGCTTCACTAGTGGGACTTAGACAAAAAATACCTCAAAAACAGCCTCAAATCTATATACAGTCTAAAGTCTGATCTATTTTGTATGATTACTCTACTGACTTTTATAATGAATAGATGATACAGTTTATATGTCAGATATAACTATTAAGCGTTAGTTAATATGGAGTATCAATCTTATTCTATTAGACAACTTTTGGATTCCGTAAGTAGTGGTAGTATTAGAATTCCAGCCTTCGAGCGTGGTTTTGTATGGGATATGGATAGGGTGGCATACTTAATGGATAGTATTTACAAAAAATACCCATTCGGTTCTTTACTCTTCTGGAAAACAAAATCTAAACTTGCAACTGAAAGAAAACTTGGGGCTTTTGCTCTTCCAAGCCCAAAGGAAGATTACCCTATAGATTATGTTTTAGATGGTCAGCAAAGACTTACATCTATTTTCTCTGTATTTCAGACAGAGTTGCAACCAACACAAGAATATGACTGGACTGGGATATATTTTGACTTAGAAGCGGAGGAAGATGCCCAAGAAAGTCAATTTTATGCATTGCGTCGTGAAGAAGTGATCTCAGGAAAACATTTTTCTCTGAATGTGTTATTCGATTCTGTAAAATACAGGGAAGCTACAGAAAAATGTACTAAAGAACAAATTATACGCTTAGATACACTACAAGAAAAGTTTAAAGAAGTATCTATTCCCGCACAAATTTTGAAAACAGAAGATAGAGCTATTGTTGCTATTGTTTTTGAGCGGGTTAATCGACTTGGAATGAAGCTTGATACACTGCAATTACTTTCAGCATGGACATGGAATGAGGATTTTGATTTACTAGAAAACTTCAAAAATTTGAAAGAAGAACTAGAAGAATTTGGATTCTCTGAAGTAGGGGAAGATTGTGACTTAATATTAAGATGTACGGCAGCTATTCTCAAAAAAGAAACCACTCCAGAAAGTTTATTAGAATTGAGCGGACAACAAATAAGAGAAGCTTTCCCAAAAGTTAGGAATGGGATTTTTGGAGCAATTGATTTTATGAGAAAACAATTGAAAGTGACTGCTCTAAAAAACCTTCCATATCCTGGGCTTCTAATTCCTCTGTCTGCTTTTTTTGCAGAACCAGATGGGAAAGAAGTTTCGTATGATACCAGAGTATATAATCAATTAAAAAAATGGTTTTGGAGGTCTTGTTTCACAAATAGATATAGTATTCAAACTAAGAAAGTTATCATAAGTGATATTGAACAAATAATTAAATTAAAAAATGGTGAAAATAATAGTTTTGGAGAAATTGACTGTAAGATAGACCGAGATTTTTTTATAAATAACCGATTTCGTTTTGACAACGTTAACACTAAAACTTTTATTTTAATACTCGCTAATAATCATCCAAAAAGTTTTTTGTCAGGCTCAGATATTGACCTGGATAAAGTTTTGCAAAAGTATAATAGAACAGAGTTTCATCATATTTACCCAAAAGCATTTTTAAAAGGTTTACGATTTGATGATAGCTCGATTAATTGTCTAGCTTACTTTTGTTTTTTGAATAGTTCTGAAAATAAAAAAATAGCAGCTAAAAAACCATCAGAATATATTAAAATGACGCCAAAAGGAGATATTTTAAAAGACATTTTATGCAGAGCTTTATGCACATCAGATACCTTCGATGATAACTTTAACGCTTTTCTAGAAAAAAGAATAGAATTACTTGTCCAGTTTACTAAAAAATTAATCCAAAATTAATACATTGGAGTCAGGTAGACCGTAGAAGCAATTTATAAATTGCTTCTACAATTAGCCCCTATGTAACTCGAATGAAAACCACTATGAGTTGAGTGAAACCCAGCATCATCTAAGATTAAAACTAGGTTTCACAACATTCAACTAACTTGATTAGGCGGTATTGCTTCCGGTGGCGTTTCCGGCGGGGGAGCGAGTACCGCATCCGGCGCAATTTCTTCTACGGGAATCGGTTGCTTATCCTCAATTTCAAAATCTGCTTGCGCTGCTTCCACCAATTCAGGAGATGGGGGATTTGGTGGAATCGCTTCCGGTACACTCTCGGTTTTTGCTTCGGTGTCGGTAGTAACTGTCTCCTCTGCTGGTTGTTTTGGTATAGAAGTAGTTTTGTTGATAATCTCAACAGCAGGTTTCTCTGCCAGTACAGAGGTAATATCTTCAGATTTGGGGGTTGTGGATGGCTTTTTACTCACAGTCTGTTGCACCTTATCTTTCACGCCACTGAAGGTGCTACCAAGACCTTTTTGCAACTGGCCCAGCCGTTCCTGAAGGGACAACTTATTCACCTGCTCCTGAATGCCAGTTTTCACCGTCTCAGAACTGGGTACTTGGGTTTGTTGTGCCTGCGGAGTCAGTTGCCGACGTAATGATAGAGTTTGCCAGCCAAACCAGACCAAAAGAGCCACATTAGCCACATGACCCAGCAACAAACCCCCAGTAATGCGTGGTGCAAACACCCATAAGACTAAGGCATAGAATAGTCCTACACCACTCCAGATAAAGTCATTCTTGCGGTGGATTTCTGGGAAAAAGAAAGCTGCTATATAAATGGCTAAACTACCAAGACCGACCACTAAAGCTAGGACATATGCCAGCATTATTTGGTTACTCCTTACTACGTCCTTTGACTATTTCAATTTTGCAAATTTTGCAAGTTAATAGTTGATTTAGATACAATTTAAAATTAATTATCCGTGTTACTTGTGGATTTTTCTCGTTTAGATCAACTCTTAAGGTCTTCTTTAGGAGAGAACGGAAAATCTCGGACTACGCTTAATGTAAAAGGATCTGCAAGAGTTAGCCAGAAATTTTTTATGACACTACAAAGCTTTGGTGTGATTGGATTAGCCGTTATGGGTGAGAACATCGCTCTAAACGTGGAGCGCAATGGCTTCCCAATCGCAGTATACAACCGCTCGCGCGATAAAACCGACAGATTCATGGCAGAGCGTGCGCCAGGACGGAACGTTAAAGCCGCCTTTACGCTAGAAGAATTTGTCGCTGCATTGGAACGTCCTCGCAAAATCCTAGTGATGGTGCAAGCTGGTAAGCCAGTAGATGCGGTAATTGCTCAACTCAAACCCTTGTTAGACGAAGGCGATATCATTATCGACGGTGGCAACTCTTGGTTTGAAGATACAGAACGACGCACTCAGGAATTAGAACCCGCTGGACTTCGGTTTATCGGTATGGGTGTTAGTGGTGGTGAAGAAGGTGCGCTAAATGGCCCCTCATTGATGCCTGGAGGTACGGAAAGCTCCTACGAGTATCTCTCACCAATTTTTAATAAAATTGCTGCCCAAGTGGACGATGGTCCTTGCGTAACCTATTGCGGTCCTGGTGGTGCCGGTCACTACGTCAAAATGGTACACAACGGCATCGAGTACGGCGATATGCAGTTAATTGCAGAAGCATACGACTTGCTGAAAAATGTTGCTGGACTAGACCATAATCAGCTACATGAAGTTTTTACCGAATGGAACACCACCGACGAACTCAATTCGTTTTTGATTGAAATTACAGCAAAGATTTTCCCCTACATTGACCCAGATACAAATCTACCCTTAGTCGATTTGATTGTTGATGCTGCAGGGCAAAAGGGAACTGGACGCTGGACAGTCCAAACTGCAATGGATTTGGGAGTTGCTGTACCAACAATGATTGCAGCGGTGAACGCCCGGATCATGTCTTCTTTCAAAAAAGAGCGGGTAGCAGCATCTAAGATACTCACAGGTCCTTCTGGCAAGTATGAGGGAGATACTAAAGCCTTTATCAACATGGTGCGAGATGCCCTGTATTGCTCGAAAATCTGTTCTTACGCTCAGGGCATGGCATTATTGGCTACAGCTTCAAAAACCTACAATTTTAACTTGCATTTAGGTGAACTGGCGCGGATTTGGAAGGGTGGCTGTATTATTCGCGCTGGATTTTTGAATAAGATTAAGAACGCATTTAGCGAAAATCCAGCACCACCTAACCTGCTATTGGCTCCTGAATTCAGGCAGACAATTCTCGACAGACAAACAGCTTGGCGCGAAGTGTTGGCAACAGCAGCAAAACTGGGAATTCCAGTGCCAGCATTCAGTGCATCATTAGATTATTTTGACAGTTATCGACGCGATCGCTTGCCCCAAAACCTCACTCAAGCCCAACGCGACTACTTTGGGGCGCACACCTACGAGCGACTTGATAAGCCTGGATTCTTTCACACCGAATGGACACCGATTTCTGAAGCATCCGTGCACACTTCCACACCGCAACCGATGCAAGCTACACAACCAACAACACCTACAACATCTACAACTTCTCCAAAAGTTTAGAGAGTTTTAGATTGTAAATTTGAAAGTGGCTCTTTGAGAGTCACTTTTTTTTGTCAATTATCACTGTTAATTATTCATTGTTAAGCTAATGCACTTTTAACTTGCATATTTTCATTTTAGAGAAAAGGCATCTAGGGCAACGTGCGAGTCAAGAGCGATTTAGCAAGTAATCATTAGTTAAATATTTGGAATCAATTTGGTGTTTCCGTGGAAGATAAATCGCAACCTGAATTCCTATATTGTGCAAATAACGACACATTAGCGGCCCTACTTCAGCCCAATTTAAGTTACCTAAACCACAACCCAAAGCTGGCATTGCCAAAGACTGAATACCAATATCATGACAATTTTTTCTAACCCAGTCTAAGCCACCTTCAATGTCTTCTAAACGAGAGTTTTCTCGCCATTGTCTTTTAGTAGCAAACGACAAGAACCACTTTACAGCATTGGAGGACACTAGCGGAAGGCTAAGATCAGCTAGTTCTTGATCTAAAGAAGCTTCCCGTTTATAGAGATAGGGTTTTGTGGCAGTGAGCTGTTGATTCCGGCAAGCATCTTGATAAACTACATATACGTCAGGAAACTGATATTTTGCCCGTGACGCTAATCCTTTGCCCATTATGCCTTGAAGATTAACACTAATCGTCAGCGTTTGCATATTTGAAAAAAACATATCCCCATCAATCAAGGAAATATTAGTCCCAATACGGGCAGCAGATATGGGTTGGAAGAACATATTTGGTTCAGGAACAACAGGTATTTTAGCTGAATCTATAATTGTTTCGACTCGCTCTTTAGCCTTATAGTCTGCTACAAAAACTGAATGAACAAGTTCTGGGCTAATTTGCTCAGGAACCAGGCACTCAGCCATGATCTTTCGTTTAGAACCATCAAGCTCATTCCACCACTCATTTTGAATAATTTTCCATTGTTTCTGAAGTATTTCTATTCCTTCCTTAATAGCAAAAAATTGAGTTGGCTCATTGGCAGCATTTCCATCTGTAATTAGTC
Source organism: Nostoc sp. (assembly GCF_036917615.1). GTDB lineage: Bacteria > Cyanobacteriota > Cyanobacteriia > Cyanobacteriales > Nostocaceae > Nostoc. The sequence continues at coordinate 178,518 of NZ_JBALCZ010000019.1, forward strand.
CTCCTACTGCTGCAAGTACATCGGGTTTGACTCCAACAACAGCAATATCTCTTTTGTCCTTTTCATGAACCACCCGATACATCATTGGGTTACGTGGCTGAAAGTATAAGTTAGCGTATTCCCACAAACTACTCCTTGCAGGCGTAGACTTGTCTTTTCGCTTGCTAACAATCCCACTATCGTAGATTGGTGTATATGAAACACCTAACTCGTCAACTGCTTTGTGGGATAAGATACCTCTTTGAAGTATTGAGGGCAGATTTTCAATATGTGTGATGTAATAGAGGCTTTTTATATCTGGTTTTATCATTGATTTGGTGTGTTATTCTTCCCAAGGTATTTAGCTTTTAATTCTTCTAATTCTTCATCTATTTTGCTTTTAGTATGAGGCTGAGATGTAGGGTTTGGTGGCTGTATTTTATTTGTTTGAGGTTTGTTGCCACCCAAAAATTGGGTTTTCATTTCCTCTAATTCCTGATCAATTTGACTAGGAGATTTTGATACAAAAGCGGGTGGAGAATTTTGTGGTGATTGAGGGATAGGTTTTGCCGCTATCGCTTGCGTGGCTGCTGCTTGCGGCTGGTGATTTAAGTCGTTGAGAACTTCATCTACTGTTTGATAACGCCGAATTGGAATACTTTCTAGCATCTTGTTCAGAATGCGACTCAATTGATTACTGATGGGAGTTTGCAAGTATTGCTGCCAAACCCATGTATCGTTATTAGTATCATAAGAATCGAAAGGCGATCGCCCAGTTAATAAATTAATACAAGTAGCACCCAAACTGTAAATATCACTGGCGAAAACAGCCCTACCTCTCATTTGTTCAGGTGCAACATATTCTGGACTACCAATACTTGTACCAGTTTTATTTAAGGCGGTGCCACTGGTAGATTTAGCAGCACCAAAATCTACTAAAACTAGATCCCCCCAACCTCCCTTATTAAGGGGAGCGATATTTTCTTCCCCCTTTTTCAAGGGGTGACTAAGGGGGGATCGACGAATAATATTTTCTGGCTTAATATCGCGGTGAATTACTTGTCTGGCGTGGCAAAATTGTAAAACTGATAATAAATCATTTAATAGTTGCCGGATTTGTATTTCATTGAAAGCACCTTTATGTGCCAATTCATGGGCTAAGTTTTGCCCGTCGATAAATTCTTGTACAAGATACTGCCGATCTTCTTGGGTAAAATATGCCAGTAGTTCCGGAATTTGGGGATGTTTGCCCAATTCATCTAACTGCACCGCTTCTTGGTTAAATAACTCTACGGCTTTTGCCAGAGTGTTAGTGCCTTGGGCTTGGGGATAAAATTGCTTAATCACGCAGCGTGGTTTTGAGGGTTTATCCTCATCCACAGCTAAGAAGGTTTTGCCAAAACCACCTTGTCCGATTGGTTTGATAGCACGGTAACGTTCTTTGAGGAGTAATTTTGAACCGCAAGTCCGGCAAAACTTCACATCAGCAGGATTTTCCGGCTTGGGACAATGGGGATTAAGGCAGTAGCTCATACAGACCATCGCTCTTATATGTCTTTATTTTACTGGCGTTGAGGGTAGGGACTTTTGCGAATCCGTTAAACTATGAGCGATGTCTACGACGGGCTGTTCGGTGACGTACTGCTTCCTAACTACCCCATACCTTCCATAACTGGATGAAAGTAGAAGGCAAACCCCAACACTGTATAGGCAGCTAATAATAAAGTGCCTTCCAGCCAATTAGACCTACCATCGGAACTAATAGTGTTTGCAATCAACACTGACACAACCACAGCTACTAATTCAAAGGGTTTAAAATCCAAATCCATTGGTTTACCCAATATCCGCCCTGCTATAACTAACACCGGCGCGACAAATAGGGCAATCTGCATACTTGATCCCACAGCTACCGAAAGCGAAAGATCCATCTTATCTTTCATCGCCACGGTGACTGCTGTAGCGTGTTCAGCCGCGTTACCGACGATGGGAACCAAAATTACCCCTGTAAACAGCGCCGTCAAACCTAGCTGAGATGTAGCCACCTCCAGAGAATCCACTAGCAGTTCTGACTCAATTGCTACCAGTAAAGTACAGACGAGCAGCACGCCAACCCACAACACCATATTTGGTTTAGCATCAGATATTGATATTTCCTCTGCTTCTGCTTCTGCCTCGGCTAAACCCACATCATATAAATAGGAGTGGGTTTTCATTGAAAATAGCAGCGTTAGGGCATAAACCAGAATTAACACCACAGCAACAGCAATAGAAAGATTTTGTAGTGTTTGTTCGTTAATTCCTTGAGAAGTGTAATTCATCGCCGTTGGCATCAAAATGGCAATCACCGCCAAATTCATTGAAGCAGCATTCACCCGCGCCACAATTGGCTGAAATGTCTGTTCTTTGTAGCGCAGTCCTCCCAAAAGCATGGAAAAACCCATCACCAGTAGTAAGTTGCTAATAATCGATCCCGTGATACTAGCTTTGACTACATCTATTAACCCAGCGTTCAGCGCGATTAGGGCGATGATTAGTTCTGTAGCATTGCCAAAGGTGGCGTTTAACAAGCCCCCCAATGATGGCCCCACTACGACAGCAATTTCTTCTGTGGCTGTACCCATCCAAGCTGCTAAGGGCAGAATTGCTAATCCAGCTGTAATGAAAACTATCAATTCTCCCCACTCCAGAAAGTGGGCTGCTAGGGAAACCGGGATAAACAGCAATAAAACCAGAAGAATAATGTTTTTTGTTGACATTTGTTGTCTTGAGTTGAGGGTATCATCCACAGCGAGGAATCCTAAGTTTTAAATTTTGAGTGTTGAATTAAAAAATAACTTTTAATGCAGCACTCCCATAGGATACTCTCAACCGTCTGTAGAGCAATTCAGAAATTGTACTGTTTTCAGTTCACTGCTGTGTATGTAAAATAAGATTGCGATTTAAGGAGTTTTCGTAATCTTTTGTTGCAAAAGTATGAATTTGAGCAAAAATAATACACCAGAAATGGGGTTTAATATATTAAAAGACAATTAAAATTTTGATTGGCGCTGAAGAAGAGAAAACCCCTAACTGAGGTTTTGTTCAATGGCTGATTACTTTGAGCCTTCAGGGAAAGGGCTGTCTTGCAAAGTTCCTTTAAGTCGGCAGAGCCGCCCAACGGACTTTGCGCTGTGCGATAACGCAGATTTCCCACTACAATAAGACAGATTTGTCAAAAATTAGGTTGGATTCCATAGTTGTTGTTTATACCGGATTTTGTGTTCAAACCATTTGAGAAAGGTTTATGCACAAACTTTTCGGTGCAACTGCAAGTTTTTTGTTTTGGATAAATATACATGACTTCTGCTGACCAAATGCCAGCTAGTGGCTCAACGTTAACATTAGATTCAGACCCCAATAACACCAAAGAAACCGATCCCCTGAGAAAGGCCAATGGTGTTTATGTGACGGTGCATGGTCATTTTTACCAGCCACCAAGGGAAAACCCTTATCTGGACGCAATTGAACGCCAACCGAGCGCTACACCTTTCCATGACTGGAATGAGCGGATTCATTGGGAATGCTATCGCCCGAATGCCTTTGCCAGAGTCTTAAATGACCAAGGCGAAGTGGTGGAGATCGTCAACAATTATGAGTATTTTAGTTTTAATATTGGCCCAACGCTGATGTCGTGGCTAGAACGCTACGATGTGGAGGTTTATCAGCGGATTTTAGAGGCGGATACGAAGAGTAGCCAACGCTTGCATGGTCACGGCAATGCGATCGCGCAAGTATACAATCACATCATCATGCCTCTGGCGAACGAACGCGACAAATATACCCAAATTCGCTGGGGTAAAGAAGACTTCCGCTCCCGCTTTGGACGCGATCCCGAAGGTATGTGGCTAGCAGAAACTGCTGTAGATTACGCAACCGTAGAAGCTCTTGTTGCTGAAGGTATTCGCTTCATTATCCTTGCACCGTCTCAGGCGTTGCGTTGCCGTCCCCTCCCCACTCAAGATCATCCCAATCCAGAATGGATCGAAGTTGGCGGTAGTCAGATTGATTCCACCCGTCCCTATCGTTGTTATTTAAAGCCCACACTAGGCAGTTCATCTTCACCTCTGAGTGCGATCCCCACTAGCCGCAAGAATAGCGGTACAGAAGAATTACCTTATATTGATATCTTTTTTTACGATGGCCCGATATCGCGGGACATGGGTTTTAGTGATGTCGTTTATAATTCCACTCACTTTGCCGGACGTATCGGTTCAGCAGTCCGTGGGGATCATCGTCCAGCACAATTGATTTCTGTGGCCACAGATGGGGAAACCTTTGGACACCACAAGAAGGGAACTGAGAAAACTTTAGCCTACGCCTTTACCAAAGAGTTTCCTCACCAAGGTTGGACGGTGACGAACTTCGCCCACTACCTCAGCTTAAATTCTCCTAGTTGGGAAGTGGAATTGAAATCAGTCACAGCCTGGAGTTGCGCCCACGGTGTCGGCAGATGGGAAGATGACTGTGGTTGCGGTGGGGAAGGCAGCGTTTGGCATCAAAAATGGCGTCGTCCCTTGCGGAATGCTCTAAATTGGCTGCGGGATCAGCTAACTGAGGTGTATGAAGAACATGGTAGGCAGCTATTTCGTGATCCCTGGCAAGCACGAGATGAATATATCCAAGTAATGCGCGATCGCTCTGCTGGCAATGTCAACCGTTTCCTCTCCCGCCATCAAACCCACAAACTAACAGCAGCCGAACAAGTAGACGCCCTGCGCCTGTTAGAAATGCAGCGTCACGCTTTATTGATGTTCACTAGTTGCGGCTGGTTTTTTGAAGAAATTTCCCGTCCAGAGGGGACGCAGATTCTCCGCTACGCCGCCCGTGCTTTGGAATTGGCGGGGGAAGTGGCTGGTGTGCAGTTGGAAAAAGGCTTCGTCAAACGTCTTGGTTTAGCCCCCAGCAATGTCGATGAATTCAAACACGGTGCGGAAATTTATCGGCAACTCGTGTTAACTGCCCAGCTTGGCTTTAAGCAAGTAGCAGCCCATTACGCCATTACTTCCCTGTTTAGCAATCAGAAACTAGTAGAGACGCGCAATTCTCTGCCGAGAAAAGATGCTGCGGACAAACAGTCTCAGCGTTACCACAAAAAGGTTTATTGCTACGCTGCCAATGAGCTAGATTACCAACTGCAACGCATGGGATCGCTAACTTTGGCTGTCGGAAATTTAAAGCTGGTATCAGAGATTACTTGGGAAAGTGAGCATTTGGTATTTGCTGTTCTGCATTTGGGAGGGTGGGATTTCCACTGCTGCATTCAACAATTTACTGGGCGGCGTGACTACAGCCAATTAAAAGAAAAGCTGTTTGGGGCACTACAACAAGCTAGTGCGGCTCATACTATCTTGGTGATGACACAGCTATTTGGGGAAGAAGCTTTCAACTTGCAAAATCTATTTGCTGAAGAACGCCACCGGATTATGCGGCTGCTTAGTCAGGAAACACTGACACGTTTAGGACAGTTGTATACCCAAGCCTACCGTGATAATTATGGTGTGCTGATGGCGTTTCATCGAGATGAAATAGAAGTGCCACAAGAATTGCAGGTAGCAGCAGATATTGCTTTAGGGCATCGTTGTCTAATCACATTGCGATGGCTTGAGCAAGATATAGCTGATCCCCAAAAGAGTTGGAATCACATATTAGAATTGGAGGCGATCGCTACTGAAGCAAAACATCTGCGTTGTCGGCTGAATATTCCCGACGGTAAGCAGATGTTAGAACAGTTAATTGCGCGATCGCTTTGGCAATTGTTGCATGATGCCAATGGTAGTTTTAATGCAGATATCCAACTATTGGAGCGCTTGATTGATGTCGGGGATCAATTAAATATCGATATTTCTCTACAGCGATCGCAAGAACTATATTTTAGTTGTCTGTACAGTCAGATAGCGCCGGTTTGTGTCACTAACCCTGCGAATGAAGCAGATAATCAGTGTCTTCAGTTGCTGAAGTTGGGCAAAAAATTAGCCGTTGATGTCAGTATGATCTCAAATGAGTTGGGATAGATGTAGAGGCACACGCCGTACATTGGTGTCAACTTCAGCTAAAACCTCGTTTCCACCCTCTGGCTGGAAATGATCCTCATTGCAGCTCTACCGCGAGTAAGGAAGGCGGCAGCTCCATAGAAAGCATTCCTAGTCTGAGACTAGGAACGAGATGTGAACGAGGTGTGAACCGTCATAAATCAAAATGGCGTTGGAAACGGGGATCAATGTTGTCTGTTTTCTGCTGATTGCAGGTGAAGCAGAGAGTTTGGAGATTGCTGATATCGTTTTGACCGCCACGGGCGAGGGGAATGATATGGTCAATGCTAAGGTTAGTTTCTATAGTAGTTTTACCGCAGCTTCGGCATTGGTATTTGTCACGTTGAAAAACATATTTCTTAACTTCCGGGGGGATACGAATGCGGGGAGTTTTGCTCATTTCCTTAGTTGCTAAGAAATCCTTCCAAGCTGGGTACATCTATCCAACTTGCTTTTTTATGAGATTCATGGGATAAATCCATCAACAACTGAGAATAAATTCCTTCTTGCAGCGATGGTGTAATTTCCTGATTGCGCTCAATTCCTTGCACCCATTGGTCTACTACGCGGATAAATGCACAAATGCGCCCATCAGCATAATTTTTGGGGAAAATTAACCGATTCGGTATTTCTATTTCCGTTAGAGGTTTACCTGGCTGGGAACCCCAAACACGAAAGCCATGTATATAATCCTTTTGATTTTCACTGCCCAGAATTAATGTACCGCGATCGCCATATACTTCTACCCAATGGGTTCTTGGTGCATGAACAACCGCACTGATAGAAAGTTGGCAAGGTGTACCATTCGCTAATTCCAGCGTTAATATACAGTTGTCATCGCTATCCACTGACTTGGATTCCCCACTAATAGGGTCAACTCGTGTGGGAATAGCAGTAGTTAAATGGGCGCTTAATCTACGGACTGGCCCGAATAACCAGTGAATATAATCGAAGGCGTGGGAACCTAAAGACCCTAATGCACCGCCTCCTTTATCCTTGTCAGAATACCAATTCCAAGGGCGTGAAGTATCAGCACGAGAAGAACCTAACCAATCAATTTTAATTAGGCGCAACTCACCCACATAGTCTTGTGATAATAATTCAGCAAATAACTGCCATGCTGGTACAAAGCGAAATTCAAAGTCTACAGTCGCAATCACACCTTTTTCTTGAGCTAACTGATAAAGTTCTTTAGCCTCAACTGCATTTAAGGTTGTGGGTTTTTCTAGTAAGAAATGTTTTCCAGCTTCCAGTACGGTTTTTGCCATTTTATAGTGCAAAAAAGGCGGCGTAGAGATGCTGACTGCTTGCACTTCTGGCAATGCCACAATAGCTGTAAGTGAGTCGTAAGCGTGGGGAATATTATGGGATTCTGCTATGGCTTTGGCTTTATTTATATCTTGGTGATAAACAGCAACTACCTCCGTTTGAGGATGTGCTTGGAATCCTGGGATGTGAACTTTTTGACCAAATCCAGTGCCTGCGATCGCAACTCCAATCATCTAATTTTTATTCCCATATTTATGTGATTTTTATTGTTCATAATAAGTTTTACGATACTTCATTAAACAGTTACAAAGTAGATAGACGTAATTAAATGTAAGATAAAAATTTTGTTCTTAGTCAGGGATTTATTGCTGCATATAAGCTTTTCAAGCGCTAAAGCTGCTTACCTAACGGGAAAATTAGTCGCTTATGTGGGAGACCGTCCTAACTCACTAGAGCTTTGATTTAATTAAGTCTTTTTACTAAGAGGATGTTTGAAAAGTCTACGGTTATATCAAGATCCCCCCGACCAAGCCTTTTCAGCAGGGAATAACCTTCTCAAAGTCCTCCAATTTATCGGAGGATTTAGGAGGATCTAAAGTTTTTGATACATCAGCCACCACTTTTAAAATATCTTCTAAGAAACGTTTAGCTTGTAGTTCCATAGTAAATTATTGTTCAGCTTTTTCACGAGCGTGATCACAAATTGGTTTGTGGAAAAAGTACAGCCTGCCGTTGTCTATTTTTATAAAGCTATCGTAAGTATTAACCAACAGAGGTTTAATAATTTTTTATCGCAGAACTCTAATTATCAAAGGGTAACGATAATGCTCACCATTGTAAGCTTTAATAGCAGCAAAAGTCACTATAAATGATTGTACTATCAAAATTAATAATATTAACAACATAAACACAATTAGTAAACTATCTAAAGTTATTTTAATTTCATTAACTGAACCATTGGTAGTCACTGCCAGACTAAAGCTAGTTAATACTAAAAATAATGAGATTACCATGAAAATCAAGGTATATAATGTCCAATTAATTTGAAAATTTAATGATTCCTTTCCTTGGAGATCAATCCAGGGATATTGTGATTTTTTAAATCGCCAAATCAGGAGTGGAGCCAAAAGATTTAGGGGTAAATATAAAGGGATGCCAATAAATACCAAAAAAAACAATAATATCCACCCTAATAAAGCCGAGAAATGACACAGCATCGCCCATATACGCATTTTTTTAGGTTTTTCTCTCATAGCTTTTTATATGGAAGTGGATTTACTAAATAATTCTCCACTGTAATTATCTATAAAAAAGCCAAACAAAAGCTTAAAATCTGAGTATTTCTTGGTCATAATTTTCGGGAAGAGGTTCTATTTCCCAGACTATGCCATCTCCTGCTTCCAATGCAACTTCTACGTAAAGTTGTTCTATGGCAGTTATCGCAATATCTTCATTATTGGGAAAGGGCTGTAAATGTTTTTAGTGATTTTTCGCAACAGTCCCCAATCTGTACAAATATCAACTTCCCTTTTTTGGCGCAAAGTTTCGCGGATAGCACCGCTAAAGATGGCGTTAGCGTAGTTTTTTCAAGAAAAACCTTGATTGGGGTTAAAACCTTTGAGGACTTTATCAAGGGCGATGTCTACGACGGGCTACGCCTACGCAATCTGAAAACAGTCTGACAGTTTATACTAAGTACTGGCGAAACTAGTAACCGTCTTTTGGGATACTCAATCGCAAGGTTCTTGCAAATAAGTTATGAGATGTTGCCTAGCTAAAGGCTTAGTTTCGGGAAGCTGCCAAAACTTATACCAATAAAGTGCCCAAAAATATTCAGAAGTGTTTTGTGGCGTGTGGTTTAGACAACTTTGGATGCGGCGACGCAAATTTGATTACCTCGCCCAACAACTGAAGCGTTCGCCAGCAAATTGCTCAAAAGTTGAAAAGATTTCAATGATGCTTTGTCGAGGTTGCATAAAAATTGGAAAAATCAAAACTGTCAATTAGCTCTCTCAACCTGCCGTCCATTCTATGTCGTAAACTTAATAACACTAACGGATTTTCAATATGCGAGTTCAAATAACTGTAGTTGCGATCGCAGTAATGTTAGTGGGTACGGAAAATCGGGAGGCCCTTGCAGACTTGCAATCTTCTACTCAGGATAGGGCTGGTAGTATTGTGACACCGGAAGCTACGATCCAGAAAGAGGGAGGGTCTGCCAAATATGGTAATTATATAGGAGCGACTTCAGTAAATGCCCAGACGATGGAATTTTCTCAGAAAGTTGTCAAAGATATCCAGATTCGTTTTATTAATGGAAAAGGTAAGTTATTCGATGACAAAGGTCAGCCGATTAAAGGGCGGACTCAGAAAGATTTTATCATTGGTCTGCTGAAACTCAAGCCTGGTCAGGTATTCCGTAAGGATTTACTTGAAGCGGACTTGCAACGATTGAGGAGATTAGAGTCATTCAATCAAGTCAATGTTTACCCTGAAGAAGATGTTTCCAGCGTTAATATCATCTATGAAATCAAAGAGCGTGACTTCCCTTCTCTAATCTTAGGAGGCGGTAATAACGATGATGTTGGCCTATACGGTCGGGTAGGTTATAAAGATGCAAATATCAGCGGTCTTAACGATAAATTAGATACAACTGTGCAGTTCAGCAGTAAAGATGTCCAGTTTAATGGTCAATTCACTAGTCGTTATCGTCCTGAAGAACCAAATCGCTTAGGCTATAGCATTAGAGCTTTTCGTCGTCGAGATATATCGGGAACCTTCAACGAAGATATCAGATTATCTAACGGCGATAAAGTGCGCGAGGGAAGATTTGGCGGTTCTGTGGGAGTTTTAGGAGCTTTTGATGAGTGGGATACATCAGTGGCACTCAACTATAGCAGAATTAGCCTACGGGATCACGAATATAACGTTGCACAAGTCGATAGATTAGGGAGTCCCTTATCTGTGAGCGGTACTGGCATTGATGACCTATTTACAGTATCATTTGCAATATCCAAAGATCAACGCGATCGCCGAGAGAATCCGACTCAAGGATCAATCCTCACCTTCAGCACAGAACAAGCGATTCCCATTGGACTGGGTAATATTTCCAGCAACCGCCTACGGGGAGACTATATTCAGTATTTACCAGTCAGTTGGATAGGTAATGGTAGAACAACCGACAATCCCGAAATGTTGGCGATTAATTTACAAATTGGCACAACTATTGGAGACTTTCCACCAGCTGATGCCTTTAATATTGGCGGACTAAATTCTGTTAGGGGTTACGGTTATGGTAAAGTTGCCAGTGGTCGAAGTTATGGTTTAGCTTCGGTGGAATATCGGTTCCCAATTTTTCAATCAATAGGAGGAGTTCTCTTTACTGACTTGGCCTCAGATTTCGGGTCTAGTGACACCGTGCTAGGAGAACCAGGAGTGCTGCCAGACAAACCTGGAAGTGGCTTTGGTTACGGTTTAGGATTGCGAGTCAAGTCATCCTTTGGGCTAATTCGAGGCGACTTAGCAATTAGCGACCAAGGAGAAATTAGATTTGAAGTTACTACAGGTCAGCGATTTTAATCCCAACTGTAATTGATAATTAGTTTTTACTTTGCGCTCCTTTGCGTTTACCTTTGCGTTCCTCTGCGTTTAAATCTTCTCTTCCTCAGTTTTAGGGCGTAATATCGCCAATATTGCTTCTTTTCCGCGTTTAGCGTCATGCGATAAGTTTTAAAAAATACCCGTTGATTTTGGGGATTGCCCACTTCCTTAAACCTTCCCGAGCCAAAGTATACCAAGGGAAAATTGGGAAACGCCTTTGCGATTTGGTCTTTGAGACGCTTCGTTTGTAAAGGAACTCTGTATGCTTTTACCCTGATCAAAGGCGGGGAGCGAAGTTGCTAAAAAAGTACACAAAGCACAGATGATAACCCACTTAAAGATACCGTTTTTCATTTTTGAAATGACTATTGTATTGCTTCAAAATCAATCTTCATTTGAAGGCGATCGCTTGATTTTGATCACTTTACATTTTTTATAAACAGGGTTCGGCTTCAGCCATAACCAAAATAAAGGAGCTAAGAATATATATTATTACCAACCTGAACATGAAAAACTTGCAAGTTGTGGAAAAAGGGTTTTCATCCGTCCCGATTATTGGTATCAGCGCCTTGGTTTCTGGAAAAGGCGATCGCTATTCCGTCGCATCACAAATTAGACAAGCATGTCGAGAATCGGGGTTTTTCTATATTATCGGACATGGTGTAGACGAAAGTTTGCAGCAGCGACTCGAAGAACTCAGCCGTCAGTTTTTCGCCCAGGATTTGGAAACTAAACTTAAAATCCGCATGGCTTTGGCAGGTATTGCATGGCGAGGTTATTTCCCGGTTGGTGGCGAACTGACATCCGGTAAACCCGACTTGAAAGAAGGTATTTACTTTGGCGCCGAACTGAGAGAGGAACACCCACTAGTGCAAGCTGGTACTCCTATGCATGGTTGCAACCTCTTCCCCACCAACATCCCCCAATTTGGCGAAACAGTGCTTGAATATATGCAGGCAATGACAAACTTGGGACATACTCTGATGACTGGTATAGCCCTGAGTTTGGGATTAGAAGAATCCTACTTTGCTGACCGTTACACTTCAGATCCGCTAGTGCTGTTTCGCATCTTCAACTATCCTCCTAATTTATCACCGTCAGATGGTGAACCGATATGGGGCGTTGGCGAACATACTGATTATGGCGTTTTGACCATTCTCAAGCAGGACGACTCAGGCGGATTACAGGTTAAATCCAAGTCAGGTTGGGTTGCTGCGCCTCCCGTTCCCGGTTCTTTTGTATGCAACATTGGCGATATGCTAGACAAGATGACGGCAGGTTTTTATCGTTCTACACCTCATCGTGTGCAGAACCAGTCCCAAAATCATCGCCTTTCGTTCCCTTTCTTTTTCGATCCCAATTTCGATGTAGAAGTGAAGCCGATTGAATTAGATAATATAGTGGCGAATCATAATATAGGCGATCGCTGGGATAAAGCTAATGTTCATGATTTTCGCGGAACCTATGGTGATTATGTGTTGAGTAAGGTGTCTAAGGTTTTTCCTGAATTGCGGCGATTTGTATTATAGGGTTTCAAGCCATTTCTTCGTTATGAGTCCCCTTCTGGTCAGGTTCTTGGATGTCAAATGCGCCCAAGGGTAGGTGTATAAATTCCCCAGCCGAAAAAAAGTGCTTCTATCTCAATCCCAGCAAGCATTTCACCCCACTAATGACCCAATTGTCATCCGCACGATCTCTGAAAAGCAATTGCAATTCATCTAAATCCCTATTAGAGATTCAAAACTGAAGACATCTACACTTCCCCAATTTATGAGGGTTTTTAGCCACCACGACCGAATACATTGATTACTCAGCATTGGTTTGAATTTTCTAAAGACAAGCCCAGTTGTGTGCGAAATTCTGGATTATAGCAGGCTTGATCCCAATTTTCAGCTGCTTTTAACTTTTGAAAAGTTAGGTGACGAGCGCTTTTCAGGTTAGCACTCTTGAGCTTGGCACCTTCAAGGTTGGCACCTTCAAGGTTGGCACCTTCAAGGTTGGCACCTTCAAGGTTGGCATTTTCAAGGTTGGCATTTTCAAGGTTGGCGTTGGAGAGTTTGGCACTTTCAAGGTTGGCATTTTCAAAGTTGGCGTTGGAGAGCTTGGCATCTTCAAAGTTGGCGTTGGAGAGCTTGGCATTTTCAAAGTTGGCACGTTCGAGGTGGGCACTCTTGAGGTCGGCACTGGAGAAGTCGGCAGTGGAGAAATTGGCACTCTTGAGGTTAGCACCTTCAAAGTTGACATTAAATAAGTTGGCATCTTCGATTTGGGTACTTTGTCCGAGGTCAACACTCTGGAGGTTGGCACGTTCGAGGTCGGCACCTTCAAAGTTGGCACGTTCGAGGTCAGCATCTTCAAGGTTTGCACTCTTGAGGTCGGCACTCTTAAGGTCGGCACTGCTTAGGTTAACATCTTCAAGGTTTGCACTCTTGAGGTCGGCACTCTTAAGGTCGGCACTGCTTAGGTCGGTACTATTGAGGTTGGCACGTTTGAGGTTGGCACGTTTGAGCTTGGCACTCTTAAGTTTGGCACCTTTGAGGTTGGCACTGGAGAAATTGGCATCTTCAAGGTTGGCACTGGAGAAATTGGCATCTTCAAGCTCGGCACCTTCAAGGTTGGCATCATTCAATGAAATATTGTTCAGAGTTTTTCCAGCCTTAACCAGTTTTTCCAGCGCTTCAATTCTTGCTGTACTGTCTTTCTGTCCTTGAACAGCTTCGACAGTATCCAAAAGTTGTTTTATTTCTATCTTTTTATATACAACAGTTCCCACAAAGATTACTAAAGCCACGAGGAGAATAGAACCAAAACGAATTGACTTAAAGCGATTATTTTTTTTGTCCATAATACTTTGCTAAATAAACTCACAAACTCAACTCGATTGCACTAGGTTTGCAGCTTTCTCCTGCTGAAATACTTTGACTTGATTTAAATAAGTGGGCGTAAATAATTAAAGGTTTGTAGTAAGCGGCTCTAGCCCCCAAAATAAGGCTGGAGGCGCTTACGACAAGTTAATTTAATTAGATTTACATTGCATAAGATAGTTGAATTTATTCTTGACCACTTACTTAATTGTTTTCGTAGAAGTAAATAATCCGTTGACTCATTGGGATTATAAAGATATCCGTAATCTTATGAAAGCTTCCCTCTTTAGACAAAACTTCGACTGTACAAGAAAATTGGTCAGCATTGGCTGGGGTTTCCTGGAGGTAAGCCTAGTTGTTTGCGAAATTCTCGGTCGTAGCAAGCTCTCTCCCAATTTTTAGCTGCTTTGAGCTTTTGAAGAGTTAGGTTTTGAGCATCTTCAAGGTTGGCACCTTGAAGATTGGCATCTTGAAGATTGGCATCTTGAAGATTTGTACTCTTGAGGTCGGCATCTTCAAGGTTGGCATTTTCAAGGTTGGCATTTTCAAGGTTGGCACTCTTGATATTGACACCTTCAAGGTTGACACCCTGAAGGTTGACATTGCTGAGTTTTGCACTCGTGATATTAGCCCCTTGAAGGTTAGCCCCTTGAAGGTTAGCACCTTGAAGGTTAGCACTACTGAAGTTGGTACTGCTGAGGTTAGCACCTTGAAGGTGGGCATCTCTGAGATTGACACTGGTTAGATTGGCACTGCTGAGGTTAGCACTGGTTAAGTTGGCATTGCCAAGGTTGGCACTGGTTAGGTTGGCCTTGCTGAGGTCGGCACTGCTGAGGTTGGCACTGCTAAGGTCGGCACTCTTGAGGTCGGCACTCTTGAGGTCGGCACGTTCCAGCTTGGCACTGCTGAGGTTGGCACTCTTGAGGTCGGCCTCTTCAAGGTCGGCATCTTCAAGGTTGACACTGGAGAAATCGACATCATTCAATGGAATATTATTCAGGGTATTATCAGCCTTAACCAGTTTTTCCAGCGCTTCAATTCTTGCTGTACTGTCTTTTTGTTCTTGAGCAACTTCGACACTATCCCAAAGTAGTTTTATTTGGATCTTTCTGACTACAACAATTCCCACAAATATTACTAAAGCTACAAGGGGAATAAAAGCAAAACCAATCGACCTAAAGCGATTATTTTGTATGTCCATGATACTTACTGAATAAACTCACAAACTCAACTCGATTGTGCTAGATTGACAATTTACTCTTTCTGAAATGCCTTGGCTTCATTTATTTGTTTCTCTAGAAGCAAATACTCCGTTGATTCATTGGCATGCATTATAGAACACCAAAAAATCCTGAATATGATTTACTGGCTTTGGTAATTTTATTAGTATCAATTTTGGATTATCCCACAGACTCTTAATTGAGGCAATAGTTTCATTTTTATCGTGCTGATTTTAATAAATAAAACCCTCAAAAACTCTGTATCATACACGGGTTATGATGCTAAAATGAGATATTCAAGGAAAATTAATAAAGCCTCTGAAGTCTGTGCTGAGGTTATGAGGAGAACTTAAAGATAAGTAAAAGGCATCTAATCCCACCTTATGCACATGATTAAACTTATTCACGCTGAGATTCGCACATTTGTTTGACAAATCTATGACAAATTCATGGCGCAAATGTGACGAAATTGATTATGCTGCTTAAAAGGTTCATGGTATTAAGCTTATCCGTGGTTTAATTTAAATACGGCATATATATCAATTTTCCGTAGTTTCTTGACAACTCAATTATCTTAATTAACTTGTCAGCCACAAAGTAAATATAAAATTTTCTATGCCTATCCAAACTATTGGTATTTTAAGTCCAGGTGATATGGGGCAAGCGATCGCAGCTGTTCTCAATCAACATGGATTGAAAACTATTGCGGCTTTAGACGATCGCAGTGAACGAACTCGGCAATTAGCAGCCGCAGCCAACATCCAAGATGTGGGTTCCCTCAGACAACTGGTAATTGAATCTGATCTAGTCTTGTCAGTTCTAGTCCCCGCAGCAGCGACCCAAGCAGCAAAGCAAGTAACTGAAGTGATCAGCAATGTTGGTAAACAGATCCTCTACGTTGATTGCAATGCGATCGCACCCCAAAAAGTCATAAATATCGCTCAACTTATTGAATCAGTTGGGGGAACATTCGTAGATGCATCAATTATTGGTCCACCACCGCGAGTTCCCAATCGCACCCGCATTTATACTTCCGGAAAACAGGCCAGTCAACTCCAACAACTGCGGGATCATGGCTTGGATGTGCGGGTGATTGGTGATGAAATTGGTCAGGCTTCCGGGTTGAAAATGTCCTACGCAGCCCTGACAAAAGGACTTACAGCAATCGGCACAGAATTACTAATAGCAGCCCATCGTTTAGGGTTAGATAAGGAATTATGGGATGAAGTGTCTAGTAGCCAACAGGAACTTGCTAGTATATTAACCCGTTCAATTCCATCGATGACACCGAAAGCGCATCGTTGGGTAGGAGAAATGGAAGAGATTGCAGAAACCTTTAAAGAGTTAGGTCTGACTGAGGACATTTTTCATGGAGCAGCTGATGTTTACCGTTTGGTGAAAGAAACCTCTTTGGGTAAGGAAACACCAGAAGAATGCGATCGCGATCGCCCGTTGGATGAAATCATTACAATCCTCTCCAATGAAGCAATGTCCGACACCTAATCTTGAGTATTTTATAGATGGGGTAAAAAGCGAGAATCTATGACTCAAGAGCAATGGACTGCGGTTGACCGTTACTTTACTGATTTACTTGTGCCACCAGACCCGGCGCTGGATACGGCGCTCCAGACCAGCGCCGCGGCCGGACTGCCGCCGCACAACGTTTCACCGAACCAGGGCAAGCTGCTGCTGTTGTTGGCGCAGATCCAAGGGGCACGAACTATCCTGGAGATTGGCACGTTGGGCGGCTACAGTACTATCTGGCTGGCGCGGGCGCTACCCAGTAACGGCCGTCTGATCACCCTGGAGGCTAACCCAAAGCACGCCGAAGTCGCCCGCGCCAATATCGCCCACGCTGGTCTGTCCGACATCGTTGACCTGCGCCTCGGACAGGCACTCTCTACGCTGCCACAGATTGCCGCCGAGGGTCACAGCCCATTTGACCTGATCTTCATTGACGCCCACAAGCCAAACAATCCAGATTACTTCGCGTGGGCGCTCAAGCTTTCCCGTCGCGGCAGCCTGATCATCGCCGATAATGTTGTGCGTGACGGAGCGGTGATTGATGCTGCCAGCGGCGATCCTAGCATCCAGGGGGTGCGCCGCTTCAATGAACTGCTTGCCTCTGAGCCGCGCGTCAACGCCACGGCAATCCAAACCGTGGGCAGTAAAGGATATGACGGCTTTGCGATCGCGATTATCACCGCTGACCAATAGGGTATTGAGCCAATATCCGTGAATTTATTGCTGAATTTTTGGAATCGCTCTTTAAGCTTGGAGGTTACTGAGCGACCTGTCCTGAGCGGAGCCGAAGGAAGTCGAAGTATGGTCACTTCCCGACCAGGGTGATCTAGCGCTTGTTGGAAAACATTGATGGTAGGATTACCTAAATTGCACTGCGTTCTTTGCCTTTTTCTTAACATCAAAATAATCATCTGCTAATCACCCAAAATAGCAAGAGATTGTTATTTGCTCAATCTTAGGAACGATTTTGAGGGAATAGGTAGGCGATCGCAGCGTAACCTGAAATACTGACTAAACCAACCAAAAAAGCAGCCAGAACAAAAGTAGACATACAGAATTCTACCCAAATGCCAAATAAACTTTATATTCCAAACAATTCAAAAATCTCGGCATCGATCAAAAAAACAAGATTTTAGATACTTTCAAATTAGCAATTGGATATGACACAGCCATGACTACCTTGTGTCAATGCCTTGTATCTAAAGGGTTTTTACTCAACGTTAAGCCAAAGGCAGAAAAAACCGAAACGTACTGCCAACTCCCAATTCGCTTTCTACTTGAATCTGACCGCCTTGTAGTTCAATCAAACGACGGGAAATAGTTAAGCCAATACCAGTACCTCCTGAATGGCGATCGCGCGATTGGTCAGCTCGCCAGAAGCGCTCAAACACATGGGGCAAATTTTCTGGAGCGATACCAATACCTGTATCCATAACCGCAATCCAGAGAAGAGAAGCTTCAGTCCCAGCCCGAATGGTAATTGAACCTTCGTTAGTATAACGTACTGCATTACCTAGCAGATTTACCAACACCTGTTCTGTGCGGTCAATATCTGCCAATACAGGAGGTAGCACAGATGGACATTGCAAGAGCAGAACTGGCCCATCTTCCAACAATTGGTCGGTGAATTTCTCCACTAATGACTCTAACAACGGACGCAGATTTACCCGTTGTATATTAATTGGTAGATAACCAGCTTCTGCCTTAGATAGTTCTTGTAAATCGTTCACCAAGCGCTCTAAGCGCCTAGTTTCTCTAGCTAAACGCCGATAAATTTCAGGAGACGCTTCAATTTCCCCATCAGCCAGTTCTTCCAAGTAACCGCGCACAACAGTTAACGGTGTTCGTAGTTCATGGGTCATATCTCCAATCACTTCTCGCCGCCGCGCTTCTACCCCTTCTAAACTGGCTGCCATCAGGTTGAAACTAGCACCTAATCCACTGAGTTCTGGAATGTCAGACATAGGTAGTCGCGCATCCATCTGACCAGCAGCAAATTTTTGGGTGATTTGTTCCATCTCGGTCAACCGCTGCATAATCCGGCTGGACACCCAGTAACTCAATCCTCCGGCTGCGGTGGTGCCGACTAAGACTGACCAAAGAGTGCTTCGCTGCCAAGCAAGTTCAAATCCTGTAACTAATTCAGTCCGGACATCAATTAAGTCAAACCCCTGATTTTCTAATCGTTCCAAATGTAAGACAAACAACCTGGGAGAAGAGATTTTGCTGATGCTAACCAGACTAGCTACCCCCACAATCATTACTACTAAATGGGAGAAAAATAGCCGCCCTCTCAGCCCCATCTTCATAAGATTTACGCCACCAGAGGGTCTTCAAATTTATACCCCACCCCAACAACTGTTTTAATAAAAGTGGGATTTGCCGGGTCAGGCTCAATCTTTTTTCGCAACCGAGCTACATGAGTATCCACTACTCGTTCATCGCCAAAAAAGTTATCTCCCCAAAGTTTATCAATTAGTTGAGTGCGGTTCCAAACTCTACTAGGATTGCTGACAAAGGTGGTTAGCAAGTTAAATTCTAGGGTAGTTAAGTCCAAAATTTCAACTTCTTTGGAATTCAGCTGACGACTGGCAGTGCGCTGGTCTGCATCTACGATAAAGTGTTGGGTACGATTGACTTGATGTTGTCCCCCTTGGCGGAGGCTCCGCCGCAATAGTGCCCGCACCCTAGCTACCAACTCTCTGGGGCTAAAAGGTTTTACCATGTAATCATCAGCACCAGTAGATAGACCAATAACGCGATCAATTTCCTCACCCTTAGCCGTGAGCATCAAAATATAAGGATCTTTTACACCTGGTTTCTGGCGAATTCTGGCACAAACTTCCAACCCATCCAAACCAGGAATCATTAAATCTAGAATGATTAAATCAGGTGGTTGCTCCTGAAACATCCGCAAAGCATTCATGCCATCGCGGCTAATGCGACAAAAAAATCCTTCTTTTTCTAAAGAGAGTTCGATTAAATGAGCAATTTCTGGTTCATCTTCAACTATTAAAATATCCATTTCAATTAAGACCGAGCAAAATACGCAGATTCAACTGGGGACTAAGACGGGTATGGATGGGGATTCAAACCCCACCCAACCTGATAAACCTTCTACAGGCAAGCAATAGCTCAGTATAGATTTCGAGAGATTTAAAATAGGGTTTTAAAGGTTTGAATTTGAGGGCGTGCGATAACTATAGCCAAGATGAGAATCTTTTTGTATGTGTGCTTTAATACTCTCGAAGTCAATGAAGCAGTCAGCAACATCAATCAAGCTTTCACTAGTGGTCGTTTGCAAACTTACCACTTCCACCCGAACCCCCATTCTGCTGACAGCGTTCACAGCATAGGCTAAATCTCCATCCCCACTGACTAAAACCGCAGTATCATAATAAGGAGCTAAAGTTATCATGTCTACAGCAATTTCTACGTTCAGATTTGATTTTTTGAAATTCTCTGATGGCAGAACTAGCTCTTTTGCCACTACACGATAGCCATTACGACGCATCCACAATAGAAAACCCTGTTGCTTTTCATTGCTGATCTCAACCCCAGTATAAAAGAAAGCACGCAACAGTCTTGAACCGTTGGTTAAACGACACAGCAATTTAACGTAGTCAATTTCTATACCGAGTTGCAAAGCTGTATGAAATAGGCTTAAGCCATCAATAAAAATAGCAACTCGACCACGATTGAAGCTATTGAAAATCGAACTATCAGATGCAGTATCTTGCATCTTCTTGGTATCTTTACCTTTGACAGCAGTATCGCTCAAATTTTGTCCTTGCCAATGTGGTTTAGCTTTGAGTACTTTAGATTCCTTAAATTCATTTCTTTGTTTGCTAAAATTAGTTATAATCATTGATACCTCTGATTTTAAAGCTGGAAAGAGTTTTGGGTAAATTGTTTATAGTATAGTCTGTGCTGATTTATAAACCTAGCAGGTAATGGTCTTAAGTCACTACATGCAGATAAACTTAACTGGCGCCCAAGAGGATTCAAAGTAGACAGCCGAAGGGTTTGTCACTGTTGTCAGGGTTGGTTTGAGGAGATATTACCTCTGCCCACAGATATGTTAATCTTTACCCACGGAGACAGCAAGAGTTTGGAGAAAATAAATCCTAACTGTCAGGGTAGGGGCAAGAATCCGCGAACGTCATCTATCTATTTTTATTTTACCTCTGTATTTTAATAAGCTTACAGCCAGGAAGTTGAAATTTACGGCAGGCTAAGGACACTCAAATACTGACAGAGTTAGAAGCACTAATAATGTAATATGCGATCGCCCCTCAAAAGGTAAGTTTTCTTAAGGTATTTGGGTAATCTGGAATGCAATTTCTATCAAGGTTTATCTTAATGAAGGAGTGCTCAACCTTCAATAGTCAGAAAGCACTGATGAAAATACAAAATTCCCGACTTTTTAAAGAAGTCGGGAATCTGAGTCTTAGCCTTTAGCTAACTTATTATTGGATGTGTAGTAAACCTTACTACCAGTATCAGGTACAAAATGGCAGATGATACATGAATTCCATAATGACTTCCAAATTGGTTCTTCCGATTTGTGGAAATACTCACCCATCACTGGTTTTATTGCCTCAGTTGCCTTCAGCAAATTGTAGTGAGGGATGTTAAGGAATATATGGTGAGCAACATGAGTACCGATATCATGATGGATATGATTGATCAAACCATAATTACGGTCAATGCTAGAAACTGCACCTTTCAGGAAAGTCCAATCTTCTCCACGATACCAGGGAAGCTCTGGCTCGGTATGATGCAAGAATGTTACCAAATCTAGCCAAATTACGAACACAATGTAGGGTACAGCGTAATATTTCAATAACCACATCCAACCCCATTGGTAGGTAAGAAAAGCTAGCAAACCTACCATACCAATCAAAAGTACAGTACTAGTGATGACATCCCATTTTTCCGATGGTTTGAAAAGCGAACTGCTGGGCAAAAAGTGGGAGCCTTCCTTATTAGGAGAACGCTTAAACAGATACACAGGATAAGCCAATAAAAAAACATAATATCTGCCTATCTTTTGTGCTAAAGGCATCTCCTTGTATTCTGATTCTGTCACAGGATACCAGCTTTCATCGTTATCGATATTGCCAGTATTTTTGTGATGGGTTCTGTGACTAATCCGCCAACCATGATAAGGAACAAGTATTGGTGTGTGAGAAAGATGTCCAATCAAATCATTGAGCCATTTCTGCTTAGAAAAAGATTGGTGTCCGCAGTCATGTCCGACTACAAACAAAGCCCAAAACATCGTTCCTTGCATTAACCAGAAAATCGGGAAGAAAAGCCAAGAATCCAGGTAATGAGCTACTGCATAAAGCAGACCGATAATCAGGATGTCACGAAAGAAGTAAAAAAGTGATTTTGTCACATTGGGTTGAAAGCATTCAGCAGGAATTGCAGCTTTTAAATCCTGAAGAGTGAAAGGTAATTTAGTCGTATCCTCAGACGTTTCACTGTCAAGAGGATTGTTGAACCTGATAATATTTGATTGCACTGGATTCTTTTGTTGGATATAAATCGGAACTTTATTTGAGACAAGATAATCTCACCTTTAGGATGCCCACGAAACTAGCGATCGCTAACATCCAATCGGATAAATTCTGGCAATTTACCTAAAATTTTAGTCAGCAAACAATTGCCAGATTCTATTTGAACACAGCACGATAAACGCTCTCGTTGGTGCAAGAGCGTAAGTGTAATTACAACGCTATTTATCGCTCTGTGTAATATTCGTTAAAAGTCTTATAGCCAACATCAGTTATGTACAGTTGACACTGATCTGTAATCTGCTTCATTAAAAGCCAAGAAAACTGACAATCATCATGCAGATAAGTCCCCCAATTTTCTTTGATGCTGCTGTAAGCTAGCCGCAAATTATAAGAGGGAATCGCAGTGGAAATATGATGAGGGACATGAACATTGATATCGTGGCACAGGATTTCTATCCAACGCGGATAATCGCAATGGATAGTGCCAAATAGCTGTGCTAGAGCTTCGTTCCACTTGTTCGCTGTCACAAAAGGAACATCTGCGGCAGTATGGTGAACAATAGTAAAAGTACTCATCCAAAAATGGTAAATCATCCAGGGCACTAGCCAAAATTTGACAAATCCCCAGATACCAGTTGTGGCGATGAGAATCGGGAAAGCGATCGCTGCAAACACAACTACTACAGCCACAGAAAGCTTGATACTCGATTGGTCTTTAGTTTTAAAGTTCCGCCAATCAAAATGCACAACTGCCCAATGTCCAATGGAACCTACCCACCAGAAGCGTTTACGCATGAACAGTTCAAAAGCAGACTGCCGGGTTTTATCCCAATTTTCAAACACTTCTGGTCTGATTGGATGCCAAGCGTTATCCTCATCCAGTTTGTTGGTATGAGTATGGTGATAATTATGCTTAATCCGCCAACTGTGAAAGGGGTAAATTAACGGCATCATGAAAAAATGCCCCACCAAATCATTTACCCAACGACGTTTGGCAAAAGACCTGTGACCACAATCATGGGCAATTACAAAAAAACCTGTTAAAGCAGTACCCGTAAAAATCCAAGCTAGGGGCAAAAGAAACCAAGGAGTGATGGCCAGGCTGTAATAGCCCAAGGCAACTGCTAAGACACTGATTATTACTTGTGTCCAAGCTTTGCGACGGTTCTGCTGAAAACATTCCCGTGGCAGGGTTTTGACAATATCTTTGAGCCTTAGATCGGAATTACCAGGCTCGTCACTTAATTTCTGGCTGTTAATTATTGATGTAGTCATGAACACCTGAAAAACAACAAACTCCTCCACCAAGTCACCAAAAAGCAACTTGCCGCAAAATTTCTTAACATTAGCGCTTCGGATTATAGCAACCTAACCGACACAAGCGCACCCGTAAATAGACTTTTGAAAAGTGAGAAGTTAGAAGTGATGAGTTATGAGTTAAAAAAGATAGAAATTTTAACTTATAACCTGAGGCGGAGCGTCTCCGGCTTTGCTCCTAACTCCTAACTCATCACTAATTTTTGTTTGCCAACTTCACATTAGTAGCCAGACCAAGCACTTGTAGCAATTGAACAGTCATCCAAGTTAAATCGATTTCCCACCATTCCAGCCCATGACGAGCTGAGTATTGAAAGGCATGATGGTTATTATGCCAGCCTTCACCGAAAACTAGTACGGCTACCCACCAACAATTAGTCGATCTATCACCAGAATCATAGCTCTGATAGCCAAATTTATGAGTAGCGCTGTTTACCAACCAAGTGCAGTGATAAACCCAGACAATGCGAACAAAAATTCCCCAAATAACAAAAGGCCAGCCACCCAGAAGTAAAAGCAGTACACCTAGAGCAACTTGGATCAAAATGAAATATTTTTCTAAAAACTGATAAACTGGGTCTTCGGCAATGTCTTTGGTAAAACGAGGAACTTGAGCGTGAGCCGGACAATAATGAATCAGCCAATCCATGTGGCTCCACCAGAAGCCTTTATTAGAATCATGGGGGTCAGAGTCCGTATCAGAGTTTAAATGATGAATCCGATGTGTCCCGATCCACTCAATTGGGCCTCCTTGACAGGAGAGTGTGCCGAAGAAAACCAGGAGATACTCAAGCCACTTGGGAGTTTGAAAACTGCGGTGGGTAACAAGGCGGTGAAATCCCAGAGTAACGCCTAAACCACCAGTCACCCAGTACAGCAAGAAACCCACACCAACTGCTGTCCAGCTAAAGTTACCAGGAACAAAGGCAAACAAAGCGCCGATGTGCAGTCCAATGAAAAAGAGGGTATTAACCCAGTTAATTTGAGGTTTAGTTAAGGTAGCAATTGTCATGCAGTAACCTGAATTTGAATTTTCCAGCCTAGTCTGTGCGCTTTTAAAATCCGCATATCTATAATTTTTTTGAACGAGGAACTGATGAACAGCTTAGAACAGCTGCGGCAAGCAGAACAGGCACTGTTAGAAATTTTTTTTGGAATTGACACTCAGGTCAAGCATAATCTAAAACGAGTGCTGGATGCCTTTCGTAATCACCGTGTAGGCGCACACCACTTTGCTGGTGTAAGTGGCTATGGTCACGATGATTTAGGACGAGAAACTTTAGATAAAGTTTTTGCTGAAGTTATGGGTTCCGAAGCTGCGGCCGTGCGAGTGCAGTTTGTTTCGGGAACTCATGCGATCGCCTGTGCTTTGTTTGGTGTGCTTCGTCCTGGAGATGAGATGTTAGCAGTGGTCGGTTCTCCCTACGATACGCTTGAAGAAGTCATTGGTTTACGGGGTCAAGGTCAAGGTTCCCTTATTGAGTTTGGCATAAATTACCGCCAATTGGAGCTAACGCCCGAAGGAACTATAGATTGGCAAGCTTTAAGTAGTAGTGTGGCTGAAAACACTCGTTTAGTGTTAATTCAGCGCTCTTGTGGCTATTCTTGGCGTCCTAGTTTATCAATTGCCGATATTGAAAAAATCGTCCACTTAGTCAAACAGCAAAACCCGAACACCGTTTGCTTTGTGGATAACTGCTACGGTGAATTTATCGAAACCAGGGAACCTACAGCCGTCGGTGCTGATTTAATCGCAGGGTCATTGATTAAAAATCCTGGTGGCACCATTGTTAGCGCTGGCGGTTATGTTGCAGGTCGCGCCGACTTAGTGGAAGCAGCCGCCTGTCGCCTCACTGCTCCCGGTATCGGTAGTTATGGCGGTGCTACTTTTGACCAAAATCGCCTGCTGTTCCAAGGACTATTTCTGGCTCCGCAAATGGTAGGAGAGGCGATGAAAGGGACTTATCTTACTGGTTATGTATTTGACAAACTCGGTTATCCAGTCAATCCCGCACCCCTGGCTCCCCGTGGGGATGTAATTCAGGCAATTAAACTCGGTTCTGCCGAAAAGCTAATTGCTTTCTGTAAAGCCATACAACAGCATTCTCCGATCGGTTCCTACTTAGACCCTATTCCAGATGAAATGCCGGGGTATGAGAGCCAGGTAGTCATGGCTGGGGGGACATTTATTGAAGGGAGTACCTTGGAATTATCGGCAGATGGGCCATTGCGTGAGCCGTATGTGGTTTATTGCCAGGGGGGGACTCATTGGACTCATGTGGCGATCGCATTAGACGCTGCAATCAATGCAGTAGGAAGCGGTGGTTAATCATTATAGCATATATTCCGCACCGCATGAGGTTTATTGAGAAATTAGTGAAAGCGATCGCATTACTAATCTTGTGACAAGTTCAAGGTAATTTTTATTTCTTCTCATTATCCGATCTGGTAGAGGTTAGGATAAATTTAATTGGAAGATTGGGGCTTTCTCTGCTGAAGCTTCTGGATTTTATAAATAATTTTTTTGTATTTATCTGTTGCTCCTTGTTTTTTGTAAAGAGTTGCTGCTTTCTGATAACTTTTAATTGCTTCTTGTTTATTTTGTAAGTTATTCTCATAAACAAAACCACGACTTTTATAGGCATCAACTGAGTTAGGAGAAAGGCGAATAGCTTTGGTATAGTCGTCGATTGCTGCCTGGTATTTTTTTAGAGAATATTGAGTATCACCGCGTTTCCTGTACGCATTAACATTTTTAGGTGCAATTTGAATAGCTTGGTTATAATCTTTAATTGCTGCCTGATAATCTTTGATAAAATGGCGGTTCTGACCACGTTTTATATAAGCGTTAACATTTTTAGGAGCAATTTGAATAGCTTGGGTATAATCTTTAATTGCTGCTTGATAATTTTTTTGCAAATAGTGGTCATTGCCACGTTTCATATAATCAATATTTTTATGATTAATCTCAAGCTTATTTTTTCCTTGATTTTCTAAATTAGTAAATTGTGTCTCTGAAAAAGAGTTACAAAATCCTAAAAGTGCAGCAACTACAATCACACTAATAGCAATGACGACGTTTGAAGTAGCTTGATTTTCATAGCCAATAAGTCGCCGAATTGGTTGAGTATAAATTGTTTCACTAACTTCACTCTCGATTACAGCTACAACTTTATCTTTAAGATTTAAATCATTTTGGATAGTCTTTAATTTTTCACGCTCTTGCTCACTAACACTGTTACTTCGTCGAATTATCATAAAAAATTCTTGTTTATATCGTTGTAATTTTTGATTATATTCTTGTTCGGCTTGGGCAGTTATTTCTTGTTCTATTACTTCTATATATTTATTTTTTAATTCTAAATTATGCTTGATACTGATTAAAGTATTTAGTGTTTGAGCACTCAGAGGATACTCCTTCTGAATCGCAGTAGAAAAAATCTGCCTATATTCCTGTAATTTTTGATAGTCTTGTTTAAGTTTTTCAATTATTTCTTCCAGACCTTCAGCTATCTTAGCAAAGGCTCCATCAGTGTCTGATGATTTTTTTACAGCTATTCTAGATTTCGGTAGTGGATTGAAATCATCCAATACTTTCTCCCAGCCATGAACTTCGCGTATGAGCAAAGGTACAACAATGATTTCTTCCTGTTTACCTTTCTGTAATATCCACTGAATTTCAGTAGAAAATGAAGTTGTATTTTGAATTAGAGAAATCAATTGTGGGTTAACAAGTAGTGCAACCACATCAGATGTCCTTAAAATGTTAAAGTTATGATTATTTTTTTCATCAGAAAAATGTGATGTATCAAGCGAGTATTTACACCATTCCATAAACACACCTGAGTCCTTCAATGTACTCAAGTGCTTATCTAAATCTTGTCGAAGATTTTCATCTTGACGACTAGAACATGAGTAGATAAATACTATTTGAATATTTTTGGTGGAGCTAGGGGATAAAGACATAACCCTCAGTCAATAAAAGTTGTTATTTTAGGTTATTTCTACTAGTTTTATCTTGCTTGACTTTCTCAAGACCTTGAGCAGTAAAGTAAAAAGCATCATTTTTATTTATCCAGACCCTTCTATCAGTTATAAATTTGTCTTTTTGAGGTAAAGGCTCAAGATTCGCAAGTTTTAAATTAGCAAAACTATAGCGCTCCCAACCAATAATTTTGGTGAGAAGTACAGGAATAACAGTAGCTTTTATAGGTTGTTCTCTGGCTTTCGCTAGGTTTATTTCAATTTTATTATCATAGTCACTTAGAAAATTCGGACTAATCAATAGGAGAATTATATCGGCTGAATTCAGATGTTTCTCAATCTCAACTTTTGGGGTTTGCCCTCCTATAGTTTTAGCTTCATGCCAAATTTTAATTCCCTCCAAACTACTACTGAGATATTTTTCTAAGTCCTTTAACAATTTTTCATCTTCACGGGAATTAAGATATAAAAACTTCAATGGCTTTGGTGCTTGATAGTACTTCATAAGTCTTATATCCTTTTCCCTGAGATATACTATCTGGGATTATTTTTGTATGAGAAGGCAATTGCAATTTTGCTTCAATATCATTTAACTGCTGATCAATATCGTCTAACTTATCCTCTTCATATTGAATCTGCTTTTCTAATTGAAACTTTACCGCCGTCCCTACCTCAATAGCCCAATCCGCTCGTAAGCACTTTAATTTTTCACTTCGCAGTTCCCACTCAGCATGAAGCGTTTTCCACCGTTGCTGCAACCGCTGCTGCTGTTCAGTACTCAAGCTTTTAGCCATTTTGGATCTTAGATTTTAGTTTTTATATTAATCAGACATGACATTTCACACTAGTAGAAATACTGTCTTAAATAATTATATAAAATTACTTGTCAATAAGCGACGAGAGAATAGGACTTTGGCATAGCACTTAAAGGAGTGATCGCATCCTATCAAACTACCAAGTGACTGCTAGCTAGCTGATACATGTTCATCTGGCAAAAATACCCCCAACCCTCCTTTACAAGGAGAATTGAGGGAATCAATTATTATTAACAATATCTTGTCCTAAAGGACACGCTACACGAACACCAATTTACGAGGCTGAGTTGGTGTATTAACTCTTTTTTCTCCAAGGCTTGGCAAAAACAATAAGTCCTAAAAATTCCTTCAAGGTTTTTTTAGCGTATTACCTGTAGTATAAAGAGTTTGAGACTCCAAGGTAGTACTTTTGTACGCAACTTTGCCGTTTATAGTCAGCCCTTCGGCTGGCGATGGACGCACCTGCCCCAGCGGTCGGGCGTGATTTCAGGACTCGATCTCAGTGCATTTCTGCTGTCACCCCAGCGTTTGCAGCGATCGAGTCCAGATTGGCGATCGTTTCTGGAGTCAGCTGTAGAGTCGCGGCTTTAAGATTTTCGCGCAGATGCTCGACCGACGACGTGCCTGGGATGAGCAAGATATTAGGGGAGCGCTGAAGCAACCATGCAAGCGCAACTTGCATGGGTGTAGCTTTCAACGAGGCTGCGGCTGCTTCAAGTGCTGAGGATTGCAGCGGCGTGAACCCGCCAAGTGGAAAGAATGGCGTGAACGCGATATTGAGCCGTGCAAGTTCGTCGATCAGCGGATCATCGTCGCGGTGCGCTAAGTTGTATTGATTCTGGACGCAAACAATCTCAGTGATCGACTGAGCCTCTGCGAATTGCTGGGGTGTGATGTTGCTGAGACCAATATGGCGGATAAGACCCTGATGCTTCAGGTCAGCAAGTACCGTAAGCGGTTTTTCGATGAAAACTTCAGCCGATTCCAGTTGGTCTGGGAGGCGGAGATTCACGACATCGAGCGCTTCCAGACCAAGATTTTGAAGATTATCGTGAACGGCATCGACGAGTTCCTTGGACGAGAGGGCTACTGGCCACGATTTATCCTCGTCCCGGCGAGCTCCTACTTTAGTGATGATCACTAATCCCTCTGGGTAGGGGTGCAATGCCCGCCGAATAATCTGATTGGTAATGTGCGGACCGTAGAAATCGCTGGGTCGATGTGATTGATTCCGAGGGCAACAGCTTCGCGCAGAACGGCAATGGCGGCGTCAACATCGCGCGGGGGTCCCCAAACACCAGGCCCTGCGAGTTGCATAGCGCCATAACCCATACGCTTGAGAGACATTGAAGTGCCTGGGAGTGTAAAACTGCCGCCGAGGTTCGTTTGATTAGTCATTTTGTCTTTCCTTCAGTGTTTTTGAATGTGGCATACATTGATAATTAGCTCTATCAGTTTCATCTTTTCTTAGTGCCATTCAACTATGGGTATTTTATTACGAGTTTGTACCTTACTAAACTAGATAGCAAGTCAAAGTAAGCTTTGCGATCGTCCAGGGTAAACGCATCTTATTTCTTAACAAAAACTAATAAATGTTTCAAAATTATCTAGATAATCACAAAACTTGATTAAATATAAATACAATAAATCAAATGACTCCCAAAATTTTAAATTAGCTTATCTGAAGCCGAGCCACTCTTTATTAAGGCTAGAAAACCTCACTAATTTGGTACAGATAAAGAAATTATTCCCTGAAAGTAAGTGAAAAGTTATAGCAGCATATTAAGCTGAATTATTTACAAACTAGTTGAAGCTAATGCTAAAACTCTTGTTAAATAGTTGTTATTGATCGCCGCGAGAAATTGTTTAGAGGTTGTTTGAAAAGTCAAAGCCAGTAAAAAATTATGCAAGTCGTCTGACCATAAGCCGAATCATAGCAAGGTAAATGAAACTCTCAGTTGTTTCGGGTAATTGCTCATATTCTTTGCTAAGTCGGCGGTACCAGTTGAGCCAACTGAAAATACGTATCTACAGCTTACGCCCTGAGAGCTTTTTTTACTCAACTGGGAACTTTTAAAACAACCTCTTAAACCAAACCAAACGAGAAATCCTGATTTTTTCGTTAGTTCTTAAATCTGGTTGTAATCTTGAGTAATTTAGATGCGTTTGCCCTGTGCGATCGCCTGAGATTTTGTGCAATTGTTTCTCAGCCGCAAAGGACAGTAAAAAGGGGAACAACATTTTTGTTCCCCTAGTAAGGGTTCTATATTTCATGCAATTGAAAGCGGCTAGAAATTTTTTGCGATGGCGCAAGCGCCCGCCGTAGGCGATCGCAAAATTTTAGATAACTGCAAATCAGTTTTCGTCTCGCCCGTGAACTTCAGCGGGTGGACTTGTTGCTTCAACAGCAGTGAATAGTTCTAGAATTTTATAGGTGTGGCTGGCTCCTTTTGGTACCACCCAAGAACTCCCAGGCTCCAGCAAAATTGTTTGCCCTTCAATATGTAATTCTGCACGACCAGTGATAACATAACCAACAGTTTCATATTCTCGCGCTGCTGGCTCTTTAGATTCATTCGGTTGCTCATTCTCCCACAGGCGCATGGAAAGACTTTTGCCAGATGCAAGATATTTCTGACCAAGTTCACCTTTAGGGGAATGGCTAGAGTCTACTTTTATAACGCTTGTATCAGATGTATCAGACATATTTTTTGCCTTTTTTACTTTTAAACCGATTTTAGATTTTAGATTGACCTCAGCAATCAAGTCAGGCGATGCACTGAGCGTAGCCGAAGTGGGCTTGTCATTTAATTTTGGATTTTAGATTTATTCCACGTAGCTTGCTTCTCGTGGAGCGAGTAGAAATTCGCTTGCTCTCAAACCTCTCTTACAAAGTTCAGTTCGCCTTTGGCGTTGCCGCAGGCATCGGCGGGAGCCGCCGCTCTGACTTTGCGCTTTTTAAATTTTGGACTTTCCTGCGGAACGCTACGCGTAGCTTGCTTCCACGTTCGCGGAGCGTCCCGTAGGGAAGTGGTACGGCGTGAGCGCTCAGTCGAACGCTTTTGAATCTTCTTTTCCATTATCCAAAATTTAAAATCTAAAATTAGGTGAGAGTAGCCAAATAAACCTGATGGTGAATGGCCCATTTGCTTTTCCACTAACCAAGGGTTGGGGTTAGAGTTGTCGCACAGTGACCATAAATCTCGATTGCAGAAAAAGCAATTACCGCAGGGGATAGTGAAGATAACAACCACGCGATCGCTAATATCAAGATAAATACTGGATTTATTCTGATATTGAGACGCGATAATTATCGCGTCTCAGTAACTGCTCAAAACTTATACGAGAATATATGAGTCAAAAATTTAGACTCAAAATTTGCTACAAGTCTAGCTTCTTTATCTCAGTTTTTTGCTAGAAGGAGTTCGGTAATAACCTTCTTTAGTTTCAGTCAATGGCTCAACTGTTTTTTCGACTTTATTTTCTGTAGACTTAAGAAACTCTTTTGTAGCTCTAGGAGTTTCTTCATCCAAGTTTAGCTTTTCACGGATATTATCAGCAGCGTTTTTTAATGGATTTTGAGAATTTGTTGTTTGGGTATCGTTTCTAATTTCACCTTGCTCATTTGGGATTACTTTATAATAAGTACCCTCTGGAGTTTTAACATCAGCTTGTGCTATGTTAGGATAGCTAAAAGCCTGACCCAATAAAAACATAAATCCTACTAGAAAAACTACAAGGATTTGGGAGATCCGAATATTCCGCAGCCATGAAATTACTCGATTCATAAAAAGCCTCAATTACATTATGTTAGGTGGACAATTTAAAACGCTGAATGACTATTTACCATTCAGGGTTTAAGAACAACTTTGATCCAGTTATCCTTTTTTTGTTGAAAAATGTGATAGCCGTGGGTGCTTTCTCTAAAGGCAATTGATGGGTAACAACCAAGGATAGATCAAGTTTTCCATCCCAAATCATCTGCAATCAAAAATATATATATTTTTGTTTATGCATTTGTCCCATCCTAAAGGTTAATCCCTTATTGAAGGCTGTACCAAATGGTATTTTATCAACAAAAGCACCATAAACACCCATAATTGAAAAAGTCTCGCCTTTACCACAGTTCACCATCATTTCCCGCAGAACGTAGGGACGGTCGGTTTCCAACCTGAGCTTTTGTTTTGTCTGGTCGTAGAAGTCTTCTAAACCAACCACATCGATGCAAGCATCGGGGCCACGGCCACCAGTCGTCTCTTTCAACGTTTCGCCAGCATTAACTTCTTCGTAGTTAATCACTTCTGCTTTGGCAATCTTTTTCGCCATTTCCAGGCGTTGGGGAAAGCGATCAATAGCGATCACTTTTTCGGCGTTATTAGTCATTGGACATTGGGCAAATAACTACTTGCGTCCACTTGGTTGACCTTCTGTGGTGGCAATTTCGCCTGCTTCCATTAGCATCTTGAAGCGGCCCAATTCATCACCAATTTGCTGTTTTGGTTCCTCACCAAAAAGTTTAGCTACGGTAGCTCCCAATGCTCCACCTGGTGGGTTATACTCCAAAACAATCTTAACTTCCGTGCCGCGATCGCCTGGTGCTTTTTGGAAGCGGACAAAACCAGAATTATCAACATCTGCACCTTCTACAGAAGCCCAAGAAATAAATTCATTTTCCCGGTCTTCGAGAATTTCTGCATCCCATTCCACGCTATTACCTAAAGGTGCATTCGCAATCCAGTGAGAACGTTTTTCGTTGTACACCTTGACAGATTTGAGATGCTTCATAAATGTGGGCAGATTCTCCAAGTTGTGCCAAAAGCGATACAATTCTTCTGCCGATTTATTAATTGTTACCGTCTTTTCAACTTTGATGGATTGGTTTATACCTATTGCTTCTTGTGCTTGCTGAATCGTGCTTTGTTTAGTTGCACCTTGATAGAGCAAACCGCCACCCGCTAAAGCCGTCAACGCTCCCCTCAATGAACCTTGCTTTAAACCCATCAGCACCATAGCACCGCCACCAATCAGAGATGCCCAACGCTCTACTTCACTAGCTTCAGTCTGACTTGTACTTAGTTTATCGCCTGATGTTGAAGTCACTTTTTTAATCTCCATCACAGTAAATTAACCACAGAGGCGCAAATACTCTCTTGTTTCTATCTCTGTGTTCTTTCCAGCTACCGAAGTTCAGAACAGCAGAAGCCGCCGCTGCGACTTCTGTGTGCGGTTCGTTCAAAAAACCTTACATTGACACAGCAGCCCCTGTAGTCGGCTTAGGAGGCTGAATCTGATCGCTTATCCGCGCCCGATATAGTTCTACCAATCGCTGTTCGTATTTTGATAAATCGTGGTAAATTTCTTTGAAAATAGCAGTTGCTACTGGGTCAGTGTACATTGCACACAAATTGCCAATATCGCCGATACCAGTTTGCACATCCCCCAAAGCAGAACGTAACTGATATATATCATCACTTCCTGTAAAGGCAGTTTTCACCTTGGCATACTGATTGGCAATATTTGCCCCTAAAGAGGGTTTTTCGCCCAATCGCTGAAGATAGGTTTCCAGTTTGTCACTGTGGCGCTGTTTATTAGCAGTGATTTCTTGAAAGACTGATTTTACTTCGCTATCTGATTCCTTTTCCAAATACTTTTCAAATGCTTCTAGCGAATAACGTTCACCTGTAAGGGCAGTATTTAAACCTTTGGCAATATCACCTTTAGTTGAGCCACCCCAAGCATCAGCCAATTTCCACCATTCAGCACTTGTGTCTTTCTCATTTGGTAATGCAGCATCTTTGCCACCATAACCCAAACGGCTTAAAATAGCTGTGGTGAAAATTGCCAAGTCTCCGGGTTCACGAGATGTAATCAAATTCCCGTCAACTACCACCGGCTCATCTAAATAATTTGCGCCAGCGTTAATGATGTCCTTAGCAATAGCGCTAAAGCCAGTAACTTGTTTACCTTTGAGCAAGTCGCCTTCAATCAAAACTTGTGGCCCGTGGCAAACCGCAGCTACCAATTTTCCTTGTTGGATAGCCTCTTGGACAAACCTGACTGTGTTAGGGTTCCGCCGCATTTTATCGGGAGCCATCCCACCAGGAATCACCACTGCATCGAATTCGGCTGCGATCGCTTCTGTCGTAGTACCATCAGCTTGGATGCTAAGTTTGCCCTGTTTACCCTTATATTTTTCATTCATTCGGGAACCCAAGACTACTACCTCTATTCCTGCTTGTTTTAGTCCATTATAGGGAACTGTAAATTCTGCATCCTCTACTGCCTGTTCAATGAGAATGGCAACTTTTTTATTACTGGAATGATTGTTATGGTCAGTCATAGATGGTATTACCTAAACTTAAATTTTTATTTTTGCCAACTAATAAAAGTTAGTTATGAGTGAGAAGTTGGCTACTGATTAATTTCGGTTTGATAACTTCTAACTCATAACTAAAAATTTCAACTACAAGTTGCTTTACCATGAATTCATATTTACAATGCTATGGTGCGATCGCTAGTTTAGCTTCGTACCAAGGGGATAGATTATTTTATTTCTAAAGCTATACATCTGATCGTTGGCGTCATAGTTCGCGGAATCGATTCGGGAAATAAAGAATTAATCAAAATGGTTAAAAGGCTTACAGCAAAAGGATTAAACGCATCAAACCTTTATCCATATAGCCAATGGATGCTTGGACAGTCCCCAGTGCGATACCTACGGTAAGCTCCGCTAACGCACGCGGCATATCCAGATTCCTACTGATATTTTTTGTGAAAATCGGATAAGTGCAAGCTCTATATTTTAATTAAAAAGACCAAAGCTAGATATAGCAATACTTTCATGCATTGTTTGGGAATTAATTCTTTCCGAGTTTGATTACGCCAATGGTGAGATACATCTCTAGTTAGACAACTTGGCGGCAGGAAAACGTTATTGTAGGAATGCAAAAAATGGCTAAGATCATGGCAGAAAAAAATCATAATGACGAAATTAAAACCAATGATTTGCCACAGGAAATTACCGAATCCTACGGCACTGGTGTGAAAGACTTGCCAGGATACAATATTGGTGGGCGCTCCATACAGCAGGAAAGGAGCGAGTATACAGAAACTAGTCCTGAACTCACTGGTGGCGATGTTGATGCTTATTGGCAAGATGCAGATGCAGTTGGGGATGAAGCTGTTGGTGGTAGTACTTCCACTCCTGATAAAAATGTAACTGAAGACCTAGAAGCAGCCGTAGGGCTAGAAATGGCTGATTCTGAGTTTCTGCATACCAACGATATTTTAGAAGACCGTGACGGCGATCGCTGGGAGTTAGATCCAAAGTCTTCTGAAGATTATCAAGATCGGCGAGAATAAGCTCGATAAAAGTAGAAGCCGTATTCCTACTTTCCTACTGTATATTCACAAAGGCGAGCCAGCGCGGTCTTTTCCCAACGTCAAGGAGCGTCTCTAAGAGTTGGGGAGCCACTACGGGGATAGGGGTTTTCCACGCTAGTTCTGACAACGGATAGCGTTTGCTTCGGGAACCTCCGCAACGGACTGGCTCCCCATAAGCGACTGACATGGGCAAAATATCACTAACACCAAGCGTATTGCTGCTGATCCAGACGCGCAAGGGACGGGTGATAAATGTCCGAGAGACACTGCTGATGTAGACTTTTTATAAAGCTTTCAGATGACGGCTTCGCACACGTTCGACACTACCAGTAGGAATTGCAGCAATTAATTTTTGCGTGTATTCCTCTTTGGGTTCTAGGTAAATGCTTTCGGCTGTGCCTTCTTCAACAATTTGACCGCGATTCATGACTAAAATGCGATCGCTCATAAATTTCACTACACTTAAATCGTGAGAAATAAAAATATAGGTAAGCTGAAAGTCTTGTTGTAATTCTTTGAGAATATTTAATACCTGCGCCTGTACTGAAACATCCAGCGCTGAAACTGATTCATCACAGATGATAAATTTAGGATTTAATGCCAAAGAACGGGCTATGCAAATTCGCTGGCGTTGACCACCAGAAAACTGATGGGGATAGCGGTTAATTGCATCTGCACTCAACCCCACCCGTTCTAAGAGTTCGGTTACTCGTTGGCGTCGTTGTTGCTTTGTCTTACCAACGGAGTGAATTAACAATGGTTCCATTACCGCCTCCCCAACCTTCATCCGTGGGTCGAGGGAACTGAAAGGATTTTGGAAGACTATTTGCATTTCCCGCCGCAGTTTTTGCAACGGTTCTCCTTTGAGGCTAGTAATATCTTGTTTCTCAAAGATAATCTGACCACCCATTGGTTCAATTAATCGCAACAAGGTTCTGCCAAGGGTGGTTTTACCGCAACCAGATTCTCCCACCAAACCTAGTGTTTCCCCTGGTTTGACATCAAAGGAAACGCCATTAACTGCCATATTGTAGCGTTTTGTACCACCAAACACTCCGCGCACTGGAAAACCAACTTTCAGGTTGCGGATTTGCAGCAGAGGTTCCTTCTGATTGAAGTTTGCCAATCTTGCAGCAATTTCTTCAGTAGTGACTTCTATGGATTGTGCGGGTTCTTTCGCCTGAATTACTACTTGTCCCGTTGGTGTCTCTTCTGCACTCATATAGTCAGAAACAGTGAGTAATTTTTGGGGACGGCGGTCAAGTGTGGGGCGACAGGCTATCAAACCTTTAGTATATGGATGGTGGGGACTGCTGAAAATTTGCTCAGAAGCACCAGACTCGACAACTTTGCCTTTATACATCACCGCTACTTCGTCAGCAATTTCCGAAATTAGCCCCAAGTCGTGGGTGATAAAAATCATTGCCATGTCACGGCTTTGTTGCAATTCTCGGATTAACTCCAAAATAGTCGCTTGCACCGTCACATCCAAGGCTGTGGTTGGTTCATCGGCAATTAAGATTAATGGGTTACAAGAAATTGCCATTGCAATCATCACCCGTTGCAACTGACCCCCAGAAAGTTCATGGGGATAGCGTTCCAGCATGGCTTCTTTGTGTTCCCTAATCAACTGTGCCAACTTTGATGGATCTAGTTTTGATGAATTGCTGTTGGTTTGATGCCAAGTTTCGATATGCTGCTGCTGGATCTCTTCATCGCTAGGTAGAAGTTTTACCTCTTGCAGACCTGCGATCGCAATTTGTCTTGCTTGGGCTGCTGACACATTCTGATGCCGCCTAATCGCTTCTGTTAGCTGAAACCCAATGTTATAAACTGGATTGAGCGAACTCATCGGTTCTTGAAAAATCATGGCGATGTCGCCACCCCGGTGTAACTGCATTTGCTCAGGAGGCAATGTTACCAAATCGATGGGGTTGGCATTCTCCTGAGGACGAAACCAGATTTCACCGCCAGTAACTATACCCGGAGTCTGCAACAAACCCATCACAGCCAGGGCTGTCACTGATTTACCACTCCCCGATTCTCCTACTATTCCTAGAGTCTCACCTCGATGCAACCCAAAGGAAATACCATCCAAAGCTCTGCCGATGTTGCCATCACTGGGAAATTCAACTTGGAGATTGCGAACCTCTAGGACAGTTTCTCTCATAGGAGTATGGGTAGGAATTCTAACTTAAAATTATTTGGATTTTAACAATAGTTTTGATGTATGTGTGGGTAAATTTGGTTTTTAGACTCCTTGGCAGTTTTTATGACATCGCATACTTCCACAATATACACGCAATTGCGATGTATAACCGCCTGTGATTTGGGGAAATTGCGATCATTGCCCTAAAAAATCTCCCAATGGGGGAGTAGTACTGAATTGGAAATAAAGGTCAAAAATAATACATTTGAAAATACTTGTTTAATTAGTAGATAGGATTGAGCCAAGATGTTTGCAATTTCGGCTCAATGCCATTCTGGTTTAAAAATTTCTTGGTTGCAGGTTTGAGCGATTAGTATTGCAGGTGGTTACAAATAATACGTAAAATTTATTCAGGATATCCCAATCTATTAAAATAATTGAATAGTTGTTGTTTATTCTCACCTAAATTTATCCAAAAAATAATTGCTTTTCTTACTAATTCTTCTGTAAAGTCAATATCTTCTTCTAAAAGACTGATTTTATTCTTAGTGCCATGAATAAAACTACTTCTCTGATCATAAAGCTTTTTTATTTTTGAATAATTATTTTGAAATTCTTCTTTTGTATTAGATATTAATAGGCTTGAATGTCGAGCTACAGTATGGGTTATTTGGTCACGACTAAAACTGAAAATACTCTCTAGAGCAGTTATAAGAATAATAAATCTCACCAGATCATATTCAAGTGTATAAGAAGTATTGAAATATTCAAGGGTAAGCAATAAATCATTTTCTATAGGTAATTTTTTTTGAATTAAATTATTGAACTGTTCAAATTTTGATTCATCAATACATAAAATTTTTTCTTCATTACGACTACCGCTCCCATAAAATCTGATAGGAATTTCTTTACTCGAAAGGTTTATTAAAAAAGTTACAGTTGCTACTGTATAACCAGGAAATGTAAGTCGCAAGCATTGAGTTAAATGCTTAACGTATTCGTGAGTAACGTATAAAACAGAATTCGTATCACCCGCAAAATATTCTTTACCATCAACTTTCACTTTAACATCATAATCAATAGTTTCGAGAAATATCATATAGTATCGATTAAAAAAACCGGAATCAGATAATTTACTCCAGTTAATTGCATCGCAAAAATATCTATCCAACTCTTGCCCAGTATAATTAACAAAATACTCTTGAGAAGTAAAATTGTTAGGCAGATTAAAAAGTTTGAAAAATCTATCTTTAACCTCAAGTAAATCAAATTTTACAAATTGGTATCCTTTGATATATTTGTTTAGCTTTAGTATTGACTCATCAACATTTCTAAAAAGAGTATAAATTTTTAGCATAAATAGTTCGTTAAAATTACCTATTTCAACCATTTTAACCGACATTTCGCATACATTAATGTCATAATCAGCTTTTTTTCAATTTTTTATCCAATTTTAAGTATAATTTTGTACAAAAAAAGAGAAATTTTAGATGTTGATCTACCCTACAATCTTTTGTGATATTCTTGACTAGAAGGGGACTGTACACCAGTGGATTTAGAGCCACATTGTACGCAACCAATGACAATGGAAAAATGCCCCCAATCAAACGCTTGCGTGAACCTTTAGCTATTGCTGCTTTACTGGCTTCGATTACTGGTTTTAGTTTCTACATCCATGTAATCGATACAAGCAACTCTGACTCCCGGTCAACGACTATAAAGATAGGAGTTGACCTGACACTGAGAGGAGGTTTACCTAAGTCTAAATAAGTAGTTACGCCCTTAATTGTTAGATACAACAGTTAAGGGTTTATTTTATTGTTTATCGCAACGCCGAGATGAAGAAAGGTTAATGCCCTGGTGATCGCTAATCACTGGTTCTGTCCTCCAGAAACATTTGTCGCCACTGCGCCCAATATAGTATCCTATTTTTGCATAAATTGTCTAAATGCAAGAGGCTGAGGCTTTAGATTTAGAGATTAAAATAGAGTTAGTAAAGGTAGAGTTTACTTTATTAGGAGGTTCTATGATGACTTTACAAGAAATTATTAATTCTATTGAAAGTTTGCCCACAGAAGATCGAGAGTATTTATTTGAGTTTCTTCGCCAGCAACGAATTGAGAATCGGCGGGTTGAAATTTTGGCTAATGCTCAGGAAGTGATGCAGGCTTTTAAAAATAGCACTGTTTATAGAGAAAGCGTTGATGATTTGATCGCTGATTTACTAGGAGATGATGATAGAAGTTGTCTGGAGTAGTGGATTTAAGCGGTCTTTTAGGAAGATTACAAAGAGAAATCCTCAATTAAAGAATCAAATTGTTAAGGTATTAAGGCTCTTGGCAGATGATCCATTTACACCGCTTTTGAAGTCTCATAAGTTAACAGGAAATTTAGCGGGTTTGTGGTCTTGTTCTGTTGCTTATGATTATAGAATTATCTTTAATTTATCTGAGGATGAGACTTTGTTAGAAATGGTTATTTTATTGATTGATATTGGTAGCCATGATAAAGTTTCTTAAATTGTCAAATAGAGGCTGAAGCTTATGATTTAGAGATTAAAATTCTCTATCCCTAACTGATCAATAGCTAAACTAAGCGATGTCTCACGACAAGACGCAAAGCTCAACGCAAACAAAAAAATAGCACATCCTTTAGGATGGCTATTTGTAGAAATTGTCTAGTCGTAATGTTAGTTAGTAAATTGAATACACGCTCAACTAGCAACTTTAGAAGGGAATATCATCTGGATCTGGTTCTTCCTCTTTCACTGCTGGATAAGTGGTTCGCTCATAATTTGTGGGTTGAGGTACGGGTTCGTAACTTGTCGCTTGGGGAGCAACACCAACAGGATTTGTCGCTGGGGTAGGTGCTGGACGTGGTGAATCGTAACTGGGAACATCTTTCTGGGGAGGACGAGATGCTGAAGATGGTTGTCGTGGAGCAGTTTCAGTGAATGATGGAGTTACGGTTGCTGAGGGCAATGGATCGGTATTAAAACTACCTCCAACAGATTGAATTTGTTGCACTGTCAATTCAGCGCGTTTTTCTTTAAAACCTTCTTGACGATCAACAGTATTCATAGTTAAACGTCCTACCAGGATGACGCGATCGCCTTGGTGGTAATTTTGCTGAATTTCTGTTGCTAAATTCCCCCAGCCGACAACTTTCAGCGTGGCTGGCGGATCTTCTGGTTTCTGGGAATTTGGAAACTGCACCAGCATTTCCGTGACTCCTAGATTATCCGCTGTATAGCGGAGTTGCGGCTCGTTAACAATTTCCGCCATCAAAACGCAGCTGTTCATTAAAATTACTCCTGACTGCAAAAAGTGCTGATTGAAAAAGAGGGGGTTTTTCTATGTAGTGCCAATTAATATCTAGATATGTTTGATTGTTTGCATTTTTTAATAATGTTTGAACAAATTTTCTACATCCACTCTGAGTTTTTAGTCCTTTCTAGCATAAAAGCCAAGCGATCGCTTTGAACAGCATTAAGTATGCTACTCGCTACCTTCGCTTGACTAAATTGAGCATTCAATTCTGCATAGAGTAGTATAATTGTACCATCTATCCATGAAATAGAAAAAATTCTTGGCAAAAATTAAGTTTTGACGTGAGATGGAAAAACACCGAAGGCGATTAACCTTGCTGGTAGATCGCGCAAGATGGGTAAGCGCAAAAACGCAGGTGGTACAAAGGTGCGATTTGAGGTGAGAACCGGGGCCAATACCCGCTTTTGGATAAAAGTTTGAAACGCCTGAATTATACGTGTAGGCAACTCGCGTTGACGTTGTACTTTTGCTAAGTCGCTAAGTTGTACTTCTCGGTTTTTGAGCGATTTGCCGAGTACATTTGCCGCGACTACAGCATCTTGAATCGCGTAATTAATGCCAACTCCACCAACGGGGGACATTATATGAGCTGCATCACCGATAAGTAACAGTCCCGGACGATACCAACGTTTGACACGGCTGGACTCGACTGAGAGATAAGCTATTTGTGACCAATCATCTAAATTTTGGATGCGTTGCTGGAATTCTGGCACCACTTCCCCAACAGATTTTTTCAATTCCTCTAAACCCGCAGCCCTTAATTGTTGATAGCCTCCTTTAGGAATAACATAGCCAAGTTGCCACTCATCACCACGGTCAAGCATGGCGATTAGCTTACCTTGACCAAAGCGCCCCATTCCCCCTTCAGGGTCTTCTGACTGACGCGGTAGGCGAAACCAGAGGACATCCATTGGCGGCGAAGTTTCGATTGATTCAAACTCACCCAGGTGGCGTAAACGTGAGTGGCGACCGTCTGCACCAACTGTCAGTATTGCCCGAATTTCATGCCAACCACCGCCTCCTCGATAGCGGACACCTTGAATCACACCATTTTCGGCAATTAGTTCCTGTACATTCGCACCCATCACCAGATGGAAACTAGGATATTTTTGTGCTTCTTGGGTGATGAACTCCAGGAATTTTACCTGGGGAAGCATTGTAATGTAGGGATAATGGGTTTTCAGATGACTAAAATCTGCGAATGTGACAGTATCTTGAGGAGTTTGAATACTAATTTGGCGCATTTTGGTATGGGGAAGTCCTAGCAAGCGATCGCTAAGTCCCAATTCCTCCATAATTTCCATCACTGATGGATGAATCGTATCGCCACGAAAGTCGCGATCCAAGTCTTTGTGTGCTTCCAGCAGCATCACAGAAATGCCTTGACGCGCTAACAACAGCGCCAATACTGCTCCTGCTGGACCTCCACCCACAATGCAACAATCTGTAGTTTGTACGTCTACAATGTCATGGACAGTGTTAACGCTTGGGTCTTGGGAAAGATTTTTAGGTACATCGGTAGTCATAACAACACCTCTTGACAGCCCTAAAATTTAGAATAGTTTGCTTTTGATGCTCCAAGCTGTTTTTTTAACTTTTCGTATTTACATGGAACCTGTATTATGATTGGCGCTAAACTGTCATTTGTCCCTTTTTCAAGCTAATGCCCTATGCCCAATACTTCGGCTCCTTTCGGCTTCTCTACGAGACGCTGCGCGTAGCTTGCTTCTCCGTAGGAGTACGCTCAAGGCAAGTCGCTCAGTACAAGTGCCCCATGCCCAATGACAATAATTAAGAGTCGTGTCCCAAGTTGTTTTAGAAAACGTTTATAAAAGTTTTTCCTCGCGTAAAGGGGAAAGTGTGACTTCACAAATCCAATCTCCCCTCACGCTTGGGGATAAAACTGATGCAGTGCAAGAGCGTGCAGGAAGTGTCAACGTCTTGCGGCGGATTAACCTGACGATCGCAGATGGCGAATTTATGGTGCTGGTGGGCCCTTCTGGTTGTGGCAAAAGCACTCTGCTACGGTTAATCGCCGGTTTGGAAGTGATGACTGGCGGTAATATCTGGGTAGGCGATCGCTTGATCAATGACCTACCACCCAAGGAACGCGACATCGCAATGGTATTTCAAAATTACGCCCTCTATCCTCACATGACGGTGTATGACAATATCGCCTTTGGGTTACGCCGCCGTTTTGGGGGAGCAGGGGGAGAAATTACTCCCTCATCTCCCTATCTTCGGACGTGGGCTGAAAATCTTTTTGTGGGGGCGACAAAAAAGTTACCTAAAGGACTGCGCTACATTTCTGACAAAGAACAGGCGGTGGATGAGCAGGTGCGTAGTGTTGCCCAACTGTTGCAAATTGAAACATTGCTGAATCGCTTACCCAAACAGCTATCTGGGGGACAAAGACAACGAGTTGCACTGGGACGAGCGATCGCGCGTGACCCTCAAGTGTTTTTAATGGATGAACCGCTTTCTAACTTAGATGCCAAACTACGGGCGGAAACCCGCGCCCAAATTGTGAAGTTGCAGCGCCAACTAGGGACAACGACAATTTACGTTACCCATGATCAAACAGAAGCAATGACAATGGGCGATCGCATTGCGATTATGTCTGAGGGTAAAATTCAGCAAGTTGCTTCTCCTTTAGAACTTTACAATCGCCCTGCCAACCTT
This sequence comes from Nostoc sp., assembly GCF_036917615.1. Lineage (GTDB taxonomy): Bacteria > Cyanobacteriota > Cyanobacteriia > Cyanobacteriales > Nostocaceae > Nostoc. The sequence goes on from NZ_JBALCZ010000019.1 coordinate 222,226, forward strand.
TTTGTTGCAGAGTTCATTGGTTCGCCACCGATGAATTTTATTCCTGTAGAATTTCATGCCCCGCAGTTGATTACTCATGCCCAGTTACGTTTCACCCTCCCAGAGGTTTGGGGAAAAGCTTTACAAAAATATGATGGGAAAACTTTAATTTTAGGGATTCGCCCAGAACACTTAAATTTGAGTATGCCTGCCACCAAAAATCTACCAGTGCAAGTAGATTTGGTAGAGAATCTCGGCAACGATTCCTTTCTCGCTGTTAAGATTGCCGAACCGGGATCTCAACCTGCGACTACAGCCAATTACCTACAAGTGCGGATACCACCAGACCGATTTGTCCAAGTTGGTGAGCAACTTTGGTTATCACTAACTCTAGAGAAAATTCACTTTTTTGACCCGGAAACTGAGTTGGCGATATTTCCTTAAGACTATCCGCGTCTAATTGTGAAAATACGCGCTCTGGATTGGATTTGATCAACACTGACCAATACGTCTGTCTCTAGTGAGGACTCATATCATGTCCGCTTGCAGTAAAAGATTTCATAACTTATGCCTTGAGTCAGTAAGTTAAACTTAGGGTTATTGCTTATATGATAAAAATATGTGAATTTAATTTACACTTTGGTTATAGTCTAATTTAAATCAGTGTAAATTAGCTTTTATTTATACATACATTTCAATTCCTAAAATTAAGACCAGACTATGAAGAAACTGTTGTTAATGGTTTACATATACTTGTAAATCCTTTTGCTGAAAATCCCCTGGATCTAAAAATTTTTGAGAATAGAGAAATTTCTATACATAATTATGAGCCTAAAACAGGTGATTATCTTTCCTATCTACCTAATAATTTCTTGCTTCAGAGAAATTGTATAAGTATTACTTCCGAAGATGATTTGCAAGAGTTTAAAAAATATTTCAACCAACAAAATTATAAAGAATTAGAGCCTGAAGAGTGGGAAGAAAATGAGTTAATAGAGTTTGGAGGAAAAAGTGGACATATCTGTAATAACCACATGGCGCATTATAAAGGATGGACTATTATAGTATCCCTTGACTCAATTGATAAAGATTGGAGTTCTATAGCACTGCAAAACTTGGCTATAGTATTTTAGATTTTACAAAAGAGAATAGGAAGGGAAATTATAACTCAATTCTTTTAGGAGAATTTTTATCAACAAAAGAAGAAGCTTCTAATGCTATGAAAAATAAAATAGATGAATTCAAAGCTATATAGTGCATTCAACAATTAAGATTTTTCTTGTTAAATAGTGTCGAGTGCCACGTTCAACTAAACTGTTATTTTTTTCATTTAATTATGCTAATTATGCTTTTAAGAGCGTCTATAGCTTCACTAAAAGTGGGGCATTCGTCTTCTACGGCGTAAGACATTCCTGTAACAAATTGCTGGTATTCATTAGCATACAAAGAATCATTTTCTAGTGTTAGCACCATTTCTTGCAAGAATTCTACTTCGGAGTTGGCCAATGATTTAATTTTTTTTCTGCTGCACTCTATATCTTCTGCTATCACACTAACAACTAAATCCGAAAAATTTGAATAATTAAAAATTAAGCATCGTAATGCTGTTAAATCATATAAATGCCGAATAAGAGATGGATCATCTTTTTCACTACTTCTGTTTCTAGATAACACTCGCCAGGTTAAAGCACTCAATTTCTCTGCCGCTGTTTCTATGGGTGAAACACAAGCTATTAAAGGAACTTCTGGTAATTGATCCATTGCTTGAGCAATAAAAGGCTGTAAAGCCCTTTGTTCAACAGGCAAGGTAGGCACAATAAAATTAACCTCTAACTTTATATAAGGACGAAGTGCCGCAGTTATCTCAAAATTTTCTTTGTAGCGAATGTTGCAAGTGAATTTACGATTTGCATTTTCAGATTTTGGTTCTTCGTCCAATGACCATTCTGAACTACTTCCACGGATTACTTCAACAATTTGCTTTCGGTAATTACTACATTCATTGCGTGTAGGATTTGCTTTTGGCAAAATTACTTTGAAATCAAGGTCTTCCGAAAAACGCTTAATAAGTCCAAACCCTTTTGATAAGCTAGTTCCTCCCGAAAAAACTAACTGCACACCAAAATTATTCACAGCGATCAAGGATGCAATTATCCGCATAGCGTACCAATCCTTCTCAACAAACGAAGGATCAACACCAAGATCACTGGCAATAACTTCTACAAGGTTTAGGTCAAGAAACGTATTCAAAGGTTACATACTTACCGTCGTAACCAATTTTACGTGACACTCGTCCTTTAACGCCAACAACTCGTCCGGTTGGAACTTGCGTTGTACGTCCTTGACTATAAGCTTGATCATAGCTTGATGCAACAACCTCTATCTGTAATTTCTTTAGAGCTTCAGTTGCTAGTTCACGTAACGCTCTACGGGGAACTATACGCTTTGACAAAGGAGAAAATGCAGCTTTAGCGTAAAGCCCGTAACCAATTTTAACGATTTTACCTTTTTTTACTAATTCCTTAAGACTACGCCCAATTTGAGTGTAGCTAGCAATGTCTACAAAATCCTTACGCATAAAGACATCACGATCGCTACTATCAATTCGACGAGTGATTATGTCTTCTACTGTGTTAGGGGTTTTCATCTTTTTTGTCTCCCCTGGCGAGGATTAAGTAAAGTAGTAAAGACTTATTGAGAGGTTGAATGGCTTTTATTGGCTCACAACATAATCATAAAGCAGGTTTATTGAATTATGTAACTTAATTCTGCAATATAGCAATCCGATTTGATTTTTGAAAAAATCTAAGTATCTGTAGGGTGTGTTACGACTTCGGTAACGCACCACCCGAAGGTTTTGGTGCTGTACTCCCGGCGAACACACACCCTACGTGTATTTCAAAAATCAAATATGAGTCGTATAGTATTTTAAATGATTATTTTATGGTGTGTAAGTAACAACCGACTGAAAATCTACTTACTACACGTACCACACCCTATTCAACCTACCTGCACCAACTCAATCAGGGGCTAAATGCTTTACTTTTGGCGCTCTTAACCCCATGTCGTGATAGTCGTTTTTTCGGGACTATTCCTAACTAAAAGTAGAGTCGTAGTGCCTGATAGCAAAAAATCTTTACTTTAATTAGCGATCGCACCCTTGTATCTTACTGAACGAGTAATCAAATAAATTTAACAAAGCTTTCGTCGTCCCTTTTGGCAAGCATTACAGGCAGAAGTTTTCGGCTCAAAATCAATACAAGCGATCGCTTCCTCAGAACAAGCTTTTTTTGGGTGTACAGTACATTTGAGGCGGTAGTCGTTGGTGAAATATTCGCAACCAGAACAGGGAATTTCATGCAGCGTTTTTAAATGAATTATCCCTTTTTTTAGGGTTAACCAGACACTACCAATAAATAGAATCATTATTGTCCAAGTGCAAAAGGCGCACAAAATCATAGTTAACATTAGTTATCCTCCTAAAAATTCCAAAAAAATGCCCGCAGTCCACTGCTGTTAACCACAGGCATCGGACTTTATTTAGCTAGGGTTGAGCGAAACTTAATTAACTATTACCTTGACGCGAGGATCGCCAATAGTGCCAAACATAACCTAAGAACGCCGTTACACCAAGGAAGAACTGAATATCTGCCATTCCCAGACGTTCATAACCGTAAAATTCTCTCGGAAAAACTGTTGTGTTATATCCCACGAGCACGGCAGAAATCCAAGCCATCAAAGCTAAACCCAGCAAGCTATAAGAAAGAATTTCTTCACCATTTTCAATTGGCAAAATTCGTCTTACCCATGTAAAAGGCTGCACAATAATATGCCACGCGCCACCAGCAATTAAGATGAAGCCAACCCAAATGTGACCACCAATGACATCTTCTAAGTTGTCAACACTTGCCATCCCTAAAGGAGTCCAGCTACCATCTTTCAGACCAACTAAATAGCCAAAAATTGTTGCTGGCTTTAAATTAGGATTGCTAATTAGGCGGACATTTCCCACGTTAGTATCATAAATTCCGCCAAAAAACATTGCCTTTAGCACTAACAAAAAGGCTCCCAAACCCAGAATAATTAGGTGATGACCTAAAATCAAACCCAATTGCTTGGGATCATTCCATTCATAGTGAAATTTCGCCGCCTGTCCACCGGCATTATATAAAATCGCTGGACCACGAAAAACATGAAAAAGTCCACCTACACCCAATACAGCAGATGCAACTAAGTGCAAAATGCCAATTACAAAATAGGGATAGGTATCGACTACTTCACCTCCAGCACCTACACCCCAGCCCAAAGTTGCCAAGTGGGGTAACAAAGTCAATCCTTGTTCATACATTGGAACGTTAGGAACAAAGCGTGTAACTTCCGATATTGTGATTGCTCCTGCCCAAAACATAATTAAGCCTGCATGAGCAATGTGAGCGCCTAATAATTGACCAGATAAATCAATTAAACGGGCATTACCCACTAACCACGATGAATTGGTATCTTCTGCTAAGGTTCTATCAGTTGTAATTGTCATAGTTAAATACCCTTATGAGCATTTTAAATTTTGAGATTTTGCGGAAAGTCTGAGCGCCGATTTCCGGCGAACAGAACTTTCCAAGACGGATTTTAGGTTGTCATAATCTAAAATCCAAAATCTAAAATCTAAAATTGTTTTACGACTCGCTACCTATGGCATTTATTGCCCTTTCAATTTGCTTAAAGTCAACACCAATTGCTCGTAGGGCGTGCCACAGATGACCTTGCAAGAAGAAGAAAGCTAAGAAGAAATGGGCATTTGCTAACCATGCTCTGGAAGTATAACCACCGTTAACTAACTTAATGCTGTCGGCAAAATAAGGACTAACTCCGAGTTTTAGTTCCAAGATAGGGCCATAAAATTCCACGGGGTAAGCTAAGGTATTCACCGCACAGAAGTAAGCTGCAACAAATCCTGCTAAGGCAATACCGCCTAAAGAGTAGGAAAGGATGGCTTCACCGGAGAAGATTAAAAGCTTTTTCGCCCAAGGTAAAGGCTCTATGAGGATGTGCCAAATACCGCCGCCAATGAGTAACAAGCCTACATAGATATGACCGCCGACTAAATCTTCTAAGTTGTTAACACTGGCAAAGTGGGTTTGATAGCCATAAATGACCAAGGGATTGAGGGTGGGGTCGGTGACAACTCGAACATCGTGAATTGTCGAGTCGTACAGTCCTCCCCAGTACATGGCTCTTCCTACCAAGAGTAAAGCACCTAATCCCAAGAAAATTAGGTGATGTCCTAAGATAAACCCAAGTTTTTTCGGGTCATCCCATGCAAAATGAAATTTCCGAGCGCGACCACTGGCGTCTTTTAAGTTTTTTGGGCCTTTAAAGGTGTGGAAAAGTGCGCCTGCACCAAGCACAGCAGAAGAAATTAAGTGTAAAGCGCCGATAACGAAATAAGGGTAAGTATCGACTACCTGACCACCTGCGCCCACACCAAAACCCAAGGTAGCTAAGTGGGGAAGCAAAATCAGCCCCTGTTCCCCCATAGGTACTTGGGGATTGAAGCGAGAGATTTCAAACCATGTAAATGCTCCAGCCCAGAGCGTCGTCAGCGCTGCTTGTGCCACATGAGCACCGATAAATAAGCCAGAAAGGTTGGCGAAGCGGGCGTTACCATTCCACCAATCAAATTTGACGTTGGGATTGCCGTATGTCTGCATTGTTAAACAAATTAGTAGTTGTTGGCAATAATACTCAATTAATTAGTTCTTGTTTCAGCAGTTAAATGTCGCTTGAGTACAACAAATCAGCTACCACATGTGTAGACGCGAAGCTTTTACCTGAAGCAGAAAAGCTTCTTCCAATTCACAGCAGGCGTTACCGATTGTGGCCAGATATGACTTCTTGACACATGCGCTGCTTATTGAAGCTACTTACCAATTATTGAGATTACAAACTTAGTCTATTGAAAGTAATTCTTATTTACTTGATCTCTTTACAAAATGTAATCATCAAAATTGGAAGAAAAATAGGCAGCACAAACAAAGCGACAATGCTAACTATCACCGCTCGAACTACTCTTGGCTGCAAGCAAATATTAGTTTTTAAGCGTTGGTTCTTCTGCCTTCTGCCTTTATGAATATGTAGAAGTGCTTAGGGATAGTGCAGATGCTTCCAGTAGATGCGGATGATGGCGTTGCCAAAAACTCAAAATCTGTTCACCAACTTGTTGAGGATAGAAGTAGTGAAAAAAATGATACCCTTCTGAGCATTCCCAGAGTTTATCTTCTGGCTTAAACCAATTTAACCAGTCATGCAATGCAGGTGGGTTGACTACTGGATCACTCTTGCTACCACATACCATCATTGGCATAGAAACTCCACCCTTGGGTAAATAAACTAACTTAAACAAAGAGTGTGGCGAGGGAGATTGTTCTAAATCTTTATCTAAGGCAGCTACTAACTTCCTAGTGGTATGAGGCGATTGATTTCCAAAAAGACTGCGAACGCTGCTTGCCAAAATTAGTTCACGGCTGATACTAAAAAGTTGTCGTTGAAAGTAATAGTGAGCGTGCCAATTGTTGGCGGGTTGAGATGCTACAGCCAGCAGCGTGAGCGATCGCACTTTCTGGGGGAATCGACGAGCATAGCTTAAGGCGATCGCACCACCCATCCCATGACCTGCCAGATGCACGGGGCGATCGCGCCATTCTAAAAAGTCATACAGCAACTCCACAGCTTGATCTATGGAACTGGCTTCATCTTTAGTTTGGTGGTATTCCCACTGGGCGATGCTCATATACCCAGATAGGTATTGAAGTAATGGTTTATCAAAACGCTTCAATACAGGACTAGCATTTAACCACAGAACATCAAATGAATCAGACATAAATACCTGTCATACCTAAAACTTCTGAATTATCAATTTTGAATAAGAAATTACATCTGTTATTGGTGTCAACTTCAACTAAAACACCAGAAAAAACCTCATTTCGCAGTTCTACGTGGAAATGCCTTTTCTTACGGCTCTGTCGCTAATTAGGCTCGTCATTACCCACATCTTTTCAATCTCTTGCTTCCTTGCTATTAGCTTGGGAATAAATTCTAAAGCTAATAGCTAAAGTCCGTTTCAACGAACTCAATTGAGTTAACCAGAGTCAGTTAAAACTGAATTATGCTATGCAGCCCAGGATTTGAATCGCAGGCAGACTACGGGTTTGGCAACAATTTGACTGTTACAAGAATGTGGGTAATGATAATAGCACTAATCAGCTGGGCATTAAGAGTCGAAGATTCTTAATCAGGCAATCTCTCAAAGCTTTATCCCTTAGTGGTTGTCACTTTAAGTTGACACAGATGCACAGATGTAATCTCGTACTTTCTACAAACCAAATTCTTTCTTCAACTGAGCAACCCAAGTTTTAATCCGCTCGTCTGTTAACTCAGATTGACTACCTTCATCAAGTGCCAATCCGACAAACTTACCATTTTTCACAGCTCTAGATTGATCAAATTCATACCCCTCTGTTGGCCAGTAGCCAACAGTTTTACCGCCCCGTTGGGAAATTTTTTCTTCTAGAATTCCTATTGCATCCTGGAAGTTATCGCTATAGCCATATTGGTCTCCATCACCAAAATACGCGACCTGCTTACCACTAAAATCTATCTCATCCAGATCAGAGAAAAAGCCTTCCCAATCGCTCTGAAGTTGACCAATATCCCAAGTGGGAGAGCCAATAATCAGCAATTCATACTCATCAAAAGTGGTAGTATCCGCTTCGTAAATGGGATGTAATGTTACAACATCACCACCAAACTCATCCCGAATTTTTTCGGCATCAGATTCAGTGTTGCCAGTTTGAGTCCCGTAAAACAAACCAATTTTTTTCGACATATTGTCACCTGATATATAGTTGTGTGATCAAAAGAACTTATCCAACAATGGCGATTCGTCCTGTACGTAAACCTCACACAAGTTGATGCAACTTAGAAAAACAAACTGCTATTGGTTAACAGCAGGAAGGCAAACAAAGCTCCTCCGCAGCTACCCACTGTCCAGCCAGCATTAAACTCGCTCCAAGACTTAGCCGTTTTCATGTTTTCCGGTAGTTCCCCTTGAGCAGGTTTGCGTTTTTGAAACGATACACTACCATACAACCACAAGCAAATAGACAAAATCAATACCAGACCGATTGTCGCAAGTAGCCCTGCTTGATTTGCCAACTCTGTATCCCGCAGCGGGCCTAGTTTGACGAACGGGCCAATCAAGAAATAGCCGTGCGCCATGCCAATTTCCAGCCCCCGTGAAAAAGGAGATAAGCCTTGACGGTAAATAGGAAGATTTGCCAACAACTTCAGGGTGATATCAGAAGCATTCACTGGAGTATCGAAATTCCCTATTTCCGGCATTCCCGCAGGATTGACAACTCCCTGCTGAAAATCAACTCCAGCCGCTATGACACGCACCCTCAAGGCGTGCCAGATATGACCAGCTAGAAATACAATTGCCAAAGCAAAGTGACTGGTTGCTAGCCAAGTACGAGATGTAATCACTCCCGATGCAGTAGTACTCAGTCCTAACGGGCCATAGAAAACTGTGGGATAAACGGTATCATTCACCGTAACAAAATATGCTGCCAACAAACCCATGTAAGCCAGAGCGCCCAGGCTATAGGATAGGTAAGCTTCACCAGACCAAAACAGTACCTTTTTTGCCCAAGCAAAAGGCTTGGTGAGAATGTGCCAAAAACCTCCAGCAATGCAGAGTATTCCTACCCAAATATGTCCACCGATGACATCTTCTAGGTTATTAACTGCTGCCATTCCCTGTTTGCCAAAAGCACCGAAGAGATAGCCAAAGATGCGACCAGGGTTAATAGTCGGTTCAGTAATCACTCGTACAGATGCTACTGCCGGGTCATAAAGACCACCCCAAAACAGCGCCTTTGCCACCAAGAACCACGCCCCGAACCCCAACAACAGCAGATGAATGCCGATGATGGTGGTCATCTTGTCTTCATCTTTCCAGTCGTAGCCAAACAAGCCAGGGAAAGACGGGTTATCATCCAATACTGCTGGGCCTAAAACGGCATGGTAAATGCCGCCAGCACCTAGTACAGCGGAACTAATCAGATGTAAAACACCAATTACAACATAAGGATAGGTATCAATAATTTGGCCGCCGTCGCCAACACCAAATCCTAAAGTTGCCAGATGGGGCAGCAAAATTAACCCCTGCTCATACATCGGTCGGGAGAGGTCGTATTTGGTGATTTCAAATAGGGTCATTCCTCCTGCCCAAAGGACAATCAACCCAGCATGAGCAACATGAGCGCCCAAAAGCTTACCCGACAGGTTAATGAATCGGGCATTGCCAGCCCACCAACCGGATTCTGGGGTCGTTATCGTTGCAGTTGCCATTGTTAGATTGCCTCCCCACGAGTTGAACGGACGACTCTCCAAGCGCGAAAGTCAAATCCAGCAGCGCGTAAAGCGTGCCAGAGATGCCCTTGAAGAAAGAAAAAAGCTAGCCAGAAATGAGCATTCGCCAGCCAAACGCGAGAGCATAGGAAATTTCCACTCTGGAAGTACGGAAAACGGTCAAACCCAATACTCAGGGCTGGCCCATAAAATTCCGGTGGGTAAGCTAATGTGTTAACAGAGACAAAATAAGCAGCTATAAAACCCATTAGAGCTAAAGCACCCAAGCTGTAAGAAAGGTAAGCTTCTCCTGACCAGATAAAAAGCTGCTTTGTCCAGCCGAAAGGTTGAGTGGTAATGTGCCAGATGCCGCCAGCAATGCAGAGAATGCTAACCCAAATATGACCACCAACCAAGTCTTCCAGGTTGTTGACTCCAGCAATCCAATGCTTGCCACCGCCACCAAATAAATAGCCAAAAATGACGACGGAGTTCAAAGTGGGGCTAGAAACTACGCGCACCTCACCCACCGTAGAATCGTACAAGCCGCCAAAGAACATGGCTTTGGCAACCAGTAAGCCTGCTCCCAGACCCAGTAACACTAGGTGAATACCCAGAATAGTGGTCATTTTATTAGCATCTTCCCAGCGATAGCCAAAGAAGGAAAATCTTTCTTCTAAGATGGCGGACCCACGTTGGGCATGAAAGATACCGCCAAATCCCAGGAAGGCGGAGCTAATTAGGTGCAATACTCCAACGACGAAGTAAGGATAGGTATCTACTATCTGTCCACCACTTCCAACACCCCAACCAAGGGTTGCAAGATGGGGCAATAGAATTAAGCCCTGTTCGTACATTGGTTGCGCTCTGTTGAAGTGGGCAAGTTCAAAAAGGGTTGTTGCACCAGCCCAGAGAACAATTAACCCTGCATGAGCAACGTGAGCGCCCAAAAGTCGTCCTGAGAGGTTGGTTAACCGGGCGTTCCCTGCCCACCAGGGAATTGACTCCGGTTTTTGAACAGCCACGCTTGTCATGGCGTTATCTCCTGAGAAAGTTTACAAATAACTGAAATAATTAGCTTAATGAATATCTATCTCAAGAAGCATGAAGATATACTACCAGAGTAATTGCAAAATTTTATCATTTGATTTAAGTAAAGTTTTATAAAGGTAGGACTTACGCACTGAAAACCTGAAACCTCGATCCCCCCTAACCCCCCTTAAAAAGGGGGGGATCTGAAAAGCCCCCTTCTTAAGGGGGTTGGGGGATCTCCTCTGCGTAAGTCCTAAAAGGATTTCAGAAACAAACTGAAAAGGCGGGCGACGGTTCATTCTACCCCAACAAGCAGTGGGCTACAAGCCAACTTATTGTAAGTGTCTTACGATATCCTCACACAATATTCCTGGTAATTACTGGTTTCAAAAAATACATCAATAAATGAAACTAGAGATAGTAAGTTTTTTGTGGATATATGAAATTAATCCAAATACTAAAAGTAGCTGTAATTCCGGTTTTGACTGTATTGAGCTTGTTGTCTGCATCAAATAAAGTACTAGCTGACTAGTTAAATAGTCAGGGTTCAGGAGGTAATTACCGTTATGAATTATGGTCTAGCGATGATAATAGTAGTTACTATTTGAAAATTTGGTCAAATGAAGCAAGTCCAAAAAGTGACTCATACTTCACAAGTATAGAATTTACCTCTACTGGGGAAGCTTTAATTTTTTTTGATTGCAATTACGCTGAGAGAAGTTTACCAGAATGTCCTCGATAAGAATTTAGAACCCCTCTCAAATCATCTTGGGAGGGTTAAAATAATTCGTAATTCGTAATTTATAATTGAATTCTTTAATTACGAATTACGAATTAGCAATTACAAATTACACTTCGGCAGGTTGATACTCTTGTTGTCTTTCGACAAACGCCTGAACACGGCTGCGGTAGTTTCTTATAGTCTCATCTACCCAATCGCGATCGTTGCTATTTGCATACAAATGCACCAGTGGTTCGCTGGCATCTGGTAAAACTAACAGCCAACTATCATCGTATGGCTGACAAATTTTCACTCCATCGATCAGTTCTAGGTTTTGGGCTGGGTGAGTTTCCACTAAGTAACGCATCAAAGCACCCTTGGCTGTCCACGGGCAACGGACTGTATAAGTTTTGTGAATTACACGGGGCAATTCTGACCGCGCAGCAGCAAGCGATCGCTCCTGTATAGTCAACATCTCAATTATCTTAGCAATGCAGAACATGGCATCAAATCCCGGATGCAGTTGCGGGAAAATAAAACCAGTCTCTCCACTACCTCCCAGCACTACATTTGGATTTTTCTGACAAGCTTCCATTAAGGCTGTAGGGTTGGCTTTGGTGCGAATCACTCTGCCATCATGGCGGCGGGCGACTTGTTCAATAGCACTAGAAGCATGAACTGGCACTACTACTGTTCCTCTGGGGTTAGCCGTCAGAATCATGTCTACCATCAGTGCTGTTAAAGTTTCCCCACGAATTGGGTAGCCTGATTCATCAACTAAAATTAGCTGTTCTCCATTAGCAGATACTTGGACACCAAAGTTAGCTTTCAATGCCTCCACTACATGACCTAACTGAGTCAGCAATCCTTCGCGGTCAGTGATTGACATCGCTGTTTTAGTGACACTAGCATTCAGCACCACTGCATCAGCACCAAATTTATCCAACATTTGGGGTAAAACTGCCCCCGATACGGCATAAACATAGTCAATCACCACTTTTGCTCTGCTGTTGCGGAGTGTATGAACATGCAAAAGTTTTTCAAAAGCAGTGCAGTAGCGGTCATTCACTTGGCTGGGGTAAGACACATCGCCAATTTCATGAATTAGCGCCCGTCGCATATCCTCCTTAAAGTAAGCGCCTTCAATTTTCTTTTCTAAGGCTTTGGAAATATTAATCCCCTTGGCATCCATGAATTCAATCAAAATGTAGTCGGGGCGATCAGGGTGTACCCGCACATGGATACCACCAGCTACCGACATTGTGGGTATAACCGTGCGGGCGATTGGGATAGCTGTAGCATCGAGGTTTTGAATATCAATACCTACTGACATCAAACCAGCAATCAGCGATCGCGTCACCATCCGAGAGACATTACGCTGGTCACGGGAAACCGTTACCTTAGAACCAGGTTTCAAAGTAGAACCGTAAGCAGCTCCCAATTTCACGGCGAATTCTGGGGTGAGGTCGATATTAGCTAATCCTTGCACACCACGTTGCCCAAATAAATTCCGTTGAGCGGTGTTTCCCCAAATTAAGTTAATGTTTAAAATTGCCCCTGACTCAATCTTTTTACTGGGCCAAACACGGACGCCAGGGCTAATTTGGGCTTCTTCTCCCACTGTAGAAAGCGAACCGACAACAGCAGCTTCTAATACTTGGGCGCGGCGGTCTACACGAGTCCCACGGGAAATCACACAGGCAGAAAGAGCTGCTTCCTCGCCAATGAATGCCCCATTCCACACTATGGGACGTTTGAGATTCGCATCAGCGCCAATAGTGACATTATCACCAATTACAGTTCCTGCCTCAATGTGTACTCTTGCACCGATGCGGCAATTGTCACCAATTACTGCTGGAGCTTCAATTACAGCCGTCTGGTCGATGTAAGTGTTTTGGCCTACCCATAACTCATGGGAAACTTGTTTGTAGGCATAATCTAGTTGTACTTTCTGATCTAAGGCGTCATATTGAGCCTCACGATAGGCATCTAAGTGACCAACATCACACCAGTAACCTTGAGCAATGTAACCATACATTGGCTCATCTTTTGCTAGTAGTAAGGGGAATAAGTCTTTGGAAAAGTCGGATTCAGTGTTTGCTGACAGATATTCCAAAACTTCTGGTTCGAGAATGTAAGTGCCAGTGTTGACGGTATCGGAAAAAATTTCACTACTAGAGGGTTTTTCTAAAAATCGCCGAATCCGTGCTTCTTGATCAGTAATCACCACCCCAAATTCAATCGGGTTGGGAACCCTGGTTAAAATCAAAGTAGCTTTTGACTTTTTTTGTTTGTGAAATGCGATCGCTGCCGTGAGGTCGAAATCTGTGATGCTATCGCCGCTAATAACTAAAAAGGTTTCATCAAGGAGTTCGGCAATGTTTTTCACACAGCCTGCTGTACCCAAAGGCTGATCTTCTTCGACAGCATAGGTCATCTGAACGCCAAAATCGCTACCATCTTGAAAGTAGTCTCGCAAGACATCAGGTAAATAATGCAATGTTGCAATAACTTCTGTTATTTGATGTCGTTTGAGGAGATTGATAATATGTTCCGCAATTGGTCGATTTAGAATAGGCACCATCGGTTTGGGCAGATCGCAAGTTAACGGGCGAAGCCGCGTTCCCGAACCGCCTGCCATCAGTACTGCGCGCATAAATCCTCCTTAACTACTTACAGCCTTCGCTGCTTGAAAACGTGTCAGATATATTTTGTTCTTCTTTCTTTAGTCTCCTATGGATATCGATATTTGAGGAACTTCCACAAGATGCATCTGCATTGAAGTATGGGGCATTGGACATGGAGAAGAGACAAGGGAGACAAGGGAGACAAGGGAGAGGGGGGAGACAAGGGAGACACTTGTTTAATAATTCCCCCTGCTCCCCTGCTCCTTCATACCTCATCCCCCGGGTTATTAACTCTCCTGGCAATGATAAAGTTTATATTCGTAGCCGTTTATGCTTGGCAAAGATTGAGTATTAGATATAACGCATGTTTTGACAGTTTCTGCTACGGGGGCGTGAAAGTTTACCAGCCACAAGTCAAAAGGTCGTGGTAACTTCTTTAAAGTATTTTCCAGAACTATGGTGGAAGTATTCGGGTCTTGGTCTTGATGGGCAAGGAGAAACAGAGATTTTTGGGGTGAATTTGCAAGTTTAATCTCCCTACCTACCCCCATCATTTCCCCAGTGTGTACATAAGTTTTGTGAGTAGTGGCAATCAGTACTGGTACTGGGGATGTTTGTTGAATTAGCTGCACAAACAGGTCAGGGCGATAATATTTTTGATAGCCGAGATTGCAGATTACTGTAACTGCACTAAAAAATCCCATTAGCCAAATTAACATTACGGCTTTTTTACCGTTTATTCCCCATTTACCGATGCTTTTTATCCCATTTTTCCCTTGTTCTCTTTCTATCCATTCCTTGGGAGGATGCCAACAAACTGCGAGGCTCGCCCCCAGTAAAACAACGATGGCGGGAAAGTAAACAAAGTTATATCTAGCACCCCTGGTGAGGTCAATACCCAAAAAGTACGTAAAGATAAAGAATAAAGCGATCGCGCTGATCACAACTCCAATAAACACCTGAATCATAATCCGGCTTTCTGGATGCTGTAGTTGAATCTTGATCCCACTCAGCAAAATTGGTACTGCCCAAATAAAGAAAATCAGCATCACTAGTCCAGAAGGAATCACAACCAATAGCTGTGAAGATTCAACTGGCAGGAGCGAAATCATTGCAATCCATGTTCCTAAAGCTTGAAAAATTGGGCTTAACCAATCTAGTCCGACGCGCGAACCCCGAATCCACTCGGTCAAATTATCACGATTTCTATTTTCTAAAAAGATTGGTAGCCAAATTAAACTCGCTACAAAAGTACCTGTAGCAACGGCATAGATGCGCCGCCAGGGAGGAGAGAATAAAAGAGAAAATTTCCTGCTAGTCTGCAATTGAAGCCAAGCAAGAAAAATCAAAACTACAGCTTCTGTGCAGAGGGTGAGGGTGAAGAAGTAATGAGTAGCAACACCTAAAGCATTAATTCCTACCCAGAGAAGTGCTATCCAGATGGGTAAAGGTGTGCGGTTTTTAATATGACGGGTGGCAATTACTAAGCAGGTGAGGGAAGCAGTTACCCATAAGACTGCCAAACTGTATTGGCGTGCTTCTTGTGCTAAAAATACGCCGTAGGGTGATACTGCGATCATCGCAGCAGCCAAGTGTCCCACTAATGGCGAACGAAACGCTACCCTACCTAATACGTAAACACATGGGATGGAGGCAGCGCCGATTATCGCCGGTAGCGATCGCGCAGCAAACAGCGATACTAATCCTCCTTCGCTCTTAAATAATTTCATCCACAGGTAAGCCAGCACAAAATACAGTGGTGGATGGTTATCTTGTGTAACTAAGTTATGAACCACATCACCAATACTAGCTGCTGAGTTTGGTTGCAGTGGTGACAGCAGAACATCAGGTGCGATCGCTTGATCTAGGGGTACTGATAAAAAAGTATTCCCCAAGCTAAACACCAAGGTGGAAAACTCATCAGTCCAAGGAGGCTTTGCAGTTAAGTTGGTTAGGCGTAAGCTGATGCCAATGAGCAACCACATCAAGTTTAGCAAGGGGTCAATCCACGAAGGAGGAAGGCGAGTCTGCCAATGATGCCAATGATGCCAATGTTTGTGTTGTGAGCTAGAGTTTGTATCTACTATGGGCAGGAAATGGATAGCCGATGCAGGTAGCAACGAGATAATTTTTCTGTAAAAATAAAATGCACCTTGGAAAAGAACTCTCATTGCCGAGCCTCACACGAATAGATTTGTAGATTTAACGTTTGAGATTTAAGTTCGTTCTAAAATCTAAAAACAAAAATCAAAATCTCAAATCCCTCGTTGTGATTATTTCACGTCTGTGACCCGCCAGCTAAGTTTCAAATTAATCGAGAAATTCCAGATTGTAGCAATTGCGATCGCTATCAACTTAGCTAAATACTGATTTATCCCCAAGACATTATAGAGAAAGTTAATTATAAGAGCTTGTAATATAACTCCTGCCAAACAGATCGCACTGAACTTCAAGAATCGCTTGAAACGTTGATGCGGATTACGTTGCCTTTGAGAAATATCACCAAAAGTCCATAAATCATTCCATAGGAAATTATTTATGATTGCCACTGCGGCCGAAAGAATCGTACTGCGAGTTAAACCTAAATGAATCACAGTACGCAGCAAGTAAAACACCGTTAAATCCACAAACACACCACTAAAGCCAACCAACCCAAAGCGGAGGAATCGACCAACTGGGAAATTGACTTTTCTTTTTAATCGTCCTACTCGCCCTGTGGAAAGCCGCAACCGTACTAAGTGATGGATGTAATCTATGTATTGCTTCCATGTCACCTTACTCTCACCCTGTTTGCGTTCGCAGAACACATACCCAACTTCAGCAACTTGGTGTACTTTTCCCCGCCCGATTACTTCTAGGAGAATTTTGTATCCGACTGGATTGAGTGTTGTATTTGCGATCGCACTCCGGCGCACCATAAAATAACCACTCATGGGGTCGGAAACTCTGCCTAGTACCCCCGGTAAAATCACCAAGCCTAACATCTGAGCGCCACGAGACAAGAAACGCCTGACAACACTCCAGCTACTGACGCCGCCTCCGTCCACATGGCGGCTGGCTACTGCCAAATCTGCTCCCTGCTCAACACTACGCAACAGTTGCATCAGCACCTCTGGTGGATGCTGCAAATCTCCATCAATCACCCCCAATACATTCCCCGTAGCTGCTTGCCACCCACGAATCACCGCTGAGGACAGTCCCCGTTCCTGTTGGCGTCGCATCACCCGCAACTGAGGATATTCTGGCGTCAAGGATTGTGCTATCTCCCAAGTTTGATCTGGGCTATCATCGTCTACCACAATCAGTTCATAGTTTCCTGGAATAGATTCATCCAGTAACTGAGTCAATATGCTGACCACATTCTTAATGTTGTCACGCTCTTTATAAGTAGGAATTACTAGAGAAAGATAGATAGGTTCACCACTAGTACCCACACGGTTATAGGACAACTCTGAAATCTTTAGTGGGCCAGTTGGTACTGTTAATAGCGAATTGGATGGATTTGTATTCATAATTTCACATTACAGAACGAGTATGTTTAAAGACCGAAGGAAATAAAGCCGAACATCTGCTGACTTTTTTGAGTGAACCTGGTTACTCAAAGCTTGATGAATACTTTTGTTACAGTTAGCTGTTTTGAAAAGTTTAGTAATTCCCGCACCTCAATTCAAAATCTTTTCCTAAATTTCATCTAAACTTTACATTCAACTAATTATTTTTATGGCGTTTTCTAGACGATTACATAATTTTTTATAAAAACAATCAATACTGTAACATTAAGTCAGCTAAGTCAGCAAATATACAATTTATCAAAATTATGTAAGAACTTTTTAGTATTAGTAAGGCTAATATCCCAATCTAGAATCATTTGTGAGAAAATAGAGAAATCAATATAAAGTAGTGATTGCAACCAAGTGCTATGTGTAGTAATAGTGGATGAAATCACTAAAAGAGTTTATCAAAACATAGCCAAGACAAGCGTGAAATCAAATGAGCCAGAGTGCCAAAGGCGGACGCTACGCGAACGCACTCAAGATGTTGCTCTCGGAACATACAGCAGAATTCAGGAGTCAGAATTGTTGAATTCAGAAGTCGAACAGGCTTTATACCTGGCTTTGCAACTTAGCTTGTATACAACACCCAACTTGAAATCTGCTGTAAGCATGAGGTGATTATTCCAATATTGAGGTATAAGTACAGATACTTGTAGCCAAGGCAATAGGAGCAGTTTGAACATGCTCATTAAAACAGAATCCCTGCCTTCAGCCGGAGGCAAGGCAGGGTTGTTAATCTAGCTATGTGTTAAGAGTTTCTGAGTTGTGTTGAATGTAAATTTTGGTGCATGGCAGTTCAAATACTGTTTAATGAGTATCAAAGTTGGATGAATAGAGTTTTCTAACTCCTGCCTCCTGCCCTCTTCCCTCTGCCCCCTACCTTAGTTACTATCTTTACTCATAATATTAGATACTATATTCTCTGTTTTATTGCTGTTGGGGTGTTAATGTCTGTTTTACATAAATATACCGTTATTGCTCCTGTTAGCCTGAGCATTGCTTTGTTCATTACTAGTTGCACTGAAAACAAAGTCTCCCAGTGCCAACGACTGATTCGAGTTGTGAATGCAGGAACTTCTCTGATTGATAAAAATAAAGGGACGCAAGTGATAACCAGCATACAGCTGTCTAAGGATTTGGAATTTGTGACTAAATCGATTAGGGAACTGAATTTAACAGATCCTAAGCTGAAAGAATTTCAAAGCGGTTTTATGAAGATTTTTGAGAATCTTAGTCAAGCGATCGCCAAAGCAGGTAGGGCGCTTGGTGCGACCAAGACAGCAGAAGCCTCGGCATCTGGTAGAGAAAAAATCCAAAAAGCTAGAGCCGAAATTGACTCAGCACTGACAACAGCTACAACTATTGGGAAGCAGTCGGATACGTTAGTGAATGAAATGAATAAGTATTGTAGGCAGCCGGAATAATCTATCTGGAACATGGGGGATTCTCAACTGATTTCGCCTTTTGGAGATGCTACAGCTTTCAGGGCATATTGGCGGTGTAGCACACCCATTTCCCCACCAGTAATTGGCGGTGATAGCACATCTACTTCTGTACTCGCAGTTAGTAGTGGTAGTGCGATCGCTTCCTCGACACCGACAATGTACACATCTGGATATAATTCTCTATCACTCTCTACTACACCTAATATGGAGTTGAGTAACGGTAATTCCCTGGAGGTCAATCAAGTAGTTGTCAACCTTACAACCCTTACTAAAGCTGCTTGTTCACAGGATTTTGTCAATAGCTGCACAAGATCCTCTTTACCCAAACAAGCGATCGGTCCCCGTAGTTGAGTGCTACTGCGTTAATTATTTAACATCGTGAGTTTTCAAGGGATTACACGATTATTCTAGGTCTGTTAGCAAAAACTTTCGGGTGCTTCTGGAACTCTAGCAGGGCAAAATGAAATCAATATAATAGCTAGGACATGGGGCAACATTCCAATCAAAAAAGTCCACAGGAAGTTATTCAGCGGCGTTTTTGCCGTTCATACTTCCATTCTGTGGTAGATTTTACCCTGATGATTTTCTGGCTATACTAGTGGCTTAAGCCGATTAGTCGAGAAATTTCATCTCCCAGTATGAAATACACAAAAACTCTAAGTTCCGGACATCTATCAGTGTGCATTTATTTTTAACTGACACAAAAATCTTGTCTGGTGTTGGAAGAAATCAATTTCCTTGGAGACTACAAAAACTTTATTAGGCAAACACTGAGGTTAATACTAATATTACAAACTAAATTTAGAGAAATTAAACATCTTCTGAGTTAGCACTTATGAAAGAAGAATTGATAGCCAGAGTTCTGCATGTCTTGCGAATTAATATGAGTTGGATGACTTGGAATTTATTTCTGGCTTTTATACCTTTAGCTTTAAGTGTGTGGCTATTTCGTTTTAAGCGTGGTCGCTCTTGGCTTTGGTGGCTAGGATTCTTAGTTTTCTATGCTTTCTTACCGAATGCACCATATTTGTTGACTGATGTAATTCATCTAATAGACGATATCCGCACAATTCAATCGGTTTGGATGATTACTTTGGTACTCATTCCTGTTTATTTGTTAGTAATTTTCGGTGGATTTGAAGCTTACGTAATATCGTTAATTAATTGGGGTTACTACTTGCATCGCATCGGCAAGAGCCAATGGATTTGGCGCTTTGAGTTGATTACACATTTTCTCTGTGCTGTTGGTGTGTATTGGGGGCGATTTTTGCGTTTCAACAGTTGGGATTTTATTACTCAACCCGATGCTGTACTTACCAAAGGGGTAGAAGAAATTCTTGGGAAACAGCCCCTGGTGATTATTGCTATCACCTTTGTGGTACTTGCCGGTTTGTACTGGATTATGAAACGAGTAACTTTAGGTTTTGTTAGGCAACCAAAAAATGCATATCCTCTTAAAACAGAGCAATCCGATCCTAACACTCCAAATGCTGGATGATTGAAGGCTTTTGCTCAAAATATCGACTTTCTATTATTTTATAGAACACAATGTGAATTACTACGCCCATAGGGGGCGTAGGTTAATGCTTTAAAACTTCATGTTCTTGAAGCAAGCAAACTGTGTGTTGAACAAAAGCTTAATTGTTCCTATGGGGCCGTTGCGATGTTTAGCTAGAATGACTTCTGCAATACCTCGATCGGAAGAATCTGAACTGTAATATTCATCGCGGTAAAGCATGAGTACTAAATCAGCATCTTCCTCAATAGAACCTGACTCTTTTAAATCTGACAGCATTGGTCGTTTATTAGTTCGAGACTCTACACTTCGGTTAAGTTGAGATAATACAATTACAGGAACATTGAGTTCTTTGGCTAGTCCTTTTAGAGAACGTGTAATCTTTGCTAACTCCCGCGCACGATTTTCATCATTGTCTCCTGTCAATAACTGTATGTAATCAATCACAATTAACCCTAAGAAATTCTCGTGTTCAAGCATAACCTGGCGGGCTTTAGACTGAATTTTAGCAACACTAAGATTTGGACGGTCATCAATATAAATTGGAAGTTCAGCCAAGTTGGATATGGCAAGTGAGAGGGGTAACCACTGATTTTTGCTAATGCGACCTGTCCACAAGTAACTACTTTCGATTTGTGCTTCTGCTGACAATAAGCGTTGGACAACTTGCTCTTTTGACATCTCTAAACTAAAGATGCAAACTGGTAGTTTATAAACATTAGCGACATTGGAAGCAATATCTAAGCAGAAGGCAGACTTGCCCATTGATGGTCGTCCAGCCACAATAATTAAATCAGAGCGCTGAAATCCGCTAGTCATTGCATCCAAGTCATAAAATCCACAAGGAATGCCAGGTAATGTTATACCTTGATATCTTTCTTCTATATTTTGAAAGGTTTGGACTACTATATCTGATATATGAATTAGTTGATTTGTGTCACTTTTGTTAGCGATTACCTGAATAGATGTCTGTATAGTATCGATTAATTCGATAACAGGTCGCTGATAGTTTCGATTAAGTCGTGTAATTTTAGCAGGTAACTGTTGAATTTGTCGGCGCAGATATAAGTCATATAGTTCTTTTGTATAACTTTCTGCATTTTGTAAGTTAGGGCAAGAACTAACCCAATTATTTAGCAATTTTTCAGCTTCTTCTGCTTCCAAAACTTTATATTAGAGAATGATATGCAATTAATCTCTAGAGAGGAAATAAAGGCATTAATAGAACAGCCAAAAGGAAACTGTGTTTCAATTTATATGCCAACGCACCCAGCCGGGCCAGAAGTGCGACAAGACCCAATTCGCTTTCAAAATTTGCTCAAGGAAGCGGAGACTCGTTTAATTGATGCGGGTTTGGAACAGAAAGAAGCGATTGCATTGTTGGAAAAATCCCATGAAATTGATACCCAAGAGTTTGGGGAGCAAATGGGAGAGCAAGGACTGGCGATTTTTCTTTCGGAAAATATTTTTCGCTATTATACCCTGCCAATTGATTTTCAAGAATTGGTCGTGGTTACAGACCGATTTCACATCAAGCCACTGCTGCCAATTTTAAATGGCAATGGTCGTTTCTATATGCTGGCTTTGAGCCAAAATGCTGTCAGGTTCTTTGAAGGAACATGCTACAGCGTCAATGAGGTGAACCTATCCCACTAATAATATTTCTGCTACAAAGCTTAAGCTTATTGAGAACTGAAAACGAAAAATCAAGGTTTTAAGGCACATTTTACGAAAAGAAGTAGGGATTTTTAAAATAGTGGGATAGGTTCATAGTTCAAAAATTTTTATAGCTACATCAAATGCCATTTTATATACTTCCAAGTCTTCATGACTTATAAGAAAGCTCTTTTTCCATTCCCTCTGCCCCCTGCTCCTTGCTCCCCTACTGTCTTTATGATGATCTCACAAAATCGCATTGCTCCCGCTCCTAGAGTATGCTTCTTATGCCATTATTACCTCAGAAGGAATTTTAATATGCATCGACGTTGGCTCTTATCTGCTTTAGCACTTTTGATGAGTATAGTTTTAGCTGCTTGCACAACTGTAACCACCCAGCAGCCACAAACAAAAGTCACAAACCCTACTGAGATAAAAACCACAAATTCTCAGCAATTACCAAAAGGATCAGCAAAAAGAGTTGTTGCTCTTTCTTCTCTTTCTGCTGACATTATCTCTCGACTTGATCAAACAAAAATTGTCGGAATCACTGGTAGCAGATTATTTAAGGATGACTCAAGATTCAAGGATATTCCCCGTGTTAGTGAAGGCCAAAGTCCGCCAAATTTAGAAAAAGTGGTAGCGCTCAAACCAGATTTAGTTATTGGTGCAGAAGGTTTTTCTAACATTCCAATTCAAAAACTTCAGCAGCTAGGAATTTCGACCTTTCTCACTAAGGTGAATAACTGGGAATCTCTACAAGAACTTACTAAAACACTTGCTAAATCAATTGACGCTGATCCTCAGCCTTTGTTGAATCGTTACAAAACTTTTTTGCCAGAAAAGCCAACTCCGGGTTTTTCTACTCTAGCGCTGGTTAGTCGCCAACCAATTTTAGCCCCGAATAAAAATAGTTGGGCAGGGGATTTGCTGGCGAAATTCCAGGCGAAAAATATAGCAGCAGATTTACAAGGAAAAAGTCCAATTAGTGGCTATGTGACGCTTTCGGCTGAGAAAGTTTTAGAAGCTAATCCAGAGGTGATAATTTTGGTTAACCCCCCGCAAGGGAATTCGGAAGCAGCGCTTTTAGATTCGCTGAAAAAGGAAGCTTTTTGGCAGCAACTGCAAGCAACTAAAAATAACCGAGTTTATGTGTTTGATTATTTTGGTCTGGTGAATCCAGGTAGTATAGATGCAATTCAAAAGGCTTGTCAGCAGCTTAAGCAAGCGTTGTTTGCACCACAAGGCACTTAGCTCAATAATGGGAGAACGTCGCAGTCAATCAAGGATGCATTTATCGCAGGTTAGGACTCCTGTCTGACTTTTGAACAATATTTTAGATAAAACCCTGACAAAACAGGCTTTTCAGTCTCAGTATATTTTCATAAATCAAATCGGAGTTCTATATTAATGAGTATTATTTACTTATGGATATCAGTATTTAAAAATGCAGATTGCTAAACTTATCAAAAACTTTTGGCGATGGGTTCGTTGGTTATTAATAAGTAGACTTGATAGACCTTCAGAAAACTTAGTTGTTATTGTAATTAGTCTAATACTACTCATTTTTAACTGCGATTTCGATTATTAAAGTAAAATTATTTTTGGGTTTTATCTGTTAAACAAAATTACCACCCTATATTTTTATATCACACATTTATTGCTATTTTTTAATAGCTTTTTATTCAAAGAAAACTTGCTAAAATTTTTTAGTATTTTAGTAGCAGGATTTTTTGGGTGTTTCATTCTTTTTGTTTTTATCCTACAATTAGCTCTAGGTAATCATCTTAACCTTGTTGAGCGAGTAGAATGTCTAAATGGTAAAATATTTAGTGTTTATGAGAACTTTGAACCAAGTTTTCTCACTTCTGATGATGCTATTTGCCGATTTGAATTACAACAAGATAAAATTTTTCTAGGAGTTATCAAAAACCGCGAGGAAGTTGGAGAAAAAAAGTGTCAAGTTAACACTAGAGAACCTAGTTTCCAAAACCGTCTTACAAATGCATGTACCCGGCAGTAAGACAAGGTGAATTCAACAATTACTATGATTACTTCAACATGAAAATCATTTTGAAACTACTGCAAAGCATCTTTATAGTTAGTTTTTACTAAAAAATATTAACCAATTCATTTTTTAAAGCATTTTTTGTACTCAATATTCTCATTCGGCAACACTCAACACTTTTTATTACAAAGGAGTTAAATAAAGACGGTTCAGCTTTCCCAACAACTCTAAAAACTAGCTATTGACAGTGTTAGCGATCGCTAAGGCGATTCCCACTCATAGACTGGGAACAAGGGAGATTCTTAACGAGGCAAAAATCTCAAATTGATTGTGCTTTTAATCTTTTGCAGAACTCATTTATTTTTGAGCAAAGGGGATATTTTTTTTACCTTCAGGAGCAGCACCTCCAAGGCTGCGGAAATACAGTCCTCCAATAGTGAGTAAAAACGTCGCATATCCCACTGCTTGTACAAGATAGAGATTCTCTGTATAACCAAATAAAGATTTGAGGATAATGCCAGGAAACTGTTCGTCAGGCAAGATAGTGGAAGTATTTGAAACCATTGGCCCTAAAATACAGGAGTGGACTTTAGTAAAGCGTTCGTAATAGAAACAAAGGCTTTCTGTGGCACGACTGCTAAGGGCAAGGTTAGCCACAGCGTCGTCAAAATGTTTTAAGGCTGAAACTACCAACCCAGCGACAATCAATACTAATAAAACGCCCATTACCTGGAAAAACTGGCGGATATTAATTTTGACACCCCATTCAAATAGCAGCACTCCAATGGCAG
>NZ_JBALCZ010000020.1:0-179764 GCF_036917615.1 Nostoc sp.
GCGAGTTAAGTGAAGCAATGATTTATGGCTCATTGATTCGTCTTATGGTCAGGCGAATGGCATCTTAAGCTTTTGTTTACGAATCAGCTCTAAGGGATGCTTTATCACTAAAGGCTCAATATATGCTTGTAGAGTATCTTTAATTTTACAAGGCTGACAAACTGGAGCGATCGCAGAATAATCCGGTTTTACTGTCCAGTCGTAATGGCGAAGCAGTGTGGAAAGCACGATTTTCATTTCCATCTGGGCAAATTCCATGCCTAAACAACTGTGCTAACAAATGTATGTTTGGGTTCCCTTCAGAGGTAGGACAAGGACTGGCGGGTGCTTCGATCAAGGATTTAGCAGAAGTAGAGGTAACATTTTCTGGTGAAGGATTACACTGGAAAACCCTAGATGTAGATTTGAGTATTCCTGCTTTGATGAATGGAATATTTGGAACCAAAAAATGGATGGCTGAACTTGCTAGAAATAGTAATTCTGCCTTATTTTTATTCTGTCAGAGCATCAAGTTTAGCCAGTATCCTTAAGCCTTCTTCTGGGTTCCCAGTTGCAGCCATTGCTTTAAATCTTGTACTGGCATCAAATTCTGCTAGAGCTATGGTGGAAAGTTCTTCAATCAGCTTATTTACACTTATGCCTTTGGCTTGAGCAAGTTCTTTTAATCTGTTGTGTTTTTCGTCTGGTAAACGAATAGTTAAAGTAGCCATTTTTGTTTAACTCCTAATAATTTCTTCGGGTTTTAAGTGCGTAGGAGTAGCCCGTCGTAGACATCGCATTACGAATTACGCGCAGCACTACTAGCCTTTAACTTCGGATAAGCAATCCGTTTGTGATGAAATTGCTGCCAAACATCCACAAATATCTGGGCAATTTTTGACATTTCTTCTCGTGTTAGTCCTGAATCAACGAGTTGATTGTCTTGCCATTTGGCACGCAGAATATTATTGAGCATTGCTAAAGCTTGTTCGCTGGAGACATCTTTGAGCGATCGCTTTTCTCCCACATGCTTTGCTGACGCTGATGCTTGCAGCGATCGCAGCGCCGCTTCGCAAGAATCTGCTAACATCACAATTCCGGTTTCCCGTGATTGGGGAATTGGACCATCGTAGCGAAAATCTGCGTCGTCTACTGTTAAACTTGGATCTGACTGAGCCATTTGCTGGGCTTGATGATGGAAATAGGCAATCAGCATGGTTCCCTGATGCTCTGGAATAAAAGCTTGAATCGCTGTAGGTAAAAGGTGTTTACGCGCCATTACTAACCCTTGAGTTACGTGTTTTTTGATAATTTCTGCACTCTTCCAAGGGTCTTTAATCTCTGTATCGTGTTTATTCGGCCCCCCCATTTGATTTTCAATAAAGCCAAGGGGGTCGTGCATTTTACCAATATCGTGATATAATGTTCCAGCCCTGACTAATTCAACGTTGCATCCTAGTTCTTTGGCAGCAGCTTCGGCAAGGGTAGCCACAAACAGCGTATGTTGAAAAGTTCCAGGAGTTTCAGTAGCGAGTCGTTTCAATAAGGGACGGTTAGGGTTTGCCAGTTCTGCCAAGCGGATTGGCGTGACTAAATCAAAAACTTTTTCTAGATAAGGACTCAAGCCTAAGGCTACAATACTCCAGCCTAAACCGGATAAAGCAAACAATCCGGCTTCTCGGAGGACGATATACCAGGTTGAACCAAATGCTTGACCAATTAAGATTTTAACAACCAGATAAATGCCGCCCTGCGTTAAGGCGATCGCAACACCCAATAATGCCAATTCTTCACGCGATCGCAATCGTTGTGCTATATAACTACCTAATATTCCTCCCCCTACACCAGCTAAAAGCGCAGCCTTGCTCATATCAAAGCTAATGCCTAATATCGGCAACAGCAGTCCGACTACTGTCAACCCCAAGGTGGGACCGTAGAAGCTTCCCAACAATAAGCCAAGGGCACTCCAGGTGGTATAAGGCAATCCGATCGTGATCACTCCTGGCACACTCAGAGTCAGCAATAGCACCAATAGGCGATCGCGTTGTCGCAATTCGTAATTGACATGTCGTTCTACCCAGACAAAAATGCTAATGGCGATCGCAATAAGGCCTCCTAACTTCACCAACCCCTGCCATTTCACCTCCCGGCGAATCAGGTGATAATGCTCCAGCACCTCAAAGTTCCATGCAGTAATCTGCGCTCCTTTTTTGACAATTACCTCACCATGCCGTATTTTCACTATCACGGGTGGCACACCAGCAGCAGCCTTTTGAGCGTTTTGTCTGGTTTGTTCTTCATCTTTTTGCAGATTCGGCTTGAGTACAGCTAACAACAGGTTCTTTGCCAAAGTTTCGGCGTTTTCTGGTACAAAGGTCTGCAATTGTAAACTCACCGCATCCTGTAAGATATTTTTTGGCAGTCCCTGTGGGATGCCTTGGGTGAGAATCCGCTGTGTACTCTGATGGATTCCCATTTGTGTTTTTTCCCACTCCACATTTGACAAATCCAAAAGCAGGGATTCCTCGTATATTGCTTCTGGGCTAACAGTTTTCAACTTTAAAAGTTTGGCAGTGGCTTGGGTGTATCTTTGGCGTACTTGGGAAATTTCGGCAATTAGTAAGGACAAGTTTTTCTCAGAAGTTGTGACACGGTAAGATTTTAGTTCTGCTTCTGCTTTAGTAAAGTCAGTGTTTTGAGAAAAATCAACTGGCTCTGTCTTCTGTGGCCTTACCTGTGAACTCTGGGAATCAGATTTGGCTGGTGTTATGCGCGGCTGGCGTTCCTGATTAGGTGCAGCTATAGATGATGAACCAGATGAAGCGGCGGTTTGTCGTGTTCCTTTCTTCTGCTGATTTTTACTATTTTCTATAGCCAATAGCAGTGCTTGCCATTCCGAGTCAGGACAAGAACGGAGGTAACGCTGGGTAGAGATGGACAAAACTACAGGATCAAAAAAAGGAAAAGCTCCAGCAACGTTGCGAATTTCGTTGCCATGATCCAGAAGTTGTTGCAAATTTTTGTTGATTTGTTCGTTCATTCGCGCATCAACCATCAACATTTGTAAGGAGCTTTTACTGACGGCTTTGCGCTCGGCTTCTGTTCTTTTCTGATCTTCAATGCTAGCTGTGTAAGGCGCTCTAATGGTCTGGGGCGCGGGATTTCCTACTTGGATTTGGGTTTTGTTGTATAATTTATGTCCAATAATACCTGTGAGGGACACTATAGCGATCGCCAAAATCACCGAGGAACGCTGTTCATGTGCCCAATCTAAACCGACTGCATAAATATTACTCTTAGTTTTGACCGATTTTGCCTTTGACTTGAGCGCTCTTTCTTGTTTTTGGCGATGCCTACGGCTGGCTACGCCTACGCTTTTGTCATTGGTTTTTGATAAAAACAGGAATACATTCTTGAACATAGTCCTTAGAAGTTCCCTTCTATGGCTTTTGCCTTTGGGACTTCTGATTAACTTTCCCTTACGGCGTAGTCCTTTGTACTGTCGCCGCCAGTGAGTCAATTGCTGGGTCAAGAACTGCAAAAATTGCTGCATTTTCATTATCTCTGCCTGCAATTGCCGACTTTGATAGCTCAAAAAAAGACAATCATCAGGGAAGTTTAATCTGCATCTGCTGTAACTACAATGGCGGGGGCTTTTTTGTTGCCAATTTGCCACAATAGCTACCGACAGAATCAGTCCGAGGGTTTGCTGAAAAATTCTAGTATATGAGACTAGTACACTATGGCGTTAGTTTGCCTAAGTAAGTGGGCGTGAATAATAAAAGGTTTATATTAAGCAGCTCCAGACCTATTTTAAAGGCTGAAGCCCTTACTAATAGCTAATTTAATTAATTTTACATTGCGTAATATAGTTTGATTTATTCTTGCCCACTTACTTACCTTTAACCAGTTGCTCACAGCAACTTGTTTTGTTTGAGATGGTAGCTGGATTTTTGCCCAGATGTACTAGTAAGTTTTTTAGTTTTTGGCTAGATTGTGTAGTCTTTAGCGTTTGGCACCCGCACCGTTGTTCGGTGAAAATAGGATTAACGCGATCGAATAACGCGAGGAGCTGCGTAAACTGAAAGCAAAGCCACCTCACATCCCTCCTCTGTTAACTCCCTTGGATTTGGTGCAAGCTCATACACTCCTGACCACACCGCCACAAATGCATCGGTTAATTTTAACATTTGGGAAAAGCTAGTTAGTCCCCATGCTGGAGAATTCTTCTGCAAAAACAAGACTTGCCAATTTACGGGAATTCCACCTGTACCATTATATGCTCCTGATAAAGCACCAGTAATTGCACCTGTAGCCACTGAGTTTATAGGCACAGCATCTTGCACTTTAGAATTGCCATTGTGAGTAGCCCGCAAAACGGCAAGGCGAAAGTCTTCCAAGGTACTCAAAAAGCAATAAAATGCCATAGCAATAGTGTTACTGAGTTTTTCTTCCCTAGCAAACTCAGCTTGCGCCCTTGACAATCCAGCCCCTTGCTCTAATAAATTCTGAACTCTTAATAAATTTTTTGGTATTGATGTCGGTGTTTCTCCGAGAAAAGAAATTGTTTGCGGGATGAGGGTTAGGGGGTCGAGTTTTTCAGTTAGAGCAAGAGATATCGCATATCCTACTGCTAATGTTCCATCCCGTACTACTGGGTCATCCTCCCAGATTTTTAGCACATGCAGCAAGTTTTGTCGGAGCTTAATTGGATTTTCGTGAAAAAAAAGTGCTACTGGTAGTGTGGCAATAATTATTTTTATTGAGATGTCATCAGTTGCTGCTAAATGAAGAGATTCTTGTTGCTGATGTCTTATCCAATCATCTAAATCTAATTTACCCAACGCAATCAAACTCTGGGTACCCAAAACCGCCATTCTGCCCAAATCTGGGTAACTCTGAAACTGTATTTCACCACCAGAGGCTAAACTTTCCCCCAGGAATGCTCCGAGTAAAGTACCTTTAAACCGACTTATAGGGGAGTAACGCATACAATTTTGGATTTTAGATCACACCAAAGTTGCGCTGGAAACGCAACTTGGATTTTGGATTGAAGAATTTAATCCAAAATCTAAACTCTAAAATCAATTCGTTTTTCATGCTTATATGCTTCTTAAATGATTTACTAATGCTTGTAAGCCCAACAAGTAACTTTGTCCGCCAAAACCACTTATTTGTCCGAGCGCTACTGGGGCAATGTACGAATGATGGCGAAAATCTTCCCGGCGGTAAATGTTACTCAGATGTACTTCTACTGTGGGCAAGTTAACAGCAGCGATCGCATCTCGCAATGCCACACTTGTGTGAGTATATGCCCCTGCATTAATCAAAATTCCCTGATATACTCCTAATGCGCCATGAATAGTATCTACCAAAATTCCTTCATGATTTGACTGCAAAGGAAAAACTTTCGCCTGTAATTTGAATCCCTCTTCTTCTAACAGGCGGTTAATTTCAGCTAGTGTCAACGAACCATAAATTCCTGGTTCTCGCTGTCCTAGCAAATTTAAGTTTGGCCCATGCAGTGCCAGAATGCTTAAGGGTTGCAACGTTGAGTTCAGCACTTTCAGGCTAGTGGCGACGACGCGAGTGATCGTTGACAGGAATCGGAATCAGTTCCGGTTCCGGCTCAGCCTCTGGCCCTAACAGGCTCTCAATTAGCCTACGTGCTAATTCCTTAAGCTTTTCGAGCACCTTTTCTATATAGTCCATGAACTGACCGCTCCTGAGATACTACCTCAATTTTTGATTAACAGGTACGCAGAAAATGGCATATTTTCGCACCTCTGGCTTTCAACCGGGCACAGACACAATCCCCTATTTGGGACATAAGCCACTTCTAAAATTTGGCGTTGTGTTTTCCCTTACTTTTTACAGTATCACACTTGAACCTACCGAACTGCATCCTATCAAGGATGGATATCAAGGGTCAAGGGGAGCCAGTCGCATGGGTGGGTTTTCCGACTTGTACAACTGGCGTTCAAGAGTTCAGGATCGGACTTTAGACTCTTGACTTGCTGTCAACTTTCTGCGCCCTTTTTTTTCGCAGCGGTCGTTGATGACTTAGCAGTTGATTTAGATTTGGAAGTCGTTGATTTACTCGTTTTGCGAGTCGATTTCCCGGTCGATGCCTTAGCTGCCAACAAGTTCAGCGCCGCAGCCAGGGTTAAATCTTCTACCGATTGACCTTCTGGGATACTCACATTAGTTTTGCCATGCTTGATGTAAGGACCATAGGGGCCATCGTAGATGTTAATTGTTTCCCCGTCCTCTGGATGTGGACCCAATTCGCGTAAAGCTGCCTTGGACTTGCTGTTGGTGGAACTGCGTCCCTTTTTTGGCTCGGATAACAATTCCAATGCACGCTCTAGACTAATTGTCAATACATTATCAGCAACTTTTAGGGAACGGTAGTCTTTCCCCTCCTTACCCTGGTCATGAACGACATAAGGGCCAAAGCGCCCCAAGCTTGCTTGGATTTTGCCGCCAGTGACTGGATGAACTCCCAATGTCCGGGGTAATGCCAACAGACCAACAGCCATTTCCAGGGTAACGGTTTCCGGGGTGACGCCTTTGAGTAGGGAAGCTTGTTTCGGTTTGGGGTTTTCGTCGGTTTTGTCACCCAATTGGACATAGGGCCCATAAGCACCAATTTTCACATAAATCGGTTCGCCAGTTTCGGGATGCCGACCTACCTGGTCAGGGCCTGTGGTTTTTTGTCGCAGCAATACTTCTACCTGTTTGGGGTCGAGGTCTGCTGGTGTCAGGTCTTTGGGAATTGAGGCGGTGATAACCCCCTCACCATTTTCGACTTCAATGTAGGGGCCATATTTACCAATGCGGACTTTGGCATCTAGATTCTCCAGTTCTACAGTCCTAGCTTTGGTGGCATCAATTTGACTTTCCCGTTCTTTTATTAGGGTTTCCAGCCCTTTTTCTCCCAGATAGAATTGCTGCAAGTAGGGTAGCCATTTCGCTTCACCTGTGGCAATGTCATCAAGGGTTTGTTCCATCTTCGAGGTAAAACTGGGATCAACGATGTCCGGAAAATGTTTTTCCAGCAAGTCGGTGACGGCGAAAGCGGTGAAGGTAGGAATGAGAGCGTTACTCACCAAATGGGCATAACCCTTGTCGATGATCGTGCCAATGATGCTGGCGTAGGTACTGGGACGACCGATACCTTCGCTTTCCAAGGTTTTTACCAAAGTAGCTTCGGTGTATCTAGCTGGTGGTTGGGTTTCGTGCCCAACTGCTTCTAGTTCCGTACAATTCGGATGATCTCCGACTTTCAGATTCGGCAAAATTACTTCCTGGTCTTCCAGTGCTGCTTCTGGGTCGTCTGAACCTTCGACGTAGGCACGTAAGTATCCTGGAAATTCAATCCGTTTGCCAGAAGAACGGAACCCAGCGTCCTCGACTTGTAATTGCACGGTAATTTGAGTTTGGCGAGAATCAGCCATTTGACAGGCGACAGTCCGCTTCCAAATCAAATCGTAAACGGCAAGTTCCCGACCACCCAAACCAGTTTCTTGGGGGGTGCGGAAGCTGCTACCTGCTGGACGAATTGCTTCGTGCGCCTCTTGTGCGCCTTTGGATTTGGTGGTGTATTGCCGAGGTTGGGGACTGAGGTATTGTTGACCGTAGAGCTTTTCTACACAACTACGAGCAGCTGCGATCGCTTGATCTGACAAATGCACCGAATCTGTCCGCATATAGGTAATATACCCTTGTTCGTACAAATTCTGGGCAACCCGCATCGTGTCACGGGCTGAGAGGCGCAGTTTCCGGTTAGATTCTTGTTGCAACGTCGAGGTGGTGAACGGTGGCGACGGTTTGCGCGTCACTGGGCGTTCCTCGATGTCGTTAACACTCCAGGTTTTCCCAGTCAGACGTTCCTTGAGGGCTACCGCTTGTTCTTCGTTGAGCAACAAGACATTGCGACCTGCGATAATTTGTCCGGTCGCTGCGTCAAAATCGCTGCCGTTAGCGATTTTGGTTCCTCCCAATGTTACCAACTGGGCACCAAATGGGGTTTTTTGCTTTGACAAACTGGCTTTCAAATCCCAGTATGTACCCTCATGGAAAGCGCGGCGTTGGCGTTCCCTAGTGACTAAAAGTCGCACGGCTACAGATTGCACTCGCCCAGCAGATAATCCCCAGGCGATTTTTTTCCATAGCAAGGGAGACAGGGTATAGCCCACCAGCCGATCTAAAATCCGCCGTGTTTCTTGGGCGCGAACCAACTGCTCATCGATATTGCGGCAGTTTTTCAACGCTTTTTTAATTGCGTCTTGGGTAATTTCGTGAAACACCATCCGCTTAGTCGGAACTTTCGGCTTGAGCAATTGGTATAAATGCCAACTAATGCTTTCACCTTCCCGGTCTTCGTCCGTTGCCAGAATCAGTTCATCTACATCTTTGAGGGCTTCTTTGAGCAGGGTGACAATTTTCTTTTTGTCTTTCGGGACAACATATACCGGTTCAAAGTCGGCGTCCACATTTACCCCTAGCTGCGCCCATGTTTCCCCCTTGACGGCAGCGGGAATTTCACTAGCCGACTGGGGGAGGTCACGCACATGACCCATAGACGCCTCCACCCGATAGCCTGATGGCAGGTAGTTGCGAATGGTACGAGCTTTGGTTGGAGATTCGACGATGACGAGAGTTGACATGGAAATTTCAAAAAAAGAATAGCTGCTAAGCTAAACAGTCAAATTGAGGTAATTTTTACAAATTGTCAAGATAAAAGGTCACGCTTAGGGCGGTGATTTAATCCTCACATAAACTGCCTGTTTGGGAGAAAATGCACTGAACTTAGGGCCCAGTCTTTCCCAGAGGATAGGGGAGGGTAACGCTGGGTGTGAATTTCCAGCTATTTCAATCTTTAACTTATCTAACGCATAATTGGCGACTACAGTTTTCAAAATACCCCGCAAGAAGTGTAATACGACAATATCTTTTGTCAATGATGGGACTGGGAACTGGGGACTAGAGAAAAGTTTTCTTAATGCCCAATGCCCACTTTCATAAAGCTTGTGCCAAAATTAAACCAAACTTGAGAGCAAAAGCGAAGTGGGGTTTGTACCCATGTCAGGAAAGCAAAACCATGCAACCGATTCGTCAAGGTGATGTAATCTTAGTGCCTGTGCAGCAAATTGAAGGACAAAAAATACCTCACTTAACTTTGGCAGAAGGCGAAGTTACGGGGCATAAACATTGCATTACTGAGGGAAACGCAGAATTATACGAAAAAGATAGCACACTCTCTTTACGTGTGTTTTCAGAGTCGGCATTGCTAGCTCATGAGGAGCATAAAGCTATTTCTATTCCCCAAGGTGATTGGATGGTAAAAATTCAGCGGGAATACGAGCCTGAAGGTTGGCGATATGTCGTTGATTGAAAAGTTAACGTTTGAGCAAGAAGCTTTAATTCCAGTTTATCGAGAGAAGTGGCAGAAAATGGCGCTTTCAACTGAGCGAATTGATAAAGATAAAGCTGCGGAAGCGGTAAAAGTTGCCTATGCTGCTTTTGGCTTTGAAGAACCTGAGATTATTTTTTGTGATAGTCCGTGTGCTGCTTTCTGTAAAATATTTCTGGAGCAAACTGACTATCAAATTGACCAATTAAGGCAGAAAATTGAACGATCAACTATTAGTAGATTAAATCACTCATCTGTAAGCAGAAAAACATCATTTGTAAGCCGAATACCAAAGTGGCAGCAAGTATTTCAACCTCTGCCAGAACCGATAGTTAAGCAAATAGACTTTTTTAATGAATTAATAGAGTCGCCAATATTTCAGGAAATACCAGATATTAATATATACAGTAGCTTTTACCTGGAATTGGATAGTAAACGTTGGGATAATGAAGGTATACTCTTCTATAGACATCTAAAGCCCGGACTCCTTATCAAAATCAATGAAAAGTTACGAAATCAAATTTGGATAAAATTAAATAACCGAATTGGAAAGCGATTACGGGCTTCTCTAAAAAAACGTTTAGAATTTCGTATATAGAATGTTTATTGCAAATGCTGGCAACCGGATAAAAAGGCTATAGGAACTAGTGTATTAGATTTTTGTTTTAGAGCATTAAATTTTGATTATGATGTCAAAAAATTCCAGTACTATCAATCATTAATTACAGAATGTGGCTGGATTTTTGCTTTTGAAAAAGTAGCAATTGTCTGCGATCGCCCCCTTCACCTGCGCTTCGACAATCAAAATTGCCTCCACGCTGAAGGCGAACCCGCTATTGAATTTATTGATGGGTTTAGCCTCTACTCCTACCACGGTGTAACCTTGCCTGAAAAATACGGTTAAATCCACCCGCAGCAATGGCAATCTCAATGGCTTTTATCAGAGGGAAACGCCGAATTACGCCGAGTGTTAATTCAAGGTATTGGTTACGCCCGAATTTGCCAAGAACTACAAGCTATTGAATTAGATAACTGGCAAGAATATACACTATTAAAAATTGATAATAATGTGGATATCGAGCCTATTTATTTATTAAAAATGACTTGCCCTAGTACAGGATTCATTCACGCCTTGCGTGTTCCACCTGAGATGAAATCAGCGCGTGAGGCAATTCGCTGGGTAAATTGGGGTGTAGATTCAGAGGCATTTGGTGTGCAAACATAGCTGCTTCAGGAATTTCCCCCATTTAGAACCATACTAAAAAAGTGTAAGACTGTTATCTCTCCTTTTGGTCGCGGGCTAAATGAGAATGAAATAGCCCTGGAATTTGTATATTGTTTTGAAATATCAAGCCCAACATTTTTGCTGGGTTTTATTTTTGAAATCACACAAAAAACAAAAGACGTAAAAGATAAATTTGCATCTTCTTTAGGAATTTTAAAATTAGAAAGTGAATGTGGTTCTCACTGTATTAATGACGATATCATCGTTTTGATTGTTATGATCTGGCGCTGTTAGCCAGATAACTCCTGGGGTAATGCTGATATTGTCACTCAGATTATATTGATAGAAACCTTCAATGTGATATGAAGTGTCTGGATCTTTGTTAATACCTGCATTGCTGAGAAAACTGCTGATACTAGTAACTTTAGGTTCCATACCCACGATAATGCCTGCAATGTTACCTTTTTTACTAAGATCCGGGAAAGCCAGTGTGACGGCAGAGTTGCAGATGCCATGTTCAATAATTATCTAGTTTTAATATTTAGCTGCGTATATATGTTTAGATAAGTTATGAGATAAATATGTTTAAATCCTTATTTTAAATAGCTTTTTGCCATCTTCAGATTTCTTGACTAAATAAATTGTTTTGATAAAAATGATTCCTACCTACTACACAAGTACCAGGACGGTATGCCAAGGTATGGGTATCAAATGCTTAAGGAAATAAATTAATGTCTACTCTGCAAAAACTATCATTAGCCTTAGTTGGAACAGCAGTTGTTTTGATGGGTGCTAACCCAGCTGGCGCTGTTAGCCTGACTAAAGGAGGTTCCACACCTGTTCCAGGAGAAGGTCAATATACTAATATTCAAGGAGCTACAACGATCAACTTCAATTCCGGGACAGCAACTGATCCAAACGGATTTGTTACTTATTCTGCAACCAATGGAATTGTCGAAGGGAGTGTAAGTGGTCAATATGCTACCCCCTTCGGTGATACCACCAAATACTTAACGGTTGCGCCACAAGGTGTCCAAGCTAACGGTCAGAACATTCCAGGAAACACTGGTGATGAAACTATTACCTTTGCTAAGGCTGTTGATTATTTTGGCTTGTACTGGGGGTCAATAGACACATATAACTTTGTGGATGTCTATAGTGGAGGTAATAAACTAGCAACATTTAGTGGCGCAGATGTTCCAGGCGCTCCAGCCAATGGTGAACAGAGTGGTAGTGCAAATAATGTTTATGTTAATTTGTTAGCAAATAGTAGTATAGGAGAGACTTTTGATAAAGTAGTTTTGAGGTCAACTGGTCTTGCATTTGAAACTGATAACCATAGCTACAGACTAGCTAGTGTTCCTGAACCTACTGCAACATTGGGCTTGCTAGCGTTCGGTGTTATGAGTGCTGGTTCATTTGTGAAACGGAAATCAAAGTTAGTTTAAGATCATCTATTTACACCGTCTGAAAAACTAACAATATCCTTCTCATTTTAAGATATAAAACCCAGCAAAAAATGCTGGGTTTTTATTTTGATATCATCCCAAAAAGCGAAGACGCAAATTACAGCTATTTTCAGGTAAATAGACCACGCTCTACGGGCACAGCAATGCTGTGCCCCTACGACAGATGTGGTTCAAATACATGAAAACTGCTGTAATTATTTGCGTCTTCAGCAAAGATTGGGAAAATTAGAAACTGAATGTGGTTCTGACTGTACCAATGACGATATCATCGTTTTGATTGTTATGATCTGGTGCTGTTAGCCAGATAACTCCTGGGGTAATGCTGATATTCTCACTCAGATTATATTGATAGAAACCTTCAATATGATATGAAGTGTCTGGATCTTTGTTGATACCTGCATTGCTGAGAGAATTGCTCACACTGGTAACTTTAGGTTCCATACCCACAATAATGCTGCAATATTACCTTTTTTACCAAGATCCGGGAAAGCCAGTGTGACGGCAGAGTTGCAGATACCATGTTCAATAATTATCTAATTTTAATATTTAACCACGTATATATATGTAGGTGTATTATGAGGTAATTGTGTTTAAATCCCTATTTTAAATAGCTTTTTGCCATCTTCAGATTTATTGGATAAATAAATAGTTTTGATAAAAATGATTCCTATCTACTACACAAATACCAGGACAATATGCCAAAGTATGGGTATCAAATGCTTAAGGAAATAAATCAATGTCTACTCTGCAAAAACTATCATTAGCCTTAGTTGGAACAGCAGTTGTTTTCATGAGTGCTAACCCAGCTAACGCTATTACTCTGACTACAGGAGGCACAACTCCTACTCCAGCTGGGATATTCTCTACTGTTCCTGGAGTCAATACAGTTACTTTTGAAAGTGGCAGCGCACCGACCAGTGGATTTGCTAAATACTCTTCTGCTTCTGGTACTCCCACGGTAGTTCAAGGAAGCGTAGGTGGTCAATATGCTGCACCATTTGGTGATGAAAGCAACTATTTAACTATTTCTCCCATAGGCTCCAACGTTGCAGGCAGCACTGGTTCTGTGACGATTAATTTTGCTCAAGCACTTGATTACTTTGGCTTGCACTGGGGTTCAGTTGACACGTATAATTCGATCGCATTTTTTAACGGCAGTACTCTGTTGAATACCTTTACTGGCAGCCAAGTTCCTGGAACTACTGCTAGCGGTAATCAGACTAGTCCTCAGGACAATGTTTTCGTTAATTTCCTAGCAGATCCGGGACAGACTTTTGATAAAGTAGTTTTAAGCTCATCTGGTATTGCATTTGAAACTGATAACCATAGCTACAGACTAGCTAGTGTCCCTGAACCTACTGCAACATTAGGCTTGCTAGCGTTCGGTGTTATGAGTGCTGGTTCATTTGTGAAACGGAAATCAAAGTTAGTTTAAAATCATCTATTTACATTGTTTGAAAAACTCATAATGTCGGTCTCCTTTTAAGATATAAAACCCAGCATTTTTTGCTGGGTTTTTATTTTGATATCATTCCAAAAAGCAAAGACGCAAAAAACTAATTTGCGTTTTTAGCTAAGATTGGGAAAATTAGAAAGTAAATGTGGTTCTGACTGTACCAATGACGATATCATCGTTGTCGTTGTTATGATCTGGCGCTGTCAACCAGATAACTCCTGGGGTAATGCTGATATTGTCACTGAGCTTATATTGATAGAAACCTTCAATGTGATATGAAGTATCTGGATCTTTGTTGATACCTGCATTGCTGAGAGAATTGCTCACACTGGTAACTTTAGGTTCCATACCCACAATAATGCCTGCAATGTTACCTGTTTTACCAAGATCCGGGAAAGCCAGTGTGACGGCATAGTTCCAGATGTCAGCATCACCAACTGAAAGGACGCGAGCTTTGGTTAAGCCAGCCCAACCGCCAATCACAAATTTTGAGCTAGGTTGGAAGGATGCTTCTATACCGTAGGAGTTACTAGAAGCATTCTGTAATATGTTGTCATTAGCGTTATTGCTACCACCACTACCATTGGCAAAAAAAGTATTTTTGTAGGCGTTAATGTATGTCAAACCAAGGGTAATTTGGTTGATAGGCTTAACAGTTAACTGCCCCATAGCACCATAAGCACCGTTGAACAGTCCAGAGCCTAGCTGAGGGTTAGCAGCATCATTTGCTAAATACCCGAAGCTTAGTTCCAGCTGATCACTAAACTCGTGTTTGACTCCTATACCAGTACCATTGACTAGATAATAAATTGGGTTGCGAGTCCCAAAATGGGAAAGGGCACCGCTACCGCCGTCCCCATCAAGGTAGGGGTTGACTGTGTTAGTGAAATCATCAATTGCACCTGCATTTGCTTCCAGGATGATGTCTGTTTTATTACCGAGAGGGAACTGATACAACAGTGCGTCTATCACAACTCCATTACTGTTGTTACCACCAGCAAATCGGAAGTCACCTTCTGGTGTAAAGGTGGCAGTCTGAGAGAAGGGGTCTAGATTTGTTGCCTGAAGTCGTGTTCTGAGTAAATCTTTACCAGTGAAACTGGTGTCGAGGTTCAGACGCACCCGGTCTGCAAGGACAGTATTTTGGTTGACTTTTTGACCGTTAACTGTATTTCCACTGATAACATCTGCGATCGCTATTACCACTTCCCCATTTAGTTTGGTTGTGGTTGAGAACCGATTTGCCTCCAATTCAGCATTGCGTGCTTCTACTGCATCCACACGACCTCGGAGTGTCGCTAGTTCTGGTGAAAAATCTTCTTGCAGCTTTTGTAATGTGGCTAAATCTTGTTTGTTAACTAAATCGCCAGTGGCTGTAGCAATAAGTTCATTAACGCGATCAAGACAAGCATTCAAACCAGCAGCAAACTCATATCGCGTTAATGCCCGATTACCGCGATAAGTGCTATTTGGGTATCCTGCAATACAGCCATAGCGCTCAACCAAGGACTGCAATGCTTGGAATGCCCAGTCAGTGGGTTGTACGTCGGAAAATTGAGACACGGAGGTAACTTGCGCCATTGTCTGATCTGGCGCTATGTTCGTAGCTCTTGTGTCTGGATTAGCTAAAACTTGCGGTTGATTGATTTCAGACGTGTTGGATATTTCACCTGCAAATGTAGCAGTATTCACAAATAGCATTACACCGCAGATTGCTGGACTAACTAGCAGATATTTACAGAATTTTTGCATTTTTCTCCTCACACTTATCTCCAATTCACACCCAAACCACGTTTTTTTAAACGTGTATTCATGAGAATATTTATCAGTAATTTTATCAGAATTAAGCAAATTTTTTAACAATAAAAGTCAAGAAATCCTAATTATTCAGGGAAAACTAAATTGCAGAGGGCTGTACTGTCTGAAAAAGTTTTGTTGTTACTCATTACACAAGAAACCTAGAATGATATTATGTGGATTAAATGAGAATGAGAATTATTATAGTATAAAATGGAGAATAGGTTTCATCGTCAATAGGAATTGTGACACAAGCAGAGCAAGCATCTGTTTTGAGGAGAAAACACGGTGATTGTGAATTGCAGAGGATTTAGAACAAGCAGACAAACAAGCGGCATCTTGCCCATAATTGCTGTGCTGATGTTGTCAATGGCTACTGGCTGTAGTCAATCGAATAGGAATCAGGGAACAACTTCCGAACAGTCACCGCAAGCACAAGAAGCTGCCTCTACCCCACCGGCACAGTCGGGAAAAACTAAAGTAGTAACAACATTTTTGCCGATATATTTGTTTACTAAGGCAGTGGCTCTTAATGTCGCAGATGTAGAAATTCTAGTGCCACCTGGTACGGAGGTACATGAATATCAAGCGACACCAGAAAATGTCAAAGCGATCGCTACTGCCAATGTGTTAGTCAAAAATGGTTTAGGTTTGGAGGAATTTCTCGAAGCTACTGTCAAAAATGCCCAAAATCCCAAATTGACTGAAATTGATGCTAGTAAAGGTATCAAACCCTTAAATGAAATTTCACCTGTTGTGAAAACGGCCAAAGAGGAAAAAGACCAGGATCATGAACACGCCCAAGGTAATCCTCACGTTTGGTTAGATCCAGTTTTGGCAAAACAGCAGGTAACAAATATTCGGGATGGATTAATTGCTACTGACCCCGCGAACAAAGCTACTTATGAGGCCAATGCTGCGGCTTATATTAAAGAATTAGAAAGTTTAAACAGTGAATTTCAGCAGACTTTGCAGAAAACTCCTAGTTGCACCTTTATTACCTTTCATGATGCCTTTCCATATTTAGCTAAACGCTATAATCTCAAGCAAGTTGCTGTGGTACAAATTCCCGAAGACCAACTTTCACCAACGGATGTGCAAAATGCAGTCAATGCCGTGAAAAAGTACAAAGTTAAAGCTTTATTTAGCGAACCAGGAGTAGATAACAAACTGCTGATCAGCCTCTCCAAAGACTTGAAGTTAACTTTGCGTCCTCTGGATTCTCTGGAAACTGGCAAAACAGATCCGCAACATTATTTTAAGACGATGAAAGCTAACTTGCAAACTCTAGAAATGGCGTGTAAATAGATTTGTCTTTTGCAAATGACTAATGACTAATGACTAATGACATTGCTATTTTGAAAGTAGAAGGATTAACTGTCTATCAAGGCAGCTATCTAGCTGTTCGAGATGTTTCCTTTGAATTGTTGCCAGGAACAGATACAGCCATAGTTGGCCCCAATGGTGCTGGTAAAAGTACCCTGGTAAAGGCGGTTTTAGATTTGATACCTCGAAGTGCTGGTACGATTGAAATCTTGGAGCGTCCAATTGCAAGGCTGGGGCGTTTACGTCATATGTTAGGCTATATGCCGCAAAACTTCATTTTTGACCGTAGCTTTCCGATTTCTGTCAGCGAATTGGTGGGACTGGGATGGGCTAAGGAAGGGAAAAGGGGAGATTTATTTTTCTCAAAGTTGTGGAGACAAGACCGAGAAAAATCGGCAGCAGTAGTAGAAGCTTTACGGCGAACCGATGCTTATCATTTACAGCATCAAGCTATTGGTACTCTTAGCGGTGGTCAACTCAAGCGGGTTTTATTGGCTTATTGTTTGGTAATGCCTCGGAAACTCTTGGTACTAGATGAAGCCTTTGCTGGTGTTGATGTGCAAGGTGCAGCAGATTTTTATGCTTTGCTAAATGAATTAAAGCGGCAGGAAGGTTGGACGGTATTGCAAGTTTCTCATGATATTGATATGGTAAATCGCCATTGCGATCGCGTGCTTTGTCTTAACCAAAGCATTGTTTGTACTGGTAAGCCGGAAATTGCCCTTTCACCGCAAAACCTGTTAGCAACCTATGGCCCAGGTTTCAGTCGCTACCAGCACCAACATTAAACATTAATGCCCATAAGTATGAATTTCTTCAATGATTGTCAGATAGCAAGGCTTGCGATCGCCAATAGTAACGACTTGGTAAGCTTGTTACAATTCCCCTTTATGCAGCGGGCGATCGCAGGTGCTGTATTGATGGGAATACTTGGCGGTATGTTGGGTAGTTTTGTCACCTTGCGCCAGTTATCTTTTTTCAGCCATGCGGTTGGTCATGCAGCATTAGTAGGTGTAGCGTTAGGTGTGCTGCTACAAATAAATCCTACTTGGATGCTGTTACCTTTTACCTTGGTTTTTGGCGTTATTGTCCTCTACTTCATCGATAAAACCGACTTAGCTAGCGATAGCGTCCTTAGCATAGTGCTATCTGGAGCATTAGCGATCGGTGTGATTCTCACTAGCCTGATTAAAGGATATCGTGGCAACTTGATGGCAGTGCTGTTCGGCGATATTCTGGCGATCAATGTCACAGATTTGATTTTGACACTGCTAGTACTTGTAAGAGGTAGCATATTTTTACTATCAACCCTACGGCAGCAAATTTTATTGACCCTTAACCCCGATGTCGCGCAAGTTCAAAGTATTCCCGTCCAGTTGTACCGCTACGTGTTTGTGGTCTTGCTTTCACTCGCCGTTGCTGTAGCAATTAAAGCTGTCGGCGTTTTACTGGTGAACGCCTTTTTGGTTATTCCCGCCTCAACCGCCAAACTGATGAGTCACCACTTTAGCGGTTTTCTAGTCATGTCAGTGATAGTTGGTTCCATCAGCAGCATTGCTGGCATCATTGTGTCAGGTATTTTCAACCTTGCTTCTGGCCCAAGTATTGTTCTTATCCAGTTTCTGCTATTTGTAGCCGTTTTCATCTGGTTCAAGTTGAGGTTGAAAGCTGCATGAATATTTTTCTCCAAGGCCTTGCTATATTTTTTGATGTTTGCTACATTTATTAATCGTGGCTCACAAAAGCCCCAGCCGGGATAGCTCAGTTGGTAGAGCAGAGGACTGAAAATCCTCGTGTCACCGGTTCAAGTCCGGTTCCTGGCATACTTTACAACGCAACAATAGGGCTTTTGAGCAAAACGCATAGATATTGCTTAGGCAAGGTTTAGTCAAAAGATTTTACAACTTTTTGATGACCTAAAATCTGGGGAGCCTGGGGGCGTTCGCTTTTACTCGCCATCACCTCAAAGGCTCTTTGGTGATACTGGCGGCTGATCCAGCGATGGTAAAGTTCCGAATGTACCTTGGCAGAATGTCCCATTTGCTGGGCTGCTAGGGAAATATCTAAGCCCAGTACCAAAGTCCTTATTGCCCAGGCGTGGCGTAAGTTATAGGGAGCGAATGGAATTGAATGACGATTAAACCAGCTGGTGACGACGTGACCTAGAGCGGCATTTGATTGGTTTAGGTCAACTTTTGGTAAAACCACATTTTCTAATTGAAATTCCTCAAACCATTCTGGGTAGCAAGGCCAAACAGAACGCGATCCGGTTTTGGAATTTTCGTTGATATTGATGATGTAGTCGCCACGAGCAATCGCTCCAAAATCCAAGCGGAACACTTCATGATTTCGCAAGCCGTAGGTAGCGAGCATCCCATACACCCAGCGAACATTATCTATAGCTATTAACAACAAAACTCTATACAGTAACCATTTTGCTTTGTAGATATATCAATAAAGATAATCGTGTCAAATCACTAAGGGAAAGTTTTAAACAAAATAATCTCGCCAAAATTCTATAAAGCACGTTTCATGAACTGCTGCACATTTCCGTACAGTTCACCAACTAATCCGTCGAGTTCGTGTTTTATATCTTCATAAAGTCCAAGTTTACTAGTCCACATACCATCATCCAGCTGTTTAGCTACGTGCTGTGGCTTACCGTCTTCTTTTACATATATAGCAATCTTTTCAAATCCAGCTTCAATTTCCGCATTAGTGCATACCTGGTAACCGCAAATTTGGAATGCAATAATAAATGCTTCTAGTGTTTGCTCTCTAGGGGCACCATCAGGCCAGTAATAATCCTCTTCAGGAGCAGGAGACCACCAACGGTCATCTTCATTGTTAATTGCCCAAGCAATACAATTGTATTCAGATGTGAATTTGCTTGTGATTTCGTATGTAGTCTTGGCTAAGTTTGGCCAATCGTCTTCAAGTTCAGCATTTGTATCCATGCTGTCTGCCCCAATCCAACCAAGCCTCTGCCATTTTTTTGACTCTACCTCTATCTTCTGGCTTAATTGGATTTGCTCCAGTGATGGATCTTAATGCCCAAAACCAGTGTTCCGGCTCTCTGGTTAGTTCTTCAAGAATTAAAGGTACTGCATTTGTCCCCATGCCTATTATTTGTTGATATGCAGTGTGTAAAATCATATCACTCATTAATGACATATGCTTGGTTTCGCTACGCCATTGATTAGCAAGTTTCATAAAAGTGTCTTTTATTTCTGCTTGCCTTAATAGATAATTTGACGGACGGTTTGTTATTTGCTTCGCTTTCCGAGGTTTACTTTTTGGGAGTAAGGATTGTTGAGAAGAAACATACAGCACTTTTTCTTCTCTCCAAGGAAAAGCCTCTTCCTTCCAGTTTTTAGTTCTCAATAACGATACTTTGCTTACTTCAGTTTTAATTTGATTGCTCAAATAAATATCGCAGTTGTTATCTTTGAGTAAATTTAAACTACTATAATTTTCTTGAATTGGTACAGGAGACACACGAAGTCGTCTAGACTTAGGAAAATGTGAATATTTACCTAATTTTTTAGCA
The DNA here is from genome assembly GCF_036917615.1 of Nostoc sp. Taxonomy (GTDB): domain Bacteria; phylum Cyanobacteriota; class Cyanobacteriia; order Cyanobacteriales; family Nostocaceae; genus Nostoc. The sequence continues at coordinate 20,221 of NZ_JBALCZ010000020.1, forward strand.
TTTAGTTTTTTAATCCAATAGTTTGTTTTCTCTTTCGCTTTTTCTAATATCAACATATTTATCCCCTGATTCTTGATTGGAAATTTGTGATATTTATACGCTTAAATCAATGTTGTTATTCATCGTCATTTTCTAGATTTTCTAACACTGAAACTTCAAGTGCAGGATTTATACATTCTATTTCTGCTTTTCTTAAAATAGATTCAAGAGCATCTCTGTTGTCTATTGCAATAGTTATTTGCTCATACAAATTATCTAAATCATTTGAGTCAAGGGCTATATAAAATTCTTTAGTTCCCTCTATATCTCTATACTCAATTTTAAGTGTGTGAATTAAGATAGCAGCTTCTACTTTTCTCTCAGTTTCTGAGTCAAATACAGGTCTTATGTCAGTAAAAATCCTTGAGTCTGAAAATATTCGCTCATGTTCAATCAGTAAATTAGAAGCTTTATCCGAAATATCTAAGGAGAAAGCAATACTTTCTAAAGCTTGTAGTAGGCTGGATAACCTCTTTCTAAAACGTTCTCTTGGCTCTGTTGTGACTACAAATTCAGTATCTTTTTCTACAGACTCAGTGATTAAAGTCACAATAGCCTCATTAGACAATTTTTCTTCTTTGTTTAATTGCCTTAAAGATACTAGAGTGTCAACAAATTTTACAGCAGTGGGGGCATCAACTTTTTGTGTTTGAACTATTCTTTCAGAAATTTTATATATAACGTTTTCAGCGGTCGGAGGAAAATCACGTAAAGCTGATATAATTACATCAATAGTATCATCATCAGTGTTTAAAATAAATTCAATTCCAGACTTATACTGATCAGGAATCTTAAAGTACATAAATTATCCCACTCCTACCAAAAATACTTGGAACACAAATACTACGCAGCAATGGTACTGTACTTTGCTGCACTGAAATCTATACACATTACATTTTTACCATAATGAATAAGCTTTTTTTAAAAAAACCTCCCAGCTTACTCTATATAGTATATTATAGTCAATACAAATATTGATTGGGTTTTATTATAGATTTTAATATTAAGTAAATTTTTTTTAATAAGCCTTCATTGATTTTATTCTTAAGAACATGAAGAGAGGGGATAAAATTTATACTTAAATGACACCTTAAATATATATATAGCAATTTTTTGAAAATAATCTAATCGCCATTCTTTGTAGTACTTTCGTACTGTAAATGGTAAAATGATTTATATGGGGGTTCATTAATTCTGACAAGGGGGGGTAACTAATAGTGGTATTTGATAGACTAGCGATTCTAACCTCAAAAGTTGTTATTTATTTTGGTTTTGCAAGCCTTTGTAGCACACTCATTTGAATAACGGGATCGAAACTAATTGAAGCATTAGTACCTGCAAATATTTCAAAATATTTTGCAAAATCCCCTGGTGAGACACCATTTCTATTAGACTGAAGTGCCAAAATGGAAGTTGCAGGATGATAAATAAATGCAGACTGTTCTCCTATGCCTTCATTTTGCGCTAACTGAATGTCTGATATTTACAATATAGTCGCCACGTACAATTGCTTCAAAATCCAAGCGAGACACTTGATGATTTCTTAGTACAGCATTTGATTAATTCGTAGCGAATTCAAGAAAGGCAATACCTGACAATGCCAATGCGTCGGCTGACAATGCTAATGCATTCCCCTGGATTATAAAACGCTACGCTTTTATGCAAAACTCTACTAAATTGACACGCATGACATCTGTGTGCCTTTACAATATATTGCTATTAGCCAGCGATTGAATTGCAGGCGGATCAACTTTAAAATCAGAAAATTTCAAATCTAGCGGCAATCGGTTGCTCCACTCTTCAAGCAACTTTGGCGCACTGGGTAAACTAGCGATCGCTGCTTGAAAGCAGGGGCTTGCGCTCAATGATTTTCGGTGACGGATAAGATAAAGAAGTAACATAGCTCCTGACACAAGTAGCAATGACTTCAACCCTGCGGAAATTTCCTCGTCTTAATACCCCAACCCTGCATCAGTTGCCCAATGGTTTGACAATCATAGCGGAGCAGATGCCAGTTGAAGCTGTAAACCTCAACGTATGGATTAAAGTTGGTTCAGCGGTAGAATCTGATGCCATTAACGGCATGGCTCACTTTTTAGAGCATATGATTTTTAAAGGAACAGAACGACTCGCTAGCGGCGAGTTTGAACGGCGAATTGAAGAACGGGGTGCTGTTACCAATGCCGCTACTAGCCAAGATTATACTCATTACTATATAACCACTGCGCCCAAAGATTTTGCCGAGCTTGCTCCACTACAAATAGATGTAGTATCCAACGCTAGTATTCCTGATGATGCTTTTGAACGTGAGCGATTAGTAGTTTTAGAAGAAATTAGGCGTTCAGAGGATAATCCCCAGCGGCGGACATTTCGACGGGCAATGGAGATAGCGTTTACTGAGCTACCTTATCGCCGTGCGGTATTAGGGCCAGAATCGGTGATTGCCGAACTTAAACCCCAGCAGATGCGGGATTTTCATGCTAGTTGGTATCAACCCCAGTCAATTACTGCTGTAGCTGTGGGCAATTTGCCTGTGGAAGAATTAATTGCAACCGTTGCTGAAGGATTTACAAAAGCTAATAACGGTCACCCTAGAGCGGTAAGTGGTCAGTATACAACACTAAATCCTGAGTTACCATTTACAGAAATTGTCCGTCAAGAATTTATAGATGAAAGTCTCCAGCAAGCAAGGCTAGTGATGCTTTGGCGGGTTCCAGGAATGACGCAGTTAGATCGCACCTATGGACTGGATGTTTTAGCAGGAATTTTGGGACACGGACGAACATCAAGACTGGTGAGGGATTTACGAGAAGAACGGGGATTACTTTCTTCAATCTCTGTGAGCAACATGAGCAATCATCTGCAAGGGACATTTTATATTTCAGCTAAATGTGCAGTAGAAAATTTAGCAGAAGTAGAAGATGCGATCGCTCAACACATTCGTAAAGTCCAAACCGAGTTAGTCACAGAATCAGAAATTGCCCGTGTGCAGCGACGAGTAGCTAACAGATTTGTTTTTGGCAATGAAACACCAAGCGATCGCGCTGGATTGTATGGTTACTATCAGTCTTTGGTGGGAGATTTGGAACCCGCCTTTAACTACCCAGCTATCATTCAGAGCCAAGATGCAACTGACTTGATGCAAGCTGCCAAAGAGTATCTTTCCCCAAATGCTTATGGTGTAGTTATCCTCAAACCGTAAATTAGAAATGGGCATTGGGGAGCCATCTCCCAAGGGGAGATGCAACTGGCATCATTGGGGATGATGATAAAAAATAACTGACAATTACCAATGCCCAGTTACTAATCCAAAATCCAAAATCTAAAATCCAAAATTGCATGATGTGGACTCAAATCGATGCTCATATTAGCCAAGTGACTGGCGAAAAATTTCAGAGTCAGCAACGGCGATCGGTTGGTGGCGGGTGCATCAACCAAGGTTATGCTGTTTCCAATGCTGAGATAACCTACTTTGTGAAGCTTAACCAAGCATCCGAAGTTGCGATGTTTGAGGCTGAAGCATTGGGTTTAGAAGAAATGCTAGCAACAGCTAGTATTTGCGTTCCAAAACCTATTCGCTGGGGTGTAGCTGAGAATTCTAGCTATATCGTGCTGGAATGGTTAGAACTTGGTAGCGGTAACAGCAATTCGTGGGAAGAGATGGGGCGCAAGTTGGCGGCGATGCATAAAGCTAGCAGTAGTAAAGGTTTTGGTTGGAAAATTAACAATACTATTGGTTCAACGCCCCAAATCAATACTTGGACAGCAGACTGGGTAGAATTTTATATTAAACATCGCCTCGGTTATCAATTTCAGTTGGCAAGGCGACGGGGAGGAAATTTCCCCCAACAAGAAAAATTACTAGCAGCTATCCCTGAACTATTGGCGGCTCATCAGGTGCAACCTTCTTTAGTACATGGCGATTTCTGGGGCGGAAATGCTGGGTGTACAGCCTCAGGAGAACCCGTGATTTTTGATCCAGCAACTTATTTTGGCGATCGCGAAGTTGATATTGCCATGACAGAATTGTTTGGTGGGTTTCCCGCAGCCTTTTACAAAGGTTATAACGAAGTTTTTCCTTTAGATCTAGGCTATGAGCAGAGAAAAACGCTCTATAACCTGTATCACATTTTGAATCACTTCAATTTATTTGGGGGCGGTTATGGTTCCCAGGCTAACCGGATGATTGACCAGATTTTGCGCTAAGTACAGCATTTCATTAATTCGTAGCGAATTAAATTTGGCAATACCCTGCAATGCCAATGCGTCGGGATGCATTGTTAATCGCCGTGACAATTCTTATAGCTCTAACCCACACTACGAATTTTTAGATGTCAATACTGGGTGAGAAGTATGTTTTTACTGATATAGCAGTGGACAAAGCCGTTAGGACAAGTTGGCGGTAGATGCTTTCAACAAGCGTACATTGTGAATTTATTTTTGTCCTAAGCTTCCTGTCCGTTGCTATATAACCAAAGATAAAGGTTTTGGGGTTATTTCCAACTGCTTGCAATTCTGCCAAACAATTCTCACTAATCCGAGGTCAAAAGATTGTAGGGTGTGGCTCACAGGGTCTACAGTCTGATAATGAAAATAAATCGGCATGGACGCGCCAAAGTTTTAACACAGTCAGAGATACAGCTAATTTTCAGTGATGGCTTAGACAATGACCGCGATAAAACCTTTTTTATCATAGAATATAAACACGTCAAACCCTTAACTTATAAGCAATACAGCCATTGTTAAATATTTTTAAGCTATATTCAGAAATATTTAATCATAAAAAACACATTTTATGGAAAAAATAGCTTAAATTAAATCTACACACAAGATAGTTAAGCAAACAAATATCCGCACAGATAAGTCTAGCTTATGTCTATTCTGGTAACGACTTGTGGATTATGAGGAAGTAGCAAAAATGACCCAAATTAAAAATTCAGTAGCAATACCTCAACCATATCCTATCGCCTTAACTCCACAAAAAGTAGAGCTATTTACTCCTATTCATTACATACAGACTACACAAGAATTAGCACAATTTCTTTATCTTCAGACACAACCAAATTTATTTGGACTCTCCAAAATTGAAGAATTAGTACGAAAATTATCTGAGCTAGAGGGTATAGAAATTGTTAAGCCAATATTTCAAGATGTACATTCAGTTACTTTTCAAATTAAATTATTTTCTTTATCTGAACACGAAAATTTTGATGAAGATGATATTCAATTTGAATATGAAATTGAATCTAATAATTTAGATGAAATTTGGACTATTGCCCAAAATTTAGTTTTGAAAACTTGTTCTGATTTAAGAGATATTACTGGAGAGAAATGGTATTTTTTCACAAAAATAGTAGAAGATTCTTAGTAATCCAGCACTTGAATTTTGAAAATGTCAAGCATCTACTGTAAAATATGCCAAAGTCTTCTAGTCTTCATTTTAAACAGGCTGAACTAAATGAAGAAGCCGCAAAAATTGCAGCCCAATCAGAATATTATGATTGGGCTGTTATTATGTGTTTTTATGCAGCACTTCATTATGTAGAAGCTCATGCAATATTTCACAACAAAGATATTTATTCAGACTATTCATATGTTCACACTCAACATAATAAACGTATAGCCTATGTTCAAGACGTAAGCTATGAAAAATCTGGTGATGTGTTAGGTGCTGCGCCGTTTGAAAAACTTTATCTAGCAAGTATGAAAGCACGTTATCTGGAAAATATAAAATGCTATTCAAAAAAATATTTTAAATTAAGCTTTAATAAATATTTTGAAGAACTATCAACAGTCAAAGAACTAGTAAAAATTTGAGGTTCTGCATTTATATTAGACCTCTTGCAAAAAAGTTTTGTGGTATGATTAACGGTTTTATAAAAAATCCATATCAGAACCTATACAGAGAACTTTTGTTACTTCATTGGGATGTCTGATAGAGATAGAAAGCAAATTTTTATAACCCCTTATTGTACCATAATTTATTTTTGCAAGAGGTCTATTATGCAGCTTAAATGCTGATTGGCTTATCACTGCTGCAAATCATCACCTCTTTCACTCTGAAAGAACACCTTAATAAGTGACAAAAAACAGGAGGGGGTTATTGCTTGGAGACTGATGCTACCTTAAAGCCACAATTTGATTCACCATCCCCGCCAATGCCAAGATACCCAAAATTGTCATTAATCCCGCAGGCATAAACTTACGTGTTTTCGCCAGTCGAAATCCAAATACGACTACTAAAACAGCAGTAACTAACACTGCTACAATCGAACCCCAGGTTTGTCCTTGGAGTTGAAAGTAAGCGGCAAGTATTAGTAATAAACCGCTAATGCTACCGCTTAGGAGTGAAACCTTACTTTTAGCCTGAATGTAGCCAATAATGCCACCAACAATCGCTAAGATGCCGTAGGCAAAAGCAGCAATTATACTTAAATTCATTGTTAAAACCTATGTATACTTTGACTTTACTGCCAGGGTCAGCAGACAATTTACCATAGCTATTTAGCTATACCACACAGTTTATTGATGGACAATCAAACGATGCCAATGACAAACACTTCTTCATATACAAAGGTTCAATATCTCCAGCGCCAAGCAGCCTCACTTTTACTCTACCAGTCTGTTCTGCAAGGCGAAGTAGGGATGGCATTTCTGGAACTGTTGCAAGCTATACGTTACACTGACGCCGATGCACGGGGTTGTCTCCAAGCCTACGGCAGTTACTTCTACGCTTTGGCTGCTAGAAATCAAAACTGGGAAGACTATTTAATTAGTCAACTTCTCTTCTCTAAGAATCCTTTTACAAAGGTGGCTGAAGTACGAGAATTTCAAGATTTGCCCCCAGCTTTAGTAGCAGCAGTTCAGCATGATTTACAAATATTGCAAAGCCTCTATGAATGTAGCAGCGCTTCTTTGAGTGAGTGGATACAAAGCGTAGCTCACATGCCGATTTCGCCAGTAGTGTGGTATAAAGATCAAGAATTGGTAGGAGTAGAGACAAAGTTCACTACATATCTACAAGAGTTAGATAATTGGGGTGATGCTGTAGAAGGATTAGCGACTTATTATCGGCAATATGGCTCTGGTTTATTTGCAGAATATCGCGCTTTACGCTGGCAAGCTGGGCAGTTTATCGGTATTCGGTATTCTGATCCAGTTAAGCTGAGTGCGCTTGTAGGTTACGAGTCTCAAAGAGATGCTTTGCTAAAAAATACAGAGTTTTTATTATCAGGAGAGATGGCATTGCACGTATTACTTTACGGTAGTCGCGGTTCTGGCAAATCTTCTTTGGTGAAATCTTTGTTGAATGAATATAGCAATCGCAGGCTCCGCTTGTTGGAAGTGTCAAAATCTGATTTAAAAGACTTACCAGAAATTGTGGAACATTTACGGGGAGTGTCACAAAAATTTATCATCTTTGTCGATGATCTTTCTTTTGAAGAAGATGATGATGCCTTTAAAGCCCTGAAGGTAGTTTTAGAAGGTAATTTAACGGCGCGGCCTCAAAATGTAGTCGTTTACGCTACTTCCAATCGCCGCCACTTAATTCGGGAGTTTTTTGTGGATAGATCTGCACCTAAGGATAACGAGGAAATTCATGCCTGGGATACGATGCAGGAGAAGCTTTCGTTTAGCGATCGCTTTGGTTTAACCTTGACCTTTGAACCAGCCAATCAGAAAACTTATTTAAATATTGTACAACATCTAGCCGCACAAGCTGAAATTAATATTACCCAAGAAGATTTGGAATTTCAAGCATTACAGTGGGCAACTCGCCATAATGGTCGTTCTGGACGTACAGCACGGCAGTTTGTTGATTTTTTAAAAGCAGATTTAACACTTTTTCATGCCAATAACAATACATCTAACACCTAGCATTAAAATAATTTCCAATTCGTAATACTCGCCTTCTCTACGAGACGCTACGCGAACGGCGATAAGCAAGCTACGTAATTCGTAATTAAGTTTTATAACGGAGATTTAGACCCCACCACAAAACTTGTCGCTTATTAGTTACGGGGGACTTAAACCCCCAAAACTAGTTAAAATTCATTCATTGATCATTGCACTTATTTGTTACTTACAGAGCAATGTTATGCATCAGTAACTAAAACTAGAGATTTCAGTAACTTTATGAGAGAAAATTTGCGAAAAATGTCTTGTTTCACCAAACAGAACAACAGATCAGAATCCTTTTTTATAAAGTATTGTTTTCTGTGTGTTCTAATTACGAATTAATAATTACGAATTACGATGAGAACTACTTATTCTGATAATTTAACTACGTTAAAAACCAGCAATATGCAATCAGTAATGATCAGCAATCGATTTATCTTAGGCATAGTTGCCTTTAGTGTGAGTTTTGGCCTTAGCCTTGTTCCAAACTGGGATTTTAATAAAGCCTTGATCACAGGTATAATTACTGCAATTACTATCTATACAGCAGCATTATTCGTAGATAAGCGACGCAGAAATTATGAAATGTTTATTTTAGGTTCTCTCCGCAGGCGAATTAAAGATATGGAGGGATTGAAGGCTCGTGTTGTCAAAGAAATCACTCAAATCGAAGAACATCATAATTTATTATATGCTGAGTCACAACAACTGCAAAATCAAGTAACAGAAAGCCGTAACCAAAGGGATAGTCTACATCGAGAACTAAGAAGATTTTCCGGACATAAAAAGCAGTTAGAAACCGAAATCAGTAACCTGCAAACTGAAATTAATAACTTGCAGAAAAATCAAGCAGAATTGAACAATGCTTTTTCTGTACTCACAGCAGAGAAGCGCCGTCTAGAGTCAAATTGTAATCTCTCTCGCAGTGAAATCACCCATTTGCAAAGTCAAATTTCCGAACTCCAGCAGGAGAAACAAGAAGTTGAAAGCAATTTAACTCTTTTAGGCCGACTAAAACCCCAATTAGAAGAAAAACTATACGAACTGCGAATTGCGATTCAAGAGCTAGAAGTTGAGACAAACCAAAAAAATCAATTGCTTATAGCAACAAAAACCGAAACAGAAAATATCCAAGCTATCCTGAATTCTTCACAAACCCAACTAGCAGAACAAAAAGCTGAATTACAGCAGTTGCAAGGGCAAATTTCATTATTACAAGAAGAACGCGATTCATTACAAAATCAAGTATGGGAATTACTCCAACAAATAGAAACATTCAATCCAGAACTTTTGTCTGATAATTCCCAAGAAGATAATATTGAATTATTTCCTTTTTCGGAAATAATTGAAACTATAGCAATCATTGAGAATTCGGATGTTGATACCTCAGAGAATCTACCCGAAGAATGGACTAATCTTTTAGAAAATGTACCAGTATCAGAACTACAAGTATTAAAAGCTATAGTTGAACAAGATAATCCCAAGGTTGCTATTAAAAAAATTGCCGAAGCAAACATCACTATGCCGAATCTCTTAATTGATTCTATAAATGAACGGGCAAATGATACTATTGGTGAATTAATAATTAATACAGATTCGGAAAGTCCAGAAGTTTATCAGGAGCATATGATGCATGTAAAAAAAATGATTGCAATGTATGAAGACCTCATGGCTAAATATGCTTCGTCAAATTAAATTATTATTGCTGTCGTCAGATTAGTAGTAAGGTGAATATGTGCCTTACTTACTGAGTGCTTCTGCGTTTAGAATAAAGTGAAGTGTAATACATGGCAAAGCTCAAAATCTCGAAAAAAATCTCCACTGCTTTAATCAATTCCCTTGGTGCAGGGGTAGTACCAAGAGTGGGAGTTGAATATATAGCAGTAGGTCGAGAAAAAGAACTAAAAAGCCTATTACAAAATCTCGATGATATTGCAGAAGGTGTAGGAGCATTTCGCTTCATAATTGGTAACTACGGTTCCGGGAAAAGTTTTTTACTGCAACTAATTCGCAACCGGGCTATGGAGCAAGGTTTTGTAGTAGCTGATGCTGATTTATCCCCTGAACGTCGATTAGCAGGAAGCAACAATGAAGGTGTAGCTACCTATCGAGAATTAATGAGCCACCTAGCTACAAAAACTCGTCCTGATGGTGGTGCTTTAGTTTCTATTTTAGAGGGATGGATTAATAAAATTCAACAAGAAGTGGTTAAAGAAACTCAAATGCGTCCGAATGACGATGGTTTTGATGATCAAGTTGAATCAAAAATTAGGGAAGTAGTTCAGTATATTGAAGACTTAGTTCACGGTTTTGATTTTGGTAGCGTGATTATCGCTTATTGGCGTGGCTACCGATTGGATGATGATAATTTAAAAAATGCGGCGATGCGCTGGTTCCGTGGAGAATTTACTACTAAAGTTGAGGCGAAAGCAGCCTTAGGAGTGCGTGTCATTATTGATGATGATAGTTGGTATGACTATATAAAACTGTTTGCTAAATTTGTAGCTGAAATTGGCTATAAAGGACTGTTAATTTTAGTTGATGAAGCCGTACATTTATATCAAATATCTACTACAGTCACGCGGGAAAAGAATTATAATCGACTCCTCGCAATGTTTAACGACACCATGCAATGTAAAGCAGAACATCTTGGTATTGTTATTGGTGGAACAACTAAATTTTTAGAAGATCCCAAGCGGGGACTTTTTGCAGACCAAGCTTGGCAAAGACGCACAAAAGAAAGTCGTTTTGTTGCACAAGCTAATGTTCAGGAACATTTAGGCCCAGTGATTCGGCTAAATCCGTTGAGTGAAGCAGAAATATTAACGCTTCTGCAACGTTTAGCTGAGATTCATGCACTCAATTTTGGGTATGAACAGACTTTTACAAATCGGGAGTTGAAGGAGTTTGTGAAAGAAATTATTAATCGCTTGGGTGCAGAAGCATTACTGACACCAGGGGAAATTGTGCGAGATTTTATGAGTGTGCTGAATATTCTTCACCAAAATCCAGGAATTGCATTTGGTGAATTAATTCATGGTTCTAAATTTAAGCCTACTGCTATAGGTAAAGATGCAGATGTGGATGAGGATGGCGCAGCAGAATTTAGTTTGTGATATTATCATTAACTAAATATGCCAAAACTAGCATCTTGCAAAAGATGAGTCCTTTATTAAAGCTAGTCGAGTGGGTTGGAAGCTCGCTTGATGAGATAGTTAAACTTATTTTGAGCATTTTGATATGGCTGGCTATGACGCTCAAGTTGACTATCTGGCAAATTCACAATCCAGTAATAATAAATTCCGGCTTCTGCATACAAAGACAACTTGGTTGATCGCTTAGGTGTCACAACATTCATTAGACATCTTTCTACTGACACTGATTCTACTTTTACTTGTACATTAACAGAGATTACAGCAATTTTCAGGTAAATAGACCACGCAGTAGGGGCATAGCATTGCTCATTGGTGTCAACTTAAGGTGAAAGTGAGTAATACCAATTCTCTATGAAGATGCACTTAATTTTTTTAAACGAACCGCCTTCGCGCAGCGTCTCGTAGAGAAGAACGCCAAGAACGCCAAGGAAGAGAAAGATAATTATTTAGTGCAAGTTTACAGAGAATTGGTATAAGCGAAGCGTCAACCTTGGCAGTTAAAACCTCATTAACGCAGTAAAAAACCTCGTCTAATCACTTAACTTGCCAGTGCTATTCAGATAATTTTTTGAGTATATTTTGAACCTCATCTGCCCTTTCTGGATTAAGTTCAATGTACCTTTCAGCCGCTATTTTGAGATATTTTTTGAATATCTCTTGAGAAACTATTATTTCATCTTTATCCAGAAAGCAAAAGCGAACTCCTTCAAATATATCATCCTCATCTTCGCAAGGAAATTCACACATATTATATTCATTACCATAACCAGTACCTTCAAGAAGAGTATTGATTGCATAAGGGAAAGAGATACCCGCTATTGCATTAAAGTAATACTTGACTATCCAAAGTGGATCGATTGTATAGTCTACGCCATCAAATAATTGTTTGACCATAAAAAATAAGATGCGTTTTTCCTGAAGATTAAACTGACTGCGTTGTTTACCGCCGCAGGCATCGCAATAACTTAAGCTGTTGTTACTACAACTGAAGCATTAATAAGTAAACTTAAAGCTGTTATTACTACAACTGAAGCTGTTGTTATCAATGCTGAAGCTGTCGTTACCACAGCTTAAGTTGTGGTTATGAACATGAATTTTTGTAGGAAATCTATTGCAAAGGAGTAGCGATCGCCTCAAACTGCTGCCAGCATAGGTACAACGCACGCGGTACGTGAAAACATCCTTTCCATTTGCCACCTTTAAGGTTCAACAATACTTCCCCACGCCGATTGAGATAGCCAAACCACTCACCGTATTCTGAATCAGCAAAGTGTAACCAGGCGTAATCGTGCATCTTTTGATACCATTCCCAACATACCTCACGCCCTGTTAGGCGATAACCCATCGCTAATGCAACCAAAGATTCTAGGTGAACCCACCACAGCTTTTGATCCCATTCCAATTGTTGTGGGGGATGACCATCTGCATCCATAAAGTAATACAATCCGCCGTACTCGCTATCCCAAGCAAAATTCAGGATATTTAGCACCATATCAACGGCTTGGTTAATAGTTTTGGTGTCGTTTTGGCGACGTGCGATATCCATGATGAACCACATAGCTTCGATACCGTGGCCTGGGTTAATCAGCCGTCCCTCAAAACTATCAATGTGGGAACCGTCAGGGGCAACGTTTTCATACATTAACCCCCGTTGTTGGTCAAGAAAGTCGGTCATCACTTCCCGGACAGTCTCAGCTAGAACATTCTCTAGTGTTTCCTTTGGCAGCAACCATTCCATTTCTAGAGTCAGGTTGGCTAAAATCATCGGTACAGCCAATGATTTCATCGGGCGTGTGCCGGGATAGGTTTTATTATATTTGCCCTTCGGGTTGTCCTTGCGGCGTAATACGTTGTTATAAGCTTGCATTGCCACATCCTTTGCCCATTCTTCGCCGCCAGCGAGTGCATATTTACTAAATGCCATTGCCGCAAAGCAATCAGAAAAGATGTTGTAAGGTTGAACTAGTGGTTTACCTTCACTGGTGAGGGCAAAGTACCAGTTACCATCACTATCTCTGCCATGTTGGGCGAGAAAATTAGCGCCATTGCTAGCAATTTTCAACCAGTTTTCGCGTTTTTCTAGCTGGTTGTAAAGCATAGAAAAAGTCCACACCTGGCGGTTTTGCAGCCAGATGAATTTGTCTGTATCATAAATTTTGCCTTCGCGATCAAGGCAGGTGAAATAGCCGCCTAGCTGCCAATCGAGAGAATATTTTTCCCAAAATGGGAGTACGTCCTTGAGGAGGGCGTTTTTGTAAAGTTCAGCGTAGGCGTAGCCCGCACTTCGGTATGGTTCGACTGCGCTCACCAGCCGCTCAGTGACCACCGGAGGCATCGCTTGAAAGTCATGCTCCATAAATTTCCTCCCCTTTTGTACTAAAACCAACAGCTTAACAGTTATCACATTTTGGCTCGAACATGGAGCGTAGGCGTAGCCCGTCGTAGACATCGCGTCACTCTATTACAAAATTTAGTCAGCAAAAGTTAGTTGAATTTTTGGTTTCGCGCTACAGTCTTTGTGATCTCTAAAAACTCGCGCAAAACTACAGATGAATCATCGCGTCGCCAAACCACAGCTAGTTCTAGAGTTAAGTTTTCTCCCTGAATTGGTCTGTAGACAACTCCCTTTCGCTGTAGGTTTTGGGCATTAGCAGGAAGCAATGTTACCCCGACTCCACCTGCAACCGAGCTGAGTACAGTCACCATCCAAGTTGCTTCTTGTACCACTTTTGGGGAAAAACCCACCTGCTGACAAAGGCTAATAATTTGACTGTATGATGGTACTAAATCGGTTGGCGGTAATACAAAAGGTTCGTCTGCCAGTGCAATGAGTGGAATTTGGGATTGGGCTGCTAAAGGGTGCTTTTCTGGTAAAGCAACGACTAAAGGCTCTTGCAAAATTGGCAGAAAATTTAAAGCGATATCATTTAAATTAGCATTGGGCAACCGTTCAAAAGCAATATCGATGTAGCGATCGCGCAATTGCTTTACCTGCTGGAAAGAACTTACTTCACGCAACACCAGTATCACCTCTGGAAACAGAGGATGAAAAATTTGCAGAATATCTGGAAGAACGCTGTTAGCAACGGAGCTATTAGTCCCCACCACTAAGCGTCCAATTTCACCTCGGCTAACTTTTTGTGCGGAGGTAATTGCTCGTTCCAACTGAGGAAACACTAAACGTGCTTCTGTTAAAAAGACTTGCCCAGCAGCAGTTAACTGTAGTGGGCGTTTTTTGCGTTCAAATAGTTGTAGCCCTAGTTCTGCTTCTAGCGCCTGAATTTGTTGACTTAAAGGTGGTTGAGCAATATGCAAGCGTTCAGCTGCACGACTAAAGTTTAATTCTTCAGCTACAGCGATAAAGTAGCGCAGATGTCGAAGTTCTATCATTGTAGCTACTATATTAAATATATATACTTTAGTTGCTAACTAAATATTGGACATATAGTAGCATTTTATTTATTGTGATTCTTATAACGGGTTTTATATAAATAGACCACAGGAGGATGGGCATAATAATGCTTACCCTAAAAGCTTCTATTGCGAGGTTGTTATGAGTCAGATTGAACGAGTTGCGATCGTTGGAGGAAACCACGGTAATGAGTTAACAGGAGTACATTTAGTCAAAAAGTTTCAGCAGTACCCAAATTTAATCAACAGAGCAAGTTTTGAAACTCTGGCATTCCTTGGCAATCTCAAAGCTATTGAAGAAGGCAAACGGTACATTGATAAGGATTTAAATCGTTGCTTCACCAATCAAGGTTTACAAAATCAGCAACTCTCAAGTTATGAAGATACGCGGGCGAAAGCAATCCAACAGATACTGCAACCGCAAAATCAACCCTTTGTAGATGTAATTGTTGATTTGCATAGCACAACTGCCAACATGGGGTTAAGTCTGATTTTTTGTGATATGCATCCTTTCTTACTTCGGTTAGGCGCTTATTTAAGTTCTATCAATCCGATGGTAAAGGTTTTTGTTAATCAACAATCTAAAGAAGGTGGTTTTCTCCGTTCTTTGTGCGAATTGGGTTTTGTTATAGAAGTTGGTGCTGTGGCTCAGAATATTTTAAATGCCGAATTGTTTCAGCAAACAGAACAGCTTATTTATGCAATTTTAGACTATTTTGAAGGGTGCAACCAAGGTAATATTCCGCAGATAAACAGCACGCTTACACTCTATCAATATATTGGGACTATCGATTATCCTAGAAGCGATTGCCAAGAGATTCAAGCCATGATTCACCCCCAGCTTCAGTTTAGAGATTATGAACCTCTGAATCCAGGCGATCCAATGTTTCTGACTTTTGAAGGAAAAGATATTTTCTATGAGGGAGAGTCTACTGTTTATCCTATTTTTATTAATGAAGCAGCTTACTACGAGAAAGGAATTGCGATGCATCTAAGTCAAAAGCAGCAAGAGATGGTTTAATTTATTCGCCCTTCTAACCAAGATTGCAAATCAGCCAAGGTAGTAAAATCAAACAATGCATCGCTCAATTCTTCGAGAACAGGGAAAGGTAAACCAATCTATATTTGTTGGGGGATTTATCAATAGTTCAAATAAAAGACTGGGGGATTGTTGAAACAGGTTGTAAAAAATTGAGTCTCGACGCATGAAGCATTCTATTTAATTTATTTGTTTATAGTTAATAGTAAGATAGCAAAACTGAGACGAGAGCAATTCCTGGCAGACTCGTAACCCAGCAGCGATGCCTACGGCAACCGGAAGCGCGATCGCCAAAATCAAATCCACAAATTTTAATGGGATAATTTATTATTAAGAGCTAAGTTTTTATCTCAATATCGCTATGACAATCACCCTTTCCCAGCAAGCCTTTGATGAACTATTTCAGGAAACGGTGGAACCTGACAAACACCCAGATCCCGATGATGTGATGGATGTGGTGTACAAATACCCGCGACGGCTGGGACAAGGTTATTGGCGGAGAATTCAGTTGCGCCAAGGGTTGGAATTGATTATTGGGAATTTGCAAATGCGCGATCGCATGATTATTCTACAGCCTGAACAGGAACATGAGTCGTTAGAGTATCACTTTCATTTTTCTGGAGAACATGGGGATGAATACAGAACTGTTGGTGGAGGCGAATACAGTTTCCTGGGGAGTGGACTAGATCCCAAGCAAACGAGTGATTGTTCGGATAAAAACTCCTTTTTGGAGGTGATTATTTACATGCAGCCGGAATCACTATATTCTTTTGCTGCCAATCAACAAGGACAATTACCCCAGGCGTTGCAACCGTGGATTCGGCAATCTTATCAAACATATTACTGCCGTTGTGGAACTGCAACACCTGCTATGCAGACTGTTGCACGGCAAATTTTAAAGTGTCCTTATCAGGGAATCGCCAAGCGGCTGTATTTGGAAGGCAAAGTTTTAGAGTTGATGGGAATGTTGGTTGCACAGGAGATGGAAATCAAGGGTGTTAATAACCACCTGCACCCTTTGAAGCCGGATGTAGTGGAAAGAGTTTACCATGCCAGAAATATTCTACTGAAACGATTGAATAATCCGCCTTCGTTTATGGAATTGTCAAGGGCAGTGGGTTTAAACGATTATCTTCTCAAACAGGGGTTTCGTCAGGTATTTGGCACAACAGCTTTTAGTTATTTACATCACTATCGCTTAGAACAAGCGCGTCAACTCCTAGAAACTGGAGATATGAAAGTGTCAGAAATCGCTAACATTGTGGGATTCGTCAGTCACAGTTACTTTACCACCGCCTTTAGGAAAAAATTCGGTTTTTGTCCCAAGCAATATCAAATGCAGCAAAAAAAATCCGTCTAGCGATAAAAAAGCCTTTACATCACATTCGAGATTCAAGTAATAATAATATCCGAGTGCGTTAGCGTAGCTTACTGTAGGTATCGCGTATCTTCAAAACTCAATTGCTCGCAAATTCTGTAAATTGGCGCATATAAGGAGAGTGAAACGCCAAAACAATATCTTCTTTTGGCACACCCAGTTCCAGGAGTTGTGTCGCAATGCCAACCTCGGTTCCATCATGCTGAATCCAGATTTTGCCGTCTTTGATATCGAGATGCAAGCTGCACCCATGTGTCCGACGATTACCGCGCCAGCCCGTATGTAGTAAGAGGTAGTGGTCACGTTCCGTATCTAGAATGGCTTGTGTTTCCATTCCCTGTTGGGATAAACCTCTTTTTGCCCGTTCTAGAATTAACTGTTGGATAATTAGACGATACTGGTCTACAGCCATTGCTTAATTTCCTCCTGTTTCTCATCGTAAACCAGTAGACGAATTTGAGTTCGTGCAATCACTGACCGTATAAAACGACGCTGAAAAAATGAGTTATAAATTGACTCAGGCACCGCAAGATAAAGTTTGCGTTCCGGTTCAAATTCTTCGAGAGCAAATTGATAATTGATAAATTGTCCAAGGGCTGTGTGGAATTCTGATACACTTGAGCGCCCGATAAAACTTTTAATTTCAACTGCAATTTTTTCGCCCGCTCGTTCAGCAGCTAACATCTCTGCTGCTAAATCTATCTCAAAGTCTACATCTCCAACGCTGATTTCGTAGGGATCGGCAGTAATTGTCCATCTTTGTTTTTCTAGAGCTACTCTAACTGCATCGTGAAAGCGGTCTTTAGCCATTCAGTTTTTTCTGATACTTGCTGATATTTGATTGGGATCTTAATTTTATCCTTAGCGATCGCCCCAAATCGAACTCCACAAATCTTAAGGCGTTAGTGTAGCTTACCGCAGGTATCGCCAAAATCAAATCAAGTGATTTTAACGATTATCTGCTCAAACATGGATTTCGTCAGGTATTTGGCACAACCGCTTTTGAGTTGGTGGTGACGGGGGAGCAAGATGGGTATCGCGTACCCAACTCCTCAACTGGGACAAGAACCGATACCCCGCTGCGTGACATTCCTCAATCGATTCAAGTCGTACGACAACAAGTGTTGCGCGACCAACAGGTTACTCGCTTAGATGATGCACTCAGGAATGTTGCTGGTGTAACTCAAGAATTTACCAGTGGTCCAGGTGTTTACTATAGAATTCGCGGATTTGACCTAGCGAATAATAATTCGCTCAGGGATGGTTTACCCGATCCTGGCGTTGGAGATTTGGTTGAACTTGCCAATGTTGAGCGAGTCGAAGTTCTCAAAGGTCCAGCATCCGTGCTATTTGGCTTGGGTAATCCGGGGGGAAGCATCAACATTGTCACTAAACGTCCCTTAAGTGAACCTTTTTATGCTGTTGATGCAACTGTTGGCAGCTATAGTTTCTACAGAGGTGCGCTCGATCTCTCTGGTCCGTTAAATGACTCGAAAACCGTATTGTATCGCCTCAATACAGCCTATAGAAATTCTGGTAGTTTTATCGATTCCTACAGTAGTGAAAACTTGAGTATATCACCTGTGATCAGTGTGGCGATTGGTGAAAGAACTAAACTGAATTTAAATGCAGACTATATCGAGACTAGAGATTCTGGCACAGGATTTGGTTTACCGAGGATACTACTTTTGAAGTTGGAAGTCGTTTACCCAATACCGCAAACCATGCTTTCAATGTATGGACAACCTACGAAATTCAAAAAGGTAATTTACAGGGTTTAAGCTTTGGTTTAGGTTTGTTTTTTGTGGGCGATCGCGCTGGAGATTTGCCAAATACTTACGATGTACCGAGTTATCTTCGGACTGATGCCGCTATTTTCTACAACAGAGATAGATTTAGAATTGGACTCAACTTCAAAAACTTATTTGACGTAGAGTATTTTGAAAATACGTATTTTGGCGGTCATGTTGGCTACGGACAGCCTTTTACAGTTCAAGGAACTGTTTCTTGGCAGTTTATGAGCTTGCTCATAACAAGGGCGATGCCTGCGGCGACCGAAGGTATCGCACTGAAATTAAAACCAAATATCGCATTTAAATAGCTTTTTTACGGGTGCGATCGCAGTTTCTAATTCCTCCTCAGTTAGCAAGTTCAATTCCACAAACACATCTAATTCTTTACGAGAGATATTCCACTCTTGATCCCTCCCCTGCAAAATTCCCCCTTCCATCAACGCCACCCGCAGTCCCTTCACCGCCAAGGCGCAACCAATTAAAATCCCTAAAGTGCCACCGCAAATAACTACATCGAAGTCTACGACGCCTAAAGGCTGTTGACTTTCTTTTACTAACGTTGGGATAGGTGCGGTGTTTTCTCGCACAGATGTGAGGATGCGATCGCCTTGGCGCAATCCTCCTAAAACATCGCCCGGTAATTGGGAAAGGATTTCTTCAGTTAAAGACATTTTGGAAAAACTAAACTCTACATTCCAAAACTACCTGAGAATGACGAAAGTAGCTCAATCAAAAAACCTCTCCCTGGTTTTACTACGCAAAACCGTTCCTCTCCGAGTCGGAGAGGGACAGACTTGAACTTTAGTTTAAGACAGGGAGAGGTTTGTTGAACTCACGTTAAATTATTACCTGCGATCCCAAACCGAATAGTTTTGCGATCGCAGGTAATAATTTATTACCCGCTTCAACTAGGGAAGCAACAGCAGGTAAGCCTGTAAATATCCCTTTCAACATGGTGATTGCAGTTTTTGCCGTTTTTTGCTTGGTGGATTCTTGGGGACTTTTACCTGCTTCTGCTAAAGCTTGTATCTGTATTAATGCATCAGCTTTGTCTGTTTCTGGCAAATCTGCCGATTGTGAAATTGCTTCTTGCAACTGCGTCAACAGTTCTTTAATTCCTGGTTTATCAGTTTGCGGCGATTCAGGCAATTGCCTAATTGTATTGGTAACATCACCGCTAATCTTACCCAGGTTGATGACTCCACTGATATCTCTGCCAGCACTGATGTTGGTTGAATTATCTTGAGGCATGATGGTACTTCCTTGTGTATAAAAATTTGGCTGCTGGAGTGCAGTTGTGATCATATTTTTTAAATCACGAATCTGATCGCTTCTTTCTTCCAGCAATAGTTGCTGACTCTGGGATAAAGCTTTGAGTTGATTATAGTCATCAAAATATTCTGCACTCAGTTGAGATTTATCGCTACCTGCGGCGGTTTTGGCTCTGATCAAGATTTTATCATCGCCGCGTTTCTCCATTGCTGCGATTTCTAACTCGGCTTCGGGATGGTTTTCGGCAAGGTTTTTGAAGGCTATGGCACCAGCACGGGGGTCAACGCGTTGATTATGGTAAAGGTCGAGAGTATCAAAAATTGGTTTGATAAAGTCGGCAAAATCCCCGTCTGCAAATACCTCTTGTTTATTATCAGGTTTGCGGAGAGGATCGGGGTCTTCTTTGGTGGGTAAGCGCATGAAGATATATTCACACCTCACCCCATGCAATTTAGTTGTATTTGTAATGCCCCAATCTTCGATGTACGCGCCTGTGAGATTTGCACCAGTTAAATCAGTTGCATCTAGTTGCGTTTGCTTCAGCTTTGCTCTTGACAAATCGGCATCTTGCAAGTTCGCTTCACTAAGGTCAGCGCCTATAAAGCTGGCATCTGCTAAGTTTGCTGATTGTAAGTTGATACCCCGCAGGTTTTCACGGTTAAAGTTTTTATCCTGTCCTTGTCCTGTAACCAGCAGTTGACGTACTTGTGAGTTTTGCAGATAAGTTGAGCCAGGACGAACACGGTCAAGCATTTTAGCTTGATACCAACGGCTACAGATAAGAATAGTGTTTTGGAAATCTGTACTTTTGAGTGTGGCTTGGGTGAAATCAGCATTGGTTAAATTAGCGCCACGAAAACTTGTACCTCCTGTTGCAGCAAAGGCGATCGCTATATTACGAACTAGGGAATATTTTTCGTTTCCTTTCATCGCTTGCCAAGCGATGTAAATGTTCAGTAACGTTCCGGCGAAGGTGACGGCGAAGCCGACGGCTCTGGCTCCGGCTCCGGCTCTGGCGACGGCGACGATGAAGGCGACGGCGAAGGCTCCGGCTCTGGCGACGGCGACGGCGAAGGCGAAGGCTCCGATGAAGGCTCCGGCTCTGGCGAAGGCTCCGGCTCTGGCGACGGCGACGGCGACGGCGACGGCTCCGGCTCCGGCGACGGCGACGGCGAAGGCGAAGGCGAAGATCAAGGCTCCTAAACCAGCTACTACTCCTTGGCGAATTGTGAAGAAGAAAAAGACAATTAATACGATTAGGACAGTCCAGCCGCCAATCTGTTTGTCTAGTTTGGAATCAAATATTAGTGACGCCAAATAACCATTGGCAAACCATAAAAGTCCTGACAGTCCCGAGAACAGCCACGGGACAAGGACTAGGAAAATTACCCAATGGCGTTGTAGTCCAGCCTTAGCATGGCTGAAGTTTGCACCTGTTAAATTAGCGTTGGTGAAGTTTGCCCCTCGGATGTCGGCATAGCTAAAGTTTTCACCTGCAAGGTGTTGTCCTTTGAAGTTGTGTCCTCGAAGATTTTGACCGGAGTAGTCTTTAGGCATGTTGCACTTTACAGAGGTGAGCAAATTTTACTACACGCTCACCCCTGTAAATTCAGGAATGGTTAGATATTTTTTATTAATGGAGTTCAAAGACTCATTCACGAGTATCAAAGACTCGTTGACGGAGTTCAAAGACTCATTCACGAGTATCAAAGACTCGTTCACGAGTATCAAAGACTCGTTGACGGAGTTCAAAGACTCATTCACGAGTATCAAAGACTCGTTGACGGAGTTCAAAGACTCGTTTACGAGTATCAAAGACTTGTTGACGGAGTTCAAAGACTCATTCACAAGTATCAAAGACTCATTCACGGAGTTCAAAGATTCGTTCACGAGTATAAAAGACTCGTTAACGGAGTTCAAAGACTTGTTCACGAGTATAAAAGACTCGTTAACGGAGTTCAAAGACTCGTTTACGAGTATCAAAGACTCGTTAACAGAGTAAATCTTAAGTAGGGTGCGTTATGGCTTCACTCTAGATAATTTAGATTATGCGTATTGTGCCCGTCCCATTGCAGACGGCATAAATTTTCTTTCTAACCTTCCCCATCCCCCAACATTTGAGGCACATAAAAAGGCTTGCTCTAATTTTCTCCTCATTACTGTAATATCATGTCCGCCAAATTACCCATAATAAAAGAACCCCTCGCCACAGGACTACGGTGTACAGACAAGTCGAATTACCCCCCTTAATCCCCCCTTGTGAAGGGGGGAAATAAGAAATCTAATTCCCTCCCCAATCTTCGCGGGGGAAAACAAGAAATCTAATTCCCTCCCCAATCTTCGCGGGGGAAAACAAGATTTCTAGTTCCCTCCCCAATCCATCGGGGAGGGTTAGGGTGGGGTAAAACTAACGCTAAGGGGTTTAATAACTAATCAAGCAGACATAATATAAATGCTCACCCCGCCAGCCGATACATAATCACTTTTCCTTTCCAATTTTCTTCCACAAATACCAGATACTCACCATTGGAACGCCGAAAAGCGCGGATACCGTAGGGGATATCAATCCAGCCACTTTCGCTACCAACTTCTGGGCCTGGTTTTAACTGTTGTACTTGCACTCCCGTCTTGGCATTATAGACATATACCTCTGCGGTTTTAACTGTCACAGCGAATACATGATCTCCCGCCACACTCATTGCAGCCGTAGACACTTCATGTTTGCCAGTGGTGTCGTAGGGAATTACAATCCGCCATTTGGGAGTACGATTACCTTGACGCCAATTGTCAAAACGGGCAATCTCAGAACCAACAACTCCAGTATCGTCACCGAATGCAGGGTGATCTACTGTGAAGCCTGACAAATACATAGTATCTGCTTCCGGGAAATATTCGATCCGCCGCAAGTCGTTAAACATGCTGGGAGTAGTTTGCTTCTGCATCAAACTATACTTGTAGATGGGGTTGCCTTTATCATCTATTCCCTGTAAAGGATAGTGGCGAATGCCATCTTGGGTTCGCAAAGCTTTCCAAACATCTCCTTTGCTGTCTACCCACCATCCGCCGATATAGGGATAATCTTTGCTGGTATCATATTCGTTCTTTTCAAATTTGCCATTACCGTTGCGATCGCGCCAGATCCATTCCCCTTTTTCTGGTTGATGCGGTGGCCAATTACCGGTGAGAAATGGTTTATCTCCGCTATTAGTACCGACAAACATTCCGGCTGGGATCGCAATTTTGCCATCTGTGGCTGGATTAAAACGATATATTTGCAGAAAGCTGTTATACATATCTGTGAGGTACAAAAATGGCTTTCCTTGGATGCGGCGAACAAAGGTTCCATCTGGCGATGTATGCAGCCGGGGATCTTGAGGATATTTGAAACCATTTAAAGTGTAGGCTTTGTAAGTCCATTGCTTACCAGCAGGCTTACTGTAGTTCATCAGATAGTGTTCTTGTTTGGTGAATAAATCTACACCATCAGTTTTAGGATCGGCATCTGCATTATCGACGAATATCAATCCCAGCGATCGCCACATTAGTTTTCCCGATGGCGAAAATTTCCGCAAATCTGTTCCTGATTTGTTGAAACCATCACTATTTATATAGATATTCCCTGAAGTATCTGTACCGACTCCGGTAAGTCCGTAAAGTTTCAAATCTCGAACTTCACCAGCAACTCCTGCATAGATACCGCCTTTAGAGCCAAAACTACCCACCTGCACGGGCTGATCTTTGATATCATAAATCAACATTTGCTGACGCGGCCCATTCTCTGCCACTAACAGCTTACCTTGATGATCAACTGCGATCGCTGTTGGTTCAACAATATCTGCAATCTGTTGGGGCAATTGCTTTCCAGTTTGGGAATAATGTACAATCTTGGCAGGATTACTACCATTTTTGCTTTGAATAATCCAGAGATTTTTTTGTGGATCAATAGTTATTGCTCCCGGATTGGCAACGGTAAAGCTGCGGAGTTCCTTCATCGTATCAGGATCATAGACACGAATTTGATTAGCAGCAAAATCACTCACATACAACTCGCTTTCCACAGTTGCTAATCCAGTGATTTCATTTTTAGTGCTGGTAATAAACATACTTTTATCCCAGCCACGCCCATTAGGAAACGGCGCAGGTTTTCCTGACAAGTCATAACGTCTCACGCAATGCCAAGTTGTTCCTTCAGGTGGGTAATCTTCATCTGTTTTGCCCCTCGAACCCTGAGTCATGGCAATGTAAATATATTTACTATTTGCTGTTACAGCTTTGCCACCTCCACGACTCCAGCCGTGAGTATCCCCAATAGCCCCAATAACTTTACCATCTTTATATATGGCAGCCTCCATTCCCGCCTCATCCCAATGACTGTTTGTATAAACTGTGCCATCAGGGGCAACATACATTGCCTCAATATTGTTTTGTACCCGTAGATTTCCACTGCCAAAAGTATTACCTATCCACGATGTTTTGTACGTGAGTGTGGGTGTTCCAGTTATCGCCCAGTCTGTTGTAATTCCAATGGTAGTAACAATTACTCCAGCAGTCAGACTAAGTAAAAAGTTGAAAGTTTTACTTCTTTGTAAATATCTAATCTTAGATAATTTTTTGATGTGCTGATTGAGGTAGTGACGAAGTTTTACTAACTGCGTCAGTAATTTATTTTTCATATAAATTTTCAGCTTTTAATTATTTATATACAATCACTATTTCTAAAATCCGCACAAAATATAACTATTTTCAAATTGATAAGATACAAGTTATTTAGGAACACGACATCTGAGTAAATATCAATAACAAAGAATATAGATTAAAAAATTACTATTTACATAAACTTTATAAAAAGAACATGATTCTTTAAAACTTCAGCTAATATCTGAAAAAAGAATATCTGATGTATTAATAGTCACTTAATTTTTAAAAGTATAGTAATAGTTAATACAAAGTTTTTTAAAACTTTATTGATGTAGAGCGGTTTATCCCTTTCACAATCTAGCATTCAGCTTCCTTGATTGGTAAGTATCATATTTGTCATAGTCGGTGTTATCTGGTTAATAAAAACACAGATTTTAATTCCTTGTTGACGTGGACATATAAATAGTTTATAAATTGGTGTTCTACAAAAAAAACTCTTATTCGTAATGTGTATTCGTAAATTCTAGTAATTCAGGCTGGGATACAACACGCAGTAGGGGCAATTCATGAATTGCCCCTACTGTTTTAATACATTTATAGGAGACACATCGATGGAAGGTAATAAAGAAAGAAGCTTTGGTTCAGTATCTGCATCTATTCTCACTCTTGGACTAGGCTGGTTTCCCAAAAGTCCCGGAGGATTAGAAAGGTATATTTATGAACTAACTCATAAATTAGCAGCAAATCAAGACCAAGTTGAATTATGTGGAGTCGGTCTACCAGAGACTGAACTAAATTCGCCGATTAAGCTAACTAATTTGGGTTCTCCCGATAGTGCTATTTGGGAAAGATTATGGTCAATTCGCACTAACTTCCAAAAAACAAGAACAAGGAAACCAGATGCTATTAATTTGCACTTTGCATTATACAGCTTTCCTATTTTAGATATTTTACCAAAGGGAGTACCAGTTACTTTTAACTTTCATGGCCCTTGGGCTTCTGAGAGTCAGCAAGAGGTAGTTAATAAAAATCTCAGTCTTTTGATCAAACACTGGCTAATCGAACAAAACACTTATAATCGCTGCGATCGCTTCATTGTTTTGAGCAAAGCATTTGGTAAAATTTTACATGATAAATATCAAGTACCGTGGAACAAAATTAATGTTATCCCTGGTGGAGTTGATATTAACTGGTTTCAGCCAAATTTATCACCCCAAGAGGCTTGTACAAAGCTAGGCTGGCCAAGTAATCGCCGGATAATATTTACATCCCGTCGCTTAGTACATCGAACCGGAGTTGATAAATTATTGCAAGCACTGGCTATAATTAAGCCCAGAATACCAGATGTTTGGTTAGCGATCGCAGGTCGTGGTCACATCCAAGCTGCACTACAACAACAGGCTACAGAATTAGGACTAGACGACAACGTTAAATTTTTAGGTTTTCTGCCTGATGAGCAATTACCTATAGCTTACCAAGCTGCTGAATTGACTATTATGCCTAGTCAATCTTTTGAAGGATTTGGATTAGTAATAATCGAGTCTCTAGCCTGTGGTACTCCTGTTTTATGTACTCCAGTTGGGGGAATGCCAGAAATTTTAGCAGAATTTTCACCCGATTTAATTACTACTTCAACAGAAGCCTCAGCTATTGCTGAAAAATTAGAACAAGTGCTTTTGGGAAATATCCCCATACCTTCACGATCAGCTTGTCGCCAGTATGCCACTACAAACTACGACTGGAATCAAATTGCCCAACAAGTACGGAATATTTTATTAGCTTAAACAAGTGATTGTAATATAGCAGTCCTAAATCATTTGTAAAAATAAATTAACCGCAGAGGCGCAGAGAAGCCAGTGCGTTGGGCGGGTTCCCCGACTTGAAGCAACTGGCGCAGCACAGAGAGAGGAATCGGAGATTTTCACGACTTATTTAGGATTGCTATAGATGTTAAAGGTGCTACGTGAGTCAAGTTAGATAAACTAGAGGTTTTATGAGAATTCTTTTCTTAGACCAAAGCGGTAAACCAGGTGGTGCCGAATTATGTTTAATAGATATTGCTAAACCATATGGTGCTTGCGCTTTGGTAGGTTTATTTGCAGATGGCCCATTTAAAGATTTACTACAGCAAAATCATATCCCAGTAGAAGTTCTCGCAACTCAGGCAATCGAAGTTCGTAAAGAAAGCAGTTTGGTACAAGGATTAAAGAGTCTAGGACAACTTGCACCTTTGATTACTAAGGTAGTTAAAAAAGCGCGTGAATACGATTTAATCTATGCTAATACCCAAAAAGCATTAGTTGTAGGGGCATTAGCAAGTTTTTTTAGTCGTCGCCCTCTAGTTTATCATTTACATGATATTCTTTCCACAGAACATTTTAGCCAAACTAATCTTCGTATTGCTGTTAACTTAGCTAATCGTTTTGCATCATTAATAATTGCTAATTCCCAAGCTAGTAAAACAGCGTTTTTGCAAGCAGGAGGACGCCCAGACATCATCGAAGTTGTCTATAACGGCTTTGATCCAAAAATTTATAAACCTGATGAGTCTGACATTAATAAATTACAGCAACAATTAGGATTGTCAGGAAAATTCGTAGTTGGACACTTTAGCCGTCTTGCTCCTTGGAAAGGGCAACATATTTTAATTGATGCGCTTGCCAAATGTCCGCAAGAGGTGACAGCAATTTTAGTGGGTGATGCACTGTTTGGCGAACAAGATTACGTCCAAAAGTTACACCAACAAGTTGTTGAACTGGAACTAGAAAACCGCGTCAAATTCTTAGGATTTCGTTCAGATATTCCCCAGTTCATGGCAGCTTGTGACTTGGTGGCACATACCTCTACTTCCCCAGAACCTTTTGGTAGAGTGATTGTAGAGGCGATGCTATCTGGAAAACCTGTAGTTGCAGCAAAAGCTGGGGGTGTAATGGAATTAGTAGAACACGGACTTAATGGTTTTCTAGTGACACCAGGAGAACCCCAGGAACTTGCACAAGTAATTATCACCTGTCTTCAAGAGACGGAAATAACTGCAACTATAGCCAATAATGCCAGGAGTACGGCTAGCCGACGTTTTGATGTTGCAATTATTAATCAGCAAATTGCCCAACTGCTGTCCCACAGATTATCATTACCTGGCTAATCTACAATCACCGATTTTATTTGGATAACCCCAGACTTGAATCTGAGGTTTATGGGTGTGACTATAAACCAACTAATTCACGAGATTCAAAATCAGAGAGTTGTTGGGCGATGCCTACGGCGGCAAGCAACGCTAATCTTGCTTCCAACTTAGCTACACTAAACTGATTACGCAGATATTCAAAATGAGCGATCGCATTTGCTTTATCGAGAGTTAATCGAATTTGGGTGTCTATTGACTTTTGATATTCCTGATTCACAAGCAGCACCTCAAAACGACGAGCCTTGCGTTGAGCATCATTTTTCAAATCCATCTCAAAGGCGGCGGTGCGGTCTGCATTGCCTTCAAATCGGTTAACTTGGTGCTGCACTGCCATCAACTGAGAGTCTATTTCATTAGCCCGTTGGGCAGCTTGTGCGATCGCAGCTGGATAATGACTCAGTTGCATCATTTAATAATTTTCCTCTCATGTCAAGAATGTAGTGTTTAAGTATAAGACCAACCCTGGAATGCATTTTCCAAAAGGCTGTCACAGAGCAGTTTTACACTTAACCAAGCTTGGTGGACGCTATATATCTATTATAGTATAAATGTACTGAATTAGGGGATAAAAGGCTATGTCTGAGGTGCAGATATAGCGATCGCTATCCACCAAAAACTTACAGTAACTTTACTGTATCCCAGCAAAAATGAAGTTAAAATGAACTCTCAATAAATTTTCAATTATCATCTCGTATTTGTATATAATATTTGCTAAAAAACTGTTTTTAGTTTAAGTATATTTTCATAACTCTCCACAGTTTGAGAGGGTAATTCCCTAGAGATTTGGCTTTGAGAATCAATAGTTTTGGTTGAGTAGTCGCAAAACTCAATTCCATTTTGGGCAACGTACCTCACAAAATCCTGTGACTGATTTCTTGCACACCTGACACAGCGCTGTTTCCGGCAGTGTACTGGTTTTTAGTGGTTCCTAAAATACTCGAACCGCTACAAGTGCGAGTTTTTAGCCGCATCTTTTAATTCCCCTAAGAATGAGAAAAAATCGGAGTAATCTCAATGTCTACTGTGGAAGCAATACTCTCAATGGTACTGCTGGCGATGATATTATCACTGGCTACCACGGGAAAGATACCATCACAGGTGGTGCAGGCGCAGACTCGTTCGTTTATACAAATATCCAGGATGCGGGTGATACGATCGCTGACTTTAAAAAAAGTACTGACAAGATTGTCCTACGGCAACTTTTCCAAAATTCTGGTTTAGCCAACCTGAATTTTGCCAGTGCGATCAGTGGCGGCTATTTGCGCTTCGAGACTAAGGGAACTAGTGCGATCGTTTTAATTGATCCAGATGGTTCATCTGGAAAAGGTCATGCTGTCAACTTGATTACCGTCAGCAATGTGTCTGCCGCTGCTTTGAACAACGCCATTAATTTTGCGTTCTAAGATTACAGCAGAATTCAAGTATTTGAACCACATCTGTCGTAGGGGCGCAAGCGCCCCTACCGCGTGCTCTATTTACCCATGATTTCGTTAGCCGTCAGACTGAAGTCTGCGGCTACACGAAGTAAGCCTGCTTATACAGGCTAATTATTCTCTATTAAACTCTGCACTATAGCTCAAGCCGCTTCCCGCAGTTGTGGCTGTGAGGGCACACTCACCTCTGGAAATGAAAGCGAGAGTTGTTCTGCTTGAGGTACCGCCGCTTGCTGCAAAACTTGAACTTCGATATTCACGCTCACCAAATAACTGCCTGTATCAGCACCAACCGCTTCAGCAATTAATTTGGCAATGTCTGGGCGTTTTGCAGTCAGCGGGTCACGTAAAATACACCGATCCCATTCATGCTTGGCAGTCGGATTGAGGTTGAGAATGTAATGCTTCATCATCGAACTAACCCTTGAATCCATCTTCCAGAAGGTTTTCACAAAACCGTTATGCATTTGGCTAGGCTTTGTGGACGCTATCTATATTATAGTATATTTGTACTAAATAGGGGCGATTCTGAGTGAGAAAGTAGAGAATATAGACCATTCGTAGGAGCGCACAGCTGTGCATTAACGATATTCCCGTGCTACAACCCATTGTTTTAAATCCAGACGCGAATAATCAAAGTGTGATGCTGAAAGCAGGCAAAGCCAACGCCAAATTCATCTATTCCTTTCTTCTCCAATTTCGTAGCCTGTTTGAATCCCCAATCCCTAATCCCAGAAAATCTGTCCATAGGTAATTTCTAATACAAAGCTATTGCAACTAAGCTTATAAAGCAACACCTAATTTTTATATAAATCGCTATATGTTCGATACCTATATTATTGACCTATTTGTGATCGGTCTACTTTTGCTAATGGTCACATTAGGGTCAGGTTGGATTGCTCGCTTACCTCTTTCTTTTGCCCTTATATACCTACTAGTTGGTATATTTCTAGGGCCTTACGGCTTAAAACTTGTTCAATTACGTCAAAATGAAGTTTTCAACGCTGAACTGCTGGAGAAAATAACAGAACTTGTAGTAATTATTTCTGTGTTTGGCTGCGGCTTAAGAATTATTCGTCCTCTAAAGTTAGGGGTTTGGGATATTACGGTGCGATTGATTGTATTTCTGATGCCAATTTCAATTTTTGCTCTGGCTGTTGTGGGTAAATTGTTTTTAGGGATGAATTGGGGAGAAGCGATTTTATTAGGAGCAATTCTTGCACCCACAGATCCAGTATTAGCATCAGAAGTACAACTGACCGATACAAATGACCAAGATGAATTGAGATTTGGTTTAACTTCTGAAGGTGGTTTAAATGATGCTTTAGCTTTTCCCTTCGTTTATTTTGGCATTCATGCATTAGAAAATGATAATTGGGGCAACTGGTTTAAACAGTGGATTGCAGTTGATTTAATTTGGGCGATCGCAGTTGGCATTATTATGGGGATTGTTGTTGCCAAATCTATAGTTTGGATTGAGAAAAAAATTCAAAAACGCCGTGCTACCGATGAATTAATGGAAGATTTTATTGCTATCAGCACAATTCTACTAACTTATTCTTTAACAGAAATGGTTAATGGTTATGGATTTCTGGCAGTATTTATTGCTGGGTTAGTTATCCAACGTAGTTACAGAAATCCGGAAAAGCCGCTAGCACAATTGGAATTTGTTGAGCAAATTGAAAAGCTGCTGGAAGTTGGGACCATTTTACTATTAGGTTCAATATTATTATTAAAACCAATGCTCAATTATGGTGGGCAATCTTTGATAGTGATAATTTTGTTATTCTTGATAATCAGACCTGTAGGAGTTTGGATTAGCACAATAGGTAAACGTCCTCTTGAATCACACCGTCGAACCATGCACCCAGGAACTCGGTTGTTATTTGGCTGGTTTGGTATTCGCGGTGTTGGTTCTTTATACTATCTTGCCTATGCGTTTGGTCATGGCTTAAAAGGTGAAGCAGGCGAACAAATTGCTTGGATAACTTACACTACTATTATCGCTTCTGTGATTATACATGGCATTAGTTCAACTCCATTAATGAAGTGGTATGAGCGCAATCTTGCTAATCATAAAAAGACTACTCCTCCCGCCACAATAGATGAATTTGAGTAAAAGCAATTTTTGTATAGTGGGCACTACTTACCCTTCTACGTTGTGAACAGTGACCATCTTACTGCTTGGGTCTAGTACAGTTTTTACCTTACTCCATACCTCTCTCCTAAAAGGAGAGAGGCTTTGAATCTTACTTTGCATCCCTTGTCGGGAAAGAGTTAGTGGTTAGATCTATATTTCCTATTTACCTGTCACCTTTTCAATAACTTCTTTTGCTTTTTCACCGAAACTTTCTGGAGGATTTTGTTCTCTCTCAGCCTTCAAATTCCTTTCGTAAGCCTCCTCCATAGTAGTAAGGCTTCCTGCATCTTTTACTGCTTCTTCATAAGCTTCTTCTCGTTGTTCCTCTTGAACGCCAACACCTGGGTCATATTCGTTAGCGCGATTAATTTTTTCTCCAGAATTTGGTTTATACTCTGGAGGTATTAACTTCAATTCTTCAAGAGTAGTTGCATAACTAGCTTGTTGAATGAAAATAAACGAACCTGACAAGCTGATGGAAATCATCAAGGCAAGAACCAAAAAGCTGGAATGTAACGCTTGCTTTAAAGTTAATAGAATTTTTTGCATGAAAAAATCTCCTCTTTTTATTTTATGAGCCTTGGTCATGTATAAATATATTCAATATTAAGGCTCACAGGCATCCTAAGTGTTTAAGTACAGTTCTTCCTTCTATCGCAGGGTATATTAATTTTTACCTATAGTTCAGTTAATGCTATCTGAACCTTTTAGGTTTTAGCACTACCTACATTTTTGTAATAGTCAAATTGTCGTGCTTACTGAGATCCTCTCCAGAAATAAATTTCAGCACCTCATAGCTAAAGTTCACTCAAGTGGACTGATATGATTGACAAAATTCCACATTCTGGTACATGTATTATTGGCTGGGGCTTAGAGGATGTCTGAAAAGTGTACCAAATGTATAATTTGTCATTCTGAGCCTAACGAAGTGGAGCAAAGAATCGCAATTTACCGTTTACCGTGGGTTGATGAGATGCTTCACTACGTGATCGCTTCCAGCATGACATTTTTAACTTCTCAGACATCCTCTTAGAGCAGTGGTAAACAGGAGTGGAAGTTACAGGAAAGGAGGAGATGATTCAGGTTTTGGCAGGGTTTTCTAAACGCAATGCACCCCATATTAAAGGTATCCTGAATCTAACCATTCCCCTTGATGAGTCTCCCATCTGGATTGTGGGGCAGTATCTTTCACAACTTGGTCTGTATACTGAGTCACGATGATCGCTTGAAGAGGGCAAGCGCGTTAGGTATTATCGGTTAAATCTAGAGGATGTGGCTTTTGCCATTAGTAATTTTACTTTTTATTACTTTTTCTGACAGATAATAGATCTTAGGACTTACGCATTGACAGGAAATCCCAAATGTGTTGTATGGATTTCAGGCATTAAGCCTTGATTTTTCGACCATTTTTAGGCGATCGCTATTTATCAAAGCATAATTGGTCAAAGTCTGAAACGACGTATTTTCGTCAATGCACAAGATAATAAATTTGTACAGTGCGTAAGTCCTAGATCTTTTAAATAAATTACTGACTATATATGTCTTTTTCAGGCTGGATCTAAAAGAGAAAAAGTCTATTATCAATTCAGAGTTAAACAAAACTTCTGAACACGGCAATACTTATAACTAAGACATTCTTATCCAAAATCAATCACTTTTTCAGATAAGATTCTCAGATATTGTTACTAAATAAATGTCGGGTTTAAATCAAATGTTTATCTCAACAACATTTAATTAGTTAATTTCCTGACAATTAACAAAGGAGAATAACTACAATGACAGTCAATTTAAAAACCTCATTAGTTCAATCAGGTAAAGGTTCTACATTTTTAGTTTTAGGTGACTTGTATACTCTTCTGGCTGAAGGGAAAGATACAGGCGGAAGATATGGGTTAGCAGAGGTTTTAATGCAACCGCAAAGTATTGCACCACCCCACATTCACGAGCAAGCGGACGAAGCACACTATGTTCTTGAGGGAGAGGTTGAGTACCAGCATGACGAGCAGACTATTGTTGCAACTGCCGGAACTTTCATGCATTTTACTAGGGGTCAGTACCACGGTTATAAAAATATCGGGTTAAAGCCTGCCAAAATCCTGATGTGGGTGACACCAGCAGGGGGTGAGCAGTTTTTTGCAGAGGTAGGACAGCCTGTCAATTTACCATTGAATGAGGAAGAAGGCAATCTTTTGGGAGTCATTAATCCCGCCGACCTCGAAAAAGCGATCGCACTTGCTTCAACAAAATATGATCTGCAATTTCAACAGTGACTTTTGCAACACATGAATCGGCTGTAGGGGCGTACCGTTGTACATAGGTGTCAACTTAACGTAAAAGTCTGTCTAGATAAGACTTTTCAGAGATTGCCTCGTTAAGAGTCTCCCATTGGGAATGCCTAATAAGAGCCTCCGCCTTAAGACTAGCGACACCGCAATTAAAGAGCATTTCCAGCCAGAGGCTGGAAACGAGATTTTAAAGGATGTTTTGCTTAAGTTGACACCAATGACCGCTGTACGCCCTACCTATGTATCTGTATCTGATATTTGGTGAACATCAGATGAAATTTTCACCCGGTGTGCTTAACCCAAGCGTATTAAGCTATAACCAACTTTGATTAATTTTAATTCCTCGGCTTTGCATTGTCTCTTCAAATAAATTTGTTGGTAGTGCTTCTTCCACAGCAAAAACACCTGGTTTCTTGAGTTTACCTTCTAGCACTAATTGGGCAATACTACCTGTGCCGCAACCAGAAGCCACCGCTGTATTTTCATGCACTACAGTTGAACAATAAACGGCGGTTTCACCATTTTTTTGCCCTGTAACTTCTGAACGAACTGCTACTCCAATTCCACTAAAATTATTAGTGACATCTGTCATCGAATGGCTGACATGAGACAGAAATTCAATCATGTAACGACGCTGCATTAACCACTTGGGAAAAACGTGTGCCGCAATCCAAGTTAGGTGATTGTAAAAATCGGGAACAGAGCCAAACTTGGTAATTACAGTTTTTACTGATGGGAAAGCTTTGGGCAGTGTAAAGGTTTCTGGCATATCAAACCAGTAAACTCCGCTGCTTCCATAGGGAGGTGGAAACTCAACTACTTCTCTTTCACTATAAGGTTCGACTACCTGCCATTTTCCATCTATCCAAGTCTCAAAAGGATACTGCAACCCCAGAAAAGTTGTCCGCATCACTGTAATGCCAGCACCACCAGAACCCGAAACCAAATAACTTAAATGAATCTTTTCTGCTTGATCAAATTGTTCAACACCTTGACGTACCATGCTGTTAGAAATACCAGGAAAAATGCCAGTATTAATAATTGCTGTCACACCAGCAGCAGCTGCTTGTTCATTATACTTGAGAGCTTTGCTGGTATAGGAACGATGGTCGCTGACATCTACATAGTTAACGCCTAGAGCAATACAGGTTTCGAGAACATTAGTATCTCGATAGTGAAATGGGCCAGCACAATGGATGACTAAGTTAGAGTTTGCGATCGCATCTCGCAGCTTGTCAACTTCTGCCAAGTCCAATACCAAAAACTGCACTTGTCCTCCCGAAGACAAGCTAACAGCCTTCCCAAACTCCGCAGAACGTCCAGTAATCGTAATTTGTGCCTGCGTATGGGTAGCTAGATCCTGAGCAACAGTGCTACCAATCCGCCCTCGTCCACCAAGAATTAAAACGCTGTCTGTCATTACTCCAGATTAGCAATACTAACCTTATTTCAGCAGTTTTCTGTCCCATTTGTCATCAGTTACAAGTATGACTTGCCTGCCAAGGAAGGAGGACTTTTCCATTAGTGGTAGTTGATCAGTTTTGTGCCTCAATTTGCCTGACTACCGTTAGCGCCGAATAACTCACCCCAGCAGTACCTTCGCCGGGATGGGTAGAGTCACCAACTAACCACAGATGCGAGATTGGTGTCCGATTAGCAAACCCAAAGGGGCCAAAGGTAGGTATTCTTTGACCAATACCGCCAACTATACCGCGATCGCGGGCTGTGAAATGAGCAAAGGTGCGGGGTGTTGCGGCTTCTTGATGAATAATCGTTTCTGGTTTGAGATAGAAGTATTGGGCAAGACGAGCGATCGCTTGGAGGGTAAACTTTTCTTTTAGTCCTTGATAATCTTCAGTCTGCCACCACTGTGCAGGATCGACAAATGAAGAAGCGATAATTGTGGCTTTCCCATCTGGAGCGCGGCCGTCTCCAGAATGACTGACGGAAACAAATAGGGAATTATTCTCGCCAATGGGACCATCAGCATCATACATAAATTGGAGATGGGGAGGGCATCCAGGCGGAATCGCGCTGGCATCTACACCCAAATAAATCACAAACGCGCTCGATGCTTGGGGCAGTTTTTCCACCCGGTTTTGATAACCAGATGGGGCTTCTTCTCCCAATAACTGCACCAAATTTTGCACGGTGACATTGCTAACTATGTGGTCGGCTGCTTCTGTCCAGACTTCGCCAGTTTTCTGATTTCTAATGACTACAGCAGTAGCTTTGCCATTCTCTACTTTGATTTGTTCTCCAGTGTGGCGCATCAACAATTTGCCGCCATCTCTTTTTAAGGATTGTACCAGGCGATCGCTTAGTACTTGCATACTTCCCTGGAGGTGAAACAATCCTTGTGGCAGTTGGGATACACTCAACGCTGTGGCAGCATAAAGTAATGCTGTCTGTTCTGCATCCACCTGGGAATACAACTTCAGTTGCAAATCTAAAAAAGTCCTCAGTCGTTGGTTATTTCCCAGTCCACATAACCGTAAAGCATCTCCTACCGTAAACAAGGTGAAGGGTACGGTAATTAATGTACTGGGACGCACGGCTTGCGTTAGCTGCCACAAATCCCATAAATTACGTGGTGGTAGCACCGGATCGCGTCCTTGAAATTCCCAACTGGCATTAAATAAAGTTGCCATCAATTGCCAGAACGGTTCGCTACCGGGAAACTGTTTTTGTCGTTCCTCTTGCCATTTCTTTTGGTCGCGCCAGACATTAATCGGTGTGCTTTCCCCAGGTAAATACACCGCACAAGCAGGGTCACAAGGGGTTGCTGCGGGTAAATCTATTGACAATTCTGAGAAAATGCGGTGGTGAATTCCCCCTGGTTCCAACCCCGCCACCTGAGTTGCACCCACATCAAAGGTAAATCCCTGCCGTTTAAACGTCGAAGCACAGCCTCCTGGTACGAGGGCCTGATCCAAAATTAAGACGCTGTAACCTCTATGAGCTAATAATGCTCCAGCAGTCAGTCCACCTATTCCGGCACCGATAACGACGACATGAGAGTTACTTTTGTCAAGAGGTATGCTGGACATTGATTAGTTTCTTTAAGATTCTTAATATTTTTATTTATAATTTTACCTTCTCTGCGCCTTCTGTGCTTACCGTCCTTGCGCGTCCCATTAAAGCGCAAATTAAATTAAAAGTTTAGAAAACCACTAATTTTGGCAATTAGCTACTTACCCGTTCTACTTTATGTCGGTTTCGGAAGCTAGTTAAGGTGTCGCCACCTTAACTGAATTGAACCTAATGGAGTTCAGTTCCATCCTTACGGAGCAGATAGCGATCGCTAATCAACTTCAAGACTACTCTACCTATTTCTGGATGCGTTTTCTCAATGACTGGTTGCACAACAACGCCTTCCATGATGCAATTGGGACTGACTACACTATTGGCATTATTGAACTGAGACACCGCTTCCCAAGTGTAAGCACCGATATAAAGCACAGGTACTCTCGGCAAAGCAAATTCCTCGCAAAAAGCCACAAAATCGCTGTAATTGAGAAAATGACTGCCGCGACGCACAGCAAATATAGCAATTCCAATCTTGCCATTATTCAAGCCATATTTGATATCTTGTACGCCGTAGATTTCCCCAAAAATTTGAGTTCCTGGCGGAAGTTTCTGGAAAGCTTCGTTTTCGTTGTAAGCACGAATATAAACTAATGTTTTGTTTACTTCGCTGTTTTTCCAGAAGTAATTATGGCTGCCAATTTTAGTTGTGCCATCAGCATCAACTAAGACAGTAAAGTTAGTTCCATGCAACTTTTCTGTTACAACAACTTCTTCACCTTCAATTAGTATGTTTTTGTAACGTTTCAGGTTTTCTGGACTGGGAAATTTGTAATGTCCAATAACACTTTCTGCTTCCCCGCTCATCCCTTGTGGAATGAGATACTCGTATTTTGTTACACCAAAATACTCTGTGTAGTCGTCTCCGACATTTCCGATAAAGTTATTACCAACGGGGATAAGCAAACCCTCAGAAAAAATTCCGCGAAGTTTGACAGCATACAGTTTTTTTGAGTAGTAGTTACGAATCCCAAACTGATCTAAAAACTTTTCTGGAATAACACTATCAATAGGAAAGTAAAAAGCTAAATCCCCAGGTTGAAAACTACCTTTGCCTATAATTACTTGATACCCCATACCTTCAATAGAGGCAATATCTAGCCTATCAGCATTGGGATGAGGATTAATGCTATTGATTTTGACAACTTCAACTTTAAAAATACTCATAGCTTACCTCTTTTGAAAAGAATAGATTTTTTCTAAAATCTAAATTGTGTTCATGTGTGCTAAATTATTTACTTTTATACTTGTGCAGGAACTACTATCTATTAAATAGATATAATTAATAGAGGCATTTGCCTAAGTAAACGTTAACTCACTTTAGCAATGTTAACTAAGTTAAAATAGGTTTTAAATCAGCTTTTACTCAGGCGGTTGAACCTCCCAAGATATAAATCGTGGCTGTAATATAAAACCATTTTTTAAGTATTTTAAAAAACTTTTGCTCTTGGTATTTTTAGCTTTTTGTCTAATATTTACAGCTTGTATTCGCTTACCAGCGATGCAGTAGGTAAACTGATTGGTAAGTTAGATTGTGTAGTTCAATACTTTTATACTACAAATATAATACAAAATTGTCAAGTTGAGAAAAATGTTGGCGATCGCCTTTGGCACTGCGCGAGGCGCAATTGAATGCTTAAGATGTCATCAGCAATATTGAAGTTGGTGTCACCATACTTAAGCTGTAGTTATCAATATTGCAACTGTAGCGGTCTAACTTGTGACAGTAGCTGTTTCACAACTTATGGGAGCGGTTCCACGACTTATGGGAGCGGTTTCACAACTTATGGGAGCGGTTCCATAACTTATGGGAGCGGTTTCACAACTTATGGGAGCGGTTCCACGACTTATAGGAGTGGTTCCACAACTTATGGGAGCGGTCTACCTTGCCCAGATTTCTCACTAACACTCAGTTTGTGTATGCTGTTAAAAAGTTTGAACTTTGGAACTGTAACAGGACTTACGCAAAATAATGAAAAAACGTAGACGCAAACCGCTTGCCGCAGGCTACCGCAAAGGACGTTTGTTTAGAGGTTGAACAAGAAAACACGAAGCATTAGAGTTTATTGGTGTGCAGAGGATTTCTGTTCAAGTATGAGTATACTGAGTTTGACTGGACGGGAATTAATTACAGCTTAAAAAAAGCAGGTTTTGAGGTAGCAAGAATCCGGGGGAGTCACCATTTTCTGATACACAGTGATGGTCGTCAAATTGTTGTTATAGTGCATTCTGGTGAAACAATTGGTTCTGGTTTGTGAGCACAGATACTCCGTAACTGTTAGATCAGGCGTGATGAATTCCGGGAACTATTGTAAAAATAGGTAAAACTTACCCTTCTGGTGTCATCGACTCCTCTATATATAGTGTGAGATTATTCCATTTTTTCTTCACCTAGAACTACTACAATTACTATTGATGCTAGATAATGGGAAAGCTTTGACATTTTCTTGCCAATTTAGCCCAGGAAACAATAATTAACACTTATGCGAACTCACTATTGCGGCGAACTCCGAAAAGAACATATTGGAGAAACAGTTACCTTTTACGGATGGGTAGACCGTCGCCGCGATCACGGTGGTGTGATATTTTTAGATTTACGCGATCGCTCTGGAATTGTCCAAATCGTCAGCGATCCGCAACGCACCCCAGACTCATACGAACAGGCGAACGCCCTGCGAAATGAATATGTTGTCGAAATCACTGGTAGGGTAACGCACCGTCCCGAAGAATCGCTGAATCCCCGCATCCCAACAGGCGAGGTAGAAATCTACGCCGATAAAATTCAACTCCTCAATGCTGTCCGCAAACAGTTACCTTTTCAAGTTTCCGTAGCTGACACCGAGACAGTGCGCGAAGACTTGCGGCTGAAATATCGTTATTTGGATTTGCGACGCGAACGGATGGCGCAAAATTTGCAACTGCGTCATCAAATTGTCAAAGCGATGCGTCGTTATCTGGAAGATTTGGAAGGTTTTATCGAAGTCGAAACCCCAATACTTACCCGTTCTACCCCAGAAGGGGCGCGGGATTATGTTCTACCCAGTCGCGTCAATCCTGGTGAGTGGTATGCTTTGCCGCAATCACCCCAGCTATTTAAACAATTGCTGATGGTATCCGGCTTAGATAGATATTATCAGATTGCCCGTTGCTTTCGTGATGAAGATTTACGCGCCGACAGACAACCGGAATTTACCCAGTTGGACATGGAAATGAGCTTCATGTCCCAAGAAGAAATTATCGAACTAAACGAGAAGTTAGTTTGCCATATCTTCAAAACAGTTAAAGGAATTGAGTTACAGCGCCCTTTCCCCCGTCTCACTTACGCCGAAGGGATGGAACGCTACGGTAGTGATAAACCAGATACCCGCTATGGTTTGGAATTAGTTGACGTCTCAGATATTGTGAAAAACTCTAGTTTCAAAGTTTTTCGGGATACTGTTACCAATGGTGGTATAGTCAAAATTCTGCCCATTCCCAACGGTAACGATGTAATTTCTAATGTCCGCATTAAACCAGGCGGCGACTTATTTAAAGAAGCCAGCGAAGCTGGTGCGAAAGGTTTAGCTTATATCCGCGTCAGGGATGATGGCGAAATTGACACCATTGGGGCGATTAAAGACAACCTCAGCGTTGAACAAAAACAAGAAATTTTACGCCGTACAGGTGCAAAAGCTGGACATTTGCTGTTGTTTGGGGCTGGTGATGCTGCTACAGTTAATAAAACATTAGATAGATTACGGCAAGCGATCGCTAGGGAATTTGAGTTAATTGATCCAGAAAAAATTAACTTGCTGTGGATTACAGATTTCCCGATGTTCGAGTGGAATGCTGACGAAAAACGTTTAGAAGCACTACACCACCCATTTACAGCACCGCATCCTGATGATTTGAGCGACTTAAAAACTGCACGCGCTCAAGCTTACGACTTGGTACTCAACGGCGTGGAAGTTGGCGGCGGAAGTCTGCGGATTTATCAGCGAGAAATTCAACAGCAAGTATTTGAAGCGATCGGTTTATCTGCTGAAGAAGCACAAAGTAAATTTGGCTTTCTCTTAGAAGCATTTGAATATGGTACACCGCCGCATGGTGGCATCGCCTACGGTTTAGATCGTTTGGTGATGTTGCTAGCTGGAGAAGAATCAATTCGGGATGTCATTGCTTTTCCGAAGACACAACAAGCGCGTTGTTTGTTAACAGATGCACCTTCGAGTGTAGATGCTAAACAGTTGAAAGAATTGCATGTTGCTTCAACTTATAAACCAAAGTCTTAGTGAATTAGGGAATTGTCTAAGTTGGTGGGCATTGCCCACCAATTACTTGCAATCATGCATTGATTATCTTCGACAAAACTGGGTTTACTTGTACGACAGTCTGAAAAATAAAAAGTAAGTTTAATTATCAAAGCTTACTGTTTTCGTTAAAAAAATGCGAACATATTTTTATTAATTTAACCTCCCATTTCACTTAGCCAAGTAGTATTGCGTGTAAACTATATTGAAGTGAAGAGGACACTTAATGGAAATTTTTTTGGCTAATATTAATCATCTTGAAAGTGTTTCAGTACTATTTGATCGGTATCGTATTTTTTACAATCAGGTATCAAACCTTGAAGCTGCCAAGGAGTTTCTCAAAGAACGTTTCAAGAATAATGACTCGGTACTGTTTGCAGCTAATGACAATGGGGAATTAGTTGGATTTACTCAGCTTTATCCCAGCTTTTCTTCAGTGTCGATGAAACGAGTATGGATATTGAACGATTTGTATGTCGAAGAGTCGTATCGCCGCAGGGGAATTGCAAAATTATTGATAAGTGTTGCGGAAGAATACGCAAAAAATAGTGCAGCCGTTCGAGTAATTTTATCTACTCAAATTTCTAACATAACCGCGCAAAAACTCTATGAAGCGCGAAATTACATTAAGAATGAAGAGTTTTACCATTATGCTTTGCGGTTGCAGTAGTGGCATGACAACAAACAAACTCAAAGCTTTAGAGCTTTTTGCTGGTATCGGTGGCTTTCGCCTGGGTATGGCAAATGCTAATATTCAAACAATATGGGCGAATGATATTAACGAACTTTGCTGTAAAGTTTATAAAAGTAATTTTGGCAAAGACTCTATTGTTTTAGGCGATATCAACGAAATCTCCATCTTAGACATTCCCAATCACGATATTTTAACTGCTGGCTTCCCTTGCCAACCTTTTAGTCCTGCTGGTAAAAAACTTGGTGTGAGAGATAGAGTTAGGGGAACACTATTTGAGCGCATTATAGAAATATTAGACCAGAAGCAGCCAAAATACTTTTTTCTAGAAAATGTCAAAAGACTTTTGACAATGGAAAACGGCTATCATTTTAGATTAATTTTAAATGCACTTTCTGAATTAGATTATTTTCTCGAATGGCGAATAATTAACCCCATGAGTTTTGGTATCCCTCAAAATAGAGATAGAATTTTTATCTTTGGCACAAAGTTAAACTCAACAGATATAATACCTAATAGTTTAGAAAATCTCTCAGTTTTTTTAACTAAAGAAGACAATATTTTACTGCCCAATATCGAAGCTCCATTGGTAAAATATATGTTGCCAATTATGACGATGAAAAGTAAAAATGATAATTGGGGAATTGCCTATAAAAATAAAATGTTCACTCAAAATATTTCATCATTGTCGAACATCAAGCCGAGAAAGAGGCTTCAGGATATTCTTCAGGATGAGTCAATGGTGGACACACAGTTTGATTTTACTGCCGATACGTTGGAGCGGATTAAGCAAAGTAAGCCTGTAAATCGTTATTGTAATGGAGTTGAAATTTTATACAATCAAGATGGAGGCGCGAGACTTGGTTATACCATATTCGGAACTAATGGCATTGCATCAACATTGACTGCCTCAACATCAAGACATTATGAACGCTACCAAGTAGATAATAAATTTCGACGTTTAACTAATATTGAATATGCCCGACTTCTGGGTTTTCCTGATGATTGGTGTCAAGTTGCCAGAACTTACGATCAATACGCATTATTTGGGAATGCAATTGTACCAGCTTGTGTAGAGTGGGTATGCAAAAGAATTGGTCAAATAAACTTTGAATTGAGTAAATCTGGTTGGCAACAATTAACTTTGGCTATTTAAAAAATGGAAGTGCTAACCTTATCTTCCCTCAAAACTGCTGCACGAGATTTTTGTGTTGTACTTAGTGCAACACCGATTCCTAATCTATATGGGGTTACAGATGGTAAAGCAGTAGGAACATATGTTGAGTTTACTTTTAATCAATATTTGTCTACACAGTATGAATATATCCTTGGTAGTGCTGCTTTAGGGATTGATTTTCCCGGATTAGAAGTTGATTTAAAAGTGACATCAATTCCTCAGCCACAATCTTCTTGCCCCTTTCGGAATGCCAGTCAAAAGGTGTATGGATTGGGCTATCATCTGCTGATATTGGCATATCAAAAGATTGATGATCATAGCTCTCGCACTGCTAATTTAAAATTCCAGAATGTCGTCTTTGTATCAAGAGAAAGAACTGGAGATTATCAAACAACTTACGGGCTAAGAGAAATCTTACGCCGGAATGGCAACAAAGAAGATGTAATAGCATTTTTAAAAGAACGCAACTTTCCATTAGATGAAATTGGGCGTGAAATACTTGCAGAAAGAATTTTGCAGCAACCACCAGAAATTGGCTACCTGACAATTTCTAATGCACTACAGTGGCGGTTGCAATACAGTAGGATTATCCAGGTAGCAACTACGACGACAACAGTAGGTGTAGAAAATCTACTGCTAGGGTGAAGAGAATTGATGCTGCTGCCACAATAGAATTAAGCCGCTACCCCCAGAATTCCTTATGAGTGAATCTATCACCTTGACAGATGCTGGCTTATTACCAGAAGATTTGTTACCAGATGTTAGTCATCTGGTGACAGAGGACGATGAACCCTTGGATAATCTGCCATCTGAAAAACAACAACGGCTGCTGACAGAAACACTTTATAGTTCTTGGAACGGGGCAAGTAATGCCCAAGGGTTTCTAGTCGCTGCCAATGTGGGCTTGTTTCCCAGTAACAAGCAACCGCCAATTGTACCTGATGTATTTTTGAGCCTGGATGTACAAGTAGCTGAAAACTGGTGGGAAAAAAGGCATCGCTCTTATTTCTTTTGGGATTTTGGTAAACCGCCAGAGGTAGTAATTGAAATTGTTTCAAATCGAGAAGGCAATGAAATCGGGCGAAAATTATTAGAGTACGCCAGGATGCGGATAATGTACTACATTATTTTTGACCCAAGTCGGCAACTTGGTAGCGAAGTTTTACAGATGTACGAGTTGCGAGGGCGACAATATATAGCTACGAGCGAGCAATGGCTGACTGAAGTTGAGTTAGGTTTATGTCTTTGGGAAGGCGTATATGAAGGTAAGCGAGATGTTTGGTTGCGGTGGTGTGACGCTGGAGGTAATGTGTGATTGCTACTGGTGCAGAACGAGCCGAACAAGAACGCTTACGAGCAGAACTTGAGCCAGAAGCCAAAGAAACTGCCCTGCAACGGGCTGAACGCTTGGCAGCACAGTTACGAGCCTTGGGTGTTGAGCCAGAAGTGTGAGCATGGGGAGTGGGGTAATTCAATTAATTGAAAAACGCTCTAAGAGCGAAATTGCCAGGAAACACCCTAAAAAAAACCCGCCGTAGCG
This sequence comes from Nostoc sp., assembly GCF_036917615.1. GTDB lineage: Bacteria > Cyanobacteriota > Cyanobacteriia > Cyanobacteriales > Nostocaceae > Nostoc. The sequence goes on from NZ_JBALCZ010000020.1 coordinate 64,674, forward strand.
GGTTACACAACAAACTATGAACAATGAAAACTTGATTTAGCTGGAATACCTGCTCTCAGCTTCCAGTTGACGAATCAGTTGTTCGTCGCCTTTTGCTCTGGCTACTTGCAAGCGATGCTCTAGATTTCTTTGAATATTCTCTCTGTGAGCTTCTTGTGCTTTCCTGGCCCTTTGTAGTCTACTTTGATTCATAGTGATTACCCTCTTTAATTTTTTGTTTTATGTCTTATATCCTTAACATAACATAAATTTTGTAGCTGTTGTTACAGAAAGTTCTGTCTTAATGTAGATTTTAGCATAAACATGTCTAAGAACCAGATAGATCAACAACCACTCGTAACTTTACTGAGCGATTTTAGCGATCGCGATGTTTATGTAGGCATAATCAAGGGAGTCATCGCCCAAATCAACCCCAGATTGACGGTGGTAGACTTAACGCACCAAATTCCGCCGCAAGACATCAAAGCAGCCAGGTTTTGCCTGATGAATGCTTATCCCTATTTCCCAGTTGGGACAGTGCATGTGGCAGTAGTAGATCCGGGTGTGGGAAGCAAGCGACGAGCGATCGCAGTAGAATTTGCTCAAGGGTTTCTGGTAGGCCCAGATAATGGTATCTTCAGTGGGGTACTTAGTCAAAGTCCTGCGATCGCAGCCGTCGAACTCACAAATCTTAACTATTGGCGAACTCCTCAACCAAGCAAGACTTTTCACGGTAGAGATATCTTTGCACCAGTGGCAGCTAGTCTTGCTAGTGGTGTCTCCCTCAAACAGCTAGGACAAGAAATTGATCCAGCAACTTTGGTAAAGCTGGATATCGGCGAGTGCAAGCAGACAACCACTGGCATAGTGGGTTGCATTCAATATATTGACAATTTTGGCAATTTAGTGAGTAACATTCCAGGCAGTTACGTACAAGGCAAAACTTGGTGTGTGCAAGCCGCCCTTTTGAGTATACCAGGCTGTGAAACTTACAGTGATGTCAACGTGGGAGAGATAATAGCTTTAGTTGGCAGTCACGGCTGGGTAGAAATTGCCATTAATAGCGGCAATGCTCATTCACAGTTACACTTAGATTTGCAAGAAACGCTTCAAGTTGTGCTAACTTAAATACCGCACCTCATGAGTGCCGCATCAAGAGAAACATCAAAGTTATATCCTCTTTCCACAGTTGGCAGATATCCTGAGGGGAAGGTTTTAAAGTTTGGTTCCTTGCCAGGTTTATACTCGTATCTTTTAGTTTGCTGATTATAGTTCCACTGAATCAGCCACTCACCTGTTAACGTTTGCCATCCAAGCGGGGATAGCATAGACGGTAATTGTTTCATTTAGCATACTCCCTGGAGTTTTTTCTAACTGGAAGGGATTTTATTGCTTTTGCATAGGCGTAGCCCGTCGTAGACATCGCTTTCTCAAATAACTAGCAACTTGGGTTAATAGTTCACTTGTCATCCTTTGCACCCGTCTCGAAGATGTCCTCCAGACTACCGGGAATTGCTGCTAGTAGTGCGATTGAGTTGCTACAGTCGCCCTATTCCTTTTCCCTCAAGACATTAATTCCTCTTGTCATCTGAAAATGAGCGAACGGACAGTTCTAAATATGGTTTGCAATGCATTCTCCTTGGTGATACTTTTAAGCGCTTAATTGCTGCTGACTAGATACAGTTGTAAAATTATATATCCCTCAGTCAGGAGCATTCTGATGTTTAGACCTTTACTATTTATACTAATTATTACAGGATTCCTAAGTAGCTTTTTGAATCTGACAGCCTCTACTGCCTTTGCACAACAGATATATAAACCAACAAATGAGTCGCTATCAAAGCATGAAGTTCCAGAGTGGTTCAAAGATGCTAAACTTGGCATTTTCATTCACTGGGGCGTGTACTCCGTACCTGGTTGGGCACCACTGACTGGTGAACAGAACAAGGTAGTTGCAGAACGCGGTTGGGAATATTGGTTCCAGCACAATCCTTATGCTGAATGGTACTACAACTCCATGAAACTTGAGGGCAGTGACACCTATAAGTATCACCGTGCGACCTACGGTAAAAATTTCACCTATGACGACTTCATCCCCACCTTTAACGCAGCCATCACAAGGTGGAATCCATCCCAATGGGCAAAACTGTTTTCTCAAGTAGGTGCGCGGTACGTTGTGCTGACGACCAAACATCATGATGGCTTCCTGTTATGGCCTAGCAAAACCACAAACCAGTCAGGACGAGTGGCGGCGCGGGATATTGTGGGCGAACTGACACAAGCCGTTCGTAAACAAGGTATGCGTATGGGTCTGTACTACTCTGGCGGTATTGATTGGTCTAAACAAGATACAACGGTGACAGACTTTAACACCTTGGTCGCAGCCATTATCCAAGATAAAGCTTACGCTGAATATGCTAACGCTCACTGGCGCGAACTCATTGACCGCTATCAGCCGTCTATCTTATGGAATGACCTTGGCTACCCTGTTGGTCAGGCAAACGAGATTATGGCTTACTTTTACAATCACGTACCTAACGGTGTTGTTAATGACCGCTTTGATTTAAATGGGAAATTCGGTTTACACTTCGACTTCTCCACACCTGAATACAGTCAACTCAAACAAATCGAACCAAAGAAATGGGAAAGCACAAGGGGTTTAGGTTACTCGTTTGGTTATAACCAGAATGATACCGACTTGAACATGATTTCAGTAGATGAACTGGTTGACTCATTTGTTGACATTGTTAGTAAAAACGGCAACTTACTGCTCAACATTGGCCCAAATGCCGATGGTTCAATCTCCAAACTGCAAACTGAACGGTTGCTAGGCTTAGGCAAGTGGCTAGATGTAAATGGTGAAGCCATCTTTGGTTCGCGCTATTGGATACGCTCAGAAGATGTATCCACTCAAGGCATCCGAGTCCGCTACACCACAAACAAAGGTAATTTGTATGCTGTCTTGCTTGATACTCTCAAGAGTCAGATGCTGACAATCCCAGGGCTAATTCTGCCGAAAAATGCAAAGATTACAATGCTAGGGGTAAAAGGTAAACTTGAGTGGCAACAGCGCGGACAGAATTTATTTGTCACGCTACCGGATATGTCTGCGGTGAAAAAATCACCAGCCTACACATTGAAAATCAGCCAGATACCTCTTTCCTGAAGCTCAGATAGTAACTCAACAAGATGTGGTCACGAAACATTCACCCTTGATTTCATTCTTCTTTTTCCACATCCGGTAAAAAATTAGATAAATAGGGGCGTACATCTGTTATAGGTGTCAACTTAAAGCAAAAGCCTGTCTAGAACAAGCTTTTAGAGATTGTCTCGAGAAGAAGTCTCCGACTGGAAACGAGGTTTTAAAGGGGTTTACGCTTAAGTTGACACCAATTTACATCTGTACGCCCCTACAGGCGATTCATGTGTTGCAAACGACATTCCTTAACTATGTTCATCCCAAACCACAGGAAAGGAATAATCTGATAAGTCCGATAAATCCTGATTTTTGCTGCGGGTTTCTTCATCAAGAACTTTGACAACTTTGTTATAAATGTCTTGTGCTTGTTGCGGGGAATCACCGATGCTGGTTAATCCCAACTTGCCAAACTGTGAAAGGCAACCCATAAGATGAAACACTGTGCCTGTTTCACTACCGCTGTCAAAGTGCAATCTGTGTTCAGCGATGATATCCATCAAATCATTGGGTAATAATCCCTGATAGCGCTCTTTTTGCAGATTATCGGTGGCAATGTAGTATTTTGGACGACCTTGCTGACTATAAAATAAACCTGTGGAAAGGTCATAACGACCATTTGTTAATAATTTCAGGGTCATGAATGGATGAGTTGTGCCGCCTTTACGCAGGTTAATTTCGATCGCCTGAATATCCCACTCTTTATTACCCTTGTCAACGGCGATAAAATCTAATCCAAATCGCTCTAAAGTACCTTTCTCTGCTAGCTTTTTGCCAACTTGCAGTCCCAATTGCTGTAATTGCAATCGATAGCTTTCATCAGCGGGAAAGCGACAACCAAGATAAATTTGACCGTCTGGGCCTCCGAGAATTTGGTCGTGGGTTGAAAGGATTTCCACTTCGCCATTGGGTGTAATCCTTCCTTGGACGCTGGGCGAGCGCTTAATTTCCCCTTCCACAAATGCTTCGGCGATTCCCCCTAATTCCGGAAGTCTTCCAGAAAAATTGTCCCAAGTCTCTTGTTTTGCTTGAAAGCGCATTGTTGAGAAGCGATCGCTAATTGCTGCTACCCTTTGGGCATGAGTCCCTTTATCGGGTGCTACATTCTCAATTGGTCTAAAGTCTAGCAGCGCATTCCCTTCTCCAGAAATGCCTTCGTTGAGTTTTACCACTACCCGTTTTAATGTCGGTTGGCGTTCCCACAAATCACTGGTAGCTTCTGCCAAATCTGTGTGATTCCAAACTTTTTCGGTGCCATCTGGATATGGTATTCCGCTTTCGGCAAAGATTTGCCGACTGCCACTTTTTGTCCCCCAAATCTGTAAATCTGGTGCAGCAGCATATAGTGGTACACCCAATTTTACAGACAATTCGCCTTCCCACTGCGAAGAGTTGTAGCAAATCATAAATGATTTGTCTAGCCTCAAAGCTTGCTGAATCCGCTCTAGCAGGCGGGGGCGTTCTAAAATCTTTTGGCTCAGAGGCTTAAGGGAGGAATCGTAAGTAGAAAGTAGCAACAAACGATTCCGAGCATGAGAAAAGGGAATTCCTGGCAACAGTTGCAGATAATAATCAATGATACTAGGATGCAGCGGTACTGATGTTACATAAACCAGCCGAGTCCGGGGATTTTGCAACCGAATTAAGGAAAATAGTAATCTTTCTTCATAATGTTCGCAGCCTTCGATCTTTTGAAGTTCGCGCTGGTCGATACTCAGGGAGGGAATAATTAAAATATCCGCTTCACTATTGTCAAATAGCTCGATCGTTTTCCAGCGATCGCGCAAGGTTAATTGTAAGTGGCGAAACTTTTCAACCTGCTCTAACTCAGAAATATTTAATGTTGCCATAACCCCTGCCCTTTAATGATCTCAATGTAGCGCACCACGCACGCTTTTGGACGATTCGTCTGGAGGTATAGCCGCGACGTCAGGATTCAGGTACTTTGGCAAAAAATTTAGTCTGCAAGAAGGCAGCTATGCAAATATCAACCTAAATTAATATTAACGACAGTAGATGGTATGATAGTAGGTATTTTTGCAACCACAAAGGGAGAAAGTAGAAATCTATATTTTCATTTCTCGAAAATGGCACGATTCTTAAGCCAGAAGAGATGATAATAAACTAATTCAGTAATTCTTATTTATTTAATTTCTATTCAGTCTTAAGGTTGAGCAAATTTCAGCTTACTTTACCTCTAGGGAGCGATAAATTACAGCAACATAATAGTTAACTTGAAAGCAGATGAAAAGGAGAAATCTTTCATCAGATGAGAGTTGTGTACTTATTTTTGGTGGTCAGGTGAATAGTGTGTGTCAAGTGTGAAGATAAATAATGTCAGCCGCGTACAGTTACCAGCAAGAAGTATGTTTGGCAGACATCCGGGGTATAAAGGACTAAAATTGCAAATGGCTAGTGGGAGCCAAAGCGAAAAATAAACCTTGGGTTGAATTTTCGATCCAAGGTTTACTTTTGGAATCAGCAGGAGGCAGAGGGTGCTTATTTAACAATGCCCAATGCCCAATTCAATATTCAATTACCAAGACAAAACCTATGGCTAAATCAAAAGAGCAAAAAGAAAAAAAATTACAACTGCCACAGCAACAAGAAGTACCAGGTGTTGAATCAGAAATGACACCAAAACCCAAAGCAGATGATGCCCAGTATCGGGGTAGTGGCAAGTTACAAGATAAAGTAGCATTGATTACGGGTGCAGATAGTGGTATTGGTCGTGCTGTAGCGATCGCATTTGCTAAAGAAGGTGCAGATGTGGCGATCCTTTACCTCAATGAACACGACGATGCCAAAGAAACAAAACATTTGGTAGAAAAACAAGGGCGTCGTGCAGTAACCATTGCAGGCGATATTGGCGATGAAACTTTTTGTCAGCAAGCTATACAACAAACAGTTGGTGAGTTCGGCAAACTCGATATTCTGATCAACAATGCTGCCGAACAACATCCTAAAGACAGTATCGAGGAAATCACCAAAGAACAACTAGAGCGCACTTTCCGCACTAATATATTCTCGATGTTTTTCATGACTAAAGCTGCACTCAAGCATTTACAAACAGGCAGTTCTATCATCAATACCACATCGGTAACAGCTTATAAAGGTAGCTCACATCTACTAGATTATTCCTCCACAAAAGGTGCGATTATTGCCTTTACTCGCTCCTTATCACAAAATTTGATCTCAAAAGGAATTCGCGTTAATGCTGTCGCCCCAGGGCCAATTTGGACACCTTTAATTGTCTCAACTTTTGTCGGCGATAAAGTTGAAACTTTTGGTAAACAAGTACCAATGCAACGAGCCGGACAACCAGAAGAAGTTGCCCCTAGCTACGTATTTTTAGCCTCTGATGATAGTTCTTATATGTCTGGACAAGTGTTACATGTCAATGGTGGAGATGTTGTCAATGGCTAAGTAAAATAGTTAGGAGTCATTCAATTTTAGATTTGGGATTTTGGATTAAAGGAAAAATCTAAAATCTGTCTGAGAAAGTTCTGAAGGCCGTCAGTCGGCGCTCAGACTTTCCGCAAAATCTAAAATCCCAAATTTGCAGAGTTTTGAGTTCAAAATTTAGAACTAAAAACTTCTAACTCTACCCTAATTGTCTTCCATTGGAGGGATGAGTTTATGTTGAAATATTGATAATCTATCTAGCAGCAAACATTTCATAAATAATAACTACGTCTATGGCATCTCCTACACCACTGTATGGCACGGAACTAGTAGATTGTGCTAGAGCAAATGCCAAGGAAGGAATTGAAACTGCTGCTTATCAATGTGGCTATGGTCAAGACCTCAACAAATTTGCCCGAGAACTCAGACAAGCTTGTAAAGACATGAATTTGCAAGTAAAAGAACTCAGCGAATTGATTACTGACCAGGACATGATACTGCAATTGGGTACTGGCGAAATTGTTGCTCCAGACACGGAATCAGAATTGTAAAAATTAGTCATTTGTCCTTTGTCATTTGTACTTTTTTCTTCACTAATGATCAATGACTAATAACCAATGACTAATGACTCTTTTCATAACTTTAAAATTCCCCGCGCCAAATTGAAGTAAATCAAAACACCTACTACATCAACTCCTGTGGTAATTAATGGTGCTGACATTAATGCCGGATTTAAACGGAGGTAGCGAAATAGAAACGGTAGTGCTGAACCTGAGATAGAAACTAAAATATAAATAGCTACCAGACTAGTGCTTATAGCGATCGCTATTTCTAAGCTGTTCCACAAAAACCAAAGCATATATTGGGCGCTCGTGTCGCCCACCCCACAAGAAATGTACAATTTCAAATTATACAAACTAGATGTGGTTTAGCTTAATTCTCCTTGGAGAAAATAAACCCAGACAGTAACAGCTTACTTAACATTCCTCCCAATAATGCCCCGGCATAGACGCTTCTTCGGCTTGTCGTCAGACATTGCCTTCTGGCCGATTATCTGCAATCCGAAAATAGTTTTTGCTCCCTGCAATTCTCCTGCTTCTAGGAAAATTTGCAGCTGAGTCCGCACTAAATCTCGTAATTCCCTGCCTGAGACATTCTGGATGCTAGAGTTTAAATTGTTTGTCTCAGGCAAAGTCCACTTTCCTCAGCCAGTTTGAACAAGGTTGCTGCCCCTAGTCTAAGCGAAACTGGGAATGTGCAATGTCAAACTTGTAATTTTTCCGACTTTGAGTAAATTGAAACCTTTTGTAAATTAACGAAAGAGTAAGGGTTTCGGACGCTAATAATTCCTTGTGTTCAGCCTCCCTTGGGCGTCTCGTAGGCGCAGCCCAAGGTAGAAAACGAGAAGCTGTCGCCTAGCGATTCGCTGAATAGTCCACCGACAAAAGAATTACTCGAAAAGCACGGTAATCTCTTAATTCCAGCAGATTCTCTTCCCTAGCTTAAATGCATGACTGGTGAGGCTTTTACAAAAGTTTTCCCTCCACTAACTTTAGGTTAGTACTATATCTGTACTGGTTCTTGTAAGAGAGATATGAATTAACAGTTGAGATCCAGCATAGATAAATAGTGCTTTTTCAAATCTTTAAATAGAAAAAGCCTTCTTTATAGAACTTTTATATAATCAATATATATACGGATAAAAAACATGCGATCATCCAATAAGTTGGCAATTTTTATTTAAGGTTCATCAAGACTTTGTTATTCTTTTAGAAAGGATATATTAATGTGAATATTTAAACAAAATTTCACAAAAAACATAGACATAATACCATGATCTAGTGTCAAATGTATAGTTAATTAATCCAAGAACAATACTTAAATGAAAATATGTAAAGTTATCACCTTTAACTACTTAAGTATCTATCCGCATTGATTGAGCGTTTCTTCACTCAAAATTGATGCACCTGCATATCAATGAGATTAGAAGCTCTCAATAATGGTGATTTATAATTTTTGACTAAATTCACTAGACTGAATTTATATGCATCAAAAACTCAGGAATTTGTTGAAAGAAAACAAAGATTAATAAGGACTAATATGCCCTTCAATTAATCTCTAGTATTTCTTTTGATACACATTTTTCTATATGTCTGCTTTCAGATAAGATATAGGACGATATATCACGTTATGCTTTGTTATTTTTATGTTGATACAAATAGGCAACACAGTAGTAAAGTAGATGATCGAAGAAGTATACATAAAAGAAATAATTTGTATAAACAATTAAGTGAAATAGTATCAGCATTAATTAATAAACATATTGAAACGTTAATAAAAATTAGCTGTTCAATATGTTGTAACCTAGCATTGCTAGGCATTTTTTGTTGAAAACATTAAACATAAAACTAATGCTAAAGCATTGATTATGGCATTAGTTTTAACTCTATTGTGAGGTATATATTTCAATGAATGCACCGAATCAACAGTTGACAACATCTTCAAGTCAAACAATTGCTCCTCTATCATCTGGTCTAGATAATCAGACACAACTCAGCAATATTTCTCCTCGGTCTAGCGGCAGCGTGCTTTCTCAGGGAGATGGACTCAAAGCACAATACTACGACAACATCGACTTCACCAACTTGAAGGTAACTCGCACAGATCCGACGGTGAACTTTGTCTGGGGCGCTGGTTCTCCAGATCCGTCCATCGGTGCAGATACCTTCTCAGCGCGTTGGACAGGTCAAGTAGAAGCCAAGTACAGCGAAACTTACAAGTTCTACACCACTAGTGATGATGGTGTGCGACTGTCGGTGAATGGTCAACAAATCATCAATCAGTTTGTCAATCAATCAGCCACAGAATGTAGTGGCTCAATCGCACTGGTTGCAGGTCAGAAGTACGATATCAAACTTGAATATTACGAGAATACCTACTCTGCCGTTTCTCAACTCTCTTGGTCAAGCTCCTCTCAGGCAAAGGAAATCATTCCCCAGTCTCAACTCTATAGTAATGTGACTTCTAATACTGATGTCACTGCACCCACCGCTACAGCAAATGCTGCCAATCTGACCACAAGTAGTGGAAATTACACTTTTACTGTTGCCTACAACGACAATATAGCCATTAATGTTAACACCTTAGATAGCAACGATCTACTTGTGACCGGGGCCAATGGGTACAGTCAAGTGGCAAAATTTGTTAGTGTAGACAACAACAGCAATGGTAGTCCACGGACTGCAACTTATAGCATTAATCCTGTGGGGGGAAGTTGGAATGCCGCCAGCAACGGCTCCTACACGATCGCGCTACAAGCTAACCAAGTCAGCGACACTAACGGCAATTTTGCTAGTGCTGGCACTATCGGCAATTTCCAGGTCAATATTGCATCTGGGAGTGGTAGCAGTATTGGTAGCGGTACAGGACTCAAAGGAGAATACTACGACAACATCGACTTCACCAACCTGAAGGTAACTCGCATAGATCCGACGGTGAACTTTATCTGGGGCGCTGGTTCTCCAGATCCATCCATCGGTGCAGATACCTTCTCAGCGCGTTGGACAGGTCAAGTACAAGCCAAGTACAGCGAGACTTACAAGTTCTACACCACTAGTGATGATGGTGTGCGACTGTCGGTGAATGGTCAACAAATCATCAATGACTTTATCGATCACTCAGCCACAGAAGACAGTGGCTCAATCGCACTGGTTGCAGGTCAAAAGTACGATATTAAACTCGAGTACTACGAGAATGCCTACTCTGCCGTTTCTCAACTGTCTTGGTCAAGCACTTCTCAAGCAAAGGAAATCATTCCTCAGTCCCAACTATATTCACCAGTTCTTCCAAATCCACCAGTCCTTCCAACCACTATTACCTTGGGACAAGGTAATACGACTGTGAACGAAGGTGATGGTAGTGTTACCTTAACTGTGCTGCGAAGTGGTGATCTAAGCGGTACATCTTCAATTCTGTATGCCACTCAAAGTGGTACTGCAAAAGTAGGAGATGACTACGGCAATAATGGTGGAGAAGAAATCCAGGGACAACTCACCTTTGCACCAGGAGAAACTAGCAAACAGGTGAAAATTCCGATTATTGACGATAGCGTAATAGAAGGAGATGAAACCTTTAGTTTCCTCATTGATCAGCCACAAGGGGCAACATTAGGAACCCAAAGAACTCTCGGAATTACGATTCAAGATAATGATAGTCAAAGTCTGAATTTCACTCAGCCACAAGTTTATGAAAATGCCGGTAATGCTACGGTGACAGTTACACGGGGTCAAGCTTCGGGGACTGCTAGTATAAATTATACAACTATAGATGGAACTGCTAAAGCTGGCTCTGACTACCAGGCTGCATCTGGAATCTTAACCTTTGCACAAGGAGAAACGAGCAAGACAATTTCTATTCTTATTAAGGATGACACCATTCAAGAACCGGATGAAGCATTTACTTTAAAGTTTAGTAACGCAGTTGGGGTGCAACTGCCTACTAACCCGGCGGCAACTATCACTATCATCGATAATGACTCGAATTTTAGTAAAAACACTGTGGTTTCTGGGTTGACTCAACCCACAGAGTTTGACTGGTCAGCTGACCATAAACTCATGTTCATTGCCCAAAAAGATGGAGAAGTAAAGGTATTTAACACTGTCACCAACACCTTAGAGGCACAGCCATTTATCGATATTTCTTCACAAGTAAATGATGTGAATGATCGCGGTTTGTTAGGCATGGCCGTACATCCAGATTTTGGCAAAAGTCCGAACGGCAATAACTACGTTTACCTGTTATTTACCTACGATCCAGCAGAAACAAATCCAAACAATGCCAAGAACAATCCCAATAGCCTCCTAGACAATCCCGATCAGGGAGGTAATCGTGCTGGACGGCTAATTCGGGTGACAGCCGACCCCAACACCGGTTACAAAACTGCGATCGCTGGCAGTGAAGTGATACTATTAGGCAAAAATGATACTTGGAACAACATCAGCCATCCAGATTTTGACAGCACAGTAGTTGATCAGACTGATGAAACAAAGAACTATGGGCCATCAGGTATTATAAATAAAACCACTGGACAGCTGTTTGCCAATGTCCAGGATTATCTTAACGCGATCAAAAACAATAACATCACAAACGTTCAGGATTTTATCGCCACTGATAGTTCAACTCACTCCGTTGGTAGCGTGCGCTTTGGTAACGATGGGACTCTGTTTGTAAGCCTTGGTGATGCTACTTCCTACAACCGAGCAGATCTCCGAGCACTTCGCGTCCAGGATCTCGATAATCTCTCTGGTAAGATCCTGCACATTGACGCCATTACTGGTCAAGGTTTATCAACGAATCCTTACTATAACGGTGACCCCAATAGTAATCGTTCTAAAGTCTATGACTTAGGTGTGCGTAACGCCTTCCGCATCGCCATAAATCAACAAACTAATATTCCCTTTATCGGTAATGTGGGCTGGTACTCTTGGGAAGAGGTGGTTACTGGTGGAGCAGGCAAAAACTTTGGCTGGCCATTCTATGAGGGTGGGTATGATGCAAATGGCAATCTTGTCAGCCTCCAACAATACGCTTATTCTCAGCTAGATGTAGCTAAAGACTTCTACAGCAGTGGCACAGTCGTTACGCCACCAATTTACGCCTATGATCATTCAAGCGGTTCTACTTCGATCGGCGTAGGTGATTTTTACACTGGCGGTGGTTTTAACAATGCTTTGTTTATCTTCAATCCTAGTAAAGGAACTATCGATGCTTTAACATTGAACAGTCAGAACAAAGTTATCGCAACTACACAGTTTGCTTCTAATTTAGTGGTGCCTGTGGATGTTAGGGCTGGAAATGATGGCAAGCTATATTACGTAGACTTGGCATTAGGTGAGATTGATAGCTGGAGACCTGTTTAGAGAGCAATAGATCTGGGGACTAGAGAAGACTTTTTATAAACTAATCCCCATTTCAACCTAATTGAGAATTCATAATTACGGACAGATTAACTTGATGTAATTATGAGTTCTCAAAGTTCCCTCATATAACATAATTAGGAATTTTTAAGATAACTTTGTCAGAAATCCCAATAATTTTTTGGTATTTGATGTTAGGAGTGTTTGACGATAAACATCAGCTGCTTTTTTAATAGCTTCGGCTTGAGTGGGATAAGGATGAATTACACTGCTTAACTTACTCAAACCGATTTTATTCACCATTGCCGTAGTCACAAGTGATATCATCTCACCCGCGTGACTGGCGACAATAGTTGCACCGATAATTTCATCAGACCCCTTTTTATGGTGGATTTTGAGAAATCCTGACTCTTCACCATCTGCGATCGCTCGGTCTACACTATTAAAAGGTATCTTGATTGTCATCACCTGAATACCCAATTTCTGCGCCTCGTGTTCGTACATCCCTACATGGGCAATTTATGGGTCAGTATAAGTTACCCAAGGCATCACCAGATTACTGAGTTTAGAGCGTCCTAAGCCAAAGGGAGAAAACAGCGTATTTTTAATCACAATCCGCGCCGCTGCATCAGCAGCATGGGTAAACTTCCAGTTCATGCAGATATTGCCAGCTGCATAAATTCTGGGATTCGTCGTTTGGAGATAATCATTTACCTTCACACCTTGGCGCTTGTCGTATTCTACACCCACTGCTTCTAAATTCAGACCTTCCACATTCGGCGATCGCCCCGTACCGACTAAAATTTCCTCCAATGGTCACCGAATCTCGCTGACCATTGGAGGAAAAGTAAAGCCGTTTCTCCTCAGTAACTGTTACTACTTCTTCTAACTGGGAATTCAACACCAGGCGAATTCCTTGGCTAATCAAAACCTTTTGGAGAATTTCAGCCGCCTCAGCGTCTTCTTTATTTAGAAGATGAGAACCGCTATGGAAAAGTACCACCTCAGAACCCAAGCGCCCCAAAGCCTGCGCCAATTCGCAACCAACAGGGCCGCCACCAATCACCGCTAAACGTTCCGGTCGTTGAATCAGGGAAAAAACCGTCTCATTAGTTAGATAACCCGCCTTTTCAATTCCCGGAATCGACAGTTGTGCGGCTCTCGCGCCAGTAGCAATTACAGCTTTTTTAAACCGGAGGGTTTTGTCGTCAACTTCCACGGTATTTTTACTCGCAAATCGACCGCTACCGAAAAAGACATCGACACCCAAGAATGAGAACCGCTCCGCCGAATCGTTATGGCTGATACTAGCCCTTACCCGCCGCATCCTTGCCATGACTTGGGGAAAATCAATATCAATATTATTTTGGGGAATATTAACTCCCAAGTCTTTAGCATCCCAGATTTCGCCAACCACGCGAGCCGACCGAATAATAGTTTTAGATGGTACGCAACCAACATTTAAGCAATCCCCACCCATGAGATGCTTTTCAATTAACGCCACTTTTAAACCCAAATCCAGACCCGCCGCCCCCGCCGCCACCACTAATCCCGCCGTACCAGCACCAATTACTACCAAGTCGTAAACATCTGCGGGTTGAGGATTAACCCAATTTGGCGGATGGACGTGAGACACCAACTTTTGGTTATACTCATCCATTGGGCGAACTGTGACTCTCTCTAAATCTGAATTGGACATTGGTGGAACCTCATTTGAGAATTAAAAATGCTCAAGTCAACGCCTTTGCGGTATTCAAAATTAAGAATCCCGATAAATTTAGGCGGCTCAATCTTTTATTTTTAATGGTTGTTTAACAACGAATACAGCCTTTCAACTGTTTTGTCCGTCTGGAATTGACAGATTCTATTGAAGCTTTCCTGTATAAACGTTTCAGCAATCGCTAATTTACAGCAATTTGCAGTTGAATAGACCACAGCTAGCTGTGATACCCGATAATTCCTCTTCTAAAGCTTTCCGCGCAATCTAGGTGATATACACTGTCACAGCGACTGTAGCAATCAAACTCAAAATCCGAATTGCCCATTGTAAAGTAGGGTTCGTAAATTGAGCCTCAGTACCAATCATGGGCAGATTACCTCGTACTTACGCACTGTACAAATTAATCATGGTATACATTTACCATGCATAGGTTGTTTTAGGCTTTTATTGAGCATTTTTTGATCGTAAATAGACCCACGCTGTCGGGGCAATTCATGAATTGCCCCGACGACAGATGTGGTTTTTCAAATCATCCATATTTAGTATTTCCTATGAATGCGTAAGTCCTAGATCCAAGCAGAGGTTGTAAAGCGTGTAAAGCTCATCTATCGCCTGTTCTAAATTCTGTGCAATAATCCACAATAAATCTGTTTCCCAATTGGTAATTCAATGATTATTAATCCCCAAGAAGTACCTAGCGAAATACGCACAAATTACCCTGATGAGTTCAAGCCAATGGTTGCAGGAAGAATACGGCAACAGTTAGGTAACTTTGCAGGATTGCAGAACTTTGGAGTAAATCTGGTAAAGTTAGAGCCTGGAAGCTATTCTTCTATAAGACACTGGCATTCTCATCAAGATGAGTTTATCTATGTTTTGGAGGGTGAACTGACATTAGTCACAGATAGAGGTGCAGAAATTCTCACACCGGGAATAGCAGCAGGATTTCCCGCAGGTGAGGCAAATGCACATCATTTAGTAAATCGCTCATCGGTGGTTGCTATTTATTTAGAGGTAGGAGACCGTACTCCGAATGATAAAGTTACTTACCCTGATGAAAATTTGATGACAACAGCCAGTCCTGATGGTAAGTCTAGAAAACTTATTCGTAACGATGGCACACCCTATTAAATTTAGTCCTAATTTAGTTTATTGGTTCTTAATCAAGTGAGCTGTGATTAAAAAGCGATACCTACGGTGGGCTACGCCAACGCTACCTACAAGTTCGCTTACAATTTAGCTAAATTTGATCTCATTCCCAACATTATTTCTATGACAGCGATCGCCATTAACCTAAACCCGATCATCCAACTCACCGACAACCAATTTTATCAACTCTGTCGGGAAAACCCAGAAGTCAAATTTGAACGAAATGCAGAGGGAAAATTACTAATAATGCAACCTACAGGCGGAGAGACTGGAAATCGTAACTCAGAAGTTAATGCTGATTTTGTGATTTGGAATCGCCAAACTCAACTAGGAATTTGCTTCGATTCTTCCACCTGCTTTAAACTTCCCAATGATGCCAACCGTTCTCCTGATGTAGCTTGGATAAGAAAAGATAGATGGAATGCACTCACACCTGAAGAACAAGAAAAGTTTCCGCCGATCGCACCAGATTTCGTTTTAGAGTTAATGTCACCAAGCGATCGCTTGCAGGATACGCAAGCCAAAATGCAGGAATATATCGATAACGGAGTTAGATTAGGTTGGTTAATTAATCCGAAAATGCGTCAGGTAGAAATCTCTCGTCTTGGTCAACCAGTAGAAATATTAGCATCTCCACAAGAATTATCAGGAGAAGATGTTTTACCAGGGTTTATTTTAAATTTACAAATAATTTTGGGATAAAAATTTATTGATTTCGGATTGCCTGCTCAAATTTAACAACAGCATCGTACTGGTCAAACATGGCGATATAATGCAGCAGCAAAGCTGGGTCTCAATCTAGAAAAAAACTACTATACTGGCTCGACAACTCTATCTTGCTTCCAAATAAGTGATTCTTCCATTATTCCAAGTTCTGCAAATGTCTTGGCAGCCTTCAGGGTTGTATTTAAGTCAATGCATGACTTAGCAGGGTAAATACCTTCTTGCCCCCCAACTGTCACAGTTTCATCTGTATTTGACTTTGATAGATCAACAAGGTAATGAAAATTCTCATTATCAAATGTCACATACACCACACATTTTTGTATACCGCCACCAATAGCCATATGAGCTTCACCCTCAGTTTCTAGGGTTACAAGGGTCTTACGATGTCCATCTAGTTCTTTGATAGCTGCTTCTATTTCTAACCAATTCTGTGCTTGTTCTACACTTCCTCTGTTCTGATTTCCTATCCAATCTTCAACTGAAAACTTGGAAATGAACATATCAACCTCATTTTAGTGTAATAATCTGACGACCACTAGGGCTAATAACTTCTATTTCTTCCAGGTTAAGCTGTCTAGCCATTCCTTTCACACCTCCATTCTGACCACATGCTCTGCAAATATCCCGATCAACGATTAGACGTGCCCGACCTCCTTTAAGTCCTGCATCAAATGCTTGCTGTAAGGCATCTGCTTCAGCGTGTGTACGACTAATTGGATTTACTGTAAGTGTAATCTTTCTGCGATTGGGATTACTGCCAGCATTGATCCCAAAAAATACTCTGCCACTAATCTCTAGCTTGGCGATTGTTGCGCGATCTTCCTCACTGCCTGCTGGAGGAAGACCAAGCTGCTGCCTGTACTCTGCTAACTGCTGAAAAAGAATATTTGCAGCAAGCTGTTGTAGTTCTAATGCTGGGGTCAAAATATTGATATCTGAATTTTTTCTTACTTCTTCTTCACTAATGGCACAGCTATGAACCACGTAAGTCCATATTCCTGGATTACCTGCTCCTACACTTTCACCTTCATAGAAAGTAATTGTACAATCTTCTTCATGCTCATAATAAGCTGAGTAAATATCGTCCCAGTCACAATCTGAATTTTCTAACCCCCACCGAATTTTAGCCAAAACACCAGCGATATGATGAGGTTGAGTTTCTACCTGTACTAGACGTTCCCCTTTCAAAACGAAGTTATGCAACTCAAGAGCCATTGCAGCTTTGCCCTTAAATAGGCTCTAGATTTTATTTTAAAGTTAATCTTACCAAGCGATCGCTCACTTGCCGGATTGGTTCTCAATCAGATTAAGCATTCGTGATTCCACAAAGCGTTGTTCATCGGATTGACGGAATGCACCCTATGGAAACCCCCAGCTTCCCCTATTGCTGTAAAACTGAAACCGTCCAAAGCCGAGAAATTGTCCGTGAGAATTTTCACCAACTGGGAACGCTGTCACACCTAGTAAATAGACACCAGAAAAGCTAGGATTCTTCACAGGGCGGAGGGCGATTGTGACTGTCTGTCCTGGAGTTACAGGTGGATCAAAGTTCACAGTAACTGTTCGTGTCTTGCGTTCACTGGTGACTGCGCCTAGTGTAAGTCGCGTTTCTTTGCGATCGCTTTTTCCGACAAAGGCGTAGGTATCATTAAGATCGTAGCGGATGTTTTCTGTTCCCTCCCTTTGGGCGATCGTTATTTTCTGGAGGGATTCTCCAGCATTATCTGGCAAGTTGATAGTGAAATAGTAAGTTGCGCCCCAAATATTCACATCTTTGTAAGTAGTTGTCGCGTTAACGAGTTTCGGCGGTTGGACAAAGTAGACTATGCCATCTCTAAGCTGCACAGCTTGAGTCACCGGAACGGTTACTCCTGCAATGCTTATTCCTAACGAAAGTGTTATCCCAAACAAAGTTGCAACGCGCATGATTCAGATATAAAAAACGCACTCATTTCAATTTTAGTTCTTTGGGAATGAGTGACTTGGGAATGATAGAAGCTTGTTTTTCCGAATCAGAAGATTTCGTGTACCACCAAGCCCAAGCAATTAAAACTGCTTGAAGGGGAAGCCTGATTATATGTACCCAAGGTGAATTTGGTATATGTTCTAGCTTAATATGATTAACCGCCATGTTGATATTGGCAGGGAAAACGGCAATAAAAAGAGCAATAAGTCCCCAAGCAGCAGCTTGACTTACAGGCGGGACTAATAAGCCGATACCACCCAAAATTTCATAAAAACCACTGAGATAAACTAATCCTAAAGGATAAGGAAGTTGCGGCGGCACAATTTTGACAAATGGTTCTGGAACAAGAAAGTGTGTCACTCCAACCACAATGATGGATATAGCAAGGACGACACGTAAGATTTCCTTATACTTCTTCATGGTTTTTGCCTGATTATATACTTGCCCCTATCACTTAAGTTTGATTTATAAATGTTAATCTGCCTTGAGTCAATAGGAGTAAAAATCGACAAAATTTTCCAAAATACCACTTAATTAAGAGATTCATCTAATTGCCCATCACTTCTTACAGCTATGTGAGCGATTCTTTAATGCTC
Source organism: Nostoc sp. (assembly GCF_036917615.1). Taxonomy (GTDB): domain Bacteria; phylum Cyanobacteriota; class Cyanobacteriia; order Cyanobacteriales; family Nostocaceae; genus Nostoc. Next base: position 83,326 of record NZ_JBALCZ010000020.1, read on the forward strand.
GCGTCGCTTAGTATGATATTACTTCAACTTTATTTGTGCAATAAATAATCAGTGATAATTTAGTAGTCAATTTATTACCTGTTACTAATTATTCATAAAAAACATGAGCGATACCTTTAGCCAACTTGCACCTTTTATCCAAGAATATATTTATCATCACCAGTGGACTGAATTGCGACCAGTTCAAATTGCCGCTTGTAAAGTTATATTTGACACTGATGCTCACTTGCTAGTTACTGCTGCGACTGCTACGGGTAAAACAGAAGCAGCCTTTCTGCCAGTTTTGACTTTATTACATGCCAACCCTGCTACAACGATAGGCGCATTATATATTAGTCCCATCAAAGCTTTAATTAATGATCAATTTGAGCGCCTCAACGACTTACTCAAAGAAGCAGATATTCCAGTTTGGCACTGGCACGGTGATGTTTCTCAAAGTCGAAAAAACAAGCTTTTAAAGAATCCTCAAGGGATTCTCCAAATTACACCAGAATCTCTAGAAAGTTTGTTAATCAACAAAAATAACGACCTACTTCGCTTATTTGGTGATTTAAGATTTGTGATCATTGATGAAATTCATGCCTTTATGGGTTCAGAACGCGGTTGTCAAATTATTTGCCAATTACAACGTTTAGCAAAGTTGACGCAAAAACAACCGCGCCGTATTGGTTTGTCGGCGACTCTTGGTGATTACTCAACAGCTGAAGAGTGGTTGCGTTCTGGAACAGAGAAGCCAGTCATGACACCGCAAATTGACGGGATAAAACGCCAAATAAAACTAGCTGTAGAACATTTTTATATTACTGATGAAGTAGATGAATCAGAGGCGACAGCTGATGAACAATATATTTTCAACCTCAGCAAATCTCGCAAATGCCTGATATTTGCTAATAATCGGACGCGTACCGAATCTGTAATCGCGTCTTTGCGACAAATTGCCAGAGAACAAGGACTACCAGATATATATCATGTGCATCATGGGAGTATATCTGCTAGCTTGCGGCAAGCAGCTGAGAATGCGATGCGTGAACCTAACAATCCAGCTGTTACCGCCGCAACTCTGACTTTAGAATTAGGCATAGATATCGGTCATTTAGAGCGAGTTATTCAGTTAGAATCACCCTTGTCTGTAGCTAGTTTTTTACAGCGATTGGGACGCAGTGGTAGAAGAGGTGAAGCTGCCGATATGCGCTTTATCTGCGCTGAAGAGAAACCATTATCAGAAGCTTCTCTACCAGAGCAAATCCCGTGGCAACTTTTGCAGTCTATCGCTATCATTCAACTTTATTTAGAGGAGCAATGGATTGAACCAATCAGACCGATTAAATATCCTTTGAGTTTGCTTTATCACCAGACAATGAGTATTTTAACAGCAACGGGGGAACTTTCACTTAATGCCCTAGCTAAACAAATTTTTAGTCTGCCGCCCTTTGCTGCTATTTCCAAAGAGGATTTCCAACTATTGCTCCGCTATTTAATTGATATTGGTCATATTCAACATACTGAACAAGGTAAATTAATCCTGGGTTTGGTAGGAGAAAAGGTGGTGAGAAAATTTCAGTTTTATGCTGTCTTTGCTGAACAGCAAGAATATATTGTTAAGCAAGGTGCAACGGAAATTGGCAGTATCGTCACGCCGCCTGCTGTTGGCAATCAATTTGCTTTAGCTGGGAGAACTTGGGAAGTCGTAGAAGTTGACTTTAAAAAGAAGGCTATTTTTGTTAAACAAGCCGAGGGTAAAGCTAGTATTTATTGGCGTGGTAGTGGTGGCACTATTCATACCAAAGTTTTGCAACGAATGCAGCAAGTTTTATTTGAGAATGTCGAGTATAGTTATTTGCAAAAAAATGCTTTGCAACGTTTACGTAAAGTTCGCCAATTAGTGCAGCAGGTTGGATTAGATAAACAAAATATATTGCAATTGGAAAAAGGTAAATGCTGCATTTTTCCTTGGATGGGTACGGTTGCTTATCGCACTTTAGAAAGATTACTCAATTCCTACTGTCGAGAATCGTTGGAAATTACAAGTATTAACGGAGTAAATCCTTATTATTTAACAATTAAATTAGGCAAGGATAAATTTAAATATCTTTATCGTGAAATTGCTTCATTGTGTGAACAAAGAATTAGTCCAGAAGATTTAGTCAGTACTTCAGAAGCACCGGAAATTAAAAAGTATGATCAATTTATTCCTCATCCACTTTTACGGAAAGCTTTTGCTAGCGATTATTTAGATATCGGAGAACTCAAACAGCAAGTGGCACTCTGGAGAGAATAGACAAGAGCACAAATTGCCCTGGATGCAACATATGGTAGAGGCACAGCAATGCTCATTGGTGTTAACTTAAGTAAAAGCGAGTATAGAAAGAGCTAAGGAAATGGAAGGTGAAATCAAGAAAAATATGTTCGCGCATCATTTACGCGAACACAATAGCGATAGGATAAAATATCCCCTGACAAAAAGAACATCTGTTCTTCAGCTTGCAATAAGCGATGTAAGCCAGTAAAAATAATGTAGCTTTATTGCTCTTATTTTTACTTAGCCTGGGTATATACGGAGATGTGCAAGATATAAATATACTAATTTATAATTGCAGTTCCAGTATTTATCGAAAAATTTGGGAAATAACACGTAAATAAGTTATAAAAATTATACAAAACATTTGGCTTTTTTTATGGTTATTAGCGATTGATCATAACAGAACCCTTACGGGACAAGGGTTATAAATAATTATGCTCTTGTTTCAAATAAAATCCTTACAGTATAAGGCTTTCAATGATTTTGAACCATCTTTTCCATAAAAATAAGCGAAGAACCAATCTTAATTTAAGTCCTTGTAAGTAAAATGGAACCTGAATTCAACTTTTTTCAGCAGTGGTATCCCCTCTCTCCAGTCGAAGATTTAGCCTTAGAGCAACCAACTTCAGTGACACTTTTGGGACTGCGTTTAGTTATCTGGAAACCCAAATCATCTCAAACTTTTCGGGTGTTTTTAGATCAATGTCCTCACCGCCTTTCACCCCTAAGTGAGGGGCGCATTGATGACAAAACGGGGAATTTAATGTGTAGCTATCATGGTTGGCAATTTGATGAGCAAGGACTTTGTACTCATATTCCCCAAGCAGAAAATCCAGAACTTGTGAGTAAGAATAAAGAAAATCTGTGTGCTGTAGCACTACCAGTTCGTCAGGAACAAGATTTACTCTGGGTTTGGCCAGATGCAAAATCAAGCAAACAAGCTGCTAATACACCCTTACCTTTATCACCGCAAATAGATGCTACTATTGGCTTTGTTTGGTCTTCTTATGTACGGGATTTAGAATATGACTGGCAAACCCTTGTGGAAAATGTGGCAGATCCCAGTCATGTTCCTTTTGCTCATCACGGCGTGCAGGGCGATCGCTCAAAAGCAAGACCTATACCAATTAAAATTGTGCAATCTACACCAAATTTGATTGAAGCGGCAACAGTTGGGAGCTTTGAAACAACAATCACTTTTGAACCACCTTGTCGCTTGGAGTATGCAATCAAGTTTGGTAACTCTGAAAAGCAGCTTGGACTTGTCACTTATTGTATACCAGTATCTCCTGGTAAATCTCGGATTGTTGCTCAGTTTCCCCGTAACTTTGCCAAAACACTCCATCGTCTTAGACCCCGTTGGTGGGATCATATTAGCGAACGCAATCAAGTTATTGATGGAGATATGGTTCTTCTCCAGCAGCAAGAGTATTTTCTACAACAGACACAATCGACCCCTAGCTGGAAAACTTCCTATCGACTACCTACAAGTGCAGATAAGCTAGTGATTGAGTATAGGAATTGGTTTGATAAATATTGTCAAGGACAGCTACCCTGGAATCAAGTAGGAATAAGTGTTCCAGAAATCAGGAATATAAATAACAATCGAGAACAAGTTTTGGATCGCTACAAACAGCATACGCAGCATTGTAGTAGCTGTCGGCGGGCGCTGAAAGGTGTGCAACGCTTGCAGGCAGCGTTTTTGATATACTTTGCTATTACTGTTTGTGCTGTTGCTCTCCTTCCTGACACTTTAAAAGTTAAGCTGGGTTTACCCCTAACTGTGACAGCACTACTAAGTTTAGGAGCTTACGCTTGGTTGAAATTCTGGCTTAGTCCGAGGTTTTACTTTGTAGACTATATCCATGCACAAAGATAGGGGTCAAGGATTATAGCCGATCAGCTTATGTTGTACCATCACCTAGAGGGAAATACCTTTGCTTTGTCTTGTTTGTTGTTGTCGTTCTGATTCTATTATTTGTTGCAATACGCGCTCTGCTTCTTGCCAAAGGCTGAGGTCTTCTCTTTCTATCTCCCCCACATTAATCGGTGAATAAAAAAGCTCACCTGACTGGTTTCGGTTGACAGACACTCGAAAAATTTCACCTCGTTCATCATGTGTAAACACCAGTTATTGACCTTGTTTCTCTAGAGTTGCACGTTTGAATCTAAGCTATATTGTGTTCGCGCATCATTTACGCGAACATATTTTTCTTGATTTCACCTTCCATTTCCCTTAACCGAGCAGTATTGGAACCACTATAAGATTGCTAATATAATTCCTAAAAATCATAAGTAGGTAATCCAGTAACATCAGTTTGGAGAGCAAACAAATCACCAGAGTAAAAACTTTTTTCGATCTCTGCTTGGCTGAGTCCAACTGAAGCAGTGGTAATGTAAAGTGTTTGCAAATCTTCGCCCCCAAAAGTACAGCTAGTTGGCAATTGCACAGGTAGCTTTATCCGCAATATCTCTTCACCCTTGGCGTTGAAACGAATCACACACCATCCATCCCACATAGCTGACCAGATATGTCCTTCACTGTCTATTGTCAACCCATCCGGGTAGAAAGATTCATTAGTTAAATCAACAAAAATACGGCGATTACTAATATTTCCTGTTACTGAATTAAAGTCGTAAACGTATATTTTTTTATGGGGAGAATCTGTCAAGTAAAACGTCTTTTCGTCAGGACTCCACCCCAGACCATTAGAGAGAGTCAATTCCGTTTCCATCACCTGCAATGAACCATCATTGTCATAGCGATAGAGGCTAGCTTGGGGTTTTTCCAAAGAACACATTGAGCCGAACCAAAAGCGGCCTTGAGAATCGCATTTGCCATCATTAAAGCGATTATTTAGTAAATCCGCTTCAATCTCCAGGATTGGGGTAACTACACCTGTCTGGGTGTTGAGGAATGCCAGGTGATGACGCAGCGCCATAATTAATCTATCTGCACCTGCTGTTGCGATCGCACCTACGACATCTCCCACATCAAAAAAGCTGTTTTTCCCCGTGGCAGGATGAAACTGATGCACCCGATGGTTATAAACATCGACCCAGTAAAGGAGGTTTTGGGTAGAGTCCCAGATGGGGCCTTCACCTAAGCGGGCACGGGCTTCTAAAACATTGTGGAGTGGATATTGCAACTCGTTCATTTTATCTTTGTTTTGACTAAGGCTGAGATTCCCGACTTTTTAGATAAGTCGGGAATCTTGTTGTTAAACAGCTTGTAAAATCTCCTCATCTACAGAAAAATCTACTTCGGCTTTGTCTTTTGCATTAGCCAAATAATCATTTTCCAAGGAGTCATTCAGCCCAGAAATTAAATCATATTCAGGTTGCCAGTTTAATTCTGTTTGCGCTTTGTTTACCGAAGCAAAGAAATGCTGCACTCGCATCGGAAAAGCTTTGCGCTTGCCGAAATCAAACTTTTTCGGGTCGTAATGGACGATTTTTACAGCATTAGGTGATTTACCAGCAGCTACAGCGCTAACACGGGCTAAACCATCAAAAGTGACAAAGCGATCGCCAGAGATATTATAAATCTGTTTTATTGCTTGTTGATTGCCCAAAACCTGAGTCAAAGCTTTTGCCAAGTCTTTTACATGACCTAGCTGCGTGATATGCAACCCATTTCCAGGGATAGGAATCGGGCGATCGCGCACTATTCTATCAAAAAACCAGCTCTCCAACTCATTATAATTACTAGGGCCGTAAATATAAGTAGGACGAATAGAGGTGAAGGGCAATCCTAATTGAGTCAGATAAGCTTCTGTTTCATGTTTCCCCTTGTGGCGACTTTTGGGATCTACTGGATCACCTTCTACATGGGGCAGTTGGTCAGATTTGAGATACACCCCCGCAGAACTCATATACACAAAATGTTGCACCCGGTCTTGAAAAATCTCTGCCAGTGGTTGAGTATCAGTCAGTTCCCGCCCATTATTGTCAAAAATCACATCAAAATTTTCTTGTGATAATTTTGCTTTTAATTGGGTAGCATCCGTGCGATCGCCTATAATTTGTCCTACTCCCTGCAAAGAAGGTGCTGGCCGATTCCCACGATTGAACAGCACCACCTCATGTCCTTGTTCTACTAGTAGTTGAGTCAAATAGACACCAATGAACCGAGTACCACCCATAATTAGAATTCGCATAAATTCACCCTTTCTATATCAGTTGTCATCAAAGGATTGGGAACTGGGGACTGGGAGACAAGGAGGACAAGGAGAATAACCCATGCCCAATGCCCCATACTCCATGCCCCATGCTTAATGCCCAATCCCCAATCTGAGGTTATCAGGTTGCAGCAACCATCTGGAACCTCTGAGGGAAAGATTGCGTCTTATGTGCTAATCTGGGGCGCTTCCCGTTAATTAATCACAAGGGGAAACTTTTCAGTTAACCTGATCAAGTTGGCTTTTGTATTTTCCATTTATTCAAGTTAGCTGTGGCCTTGAAATATGCTCTAGTTCATGAGTGGCTGACACCCAAAGCCACCGGTGGTTCAGAACTCGTTGTCCGAGAAATTTTGAATCACATTGATGCTCATTTGTATGCTCTGATCGATTTTGAATCCAGCAATAGAGAAAGTTATTTATACAAGCGTCAGATTGGCAAGACGTTTCTTCAGGACTTTCCCTATGCCCGCAACGGTATACAAAAATACTTGCCTTTGTGGCCTTTGGCAATTGAACAACTTGATTTGCGGCATTATGACGTAATTCTGTCTTCATCCCACGCTGTTGCCAAAGGAATCCTTACCACTCCCGAACAGATGCATATTTGCTACTGCCACAGCCCTATGCGCTATGCCTGGGACTTGACCTTTGATTATCTGCGCCACAGCAAACTGGGTAGTGGTTTGGCTGGGTGGGTGACGCGATATTTATTACATCGTTTGCGCCAGTGGGATGTATTGAGTGCCAATCGCGTTGATTACTTCATTGCCAACTCACAGCATACAGCTCGGCGGATTTGGCGTTGCTATAGGCGAGAAGCAACAGTCATTTACCCACCAGTGAATATTGCGGAATTTCCATTCTTGTCTGAGAAAGAAGACTTTTACCTGACAGTTTCCCGGTTAGTGAGTTATAAGCAAGTATCCTTGATTGTCAACGCTTTTAATCAACTAAAACGACCATTAGTAATCATTGGTACAGGAGATGAAATGAAAAAGATTCGCGAGATGGCAAACTCCAATATCCAAATACTAGGATGGCAACCCGATAATGTGGTAAAAAAATATATGTCTAGGGCTAAGGCTTTTGTGTATGCAGCTTGTGAAGATTTTGGTATTGCCCTAGTGGAGGCACAGGCCTGTGGCACGCCAGTGATTGCCTACGGTGCAGGGGGTGCTCTAGAAACAGTGCGAGATATTCGCTCTTGTGGGGATACAGGGACAGGTATATTTTTCAGGACGCAAACAGAGGCGGCTTTGGTGGAGGCAGTAGAAAAGTTTGAAGTGTATGAGGGTTCGTTTAGTTCCGAGTATATACGATCGCACGCCGCGCAGTTTTCACCGCAGATCTTTGCAGATCGTTATCTAGATTTTGTAAACAAGTGCAACGAAAAAAGACCATTTTTGGAATGATGGTCTTGGTTAATCTCTTATTTTTTTAGGCTTTTGGCAATTTCCCCCCAGAAGCACCTCATTTTGGCTTTAATATTGGGACTATGTGTGGTGTGGATTATTAAGGAGTATGATGACTGCCCAGAGCTCACTCCTCTCCGGCAAGCGAGGCGTACGGCAAGACACTAGAGCGTCTACGCGTACTTTCTTAAAACGCGGTCAAAAAACAAGGACGCCAAGAGTTAAACCCAAAGGTTTATCTTTTCTGGGTTTAAACGGAGAGTTTGCCAAGCGACTGTTCGATATAGTGTTTTCGCTGTCGGTGTTAATTTTGTTCTTCCCCGTCTACTTAATCTTGGCCTTGCTGATTGCTTTCAGTTCAGAAGGTCCAATTTTTTATGTCCAGGAACGGGTGGGGAAAAATTACAAAGCGTTTAATTGTATTAAATTCCGAACAATGGTGAGCAATGCGGACGAAATCCTCGTGCAAATGATGGAAACATCGCCCCAGTTGCGACAAGAATTTGAGAGCAGTTTTAAGCTGAAACAAGACCCCCGGATTACCAAAATTGGTCGATTTTTGCGAATTACTAGCTTAGACGAATTTCCCCAATTCTGGAACGTTTTAAAAGGGGACATGAGTGTAGTCGGTCCCCGACCCTTAGTAGCAGAAGAACTGCCAAAATACGGTTGTTACATTGATGAGATTTTAACAATCCGTCCAGGAATTACTGGTTTGTGGCAGGTGTCTGGGCGTAATGATATTCCCTACCCTCGGCGAGTCCAAATAGACCTGCATTATGTCAAATTTAGGAATTTCTGGCTTGATTTATGGATCATCTTGAAAACTGTTGATGTGGTCATTCTGCCCAAAAATAACGGGGCATACTGAGTAACTACTTAGGGTCAATTCTCTGGGGCAGTTAATGCCCCTAAGTACCAATTATTCTTGTAAAACTGAATGTTTATCTTTTTTCTAGTTATCTATATTTGTTCCTTTATACTTAGCTCAGACCTCTTTAAATGGGAATTTTTGGTTCGTTTTGCTCATATTCGGATTTTTGCAAGGAGTCTAATCTAAAAATACCTATTTTATCCAGTCTTCACAAAACCAGAGATATATGAAGTTTTGACAAAAAACAACGTACACAATACACAATATTTAAAGAATCTTGATCTATCTGGCAGAAAAAATATACATAATCAAACAATCTTGATCTATCTAAGGTTGATCTGACGTGTTAAATTCCTTTTTATTAAGTATATTTATTGACGGAAAAAGTCTCCTAACGACAAGAACTCGTAGGTTTCCCATTAGGCAATTCAGCAATTAGCTGCTAGCTTGTATCAGATTGGCTGTAACTTTTTAATCAAAGACAATAAGGGATAATTGAGGATGACGCAACAGAAGCGAGCGTTGATTACTGGTATTACCGGTCAAGATGGTTCATATCTGAGTGAGTTTTTGCTGGAACAAGGTTATGAGGTTCATGGCATTATTCGCCGGACTTCTACCTTCAACACAGACCGCATCGATCACATTTACGAAGACCCCCACAAAGAGGGAGTGCGGTTGTTTCTTCACTATGGTGACTTGACAGATGGTACGACGTTGCGGCGCATTTTAGAAGAAGTCAAGCCAGTAGAGATTTACAACCTCGGCGCTCAATCCCATGTCAGAGTCAGCTTTGATTCACCAGAATATACGGTGGATGCTGTAGGAATGGGGACGTTGCGTCTGTTAGAAGCAATTCGGGACTACCAACAGCGTACCGGAATTCAGGTGCGATTTTACCAGGCGGGTTCTTCAGAAATGTACGGTTTAGTACAAGCAATACCTCAAACTGAGACAACGCCGTTTTATCCCCGCAGTCCCTATGCCTGTGCGAAAGTTTACGCCCATTGGCAAACTGTAAATTATCGTGAGTCTTATGGTTTGTTTGCTTGTAATGGCATACTTTTTAACCACGAGTCACCAAGGCGGGGTGAAACCTTTGTAACCCGCAAAATTACTAGAGCAGTGGCTGGTATCGTTGCTGGTAAGCAGAAAAAAATTTACATGGGTAATCTAGACGCCAAGCGAGATTGGGGCTATGCGAAGGATTACGTCAAAGCAATGTGGTTGATGGTGCAGAAAGATCAGCCAGAGGATTACGTAATTGCTACTGGTGAAACCCACTCGGTGCGGGAGTTTTTGGAACTGGCATTTAGTTACGTAAATCTTAATTGGCAAGATTATGTAGAGTTTGATGAGCGTTACCTCCGTCCATCTGAGGTAGAGTTATTGATTGGCGATTCTACCAAAGCACGGCAGAAGTTGGGCTGGACACCATCAGTAACCTTTGAAGAATTAGTTTCCTTAATGGTGGAAGCAGACTTACAAGCATTGGGTCACACTTCACCCAATGGAAATGGTTCGCAATTTCCACATGATATTGCGACTGTTCGTCAAGAACTGGGCGCTTTGCACTTCTGATTCGCACCACAGAGGATAAAAATATGACCGCCTTAGAATTAAAAAATCAACGCATTCTCGTCACTGGTGGGTCAGGGTTTCTAGGTCGTCAGGTGATAGATCAACTGTGTAAAGCAGGGGCTGCTCGTGAGAAGATTACAATAGTGCGATCGCACGACTGCGATCTGCGTGTCTGGGAAAATAGTCAACGCGCAATTGACCAGCAAGACATAATTATTCATCTAGCTGCTCATGTCGGTGGCATCGGTCTGAACCGCGAAAAACCCGCCGAGTTGTTCTACGATAACTTGATCATGGGAACCCAGCTAATTCACGCTGCCTATCAAGCCGGAGTAAAAAAATTCGTTTGTGTTGGCACAATCTGCGCCTATCCTAAATTTACCCCAGTGCCATTCAAAGAAGATGATCTTTGGAATGGCTACCCAGAGGAAACCAACGCCCCCTACGGAATTGCTAAAAAAGCACTTTTAGTCCAATTGCAATCTTACCGCCAGCAGTACGGTTTTAATGGGATTTACCTACTGCCAGTGAATTTATATGGCCCAGAAGATAACTTTGACCCCGGAAGTTCCCACGTCATTCCAGCGTTAGTTCGCAAAGTTCACGAAGCTCAAATTAAAGCAGAAAAGCAACTTCCAGTTTGGGGTGATGGCAGCCCCACCCGTGAGTTTCTGTATTCAGAAGATGCAGCGCGGGGGATTGTTATGGGCACTCAATTCTATAACGAATCAGAACCAGTTAACTTGGGAACGGGTGATGAAATCTCCATCCTTAATTTAGTAACTTTAATCTGCGAATTGATGGAGTTTAAGGGTGAAATTGTTTGGCAAACTGATAAGCCTAATGGTCAACCTCGCCGCTGTTTAGATACTGAACGCGCAAAGCAAGCCTTTAATTTCACGGCTCAGGTGAGCTTTGAAGAAGGGCTAAAGAATACGATTGAGTGGTATCGTCAACACGCTGCATAACGATGTACTGGTGAGTGTAGGGTGGTATAAGCTGGGCGATGCCCAGCTTATTTATTTGACGCTAAAAATTTTCATGGACAAAGTTAATCATCAACTAAATAAAGCAGAACTACGGCGAAAGCTTCTGAAAACACGTCAATCAATGTCCGTTGGAGAGTGGAGAGAAAAAAGCGATCGCATTTGTTCTCATTTACAAACCTCTACTTTGTTTACCCAAGCAAAAACAATACTCGCTTATTTCAGCTTTCGCCAAGAACCTGATCTCAGTCCACTATTTGCAAACAGCAAATACCGTTGGGGATTTCCTCGCTGCATTAATAAATCCCTATGTTGGCATATTTGGGCACCGAATGATTCTGTCCAAAGCGGCGCTTATGGCATTACTGAACCCCACCCCGACGCTCCAATCTTAGATGCGGCTGAAGTTGATTTGATTCTCGTCCCCAGTGTAGCTTGCGACTATCAAGGATATCGTTTGGGGTATGGCGGCGGATATTATGATCGCTTGCTCAGTTTACCGCAGTGGCAGACAAAGCCGACTATCGGAATTGTCTTTGATTTTGCCTATTTGTCCCAAATACCTATTGAACTTTGGGATAAACCATTACAAGCTGTTTCTACGGAAACCGGATTGACTCGGAAAGATTCAAAGATTCAGGATGATCAAGATACATCAATTCTTACACTATTTTGACTCCAAATTCTCGCTGCTAAATTCTGACAGTTTTGAAGGAAAAGATGCATCTGTTTCCAAACTTTTTTTACTTCTAATCACCATCAGTATTATCAAGTACAATGTACTTGCGATTTTCTTCCCGTAACTGGGCATCTTGATCATTGTAAAAGAACGACAGGAGAACAAAACGCCGTCCACTTGTGACAGGAGTAGCTTCATGCAGTAGAGAGCAAGAAAAAATCACCGCTTCTCCCACATTGGGACTATAAAGCTGGAGTCCATACTCTGGAAATCGTAGTTCTCCGCCTTGGTAAGCTCCAGTATTGAGATTCAGCGACATAGCAAATCGTCGGTGCGCCGTACCTTTGGTAGTATTATCACGATGACGATTAAAGAAGCTTTTATCAGTTGCTTCGTAACAGGATATCAGATGGCGTTCAAAACGAGTGATGCTAAACTGGAATACCTTCTCAATTTCTGGCTTAACCCGTCGTATGATCATTTCATTGATTTGCTTTAATAGTTGAGGATCAGAAATTAAATAGTCTCGGCGTTTTTTAAATTCATAGTCATAGACTGCGATTGTTTTGCCATCGATTTCTCGCATGAAGCCAGAATCTTGACCACCATCTGCTTCGTACAAATGAATTAAATGTTGACAAAAGCTTTGACTCAGCACATTTGGTATAAATGAAACAGGTGCTTGTCTGGCTGCTGGAATATTTTGTGAGATTGCAGGTAAGCCATTGATAAACTCAAATACTTGTTCCCAAGGTTGAGTAGTAGCTAAGATTGGCAAAACCTTTATAATTCGTAAATTTTCATCCAAAACAAAAATTGTTGGTCTATATTGTAGTTCGTTCCCTGCCTGATTACTTGGTTGACAAATACCGTATTGTAAACTGACTTTCAGTTCAAAATCCCAAAGGAATTTGAAATAAGTTTTATTCTGTATTAACTCTGCTAGGAAAGTGTCATCTGGGTCTATACTCACACCAAAAAATGGCACTTGATACGCAACTAACTGCTGCTGTCGATTACATAACTCATCAAGAATCTTCCGAATATAGTTGTTTTTGGAACTTCCGAAAAAAAACAAAATGCTCCGATATCCGCCAACCGAATTAAAGTGAAAGGCTGGATTTGAAGTTGAGGGAAGAATGAACCAGGGAATCGGATCGCCAACAGTAAGAGGTAACATAAGATATCAGATTATATTTATGCGAGCATTGAGTCTGGTAGACATGAGCCAGGATTTCAGGTATTACCTAAGCGCTGGATTGTTGATCGTACATTCGGGTGGTGGAATCAATATCGTCGTTTGAGGAAGGATTACGAACTTTTACCAGAGATGAGCGAATCTATGATTTACACAGTGATGATTCGTTTAATGTTGAAACGACTGGCAAAAAACTGGAGCTAGATATATAGCAGTGGAGAAAGCCATTAGGACAAGTCGGTGGTAGACGCCTTCAACAAACGTACATTCTGAATTGATTGTTTGTCCTAAGCTTACTGTCCACTGCTATATATTAAATATTCTTCCAAATAAACAGCAAGTAGTGTGAGTGTTTACATCCTGTTGAATTATAAAATAAAATTCGCAATCATTTTGCTGATTTTTGTGCTTACTGTGCAAAAATCTTTCAGAAAAGAGAATTTAGCTTATTAATCAAATGCTGAACTGGAAAAAATCACGATCGCAAATTCTGCTCATGTATGCGCTATTGGGAGCGATCGCACTGGTGATGCTCTTTCCTTTACTATGGCTAATTAGTACAGCCTTAAAATCCCCTACGGAAAGTATTTTTCAGTCGCCGCCACAGTTGTTGCCTGCGTCACCGACACTAAATAACTTTATTAGTGTGTGGAACTCTTTACCTTTTGGACAATACCTGTATAACAGTACTTTGGTGTCAGTGCTGACTGTGGGCTTAAATCTGCTGTTTTGCGCTTTAGCTGCCTATCCGTTGGCAAGATTGTCGTTTGTAGGGCGAGACTGGATTTTTGTAGCGATCGTCTCCACGATTATGATTCCCTTCCAAATCGTAATGATTCCCCTTTATATTTTGACAGTCCAGTTGGGTTTGATAAATACTTATTTAGGGATGATTTTTCCGAGTTTAGCTTCTGCATTTGGCATTTTTCTGTTGCGCCAAGCTTTCATGAGTGTCCCCAAAGAGATAGAAGAAGCTGCCCGGATGGATGGCAGTTCGGAGTTAGGTTTGTGGTGGCATGTGATGTTACCAGCAGTTCGCCCAGCACTCGTAACTTTAGCTATTTTCGTATTCATTGGTGCTTGGAGTGACTTTTTGTGGCCTTTAATTGTCATCCAAGACGAAAATTTATACACTCTCCCTTTGGGAGTTGCGAAGCTAGCAAGTACATTTTCCCTTGACTGGCGGTTGGTAGCTGCTGGCTCAGTGATTGCGATCGCTCCAGTATTATTACTATTTGTGTTTTTACAACGTTACATTGTACCCACGGAAACTGGTAGCGGCGTCAAGGGATAAAAATCTCTCTGCCAATGTTCAATGCCCCAATTCAATAAGCACCAGTTTTTTTAAATACCACCCAGATAGTTTTAACAATCAGACTCAGGTCATAAGTTACAGACCACTTACGTTGATAATCTATATCCATTTTGACAATGGTTTCAAAGTCTATAATGCTCGAACGACCATTAGCCTGCCATTCTCCGGTAATGCCTGGTTTGACTCGCAATCTATTCCAGTGGTGTGGATCGTAATGGCTGACTTCATCGAGAGTAGGTGGACGAGTACCAACTAAACTCATGTCCCCTAACAAAACATTCCAAAATTGGGGTAATTCGTCCAAGCTAGTACGCCGCAAAAATTTACCCACAGAAGTAATGCGAGGATCGTCAACAGATTTAAAGATGTGACCTTTAGCTTGGTTTTCAACCAAATGCTTGAGTTTATCGGCATTGACGATCATAGAACGGAATTTCCAGATGCGGAAAGTTTTTCCGTTCAAACCACAGCGAATTTGGGAATAAAATATTGGACTTGGCTCATGAATAAAAGTAGCAATTGCTACAGGAATTGCTATGATAAATGTAATTATCAGCCCCACTATGGCCCCCACAATGTCAATTAATCGTTTTCTGGCGCTTAAAGTTGACGGATGTGAAGGCTGTTGCAAACAATTAACTGAATAAAGATAAAGATTATTCACAAGGAGTAACTTATTTTATAACTGGAATTTTCGTATCAGTAGTGTAGACATGGACACGATTTTTACTGCTTTTGCCGCTACTACTTAGTGTTAATATACACAGATTTCAACCAATAGAAAAACTAAAAACTCAAAATTTACAGAATCTTTCAATTAAAGTGATAGCTTGTAAATCTACAGTATTTTATCCATCAAATAAAAAGATAATACTATGGTACACATCCAAAAAATTACTGTGCTGAAATACTAGTACAGTGGAGCGTAAATCCAGCTACCATCTCAATTAATAAGTAAGTGGGCAAAATCCCCTTGTTAAAGGTAGGGGCAAACTGACGCCACAGTCTACTAGTAGTACTTTGCAAAATTCCAAATGCTCATAACCTAAGCACTTGGAATTTTGAGTAGTATCCTTATTTTCTGCGTGATTCACTAGTCTCAATGGCAACAACCTCACCCACAAGGGGATGCAGTTTCTCCGTAATTTCTATGAATCTCTAAGCCGAAATTCACCTTATATGGTTCCTCCAGTGATTGCTGATTACTAGCCTTGATCGCATCTAGATAGTGACGCAAAGACAACAGTTGTTGGGAATTGGGACGATAAGTGAGACTCCCTTGTTTTTCAAAAAGTGGTGCTGTGGTGATCGCCTGATAGTCAGGATTTTCTTGCGAACTCTGGGTGAGCCAAGTTGAGTCTGTAACTGAAGGTATCAAACCCGAAGGCAGTTCACCTTCCAAAAAAGCTAGCAGGCGTTGCTGACAAGTGCGAGTATTGATCCCACGACCTTCAAATAACTGGATAACTTCACCGAAAGATAAGGATCGGTCTGGTAGCAGCCGCAGCAATTCCGTAAATAAGAAATAATCAGTGTATTGTTGCCTGGGTATATCTAATATCTGGGGATGCAAAGGCAGCATCGCCAAACCATAAGCAACCCGACTGCAATTGGGAGCGCCGTTTTCGCCGAGATATAAATCTTGAATAATCTTCGCGCTGGGGAGTTTTTGCCGTAACCAGCGGTTCACCGTTGCGACACAAGCCACCCCACCAGTCAGGATAGCTTGATTAATTGCTTCTGTGGGGATACCACGAGCTACCAATAACTTGTTGAGTTCTCGGTTCAGGCGGCGCACAAACGGGATAAATACCTGGCTTTCTAAGTCTCGTCGCTGCAAAATCCACCGCTGATCCGCCAATTCCAGGGTAAAAGACTCTTGGTGTTGCAAAATCAGCTTTAGGGCTAGTGCCGCATCTAATATCGCCTGTCCCAGCAGAGAACTTTCTAGACGCTGCTGGAGGCGAATCCGAGCGGTGATATCTGGTTCTCCGACTCTGGGTAGTTCTAATTCTTCCAACCCTAAACTCTGCCAACGCATTTGGTCTAAACCGGGAATTGAGGGTTGCCATTGCCAAGGATTACTAGTAATAGTTTTGCGTTGGCGTAGCCCGCCGCAGGCATCGCTTTGTGTATCGGTGCGTGATTGCCGAGATTTAGGTGGCAATAGCAGCTGGCAGATAATATCTTGTTCAATTCCCTTGCCAGCATAGGCAAAACTGTGGAGCATGAAATCATTGTATGTCAATTGCAGCAATGTTTCTGGTATATCGACCAGCAACATTTCTGTGGCAGTTGTCCCAATGTTAATCACCAGGGTGTTGCCAATAATGGGATCTTCGCTGGTTTTTGCCGGATGAGAACCCTGAGGTTCGCTTAATTTTACTTGCTCACCGTTAGCAGCATCGAGTTCCGGGAGTAGACTAGCGATCGCTTCTTCCACAAAAAAGACTTGCTGCGGATGTTGGATGAGTTTGCTGGTGAGCAAAGCTTCCCGCACGTTGAAGCGGTATTGTTCCGACCAACTAGATGGACAAGTACAAATCACACCAGCAATATTATTGATAATCTTCGGAAAATTTTGTTCGCTGATCCCAACAGCAGCAGCCATTAAACTAGGGGTGGTACAAGTTTTTTCTGATTTGAGGGTTAATAGGAGCTTAGAGAGCGATCGCACAACCCAAATCAAAGGGCCTGCCGAAAATTCATTTAATTGTAAAACAGGTTCCCATTTCTGTCGTTCACTTTTGTAGGGAATGGCTACTTGTAAATAAGGCTTCAACTGCGCCGAGTAGAGATTATTTCTCGTCGGATCTGCTGTTGATCTCGGTGTTACAGGAGTGGTAGCCGCGCGATCGGGCACTTTATCTTGGGCAACAGCCGCAGGTGCTGTCTGCTCATGTGTTTCGATACTTTCATTTTCACCGTGGGGTACAGAAGCTGTAGGCAGATAAACCTCTGTTGGTAAACGAAACGATTGCTGGAAGGAACTTGTTCCCGGCGGATTTTCTGCTGACCAGTAGATAGGATGTACAACAAAAGTCGAGCGATTTAATAAGGCGGCAGAAATTCCTGTTGTACCTAAATCAATTCCTAAATACCAGACTGACTCTAGAACATTGAGCGCAACTTCTGGATTGTTGATGGAGTTGGAAATTGAAGGTAGAGAACTTTCTTGAACAGAAGTTGTGACTTCCTTTTTTTGTTCAGTTTCTACCTGGGGAACTGCCAAAGTGGATAAAGCAGCAGTTGAGGTGTTTTCTGTTATTTGGAGATTTTCTGTTTGCAACTCAGGGGAAGTTGTGGGAATTGTGTCTTGAGTTTTACCAATTAGTTCTGGAAGAATATCTAAGTTGATAGCTGGCTGCGACTCAGAATTTAGCTGCTGATCAAAATTAGCCAAATCCCGATCTAATTGCTGCAATTGTTCTTCATCTAAAAAAATATCAGGTACAACTGGAGCCTGGTTTGACTCAATAGAAAGCAAGTTTTCTTGTGGCGAAGCAGTAATGTAGCTATCTAAAGACGGTTCTGGCTGATCATCGTTAATTAATACTTCCGATGTAGCGATACCTTCTGGTACGTCCGCTACGTGTAGTTTGCTTTCCCGTAGGGGTACGGTAGGTGCCAACGCAATTTCTGCTACTTTTGGAGTAACTGGTGCTGTAGTTGTGGCATTATCCACAGACGATGATACTTCCAGCAGTTGCTGTTCACTACCTGGAGCAACTTCCAGTAGTTGCTGCCCACTACCTATATCAGGCAATAGGTCAGTTAGGGTATTAATTGTATCAACACTAGCTGGCTGAGTGCCGAGTTCCACGGGGAAACTGTCTGTTTGTAGCACAGAGTTACTAAGAGGCGAGTCTAGGTCAGTATCCTCTTCAAAAAATAGTTCTTCCTGTGGCTCTAATGATGAATCTGTGGTTTCTACTAAAGTCTCTTGGGTTGAAAGACCCATATTTGTTGTTACAACCGCAGAATCCACGGTTTGAGGGACAGGTGGGCCCTCAGCGATATTCAACGGTGATCGGGAGGCTGTGGAAGCAGATAAATCATTTGTGGCAACATCGAGGTTTGGATTATTAACATCACCAGTACCAAACAAACTGGCGTAAAGTTGGTCTACTTCATCACCAATTAACGTAGAAATATCTTGCGGTAATTCGGTCGAGGTTTCAGCAGATTGAGACGAATCTAAGCCAAGCTGCAACAGCGCTGCATCTAGATCCTCTGTGAGGGTAGTCTCCTGTTGCTCAGAATTAATTGTAAGTGAAGATGAAGTTTCTGGCTGTATAAGCTCCAAAGGTTGGGGCGGAACTCCAGCAGTGATCTCGGCTGGGTCAGCCAATGGTAGTGGTGAAGGTAGTGTTTCAGATTCTACCCCCAGGAAAGATGACTGGGAACTAGGGGATTGCTGCAAATGCTGGGTCAAATTGTTGAGAAAGCTGGCCATCAGCTGTTCGCCTTGCATCCCCTTGCTATGCATTCTTGCCAGTGCTTGCGACAGGGATTCGTAATAGGTATTAATGTTGCGCTGTAGTGCCTCAAAGACTACATTCACCGTCCCATCTAGTGATAATAGGCGTTGATCTAACTCCCTGGCCAGCTGGGTTAAGCGCTGCACACTGTCTGGGGATTCTAATAAAGGTTGAGTTGCAGATGTTGCGTGATTAGTTACTCCTGAAGAACTGGCGGAATTTTCCCCCGTCTGTGCTACCAGTGGCGCTAAAGTTGGCACAAGACGACTCATGAGTACCTGTAAAAACTCGGTAATCATCTGCTCCTGGTTTGTCAACTGCTGCCCTAAGGAGTAGTTTTGCAATCGCCTTTGCTCTAGCTGCCGAATTTCCTGTATGAGAGTGGCTCGCTCTTGTAATAGCCCTTCTAATTCCGATCGCAATGGCTGAATCAATCTCGAAAATTCATTTTTTAATTGTCTTGCTCCAACAGTACTCTGTTCCTGACTGGGTTCGAGCTGCGGTAGTGGATACTGGTTATGATCATGAGCAATAAATTTTGTTAACAAAGGCGTTCGCGGTTCTTCAAAAGACTGATTTGGGATACCGCTCTCTAATGCTTCTTTTTCTTGTAGTCTCACCAAGAAGTCGCGAATTCGTTCTAAAACTTCTTTAGGATCTTGCACCTGACCAGACAGAAATCTAGACAGGCGTTTGCCACCGCTGACAAGTAAGTTGTCAATGTCTGCGATCAGCTTTTGAATTTCATCTGCACTGGAAGTCACTTTTTTTACCTTATTTAAGAACTTATGTCAAGTAATGTGACAATTAGTTTACAATCACCGGACCCCTGCGGGGAAGCAAGCTAGCAAGAGCCTCGACCATCGGAGAAGTTTTGAGTGGCAAAAGCCGCTGCTTGGACTTGTGACTGTCATTATGTTATGGATTACTGGGAGTCGTGGCAATCTTCAGTCAGCGTTTGTTAATAAGGCTTAGTTTTGCAGCTCATTGGTTGCCTATTTTTGAAAATCGCTAAAATACCTGAGCAATAATTTACTCCCTTTAGTATCATTGATGTTGTTTGCCTATATTCTTAACTAATCAAGTTTGCAGTGCAGCTAGCCCCTAAGCAATACAACCGCCGGCTATAAACTACTTTTTGCAAAACTTTTACCCCGTTTAAACTTATAGGTAAAGATGGTTTAGAAAAACGTTCTTGTCGCTTTCTTATGTAGCATAGTTTAGTTTTCTCTTTGAAAGGGAGCTGTGCCTTGATGGCTTAGGCTGAAAATGGCGCTCTTGTTTGTTGTGTATATAGCAGCTTGAATAAAAATATCGTAATGGAAGACCGATATAGCTTGCAAGCACAGGCTAATCCCTGGATGATCACCTCGGCTCCCTTTTTTCAAGGGTTGCCAGAAATTGCTGTAAAATCAGCCCTCATCCATCTTGTCACCCGCACTCACCCAGCCAATCAAGTGATTCTGCTAGAAAATGACTGGGGCGGTTCTGTGTATTTTATTCTGGACGGATGGGTAAAAATTCGCACCTACAATCTGGAAGGAAAAGAGGTGACGCTGAATATTCTTGGCAAAGGGGAATTGTTTGGTGAAATGGCGGCGCTAGATGAAGTACCTCGATCCACAGATGTGATTACCTTAGCTGCTACGGTGATTGGCAGTATGCCTGCTCAGGATTTTGTCAAGTTGCTTCAGATAGAACCTTTGGCGGGAGTTCGATTGGCACAACTAATGGCACGACGTTTGCGGCAAGTAAATCGCCGATTGCGGTTGCGGGAATCTGATAGCCAGTCACGGGTGGCAGATACGTTGCTATTTTTGGCAGAAGGACAGGGAAAAAAAGGGCAAACAGGAACCGAAATTCCCAATTTACCTCATCGGGAATTGAGTAGTTTGAGCGGACTGGCGCGGGAAACTGTGACACGAGTGTTGACAAGGCTAGAAAAAAAAGGCTTGATTAAACGGGATCAAGATACTATTTGTATTCCCGATTTGTCAGCCTTGGAAAGAACGATAGTTTAAGAACTTGTCAGATATGAGTATTTTAGATTCTCTGCCAGATGAGCCGCAGGAAGATCCATCCCCTGAATCTCCAACTCCCCACAATCATTGGTTAGACAAAGAACAACAGTTAATGCCTCCTCAACTCAAGGCTGATGCGCCCTTGAGAATGGTGGAAACGGCGTTTTTAGCCAGTACCGCTAGCTTGATTTGGTTTATTAATTTTTACTTTCCCTTGGGCCCAGTTTTGCGGATATTTTTTCCGGTGCCGATCGCTCTAGTTTATCTGCGTTGGGGCAAACGCGCGGCATGGATGGCAGCACTCACCTCCGGGTTACTGCTGACGGTACTGATGGGCCCAGCCCGCAGTTTGCTGTTTGTCATGCCCTACGGGTTCATGGGCGTGCTTTTGGGGGCGACGTGGTATCGTCGTCGTGTTCCCTGGATTGTTTCCATCACCTTGGGTACGCTGTTGGGTACTTTGGGAGTTTTTTTTCGGCTGTGGTTGCTATCTGTTTTGTCGGGTGAAGACCTGTGGATTTATGTGATTACCCAGGTAACAGAGGTCATTGAGTGGATATTTTTGAACCTAAGTTTGTTAGTGAGTCCCAGTGTGTTTTTGATTCAAGTAGGAGCGATCACTCTAATTGTACTCAACAACTTTATCTACCTTTTTGTGGTACACCTGGCAGCATGGTTGCTTTTTGACCGCCTGGGCAACCCCATTCCCCGTCCACCACACTGGGTGCAAGTTCTCATGGATTATGAAAAATAGTGAGGAGTTATGAGTTAGGAGTTATGAATTAAACTGCTAACTCCTAACTTTTTAAATGATTAGTATTTATACTCAAAAAGAACAGGGTGAAGAATGGCTGCGACGGTATCGTGGTTGTCTACCCGTATTTGCCTGTGTTTTAGGATTTACTGAAACTGGTTTAATTCCAGGAATTTCAGCGGCTGGTCGCACTCCAGAGGATCGAAAATATACTGCTTGTGCCGATGCCGAGTTTTTGTATTACGGCCCAGAACATAAAGCCCAATATCCCCTACCACCACTAGCGGCTGGGGCTTCGCCTGTGCTGATTTCTCGCGCTGTCTTTGGGTCACTAAAGATACCAGTTCATTTGTTTAATGCTGGTTTACCCCAGCCTCCTGCTGTGCCAGTAATTGATTTGGGTGGCGCTCCTGCTAAATGTTTAAGTGGAGGTGCTGCTATGGAAATCACAACGGTACACCACTTGTTTGAACAAGGGCTACTTTGGGGAGAACGCCTTGCTGCCAATATTCAACAGGGGTATTTGATTGTCGGTGAGTGTGTGGTCGGAGGCACTACAACTGCTCTGGCAATCTTAACTGGTTTGGGTATAGATGCTGCCGGAAAAGTTAATAGTAGCCACCCTGTTTGTAACCACGTGCAAAAGTGGGCACTAGTGCAAGCTGGGCTGGAGAAGATAAGGGAAAGCAAGGAGCAGGGGGAGACGAATTTTCTATCCCAACTCCTAACTCCTAACTCCCAACTTCTAACTTCTGTAAATCCTCTACAACTCGTCGCCGCTGTGGGCGATCCGATGCAGGTGGTGGTAGCTGGGATGGCGATCGCTGCTAGTCGTAGTTGTGGTGTAATGCTTGCTGGTGGGACGCAAATGCTGACGGTTTATGCGCTGATCAGTGCGTTCGCTCAAGCTTACGCCTTATCATGGCAACCAGAAGAAGTTGTTGTAGGCACAACCCGCTGGGTGGCAGAAGACCCTACTGGGGCTACGGTTGACTTAGCCCTCAGCTTAGGAAAAGGCAGCTTAACTCACAGTGGAGGAACCCCTCCCCTATTAGCCACTCATCTGAGCTTTGCTGATTCTCGTTATCCCCAACTGAGAGCTTATGAGCAAGGCTTTGTCAAAGAAGGTATGGGTGCTGGAGCAGCTTGCATAGCCGCCCATCTTAGCCAAGATTGGCAGCAACACCAACTTTTGGCAGCCATTGAAGCCCAACTTGAACGGCTAAATATAGCATTTCATTAATTCGTAGCGAATTAATGAAAGGCAAGGCTCTGCGCCCTCACCGAAGTTATAAGCGAAGGTTTCCTCGTAATAGCCTAGCGGTTGAGTAGGAGCAAGTTGCAAATCAATTTTTGCGAAAGCTGTCTGGCTTGTCATCAACCAATTTGATCACTAGATGCCAAAAACACTGATCATAAAAACGCAGATTAATAAGAAAATCTTGGTTTTTGAACCATACAACATTCTAACGACACCAGTCTTAGGGTTGTTTTTTTTGTTTCATAGTGAGGTATTCACTAAAAGCCTATAAGTAGATATATCACACTATTACGTAGATATATGTAATAGTGTGTTTAAGTTTTTTATCAATTTGATAGCTGGATTAGTTGCTTATACTTGATATTTGCTTAAAAAGCCATCACTCGACATTGAACCGAAAGGCTTGCCTTCCCTATCTCCAGCCATTTTTTTATTCGTTGAACTCTGGTTAAATTTAATGAATTCTCTCTCTGAGTAATTGTTCTTCTAAAGCAGCAATGCGATTATATGCTGCTGTTAATTGCGCTGTCAGTCGTTGTATTTGAATTTCTGGTGTTATGTTGTCTCCACCTTAGACGATGCATGTCTAGATAAATACCATCTGTCAATACATCCTTGTGTTCCATTTCTGGATTTAAACTGATACGTCCTTTCAACTGGTAGCCCCCAGCCGCGCCATTTTCCTGATAATTATCCTTTGCTTGTGTATTCGCTAAAGAACATTCTGAGAAAGCTTGAGCGACTTTACCGTCAAGCTGCTCAATCACTTGGTAGAGGGCATCCAGTTTTTCGCTTAAAGTCAGGATCTGCTGCTGTAATGGCTCCATTTAATACCTTTATCCGTACATGTTCTCTATGTTATTCAATTTACTCACAACCTTAACAATACTTATGGATTATTTAAGTATTGATAATTTTTGGTGGAAATGTGACATTTAAATCATTACTTCTAAATATAAGTAAAGTTTGACCATGAATACTAATGAGGAAATTTAGGGAGAAAAATTAATCTTTAGGTAGCTATTTGCCAAAAAAGTCGCTAATTTAAGTCAAATGTTCAAAATTACCGATATTAACAACAAAAAATACCGATAATTTTCCAACTCAACTTTTTCAGCTAGTCAGTCTCTGGTGAATTTCTGCTTAATATTAGGTATAATCAAAAATCTCAAATCCAAAATCAATGGATCGACGGTCTTTTTTGCTAAGTACAAGTACATTGGTACTTTCACAACTGCTTTTTGGCTGTGGTGGAAACAACCAGATGCAACTAAAAGTAGAGTTATTAAAAGGTTCTATACCTGGTCAGGTAGTTAATCAATTCCACAAAGGTTTGCAGCAACAGGTGCAGTTAAAGTTTGCTCCAGTCGAGCAAATACAGGATTTATTTCAGCAATTACAAAATTGGCAGCAGAAATCAAAAGCCACCGATGAGCAGGGATGGAGTCGCTTTATACCCTTTAGGCAAGGTCAAAAAACGGCTGATGTAGACCTAGTGACATTGGGAGATTACTGGCTAAAAGCAGCTATTGAGCAGAAATTGATTCAACCACTCCAAGAGGTACAGGGAAACCAATTAAAGCAGTGGTCTGGTTTGGATGAAAGGTGGAAGAAACTGGTAATGCGTAACGACCAAGGTAACTTGGACACTCAAGGAAAGGTCTGGGGTGCGCCTTACAGGTGGGGTAGCACGGTGATTGTTTATAACCGTGACAAGTTGCGAAAATTGGGATGGACGCCCAAAGATTGGAGTGATTTGTGGCGAGATGGAATGCAGCAACACATTTCTCTACTTAATCAACCACGAGAAGTTATTGGTCTGGTCTTAAAGAAGCTAGGAAAATCTTACAATACAGAGAATATTGACCAAGTACCAGACTTGGAAAAGGAATTACAGAGATTAAATCAACAGGTGAAGTTCTACAGTTCCAATAACTACTTGGAACCTCTAATTATGGGAGACACTTGGCTAGCGGTTGGTTGGTCAAGCGATGTACTGCCAGTTCTGGGACGTTATCCGCAACTTGCCGCAGTTATCCCCCAGTCAGGAACAGCAATCTGGGCAGATTTGTGGGTACGTCCGGCAGGTATTATTAAGAGTACTTTATCAGATCAATGGATTGATTTTTGTTGGCAACCAAGCACAGCTAAACAAATTTCGGTGCTGACCAAAAGTAATTCGCCAATTTCTACAAATATTATCGCTGACGATATCCAAGAACCATTATGGAGCATCTTACAGAGCGATGTCTACGACGGGCTACGCCTACGCGAAGTTTTCGATAAAAGTGAATTTTTGCTTCCCTTACCCCCATCAGCAATAAAACAATACGAGTCTTTATTCGCCAAAATTAAAGCTTAATTGAGAATTGGGCATTGGGCATTGGGCATTGAGCATCTCCCTCATCTCCCCCAATTCCTAACTCCTAACTCCTAACTATTTACTACAAAGAACGCTGTAACCCTATCTTGTTCTTAACATTCGTTTGGATACTGCATAAAGCTGGACTTATACTAAAGTTGCAAGTGTAGGTTGCCAAAGGTTCTTTTTGATAATTAAATACGCGGACATTGTAACCAAAGTTCCGTGCAGCGCTACCCAAGCGATTTACGAAGTCGTAGCGCTCTACATCCTCTAGTAAACTCCAAATTTGCTGATTCACGATCAAGTCTACTCGTGCAGGTTCTTTTTCAGAAGCTGGATATGCTATCCAATTATCCAATAGCTTTTTCTCAGAGTTTTGTTGTGCCCACCATAAACTGGGAACGGTCAATCGCGCTGGGTTTATGGTGTTAGCTGTGATCACATAGTCTTTTGGCTTGGTCAATAAGTCTAGTTCTAGAGGCGCACTAGAAGGCAACGGTATTAGGGGGGTTTGCGCTAGTGAGGACGGGACTAGTAAAGTGGTGAGGCTAATGGTTAGTAGTAATGAAAACGATGTCTGGCGATGGCTGCGCCAACGCCTGCCGTAGGATGCCCGTACCCCTACGGGGAAGCAAGCTACGCGTAGCGTCTCCTTTAGGAGAAGGGCTGTAGGGCGATCGCACAATTTGGGTATATGCATAACTGATACTAATTCGTAATTAAGGTACAAGTCAAAATTCGCACAATCTAAAGTTTAATTGCAACGATGCGAATTCTTCGATAGTCTGCTACCCAAGTTCCTTGTTGATACAGTGTTGGCTTAAGATATTCCTCCACGGCGCGAATTATTTGTATTTGTTGGTCATTAGAAAGTCCTGTTAAAAAACTGCTGGCGAACATCTGAATCCAGTTTGCCATACCTACTTCTCCCTCTGCTAAAGGAGTTGGACGAGCAAAAAGCATGGCATGAATGACATCAAAGCCTTGCTGTTCTAATAGGCTGGCGTACTCACCAATACTAGGAAAATACCAAGGATTTAGGGCTTGTGCGGGGATATTAAATGCTTCTAAGGTGCTTATCAAAGCTGTGGCGATCGCCTTTACATTCCCTTTCCCACCAAACTCGGCTACAAACCGGCCTCCGGGTTTTAAGGATTGATGTATAGAGGCGATCGCACTATCTGCTTGTTTCACCCAATGCAATACAGCATTGGAAAACACGGCATCAAAGGGCTTGTCTACTTGAAAGCTCCTAGCATCAGCAACATCAAAACGGATATGGGGATAGTTTTGTCTTGCCTTTTCGATCATCGCGGGTGCATGATCAACTCCCATGACTTTGACACCAGCTTGGGCAATTTTTTCTGTGAGTTGTCCAGTCCCACAGCCGAGATCCAAAATGGATTCTCCTGGCTGAGGGTTGAGGAATTTTAGTAAATCCTCACCATACTCCCAGACAAAGGCGTGTTTATCTTCGTAAAGGGCAGTATTCCAATTATTGGTTATGGAAATATTATGCATAACTGTAAAAGTACAGATTGTTGGCTTGCCAGTCATCAACCATGTGCTTCAGGTTGATGACTGCCTGATCATCACAGTAAAAAAGATTTTTAATTATGTCCAATATATATTTTCACCTTAACTAATATTTTAAAGATATGAATTCAGGTAACAGATGGAACTACGACACTTGCGCTACTTTGTCACGTTGGCAGAGGAACTGCACTTTGGACGAGCGGCGGAGCGATTGCACATTGCCCAACCTCCCCTAAGTCAACAAATTCGGCAGCTAGAGAGGGAATTGGGTTTTGAACTGTTTCACCGCACGAAACGAAATGTGCAGTTAACAGAAGCGGGGCAAGTGTTTCTGGGTGAAGTTCAGCAAATTATGAGGCAATTACAACAGGCAATCCAAGTCGGGCGGCAAACGAGTCGGGGCGAAATTGGACAGTTGGTGGTCGGCTTTGTCAGTTCTGCGGCGTATAATATTTTGCCAACTATTCTGCGAACCTTTCGTAGTTGCGTTCCTGGTGTGAGCATCGAGTTGCATGAACTGACTACAGATCAGCAGTTAGAGTGGTTACGAGAAGGTCGAATGGATGTAGGATTATTGCGTCCACCTGTTGAAGAAAATAGATTTAGCTGTGAAACGATTTTTCAAGAGTCGCTGATGGTGGCACTACCTGAAGCACATTTGCTAGCGAGTCAATTTGATATTTGTTTGTTGATATTTGTTTGACATCCCTTGCCAATGAAGCGTTTATTTTATTTCCCCGAATATTAGCACCAGGACTCTACGACTTAATCATCAGTCTCTGCCAGCAAGCAGGCTTTAGTTCCAAGGTTGCCCAAGAAGCTATCCAGATGCAAACTATTGTCAGCTTAGTAGCAGCCGAGATGGGCGTTGCGATCGTGCCAGCATCTTTGCAAAATCTACAACGAACAGGGGTAGTTTATAAAAATCTTCAAGAAGATAGCCCAAAAGTTGCAAACGCGATGATTTGGCGAAAAAACGAGACATCTCGAACAGTGCAGAGGTTTCTGGAAATAGTTAGACAAGCTGCCCAGCAATGGTAGGTATAACAGTTATCACCTAAATGTTGACACTCCCAATGGGCCACGAGTTACACCTAGCTGATTTTGCAGTTTCAACTCGTGCCACAGTTGGGAACCTGTAATCTCACCTTGCAATAGTTGACGATAGCAATGTATTGTTTTAGTCACTTGGTCTGGGGTTTCACTCACAAACTCGATGCGAAAGTGACGTAATCCCAATTCTCTAAGACGCTGTACGTACTCGGCTCCAGTTTGAGCAGTGCCGTTAAATACAGTATTGCGGCAACCGACATCTGCTTTGAGGACGTGTTCGCTGCCTACACGGTCTTTTAATTTCACTTCCTGCTTTTCACAAGGTCGTCCACAATTGGTGTAGTCTGTACCCGTCGATAGAAAGGCACAAAATACACAATGCTCCATGTGGAACATCGGCATATGCTGATGGATTGTCACCTCAAACCACTGGGGTGGACAACTTGTGAGCAGGTCTTGCAGTTGGGTAATATTCAGGTCATAGGATGCTGTCAGCCTTTTTAAGCCAAAGCCTTGCTGAAAGTAGTCTGCTGTTAAGGGATTAGCAACGTTGAGCGAAAAATCTCCGATACAACGGTCTGCTGCAAAGAATTGCAATTGATCATAGTTCCGCACCAGATAGCCATCTGCCTCACAGGCACGTACTTGCTGCAAAATCCAGTTTTCCCCTGGTTTGGTAATTCGGGGTGGTGCAACCCAAATTGTGGGGAGTGGGGATTGTTGCCTTTGTTTATGTATCAGCTGCACCGCTTCTCGGTAGGCGCGAGGATCTTCAAATTCACAGTACAGTGTTTCAATACCAGCTTTGAGGGCGGCTTGGAGTTGCTTGAGGTTTCGTACCAAAACTATGAGTGAAGGAGATGTAACTTTAGCTTCCCGCAGGGTAGGGAATGAGGCGGATGAGGAGGGGAGTAAGTTTTGGAAAGAGACATCAGAACGTAATTGCCAGCGTTTGGGTTGACTTCGCAATTCTTCCAACTGCACCACAATTTCCCGCCGCATCCGGTTCAATTCACTTACGGGCAGCATAAGGGAAGTGCTGAGGTGGTTAGTTAGTTTTTCCAAACAGAAAGGTGTGTTACCCAAACGACCGAATTGTTCTTGTAGACGGTCTGTATCTAAGGGTTTGGTGTGCGCCTCTACCAGTGAAATTGTAGACTCCACTTGGACAATATTAGCGAGTTGATCACGAGCGATCGCAATCAGTGGCTGACTAACTTCTCCATAAACTTCTAAAGAAATGGGACGCTGAAATTGGGGATTCTCGCCAGCAAAACTCTGACGTAGTTGCTTATCTAATTCTGGATCACTGGTTTTCCAAATGCGATCGCCTACATGCACTCGGCGCAGGTTCAAGTCATTTCGACCAAAGGTCAGTATAGCTTTTTTACCTTTGGGCATCACAGCATAAACCCGACCGCCTTCTTCCTTCGCCTCTGGATGACCGCAGTCAAACACAATTCCATCCCCTGGTTTTACAGGCGCTTCCAGTTTGAGTGTTACCTGTTCGTTGTGGATGCGGGTGACTTCACCTAAATAAACCCCGCGTTTTTTGCCAAAACGGGCGTGAACTAGTTCCTGATTATTAATCCCGCCAAACCAACCCGTGTAGAGTCCGCGAGAAAATGCCATTTCTAAGTTGTAGTGTTCTTGATCTGACTGACCTCTTCCCCAGCCCCTCTCCGAAACGGAGAGGGGAGCCTTTATTCCCCCTTCCCTACCAGGGAAGGAGGTTAGGGGGTTAGGTCTTTCCAATTCTGTCATCACCCCATCCAGGGCTTGCCGATAAACACGGGTGACATTAGCAACATATTCTGGAGCTTTCAGGCGACCTTCAATCTTCAGACAAGTTACTCCTGATTTCACCAAATCTGGCAGAACATCTAACCCTGCTAGGTCTTGAGGACTGAGTAAATATTTGCGATTATCTAAATTCACAACTTCCCCATCAGCGATTAACTCGTAGGGCATCCGGCAAGCTTGGGCACATTCACCTCGGTTAGCAGAACGTCCGCCTAAAGCCTCACTAGTCAAACACTGACCGGAATACGCCACGCACAAAGCACCGTGAACAAAAACTTCCAAGGGCAGCGAAGTTTCCTGTTGGGCAATTTGCTGCTGAATTTTATTGATTTCCTGAAGAGAACATTCACGCGCCAGCACCACTAATTGACAACCGAGGGACTTGGCAAATTCTACCCCAGCTGCACTGGTGATCGTCATTTGGGTGGAAGCATGGATGGGAAAATCAGGCGAGAGGTGACGGATGAGACGACAAATTCCGACATCTTGGACAATCACCGCATCCACACCCGCTGCAATAATTGTGCGGAGATATTGCTGCGCCTCTGCTAGTTCTTTGGGAAATATTAGTGTATTTACGGTGACATAGCCCTTCACACCTCGATGGTGCAGAAATGTCATCAATCGGGGTAAGTCCGCCTCAGTAAAATTTTGTGCCCGCATTCTGGCGTTAAACCGATCCAAACCGAAGTAAATCGCATCTGCCCCATTTTCCACAGCAGCTTTAGCACAGTCCCAATTACCTGCTGGCGCGAGTAGTTTAGGACATTGAAGGGAGGGTTGGGAAGGGGAGCGTAGGCGTAGCCCATCGGAGATATCGCTTTTCATCAGATTTAGGGAAGGTTAACTAGCACCATAGTGATTTTATCGAAGTTATTGGGGGATGGTGCGATCATAGTCCTCATCTCTCTACAACGATTGCCTGTCTATTTTGCTTAATTAGTCAACAATATGTACCCTTTATCCACCCAAAGCTACAAAATTTGATGAATACTCTCTACAAGCTGCTCAATAAAATTTACTGTATCACCAACCATTGATTCATTGATATACCAGCGATTACCTATGTTAAGGGTGGGATCTATATCTGCTTCGTGAGCAATTTTGTTTCTGCGATCTACAATTAAAGTAAGTTGTTGCTTAATATCTTTAGAAGGTTTACTCATTTTGGTAGCAACCTCATCCCACAATTTTTTATCAGAAATTTGTCTAATTGCATCAGCTATTTTATCGGGCTGCTGAAAGCTTTGATAACTTAGACGTTCTCGAATCTCGTCTTCTAACCATGAAGTATTATTTAATCTGTTCAAAATACTATTTGATATAGCTGGAATTAAACCAGAAATAGTATGAGACTGCTGTAAAAAGTTAGCTCCATAAACCTGCTGTATGTCACTCTCTATCCAAGAGGCGATATCTATGGCTATTTTTCTATCCTCACGAGCGCTTCCCAAGGAAACTTGAAAACGGGAAAAGGCTGATTGAGTGGTATTAGCTGAAGATACTGGTTCAGCACGTTGTCCTCGATGAATTTCTAGCATACCCAATGTGACAACCTCATGGATATAATAATCCAAGGCACTAACAGTTAGAACTAGTGCAGCTCGTAAAATGTCTGAAATATCCAGAGCAGCAGTAGCTTGAGCCTTAACGGAAGTATGAACAGCAATCAGATCCCGAACACGCTGAATACTAATGCGAAATTGGTCAAGCGCTGATTGCATAACTGGATGAGAGTGAAATAATTTTATCTGCTAAATCAGAAAAAGTTTTTTCAAAGTCTTTTTGCTTTTTTTGATTTCTTTCGCGTACTATACCAGTCTGTCCTAATTGCTCCGCTGTTAGGGCATAAACTGGTGTACAGTGTTCTTGTGATATAGCAATTAAACTGTTAAAATTAGAAATTTTTGTCAGTGTAAGACTACCATTTATACCTTGCTCGGTATAGACTTGCTTGGATACTAACAGATTATTTTGCTCTAGAACTGGTACTAGTTTATCAGTAACTGTATTCTCTATTTTTTCTATCCACGTTTGAAATGCTGCTGTTTCTTTACCCCTAATAATTCTATAGTTTTGAACTATGGTTCCTAAAAATTTCAAGGTAAATTCTGGAAATGGATAAGCAGCTTCCTTTAATATAGGGTTTGCGCTTGCTATCCTTGCCCAACCACACCATTTTGATAAAATTCTAGACAGAGAATCAATTGCCATTACAGAGAAAAAATCAGCAGTTGTAGGCACTAAGAAAAAGTCACTTGTCATTAGTAAGTTCTGATTGATTGCTCCTAAACTTGGACTCATATCAATCAGAATATAGTCAGCATTAAATTCCTTAGCAGTTTTTTCTAAAAGATCAGAAATAGCACCTGGCAAGTTTTTCAGTGTCTGAATTGAGCCACTGAGTTCCTGCGCGATACCTAATGTTACTTCGTATTCAGCAAAGCCAACATGACCAGGTAATAAAAACAAACCTTCTTGTCCTTCTATCGGAATACAATCTACAGCTTCAATAGCCCGTGGTTGTGACTCAAAAGCAGGAGCCAAGCCAGTTTTGATATTTGAATATGTGTTGTAGATGTTTTCTATTCTTGCTTCATCATCTTCAGTTTCTTCTTTTAGAGCTATTCCTGTTAAATTACATTGAGGATCAGTATCTACAAGGATAACTCTCTTACCCTTTGAAGCAAGCATCCAACCTAAGTTAAAAGTCGTAGTGGTCTTACTGACACCACCCTTGTGATTGAACAAGGCAATCTTGTGAACCATCTTATTTTGCTTTTGATACTTCTGAAATCTTTTGAATACAGATATTATTTTAGAACCTGTATAACTTAAATATAGCTTCTAAAAAGCTTACAGAACAGCAAGTTATTTAACGCACTTTACCCCAATCCCTCAACATCAGCACTTTCCCCTTCCGATTCAACAGGCTCAAACTTCACCTTGTTGTATAAATCTTGTAAGGAAATCTCAAAGGGTACAGTTACAAGTGCGATCGCTTCATCTTCTTGGTCATATTCACGAAGCGTCCATTGCTTTTTCCCAATTTTGGAAAATTGCTCTACATGAATTTGAGTTTGGTCAATTAATAGATATTCTTGGAAAGTAGAAATAGTTCGGTAAGCCTGAAATTTATCCTCGCAATCCTAGTTTTTAGTAGATTTAGACAAAACCTCAACAATAAGTTGGGGATTTATAATAATATCTGTACGGTTGTTGAAAAATTCTGGTTCACCTGCTATTACTGTCACATTTGGATACGTATAGATACGCTTTTGGTGTATCCAAAGACGCATATCGCTATTAAACACTTCGTATTCTTGTTGTCTGAACGCGAAGTTTAATACAGCATAGAAATTACCAGCTATACGATTGTGATTTACTGTTCCACCCGCCATAGGAATTATTTGCCCATCAATGTATTCACTTTTGTATTCAGCAGCTTCTTCTAGCTCTAAATATTCCTCTGGGGTATAGTATCGCTGTTTTGTTATTTGGATAATTTTATTAGGTAGCAATGTTTAACGATACGGAGCGTCTAGTGACCCATGTTTACTGAACAGTTTAACGTGGTTAGATAGAGATGTTCTGTACTCTGTAAAAATTGAGCGTAGGCGCAGCCCGGCGTAGGCATCGCTATCTAAATTCAAAAGTAACTCCTAGCCCTATTTCCTATTGATAACCGGCTGCTTGCAACATAAACAACTTGGCATAACGTCCTCCTAGCTGCAATAATTCTTTGTGAGTTCCCTGTTCTATAACTTCCCCATTTTCTATAACTAGGATTTTGTCAGCCATTCGTACTGTCGAGAAACGATGGGAAATCAAAAGTACCATCTGATTTTTAGTAACAGCGCGAAAATGATTGAAAATCTCAAACTCAGCTTGGGCATCTATTGCTGATGTTGGTTCGTCTAACACCAAGATATCTGCTTGCGATCGCATAAAAGCACGAGACAAAGCAATTTTCTGCCACTGGCCCCCAGAAAGTTCCTGTCCTCCTTTAAACCAACGACCAAGCTGAGTCTGGAAGCTTTGGGGTAATTGGTCAATAAAAGATTGAGCCATGCCTTTTTGGGCAGCAGTTTGCCAGCGGGTTTTATTTTCGAGATGTTTTACATCACCCACGCCAATATTCTCACCCACAGTGAATTGGTAGCGGACAAAGTTCTGAAAAATTACACCAATGCGACGCCGCAGCACATCCACATCCCATTCCTGCAAATCCAAGCCATCTAAAAAAATTCGCCCAGAGTCTGGAGTGTAGAGTCGGGTAAGTAGTTTGATTAAGGTAGTTTTACCGGAACCGTTTTCACCGACAATTGCCAGTTTCTCTCTGGGTTTCAAATGCAGCGAAATGTTTGTCAACGCTGGCTTGGAATTTCCCGGATAAGTAAATGATACGTTCTCGAAACGGATGCCATCTTGGGAATTTAAACCAATGGTTGCCTTACCCCAAGATTTTGGTACTTCCTCCTCCAGGAAATCGTAGAGATTTGATAGATATAGGTTGTCTTCATACATCCCTCCAATAGAAGTGAGGGCATTGGAGAAAGTAGATTGTCCTTGGCGAAACACAGTGAGATACATTGTCATATCTCCCAAGGAAATCTTACCTAGCACTGTTTCCAGCACAATCCAAGCGTAAGCTAGGTAAAAAGCACCAGTACTAACTAAACTCAGCAGATACCCCCACAGTCCTCGCCGTAGAGTCAAATCGCGGTCTTCCCCATAGAGTTGCTCAAACAGGTTGCGGTAACGTTCTAGCAGCATCTCTCCCAGCTGGTAGAGTTTGACTTCTGTGACAAAATCTTCTCTTGCTAGCAGATTTTCTAAGTAGTTTTGTTCACGAGTTTCTGGCGCACGCCAACTAAACAAGCGAAAGCCTTCTCCAGCAAACTTCGTTTCAGCAATAAATACAGGCATAGCTGCCAAAACCAGTACCACCACCGCCCAAACTGAGAAATTTACTAGCAAAATCCCGTAGGTGATCAGGGAAAGGGCACTTTGCACCAATCCAAAGGTGCGATTTACTAACGAAAGGGGACGAACTGATGCTTCTCGTCGGGCATTGGTCAATTTGTCATAAAATTCTGAATCTTCAAACTGCCTAAGATCCAGTGTCAGCGCCTTTTCTAAGATGAGTACATTCACTCGCTGACCCATTAGCGCCCGCAATAACGACTGACAAATGGTGAGTCCCCGCTGACTGCCTGCTAGTAAAATTACAGCGATCGCTTCAAATCCTACATATAATAAAGGGTGAGAAATATTCACAGAACCATTGCTGTCTGAGTTAACTTGAGATGCAAATACCACTGCATCAACAATTAACTTGCTGATGTATGATATCGCTGCCGGTAAAAGACCAGCCACTAAAGTTAAACTAGCCAGAAGAATAGTAAGAGAGCGGCTAGTAGTCCATACTAAGCTTACAGCCCGTCCACTATAGCGGAAAACCGTCAGTGATTGCCGTAGAATATTTCTTTTTTTTTAATTTTCATCTTTCTTTGCGCGAGATACCCTAGGTGCAGCAGATCTTCTTGACTCTATATTAATCTTTATAAATTTTACATTTTTATCGGCTTACGTGAGCGGCGCAAAACATAAAAGGAGGAGCCACTGCGTTGGGCGGCGAGCCACTCTTGTTGCACGTGGCGTCAGAGGCTTTGAATCTTACTCCCCGACACTACAAGGGTTGGGGCTGTTCTTGTTAGGTCTGTATTCCATGCAATTGAGAACCGCTATAGAAGTCACGCATCGTGTTAACCCCACAATCTCCTACCTGCTTTCCCATTTAATCTTTCATGAGTATCTTCCAACAAAGCTGGAATATCTAGTTTTTCTGGACACCTGGGCAAACATTCACCACATTCTGTACAGCGGTTGGCTTTCATTCCAGGGAACCAGTGACCGGCATTTTCAAACATTCCGTAACGATATTGTCCATAGTCTTTCATGTCGTATGCTACTGCAAGATTACGTAACCGCAATACCTCGGGAATATTGATATTTTTTGGACAGGGCAAACAAGCATAACACTGGCTACACTTATCAGTTTGCAAAGCAACTTTTTGGTGATTTTCTAATTCCTGGAAAGCAAAAATTTCTGCTGATGTTAACTCTCCATCATGGTCAGCAATTCGCAAAGGTTCCATTAATTCATTTGGGTTTGCTGGGCCTATACTCAAAGTAGTAATACGGTGATCAGCAAGTAAAAATCGATAATTTAATTCTAAGGGTGAATACGGGTGACACAGGTCTTTTAGCGTTTGGGGTGGCGTGTAAAGGCGTCCTCCCTTATCAGCAGGGGAAATAATGAAAATGCCCATGTCCTTCTCGGCAGCTAGTTGAATCGCTGGTGCGTGCCGTTGGAAAAAATAGTAATAATGCAGATAGACAAATTCAAAAAAATCTGTATTGATTGCTGCCTGAATTAGCTCTAATGACCCGTGGGTGGAAAAACCAACGTGTCGGACTCGACCATCAGCGACAGCTTCCTCTACAGCTTGCATACAGCCATTTTTAGCTTGCACCCACTCCAAATGTTGCCAAGTGTTCAAACCATGAACCCCTAAGCAATCTAAATAATCTAGTTGTAATCGTTCTAGGGATTCGTCGATGCACCGACGCATGGTATCAGCATCTGCTGTGGCTGAGATTTTGGTAGTGATGTAAAGCCTCGTTCGGGGTACTGACAACCCAGCTTTTAGTGTCCTACCAAGAAACTCCTCACTTTTGCCGTAACCTCTGGCGGTTTCTAGATGATTAATTCCTAGCGCTAAGGCTTGTTCGATAGTCTGGTGAGCATTTTCAAGAGAAGCCAGGTAGCGCATTGTTCCCAGAGAAAAAACCGAGAGGCGCAGATTCGTTTTCCCAAAGCGTCGGTATTGCATCTTAAAAAGGAGTTATGAGTTAACAGTTAGGAGTTGAACCAATTAACTTATAACTCCTAACTCCTAACTTTTTTAGCTGTCGCCATTACCAAAGCGCTTGATCAAATCTTCAGGACGGAGATTGGAAATAAATTCACGGAAGGCTTGCTGTTCGGCTTCATCTGCATCGCGATCAACAGGGATAGAAGCATCGGCAATAACTTCTTCCATTACCCAAATGGGGGTATTTGTACGGAGAGCAATGGCGATCGCATCGCTAGGACGTGCGTCAATTTCTTTTTTGACCTCGCCTTGCTGAACAATTAAAGCTGCATAAAATGTATCCTTTTGCAGGGAATGAATAATCACCTTTTCTAGAGTCATGTTCCAAGTCTCTAGAAGATTCACAATCAGGTCGTGGGTTAAGGGTCTAGGAGGCTTCTGATTCTCCAATGCACCCATAATTGCCCTAGCCTGTTCCTGACCGATGTAAATTGGCAAAGCCCGCCGATCTGAAGAATCTTTCAAAAGGACGATCGGGCTGCGGGTTATGGCATCTAATGCTATGCCAGCGACTTTCATTTCAATCATTGCCTAAGCCTCTACAATCCTTTGAGAGCCTGGGATGCTGTGTAACAAATAGCACCCATTGTTGGGCGGTTTGGCGACAGTAATAAACATAAGCATTTGTTCTCTATAATTGCTTCTATTAAACTCCGAACTTGTGGTGAAAACCAGAGTAAGTCAAATTGGTCTTCTTAGACAATAACCTTCTTACCCAAGTATGCCTCGTGAAGGATGCTAATGTGTTAATATCCCTATCCGAAAAAAAGTCAGAAAATATACTTGCATGTGCGAAATTTATGTGACAATTACCAATTGATTTCAGGCAAAATTAGGCAATAAATAGAGTTAGTTTGACAAAAAAGCCGTGTTTACAGGATTAATCCAGGCATTAGGAACGATGGAACCCTTGGGGGGCGATTCTTGGCAAGTTACTTGTGTAAGCCAGTCGGGTGAAGTAATTATGCAAGATTTGGCTTATGGTGACAGTGTTGCAGTAGATGGTGTTTGCCTGACAGTGGAAAAAGTTTTAAAAGACGGGTTTATTGCCACTGCGTCACCGGAAACTTTACGCCGCACGACTCTGGGAGGTGAGCAAACGCAACAAAGATATGTCAATTTAGAAGCGTCGCTAAAGGTGGGCAGCAAAGTTGGCGGTCATTTTGTGATGGGTCATGTAGACGGCATCGGTCGATTGCTAGTGGCAGAACAAACGGCTAGTTCTTGGGAAATGACCTTTATTGCATCCGAGGCGATCGCCCGGTACATTGTCCCCAAAGGTAGCATTGCCGTCAATGGCATCAGCCTCACAGTAGCCTCATATGAGCCAGAATCCCAATTCAAGGTGGCAGTAATTCCCCTCACCTATGCCGAGACAAATCTTCGCTATTTGGTTCCTGGCAGTTTGGTGAATCTAGAAGGGGATATTCTCGGCAAATACGTGGAAAAATTCCTTTACTCTGGCAACCCACACACCACAGCCCCTGATGACAATAGTATAGATGGTATTACACCCGCATTCTTAGCAGAACACGGGTATCTCTGAATTTTAGATTTTAGATTTTGGATTTTAGATTAATTGAAAATTTAAAATCCAAAATCCAAAATTTCCAATCTAGCTGCCTGGTTGCTGGCTTACCTGAGCGGTTTGCAAGCCTTGTACTAACTCGCTGAGAGCGCTTTGTAATTGCACACCTGGGTCAACAGCAACCCACCCGTCCTGTGTCAGGTGACGGACTTCAAAGTGCAGGTGAGGGCCTGTGGAGTTCCCGGTACTGCCAACTAGCCCGATGACAGTTCCAGGTTGCACCCACTGACCAGGTTGAACAAGGATTTGTGACATGTGACCGTAGAGAGTTTGTTCAGCAGATTTGTGATTTAGGATAACGGTCAAACCATAACCACCCACCCAGTTAGCAGTTTCCACTTGACCAGCAGCAGCTGCCAAAACTGGCGTTCCCGTAGGCGCACCCAAGTCTGTACCAGCATGGAAGCGGCGATCGCCTGTGATTGGATGAATTCGCCAACCAAACAAAGAAGTAATGGGAGCGGGAATAGACAGTGGATACATCATTCCCGTACCACTATAGGCGACTGCCCCAGTGTAGGGGATTTGCGGCAATACTGATGCCAGTGAGAAGTCGTAAGCTACGTTGCTGGGGCGGGGTGCAATGTTGCCATCTGCCATTGGTGGAGGTAAAGTACCGCCACTGGGTGTGATGGGAGTTGCACTCACTGTTGTGGGGCTGAACTCGCCGGGATTCGGAATAAACCGATTCGGGCGAAATGCGCTCTTGGTGACACCGCTAGAACCACTTTCAGTAGCACGCCATCTGCTGGTGTTGCCAGTAGTTGCAATCTGCCGCACGGGTGGAACTACTGGTAATTGTGCGTTTTCACTTCTTCTGAGCCAATTAGGTACTGGTTTACCATTAGAATCAGCTACACTCCTTTGGGGTACTTTGGCGCAAACGCCGCCTAATACGCTTTGCCCTGACGGCAAGATGGCTCGACAACCACTGGAGCGTTCTGTGAGAATTACGGAATTTGGTGCTTGATAAGTACCTGTAGCACCACTGTCATAACTATTAGGATCAATATAGGCGTTATTATAATCCTTGGTTTTCCCCGCCGTTGCACTGACAGGGCTGTTGGAGTTATTTGATGGTTGAGCAACTTCTGGAAGTTTTTCAGGTAAAGAGCGGGCAGGGGTATTGGGTTTTTCCGGTCTCACCCTTACAGGAGCAACCTGGGAGGCTTCTACCTTGGGCTTTGACTGTCTGATAATCACAGCAGGTTCGGCAGCTTCGATTTTGGGTGTAGACTGCCTGACTGGCTCTTTTGATTGAGCAACCTCTGGCTTGCCTAATCTCTGTCTGAGTCTGGCTCGCCGTTGGGAAAATTCCGGTTGCGCTTGAGCTGTTTCGGGCGCAACAGTCTGTTTTTTAACTGGATTTGTAACTGCTGTTGGTTGGGAACTTTCAACAGTGGGAACAATGTTGTCTATTTGTGTTTCCGTTTGGGCAAACACAAACCCGCCGCTGAGGAGGCTGACGCTACTCAGCCAACAGAGGCTCTGAGCTGGTAGCGTCGAGGCAAAGCGTTTTTTCGTCAAACCTTGCTGCCATAAGTAATGCAAACGATCATGGGCAGAATTATTGCGCTGCGTCATTTGTTCTCTCAGTTGTGTGTAATTAGCCTAAAGAGATGATGCTAGTGGTTTGTCTTGCCCAAAGAGCGAAATTTTGAACAAACCTCAAATTTAAACGGAAGATTTATGGTAACCCAAACTGATTGTACCGGGTTCAATATAAATTTCCGGTGTAATTAGTTCCTTTGTATCATGTGTTTCTAAATCAACTCGTAAATTTCCTTGAAGAGTCACCCCAACTACTGTACCTGAAAGATTATTGATGTAGACGCGATCGCCCATGTTTGTAAGCAAATCTAAATAGCGAGACAAGAGTACCTTTACTCCTTCTTGACAAAGGCACTCCATACCGGATTCTATTCCCAGTAAGACTTTAGAGGTTAGCATTTCCAGACAAGAAATTGGTCTGAAATTTTGGGAAGCTTGCCACGATTCCAGATTGATTCCAGTTTCTGGTACTGGGTTTGTCCAGTTAATACCAACACCTATTACTGCTTGGGTGATTTGTCCTTTGTTTACTTTGGTTTCTGTCAAAATGCCGCCTAGTTTGCGACCATTTAAAACTAAATCATTGGGCCATTTTATCCCAACATCTACACCGCACTGACGCAATTGAGACGCAATTCCCCAAGCAGTAGCGAAAGTTAGCTGATAGCTGTCATTAGCCTCTATTTTGTGGTCGAAAGAAATCGCCACGGAAATATATAATCCCCCAACCGGAGAAATCCACTGGCGTCCCCATTGTCCCCGCCCAGCAGATTGCACAGTTGCGATTACTACTGTTCCTGAGATAGCCCCTTGGTTGAGTAAGTTCCAAAGAGTTTGGTTAGTTGAGGAGACACTTTCAAAAAAGTGGAGAGAAAATGGTAAATATGTATACTTACGCCCTGCTTTCAAGGCTGCTTCTAAGTTTTGCAGATTAAATCCCACAGCAGTTAACCCAAATTCCGTTGTTCAAGTTAGCATTGATTGGCTGATGAGTGATTTCTGTTTAGGTTTGGTTGAAGATGCACACTTGGCACTGGCACAATTGGGAAGGACTGCCCTATCTAACTTGTAGTATTCTGGAAAGTTGGCATCACGGCTTCTTTACCCAGCAGTTTTGGCCGCGATCGCCACAAGTTATCACAGAAGTATTGCAATCTGAGGCATCAGTCTATCGCTTAAAGCAGGTTCATGGCAATACTGTTCTCACCTCCCAAGAAATTGACTCGATGTTAAGCACTCTTGGAGATGATTTAGCATCGGCAGATGGTTTAATTAGCCAACAGCCTCTACAAGCTGTTTGGGTAGCTAGTGCAGATTGTACACCCGTGCTGATTGGGGATGTGGTAACTGGACGGGTGGCAGCACTACACGCAGGTTGGCGGGGGACTGCCAAGAAGATTGTGCCCCTAGCGATCGCTCGACTACAATCTCAAGGCAGCAAACTCGATGATTTGAGAATTGCGATGGGCCCAGCGATCGCTGGTGAGGTTTACCAAGTCTCTATAGAAGTGGCTGCCGAAATTGGGGCTAGTATTATACCATATGATGAAAAACAAAAGATTGTTCAAGCGTTGCATGATCTACCCAATTCACCTTTGCGAGAAGATTCCAATCCAGGAAAGGTACGGCTGGATGTTAGGCGAGTGAATACCTTACAACTGGAAAACATGGGGATTAGTGCAGAACAAATTGCGATCGCACCTTATTGTACTTTCCAAACTCCAGAGCATTTCTTTTCTTACCGCCGGGAGAAAGAAAAAAAAGTTCAATGGTCAGGGATTGTCAGTAGCAAAACGAGTCACTAGTACGCGACGGCGTAAATAGAGCAACCATTTAAAATCCCTAAAAAGCCCATTCCATAATACTTTTGACTTTTGACTTTTGAATGAGTGACTTCCGCCTTGCGGTACTAGCCTATATTATGATCACAGGATAGTTAGGATGTTCCGGATTCGGGATAAGTCGCTGATTTCTCCAGTCCACCAGTATAATCCAGCGTCTCAAGCACCATTTGTCCAATCAGAAGTATATCGCCTATAACCCAATACGCTTGGGTTAAGGATAATTGTAGGTTGGGTTGTAGCTTGCTTAAGAGTAGGGGTACATAGTGAAACCCAACAAAGTCGCGAAAATGTTGGGTTTCGTCCCTCAAACGCCACTTGCTATCATAGCGGGAACGCTAAGAGCGAACAACGGGGGAAAAATACGCAACGCAGTGGCTCCCCAACCTACGTAGGTTAAGGTTTTTGGCTTTAACCCAAGCGTATTGGACTGTAACCAATGTGGCTTCGGTAGTTTCCCGTCCTGTCAATTCAATAATTACGGGTTCAGTCAGGCCTATAGATTCTTCACTACGATTAGCGTATTCAGCAATCTGCTGTCCTCGAATTCTCAAACCAAGTTGTAGGGTAATCGACATAGGTAGTACAGTACCTAATGCTTCTGTTTCATACACCCGCACCATATTTGGATTGAGCATTCCTCAGCTAACAAGCGCTTCATCAATGGCATTAGTGAGCATGATTCCTGATGTTCTAAATTGACACCCGATCCAATGATTCAAATTTCAGAACCTGTTTTTGACGCAGGGAACTAATTGCTAAGACTAAAATACTCACAGTGATTCCTAAAACGGCATAACTCGGTAGGGCAAAGATAGTTACTTTCATAATGTATGGCAATTCCCCCGCTTTCACCTTCCAGTGCTTTGCTAGAGAGCCGATGAGCCAGCCATGAATAACCGCTGTTTGCACTGCTAGACAGCAAACCCCTCCTAACCAAACAGACATTCTTTTCCTAGAAAATGTACAATGCCTGATCTGATAGAGCAAATCATTTAGCAAAAAAACAGCAGCAGGTATTAACATCACAGAACTAGTTTCCTGTGAATAGTTGATGCCAATACTCAAGCAGGAAACTAATACCATTTCTGCTAAATGGATTTTTTTGGACCAGGCTGTGAAAGATTGTTGTAGATACCAATACCAACTTACCAAACCAACGAGTATTAGAACAATTATGTCTGAAAAAAGCTTGGCAAAGAATGGGTAATTGGGGAACAATCTTGGACCCACGACCATCAAATCGAGGCGACTGATAGAAATATAAGGGCTAACTGATGGATCATTTAGCCAGAGTGAAAATCCCCGATCTGCATCTGACAGGAATTGTGTCAAAGAATTGCCCGTCAAAGCTAGACCTAAAAATATTAGAGAAGTGACTGTGATCAGAGATACAAAAACTAGAAAAAACCGTCTTTTAAGTAGAAAATACAGAATGAATAATGCAGCTAATGTTGGTTTACAAAGGGCAACCCCCAAGCAAATTCCGGCTGGAATATCCTGATGTTTTCTAGCCAAGATAAACATCCATAAGATTAGAACTGCAACGAAAATGGCAATATTACCAACTTGAAGATCGCGAACTAAGCCATAAATCAAGGCAACCGAGATTGTGCAAATAGTTCTCAAAGCTCGCGACTTCGACTCCAGCAGGATATTCGCTCCCCATAAGGCCAAACCGATTGCTAATATATGCATCAAAATCGAGATTTTAAATGCAGTATTCATCGAAAAATAACCGAGAAACCAGATAAGAGGAATAATATTAGGTGGATATACAAACGGTGGAATAAATCCACACACTTTAGTGATGGTACAGAAACTTTGGTTAAAAATCTCGACATTAAAGGGACTCAAATGCTGATGAGCCAATTTACTCGCCACATAATACCACTTAAAATCCCATAAGGGTGGATGTGCTTGATTTAGGAAATAAACTAGCCAACCTGTATAACAGAGGAATCTTGTAACGACTAATACAACACCTGCTAAAACGAGAAAGCGAACTATTGGTTGACGAGAAAATTGTATCAACTGTTGGATCACAGAAGATTTTAAGAATAAAGAATTTTTCCAGGCTTCCTCTTCATCATCTAATCGCCAATTATTTTTAATAACCAAAGCAACTAAAATTACTATAATTAGGTTCCAAAAGCCAAAGCTGATCATTGGAATAATCTCAATAATTATTTCTGCACTTGGTAAATAATATCGCTGAAGCTAATGTTTCTAACAGATACTTAAGTATTTTGCTGCTCACTTCACAAAGTTTTCACAATTACTTGCTAATATTTTCATAATCACTTCCTAAAATTTTGACAATTACTCCTTTCCTGCTATAAAATTACCAACGAAGACGCGTCTTTCCACGCCACTTGCTTCTTTTGTTCAAAGATGCTGCGCGAACAAGGTCAAAAACCTACCGTACTCCTACGGACAAAGCTTGCTAGCTAGCAAGAGGTCTTTGTCCCTTGCGCGTCCCGTTGGCGCTATCTATATCAATCTGCAAAAGCCGATTTGGTTAACTGGGAACAAGAATTGCAGTTTAATCAAAGAGTATATAAATGAAGTTTTATATTTTTTTCGCTCTAGATTTTTTGGTCTCAATTATTA
This sequence comes from Nostoc sp., assembly GCF_036917615.1. Classification (GTDB taxonomy): domain Bacteria; phylum Cyanobacteriota; class Cyanobacteriia; order Cyanobacteriales; family Nostocaceae; genus Nostoc. Next base: position 127,662 of record NZ_JBALCZ010000020.1, read on the forward strand.
AATAAAGCTTGGCTCAATAACTCGCGGTGCATTAATGCTCTATCTACCAAAGATTGTATTTGCTCTGGTAATAAAGGATCGCCATTGGCGTAATGCTCCATCCAAGTCAGACTAATCAAATTAGGGTCATCTGGTAAACTTGCCAAATCCCACCCAGGCATTTCTAAGTCTTCCATGAGACGATTTACCTTCGGGTCATAACTGAGAGCAAAGCAGCGACAACCTTCAGCAGCAGCCATAATTAAGCTGTGCAGACGCATCCCAATTGCCATCTCGACACCGCGAAACACACCTTTCAAAAGTTGCGGATTTTCCAGACACAAAATCTTGCTGACATCTTGAAGTTGGGGTTGAATAGCTTCGGCAATACTTAAATCTTCACTTTTTTGAAATGGCAGTAGTAAAATAAAAGCCTGTGTAGCTTTTTGAAAATCCACCAAAGCACGAGTTAAATTTGCTAGACGTGTTTCTGTAAGTTGGGGATGCGATCGCAACGTTACCGCAACTCTCGGCGCAGGTAAATCCCAAAGTCCTGGAACTGGTTTAGATTCCAACGACCAAACCGGGTCAGGAGCTATAATACAAGGAATTTGCCAATCAGATAATAAAGCAGCACTGGCGCGATCGCGGACACTGATTTTGGTAGAATTACCAAAGGTTTGCCGTGCCAACCAGCGGGTTTGCGGACGCACTAACGGGCCAATACCCTGCGCCCAAGCAACGGTTTTTAAACCCATTTTCTGCGCCAATGCCATCAGCCCCCCATAATAAAATGGGCTGATAGTACTAGTAACATCTTGAATGAGACTCCCACCGCCCCAAATCAAGGCATCGCAAGAGCGTAAAGCTTGTAGTACAGGTAAGGGAGCCATGCGATCATAGGTTTCTACATTGTAGCGATCGCGCGTTTCCTCTGGATTACCAGAAAGCACCACAGGCGTTACGTGAGATGGTAACATTTGCAAAAGCGTTGCCAACAAAGCTTCGTCACCACCATTACCTTTACCGTAATACCCAGACAATAATGCCCGCATCTTGACCATTTTGGATTTTGGATTTTGGACTTCGGCTACGCTCAGTCGAACGATTTTAGATTATCAGCTTATTTTTTATACAGAATATCTGTCGTTGATACAGATAGTAGACTCATTCACAAGTTCTATTTTCAAACTTCGTAACAGAGGAAGATAGAAAAGACTCCAAACTCCAAACTCCAAACTCCAAACTCCTAACTTTCTTATGCACGCCCTTTCGATTCCCACCTGGATTATTCATGTTTCTAGCGTTATTGAGTGGATTGTCGCCATTTGGTTAATCTGGACTTACGGCGAACTCACAGGCAACCGCAGTTGGTGGGGATTATCCCTTGCCATGTTACCAGCTTTAGTCAGCGCCATGTGTGCTTGTACCTGGCATTATTTCGACAACGCCGAATCTCTGGAATGGCTGGTAACGCTTCAAGCTACCATGACCTTAGTTGGTAATTTTACGCTTTGGGCGGCGGCGTTTTTGATTTGGCGTTCTACCAAATCTCCTGACACTGTTGAACCAAAACCTATTAAATCAGAGCAATGATTTCTAAAGAAACCCTATTTGCGCTTTCACTGTTTCCCTACTTGGGTTTCTTGTGGTTTCTCAGCCGCAGTCCGCAAATGCCGCGTTTAGCGCTGTATGGATTTTACGGTACTCTCGTGTTTGTTGGCGTCACCATCCCGGCGGGGATTTATGCTGTATTGCATTATGGCAAGTCTTTGGCAGATGTGGATTGGTTGCACGGTGGTGCAGAAGTATTTTTGACCCTTTCTAACATCTTGCTTGTGCTAGGTTTTGGGCAAGCTGTAAGGCAATTAAAAATGAATAATGAAAAATAGTAAATTCAGCTATAGCTAGGGTTTTGATTGCATTGAGTTATGAGGAAAAGGTAAATGGATGTAATTCCAGCGATTGATTTACTAGAAGGTCACTGTGTGCGACTGTATCAGGGAGACTACGATCGCTCCCAAGTTTTTAGCGAAAACCCGGCTGACGTTGCCAAACAGTGGGTAGATCAAGGTGCTACCAGATTGCATATAGTTGATTTAGATGGTGCCAAAGCAGGTAAAGTAGTAAACCTGGGGGCAATTGAAGCGATCGCTCAAGCGGTGTCAGTGCCGATTGAAATTGGTGGAGGATTACGCGATCGCACCAGCGTGCAACAAGTGTTTAATCTAGGCGTACAGTGGGCAATTCTCGGCACCATCGCCGTAGAACAACCCCAGCTAGTGCAAGAACTGTGTGAAGAATTTCCCGAACAGATTATCATCGGGATTGATGCTCGTAACGGACGCGTAGCAACTCGCGGTTGGTTAGAAACTTCGGAAGTTTTAGCAACCCAACTGGCTGTAAAAATGCAAGAATTGGGTGCAGCCGCGATAATTTACACAGATATCCAGCGAGACGGTACACTTACAGGCCCCAATTTGGAAGCTTTGCGAGAACTTGCAGCGGCAATTTCCATCCCGATAATTGCCTCTGGTGGGGTAAGTTCTGTTACCGATTTGTTGAGTTTGTTGGCGTTAGAACCTCAAGGCGTGACTGGTGTGATTGTCGGACGTGCTTTGTATACTGGGGATATTTTACTCAAAGAAGCATTACGAGCGATCGGCCCTGGGCGGATTCAGGATATTCCACCTAATCTAGGTTTTTCTAGTTTTGCTTGACCTTTTCTGTCTTTGGTGAAACACTCCACACACTGTACTCAGTACTTCGAGTACAGTGGTGGTTCTCTTAACCAGTCCGGCTATTTGTTTTAGCTAAAGAGTGAACGGTACGGAGGATGAAATGGTTGTTAAACATGCCAAGCTCAAGCTTTGTTTTATCAGATTGATGCTCAGAAGACTGGCCGCTAGCTAGAAAAAAAATATCAAATGGGTTCTATAGATAATTTTCTGGTGCTTAAAAGATAAGTAATACTTAACTGAGGTCAGTTTTGGGTAGTTCTTCACGAAAGCATCAGGGTTTGGGAGAATGGGAAGTGTCCATAAAATAACGCCTAAAGAGGACACTACCAGCGAGAATAAATGAGGCCACCGCCCCCAACTCGTCTACCCAACAAGCATTACAGGTCTAGAGAATACCTTACACCAAGCGAGGTGTGATCTCTGCTGAATGCCGCACTTGATCGCAAAGCTCGTTATTCCCACCGTGATTATACACTGATGCTGATGATGTTTCGCCACGGTCTTAGGGTGGGCGAAGCTGTAGGGGCTAAGTACGGTTTAAGGTGGGATGCAGTGATGTGGGGCGAACGCCAGATTTTCATCACCAGGGAAAAGGGCAGTGACTCAGGGATACATCCCTTGAGAGATGATGAACTGGAATTGCTTAAAAAGCTAAGAAAACAGTTTGCTGATAGCAAATATATTTTCGTTTCTGAGCGTGGTGAGGTAATGTCTACTGATGCAGTGCGAAAGCTGCTTGGGCGACTGGCAGCACAGGCTGGGCTTGATATCAAAGTTCACTGTCACATGATGCGCCATGCTTGCGGTTACTATCTGGTGAATCAGGGTTATAACACTAGAGAAATTCAAGACTTCCTGGGACACCGTGATATCAAACACACTGAAAAATATACAAAGTTAAATGCTCGACGGTTCCTGAATTTTGATTGGGGTGATTTGTGATAACGTTTTAGAGTTAACCCAAGTCTATCTAAAACTTTTTTGGCATTATGATAAAGCTCTTAGTTACTTTGATTAACATCTCGTTGCTAGGAAGCATCCCACACATTGGGTGCAATTAATACAGTTTTCTCCTTGCTAACCAGGATGTTTAAAGCAGGTCATCAAATCTTTAACATAACTTTCCGAATCATTCTTATTTCACCCCAAGATAACATAGACAATGTATAGTATTTACTCTGGATGATTACAGAGAGCGATTAATTTGGGAGGTCTTTATGCAAGCTAAATATATAAAAGCTTTAAGTATCAAGCGAATATATGCTGAACGCATTATTTGTGGTATAAAAACTATTGAATTGCGAAAACGTCCAATTGGTATGGAATTAGGTAATCTTATTCTTTTATATGAAACTGCTCCTGATGCTGTTATAAGAGGAGGATTTATAGCAGATAAAACTATATCTTTACCTGTTTACAAAATGTGGGAACAGTATCATTCGGTTATGGGGGTAGAAAAAGAGTTTTATGACAGCTATTTTGAGAACTGTGAATTTGCATATGGTACTTTAATCTATCGCAATTTTAGCTTTACTGAGTTGCCTCTGAACGAAATATATAAGCTCTGTTCTGGTTTTACACCTCCACAAGCTACAATCAATTGGCGTGAGGATTGGTATATTCATTATGAGTGGATTAATGTACTAGAAGATTGCAGAAATGAATTGATGCACAAAGGACGGCTCAGTAAACAATTAAATTTATTCACCTATTAGCAATTCTTCAAATTTTTTAGTTGTGAGATGACCAAAGTTTTAGTAATTTAACATAATCATTTACCATTCCATTCCTCCTTCTTTAACAATATCTTCATATTGCTGATAGCTAATACTTTGCATATGTTGAGGGACACCCTTAATACCAAATTTGCTAAATCTAGAACTAGGAATTGGGTTTGTAAATGGTACCCACCAACCAAATCTTAGCGCCATTGCACACCCTAGATTAGTCCCTTGTTGTTTGATATGATTTTGAATATCATGTATCTGATATACACCAATACCTCCAAATTTGAGAAAAAGGTCTTCAGGTAAAGCAATACGGCGTTTAAGAATATAACCCATTCCACCAATCATACTTTCTGGACTTGAAATGTAAAATAATATTGGCGCACCAACAACATCTTTATCCGCATGCCAAGGATGACAGTAATAAACATTATCTGTACGAAGAAAAAGTCTATCATTAACATGACTAGTTAATTGTGTTTGTGCATTATTTATTTGTATCATTTTGTTAGCCCATCTTGGCTGAATTGGGACAAGATAAGCTAGCCGATTATTCAAAGCAAACCGAACTGGATAGAACAATTTTTCTAAATCAGAAATAGCAAAATTATTAATTTCTTGGTTTTGATTATATAAAATCAGTTTTTTGCTTAAGTTAGTCTCATGTAATTTAGCTGTTATCTGTAGAAATTGGGGAGGAACAAACCAATTATTATTAGCTACAATGTTCTCATTGCTGGGGATAGAAAAGACTGTATTAACTAAGTCGTTTATAAAAATGTTTATATCTGCTTCTGTGATGCGCTGATAGAAGAAATGTTTAGCGAGAACAAGCTCCCCAGAACTCTTTCCATCTGCACGCTGATATCTACGTTGAGAAATTCCTTCTATACGAAAACCATAGCGTGTAAAAAATGTTAGAAGTTCTGCATTTTGCTCTGATGTGGTTACAATAACTTTTTCAAAACGGTTTCCAATCCAGTCCCTTATGCAGTAAAACAATAGATGCTGACCTAAACCTGTTTTTCGGCTTTCAGGCGCTATGTAAAATAAAGAAAGTTTAGCTGTAAGTTTATCTTTTTTCTTCCAAATAGCTATTGCGCTGATAGGATTATTTTCGATTGAAGCTATGTGAATACGGGCATTTGGATCATTCAACGTTTTACTTAACCACTTGTCAAAGTCTAAGTAAAAATCTTTTAGCGGTTCTAAAAGATTTTTTAATGCGTCTTTATCGTCTGGTTGAGAAAGTCTAATAACTGGTGATAACACTTCTATTCCAGTTAAAGGCGGCAACTCATTTTGGATTCGAGTAACAGCTTCTGTGGGAGACAGTGCTATGATTCCAAAACTAGCACCATGAGTTGTCACTTTTTTACGGAGTGTTTCATCACGGGTTACAAAGACATTACCACCGCATAGTTTATGTGAAGCCAAATGCAAACAATCGCGATAGCCATGTTCTGCATTACGAGAACCCAGCATTGCATTTGACCAAAATTTTTGAAACAAGTTTTGAGCCAGCGAATCACGTTCAGTGGATCGTTGTGGAGAAACACTGTGAACAGGAAGAATGCCTATGCGTTGTGCTATTTCTGGTCTTTGGTTGCCTGCATTTCCAATAACCTCTGCTGACAGTTGCTCTGTTACTACTAACTTCACAGCATCAGTGAAGCCAAATTGTAAAAGCAGAATAAGTTGTTGGTCTACTGATTCATGGGTGTTAAGCAGATTTAGGACACAAGATGTATCTAGAGTGAATATTTCCACAAATACTCCAGAAAATATTAATTATTTACGGATAATGTTTGTAATGTCTCAAGAAATTTAGCCTATGACCGCGCCACCTGCCAGTGCAGCAGGATTGGCTTTTTGGGTTGGCTCGGATAAGTTGATTGGCTCATCCTCTCAGCATCTTAGATTTTGGTTATAGCAATAGCCAGCCAAAATAGTAAAACACGAGTATATCGCACTTCTCCAAAAAAGCTCAAATACACGAACTCGATTAGCGATCGCTCCCACGGGGGCGGGAAATGATAGTTAAGTGACATTGGGGACTTCCAAAAAATAAAACATTCCTTTGTAATAATGATTATTATTATCAAATAAATATTGTTTTTTGATTTTCTTGGGATAATTTATTCTTTGGAAGTCCCTTACTCACTACCCTTTTGCAAGTAGTGATGGAAAATGCTAGGGCACAAAAAGCTGCCCTGCTAGTACTCCAACAGGGCGACTTAGTGGTTGAAGCTGTAGCCAGTATCAATGAAGGAGTCACTCTGGTATCTGTACCATTGTCAACCAACGAAGCCATTCCAATTACACTGGTAAACTCTGTCAAACACAGCTTAAAAACTATTAGACCTCTTGCAAAAGTCCCCTAACACCCCACCCCCAACCCCTCCCCGCAGGCGGGGAGGGGAGAATTTGACGTAAGTCAAAGGCGGGGTGGGGTTCTTTTTTTGATTTATGCAAGAAGTTTATTGTGCTGGATGATGCAACAGCACAAACTGATTTTATCGCCGATCTATATTTCATCCAGCAACAACCTAAAAGTCTGTTGTGTACGTCGATGTTAAATCAGGGTAAAATCATCGGGCTGCTATATCTAGAAAATCCCCTGACAATTGGTGCATTTACGAGCGATCGCACTGAAGTTATCCAACTGCTATACACCCAAGCCGCCATCTCTTTAGAAAATGCCCGTCTTTATCAAGAATCCCAGAATTATGGACAACAGTTAGAGCGATCGCTGCAAGAACTTGAGCAAGCCCAATTATAAATGGTGCAAAATGAAAAAATGGCAACCTTGGGCAATTTGGTTGCTGGGGTGGCACATGAAATTAATAATCCCATTGGATTTCTCAAAGGCAGCCTCAACAATGCCGAAGAGTATACTCAAGACTTACTTGCCCATATCCAATTGCTTAAACAACATCATCCCACTCCTGCGATCGCAGTCATTGAGCATGGCGAAAAAATTGACTTAGAATTCCTGACTGAAGACTTCCCAAAGCTAGTAAGTTCGATGAAGGTGGCTTCGGAACGGATTAGAGACATTAGTACCAGTCTCCGCACCTTCTCCAGAGCGGATACTACCGAAAAAGTTGCTTGTAATCTCCATGAAGGGATTGAAAGTACGCTGTTGATTTTGAAGTATCGCCTCAAAGCTAACGAAAAACGTCCAGCGATCGAAGTCATCACCGAATATGGAAAATTACCACCTGTAAAGTGCTTTTTAGGACAGCTAAATCAAGTATTTATGAACATCCTCGCTAATGCAATTGATGCCTTCGATACATCCATTCAGGGACGTTCTTTTGCCCAAGTACAAGCCGATCATCAGCAAATACTGATTCACACTGAAGTATCCAGTGACCGACGCACGGTAACAATTCAGATCAAAGATAACGGTCAGGGGATGCCAGAGGAGATTAAAGCGCAGATATTTAACCACCTGTTTACAACTAAAGAGGTTGGGAAAGGAACAGGATTAGGATTAGCGATCGCTCGTCAAATTGTCGAGGAAACCCACGATGGGCGGTTGAGTTGCAATTCTGTGCTTGGCGAAGGAACAGAATTTGTCATTGAGATTCCAATATCTTAATGGCTACTACTCTGATTCAAACAAGTACAGACCTATAGCCTACACACTTAAACAAAGACAAAATTGTTCTGAGTTAACGTAGTGGTATTAAATCTAATCAAATGTATGTTGTCAAGTTTTGAGATTACCTATTTTGTCCAGCCAGCAAGCGATCGCTGACTCATATATTAAGATTTGTATTGATTCCATTAAAAGTAAAGGTTCCTACAGGCGTAACATTATCTAATAACTTTTTTTGGTTAAACTTAAATTTTCTGTGATATATTTCTGTAATCTACAATACCCGTGGTGTAGATACTATTGTCGTAAATTTCAAAATTTAGTATTATGTCTAGTCAAGAACAAAATTCCAACAAAGCATTGAAGCAAACACAAGTTAGCGGTATAAAGAAGAAAATACAACCTCCCCCAGATATCAAAAAACCAAATAAAACCGAATAAAAAGCTTTAGAGTTCCTTGTAGAGACTTAAATTCCATTAAGTCTCTACAATTCTCATCAAAAATAAATCAGCTAATTTATTTTTCACTTGAGTCTTCGCCTGTTCTAAAGCTATTTCTTTGATTGCCTGGTATCAATTAACATTTCAAGTACCTTCAATAGTTTTAACTGCTAAATCCTGAACTTGTTTGAGAGTAGATTCAAGTTGTTTAGAAAGATTTTGAATCCGCATCTCTTGATTAGTAATCGTTTGTTCTAGAGATTGCAGTCTTTGTTCATAGAAACGCTTTTGTCCTTCCACTTGCTTAGAATATAAATCTGATTTTACTTTAGCTTGGTAGTGGGCGATGCCTTTGCCTTCTTCCGTAGCTTTTTTTATAGCTGCTTCTTTGTCTTTCGGAAAAGCCTCTACCTTGGCTTTTAATTCTTCAAATTGTTTCTCTCTCTCAGAAATTGCTTTCTCCCGTTCAGCCCACTGTTTTTCTGTTTGTTGTAGTAATTCTTCCAGTTGTTTATATAGTGCTTTCTGCTCTTGTTCGTATTCGTCATTTTCCAGTTGCCGCTGGAGTTCTAAATTATACTTATACTCGGACGCATCGCGTTGTCGAGTTTTATTCGAGTTTTCATTCCGTTCTTTTATCGCCCGTTGCTGTTCCTGCTGTTCTTTTCCCCAAGTATTCTTTTGCTCTAATATTTCTTGGAATAACACTTGAGAACGCCGAGTATATTCTTCCTGATAAGCGTTGGTATTATCTTCATAGGCTTGGATGATCATATCCAAGATATCATCAGAAATTTCCAAATTGTGCAACTGTGTTAATTGTCAGATTTCTTCTTCTACATTTAGCCTGATTCCTTCTAACTTAGAGGCTTTTGTAGTTAGCTGCTCCGAAAATTCATTAGTAGCACTGCCAAAAATTAATTGAATATTCGCCAAGCTTTTAATTGTATTGTTCATTTTTTTTTGACCCTATAAAGTTGATTTGTAGCAGTTTTTTGTTCTAATTTAGGCTGTTCTTTAGTTACAGACTGATTTTCTTTGCCAACTTGATCAAGTTCCGATTTCAGCGCTGCTTTTTCTTTAGCTAACTCTTCATACGTTTGAAGATTTTCTACTTTAGTATTCTTATAAGTAGGTTTTTTTCCCACCACAATAAACCTCCTCTTCAGGAATTAAAAATTATTCAGATGCTACAGACTCATAACTATTTAGGAGTAGAACTACCAAAAGCCCTCATAGCTAACTCTTGTGCTTGTTTTAATGCAGTTTGCAATTGAGCATAAATACCTTCTATTTGCTCAGACTGTTTCTTGATTGTTTCTTCCAGAGATTGAATTCTTAGTTCATAACTCTGTTTATTAGCTGACCACTCTTTATCAAATAAATCAGCCTCAATTTTAGTTTTTTGACTTGTTTCTTTAATTGCCTCTTCTCTAGCTTTTTTAACGGCTTCTTCCAGTTCGTTAGGAAATGTAGCTACTTTTTGTTGATAGTCCGCAAAGATTGGTTGACGTTCAGCGAATATCTTTTCTCGTTCTGCCCAATCTTTCTGTTTATTTGGAGAATTTTCTGGTATTTCCCTTTGTTGTTGGTGCTTTATCGCTTCGTAGCTGTCTGTATTTAGTTTACGAATAGTTTCTAACTCATATTGAGATTCTTCTTGTTCTTGCTGGCGATTTTTGGCTAATAAATCATTATATGCTTGGAGTTTTTCCTCATACTCTGCTTGCTCTTTTTGCCATTCTTTCCGCCTGATTGTAATTTCTTTCTCAAGTGCTTCCCTTTTGTTGATAGTATCTTGTTCTAGGGTTTTCAATTTTCCTTGGTGTTCTTGACTTAAAATGTCTAGAGTATCCGCTATAACCCTGATTTGTTGAAGCTCTTGTAGGCGTTGAGTTTCAATTTCTATAGCTCGGTTCAATTCATCTAACTTAGAGTTTTCCTGAGCTAGTTTTTCAGATAATACATTTAGAATACTGCCAAACTCCAATTGTAAATCAGCTAAACCTTTGACAATACTATCAATCGTATATGTAGAAGCTGCTTGCAGGATTCCTTGACTTTTTGCCTTTTCAACTTCCTCTTGTTTGGTTGCTATTTTAGATTCCAGCTTTTTTCTTTGGATGATAATTTGTTGAAATGCTTGCATTAGTTGTTGTTTGCTGTCGTTGACTCCAACTGTAGTTATCTTCCAACTCCCTTCAATAGGCAATGATTTATTGGGTAGCAAGCCATACGAAGGACTACCCTATGCAGACATCAGGGTAGCCTTTAAATCAACATTTTTAGTACAGTGGAAATACTGAAATAATCAACAGATGACACTTAGTTAGAGTATGAATTTTCCACACATGTGTCTTTTTGCTTTTCAGGTATAGTTATTCCCTTGGAGATTTATAGTATTTTTGTACTAGGATAAATATACTCAAATTGATCTGCTCTTGTCAAGAAAACCCTTTATGTAATTGCCTTACACAACAAAATATGAAAATGTCTTTTTCTATCACCTATCACCTGCTCCCTATTTTTAAAACAGAATCGAAGCTATTTAGGAATTTGAAAATCCAAAGTCCTTAATTAAAATATTATTGTTTGCAGCCAGAGTGATTTAGGAGCGTGCTGTGGCAGATGTTACTTTTTGTAAATAAAATCTCAAAGAATTAACCCTAGTAGAAGCGCGGTTGCAGTAAGGCTAGATAATAGATTCAATTATCCTAATTGATACAAGCACAGTCCAAGACTTTTGTGATATCAATGTATACCAGTGAATCGACTAAATATTCTGCCAGAACGGATATTGGACAAACCAGCCGTATTCTAATAGTAGAAGATGAAGAATTAATCCAGGAAATGCTAGCTGTAGCCCTGGAAGAGGAAGGTTACCAGGTGATAACTGCCCCCGATGGGCGGTCTGCTATAGAGTATCTCAAAAGTTTTGAAACCAACTCAGGGGAACTTCCCTTTGATCTGATCATTCTTGATTTGATGCTGCCTCAAATCAATGGGCTAGATATTTGCCGTTTACTGCGTCATCAAGGAAACCCAGTACCTATTTTAATGCTCAGTGCTAAGGGTAGTGAAACTGACCGCGTTCTGGGCTTAGAGGTGGGAGCAGATGACTACCTAACCAAACCCTTTAGTATGCGTGAGTTAGTGGCTCGTTGTCGCGCTTTACTCCGCCGCCAACGTCTAAGTAATTTACCACAAGTACCAGTATTAAAATTTAAGGATGTCACCTTGAATCCCCAAGAATGTCGTGTGCTGGTTCGTGGTCAAGAGGTGAGTCTTTCCCCCAAAGAGTTCCGCTTGCTGGAACTGTTTATGAGTTACGCCCGTAGGGTATGGTCACGGGAACAATTGCTAGATCAAGTTTGGGGACCAGATTTCGTCGGTGATAGTAAAACCGTAGACGTTCACATTCGGTGGTTGCGCGAAAAATTAGAGCAAGACCCCAGTCATCCCGAATATATTGTGACTGTACGAGGTTTTGGCTATAGGTTTGGATAATTAGTTTGGATAGTTGTTAGTTTTTAGTAGTCACCAAGAAACTAACAACTCAAATGCTTTTATTGGGATTTTTTCTGGGTTTAGCGGTAGGCATTGGGTTTTGGGTTTGGCAACAGGTTCAACTTAGCCGCTACCTGGGGCGCTTACTCCAACCGTTAACCTCGCATTCTTACAAGATGGGACTGCTGCTGATTCCTGGGTTGCGCCAGGAAATAGCGATGGTAAAGCAGCAGCGGCAAGATTTGCAGCAGTCGTTGCAAACTTACCAAGACCTGCTAGATTTTGCACCAGTGGGATATTTGCAGGTAGATGAGGAAAATCAACTGCTGTGGTGTAATCGACAGGCGCAGGAAATTTTGTATCTGCAAAGGTGGCAACCAGAACAGGTGCGCTTGTTACTGGAGTTGGTACGGTCTTACGAACTTGACCATTTAATTGAGCAAACTCGTGACCGGCAAAAACCACAGACAGGAGAATGGGTATTTCATCCATCTTGTGATAATGCGGCAGAGATGCCAACAATAAAATCTCTGGCTTTGCGGGCGTCTAGCTTGCCTTTACCCAATGGACAAGTGGGAGTCTTTTTAGAAAATCGTCAACCCCTATTAGATATAAATCAAATACGCGATCGCTCTTTTTCTGATCTAGCCCACGAACTCAGAACACCCTTGACTTCGATTCGCTTAGTTGTGGAAACTTTACAAATCCGCTTGGAACCACCTCTAAATCGTTGGGTTAACCGTTTGATGCAGGAAGTTGATCGGCTGATTAATTTAGTGCAAAGCTGGCTAGACCTCACCCAAATGGAAGCAAACCCAAATATGCAATTGCAAGCCAAAGCTGTAGAATTGCGATCGCTGATTGCATCTGTTTGGGAAACACTAGAACCCTTGGCAGGGCGCCAACATCTGTCTCTTGCTTATTCTGGCCCAGAAAATCTTTGGATTAAGGCAGATGAAGCCCGGATTTACCAGGTTTTTCTCAACTTGCTAGACAATAGCATTAAGTACAGTCTTCCTTGTACAAGTATTCGCGTTGAAACAAAAATCTTATCAACCAAGGATAATGATGGGGCTTCCCCAATCCTGGAAATAAATCTTATCGATTCTGGAGTCGGGTTTTCTGAGGCAGATTTACCCCACGTTTTTGAGCGATTTTATCGAGGAGATAAAGCGCGAACCCATTCCCCCCAAGATGGTAACTCCATAGGGGCGATCGTTGGCAATGGTTTAGGTTTAGCGATCGTTGAGCAAATTCTTCTGGCCCACGGGGGTTCAATCAAAGCTATGAACCATCCAGAAACTGGTGGTGCGTGGATGCAACTTCAATTTCATGAAGTTATGGCAAACTCCTTAAGCCAAGACTATAGTTAATAATATCTTCACGTTTGAGACAACAAGTGTGAAAGCTGTCGATTATACTCCCAATCCTCAAAGACCCCAACTCGCACGCGCCATTAGGCGCTTAGAACGGGATGTATTACGCATGGGTGCTTTGGTAGAACAATCATTTCGCCTCAGCCACCAAGCCTTATTTGCTCGTAACTTAACAGCAGCTGAGGAACTTCCCCGATTAGATAAAAAGATTGATCGCTTTTATAGACAAATCGAATCAGACTGTACGGCGATTATGACGCTGCAAGCGCCTACGGCTCAAGATTTGCGCTGCTTGAGTGCTTTTATGCAACTGGTGCGAGACTTAGAGCGCATTGGCGATTATGCTAAGGATTTAGCTGAGATTGCGATTAAAATCTTTCCTTATGCGCCTCATACGTGTTTGCCAGAGATTGAAGCTATGTCCCTTCACGCGCAGGCGATGCTAGCAACTAGCTTGAAGGCTTTGGGAGATTTCGATGAAGCCGGGGGGCGTCGTTTAAAGCACTTAGATGATACTGTAGACGATGCCTACGATCATGTTTATCAGACTTTAGCCCAACAACGGGATGTGCCTGGTGTAGTCGAGCCAATTATACTGCTAGCACTGGCAATTCGTTGTCTAGAACGAATGGCAGATCACGCCACTAATATTGGTCAAAGGGTAGCATATATTGTTACCGGTCAACGCTCTTAATTGACGTGCTGCCCAGCTCCCCGACTTCTTCAAGAAGTCGGGGAGCTAAATCCAGCGATTTAGTCAGCGCCATTCCACTCTATATCTTGATAATTATTTGCGCCTACTCACTTACTTAGTTTTCAGAAAATACCAAAATAATTAAAAATAAGTTAACTGAATATTTTACTAAAAGCTTACCTATTCTTAAACTTGCACAATTAAAGTAACAGATAAATAACTAAAAAATTCCGGGTCTATCTCACTGATAGATACCTTAAACTAAAAGTTGTTGCCATCAGAAAATTTTTAGTTAGTCCCTAGCTGTGATTGAGAAGAATAGACTTTCAGGTCTACAGGTAACTTTTGATACAAATTATTGGAGTTTCTTAATCATTGTAAATAGCGAGATTCCCTGATAATTATGTAATTACAGTTAATGATCTATTCCACAAGTCCTACTTCAAACTCTTCTGACGTGTTAAATAGCTCTGCTTTTAGCGGACAATTACCCCAGCAGATATTTACCCGTCGGGAAGTAATTCCACCTCAAAATGACGTACTTTGGCGTATTGAACACGGGGCAGTTCGTACCTTAACGTGGAGTGAAGATGGAACATTCATCACTCTCGGTTATTGGGGATTAGGGGATCTGATTGGTTATCCTTTGTCTAGAGTCAAGCCCTACCAGATTGAATGTCTCACAGGCGTGGAAGTAAGCATTGTGCCACCTCATCTGTGGCATCAAGATATTAATGCTTTGTTGTCTCACATTCAACAGGCAGAGGATCTACTAAGCATTGTGCATCGAAAACCAATTTCGCTACGTTTATGGCAGTTTTTAGTGTGGTTAAGTGAAAAATTTGGACGTGATGTAGATAAGGGCAAGCTAATTGATTTAAATGTTACCCATCAAGATATTGCTGAAGTGTTAAATACAACGCGAGTAACAGTTACCCGGCTACTACAACAGTTGGAGGAAGAAGGAACAGTTTTACGTCACAAACGCCGCATTATTTTGCGGTCACCAAATAAATTAATTGAAAATTATAGTTCATTACTATATTAAATGACTTGTTTTTATCACAGAATATAAGGTATAATCATCGCTGTGATTGTGTGTAAAATTCCTGAAAGTAAAGTGTTTTAAAGCATTTTACATGATTGGATGATCTAGGTGTGAGTGAGAGTAAGAACATGACAAAACGATTCTGGAATCTTTTTAAGGTTAGTCCGGTTGTTGTAGCTGCTGCATTTTTTGCTGCCAATAGTGCCTTAGCTGCCGAAGTCAACGAACAGCTAACAAATGTTGCCCAGTTATCTGAAGCTCAAGAGTCTAACAACATGAGTCAGGTAACATCAGTTTCGCAATTTTCGGATGTGCAGCCCACAGATTGGGCATTCCAAGCTTTACAATCCTTAGTTGAGCGCTACGGCTGTATTGCAGGTTATCCCAACAGTACCTATCGTGGTAACCGTGCTTTGACCCGTTATGAATTTGCCGCAGGTTTGAATGCCTGTTTAGACCGGGTTAACGAACTGATTGCTACAGCTACCGCCGATTTGGTCAGCAAACAAGACCTGGCTACTTTACAGCGCTTACAAGAAGAATATTCTGCTGAACTAGCAACCCTGCGTGGTCGTGTCGATGGACTAGAAGCCCGCACTGCTGAGTTGGAAGCTAATCAGTTCTCTACTACCACCAAGCTAGTTGGAGAAGCAGTTTTCGCCGCGTCTGATGTTTTTGGCAACAATAGAGCAGTTCCTGGTGGTGCTCCGGCTCAAGACTTGGATTCTAACACCACTTTTAGTGACCGTGTTCGTTTGAACTTGTTCAGCAGTTTCACTGGTAAAGACCAGTTGCAAATCCGTCTGAATGCTAACAATACCGTCTCTAATGCTGCTGTGAGCGGTACTAACATGACCCGCTTGGCCTTTGACGGTAACAACAACAACTCTGTTGTAATCGATAAACTCAACTATGCTTTCAACTTCAGTGATGCAGTGCGTGTCAAAGTTGATGCTACTAATGCTGAGTTATACGAAAACGTTAATACCTTCAACCCTGACTTTGCTAGCTCTGGCAGAGGTGCGCTTTCCCGCTATGGACGTTTTAGCCCCATATATCGTCAAGGTCAAGGTGGCGCTGGTTTGACTGTTACCTTCAATCCTAAAGGTGCCATCAGCTTGACTGGTGCTTATATAGCTAGGACTGCTAATGACCCTACCCTTAATAATGGACTGTTGGATGGTGATAACGCCATATTTGGTCAGTTATCTTTCCAACCTAGCAAAGCCTTTAACATTGGTCTAACCTACGCCCGCACTTATCAAACTAATCTTGTTAACAATAATGTTAACAACAACCTTTTCCAAAGTACAGGTAGTGCTTTTGCCAACAATCCCTTTGGGAATAACACTCGTACCGAATCCAATAACTACGGTGTAGAAGCTACCTTCCAACTTAGTAAGTTGGCTATTAGTGGTTGGGGAGGTTATACAACTGCCGATGCTTTAACTGGTGCTAATGCGGGTACAGACGCAGATATTTGGTACTGGGCTGGATCGCTTGCTTTGAGAGACTTTGGTGGAGAAGGTAACGTATTAGGTGTTATTTTTGGTCAACCACCCAGAGTTACTGGTGGTAGCATAAAAAATGTCGCTGCCAATACTAACTTAGATGACGATAAATCTTATCACTTAGAAGGTCTTTACAAGTTCAAGGTTTCCGATAATATTCAAGTCACCCCTGGCTTGTTGGTAATCTTCAATCCAGAGCACAACGATGCTAATGACACTGAATACGTAGGCACTCTACGTACTACTTTCACCTTCTAAAATTGGTGCTGCGAAATAAAGCTCAGAATTAGATCAACAAAAGCCCACTTTTAAGTGGGCTTTTGTTTATTACTCACGGTGAGTGATAAGAGTCAAAAATGCAGTTAGATTTCGTTCCTCAACTAAGCGGGTAGAGTTTTATAAGTATTTAATCCACTTTCCTATGTGGGATTATAATCTGGCTGATTAGATATATCTTTTGGGGGGCGATCGCTACTCCAAGCCCACCACACAGAACCACAGTGGCAATAGTAGAACTCTTGCCATTTGCGACGACGGTCTTCTGTAAGTACAGGCGATCGCCGATTTAGCCAAACTTTTTCAGCTTCTAGGCTACTTGAGCGGCAGTTAGGACAGCAAAATTCATAGGCATGTATTGCCTTATTCGTCCATTCAGGCGGGAGGGAAGCAAAAGCGTCCATATCGTTAAAAATGTAGTATCAATGGTTATCCAAAACTTTCAGGTTTTGAACTTGGGGGCAAACGAGTACCATAAAATCCCGCCACCCTATCAAACTGCTTAATCAATATTCTTATGCCTTTATCTGGTCTCACAAATCGCAATTTGCAGAGGTTTTCACTAATAGAACAGCCATTTAGAAAGACTGCCAGAGCATCGCACAAATCAAAGGTTAACACGAATGATAACTAAAATAGTTACCATGCACATTATGGCTAATAATTAAATTTATGGAGCCAAATGTTGAAATTCGCCGTTTGTTAGATATGATGCCTGCTTCTGGTCGGATGACGACAAAAATCGTTAGTAAGCCAGAGCAAGCAAAAGTGATTGACGCCTCCTTTCCCCAACCCTGGAATCAGGCGCGACCGATATATATTAATTTCGATTTGTGGCGTCGCTTGACCAAGCCGCAACGAGATTTGCAGCTGTTGCAGATGGTTAGTTGGTTGACGGGGGTAAAGTGGTTTAAACCCGACATTTATCAAGGTGTGGTGCTGGCCGGGCTGTTAGGTGGATTATTGGAAGCAGCACAGTCAGATGTCGTGGGTGTAGCCGTAGCTGGGGGATTAAGTGCGATCGCGGCTTTTCGCATCTGGCGCACTAATAAATCTCAAGAGTCAGAGTTAAATGCCGATGCAGCCGCAATTCGCATCGCACAACGGCGCGGTTATTCAGAAGCACAAGCAGCACAGCACCTGTTAACTGCGATTGAAGCGGTGGCCAAAATTGAAGGGCGTTCCAGTTTAAATTTTACTGAGTTGATTCGTTGCCAAAACTTACGAGCGATCGCAGGTTTATCACCAGTTGGTATGCCAGAAAGTTATGATAAGTAGAATAAATGTCTCTGCTGCGCATTTGTAGCAACATTTAAAGTGAAAAGTCTTTATATGGGTTTTTGACAACGATCAATGCCAAAACCTCTAAATTTCAGATGAAGTTTTAGTCTTGTCTCAGCTTAATTTTTACGATAATTTCTCGTTTTTTAGAATTACAGCAAGCTTTCAGTAACAAATACGGCTTTATGCATTTAGCTCAAGGCTTCTAGACTTTAGGCAAAAAGGTGCAAGACATAAGCTTTCAATTAGCTGTAATGCTTGAGGCTATTCTACACTGGAATAAGAGGATGTGTGTTTAACTAACTTAGATGTCAAAAACTGGGAAGTTTTGTCATACCTTCTCGGTGTTGCTTATGAAGTGCTTACCTAGCGTGGTAAAACTTAACTTAAATTCTGTCAGTTACTAACGGAGTTGATAGGAATGGGTACTTTAATTGTTATTGGCTTGATAGCGGTTTACGGAGGCGGGATTTTGAAGTTTTGGAATGGGTTTGGGCGGACTAATTTTAATCCAACTTTGACCAATCGCATTGGTTTATCTTTGCTATGGCCAGCTTTGTTTATTACAAATCAATCCTATCGTCGAAACTTTAGAAAGGCGTTGAAGGGCTAGAGTTTACTATTAAGTCTAACGTCATCCGTTATTGACGGTGGCACATATCTCAATATAAATCTACCCCCCCAACCTCTCTTCCCTACTAGGGAAGAGAGGTTGGTTTTGCTCTTTTTAGGAAGCAGAGGAATTAGGGAAGGATAAGTTCGTTAACGGTTGGAAAGTATTTCGGCTGATGAATTTAGGAATTATTTGTGATTGGTTAATAGATGGATTGCTCCACCTACAGCTGCACCATCAATAGCATTGCCAACGGTATGTCTACCATCACCAGTAACTGCGCCAGTCAATGCGCTAGCCCCTGCACCGACTCCGATATCTTGACCAAGGTTCCGGTTACGACGATGGTGATGGCTTCTCAGACCATTTGCACCATTGACAGCCGCACCAGTGAGACCACCTTTGGCAGCATTACCTAATACACTACCATGTCCCCTAACAGATCCTGTTACTACATTGGTAACAGCCCCAATACCTACATCTCTTAGTACTTGATCATCAGCAGCAGCTGGTTTTGCTGGAACTAAGGTGACACCAGCTAAACTTGCAGCCATGAGGCTGGGTAGAAGTGTGCGCTTGAGGATATTATTCATTGTGTTACCTTTTCAAAACATCAAACAATTGGCTA
Source organism: Nostoc sp. (assembly GCF_036917615.1). Taxonomy (GTDB): domain Bacteria; phylum Cyanobacteriota; class Cyanobacteriia; order Cyanobacteriales; family Nostocaceae; genus Nostoc. Next base: position 147,091 of record NZ_JBALCZ010000020.1, read on the forward strand.
AAAACCAAAGTTACTAGAGTTGGATAAAATCTGAATTTTTTTATCTGAACAACAGTAACTATTTATTGTTCGAGTACATATTATATTTAATATAATCGCATTCGCAAAGTCATAACTGCATCCACTGAAAGCATGAATATAGATTCAGTCTAGAGAAGGCCTTGCTGATTTCTTCAGTAATGCCGGTTATTACATATTGACAAAATCAATCAAAGATGCTCTTAAGAATTTTAGATATGAAAGTTGCATTTTTTCATTGCTAGCAAGGGATTTCTGATGATCTCCCGCATAGTGTTTACCCTATCTATCTAAAGATAGTTGCCAAAATAATTAAACTAACTCATCGGGGTTAATATTTAATTCTCTTAGTTTAGCAGCCAAGCGTTCCACTCGTGCTTCAGCTTGCTGCGATCGCTCCCATCTTGTTTGTAGCAAATTACCCTGATTATCCCACCAGCGCAGCCAGGGTAATTCTAGATTTTGATAGCGCCCTTGCCAAATTCCTAATTCTACAGCCATCGTTTCAGTTTATTTTTAAACCCAGGGAACAGCTTCGATATTTTCCTGATAGAATTCCTTATTTGCTATACGGTTGAAGTAGTCGCCTTTGTACTCAAAAAGATTTAACAGAATCAGTTCTAAATACCATAATCCAAGTTTATAAGCATCTATTTGTTCTGGAAAGGGTCGGTTAAGATATTTTTGACGCTTTTTTGGATTAGGATGAACGATTGCATTACGTATCTCTGTTAAAGCCTGTGCGCCATCAACCCAGTTTAATTCTTTTTCTTTTGAGGCTTTGAGCAAGTCAGTTAAGCTATCAGGTACTTTCAACGGTACACCACACTGTGAAAGGAGGCGTCTTAGTTGTTCAGCTGCTGGAAGTTTTTTAAATTCTTCTTGACTGATGATAGCTTTTTCTTCCACTAGAAGAGTCCAAGCAAGGATTTCAAAAGCAGCTTGCATCAAAACAATGGAACCTTGTACAGCTCCGGCTTGAGCAATACTTTCCAAATACCAATGGATTGCAAACCTTATCGGCTCATTCCAAGTAGTACTTCGCCAGCGATTAAAGAAACCTGGAAAAAGTTTACTGAGACTGCAAGAATCTTGTGAATCTGCAAACCACGAATGCACACTTCGCCAGGGTGATGTTGTATAAACCGAAGTACAGTTTTCCCAGATCTTTTCCCCGGTGTTGTCATAACCGACTAATAGGATGGGACAAGTCCTGAAGCCTCTAGAAAAAGAGAGAAACCAATGCAAAGCTTCCAAGACCTTATCAGGGTCCTCTGTGGTAAAAGGCTTTTTATCGGAACGTTCGAGTTTTCCCACATGAGTTATGGCGTAGCCTCCTTTTGATTGGAGAGACTTCATAATATCTCCAATGTTTTCCAGCTCATCAATGGAAATATACCAACTCTCAGCTTTTAATATAAGTCTACCTCTCCGCATTCCCCTTAATGTTGATATAGCCATCCCCAGAAATTCATGAAAGTTGGTTAGGTGAAAGAGTATATGTGATAGATTATCTCCCGATCTTAATATTACAGGTTTATTTAATTTACCTGAAATATCTCCACCTTGATGCTCAAAGTAGATAGGAAGAATACTAGAAATCCAAACTTCAGCAGAAGTTTTGATTTCTGAAAGGTTTAGATTACCTTTGCCAAGCTCAAGTTGAAGAAGAGACTCATTATTAGATGTTGAAAACAGGAACTTAACATCGGGAGATGGCAGCCATTCAAAGGAAACAGTACCATTTCCTTCATATACAGTTTCTTCTTGAGTAATTTTTAAGGAACCTTGATAAAGTTGGATAGGTTGATTAGGTTCTCCAGTCAAGTAAATTGGTATAAGTGCAGGAGGATATTGTTTAAAAAGCGATTCCAAAGATTCCATTAAGAGTCTGGTTAGTATATTGAATAAATTTTTACTGTTGCATCCTTAAATATACTAAGTCAGTTAAGCCAGTTTTTGCCAGGGTGATATCGCCTCAAACTCAAGGTTCTGTTCTTGCTGCCCAATTCTCTAAATTAATCCCCTGAACTCTCAGCGCTCCTCTGCGTAAAAAAAAGGTGGACAAGATGCCCACCCTATACAATTTCGAGAATATTTTGTTGCTATTAACCCAACAATTGTTTAGCCTTAGCAAACACATTATCAACACTAAAGCCAAACTTCTCTAGACAAACATTGCCTGGAGCCGAAGCACCAAAGCGATCAATACTAACGCAATCGCCTTCAGTGCCTACGTATTTGTGCCAACCGAAACTGCTAGCAGCTTCTACAGACAAACGCTTGGTGACAGCTTTCGGCAAAACGGACTCTTTATAAGCCGCATCTTGTGCTTCAAACAGTTCCCATGAAGGTAGCGAGACAACACGGGCTTTCTTACCTTCAGCCGTGAGTTTTTCGGCTGCGCCGACGGCGAGGCTCAGTTCTGAACCAGTTCCAATCAAAATGATATCAGGTGTACCTTCGCTATCAACTACGGTGTATCCACCCTTCGCTACGCCCTCAACCGATGTACCTGCCAAGTTGGGAACGTTTTGACGGGTGAACGCCAATAAAGATGGAGCGTTTTGCTTCGACTTTTCGATCGCTATTTTATAAGCGCCAGAGGTTTCGTTACCGTCTGCGGGACGAAACACTAATAAATTAGGAATAGCTCGCAAGGAAGCCAGAGTTTCAATGGGTTGGTGTGTGGGGCCATCTTCACCTTGTCCAATGGAATCGTGAGTCATCACCCAAATCGCCCCAGCTTGGGAAAGCGCGGATAAGCGGATGGCAGCACGCATATAATCTGTGAAGATCAAGAAGGTAGCACCGTAGGGAATTAATCCCGAACTGTGCAGCGCTATCCCATTACAGATTGCGCCCATAGCATGTTCCCGTACACCAAAGTGGATGTTGGGGTTTTCGTAGTGCCCTTTTTGAAAGTCGCCTTTGCCCTTGACTTCGGTAAGGTTTGAGTGGGTTAAGTCAGCCGAACCACCAATCAATTCAGGTAAAACCGCCGCTAGTTTGTTGAGGCAATTTTCTGAGTGTTTGCGAGTAGGCAGTCCTTTGTCTTCTGGGGTGTAGGTAGGTAGTACCTTATCCCAACCATCGGGTAGTTTGCTGCTTATGTAGCGTTCAAAGTCAGCCGCTTCTTGGGCATACTTAGCTTTGTAGTCTGCAAAAGTCTTATTCCATTCGTCTTCGTAACCTGCGCCACGTTCCACTGCTTTGCGGGTGTGGTTGAGGGCTTCTTCTGGGACTACGAAAGGCTCGTATTCCCAACCCAAATTTTTCCGAGTCAATGCTATTTCGTCTTTGCCAAGGGCAGCACCGTGAACACCAGCAGTGTTTGCTTTATTGGGGGAACCGTAACCAATAATGGTTGTTACCTTGATGAAAGAAGGCTTATCGGTAACTGCTTTGGCTGCTTCAATTGCTTTGGCGATCGCTTCTAGGTTAGTGTTACCGTCCTCGACGTGTTGGACGTGCCAACCGTAAGCTTCAAAGCGCTTAGAAACATCTTCGGTGAATGCCACATCTGTAGAACCGTCGATGGAAATGTGGTTGTCGTCGTACAGAGCGATCAGTTTGCCTAGTCCCAAGTGCCCCGCGAAAGAACAAGCTTCACCAGAAATTCCTTCCATGTTGCAACCGTCACCCACAATCACGTAGGTGTAATGGTCAACAATCTTGGTATCGGGTTTGTTAAATTTAGCGGCAAGGTGCGCCTCTGCGATCGCTAAACCGACTCCATTGGCAATTCCTTGACCCAAGGGCCCAGTTGTGACTTCTACGCCTGGGGTCATGAAGTTTTCGGGGTGTCCAGGGGTTTTGGACTCCCATTGACGGAATTGCTTAATATCTTCAATGCTGACGCTATCGTAGCCTGTTAGATAGAGCAGGGCGTACTGCAACATCGAGCCATGACCGGCAGACAAGACAAAGCGATCGCGATTAAACCATTTGGGATTCTTGGGATTAAACTTCAAAAAGCGATCCCAGAGGACAAAAGCCATCGGAGCCGCGCCCATCGGCAGTCCTGGGTGTCCTGAGTTTGCCTTTTCTACGGCATCAACAGCCAAGAAGCGGATCGAGTTAATACAAAGTCCTTCGAGGGAAACTTCTTTGGGGGATTGGGTTGCAACAGTCATAATCTCTTGTTTTTAACGACGGGTTAGCACTCTTGGTAGCTTCTCTTGCTGGGGTTATTTTAGATTCCCCACAGTATCCTCATCATCCCACTCCCGCTTGTCGATGGACAAGCGGGATCTCCTGAGTTTGTGGTGATAAATCAAGCTGATAATTGGGTCATGCTGAACGCTTAAGTTATAGCGGAATGATATCTATCATACTTTTGGCACAGTCATCTCAGGAGAGCCGACTAGCAATAAAATGGGAAATTTTTAGACGTATTTCTTAAAGGCTAGTGTGACATTATGACCGCCAAACCCAAAAGAATTGGATATTGCTACCTCGACTTTTTGAGCGCGGCTAGAGTTAGGCACGTAATCTAAGTCACACTCTGGATCGGGATTTTCCAGATTGATTGTCGGTGGAATTTGGTCATTAGCGATCGCCAGTACTGTTGCTACTGCTTCAATACCTCCAGAACCGCCCAATAAATGACCTGTCATCGATTTGGTGGAGCTAATTGCCACCTTATAGGCATGTTCTCCCAAGGCTTTTTTGATTGCTGAGGTTTCAGTTGAATCATTAGCTGGGGTGCTAGTGCCGTGAGCATTAATATAGCTGATCTGTTCGGGAGTTATGGCGGCATCTTTGAGCGCTAGTTCTATGGCTCTCGCTGCTCCCAGCCCACCAGGTACGGGGGAGGTGATATGGTAGGCGTCACAGGTCATCCCATAGCCGATCATTTCGGCATAAATGTGAGCGCCGCGACTGATGGCGTGTTGCAGTTCTTCTAGAATTAAAATTCCTGAACCTTCACCCAAGACAAATCCGTTGCGATCGCGGTCAAAGGGACGGCAAGCTTTAGTCGGGTCATCATTGCTAAAAGAGAGTGCCTTGCAAGCGGCGAACCCAGCTATCGACAATGGTGTGACAGCTGACTCCGTTCCCCCGCAAATCATTGCCTGGGCGTATCCCCCTTGAATGAGACGAAAAGCATCTCCTATGGCGTTGGAGCCAGCAGCGCAGGCAGTTACAGGACAGGAGTTTGGCCCTTTAGCACCCGTGTGAATTGCCGTTAATCCTGCTGCCATATTGGCAATCATCATCGGGATCATGAATGGACTACAGCGATCGGGGCCACGGTTGAGGTAGATAGTTTGCTGGTCTTCTAATACCTTAATGCCACCAACGCCAGAACCGATCATGACACCTACCTGTTCTGCATTCAGGTCATTGATCACTAACTGCGCGTTAGATACAGCCTGTTTTGCTGCCGAAACCCCAAATTGGGCAAATCGATCCATGCGCTTGGCCTCTTTGCGCTCCAAGTAATCATGTGGATCGAAGTTTTTCACCTCACCAGCAATGCGGCAATCATGGCGAGACGCATCAAAAAGTGTGATGTAGGCAATGCCATTGCGTCCATTCAATAATCCATTCCAATATTCTGTTGCTGTGTTACCTATAGGTGTAATCGCGCCAACACCAGTTACAACAACGCGTTTACGTGTATGATCTGTCATGATTCGGTTAAAAATGGCGAAAAAGCAGCAGCCAAAAAATTCGGGTTTAGCGAGTAGGTACTGGTGAGCCAGCGCGGTCTTAAAGGTTTCCTTTATGAGCGACTGGCGTTAGCGACGTTAGGAGCGTCACCCTTTGGGTGACTAGGTGCAAAGAAAAATCTTCCCAATTCCCATTGCCCCTTATCCCCAGAGAGGGCCACGTGTTCCCCAATCCCCAATTCCTAATTAAGCTGATGCGGTAACTTTGTTATTGATGTAATCTACTGCGTCTTGAACCGATATAATCTGCTCGGCAGCTTCGTCGGGAATTTCGATATCAAATTCTTCTTCCAAGGCCATCACCAGTTCAACGGTATCTAAGGAATCTGCTCCTAGATCGTCCATAAACTTGGACTGGGGTGTGATTTTGGCAGGGTCGTCAACACTCAATTGTTCGGTGACGATTTTCTTGACCTTTTCAAAAAGTTCCGTTTGGCTCATAAATAATAAAAGTCCTTAACCAGTTGCTACGATCTGCTCTTTAGAGGAGACATTGTTTTGAGCATATACATCTTATCGTCAAGCGCGATCGCCCGCATACTGCCAAGGGTTTTTCTGTTAGAAAACCTTTCTTCTAAAAAGAATGGGGTAAGTTTTCTCTTAACACTTGGGCAATGGAGCAGGCTACGCCATCGCCGATACCGTGTAAATGCTTCGGTTTTCCAATTATTGCTAAAATTTTTTACAATGTCTCTATCAGTATTTACAGCCTTGCTAGCAATTAAGAATATGTAGATGCTGCGACTTTGAACCTAGACGGTTAAAGGGTCGTTGAACGTCAAACATCAGAACTTCGGTGCTAACAAGGGATGATAAAACAGTTATTGTTTAGAGCGATCGCTCTAACCCAAACATATTTCTATGCTATCTCACACCCTGAAATACGCTTACTTCCCCGGTTGTGTTGCCCAAGGGGCCTGTCGGGAACTTTACCAGTCAACTCAAGCGCTTACCCAAGCCCTGGGTATTGAACTGGTTGAACTTAAAAAAGCTGCTTGCTGCGGTTCTGGCACATTTAAAGAAGATTCCCAATTGCTAGAAGATACAGTCAACGCCAGAAATATTGCCTTAGCAGAAGAATTAAATCTGCCCTTACTTACCCATTGCAGTACTTGTCAAGGTGTTATCGGTCACGTCAACGAACACCTGAAAGAATGCCAGACTTCTGACCCTACCTACATTGAACAGGTTAATGGCTTGCTGCACAAAGAAGGCTGTTCACCTTATCGCGGCAGCACCGAGGTTAAACATCTCCTCTACGCCTTGGTAACAGATTACGGTTTAGAGGAAATTACCAAACGTGTCACCCGGAAGTTAACTGGATTAAAATGTGCGGCTTTTTATGGCTGTTATCTCCTCCGCGCCCAAAAATATATGCCCTATGATGACCCGTTCCAACCGGAAGCGATGGAAAATATGTTTCGGGCGGTGGGTGCAACACCAATTTATTACCGAGGCCGGACACAATGTTGTGGTTGGCCCCTGGCTAGTTATGCCACTACCCAATCTTTCAAGATGGCGGGGATGCATATTCAGGACGCTTTGACTTCTGGTGCTGACTGTATAGTTACGCCTTGTCCACTGTGCCACTTAAATTTAGATTCGCGTCAGCCAGAGGTGGAAAAGGTGATTGAACAGAAGCTAGGTTTACCAGTGTTGCATTTACCCCAGTTGATTGCTTTGGCACTTGGGGTTAGTCCAAAAGACCTGGGTTTAGAACGCCATATTGTTTCCACAAAGCCAGTATTGGAAAAATTAGGATTTTAACTTCTGAACCGGACATTCCGAGTTCAGAGGCTCAATTTCCGAGTTCAAAGGCTCAACTTCCGAGTTCAAAGGCTCAACTTCCGAGTTCAGAGGCTCAACTTCCGAGTTCAAAGGCTCAACTTCCGAGTTCAAAGGCTCAACTTCCGAGTTCAAAGGCTCAACTTCCGAGTTCAGAGGCTCAACTTCCGAGTTCAGAGGCTTGAATGTTGCTGTTTTTGTTTATTTTGTTCAAAAATTAAATCGGATTCCTATAGCTTGTTGCTACTATTCAGTGGTTGAGTTCAAGGCAGAGATTACTGATTTTGGTAAATTAATATGAGAATGTAGGCAATTATCTAAGTTGATGTGTAGGCAATGTTTCCGATGGGCTACGCCTACACACTTTTAATTTCATCCTTCTATCAAATCAAGTGCCAGAAGGCAAAAGTAAAAAGGCAAAACAGAACTTATTAAGTCTTTCTTCTCTTTTTACTTTTATCTTTTAACTTACTAGCTCCTATTAATCATTGCTATTTTTTAATTTACGTTGCAATTGTTTTAGCGATTGATACATATCTGGCAGGCGACCATAAACAGCACATACCTTGAGATATAGTTTGTAAGGAAGGGCTGGAGTTCCGCAGACAATTTCTCCTGGTGCAACATCGTTGTGAATTCCAGTTTGAGCAGATGTCATTGCCCCATCTCCCATCTTCACTTGATTAACTATTCCTGTTTGTCCAGCTAAAATAACGCGATTTCCCAGTTGAACACCTCCCGCCATGCCAACTTGACCTGCGATCGCACAGCCAGAACCAATTTTGCAACCGTGACCTATTTGCACTAAACTATCAATTACTGTATTGCGACCTACGCGTGTTTCTCCAACAGATGGGCGGTCAATGCCACTGTTGCAGCCAACTTCTACGCCATCTTCTAAAACTGTATAGCCGGATTGTTCCATTTTAAACCAACCAGTCCGGGTAGGAACAAAACCAAAGCCTTCTGCACCGATGACAGCACCACTGTGAATGACGCAATCTGCACCGATGTGGGTGCGTTCGTGGATGGTGCAATTGGCGTGTAAGGTGGTGCGATCGCCTATTTTAACATCTGGATAAATCACCACATTCGGATGAATGATTGCGCCATTGCCAATTTCTACCCCTTGTTGAATCACAGCATGGGGCCCAATGTAAACATCGCTACCAACTTTTGCGGTGGAGTGAATCACAGCGGTGGGATGAATTTCTGGGATGGGGCGATATGGCTGGTAAAAAAGTGCGATCGCTTTGGCAAATAATAATCGCGGATCTGGGGTCGCTAACCAGGCAATACCATTCTCCTGTGCAAGCGCCTGTAATTTTTCGTCCTGGGGCAAAATTAAAGCACTAGCATTGCTGTTGCCGATAAAAGACCCAAATTTTGCACTTTCTACGTAGCTGAGAGTACCGTTGCTAGCTTCATCAATGGCTGCTACCCCTGTAATTTCTGGGTCATGGTCTGGGTTGCTAGTCAGGCTATGATTGGTGGCTGCATCACCAAATTGGCGGAGAATTTCGCTAAATTTCATTGTTGGGTGTGTTAAAAATTGATCTACAAAGGATGGTAGCTTTATTTTTGCCGCTTTGTACTAGCCAGATAATTAATAATTAAGATAGAGATTATTAATTATCTAGAAAGTTCCAGGTTTTGAAATGATTAATAATATCCAAGAATTAAGAGAGCGCTTGTTTACTAGTGGAATAGTAAAAAATGAGCAAGAGCTACAAGGATGTACCTCAGAGGAAATTGCATACATTGAGAGCAAATATGGAGTTTTGCCAAGGACTTACAGGGAAATCTTAAGCTTACTTGGGCATAGTGCCGGAAAGCTTGTTAGAGGATCGGAATCTGAGTTTTACTTTGACCAACTTATTAAAATGAATGAATGGCAGCAGGAGGTTATCCTTGAGTCCATTGCTGAGGGAGAAGAATGTACACGCTTACCTGAAAATGCTTTCTGTATCTGTGCCTTACATGGAGATCCGTGGTTTATTATTGCCGATGGACAAGATGACTGTTCTGTTTATTTTCTACATGAGAATGACACAATCAAAGAGTCCAGTACATCTGTGATGGATTGGATAGAGGAATTTGTAGAACAAGTTGAATATTTGATAAAGAGGGGACTAAGATAAAAACTCCAAGTTATCTTTTTGATAATAAGCTTTAGCAATAAACCTTATAAAAGTCTGCTATATTAATTTTAATAAGTTCGTAGTAAGGGCTTTAGTGCTTATAAAATAAAGACTAAAGCCCTTACTAAAAACTCCCTTAAGCTGTCTCTCTGTGATTGTACTAATCGCTATTCGCCATTGCTACGCCTGCTAAATACCCGGTTGTCCAAGCACTTTGGAAGTTAAACCCACCGGTGACGCCATCAATATCTAAGATTTCTCCAGCAAAATAAAGACCAGGAACTAACCTACTTTCCATTGTCTTGAAGTTGACTTCTTTGAGGTGGACACCGCCACAGGTAACAAATTCTTCTTTAAAGGCTCCTTTACCGTTAGTTAAGTATTGTCCCTGAGTAAGTTCTTGCACCAGTTGATTTAAGGTTTTACTAGATATTCCTGCCCAACGGTCTTCTGTGGTAATTCCTGCACGGGCGATGATATATTGCCAGAGACGATGGGGTAGATCAACGCCGCGATGCAATGCGATCGCTTTCTTGCCCCATTCATCCTTAACTGCTAAAACTTTTTCTCGCACTTGTTCTTGTTGCAAATGGGGCAGCCAATTAATCAATAATCTGGCTTGATAGCGGCTTTCGTGCAGAACTCTCGCACCCCAAGCAGAAAGCTTCAGAACTGCGGGGCCACTCAAACCCCAGTGGGTAATTAGCAATGGCCCAGTTTGTTGTAATTGGGATTTTCCGCCCACAGATAGCCGCAATTGTACAGGGTTAACACTAACTCCAGCTAATTCCCGCAGCTTTTGATCGAGAATGTTGAAGGTAAATAATGAGGGTACTGGCGGTTCAATTTGATGACCTAACTCCTGGACAATTTTATAACCAGCAAGGCTGCTGCCGGTCGCAAGAAGTAGGCGATCGCATTTAATCGGATCTCCCGACTTCAGAAAAATATCAAACCCCCCATCTGCTGCGGTCACCGAAGTTACAGGTGTACCGATACGGAGTTTTACCCCAGATGTTGCCACCGCTTTAATCAGACATTCCACAATGGTTTCTGAAGTATTGGTGACAGGAAACATCCGGCTATCAGCTTCAGTGTTTAGATATACTCCGTGAGCAGCAAACCAAGCTACTGTATCTTCAGGCCCAAAATGAGTCAAAGCACCCCGCAAAGCTTTTGCACCTCTGGGGTAATTTTGGACTAACTCCTCAGGGTCAAAGCAAGCGTGAGTAACGTTGCAGCGTCCACCACCAGAAATTAGCACTTTCGCTAGGGGTTGGCGACTGGCTTCGAGTAAAGTAACTTGGGCATCAGGATTGGCTTTAGCACAAGCGATCGCACCAAAAAATCCCGCTGCCCCACCCCCAATAACTACGATTCGTAACGGTAGCAAGTTCTAAAATTTCTTAATAGCACGTACTTTACTAGGTTAGCGGTTATCTTCACTCTTCAGCTGGTTCAAATTGGTCTTTTGTGACACCGCAAACTGGACATGACCAATCATCTGGTATATCTTCAAAAGCTGTTCCCGGTGCTATACCGCTATCTGGATTGCCTTGTTCTGGGTCATATTCGTAGCCGCAAACAGTACATATATAGTTTGCCATGTTCGTTTCCCCTAGTAAATTGTTGGCATTGCTTCACTATTAAATACTTTTGGTAGTGAGTCAAAACAAGCAGGCTACAATTCTTAAACGAGACTACGTTATGAAAATCAAACCGCTTCGCGGAGTCATTAGTCATTAGTCACTTGTACTGAGCGTAGTCGAAGTATTAGTCAATAGTCCAAGAGAAATCACGTCCCTTGTCGGCGTGGCTTGAATTAGGCCGTAGTCATTAGTTTTTTTCGCCCAGGAAGGGCGAGGTATGTACCAAAAACTCTTGTATCTTTGACTAATAACTAATACTTCGACTACGCTCAGTACAAGTGACCAGTGACTAATGACTATTTCATAAATCAGATTAAATACGCCACCATCTCCTTTGGGCGTAACTGATAATCGCGATCGCGATCGCCCCTAGTAATAGTAGCCAAATTATTCCACCTGGAATAAAAGTGAGAATACCAAAGCCTCTCAGTACCCAGACGGCTACACTAATGCCGAGAAGGATACCAAAAATCTGGATTAATCTACGATTTAAATCAGATTGACTCACCTACTTTTCCTCTCAACTCAACAGAGATTACACATGATATTGACAATAAGATATGAAGTTACGATGAAGTTGCAGTTTCATCAGAAATAACACGTAAAAATTGAGAGATGCTATCCAGACGTTGGGGTAAGGTGCTTGATATTAGGTCGTGTTTGTGCCATTCTAGCTGTTAACAACTCAGTTTTTCATCTACAAATATTGCTCTGAGAAAACTCATTTAAGTATTAATTGTGTTAATTGTGATAAGAAATACAGTTTTTACAGTAAAGTTTCTGAAATAATTACCAAAAAATCACGATTCTCAGAAAAGATAAGCATTACACTTAAATTAAAATTTAGTGGGTTGAATCTAAATCAAGTTTTATAGCTTGTAGTTTCAACTCCATTTAGGTGGATGAGTTGAGGAGTAAATAAAATCATTATGTCTGCGTCTTATATCTCAGACTCAATTATTGCAGGTTCAGATATGGCTTGGAGTCAAGACAAGCAAAGGTTGCTGGTACAAGGTGAAATTTTGGTAGAAACGCGATCGCACAAGACTTGGGGTGGCGCGGTGACAGCCTGGATGTATTTGCCGATGGTGCGATCGCAAGTCTGGCAGCAATTAACTGATTATCCCCGGTGGGTGCAATATTTTCCCGATATCACTAAAAGCGAAGTGATGTACAGAGGTGAAGTTAAACATCTGTATCAAGCAGCACAAAAAGCCTTTTTCTTTTTCACCGCTCAAGTTGAAATTTACCTCAACGTCATGGAAGTGCTGGGGCAGCAAATCCAATTTCGCATGGTAAAAGGGACTTTTGAGGACTTTAACGCCAATTTAGAACTAAAAGATTGCGGTAATGGTACGTTGCTAGCTTATACTGTCCAAGCTACACCTCTTATTCCAATTCCATCAATTTTCATTCAACAAGCAATGAACTTCGAGTTGCCTGCAAATATGCGTAAAATGCGACAAGAGCTTTGTAAGAGTCAGTAAGAGCAATGTCACAGGCAAAAGCTATTTTGGAATTTTGGTTTGGTCAACCCGATGAACTGGGTTATAGGATTATGATTTTAATGCCTTCTTTGGCCAGTCGCTCACAGATGAATGTCTGGGTATCCATTCCAAAAAATTTCTAGCTTTGCTTGAATAAATGCGACTGTTGGAACCAAAAGCAAAGTGAGTAGTTTCCTGTCCCCATTCACAGAACAGTTTCATAAAAAAACGCAAAGGCGCTCTTGTGTAACTTAGCGTCTTTGCGGAAGGTTTTTAATGAATTTAATTAGCTAGTAAACACCTCAACAGGTAAGCGACTAAAAGAAAGACGCTCATTTTGCACATCTACAAAAATAGTGTCGCCGTCGTTGAATTCGCCGCGCAAGATGGCTTTGGCAATTTGAGTTTCTAACTCCCGCTGAATGGCTCGCTTCAGTGGACGTGCCCCATATATTGGGTCATATCCTACTTCTGCTAAAAAGTCAAGTGCAATATTCGAGAGCTTGAGGGATATTTTGCGATCGCTAAGTCTTTGGCGTAATCTCTCCACTTGCAACAGCACAATTTGCCGCAATTCCTTCTTATCTAAACCGTGGAAGATGATGATTTCGTCAATTCTGTTCAGGAACTCTGGACGGAAGCTATTCCGCATCGCCTCCATGACTCGACGGCGCATTTCGTCGTAGTGGGCGTTATCCCCGGCAACATCAAGAATGTACTGCGAACCGATGTTGCTGGTCATGATGATAATAGCGTTCTTAAAGTCCACCTTATGACCTTGGGCATCAGTGACGCGACCATCATCGAGAATTTGCAAGAAGATATTAAAGACATCGGGGTGTGCTTTCTCGATTTCGTCGAAGAGAATCACTGAGTAAGGACGCCGCCGAATCGTTTCTGTCAGTTGTCCGCCTTCTTCGTAACCCACGTATCCTGGAGGCGCACCGATCAGCCTGGAGACAGCGTGTTTTTCCATATACTCCGACATATCGATTCGCACCAGCGCATCTTCGCTATCGAACATATACGCCGCCAGCGCTTTCGCCAATTCAGTTTTACCCACACCCGTAGGCCCAAGGAAAATAAAGCTAGCGATGGGACGATTGGGATCAGCCAGTCCAGCCCGCGATCGCTGAATTGCATCTGCTACAGCTGTGACTGCTTCTTCTTGTCCAACCACGCGGCGGTGTAGTTCATCTTCTAAATGCAGCAGTTTTTCTTTCTCTGATTCCACCAACTTGCTGATCGGAATCCCTGTCCATTTAGAAATGATTTCGGCAATATCAGATTCGGTGACTTCCTCACGCAATAAAGATTTACCAGTTCTTTGGGCGTTTGCTAGTTCACTTCCGGCTAATTCCACTTGGCGCTTCAAATCGGGTAATCTCCCATATTCCAACGTCGAAGCCTTTTCAAGTTCGTAGTTACGTTTGGCCTGCTCAATTTCCTGGTTAACACGTTCCTCCTCTTTTTTAACTGACGAAATTTTATCGATAATATCTTTTTCTGACTGCCATTGAGTATTCAGTGTTCTTTGTTCTTCTTTAAAATCGGCAATTTCTTTTTTTAGTCTTCCTAGACGTTCACGAGAAGCTGCATCGCTTTCTTTTTGCAGCGATAGCTTCTCCATTTCCAATTGCAGAATCTTGCGATCAATTTCGTCGAGTTCTTCTGGTTTGGAGGTAATCTCCATTTTCAGTTTAGCAGCCGCTTCGTCTACTAAGTCAATAGCTTTGTCAGGTAAAAAGCGATCGCTAATATATCGACTCGACAATACGGCTGCTGCAACTAAAGCACTATCAGAAATCGTCACACTATGGTGGGTTTCATAGCGTTCTCTCAACCCACGCAAAATCGAAATAGTATCTTCAACACTGGGCTGATCAACATAAACCTGCTGGAAGCGTCTTTCTAGTGCGGCATCTTTTTCGATATATTTGCGGTATTCATCCAGGGTTGTCGCCCCAATACAACGCAATTCGCCCCGCGCCAACATCGGTTTTAACAAGTTACCCGCATCCATCGCGCCTTGGGTTGCACCAGCGCCGACAACGGTGTGAATTTCATCGATAAATAAAACAATATTCCCGCCAGATTCAGTAACTTCTTTTAATACTGCTTTCAAACGTTCTTCAAATTCACCCCGGAATTTTGCCCCTGCAATCAAAGCACCCATATCTAAAGCGATTAGCTTGCGGTCTTTGAGGGATTGAGGGACATCACCTGCAATAATCCGCTGTGCTAATCCTTCGGCGATCGCAGTTTTACCAACACCCGGTTCACCAATTAACACAGGGTTATTCTTAGTGCGGCGAGAGAGAATTTGGATAGTCCGACGAATTTCATCATCTCGCCCAATCACTGGATCAAGTTGACCTTTACGCGCGGCTTCTGTAAGGTCACGCCCGTATTTTTCCAGTGCTTCGTATTTGCCTTCTGGATTTTGGTCGGTCACTTTTTGGCTCCCACGAATTTGTTCAATAATATTTTTTAGTTTGCCTTCGTCTAAACCGAATTCTTGGAATAAACCTTTGCCAAAGCGGTCATCTTTAGCGTAAGCCAGCAATAAGTGTTCAATTGAAATATATTCGTCTTGAAACTCCTTGCGATATCCGTCTGCTCGGTCTAAAAGTGTATCTAAGCTACGTCCCAAGTAGATAGAACTGCTGCTACCGGACACTTTCGGCTGACGTTGGAAAAATTGTTCAGTGCGATCACGCAGTTTTTGAAGGTTAACACCCGCTTTAGTAAAGATAACGTTGGCTAGTCCATCTTGTTCTAGCAGCGCTTTCATTAGGTGTTCACTTTCTATCTGCTGTTGTTGATATTGTTTAACAATATCCTGAGTATGGGCGATCGCTTCCCAGGCTTTTTCTGTAAATTGATTTGAATTAGTTGGTTGCATAGGCTTTTTTGAGGAACGTAGACGCCCAACCATGAGACAATGCTGCCCAGAGTTGTCTGAGTGCCGACTTCCGACATGCCCGGACGGCAGCTTGTCTTCAGATATCAGAACTTTGGGGGAACACTTTTTGGGCGAAGTGTCCATCGCATACAGAACAAGAATCAGTTTTGTTCTGATATTGTCATTGTAAAAACATGGAGGCGACTAGCTGGATCGGTCTTTACATCTTTATAGAGTAGTAGTATTACCGCTCGTGGAAAAAAAATTCATTATTTGTACTTTCTAGGCAGTCGTGAGATGTTTGAGGCAATGAATTAGGCGATCGCCTTAAAGAGCAAGTCGTTTCGTAGATAGAAGAATCCGCGTGCGTTCACGCCGGTATTGCGTAAAACAGTTGATCGACACTGTAAGTATAATTAGCTTCATTGATCTGACGAGCATAGTTCTTGTCCCACATTCCATTTGCTTACAGCCTCAGAGAAAATCATGTTACTTGATAATTTTCGCCGCCAGTTGCGTCAAGAAGCGCAACTATGGCAGGATGAAGGACTTATTGATGCGGATTTTTACCAAATACTCGCACAAAGGTATCAATTTAATAATCTAGAAACTGCCGCTCGCGATCGCTTCGTTTTTATCTTGATCGCTGTGGGTGCAACATTGTTAGGCTTAGGTGTAATTACTTTTGTAGCTGCCAACTGGCAAGCTTTGAATAGAGAAGCCAAGTTAACACTACTGTTAAGTTTATTTCTGACAACTAATATTGCTGGTTTTATTTTGTGGAGACAACCTGCAAGCAATAATATTTCCCCAAGAGGCCGAAAACGCCGCCAACAGGTCTTCGGAGAAGGCTTGCTACTTTTAGGTGCGTTGACAATCGGCGCAAATATAGCGCTGTTGGCGCAAATGTTCCATATTAGCGGTTCAAGTTACGAACTGTTCTTAATTTGGGGGTTGGCTGTTTTGCTAATGGCTTACAGTCTGCGCTTGGCTTCCTTGGGGATGCTTGCCCTGATCCTAGTGCTAATCGGGTATTCCATAGGATGCTTAGATGGGTACTTTTCACAAAATGAGCTGACATGGGCGCGGCTGGTAATACAACATATGCCCCTACTCTTAGGTGTAGTGTTTGTACCTTTAGCTTACTGGTGTCGTTCCCGTTGGATTTTCAGAATTGCGGCGATCGCATTTGTTACATCCTGGCAATTTCATCTCCAGTCGCTGCAAGTTCTGACATATAGAGATGCTCCACCTTGGATTGCTATAGCCGCCTTTGCCCTCCCCCCAGCATTATTGTGGAGTTATGATGACTTATTATTTTGGCGAGTTTCTTCCAGGCTATTTCAGCCCTTTGCCAGGACTCTAGCTAGGGTGTTTTTCAGCATCACGTTTTACTACCTGTCTTTCCGTTGGTTATGGTCAGATCCATCTGTTGCTTATTACACTGAATTTCAAAATAGTCACTTAGCAACTTCGCTACCCTTTATTGATGTGGCAATTTTCACAGTTTTAGCTCTGTGGCAATGGTGGCATTTGCTACGATCAACAGGCAACATGGAACGCCAAGGAATAGATTTCAAGACAATCTTTATTGGCAGCTTGATTGTCATAACTGCTTTATTAATCTTCGTTCATCAAGCTATTACTCCGATTCCTGCCATTCCCATATTTGCTTTTAATGTCCTTTTAGCAGTGTTAGGGTTTGAACTAATTCGCGAAGCGCTGGAGTTAGGACAACGACGCGATTTTTGGGGTGGACTAGTATTATTAACACTACAAATTATCAGCCGAACGCTAGAGTACAACACCGCCTTACTATTCAAATCCTTAATTTTTGTTTTGTGCGGTATTGCTGTAATTTTTGCCGGATTGTGGTTTGAACGTTATTTGTCATCTTTACCAGTTTTATCAACTTCTGATAATAATCGTTCATAATACAAATTCTCTGTAAAATTGCACTAATTACTTGAACCATATATTACTTTGCATCTTTGGCGGTTTCTTTAATAATAAATATCAAGTGCATCTTTATGCAGAATTTATGTAAGAAATTTACGAATTTAAAAAAGCTGCTCATTCAATACTTAAAACTCATTTTTCTGATTCTCCCCTATGGAAACTAATCAAGCATTACCTTTGCAAAATGAACCTTCAGAAAAGCCTATAGCTGTTTGGCGGTTTGTAGTTCCCCTGCTAATCCAAACAGCGATCATCTTGGCAGTACCAGCCCAATCAGTTTACACACTTGTTACAGGTAAAACAGCTATTTTGCAAACTCTACCTGTAGATCCTTACGATTTGCTGCGCGGTTACTCTGTGACGCTAAATTATCAAATTTCTCGCATAGATAATTTAAAAAAACTTCCTGGTTGGGAAGATTTGGTAAAGCAAAATCCTGTTCCCGACAAACGAGGCGAGCCTTTGGCTCAGGGAACCAACTTGTATATAATTTTGGAAGAGCAAAAATCCTCTGGTGGAATTCCTCAAGCTTGGAAACCTGTGCGCGTAAGTGGACAAGTCCCAACTTCTCTAGCTGCAAATCAGATAGCCTTAAAAGGTCAATATAGTGCCTATAATTCGATTACTTATGGCTTAGAAACTTACTACATCCCAGAGGATCAACGGAACGATATTAACAACGATATCTTTAAAGCCCGATCAATCAAACCAGGACAGCCGCAACCGATAGTAGTGGAAGTGAAAGTGAATGCACAAGGTAAAGCGATACCTATAAATATGTGGGTACGCGATCGTAAATATCATTTTTAATTCTCAGCAGTGCAAGGTGTTGTTAAACTCCATCAACTTTCAAGTCAATGGTACAAAACCATCTCCGTATCTCCTGATTCCCCTGCCCCCACACAGAGTTACCATAATTCTAGGTCGCCTAGTGGATGCTGAAAATGATTGACCCCTACGACTTTGAAGATGATAACTTTGACTTTGAGGATGAAGATTTCTTAAAAATGAAACCCATCAGCCAAATGACTGAAGGGGAAAAGCTACAGCGATTTAAGCGGTTCTTCGACAGCAGCAGCCGTGCTATGTTGCAAGACTGTCTATTTCGGATCATCAATTATGAAGATGGTACGGGCACGTTAGAAATTCTTTGCCCTAACGAAGTCGTAAGACAACGCCTTTCTAGGAAAAAGCGCAAAATTAACAATAACATTAACACTTGCTGGAGCCATATCAGATGGTTTTCGCTATGTGTCCAGCAAGATAGTGAGTTGCATTGTCAGAAGTTTACCCGTAACGGCGATTTAGTGACATCTTAATTGGGGACTGGGGATGGGGGAGGATAAGGGGGATGAGGAAGCAGGGGGAGCAGGGGGAGCAGGGGGAGCAGGGGGAGCAGGGGAGAATAATTAATAACCGATGCCCCATGCCCAATGCTCAATGCCCAATGACAAATGACTAATATACAAATGACTAAAAAACAAAAATTTCCTTACCTAGTTGGTTCTAAGTGGACAGCACAGCAAAAAGTTGATGGCTGGCGGCACTTCCAAGTTGTCAACCGGAAAAATCAAGCTAAGTGGGTTTACGCCGAAATGGTTTGTGCTTGCGATCCTAAAGTCCGTTTCTGGATAAATGCCAAATTATTACAAGATAACTCCCAGTGGCAAGCTGGCTGGCAAACATTACAAGAAATTCAGGAACTTGAAACTGAGGTGTCCTGATTTGCCTCGTTCCCAGTCACTGACTGGGAATGCCCATTAGTGGGCTGCCCCCTTCTTCACTGCCGGCAGCAGATCAATAACACGCATTTATTAGGTATAACCCAGAAACGAGGTTTTAATCGGCACAGCCGAAAGATTTTAATAATCTTAGACAATATTTGGCAATTTAATAATTTTTTACAAAAACAGACTAACTTACTCTCAAGCAGCAATTAAAGGGTCTTGGCTACCGACTGAAAACTGCCAAATTATCTGCTCGCAATATTTCACCGATATTTCTAGCATAGTGCTGGCTATACCTCTCTTTACCCTTGACCCTGTGCCCCAATACCCTGAAAACACGTTGCATGACCATCAGCTAATTCTAGGAAAACCATTCAAAAAAGCCAATTCCAGTCTTTTGTATTTTGTAACTATTTTTATAAAAATAAGTAATAAAAACTGTTTATTGAATTTTTTGAGAGCTAATAAGGTCTTTAAGGTTGATAAAACTTCAAATACGGATGATTAAGCTTTAATTCATGATATTAGACCGATTTACAGATTGAGGTCCACTTTCTTTTCTATGTAATTTGCCCAATAATGACATCAACAGACCTCACGCATCGCCATCTCAGGACAGGTGAAGGCAAATGTTTGAGCCACAAGTTTGACAATAAGCTATAAGAGGCAAATAAAAGTGAAACTAGCAGTCTACGGAAAAGGTGGTATCGGTAAATCCACAACTAGCTGTAACATATCAGTCGCCCTAGCTAAACGTGGCAAGAAAGTGCTGCAAATTGGCTGCGACCCCAAACATGACAGTACCTTCACCCTGACTGGGTTTTTGATTCCGACAATTATCGACACCCTCCAAGAAAAGGACTATCACTACGAAGATGTCTGGCCGGAAGATGTGATTTACAAAGGCTACGGCGGTGTTGATTGCGTAGAAGCTGGTGGACCACCTGCGGGTGCTGGATGCGGTGGCTACGTAGTTGGCGAAACCGTGAAATTACTTAAGGAACTCAACGCCTTTGATGAGTACGATGTAATTCTCTTTGATGTTCTGGGTGACGTAGTTTGCGGTGGTTTTGCAGCACCACTCAACTATGCAGATTACTGCCTGATTGTTACAGACAACGGCTTTGATGCTTTGTTTGCTGCTAATCGCATTGCTGCTTCAGTCCGCGAAAAAGCACGAACTCACCCACTGCGTCTAGCTGGGTTGATTGGCAATCGCACCTCCAAGCGCGACTTGATTGAAAAATATATAGAAGCTGTGCCAATGCCAGTTTTGGAAGTTTTACCTTTGATTGAAGATATCCGTGTTTCCCGTGTGAAAGGCAAGACTTTGTTTGAGATGGCAGAGCAAGATCCTTCCCTAGACTACGTTTGCGATTACTATCTCAACATCGCTGACCAAATTCTGGCGCGTCCCGAAGGTGTTGTACCTAACGATACACCAGATCGTGAGCTGTTCTCTTTGTTGTCCGATTTTTATCTAAATCCGGGTAAACCCCAGGTTCCTAATTCAGAAGAGGAACTAGACTTGATGATTGTATAAATCACCAAGTTCTCAGGATGGGGGACAATAATATGGCTTTCTTTCACAGCTTTACAGATTCATTAAAGCAAAAGTGGTTGCAATTTTTCCAGAACAATCGGGACTGGATTACCCTGCACATGCAAGTGGAATCAGTGTACACCCCTGATGGCGGGAAGCGACCACCTTCTTACCTCATCCTGGGAGTAGTTAACGCCCTAGAGCCAAAGCTAGCGCAGTTAATGTTGCCCTTTGCCAAACTTAATCCTGACGCCGATACGCTGATTGAGGTGCTGGATTTGCATTTTGACCCAGATTTTGCTCTCGGTAACCGCTTTGTAATCAACCCAGAACCAGAGAGATACGTAGAAGAAGCAACAGCGATCATTGACGAAAAGCTTGAAGATGAAACATTGACACATTCTCATACAAATGGCTTTGGGTCGGTGGCGGTAGTTCAGGAGTTCGCAATAGTGGATTCTGATGATCAAAGCCTGGGGATCAGCGAGTTGGGGGAAACCGAAAATGACTTTGGCGATATTTCCTTATCCAACGGACACGACTCAAAAGATGAGTCTCTCCAAATCTCTAGTCTAGAAGCAGATGAGTTTGGGGAAATTGCCTTCGATACAACAGCTGCAAACGAAGTAAAGCTGGATGACGACCAGGCGCTTGAGGATAGTCCACTAGATGAGAATGCGTTTAAAGACGTGTTATCAGATGTCTGGGGTGATGAAACAGCTTTACAAAAGGCTGAAGAAAGTAACGATTTTTTGGGGGAAGAACTGCCAGCAGGCGTTTTTGATGAATCAGAAATTGCCCGTCTCTTCCCCAACGCTTAATTATTGCCGTTCCTCGCAATTTTAAGTTTTAGATTTGGGGTTTTGGATTAGGAATTAGGGAAATTGTCGTCAGACATACGATACTTCTGTTGTCCCAGTCTTCATCCAAAATCGTCAATCTAAAATCTAGAATTGGTTGACCTGCCATTAAATATCAAGGGGAGAAAAAACCAAAATGACTGTCGCTCAACAACCAGAAGCTTTAAACTTTGAATGTGAAACTGGGAATTACCATACCTTTTGCCCAATTAGCTGCGTGGCGTGGTTATACCAAAAAATTGAAGATAGCTTCTTTTTGGTGATTGGGACAAAAACTTGTGGCTACTTCTTGCAAAACGCGATGGGGGTGATGATTTTTGCTGAACCCCGCTATGCAATGGCAGAGTTGGAAGAGGGCGATATTTCGGCACAGCTGAGTGATTATGAAGAGTTAAAGCGGTTGTGCTTGCAAATTAAACGCGATCGCAATCCTAGTGTAATTGTCTGGATTGGCACTTGCACCACTGAAATTATCAAAACAGATTTGGAAGGTTTGGCACCGAAGCTGGAATCCGAAATCGGTATTCCCATCGTTGTAGCGCGGGCAAATGGTCTAGATTACGCCTTCACGCAAGGGGAAGACACTGTATTAGCAGCAATGGCTAACCGTTGTCCTGATAAGGCTCCTGTGGCGGAAACAGAGAAAAATGAACGCAATGCGATCGCTAAATTACTCAACTTCGGCAAGAAGAAAGAAGATGTCGCTCAAGATGAATCTGAGTACGTAGATCATCCACCACTGGTTCTCTTTGGCTCCCTTCCCGACCCCGTAGTTACTCAGTTAACCTTGGAATTAAAGAAACAAGGCATCAAAGTTTCCGGCTGGCTACCCGCGAAGCGCTTCACTGAACTGCCAGTACTGGAAGAAGGGTATTATGTCGCTGGTGTCAACCCCTTCCTCAGCCGCACAGCTACCACCTTAATGCGTCGCCGCAAGTGTAAACTCATTGGCGCACCTTTCCCCATTGGCCCCGATGGCACTCGCGCTTGGATTGAGAAAATCTGCTCGGTGTTCGGTATTACTCCCAAGGGTTTGGATGAACGGGAAGCCCAAATTTGGGCAGGTTTGGAAGATTATGTGAAACTGATTCGCGGTAAGTCTGTATTCTTCATGGGTGATAACTTGCTGGAAGTTTCCCAAGCAAGATTTTTAATCCGGTGTGGGATGACGGTTCACGAAATCGGCATTCCCTACATGGATAAGCGCTATCAAGCTGCTGAGTTGGCACTGTTGGAGAAAACTTGCCAAGAAATGAATTCACCCCTGCCAAGGATTGTGGAGAAGCCGGATAATTACAATCAACTTCAGCGGATTTATGAGTTGAAACCAGATTTGGTAATTACTGGTATGGCTCATGCTAACCCGTTGGAAGCACGCGGTATTAATACTAAGTGGTCTGTGGAGTTCACTTTTGCTCAAATTCACGGCTTTACGAATGCGCGTGACATGTTAGAGTTGGTGACTCGTCCGTTGCGTCGAAATAATAATTTGAAAGATTTGGGTTGGGATAAGTTGGTGAGAGAAGAAGCGAAGATTTAGATTTGGGTTTGGATTTAGCAACAGCATAACACTATGTTAGGGGCGAACTTTCGGGTTCGTCCTTTTTTTACTTCACAAGACCTTCACCAATTTACGAGGATTCGACGCCTGTAGAAACACGGTTTTGAGCAGGAACTAGATCATATTAGCGAGCGCCTTACTCATTCATTAGACATCTCTGAAAACTACACAAGTATCTCTGTATCTCTGACTACATTAATACCTTAGCGCGTCCGTGTCGATTTATTTTCATCACGCTTACTGTAAACCCTGTAATCGACAGCCTACAACGTTTTGAACTCCAATCAGTCAGAATTTATTGACCGATGTTACAGATGTTTTAGTAGTTATACTGTTGCAATATTTTTCACTTAGTAGGTAAAACCGAAGTATAGTTTTAGTACTTGTATGTTAAAAAAAATAGCCATAGCAGCAATAACATCTACTTTTATATTTGTTCCGACAATAGTCAAAGCCGAATGGGTTTTTGTAGATCAAAACGATAAATTTGCTTCATTTGTTGACAGAATTATTAAAGTTAATGGCAAACCTGCATTCTTTTGGCAAAAAATAATCTATAAAACAATCTCTAGTGACAATATAAAATCAGTAATTTTCCATGAAGCCGTTAGCTGTGATTTAATGGCTTTCAAAAACTTGACCGTTGTTTTTTATAATGATAGTGGCGAAGTATTAACCCAGGAAGATAATAAAGAGCCTTTAGATTGGAAGTATGCAATACCAGGCAGCGAACAAGAGTTTATTTTAAAGAGAATTTGTAAGTAAATGCCTCAGCCTTATCTAACAGCTTCCCAACGCCCTATAAGACCCTAACATGCTATGCAACGGCGCTAAATACCTTTAACGAAAGAGGAACACACATACAATCTTCTGCTAGTGGGTAGTATTCAACCACTAGACAACGATGCAAAGTTACTATAACTGTAAATACAGAAAATATATAATTCATCATTTTTTATAAATAAAATTACAAGGAAAAAATAATGAGTAGTTTTTCTCAAAATCAAGAAAACTGGATAAGTTATGAAAAAGGTTATGAACCATATATAGGAATAATGACAGCGGAGAAACTGGAAAAAGCTTTTGAAAGAACTGAAAAAACTTTTAATCAAGCTCTTATTGAAGAAAACTCTAAAAGATTACTCGATATTATGAACAGTTTGAAAAAATATAATAAATTTTTCAGATTACCTAGTATTGCATACGTAGAATTGGAAAGAGAAGATGATAATGATGATGATAATCCTATACGACACAGTTATATTATAGGAGGCAGGCATAGAGTCACTGCATTACTGAAATTACTGGAAAAATCGAATAAAGATAAATCTAATTTCAAAGTTCAGGTAGAGATGAGAAAAGTAAATGATTTTTTGGATATTATTGAATTAATTATTGCAGATAATGAAGGAAGAAGTATGTCAAATAGTGAAGAAATTTACTTACGGCAACTTCAAGAGATTTTACCTTTAATTCAAGATCCTAATATAACTTTTGCTCAATTTATAAATCAAATTTTAAATAATAGCGCAATAAACAAAAAAGCGAAAGAAAACATAATCTCAGCTTATGTAGATTACCAAAAAAATAATATAGGCTTTAATAGAATTATAAAATTACACGGAAGGAAAACATACACACAGTTAATAATTAAATCGCTGTTAAGTAATCTTTTAAGTAGAAGCCCTCAATTAGGTAAATGGGATGGGATAAAGCTAGAACGTGCAATAAAATGGTGTTGGGGAGGTTACAAACAAAGCCCAATTACAAATGTAATTAACAAATCAAATATTCTTTGGCGTAGTAAAAATAAACCATTTATAGCAACATTACGGGAAACTCAGAAATTAAGTAATGGTGACATTTATATAGGTAGATGCTATAAGGAGATAGCAGATTACGCGGTAGAAGAATGGGAGTTTGCTAATAAGCCTTGAGGTAAATAACTGAGAATCGGGCTAGTCAACAAAATGTTTGGATTAGCAATCACTCCAATTCATCTGACTCAGATACAGTTACAATATACTGAGAAACATACGAAAACTTTCGTACAAGTCATTATGCTAGTTGAACCAACATCTGAAGAAGACGAAACTACCTATCTTCTGAAATCAGAAACAAACAAAAAACATCTACTCAAAGCTTTAGAGAATGTAGAAAAAGGGAACTTAATTTTTGTTGACTTAGATGAATATGAAAAAATTGTCTTTAAACCACAAACTTATAAAATTGAAGAAGATTGATTATTTTGATTTGTAAATATCGTCATTAGTAATAACCATTATTGAGCCTGGGATATTATTTTAGCTCAGGCGATCGCTCTTTTTTAACCAGAAGATGCACAGCGATCGCAGATACAATCATAAGTAAAAGGCAAGCTGGTAGAAAATGGCTGAAATTGTCAGCAAAATCTATGAATAAAACACCCTCTGCCGATGAAAGCCAGCAAATGCTGAAGTGGTTAAACCAGAATCGCCAGATGTTATTAGATTTATATAAAAATCAATATATTGCTTACAATGCTAATGGCTTAATCGCTCACAGTGAAAACTTGCGTGAAGTTCTAGAATTAGCAGAAACGTCAAAGCAGATATTTTCAATTTACTTAGTTCCGCGCCGCACTGCTTCTATCGAGATTTTACCAATTCGCTTTCGTACAGTTGCTCGGCATGACTGGCAACCAAATTATCATGTAAAACTAAAGCATAGAAATATAGAAATATCTACAACGATGTTAGTAGACTCTGGTGCTGAATTAAGTTTAATTTCCTTAAAAGTAGGTCAAGATTTAGGCTACGCTTTGGCTGATGCAGAATCCAAACTATTAGCAGAAACTATCGGCGGAAGAGTTGAGTATGTTTTACGTAATGTTGAAATGACAATTGATGAACACAGTTTTATTGCTGCTGTGGCATGGTTACAAACTAATACAGGTGGAGAGCAATTACTTTTAGGAAGAGAAGTTGTATTTGATAAATTTAATATTGAGTTTAGGCAAGCTGATGAACAAATTATTTTTACATGGCGTGGAGATAACTAATCAGTTAACCACAGAAACTTCTCACAACTTGCAGAAACTCGCGTAAAACAGGCGTCATATCTTCTTCCCGCCACACTAGAGCCGTTTCTACTAATGGTGTTATTTCTTCTAAAGCGCGATACACTACACCAGACCTCTGAAGATTTTGCAATGAAGACGGTGCGATCGCAATCCCCATTCCCGCTGACACCAATCCAATAATTGTCTGCATCTGAATCGCTTCTTGAGTCACTTTTGGGCTGAAATTTACTTGCTGGCAAAGGCTCACGATTTGATCGTAAAGTCCAAAGCTCAAGTGGCGAGGGAACATGATAAAGTTTTCGTTTACTAGCGATCGCACTGAAATCTTTTCTTGTTCTGCTAAGGGATGAGTTTCTAACATAGCCACAATTAAAGCTTCTTGCTGAATGCACTCTTGATTGAGTGTGTTGTCTTCTAACGGTGGATGGGCAAAGCCTACATGGATACGACGTTCTTGTAGCGCTTGCTCTTGCTGAGTTGTGGTTAATTCCTGCAAAATCAACTCTACTTCTGGAAACTCTTCTCGAAACTGTCGCAAAATTACAGGAAGCAAATCGTAAGTTACCAAACTGGTAAATCCAATTCGCAGTAGTCCCTTTTCACCTCTTCCTGTCCGTTGGGTTAGCTCAATTGCCTTTTCCAGTTGAGCTAAAAGTTGATAAGCTTCTTGCAAAAATAGTTGTCCAGCTTCCGTTAACTGCACCTGTCGCTTGGTTTTGCGATGAAACAGTTGTACTCCCAATTGCACCTCTAGTTGCTGAATTTGCTGACTTAAGGGCGGTTGAGCAATGTGCAATCGCTCGGCGGCTCTACTAAAGTGCAGTTCTTCAGCGACAGCAATAAAGTAGCGCAGATGTCGCAGTTCCATTTTTTTGATATTTTATAAGTTTCAATTCTCTATAAATATATATTGGACATCTCAAAATTACCTACCTATAATACTCATACAGATATCTTAGGGAGTCAAAGTTATGCCAGAAAGGTATACTCCAGGCTATTCGAGCAATGCGACGAATTTTATGGCAAAACGCAATTTAGATACTCATGGTGCGTTTTTCAAGCCTTATTTACGTCCAGGGATGAAATTGCTAGATTGTGGCTGCGGCCCTGGTTCGATCGCTTTGGGTTTAGCAAAAGCGATCGCCCCTGGTACGCTTACAGGTATTGATCGAGAAGTTTCTCAAATTCGGATTGCTACTGAAAGTGCTTTCACCCAAGCTGTCAGTAATGCTAATTTTCTGGAGGGGAACATATATGCTCTACCCTTAAGAGATAACTCATTTGACGCAATCTTTTCCCATGCGCTGTTTGAGCATCTTCAAGAACCTGTGCAGGCGTTACTAGAATTGTGGCGAGTTTTGAAACCGGGGGGAATTATTGGGCTTCGTAGTCCTGACTGGGGTGGGTTTCTGATTGCGCCTACTACACCAGAACTGGACAAATCACTTTCTTATTACAAGTGGCTCCAGCAGCAGAATAATGGTAATCCTTACGTAGGTAGAGAGTTACGCGCTTTGCTGCGGGAAACTGGGTTTACTAATATCAAAGCTTCCGCTTCTTATCAATGTTATGAGCCGCTGAGTGCGATCGCAGAATATCTAGCACTGCGAATCGAAGCTTCGGAAAATATCGATCAAGCTGTGGAAAAAGGTTGGACTTATGAACAATCGCTGACAGCAATGAGCCGTGCTTTACGAGAATGGAGTCAGCATCCAGATGGATTTTTTGCTCAAGCTTGGTGCGAAGTTGTGGGATGCAAAAGTTAGATTAATCAAAGATTTTCTAGAGAATTTGTGACAAAAACTTGCGTGTTCTTTCTTCTTTGGGGTTGCTGAAAAATATGTCAGGGGTGGCTGACTCAACAAGCGAACCGCTATCCATGAGAATAACTCGGTCGGCGACTTCACGGGCAAATCCAACTTCGTGAGTGACGACTACCATTGTCATCCCATCACGGGCGAGATTTCGCATTACATCCAAAACTTCGCGTACCATTTCTGGATCTAAGGCTGAGGTGGGTTCGTCAAACAGCATAATTTTGGGTTGCATGGCTAAAGCACGAGCGATCGCTACTCGTTGCTGTTGTCCACCAGATAACTGTCCTGGATATTTCTGCGCTTGTTCTAAAATTCCGACTCTTTCTAATAGTTGCATTGCCAATTCTTCGGCTTTTGCCTTTTGCGATCGCCGTACCCAAATTGGTGCTAAAGATATATTTTGTAGTACTGTGAGATGGGGAAATAAATTGAATTGCTGAAATACCATTCCGACTTCTCGCCGAATTGCTTCAATGTTTCGCAAGTCGTGGCTGAGAGTAATACCGTCGATTTCAATTCTTCCTTGCTGATATTCTTCTAAAGCATTAAATGTGCGGATAAACGTAGATTTACCTGAACCAGAAGGACCCATCAATACTACTACTTCTTTGCGATTTACTGTTAAGCTTACACCTTGGAGGGCATGGAATTTGCCATACCACTTCTGAACATCTTCGGCGATAATTATGGGTTTTTGTTCTGTCGTCATTGATTTTTACCTCCGAATTTTATTTTTAACAATACCTAGCAAATTAAAACACTGCGAGAATTCTATCAAACCTGCTGATCTGAAATTTTGCAGTTGATGTATTATTAAGGACTAGTACTAAGCAAAAAATTCTGTGCCAAAAGCAGCAGATACAGGTGGCAAGCGATTAATTAGTCTCGCTCCCGACGCATGGGTAAAATGGGTGACTCAGCGTCCGTAAGTCGTGGCGAAAGAAATTTTGGGTTCTGAGTTTCAGTGGATTAGCCGCGAAACAGATGTGTTAGTGAAGGCATACAGTACCACTCATGGGGATTTTCTGGTACTCAACGAATTGCAGTTGCGCTACACAGCAAAAATGCCTTTACGCATGAGAGCTTATGCCGCCCTGGCACAAGAGCGTTACCAACTGCCAACTTACCCAGTGTTAATCAATATTTTGCCACCTCCAGCCACATTAACGGTTGTCAATAGCTACGAGCAATAATTTTTGGGATTACGTGCCATCCAAGACTATCGCGTGATTAATTTGTGGGAGGTGGACGCTGAAATAGTATTTCAGCAACCATTACCATCCTTATTACCGTTTGTGCCGATATTGCGAGGCGGAGGAGAGGCATCTGTTGTGCAACGCGCATTACAGGTACTACGAGCAGATGCCCAGTTCAACCAGTTAGAATCACTGCTGGCATTTTTTGCTAGCTTTGTGTTAGAGACACCTTTAGTGCAACAAATTATGAGGTGGGATATGGCAGTGTTACGAGAATCACCTTGGGATCAAGAAATTCTGACTGAAGGTAAGCAACTTGGTCTTGAGCAAGGACTTGAGCAAGGACTTGAGCAAGGACTTGAGCAAGGCGTACAGCAGGGTGCGCGACGGCAATTAATCCGGGTATTGCAACGACGCTTTGGTGAAGTTTCAGCCTCAGTAGCAGTAAGGTTGGAGAGTGAGAGTGTGGAACAATTAGAAAGTTTGATGGATGCAGCGATCTCTGTCAATTCTTTGGCAGAATTTATGACAGTTCTATTTAATTAAGAGAATACCCTAGTCCCAGACATTTAGGCAGTTCGTCAAGTGTTTCAAATTCGTGTTGCAAGATGCTGTGACTTTGAAAATTTTGATTCTGTTGATACCACAGATCCTCCCAATCGTCTGAGGAAAGGATGATTTCATCTGAAAGCTTAATGCTAAAAACTTTTAATAATTTTACCAGAATTACTGTCTACTATTTTCATCAAGTGGTCGCAGCGATCGCGTTTACTAGTCATTTATATTTACAAAGGACTAATGACTGTCTTCATGAGGATATTTGACTACTGGCTTAATTGTCTTTCTAATAGTCGAGAAGCCAGCGACATCGAGTAACAAAATACCCAGTAAATTAATCCAATAAACAGATATACTTCTGTATAGCGACCGAGAAATTGTGGTTGTGCCAATATGGAACGGGCAATACCTGTGAGTTCCACCAATCCCACTAAAGATAAAAGTGAAGTGTCTTTAAATAAGCCGATAAACTGACCAACGATCGCAGGAATAACGCTACGTAAGGCTTGAGGTAGGACAATTAATATTACTACCAAAGGTGTATTTAATCCTAGTGCTTTCGCTGCTTCAATTTGCCCCCGATGAATTGATTGGAGTCCACCGCGCACGTTTTATGCCATGTAAGCGGCACTAAATAGTACTAGTCCAGCAATTGCTCGTAGTACCCGATCTAAACGCACATCTGCTGATAAAAACAAGGGAAGCATTACTTGAGCAAGGAACAAAATTCCAATCAGTGGTACTCCCCTAACAATTTCAATGTAGAGGATAGAAAACCAACGGACTACAGGCAAGTTGCTTGTGCGCCCTAAAGCAAGTAAAACCCCAATGGGAAAAGAAAGCACAATACTGACTGCTGCCATTAGTAGGGTAAGTAGCAAACCGTTCCACAAATTTGTAGATACAGGTTGCAATCCAAATCCACCGCCAATTAGCCATAAAATTATCGGGAAAGACAATAACCATAATAGGGAAAGCCAAGAAGTTAGTACCTTAGTAAATTTTCCTCCAACCCAAAAACCTGCAAATAGCAAAACTGCAATTAACAGTAACCAGAGGTGGAATGCAAAGTCCAGTAGTGAAATGACTAACAAAACGCCGATGATAAAAGCAAACAAAGCAATTCTACGCTTTGTTAACTGTTGTTTACCAAAGAATACACCCCCAGTTATAGCGCCTAAAGTCGAAGCGATCGCGAGCACAATCCAAGTTCGCCAATATAGCGTTTGCGGAAACCTACCAACTAAAAATAAACGTAAATTAACCTGAATTACCGCCCATTGTGCTTGAGTAGTTGCCCAAGTTATAACTCCTCGTACTACCCAAAACAGCAATATCAAACAAACAACAGTTAATAAACTGTTGTACCAAGTACTGAATAGGTTTTTACGTAGCCAAGTTAATTGAGGATTTGTCATTAGTCATTCTTAAAGGTTCAATCTTTAGCCTCAAAAGTGCAACTTCCGAGTTCAAAGGTGCAACTTCCGAGTTCAAAGGCTCAACTTCCGAGTTCAAAGGCTCAACTTCCGAGTTCAAAGGTGCAACTTTCGAGTTCAGAGGTGCAACTCCCGAGTTCAAAGGCTCAACTTCCGAGTTCAAAGGCTCAACTTCCGAGTTCAGAGGTGCAACTTCCGAGTTCAAAGGCTCAACTTCCGAGTTCAAAGGCTCAACCTTCACCCTCAACAGCTTCCTCATCTCCCTCATTTTTCTCATCTCTCTTTAATTTGCACGGTGCGATTGAATAAATTCATAACTACAGAGATAATCAAACTCAGGGTGAGATAGGTGAGCATAATCAGTAATATCACTTCTACGGCTTTCCCCGTTTGGTTAAAAGTGGTGGAGGCGACAAAATAAATATCAGGGTAGCCGATGGCGATCGCTAAACTTGTATTTTTCGTCAAATTAAGATACTGACTCGTCAATGGTGGAATTATTACCCGCAAAGCTTGGGGAAAAATCACCAGCCGCATCACCAACCCTGGTTTTAATCCTAGCGATCGCGCTGCTTCCCACTGTCCCTTAGCTACTGATTGAATCCCACCTCGGACAATTTCAGCGATAAACGCACCCGTGTAAAAAGTTAATCCCAACAGCAAAGTTGAAAACTCTGGGGATAAGGTAAACCAAGGGAGTTCTAAGCCATTTTGACTAACGCCAATAAAACCCCAAAGGGATAGTTTATTTTCTGTTTTGGGAAAAGTTAGGAAAACAGCAAAGTACCAAAACAGCAATTGCAGCAGTAAGGGAGTATTGCGGAAAACCTCCACGTAAACCATAGCAATATTCCGCACTAGCCAGTTATCAGAAAGTCGGGCAACCCCAGCACTTACCCCCACAATTGTCGTCAGAAAAATTCCAGCAACCGCCACCCGCAAGGAGTTAATTAATCCTACCCACAAAGCATAACTGTAAGTATCAGTTGGTTTGTCAGTAATCAGAGTCTCGCCAATATCAAAAGATGCTTGTTGCTTGAGAAAATCAAAACCAAACGGAATACCTAATTGCCGCAAATTGCGGTTAAGATTGCCCCACAGTATTACTACTACAACTGCTGCTAAAAATACGGCAACTAATTGCAAAGCAATGTTCCAAAAACGATTATCACGCCATATAGGCGGTTTTGAATTAGTCATTAGTCATTAGTCATTAGTCATTAGTCATTAGTCATTAGTCATTAGTCATTAGTCATTAGTCATTAGTCATTAGTCATTAGTCATTAGTCATTA
>NZ_JBALCZ010000021.1:0-69015 GCF_036917615.1 Nostoc sp.
CTTTAGTGACAGTAATCTGCTGTCGGGCTGGATTAGCTATTTACGGACTGGTTACCGTGATTTACTAATCAACGAATCGCACGTATTGCCCAAATGGTATCCGCCAGAATTCCTCCCTCAGGGCGGTAAAGGTATCCTGTTTTTAGATGAACTCAATATGGCACCGCCAGCAATGCAGGGAGTCGCTCAACAGTTTCAGGCATTTATTCAGCTTTACAAGACACTACCGAATCTGACACCTATTTTGGCAGGTAAAGGCGATCGCACTGACGGCGTGACAAAGAGGCTAAAGCGCTGATTGAATAGGGGTCATAGCACGTAGACCCCGCTGAAAATAGGGTAGTTTACCGGGCTTGAGACGCACAAGTGCGATGGCGTACCCGCCCGCCGTAGGCGATCGCCAAATCTGACCAAAACTCCATAGCACCTACCCATAAACACCCATATAATCCAACCCAAAAAGCACTATGTCGGCGTGCATAACTTTAAAATTCTTGAAGCCGACCAACATATTGTTGTAGTCCCATTTTTTGGGAGTTGCGACCAGCTAAAACTGCAATTGTGTAGGCGATTGCAATCAATAAAATTAGTGCAATTAATCGTTGTCCAGTTGCGTACGTTGATTCCAAATTATAACCACCAGTTTTACAATCTTTAAACATAGCTTCGATGCCACTTCGCAATCTTATTTGCTTTAATGGCATCTGCAAGACTATCAAGATTTGTTAGTAAAACCAGCCAGCAGGCTCAAGCTTACCACGATATTTACGCTTGTAATACCCAGCCAGATTGATTTGCAGACGAGCAGATTCCACAACTTGAGGATGTCGGCTTTGAGTTAATCGATTTAACACTTCTTTAGGAGTTTGGACATTTTTAACTAGCCCCAGTTGCACTTCCAAATCTGCCCGATCTGCTACTTGCTCTAAAATATATACTGGAACATTTTCCTGCCTGAGAATGCTTCGCAAGCTAGGTAAGGGAATTTCTGCCACTAAATTGAGATTTTCCAAAAGCAGTAATGGAAACACGGGGTTATCCAACAATTGAGACGGAAATTCTGCTCCCAGTTTCAAAAGTACATTAGGTGGGGTGTTGGGGTTGCCTGCAACGGACTGACGGGTTTTTTGGTCGGGAGATAATGCCAGTTCCCGCAACAGTTCCGGGTAAGTACTAGGTTCTGCTGCTACTAATTGTGCCTGTGTGACGTTTTTTATAAACGCAGTGATAGAGTTCTGGGGTGGAGTGGTGTCATCCATTACGGGGTCTAAATTTGTGAAGTACCTACACCTCTAATAAGCAAGTCAACCGAAGCATATTGTCGGTTGACCTACTTAATACCAAAATTTGGAGCGCTGAATAAATAAAGCAATTACACTTTGCCAGCCAAGTTCATCAATTGTTTGAAGTTCACAAGATAATTGATGTTGTTGGCGCTATCAATCTTAATCCACCCTTTTTCATGCAGCTTTTCCATGATTTTCGTGGTTTCTTCAACACCGATTTCTGTCACCTCTGCTAAATCTTTAAAGGGAACGTTAAAAATTTCTTTTCCTAAGTCTGATTCATGACCATAGCTTTCGCCTAAAGTCACTAGGGTATGGGCGAGTTTGACTGCTGGTGGTGAAGACCGCATTTGTAAGCGCACATTAATTTGGCGTAATCGTCGCACCATCAGTTGCAACATCCGGTGATGTAACTGCGGATCTTTAAACAAGATTTGAATAAAACGCTCTCTGGAGATACTAAGCAACTTCACGGGTGAAAGGGCAATGACATCGGTTGAGCGTGGAGATTCATCTAAAATTGCCATTTCTCCAAAAAAATCGCCACGACCAAAAATTGCTAGAGCTACTGAATCTTCCCCGACGGTACGCCGAACTTTGACCCAACCAGAAACCACGAAGTAAACGGCGTTACCCCACGCATCTTCCATCACAACCGCTCGCCCAGATGGGTACTCATGTTCAATTGCAACGTTGAGAAGCCATTCCAAAGTCTGTGGATTGGCTGTACTCATTAAGGGGAAAAGTTCACTAAAAACCTCAGTTAGCATGAAATATTTGCAAAAAATGGATTCAAGAGCGGGAAATTAACTTTGCTACTATAAGTTTGTTTAAACCGTAATCTTACTCAGAATACGATCGCAAAATTTGTATTTATTGGAGATGAACCTCTAAAGTTGATCGGTCTAGGGTTCCATTACAACATAACAATTATGTATGCGATCGAAATCAGCGGTTTCACTGACAGACAGATGATTTGCTGTTTGTTGATGGATTGCTATCCAGTGCCAGTATTTTGATCTGTTGGTCTAAATTTTTCACTAGTTGATTCAGGGCTACCATTGCCTCTAATTGCTGAGAGTCAAAGCTGGGATTCAGTAAAAGCCGTTCTTGTAGTTCATGTAACTTGAAGCTTAGTTGGTGAGAAATTCCTAAGGCATCGCCGCCCAGACGCGCCAACTGTTGTTGTTGATAGAACTTTAATGCTGCTCCCCGCAACACTTGGAGTGTTGCCTCTTCGCCGTAGATTCCCGGCATGACTCGCAAGCGTAATAATAAGCGGTTTTTTCGATATACGTATTCCTTCTCTACCTGTTTTGGTTCTGCAACCGTGGTGATAGGCAGTGAAGCAAACCGCTTTAATTCATTCAGTACTCCTTGGAAAACCGACAGTGGGAGTTTGTCTAATACAGACTGTAAGACTCCATTGTCACTCCACAGTATCCTACCTTCGTAAGCTTGTCTTTCTAAATACAGCCGACCAATTCCCCCAGCCAGAATTCGCCCTAGTAACTCTTCTAGTAATATCTTGGGTGGTAGTGTTGGCAACACCTCAATCGGACTAAATAGTTCGAGAACTTGCGTGGGCAAAATAGATAAATTATCCGGTAGTGCTGCTTCGGAAGTCTCCCCGTCTTCATCTCTGGAAATAGGGGTCAAGAACGTCTTAGTTTGAGATGATTGGTCTAGCTCTGGGATAGGAGGTAAGTCTACCCGCTGCCCAGAATGTTGACGCTTTTGTGTCTGAAATACCATCAATATCGGTTGCTGATTTGATTTTGAGTTGGCATCTAAAGAGGGAGTAGGTATGTCAGCAATGGTAGCTGGGCTATTTGTTGGAGGAGAGTCCGCTGTTGGCTGATACACAAGTTTTGCATCTAGCTGGGATGTATTCTTATGGTTGAGGTAGGCTGACAGTATTCTGCGGTGAGCGTCAGCTGCGATCGCTTCAATTACCATTGTGCAATTGATACAAGACAAAATGCGACCAACATAATCTAGTGCCTCGCCCTCTTGTGGATGAACCATACCTAGCAAAAGATTTTTGTCTTCTAATCCAAAAGGCAAAATCTGGTGGTAGAGGCAAGCTTCAAAGGACAAAAGACTATCAATCAGGTGGAATATTTGCTGGCGCTCGCCTTCTTCCTCCCACTTGATTTGAGTGGCAATTAGCATTTGCTTTCCATATGCTGCGGTATCATTTAATTCACACTCTGAAGAGAACATAGATTTGATTAGTTGGTGTTTACTTATATAATATTTTGCCTCTAATTTAGTAGGTAGTTAATAAAGATACTTTGTTTGATTGTTAAAATTTCAATTATATATACCTAAATAGACGTAAGTAAAAGATAAATTTTTGGATTGTGGACTGGGGATAATACTGAGTTGTGACGAGGACAAGGAGGCAATTTTCTTCTTTGTCTCCTTTGTCTTTTTTGTCTCCCACCGCCTGAATTGAGCAACTAGTACCCCAAGGCGGAAGTCAAAAGTCAAAAGTCAAAAGTCAAAAGTATTATGGAATAAGCTCTTTAGGGCTTTTGAATGGTCTGCTTATTTACGCCGTGCTGTACTAGATGCCTCACAGCCTACTCCTGGGTTCTTAAAGCTTGAGCAGCAAGATAGACTTTTGTCCATTCGCCTAGCACTTGATGGGTTTTGAGTTTTAAATGTTGGGCTATTGCTTCTATAGAATTACCTGCTCTCCGCAAATCTAGGATTTGCCGCCCCAGAGGAGTCAATTTTTCATCAAGTTGCTGCCATTGATTTTGTGTTAATCCTAAGTTATGTTCTTGCAAGGAAATTGAGAGCCAGCTGTCTACGAGTTCTGGTTTCCCTTTCAGGGCAAAAACACGCACAGCATGGTAACTAACTTTTTCTCGGAGACGGTATATTTCCTTAATCTGCTTATTTAATCTGTGGGCGATCTCTTCCTGGGACTTACCTTGCAAATACAGTCGTAGCCACTCCACTGCATCTGTCCCCAGATTTTCCTGTAAATAATTTTCAAATTCTTTTTGTACTGACTGGCGCAGCACAAGTTGTTCCTCTAGTTGTTGTGCTTGTTGATATTCTGCGATCGCCTGACTATCCACTAAGTTAACTCGATTCTCACTGTCGTCTGTGAGAACTTCTTCCGACACCAGTCTAATCAAGTCTCGGCCTGGCACTTGGGTTAAGCCACCGCGCTGAGTGCGACGCAAGTAATTTACAAATCGGTAAGCTAATAGAGGTTGATTGCGTACTGGTCGCAGACAATATTCTTCTACACTGGCAAATAGCAGAGCATCTCCCAATCGTCGATCGGTTGTATATTTGGCAATATCAGCCATTTGCTGTTGCATGTGGCTATCGCTTTGCAATAATTCTTGAAGTACTTCTTCCAACACATCCATGACGCTGCGCTGGCGATCGCGGCTGAGGGAAACCCAAGTCTGAATCTTATTCCGTAATGTTACTAAACTCCCCAATCGCATTATCAAGTTGCGATAAGCACGTTCTCGCCCTAGCCCGAAGTAGCGTTGACGTAAAATTCTCCAGCGATATTCCATCGCTTGCTTGGCAATATCGAGTTCCTTAGGGTTAAACAGATCAAACCGTTTTGAGTCAGATCCGAATAGCCAGAGAATAATACTTTGCCTAGCAGCTTCATTTTGGTCTGGACATTCTGCAAGCAAGCGCTTTTGCCAATCTAAAGCTAGTTGTTCCACATCCCTTGTCATAGTGAGATTGCGTTCCTCGAAACTCAATTTTGAAGTTTGCATCACAACCCCCATTTGTCCCACCTAATTGTTTAACTGGCAGCTTCCCCGGATTTCATGAGTCTCATGAAAATAGCTCAGTGATTCCACTTTTATTACGTCTTAATTCACTAAAATTATGCAGAAATTTCTACATGGATGTTTTGCTTGAAATTTAAAAATGCCCCAAACCCATGCCTCTGAGGCGTTTGGGTCAATTATCTGAATTTAAACTTTTTGTAAAGTTATGTTATCTAATTGAGAACAGAAATCTGCCTAGAATAGTGAAGATACAGCTTTGCAGCAGATGGGTTAAGGAAATCTGACATTTTATAACCGAGCCTAGCAACGAATTTAATTTAACTCAATATCAGACGTTATTTCACCAGTATAAGTTTCAACCCTCTACAATCCCTTACGTAGTAAAATACTTAGTTAAATCTCAATACGCTTGGAGTTAGTGATATTTTGCCCCAGAAGATCCCCCCAACCCACGCCACTCGCTCATGGGGACAAGACCGCGCTGGCTCCTCCTAAAATGGGCTTAATTCCCTCCTTTTTAAGGAGGGTTAGGGAGGATCAAGCCTTAACTGAATCGTATTAAGTTAAATTTCGGAAGATATTTTGATTTTATTCAGTGTATATACGTAAAATCGCGTTTAAGAGGGTGTTTAGTAAGTTGTTATATTAAAACCTTAAATAAATTCTTGGATAAATACTATCGCTATAACGTGGAATCAGCCCCAGTATGCCACATGGCGATGTCTACGACGGGCTACGCCTACGCTATTCTTGATAGTAGAGATTGATAGGCAAATTTATCCTTTTTAAAGTAGCTTCACCCACGATTACGCCTCTAACATTGGCAAGTTATTCCTAAAACTTTTACATTATTAAAAATGAATAGTCAACAGTCAATATTGATTTTGACTATTGACTCTGACTGTTGCTTTCCGTCTACTTCAAAATTTCAGTTATGCAAAATCTAAAAACACAAAGAATGCAACCCTCTAAAGTTTTAATGGTCAGAAGCCTTACAAAAGACTTCTCTTTAAATTCATTTATGGGGATTCTTCATTTTTAATTTTCAATTCCCCCGCAGGGGGTTGACTCTATCGACCGTTCGATGATCTAACAATGGGACTTTCTACAGATTCTCGATACTGTTGGACTTCTTCTGTGTAAGCAATTGGCAGAACAGCTTCAACGTTTTCATGGGGACGAGCAATAATCACCCAGGATTCTAGTGTACCGCCATAAACATTTTCTGCGGCTTCAATACCAGCAGCCATAGCTGTCTTTACTTCAGAAACATCGCCACGAATATTAACTGTAAAGCGAGCACTACCTACTCTGATATAACCAACGAGGGTGACTCGACCAGCTTTTAGCATCGCATCTGCTGCTGCTAGCACCGCAGGAAAACCTTTAGTTTCGAGTGCTCCAACTGCCTGTAATGACATTATTAATCTCCTGTATGAATAAACGATATGGGAGCTACAAGTTAATTGTACGAAGCTTCGCTATAGATTTGGATAGCAAAATTGCTTAGGACATGCGGAAAGGTTCTGATTCTTCAGTGAAATGGATTGGTAATATGGTTTCCACATTTTTCGGAGGATTTGGAACGATGTAGTAGGTAATTACTGCACCAAGCTTGACTTGCTCTCCAGCTGCGATTCCGGCTTCAACAGCTCTTTTTACCTCAGCAATGTGTCCCCGGACGGCGACTAACAAACGAGCGCTTTCAGCTTGACCATAGTACACAATTGTGACTTCGCCAGCTTTAACCATTGCATCTGCCGCTGCTAAGACACTAGGAAAACCTAAAGTTTCAATTACGCCAACCGCCATTGGCATGGCATTAGCTCCTGGATTAAGGGATAGGCGATTTTAATTGTACGTGGCTTTAGTCCAAATTTTAACATTTTAGAAAACTTTCTTTGATACCAGGAATTCTGCGGGAGTGGGGAGTGAGGAGTTAGGAGCAAAGCCGAAGACGCTCCGCCTCCGGTTAGGAGTTAGGAGTTAGAATGTTTTGATAGCTGCTAGTTTATGTTTTCTATATTACAAATAATCCTTCAGCACGCTAGTTTGTGTAATTTTGTTGTTTAACAAAATCAGCGATGCGTGGAAGCAAGCTAGTACGATAAACTGAAATTTATGTTTCCAAATTTTCTTCCTACATCTGTTGGGCAACTGACAGAATCTACCTCGATCGCACTAGCTCGGAGTATTCAAGCAACTGCGTAGACGCGTTGGCGTAGCCTCTCGTAGAGAAGCGGCTTGTCGTCAGACCTCGCTACTCCTTTAACTAATCAACCAGTTACCACAACCTATATCAAGCAAGGGAGTGGTGGAACTCCTATTTTATTAATTCATGGCTTTGACAGTTCCGTATTAGAATTTCGTCGGCTTTTGCCACTACTCTCTGGAGATAATGAAACTTGGGCAGTGGATTTGTTGGGTTTTGGGTTTACAGATAGACTCTCAGGAATTGCTTATAGCCCAACTGTAAAGTTTTTCATCTATTGCTAATCAGGGTAAGCGCATCTAAAACCCTATTGACACGGTAGTTTTGGGTTCACCCAAAGCACAAATAAGTTCAAAATTACTACACTAAGCCAATGGGTGGGATTGACGTTTTTATCTTTATGTGGTTATAAAACATAAAAAGCTATTTGACCCATGTTCTTTCAATCATTTACGACAATTCGTCCTATTTTGAATGAAAAATTGATATTCAGATAAAGTTTTAAGCTTTTTGTCTGTATCAATATCTACAAAATTAGATGCGCTTACCCTGTATTACTAATGGCTTCTGTCAGAGCTACTATTTTTTCTTTAATAGTGTTACTTTCACATAATTTTAGGGAACTCTGTAGCTAGAGCGATCGCAAATCTGTTTTTCAAACAGACAGCAGATCATTAGGGTAGATTTTGAAATTTACTAGAAAGTTAGTTTATAAAGAAATAGCTATGAGAATAGAAAGAAATAATAGTCTGGATGCCTTAAAAGCATTAAGCATTGTTTTTGTTTTAATCTGGCATTTACGACCATTTCAATTTATTATAAATGATTCTACTCATGTTACTGTACTTATTCTTGCTAAAATTCTAAGGAATTTTGAACTGCAATTATCTTTAACAGCCGTTCCGATTTTTTATATTGTTTCTCTTTACTTATTTTTTCAAAAGTCTGGCAGCGTCAAATACTTACAAAAAAGAATTACTAAGTTAATTAAAATTTATTTATTTTGGGTGATTGTTCAGAATATATTTTTTATTAGTGCTACGAGAAAAATTCCTTATTTTTCATGGGAAATCATTATCGGCTTAAGACCAAGCTTACCATTTGTTGGTGATTCAGTTTTCTATTTTCTATTTAATCTAATTTGTTTGACAATTTTGGCCTTTTTATATCAAATCATAAAATCCGATTCTTTCAGACTAATTATTTCTTATACAATAGTATTATTTTGTTTATTTTATTTTGAAGCCAGTTGCTTACTAAATTTCCGGATTCCTTATCATTGGCTAATAAATTTTGTTATTTATATTCCCATAGCTTTTT
Source organism: Nostoc sp. (assembly GCF_036917615.1). Lineage (GTDB taxonomy): Bacteria > Cyanobacteriota > Cyanobacteriia > Cyanobacteriales > Nostocaceae > Nostoc. Next base: position 8,601 of record NZ_JBALCZ010000021.1, read on the forward strand.
ACTTAGTTAAGTTTCCTGATAAATTATTACATTTTAAATTTTACTACCTAATAGCATTTATACTTTTTTCGTTTCATGACATTTATTTACGTATATATGGCTATCACTTAAGTATTTATGGAAGAATCGCCATTACTTGTGGAGCAATGGCTATTTTCTGTTATTTTCAATCTCTAAAGGAAATCAAAGAGAATTTCTTAGTAGAAAAATTATCTAAATACTCTCTTGGTTTATTTTCATTACATAAATACTGGCAATACTTATTCTTCTTGCTCATTAAACATTATCAAGTTGCCATAAATACAGGAATTTTTGGAATTCCTTTAAGTAAAATCTTTATAATTGAAGGATTTTTCGTTGTATTTTTTACTGTTTTATCAATTTATTTATTCAGGTTAACTCGTTTAAAGCAGTTTGTTACCTAGAGCAACGATTCAGCAATCAAAAAACTAACCCCCCAGCCCCTTTCCTTACAAGGGTTGGGGGAGCAAAGATTAACTGACTTTAGTCAAGTAACCACATCTCATTAGAACTATCAGGATACTCATTTGGTTGATTTTGAGGTTGATTTTGAGCTAGTGTTTCCGATGACCGATGTGATTTTTTGTAGTTAAGTGGATTGTAATGGTCTTTTACTGGTTGTATTGCACTAGTTTCTTTGACAACACTATCAGCATACTCATCTGGTTGATTTTGAGCTAGTCTTTCCGATGGCCGATGTGATTTTTTGTAGTTATATGGATTGTATTGTTCTTTTACAGGTTTTATCGCACTAGTTTCTTTTACAACAAGTTTAGAATTATCTTCTGCTGTTTGTTTTAAAGCATTAAATTCTTCTATCATCTGGGAATTTGCTTGTGCAAGTTGCAGTGCTGTTTTTTTGGTTTCGTCAAGTTCTTTTGTTAGCTGTTGTATTAACGTTTGTTGTTCCGATGCAAATGTTTTTTGTTTAGATAATTTTGACTGCAAATCAGTAATTTCCTGTCCGAGGGATGCTTCTTTTTTGTGGCTTTTTTCCAGATTAATTGTCAACTCTTTGACAGTTGCTTCTAAATCAGCCTTAGTGGGACTTGTGCGCTTAATAGAAGTTGACTCAGGTGTCTGTGCTGAGGATTCCTCATCAGACAAAGCCTCTTCTTCGGCAATTTTTTCTGCTGTAACTTCGATCGCAGATTCACCTTCTGGGGGTGTAAATTTTTGCGCCTCTTCTTGTAATAAGTCAGAGAGACTTTGTTTCTTAACCATTATTTTCTCCAATCACGCTGTAGTTCATCAGCTGCGCGGCGATAGTCTAACTCCGCCTCCCGTGCGTTTCCTCCTCGCCATTGAGTAATTGCTACACCTTCAAGTGCTGCTCGTTCATGAGCTTTGTAGGCACGGATGAAGGTATTAAAAGCAGGAATACCTAGTCGAGTCAGAGTGCTTTTTGCTTCTAGTGCTTCCCCCAGACTGCGCGTATCGACTTTGGTAAGCAGAACCCGATGGGGGATTCCCACGGGGATGACGGCTTCCTTGACTGTTTCCACGAGGATGGCTAAATCCATCGCGGCTGGGGGTGTAGGCAAAACTAGATAATCTGCGATCGCAACTACCGCCACTAATGCTTCAGAGCGTAGCGCGGGAGGTGTATCTACCACTACTAAATCGTAACCTGTTATCTTTCCTAAATCACCTAAAAGTGTGGGATCTGTTTCTTGAGATAAATCAAATCCCATTCCCTGCTGACTGCGCCCAAACCACCAACTGGCAGAACCTTGAATATCTGCGTCAATCAGCAGCACCTTTTTTTTCTTGGCAAAGTTTGCAGCCAGATTGACTGCGGTAGTCGTTTTACCCACTCCTCCTTTACCGTTGAGAATAGCGATGATTTTTGGCACTGCTTGCTTCCGATTCTGCCTCTTGAGTGCTGAGTAGTGAGTGCTGTTAGCGGATAGCTATGGTTTAGCCCGTCCGGAGTTAGGAGTTAGGAGTTAGAAGTTAGGAGTTAGGAGTTAGGAGTTAGGAGTTAGGAGTTATTATTCTCCTTTTTGTCCCCTTGCTTTCTAGTCCTTAGTTCCTAGTTCTTAGTCTTTAGTCGCTAGTCTCTAGTTCTCAGTCCCTGGTGATGAAACTTTTTCATTGGGACTGCCTTACAAGAATATACCGCTTTATGTGACCCTCAAAAACATGAAAACTCGTAACAATAAAATTCAGAAGCCATCAACTCCACAAAATTCTATGATAGCAACTTACAATTTGCCTGATGGACCTCAAATGCCGCGCTGGCTGAGGATGATCAAGTTTATTAGTCAGCCAGTGAAATATGTGGATGATTTTGCCAAAATCTATGGTGACACCTTTACTATCAGGAGTAGTCGCGGGGATAACCATCTTGTGTACTTTAGTCAACCCCAAGCACTTGAGCAGATTTTTACTGCTGATTCTAGCCATTTTGAGGTTGGGAGGGGAAACATAGGATTAAAATTTTTACTTGGCGATCGCTCCTTCATGTTATCAGATGGCGATCGCCACCAGCGTCAACGGCAATTATTAGCTCCTCCTTTTCATGGCGAAAGGATGCGGGCTTATGGTGAGGATATCTGTAAAATAACCCGACAGGTGAGTCATGAATGGCAAATTGGCAAGTCTTTTAATATCCGTGAGTCGATGCAAGAAATCACCTTGCGTGTTATTCTACGGGTTGTATTTGGTTTAAGTGAAGGACAGCTTTTTGAGGATCTGAGGCGATCGCTAAGTGATTTACTAGACTTCATCAGTTCGCCCGTAATGTCCAGCGCCTTCTTTTTCAGCTTCATGCAAAAAGATTTCGGTACGTGGAGTCCGTGGGGTTGGATTCTGCAACAACGGCAAAAAATTGATCAACTTATTTATGCTTTGCTTCGAGAACGTCGGGCCCAAGCTGATCAAAATCGCCAAGATATCCTGAGTTTGATGATGGCTGCTCGTTATGACAATGGTCAAGGGATGTCAGATGAAGAATTACACGACGAGTTAATGACGCTGCTAGTTGCAGGACATGAAACTACCGCTTCTGCATTGACATGGGCTTTTTACTGGATTGACTATTTACCAGAGGTGCGGGAGAAGTTGCTACAGGAACTCAACACCATTGGAGTTAACCCCGATTTGAGTAATGTAGCTAAATTACCCTATTTGACAGCAGTTTGCCAAGAAACATTGCGAATTTACCCAATTGTCATGACTGCTTTTGTGCGGATTGTGAAAACCCCAATTAAAATTATGGGCTACGAACTGCGAGAGGGAACGGCAATAGTCCCTAGTATTTATTTAGCACATCATCGGGAAGAAGTTTACCCACAATCCAAGCAGTTCAAACCAGAACGCTTTTTAGAAAGACAATATTCACCTTATGAATATTTACCCTTTGGTGGCGGTAATCGTCGCTGTATTGGGATGGCATTTGCCCAGTATGAAATGAAAATTGTCTTGGCGACTGTTTTGTCAGAATTTCAAGTATCGCTGGTGAATAAACGTCCCGTGCATCCTGTGCGCCGTGGGTTAACTTTAGCTGCACCCGCCGGAATGCTAATGGTTGCTACACCTCAAGTTAAGCCTGGAAATACACCAGCCTTAGTTTAGACAAGTAGGGTGGGCATTTTAATCCCCACCCTACTATGGGGTAATAATTACGAATTACAAATTGCGAATTAAATTTGACTACTATATCAGTAGTAAATTAAATGGAAGCTTTACCCAATAATTGGGAAGATATTCAACCTAATACTGTATATTTTTCAACCAGTGGCTTACTAGTCTCATTTGCAAGTGAACAAATAAAGTTTGCATTAAAATACGATTAGAATGGCAAACATTTAAAAGCCATTGAGAAAGGGCAAGTACCTCCTCGCGGTAATGTGCGGCTAGTGACTTCCCAAGAATCGGACTACGATTTGAAATCTAAAGTATTAGGTAAAGGTGGCGAGCGCCTTAATTTTATCACTATCTTTCTTAGGTAAAAAGGGAATATATCGTGGATTATATTCTATAAGAATAACCCGAAATAGTTTACCTTTTAGTTTTGGATATTCTGATTCTTCGTATGAAAAATCTATAACATCAAAATCTAGCTGAGACGGAAGATATTTTTGAACTTTATTTTTAAAATCAGTTTTATCATTTAAGTAAGACAATCCCTTAGAGTTAAAGCTGTTATCTTCTTTTTTTTCATCAACACCAAAAATAACTGCACCACCAGATTTATTAGCCATACCAAGAATATCCTTGGCTATTTCATCATCCGAAACAAGTTCTCTTTTAAAATCCAGATCATCATACTCTCCTGTAGGGTTGCGGAGTAATTCACGCAAAGTTTCTCGACTTGGAGATTCAAAAAATTGAGCAAAATCTTCTTTCAAACTTTTGCTTTGCTTGGTGTTTGAGGACATATAAAAATCAAACCTTATGGCATCAAAGTTTAATTAGCAAAATAACATTCATCAAGTTATTAACTTGAGAAATCCTCACTCATCCTTTGTTCCAGCACATTTAATAACCCATCCACATCCTTACCAGCTTGCTCAAAACAAATTGGTGGTGCTGGTTCTGGTACAAACTGAATTAACTTAATTTCACCCTTCCCAATCCCAATCATCACAACTTCCACTTCCGGCTGATGATTCTCGACAATTCCCAAAATTTCCTGAAGCCGATTATCAACCTTATTATTTAAATTCTCTATCTGCTCTTTCGGACAATAAACAAAATGCGGCGTTGGTTGCAAATCAATACCAACAGTACCCTGACTGTCACCATTTGCTAACCACAATCCCCAAAACAGCGCCGCCAAATCTTGCTGATTTGCTTTCACAAACTTATCTAACTGGCGACGCCACTTATTATCACCTGATTCTGGTTGACTATTACCAAAAAACATAAATAATTCGTAATAAAGACACAAAACAATGTACGAAAGTTATCTCAAACCTGACTGTACACGCCAGAGACTAGAATAAATCCCATCTTTCTCCAACAATTGCTCATGGGTTCCCGACTCTACTAATTTCCCATGTTCCATGACATAAATGCAATCGGCATTGCGGATGGTGGAAAGACGATGAGCGATCGCAATTGTAGTTCTATCGACTGTAATTCGTTCTAGCGATCGCTGGATTGCCGCTTCTGTCTCATTATCCACTGCTGAGGTCGCTTCATCTAAAATCAGAATCGGGGGATTTTTGAGAACTGCACGGGCGATCGCAATCCGTTGTCTTTGTCCACCAGATAACTTTTGTCCTCTTTCCCCGACAATTGTCTCATAACCTTGGGGCAGGTTAATAATAAATTCGTGTGCCTCAGCTACCTTCGCCGCCGTGATAATTTCTTGCTCTGTAGTCTCAAAACTACCATAAGCAATATTCTCTGCTATAGTGCCATGAAATAGAAAGACATCTTGACTCACCAAACCAATACAGCGGCGTAAATCTTGTAAATTCAAACTTTGCAAGTCAATGCCATCGAGAGTAATACTTCCAGTTTGCACTTCGTAAAACCGCAACAAAAGTTTGACTAAAGTGCTTTTACCAGAACCCGTTGAACCTACAATTGCAATGGTTTTCCCCGCCGGAATATCCAAAGACAGATTTTTAATAACTGGAAATCTATCTTTATAGGAAAAATAAACATTTTTAAATTGCACTTCCCCGCAAACTTTATCCACAGGTAACGATACATCACCTGTATGAATAGCGATGGGAGTATCTAACAAATTCATGACTCGATTAGTAGAAGCCATTGCCCTTTGATATTGGTCAAAAGTTTCGCCTAGTCTTGTTAAAGGCCACAGCAAGCGCTGGATTAAAAATACTAATACGCTGTAAGTACCTACAGACATTTTTCCAGAAACCGCTGCCATCCCGCCATACAACAGTAATGCCGTGAACCCCACCAAAATCAGCATCCGAATTAACGGTACAAAAGCAGCAGAAAGAGTAATTGCCTTGCGATTACTGCGGCGATAAGCGTCACTATCTAATTCCAAACGAGAGGCTTCATAAGTTTCGGCGGTGAAACTTTTAATAGTAGTAATTCCGCTGATATTGTTTGACAAACGCGAATTTAGGAAACCTACCTTTTCCCGGACATCAGCGTAGCGAGGTGCAAGTAGTCGTTGATAGGCAAAGGAACCCCAGAGGATAAATGGCATTGGTGACAAAGCCATCCACGCCACATCAGGAGCCAAAATGAAAAAAGCTGCGCCGATAATTATAACAGTTGCGGAAACTTGGATAATATCATTCGCTCCCCCATCCAAAAACCGCTCTAATTGGTTAATATCATCACTGAGGATAGACATTAAACCACCAGTGCTGCGTTCTTCAAAATAAGCCAATTCCAACTCTTGCAAATGTTTGTATGCATCCAAACGCAAGTCATGCTGAATATTCTGAGCCAAATTCCGCCAGAGTCGAGCGTAGACGTACTCAAAAACAGATTCTAGTATCCAAATGATCACAGTGAGGAAGGAAATAATCAAAAATTGTTGAAAAACATCGCGTACCCCAAACTGTGCAATTATGGAATCCTGCTGCTTGACTACCACATCCACCGCGACGCCAATTAAGCCGGGTGGTGCCAAGTCGAAAAATTTATTGAGGATGGAATAAGTAGTCGCCAGCCAAATTTGTTTACGATACTGGTGTCCATACTCAAGCAAACGCTGAAGAGGATACGTTGAATGTTTACGCCTTCTTGATACCCGATGAGATTTTAATACTGTAGTCACGGCTTTTTGCGGTTTCGTGCAGTTGATACTAACACAGAACAAAGTCCTGAGGAGCCAGTGCGTTGGAGAGCCTAATATTATGTGCTACAAAGCTGAAGCTTATTTAGAAATGAAAACGAAAAATCCAGGTTTTCAAGCATATTTTACGAAAAGAAGTAGGGATTTTTAGAATAGTGGGATAGGTTCTATCCAATCTCAAAATCCCCCCATTTATTGGGGGATTTTGACTGCCTACTCCCAATCTCTTAAAATGTAAAAGTAGTCCGAAGTACACCTACAGTCGTAGTATCATTGTTGCTGTTACCTTCTGGGTTAAAGAGAACAAACGCACCAGGGGTAATGCTGATATTATCGCTAACTTGAAGGCGGTAATAGGCCTCTAAATGGTAAGGAGTCGCCCGATTGTCGCCTGTAGGCGTAAGTTGAGCAGAACCACCAGTATCAGTACGGTAAAGCGGCTGACCAAAAAGAATCCCGGCAGTGTTTCCTGACTTGAATAAATCTCTGAAGTGAATTCCCGCCATCCAACTTGTAAAGGTAGTGGAAGCATCCACGTTATTGGAAGCAGCATCAACAAATATTGCTGCACCGTAGCCAGATAATGCTATTTTGGGAGACAATCGCCATGTTACCGTACCGCCAACAGAGTTGAGTGTAAGCGGTGTTCCAACTGCAACCCCTGCTAAAGCACCGATATCACTACTAACTAATCCTGTAGCCAAAATATTGATTTCGTGATAACTGTGGGCATAGTTTAAACCAATATCCAGAGCAGGACTTGGCTTAAAGGTTAACTGTGTGGCAATAATACTACTACCACTAAATAAACCTGCTCCCAAAGGTGTAGTAGAAACTCCTGGTACTGCTTCATTAGCAGATTTTTCGGGTAAATTGGCATTTACACTGCCGTATAAAGCTCTTAAATCAAAATTTGGCGAAATGTTAAAAATAAATCCCGCCGCCGATGCTAAACCAGTACCCGAAGTCCCACCAGAAATCCGTAGCACAGGATTCAAGTTGCCAAAACGAGAAATTGACTCTTGTCCTTCACCATAAAAAGGCGTAATTGCTGGGAAAGCATCTGATGTCTCTGCCGCAGTTCCCGCAAACAAGGTTAATTTATTAGCGACAGGAAAAATATACAGCAATTTGTAAACCTGAACACTGTTTGCGCCAACACTCGACAAAGTATTGACATTTAACCCCGGAAATTGCGGCTCAAAACTGGTACGAGCGCTACTTGCACTCAAAAGTGGCGAAGCTAATCCTAAACCTTGTTGCAGGCTACCCTGTCCATCGGCTCCACCCAAGAAGTTATAGGCTTGCAATCCAGTAATTAATGAATCTTTACCAGTAAAGCTAGTGGTAAGATTTAACCGCACTCTATTGACTAGGATGATGTTCGGGTCACTCTGATTAGGAGCGCCACCGCTAGCACCAACACCAGCAATAATTGCCTCTCCACTGAGTTTGGTCGTAGTAGAAAACCGATTTGCTTCTAGTTCTGCTGTGCGAGCTTCTACAGCATCTACTCGACCCCGCAATGTTGCCAATTCCGCCGCAAATTGTTCTTGTAGTTTCTGCAACGTGGCTAAATCTTCTTTCTTGACCAAATCACCAGTTGCAGTCGCAATCAGTTCGTTGATTCGGTCTAAACAAGCATTTAAGCCAGCAGCAAATTCATAGCGAGTCATCGCCCGATTACCGCGATAGGTTTGATTGGGATAACCTGCGATACAACCATAGCGCTCGACTAAAGATTGGAGTGCCTGAAAAGCCCAATCAGTCGGCTGTACATCAGACAATTGGGATACGGATGTTACTTGTGCAAGTTTGTCTGAGGTTGGAGATGAACTTGCAGGTTGTGGTATGATTGGCTGCCACAAGTTAACAGCAGAATCTACTCCTATATCTTGAATTTTTTGCTGTTGATTGACTGAGGGTAGGTTTTTTTGAGTTTCATTAGCTATCAGCAATTTCCTGGAGATATTATTTGTTAAATCCCTTTGATGGGAATAATTCTTTTCATAGCTGCCGTCATCTTGATTAACAGCTACGTTTTTATCTGCAATTTCTAAACTAGGAAGGGCTTGCACAGGTGATAACCCGACAATTAAACATAAAAAGCCCATCCCACTAGCAAAAGCTAGTAGATATTTTGCCATCATAACTCCCAACACCTACAAGATAGTGGAAAAATTAATTGCGATTTCAAAATTGATTGATAAGTAAGTTTAAAGTAGATTTATAAAAAAATATACTTTAAATTTTTGGATATCAGGATTTTTTTCTGAATTGACTTACCAGAACCTCAGCTTATATCGCAAGTATTAAATTATAGTAAATACTATTTTGGTAAATAATTAACAACAAATAATATTGGGAGTTATTATAATTACTATTGACAAAATAATAATTACATAAGTCTGATTTTGTGATATCGAATATAGATATTGAGCCGATATCCGCGACTCAATATCTACCAAAGAATAATTTACTCAAAAAAAATTTAGAAGGAATTGCTCCACCATTATCAGTGGATCTACTGTAATCGGTTCGAGCGATCGCCAGATTGCCACTTCTGTTTTATTATCCACCGCTGAGGTAACTTCATTTAAAACCAAAACGGGCGGATTCTTCAAGATTGCCCGCTACAAGTTAATAACAATATAATTTTGACTTTTTTCGGAGATGTCTATAATAAAGGAGCTTTTCCCTCCAGGCTCTTTGAGGTTCCGGGTATTATGCTTAATTGCCCGGATATCATATGACATCTATCTGTCTATCAACAAATTGTCTATGAGAGTTGAAATGGAATATGGCAATATCTGATATCCTCCAAGAACCACAGCGTCTGGATCGCTTATTTAGTGGACTGCGTGGCGATTTAACTGGAGGACTGACAGCAGCAGTGGTAGCCTTGCCTTTAGCTTTAGCCTTTGCAGTAGCAAGTGGAGTAGAACCAAAAGCTGGACTTTACACGGCTATTGTGGCAGGAATTGTAGCGGCAATTTTTGGTGGTTCCTCAGTCCAGATTACAGGCCCAACAGGTGCAATGGCTGTGATTTTGCTGGGAATTGTCGCCAAGTACGGCATTGAGAAAGTTTGGATTGCTGGGGTGATGGCTGGGATTATCCAGATTGCCTTGGGGGTTGCCAAACTTGGACAGCTAGTGAAGTTTATTCCCTATCCAGTGACAGCAGGCTTTACCAATGGTATTGCCGTGATTATATTTTGTGGTCAATTAAATAATTTCTTTGGTTTACAACTACCGCGTAGCGAACATTTTTTGTCGGGAGTTTGGCAAAGTGTAACTCATATAGAAGCTTTAAACTGGGCTGCTGTTGGGTTGGCAATGGTGGTGATTGCAACCACGGTTTTGTGGCCCAGGATCAATACGACAATACCAGGTTCTTTAATGGGGTTGGTCTTGGCAACAGCGATCGCTTCTTATTTCCATCTGGCTGTACCCACAATTGGCAGCATTCCGCAATCTTTACCGATGCCCCACGGTATCCCCCACTGGAATAATTTTAGCTTGATTCGGGAACTGATTAATCCCGCTTTGGCTTTAGCAGCACTGGGAAGTATTGAATCCTTGCTATCGGCGGTGGTGGCTGATGGGATGACGGTGAGCGAAAAACACGATAGCGATCGCGAATTAATTGGTCAAGGATTGGCAAATATCATTGTGCCATTTTTTGGTGGCATCCCCGCAACAGGTGCGATCGCTAGGACTGTTATTAATGTCCGTTCTGGCGCTAAAACCCGACTATCTGGGGTAATTCACGGTGTTGCTTTAGCGATTATTGTTTTAACTTTAGCACCCCTAGCAGCACAGATTCCTTTAGCAGCACTTGCTGGGATTTTGATGGTGGTTAGCGTGCGGATGATTGAGTGGAAAGCCATTGGTTTATTGATGCGTGCTACCTACTCCGACTTTGCTGTGATGATTCTCACCTGGCTAGTAACAATCTTGTTTGACTTAGTTCTGGCTGTAGAAGTGGGATTGATTGCAGCCGGAGCCTTGTTCATCAAACGGATGAGTGATTTAAGCCTAGTCAAAATACCTGAAACTGAAGTATTTCCCCCTGGTACTCCTCTGGAATTAGGTAGGGAAATTGCCGTTTATCGGGTAGATGGCCCCGTATTTTTTGGTGCTGCTGAACGGTTTGTTACCTTCGTCCGCCATCAACCGGAAGTGAAGTATTTAATTCTCCGGTTGCGGTTTGTGCCAAATATGGACACAACTGGGTTAGTAGCTTTAGAGGATATTTACCACGATTTGGAACGGCACAATTGCCGCTTAATTCTCACAGGTTTACAACCCGAAGTCAAACAATTAGTAGAACGTTCAGGATTGTTAAAAACAATTGGATTATCAAATTGTTTTGAAACAACGACAGATGCAATTTGCTCTATCTCTCCTCAGATTGAAGGATGTTCTCAACCGATAGCTGCTAATTTCAAAACCAAAGAATTAATGGAATTAAATGAATGACAATGTTTTGCCATCAAAAGAGCAAAATAGATACCTGTAATCACAACTAAAACTGGTTTCATCGTGGGGTTGTAACCGTCATACAGATGTAAATCAGAACCGCAAATCGCCGTTGAGGTGATTTTCACGATCGCATCACGCGAATTAATGATTTTGGGATCGGATACGGTTTCAACCTCCACCTTGTTCGTATATTGCCAGCAAACTGCTTTTATTGTTTTAATTAATTTCTAATCACTCTTTGTGATTAGTCGTGATTAACTATGAGCAATATCTCCTTGTGATACGCGATATAGTTTGGGTTATGTGGGAATGGCATTAAGAAAACGTGAAACCATGCGTAGGGGCGGGGTGTTGGGGGTAGGGTGTAGTGTTAATAAACATTCACGCTCACAAGGTGAAACAGAAGTTGCCTCTTGTTCATTCCCTACACCCCACACCCAAAAACGAGTAATATCAATGATTTTTGCTTATCTTAGTGCCATTCGGTTATGTGGCAAAAACGTTTTAAGAGTTAAAAGAAGTGAAACTCCAAGCTTATAGAAAAAACGCATACACAAGTCCTTGTAGAGCGAGTACGACAGCTTCGCATTAATTACTTATTGATTGAACGGTGGGTCTAACATTTCGCATTTTTTGCACTGCTTCAATCACTGCTTCCGGCTTTTCGCGTTGAATGAAATGACCGACGCCGTTCAAAACTCGGCGTTCGTAACCGCCGATAAAAAATTGTTCTTTGCCTTCGGACGACTCGGCGAGCGTTGCGCCGTCTTCCGCACCGACAATTGTTATTGTCGGAACGGAGATTTTGGGTTCTCCGACAAGTTTTGCTTCGAGTTCTTTGTAGTGCGAATCCCTTGAAGCATTGTCCCAGCGACGACGATATGAGTGAATGACGACATCTACAAAATCGGGATTGTCAAAAGACTTCGCCGTTTCATCGAAAGTCGTCTCGTCAAAATTCCAGCTTGGCGACCAAATTTTCCACAATTCGCGGCAGAATTCGCGCCGTTCGGAGGCGAGCGTGATGCGTCCTTTTTCCAGATTGAAATGCCACTGATACCAGTAAGCCCGAATTTGGTCGAGCGGAACAGGTTTGTGTGCGTAACCGGGTAAACCCATTCCATAACCCCCTGCCAGCGCGACGAGCGACTGCACCCGTTCGGGATAAAGAATCGCGGCGAGATAACCAGCCGCCGCGCCCCAATCGTGACCGACGAAGATGAATTTATCCAAGCCGAGCGCGTCAGCAAACTCGATGATGTCTTGCGCGATCGCGACGTATTCCCCGCTTCGCATTGCGTCGTCGAGAAAGCTTGTTTTGCCGTAGCCGCGTGTGTACGGCGCGAGTGTACGGAAACCCTCAGCCACCAACGGCTCGACAACTTTGTCCCAAGTCCGCACGTCGTCCGGGAAACCGTGGGCGAAGATAATAGACAGATAATTTTCTTCGCCGCGCTCTTCATAAGCGATTTCGAGCAGCGACGTTTGAATCCGTTTCAGCATTTTTAACCACCTCTCAATCAAATTTACCGCTTCCGTCATTTGTGAAAGCATCGGAAAAATTTTTCACACAACTTCGTCCATTGAGCGTTAATGTCTCTCAATCGTGCTTTCGACCCTCAACGCAGCAATACAGGTTGAGCGTCGATGCGGATGCGGAAAAGTGTGTAGGGCTTCTGACGCAAGTCTTTTCCTTTTTGATATTTCGCCTGACGATGCAACTGGTTTGCTGTGACGTAAAGATACCCATCTGCTGCAACCGAGAGCGTATCTGTCCACATCAAGTGCGGGTCATGTACCACCGTTTCCCACTCTCCACCGGAGCGGCGGCGCAGGATTGCCTGGTGTTCGTAATTTGTCGCGTAAATATATCCTGCCGCGTCCGATTCGAGTCCGTCTGCACCGCCGCCTTTGTCTCCTTCATCTACCACCGTTGCGGCAACGGCATTATCGTCGAGCGATCGCTCCACAAGCGCATCAGTGGCAACGCTGTAGAGCCGTCGGCTGGCGAGTGGGCAGTAGTATAGGCGTGACCCGTCGGCACTAATCGCAATTCCGTCTGCGCCCATCTTGAGTGGCTTGGTTTTGCCATCCGGTTGACGCTCCATAAACGGACGACCTTCAACGATTGGTACAAAGCTTGGCGGCTCAAGAGCTTTGGTAGAAGGATGATCGTGCAGCTTGCGCCAGCTTTCGCCCGATGCCAAGTCCACGACAATAATTCCGTTCGCCCCTTGGTCAGACGAATCTGTGATGAATGCTATACCCTCAGCACCGCGTCGCAGGTCGAAGCGCACATCATTGAGGTAGGTGGTCGGCAGGGCGACATCCTGAGGAAAGAGGATCGTCTTGATGACGCGATCGCTTGCTAAATCCACACAGACCAGCTTGGGGCCACCATACTGCGTTGGCTGGAACATTGGACTACCAGTGTCGAGAATCCACAGGCGATCGGCAGGATCGACGACAACACTCTGCACGGACACAAGCGCCGCAGCAAGGTCGTTTGGGTTAGTGCGATTAATCGCCTCATCTGGATAAGCCACAAGGCGACCCTCCCGGATCTCAGCCACGGTGAATGCGACCTCATCTCCCCACTTGGGAAAATTGACGAAGATGCGCCCTTGATGGGATACCGTTACGCCGGTCGGCATCGCACCGTCAAAGTAAGCAACTGGTTCTAATGTGCCTAGGGACTCAACGGCGGGTAACTTCTGCAATTGACTAACCATTTTTCTATGTCTCCTGAATGATGCGGCAACACTTTGAAATTTGCCTGACCCGAACTTATGCGATCACATGGGTGCTCATTTTTGCTCTTGCAGTGAAAGTGTGAGCCAAGGTAACGGGAGCATTGATTACTTGTTGGCTGACCCAGGCTCACTGAGCTTGCAGTGCTGTTCGGTATTGACGGTATCAGGCAAGATACTGCTGATAGCGCCTTGAACCTTCGGCATCGGCAAATTGCCTATAGGCATCTGCGCCTCGGTTTCAGGCACTGCGATTCTCGTTTTGAGAGGCTGCGCCAACGCGCCGTCGCTGGCTCGCTCTCAGCAGGAAAGCAGCCCCAGTAACCAGTACCGCCCCCAAGCTCGATGGTTCGGGCACAGCTGCGACCTGATTTGCAATCACCTGGTAGCCTGTTGCATTAGGATGCACGTTGCCAATCGGCAGTACACCTCCGAATGGTGGCTTCACGGTTGAGCCAGCGGGCTGCTCATCTTGAAAGGTGTACGCCGCCTCGTTACCTACGAACGGTGTGGCGGTGTCCACGTAAAAACCGCCATACTCCGTCGCCAGATCCCGGATGACGCTGTTTAGCAAAGGCCCGCCAGCGGCGAAGATGGGGGCGGCTGGGCTGGTCGGATTGGCGGGGAATGGGTTGTAATAGTTAAGGACAAATAAGTTCGCGTCGGGCAACTGCTGGCGAACCAGCGCCAACACGTCACTGTAGTTAGCCCGATACGCTGCGAGGGTGGCGGGCAACTGGTCGAGCGGGTTGGGCAAAGACGCGAGGGCGGCGACATCGTTGAAGCCTAAGGCAATGCTCACTGTGTCAATGGTGTTGCCCGCAGCTTTCTCTCTTGCAACCCGTGACAGGAACAGGTCACGCTGAGGAACGAGCGCGTTGGGGTTGTAGTTCAAGTTCTGGGCGGCAAGTATGGCATCTGTTCGCCCAATCACCGGAGGAGTACGACCAACACCAGACGAGAAACTGGTGCTGGTTTCACCATCGATCGCCAAATTGATTACGGTGGGTCTAACACCATTGTTACGGCTAGCTAGGTAATCGGCGTACAGACCAACATAACCGCGTTCACGAAGTGACTCCGAAGGAGTATCGCCAAAGGATGGGATATACCGCAAGTCAGTTTCACCGAAGGTGATCGAGTCGCCAAGTGCGATGTAGGTTGCCGCAGCAGGTTGAGCTTGGCTTACACTCACGGTGAATACGAGGAATCCAAGCGTGGCTAGACGTAAGGGAGCCATCTGTATACTTTCTAACATGAGGAGTGAGTGAATTGGTATGAGTTGTTAAAACTTTATTTACTAACAATGCTATTGATTTTAAGTAGAGATTCGGTTAATTATCTCTAACGCAGAGGTGTTTATAAGCGATCGCATATCTCTATTGAAGGGATGATTATAGGGTAATCGACCACGGAGCGATCGCAGATTAAAAGACAATGCTTCTCTTTGGATAAAGCAGTTGCAGGGATAAATGCCAGAGTGGCATCGTTAGATCAAAAACAAGGGAATTAGTAGCTATGTTGCAATTTAAATGCTGATTAGCTTACAACATCCATACTTGCCTGAAGGTTGATGTTTATTCTATATTTTATGATCATTATGAAAAGAATATGAGAATATTTAACGGCAAAGTAAATGACTCCCCCAGAAAACAAACCTAGCTTACCAGAGGTTCACCGCAGTATTAGAGTCCCTAACAGCAGCGGCTTTTGGCGCAAGATGTTTGCTTATGCAGGACCAGGGTATCTGGTTTCAGTCGGATACATTGACCCTGGAAATTGGGCAACAGACATCGCTGGGGGGTCAAAGTTTGGGTACACTCTGTTAACAGTGATCCTGCTGTCAAGCTTGATGGCGATATTACTTCAATCACTATGCGTACGTTTGGGAGTTGCTACGGGGCGAGATTTGGCACAGGCTTGTCGGGACTATTTCAGTCGAAGGGTAAGCTTTTGTTTGTGGGTACTGTGTGAGATTGCGATCGCCGCTTGTGACTTAGCAGAACTATTGGGAAGTGCGATCGCACTACAACTTTTATTCGGTATTCCCTTAATATGGGGTGTGTGCATCACTGCGCTGGATGTCCTAGTATTGCTATTTATGCAACATAAAGGCTTTCGCTATACAGAAGCCCTGGTAATAATGTTGGTAGCAACAGTAGGCATCTGTTTTACAGCAGAAATTCTGTTTTCCCGCCCTGATCTGGGGGGGATTTTGTTGGGATATCTGCCTAAAAGAGAGATTTTACAGAATCCAGAAATGCTCTACATTGCTATCGGTATTTTAGGGGCAACAGTGATGCCTCACAACTTATATTTACACTCCTCAATTGTGCAAACCCGTGATTGGCAACCTAATACTGAAAAAAGATGGGAAGCAATTAAGTTTGGCACAATTGATTCAACTTTTGCTTTGTCATTAGCACTATTTATCAATTCAGCGATTTTAATTGTGTCTGCTGCAACATTTCATTTTTCTGGTAATCAGAATGTGGCAGAAATTCAAGATGCTTATAAATTACTTTCACCATTATTAGGAGTTAGTGCTGCCAGTGCTATTTTTGGCATCGCTTTACTTGCTTCTGGGCAAAGTTCAACACTGACTGCAACTCTAGCAGGACAAATTGTTATGGAAGGCTTTTTGCAATTTCGCTTTCCCTCTTGGTTACGCCGTTTAATAACCCGTCTGCTTGCCATTATTCCAGCGTTAATTACAATCGTTCTTTTTGGTGAAAAGAGTACAAGTAGGCTCATAGTTCTCAGTCAAGTTATCCTCAGCTTACAGTTACCATTTGCAGTGATTCCATTGGTGATATTTACAAGTAATCGCCGCTTGATGGGTGAGTTTGTGAATCCCTTGTGGTTAAAATCTTTAGCCTGGTTAGTTGCTATTGTTATCGTAGGTTTAAATGTTTGGTTGCTATTACAAAGTATTTTAGGATAACTGTTACAACTTCCCAGTTAAGATGAATTTTTAGCGATCGCACTTTTAGAATTGGGCTGGTCACGCATTGCAATCGCGCTACTCAAATGCTACTCATTAGAAATGACCTATTGTCCACAATATTTTTATCCTAAGAGGATGTTTGAAAAGTCATCCAACGTATGTTTGACTACTCTGGCTATCGAGAAGTTGAACGAGATAATGAGAGTTATGGGACTTGCGATCGCTTCTCTAAGTTGCATTTAATACCATTTCTTTGTGAGGCTGCGCTAAATTTTCTTGACCTCTTATTTGTTTCTTTCTTTGTGTCCTTTGCGCCCTTTGCGGTAGCCTGCGGCAAGCCGCTCCGCGTCTACGTTCGTCATATATGGCGCATCTTCAAACAGAATTGGTATAAGGCTCAAGCTGACACTTTTCAAACAACCTCTTAGGCATTATGCTTCTTTGAAAATGATACAGTTTTTAATTACCGTATTTAGGCACGCCGAGGTGATACGTTATCGCCTAAGTTCGTAATTCCTCTGGCTTAATCTCCCAATCCTGTTTGTTAATTCTCTCAGTTGCAAGCCGTGCCAGCTTTTCTGCGACTTTCCTAAAAACATTTCTGTTCGTGTAATCAGGAGATGGCTCAATTTGTGCGTGAGATGGATTGTCATCAGTTGGCCTTGGGCAAACATCAATCTTGTAATCAAAAAGCGGTTTTCCTTTTTGATCATTTTGAGAAACATTTATCATCCGAACTTCGCCAGTAATTAGACTCACGACACCATCATCTTGGTTTTTCTGTGTGCATTGCGGGTCATAACCACAAAGCTTTGCTCTGTCAACAGAAGGAGCTTGATTTCTATCTGTAAATGCTTGCGAGGTAAGTTCTAATCCAAACTCTCCAATGCGGTAATATTTGTCTAATCCACGGAAAATGCACCGATACAATAGCTCATCATCTGTAACCACATCGCTCACTGCAAACCTCTATGAAACTAGCCATTTCCAGAGAGCCGTAAGTTCACCAGGTGATGAAGACGTGCCGTCTTCCATTTCATTGTCAATGTCAGTCCCCCAAACTTTGATGTATTCTGCGGTATTTCCCAGAATATAAACAGTTAACTTTTTGGTTCCGTGCCACCATTCAAAAACTATTTCTGAGTCAAAGCTCAGATTTACCAGTGGTTCACCCCACCACATTTTGTTAACAGCAACAATCGTGCGTAGTTGCTTCAACCATTCTATGGCGTATTTATAAGTTTCATTGTCGGCTCCTAGTTCAGCAATTCTTGTGTGAGTTTTGTGAGTTGGTGAATACGGCATCTGCCCAAATCTAAATTCCGTTGCTATTAAGTTTTGCTGCTGTGGCTCACCTGTGTATAAATTTCTTACTTTTTCATAGAACAAGTCTGGCACTGTAAAATTCCATGCTTGTCCAGGAGCAAAGCGAAACTCACAGACCGCCTCTTCTATTGGTGGATTACAATACTGACGGCGTGTCATAAATTACTCAAGTGCAGTATAACCTCACGTTTTAGTAAGCTACAAATTTAAAATGAAAAAAAACGATTCCTGTTTATTAATCTTAAGATATCTAAGTCTGTGCTTATAAAAAGTTTTTCACGCTCCTCAATCTCCAATGCCCAATTGTTAGAGTAAAGGAACAGATTGAACATATTCCTTGGCAATCCAATGTTGTGCTACAAGTTATGAAAGGGTAAAGCTATGAACCATATCAAGCGAACAATAGCCCTCTTGGGAATAACCAGTGTACTGAGTGTAATGCCTGCTGTTTATGCACAAGAAGCACAAATACTTTTGAAGGCGGCAAACTTTCAAGATTACTATAATCAAGGGGTGCAAAAGCTTGAGCAAGGCAACTTCAAAGGAGCGATGTCTGACGACAAGCCGCTACGCGTCTACGCAGATTTTGATTCTGTAGTGCGGCTGAATCCACGATTTTATGAGGGTTTTTGCCTTCGAGGTTTGGCTAAATCTCAATTAGAAGACTTTAGTGCAGCAATCACTGACTTTAACCTAGCGCTGCGTTTAAATCCCAACCATACAGATGCTTATAATGGTCGGGGAATTTCTTATGTAGAACTAGGAGATTTTCAGAAAGCCATTGCCGACTTTAATCAGACAGTGAAAATTGATCCAACCTCACAAGATGGTTATTACAATTTAGGACTAGCCCATTTTAGACAGGGAAATCATCAACAAGCAATTGCAGACTTTAACCAAGCATTACAAATCAATCCCAGCCTAGCTGATGCCTACGGCAATCGAGGACTGGCAAAATATGCTTTAGGAGATAGTAAGAGTGCTGTCACAGACCTTCAGTCAGCTGCAAGATTATTTCTTAAAAAAGGCGATACCCAAGCTTATGAACAAACACAAGCCCTAATTCAGCAAGTTCAGCGTTAGTAATTTGTTCAGGGTAATATAGAAGCGTTAAGAAACCCGGTTTTCTTGCAAATCAGGTTCAGAGAAATTTAAATGCTCAGAGTGATTTAGATTTAACTGAGTAACAAGATTATTTTTTTAGTTTCATACCAAATAATATTCGCGTCAAAATCAAAAAATGGGATCGCAAATATTCGACCTCTACCATTGCCAAAACAACAGTTGCGATCGCTGACTGTATTATTAGGCTGAATGACTTTAAGATCAACAAAAATAAGCATCATGAGTATTATCATCTTCGGCAGCATAAATATAGACTTGGTAGCAACAGCACCCCGGTTACCAGTCGCAGGAGAAACGTTGCTGGGAGAAGACTTTTTTCAAGTTTCGGGAGGTAAAGGAGCTAATCAAGCCGTAGCATTAGCAAGATTGGGAATTCCTACGCAAATGGTGGGGCGTGTAGGTGCAGACGGTTTTGGTGTGGAACTTGTCAACAATTTGCAAGCATCTGGTGTACAGATTGACAATATTTTCGTGGATCAGACTGTTAGTTCTGGAGTCGCCATCATCGCCGTAAATCATGCTGGTGAAAATCAAATTATTGTAATTCCTGGTGCAAATGGGTGTGTCAATCAAGAAGATGTAGAACGATTGTCCCATTTATTACCAGAAGCTACAGCACTGCTTTTACAATTAGAAATTCCGATTCCTGCCGTGATTGCAGCAGCTAAAGCCGCAAAAGAAACCAAAATAACTGTAATTCTCGACCCTGCACCCGCACAATCTGATTTCCCCGATGAACTTTACTCGTTAGTGGACATTATCACACCGAATGAAGTTGAAGCAGCGCAGTTAGTGGGTTTTTCTGTGGATGGAGAGGAACAAGCAGCCAAAGCAGCTGGAGTTTTATTACAACGGGGTGTGAAATGTGCGATCGTTAAACTAGGTGCTAAAGGTGTTTTTTGTGCCACTGCTGAGGAAAAGTTTTTTGTACCGGCGTTTCCAGTTCATACGGTTGACACAGTAGCTGCTGGCGATGCTTTTAATGGCGGCTTAACGGCAGCACTTTTTGCAGGACTTTCTTTACATCAGGCAGTTGTTTGGGGTGCAGCAGCAGGTGCTTTGGCGACAACAAAACCAGGCGCACAAACTTCGCTACCGGATAGGTTTACATTTGATGCGTTTCTTAGGGAAAGGGCAGTGGGGAGTAGGGAAGATAAAGGAGATGCATCTATGAGAGTTTAGAATAAAGCGCCTTTTGTCAATCAATTAAAATACTCAAAATATTCTTAATAATAAGGTGTACGAATCAATGCTAATAAAAAGCCCTCAAGGCAAGATGAGGGCAAGGCATTTTTTTACTAGATATCAGCTCAATTCCTTCTACCCACGAGCAAGCGTAATCTGACTAGCGTCAAAGTCTTGTACCCGAGTCATGTTTCCAGTGTTCTTATCTATGCTATACACAGCATTAGGTGCCTCATACCTCATAGCTCCAAAGGCGAGGAGTTGACCTGTTGCAGAGCAAACTAAGCTTTGTAAGCCATTATTCCATGCTCGACCATTAAGTTTCAATTGTGCCAGTCTGATCGGATTTTTTTGTGAATCTAGCTGCACCAGAGTTGTGTTACCATTTGATGCAACTAAAGAGGTATAGAGTTTTCCATCTGGGCACTCAGCTAGGTTGCTGACCCGCTCATCGCTCAGGAATTTAACCTTACTAATAAAACTGATCTCTCCTGTTTGAATGTTAATATCTACCAATCTGATGGGCGGTGTACCGTTCTTCTTACCTACTAGACCGATGAGTCGCCCATCATTAGTGCCTAGCAAGCTCCCAAGCTGTTGATTCTGTTTGAGTCCTGAAACTATCAAAGTTTTTACAGGTGTACTCAAAAATGTAATGCGAGTAGATGTCGCCTTTTTGCTACTAGTGGTAACAGGAGTAACGGCTACGACAAGTGTGCCATCTTTTAAACAAGTGAAGCCACTCAATGTCTCGTTAGACTCTACTAAAGGTTTAACGCGATTGGCATCGGGAGCAACGCTAGGAAGGGTAAGGTCAAGGTCATTCAATATCTGGTTAGGATCTATTAAAGCTGTAATGCTATCGGCATCTGTGTCATCGTTAGAAGAAGTAAAGTCATTCAATATCTTGTTAGGATCTGTTAAAGCTGTAATGCGATCGGCAAGTGTGCCATTGCTTAAAGGATTGAAGACACTCAATGCCTGATTAGAATCTACTAAAGCTGTACCGTACTCAGCAAGTATCTGAGAGATTAGTGGACTTATAACCTGAACCTTTCCTGTATTTAAGGATTGCGAAACAAAGGATTGCAAAACAAGTCCTATTCCTACAGGCTCAATATCTGTGAGTTCACTGTTTGAGGTAGTGCTGTCTGATTCAGTGGTGTTTACCTCTGGAATAACCGTTTGGTCAGTGGTGATGATCGAGCCAGAACCTATACCTATAATTTTAAAACTTGGTGTTTGCGCTAAAGCTTTGTTGCCTAGATAACTAAGTCCAGATACTACAGTTCCAGCAACTGCCAACTGGCCAAACTTTCGGCGTGATAGCTTGTGATTCATATTTCCACTCCTAAAAATAATGACTTTTATTGGATAAAGTGCAATGTATATACCTCTTGCATAAATGCTTAAATTGTCATGTTGAGCGCAGCGAAACGTCTAGTGAGATTCTTCTCTCCACTACGTTCCGTACCCTGCGGTAACGCTGCACGAACAGAATGACATTCTTAATTTTTTGACTTTTGCAAGAGGTATATTGAACATAAACGCGTAAGGCTAAGCTAATTTCACCCAGGTTGCTACTGATGGTGTTCCATTGTTGTCAGTAATAAAAAGCATGTACCAGCTTGGTGGCGCTATGTCTCGATTGTTTGTTACGGTGACATTGAGAGAAGTAGCGTTTCTAGAATTAATCGGTACATCCACTAACCGTTGTTCTGTATCGCAGGAATGGGTGTTTGCCGTTGGTTTAATCAGACTAACCCATTTAATATTTGCAGCCTGGGGTGTTTGAATCGTAAATTGCAGCCCGTAGCTCAATATTTTGGAAGTGTTCTGAATGATTGGTCGTGACCGCGACATATATGCAGGACTGTAGATTTCTAATCGCAGTTCATTGACAGTCCGTCCAGGGTTACCCCCAGCTGTGGCTACCCTACCATCTGGCAAGAGTAAGGCCACCGAGTGATATACGCGGGGGATATTTTGTTTAGCTACTACTCTCCAGGTATTTGTAGCTGGATTGTAGATTTCTGCTGGCAGCATTGATTGTGTTATGTCCTCACCAATTTTGCTACCATTGCAAACAAACACTGTGCGATCGGGTAACAAAACTGCGCTGAGATGCTTCCGGGCATAGTTTAGAGACTTTGCTGCTACGTAAGTTGGGTTACTAGCTTTGAAATCTACAATATTGACTCTGTTTGTTGCTGTATTAGTAGCAGGATCACCCCCACCGAGAATCATGACTTTTTGGTCTTGTGCAGGTGGTAAAAGTACACTGGTACCTTGATCGCCGAAAGTAGGGTCTTGCAGCCCTGGTACCGCTTTTCCGAGAATGGATTGCGTAAATGCCCCTGGTAGGGTTAGTATAGTTGGCACTGCTTGATAGTTGCCGCCCATCTGAGCACCTGAATAAAAAATTTTTCCACCATCTAGTAGAAACAGGTTTGCGTATGGCGGGAAGTAACCAGTTATTGGAAAAGCGTTCCAACCATTTGCAAATGAAATAGAATAAATTTCTGGTTGTCTGTTGAGGTTGCCATCTTTATCTAATCCAGACAACGCAAAGATCCGACCACTGCCTAGTGTTAACACAGTAGGATACCAGCGCCCATTATTCATTGATGGCTTTTTCACCCATTCCTCGGTAATGGGATCAAACATAAAAGCATAGGGTGAACCATAAAATGGATCATAGCGCAGAGTTCCACCCGCAACCATTAATAGACCATCAGAGCGGAAGGACTGGCCAGCGCAAAAAAGGTCAATAGGTTGATTATTACTATCCAATGGAGGCGCTTGACGGGAAAAGGTTCCCTTGCTAACATCCCAAACCACACTGTCATCGGGAGTATTTAACTTAGCGGGATCATTACCTGAGCCACAGAAAAACAATATTTTACCAGTACGAAGTAGAGCGGCATGTATAGGTAAAATTGGAGCTTTGTACGACAATACTTCCCATTTGTCTGTGGTAGTAGCCTGAGCTATAAAAGTCCCTAAATCCGTTTGCTCTTCAAAGTTAGTCCTGTTATTAGATTGAGTCACTTGATTTACAATCATTCCTACGTAAATTTTATGTTTTTGTTTTTGCTTTCAGTAACTTCTTCCTAAATTTATATTTATACTTTTTTAGGCTTACTTAATGTTAAGATGTGATGTTTTTTATAACAAGGTAATATAAAATCCGTTTTGTCAATAGTAATTACGCTGTTAATTATTCATGCTGTCGAGTATCTAATTAAGCCTTATACTAAGTTTTTTGGCTTAGGATGAACGATGCTTTTAAATATGATGCGTAGTAAATATGATGCGTAGACGAAAAGAGAAGTTTCAGGGTCAGTTTCCTTTGCTCATAACTTTGAAAGCAGCTTGCCATTGGGCATCGGGGCTTAAGAATTGTGTTTGTGACTTCGATTTTTGACTAGGTTTTAAACACTATTACTTATTAACAAATGGTTGATAGCTTTAACTTGTTACCAACAATGTGATGTTACAAAGATTACATAAACGCAAAAATGCAATTTGAATGAAGATTTGTTTAAAGTTTAAAGATTTTTCCGAATGAGGATGATACAAAATACAGGCAAAGCGTAGTAAAGTAAAGTAGTAAAATTCAAAGTGGGTTGTAAGCATGGAAACCTACTTAGTAGAAATGTGAACGCTAGAGACAGTGGTAACGTCAATCGCTCTGAAAGCAAGACCGTCGCGATGAGCAACTCAACTCCAATAGATGACGATAAAAATCTTCCAAAGAAGAAGGGTAGGACACTCCCTCCCAAGCTAATCATCTGGCTGGGAAAGTATATCTGGACGACTATGTGGCAGATTATGATGTCAAAGCTTGCTCCTAGCAATCAGTCGGGAGCGTATATTCGTCCTAATAGCCAGTTTCGGAAGTTCATTGGCACAGAGTCAGGGAATCCGTACCGACCAGCAGCGGGGCGCTACAAACTCTATGTTGGGCTGGGCTGTCCTTGGGCGCACCGAACCCTGGTTGTGCGATCGCTCAAAAAACTCGAAGCGGTAATATCAGTGTGTATCGTCTCTCCTTCTCCCATTGAAGGCGGTTGGATATTCAACCAAGAAGAACAGGGTTGCCGCACACTACTTGAATTTTATCAGCTGGCAGAACCTGGCTACAGCGGACGCGTCACAGTTCCAATTTTATGGGATAACCAAACAAAAACTATTGTCAATAATGAGAGTTCAGAGATTATCGTGATGCTGAACTCTCAGTTTAAGGAGTTCGCCAACAATCCCACACTCGATCTCTACCCAGAAGAACTCAAAGATAAAATTGACTGGTGGAATGAGAAGATTTATCACGCGGTAAATAACGGTGTATATCGCTGCGGTTTTGCCCAGAGCCAAGAAGCATACAATCAAGCCTGTAATGAACTGTTCGCAACTCTCGATGAGATTGAGATTGCATTGCAGACTAGTCGATATCTGTGTGGAGACAACCTCACACTCGCAGATGTGCGTTTATTCACGACGTTATTTCGGTTTGATAGTGCCTACTACGGGTTGTTTAAGTGCAATAGGCGGCGAATTCAAGACTATCAGAATTTAGGAAGTTATCTACGTGACCTATATCAGCTTCCAGGTGTAGCTGACACCTGCGATGTAGAAACTGTGAAGCGGGACTACTACGGGAACCTATTCCCACTCAATCCCGGCGGGATCATTCCCGATGGGCCTGATATGTCTTATCTTTATCAACCACATGGTCGCGATCGCATCGGCAAAGTGAATGCTTCATAAGGTACATTGAGAACTGATATCTCGATGGCTGCATTCCGGAGTTGGTGTAATCGTGAACCAGATTAATCGAGTTGCAATTGTCGGTGGAACTCATGGCAATGAGTTTACGGGGGCCTACGTGATCCAAAAATTTGCCCAGTTTCCCCATTTAATTACTAGACCAAGTTTTGAGACAGTTACTCTATTAGCAAATCCTAACGCTTTTGCGGCGGGGAGGCGATATGTAGAGAAGGATTTAAATCGCTGTTTTCTCAAACAGGATTTACAAGATCCGACTTTGAACAGTTACGAAGAATTGCAAGCTAAATCAATTCAGGACACCCTAGCATCAAATGGGGATAAACAAGCAGATTTCATCTTAGACTTGCACAGCACTACAGCTAATATGGGTCTGACAATTATTTTGGTAAACAGTCATCCCTTAAACTTGAAATTGGCTGCTTATCTGAGCCATGTCAGTCCTTTGGTGAAGGTTTATCGCTGCTCTTTTAAATCAATTGCAGAAAACCCATTTGTAAATTCCCTGTGCGAATTAGGCTTTGCGATCGAGGTTGGCCCTATTGCCCAAGGTGTATTAAAAGCGACATTATTCCAACAAACAGAGAAAGTTGTTCATGCGGTTCTGGACTATCTGGAACAATTTAACCAGGGTGAAATTCCATCAACAAAGGAAACGTTGATTCTCTATGACCACTTATCTGTTGTGGACTATCCAAAAAAACAGGATGGTACAATCTTTGGGATAATTCATCCAGAGCTTCAAGATAAGGATTATCAAGCCTTGAATCCAGGAGATCCAATTTTTATAACTTTTGATGATAAAACAATTGTTTATCAGGGAACATCTACCGTTTGGCCTATTTTTATTAATGAGGCAGCTTACTATGAAAAGGGAATTGCAATGTGTTTGACTCACAAGCAGCAAATCAATATTTAGTACGCTGTGGCGTCAGTTTGCCCACCTTTAACAAGGGGCTTAAGAATTGGTTAAGCCCCTTGTTAATTGAGATGGTAGGTGGATTTACGCGCCTGCTGTACTAGGATGTTGAGAAAATTTTTTGTATAATCGCTTTTTCTTGGAAGTGTTCATAGAAATTGAGCATAAAAATCATTAATAATTTATATGAATAAGTGGGCATGAATAATTAAAGGTTTGTAGTAAGCGGCAGCCCTGAAAATCGGGCTGGAGCCGCTTACTAAGAGCCAATTTAATTCATTTAATATTGAGTAACATAGTTTGATTTATTCTTGCCCACTTACTTATGTGGTGCGAAGGCTAAGACTTGTTTATAACATATGTTTAAATGTGTCTTGGTTATAATATATTGATGACCAGTAATTAAGTATCAGCGTAAAATGTTGTTCAAAGGGCTGATAAAGTCGAGATAAAATGAGCATTGAAAACCCATTATCTAATTGAGCCGAAATATCTTTTAGACAAACAGAATTTGTTTACAAATATGGGACAGTTGTTAGTGTTCAATCTAGGCAATCTCTCTGACGGACGGGCTACGCCTATGCAATGCTGCTCTGAAAGTTACTCTTTATTTTGAAAAGAATGAACCGCAAACCTTCTGGCTGGAGATTTCCGCTAAAACCAGCCCTGAGTCCAACTATGAAACTTGGCTGATCAAGCCCAAACCTAACACTATAATTTACGCTTAATAATTGTCCAAATAGCTGAACTAATAATGAAAAACAAGCGACCAGGAAACAGACCAATAGCCAGCCTTTCTTTAGATTTGGATAATATTTGGTCTTTTCTAAAAAATCAGGGCGCTCCGGGTTGGGAGACTTTCCCCTCTTACCTGGATATCGCAGTACCTCGTTTCTTAGATATTCTCCAGCAATGGGATTTGACAATCACAGTATTCATTGTGGGTCAGGATGCAGCGCTGGAAAAGAACACCAAGGCATTACAAGCGATCGCTAACGCTGGTCACGAAATTGGCAATCACTCATTCTACCATGATCCTTGGCTACATCTGTATTCAGAGGATGAAATTGAACAAGAGGTGGCGCTGGCCGAAGAACATATCAAGCGCGTCACTCATCAACATCCTATCGGCTTCCGGGGGCCTGGATACAGTTTTTCTCCTGCGGTATTGAAAGTCTTAGCACGACGGGGATATGAATATGATGCTTCGACTTTTCCCACATTTTTGGGGCCCATAGCACGAGCGTATTATTTGATGACCTGTAAACTGAGCAAGGAAGAACGCAAGAAACGGGAAGCCTTATTTGGCGGTTTCAAAGACGGTTTGCAGCCTCTGAAACCTTATCAGTGGCACATGGGTAAGGATAAACTCACTGAGATTCCCGTTACCACCATGCCAATTTTCAAGGTGCCAATTCACTTCAGTTACATAATGTATCTAAGTACATTTTCTTCGGAAGTGGCGTTACTCTACCTCCGAATAGCCCTGTGGCTGTGTAAACTTACACGCGTCCAGCCTTCTTTGCTATTCCATCCTACAGACTTTTTAAGTCAAGAGGATGTGCCAGAACTATCATTTTTCCCTGGAATGAGTGTTCCCACCTACAAAAAGTTAGCAATAGTGAACAAAAGTTTGGAACTTATATCGAGTCAGTTCAATGTTTTGACTGTTGGACAACACGCCAAATTTGTAGCCGGCGTCCGTCAACTGTCTATATTAGTGCCTCAAAAGAGATAAAAATACCATCTATGCAATTTCTCAGTCTAATTTGTATCCTTAATTACAGGCAAAATTAACTTTGATCTGTCTTTAAGAAAGAGGAAATAGTGCTGGCAAAAAAATAAATTTATTTTTATAATAGTTCACTATTCCAATGTCTTTATTAAAAACTTCTGGTGATATCCCTTCCCCAGAGGTTATTTTTTTAAGATGCGATGTTCAATCAGATTTTTTAATACTTGTCTGGGTTTTGAATAGCCGCCAGTTCTCTTGAAACCAGCTGACATTTGCTAGCAAGAATGTGTATAGTAATTTAAAGTCAATCACTATTTATAATATTTGACACATCTATCTATGGTTAGAAAAACGCAACGTCTTTTGCTGCTAGTTGTTTGCTGTAGTATAACTGGTGTAATTTTAGGAGGTACTGCCGGTTGGGCAGAAAGTAGTCTCTGCTTGGATGATAGTAAGGTTACAAGTGAGTGTCTCACCCAAGATCCAATCCAAAAAACTATCCAAGGAATGAGTAGTGGATTGTTAGCTGGGGCTGGGGCCGCTTTTGGTGCAGTATGGCAGTTACGGCATGAAGATTGAGCGTAAACTATCTACCACTAACCCGGAGTTCCGGGTTAGACCAAGTTTCTGTACTAATACTCATTAGCCAGTGCATCCACTTAGACCCAGCGACAAAACTCCTCCAGCGATCGCTTAGGCAATTTAACAATGTAATCTACATAAGTAACGCCGTGTGCGACTTTTCCAAAACTCTTATTTCACAACCATTCCAAAGATGAGCGATTTAGATCAAGAAAAAACACTCATCGACAAAATATTGGCTATGACTAGGTTTTAGTATTTTGCGAAATATTAAGTCGCACATCGCGTTAAGTAGGTTTGCCATCTTTTCCCTTCGTGCACTTCCACCAACTAGCTGGTGAAGTCTGTAAGTTGAAGTCGTAAGTTACCCCAACGTGCAGTGCTGCAACCAGCCGTCAACGATTACGTACAAAAGCGTCCCCTTAAGATGAGAGACTTTCGCTAAAAAATTTATTCAGAACGCGGAGGGCAAAATGGAATATAACGAAACCTTTCAACGCGATTTTATCGCTCGAACTCTCGAAATCGTTGAGCAGTATGAAAAATACGTAATGAAGTGTGTTTCAGAAAACCAGCAATTTGAAGTTACGCTACTCATCAACTGCCTACTCGGTCTTTTGGTTTTACCCAAAGAACATTGCTATAGGAATATTCCTAATAAACCTATTAAAGAACTAGAAGAGTGGGGACTATGCCCCGACTTCATCCAAGATTGGGGATTGGAAGACCATCACACTCTACCGAAATTCGTTAAAAAACTCAGAAACGCCGTTGCTCATACCAGTCTTTGCCTGCATGGAGATGGCGTTCAAATCACTAGCCTTGAGTTCAAGGACAAAGACGGTTTCTGTGCCGTTGTACCATTTGATAATTTGAAAACCTTTGTAACAAAATTGGCGCAGTCAGTAAAGCCACCACCTAAAAACATGAGAAACTTTCGGTAAAAAGAATCTTCAGTCTAAAAGTGCGATGGCGTGTCCGCCCGCCGTAGGTGATCGCACTCCATAAAGTTGGTAAAAATAATTTATTACTGAAAGTCTACTTATGTAATTTATTTTCACAGATAACTGTGATTTCTCTGAGGGTTTTTAAGCAAAAGAAATTTAGTATTTATTATACATTTTTACAACAAAAGGCTTGATATGTGTTTAGTAAATATTAAACAGGATGAGTTAAACCTCCCACAGTTAGAATATTTAAAGTTATTAAAGTTAGAGATTGAAAGAATTTTAGAAAAGTCTGTTGATTTGCTTAAAAAAAAAGATTCATTTACATTTATTTGTATTTTCCGGCTACCTAATGATGCAGATCATAAATTCTCAGAAGTGCATAATTTAATAAATAATAAACTTCTATTACTAAGAAATAATTCTAATTATTATGGTGATATAAAATTAAGGGTAGCTGAGAAAGTAACTTGGATTGAAGTTTATGAAAAAATCAATCAATTATATGATAGCTTAAGATACCAAATCTCTGAGTTTCATAAAAGAATTGAACTTTCTGGTACTGTTATTAAAACGATGTCAGTGTATGAAATACTAGAGCGATTAAAGAAAGGAAGAGAAAGTATTGACAAAAATTATTCAATAAACATGAATGAATTTATCTCAAGTTTAATTATCCCTGATATAGAAAATAAAATAAAATGTTTGGAATATGAAATTGGACAGTTGGAAAAGGAAGAGTTGGAATTAGCAATAAATAAAGGTAGTAATTTAGTAGAGAGATTAGAGACATTGGGAAAAGATGTCACCAGCTTTTGACCACTCCCCACTGCTAAATTGTTAAGTGAATCCTCAGAATCCCCAGAGAATCAATCAGTACTCGTCATCGCGGAGGATATTTACAAGCGATCACACAATAATGGACGACAGCAAGGTATTGTTTGACTACTGGCATGACCGAGTTCGGCTGAAAAACTATGAGTTAATTGCAGATCCTGGACACGTCAAAACCCAGGATCATTGTCTAACTGTGCTATCTGTTGCAGCTAACACTTCGCTGCAACGGACTGAATCGATATCTGGGTTGGGATGCAAAGAAGTTAGCGTCTGGGCGCATTTGCATTCTTGGTGGGTTATAGAGAATAATCAAAAATAAAGTAACTTTGGCGTCTTCCTGCGAAAGAATAAATATAAAATATGGCGATCGCAATCGATTTTGGTACTAGCAACACAGTCATTGCTCGTTGGAACCCTGTAACCCAGCAGCCAGAAACCCTGAATCTACCAGGTTTATCAATTAAACAAAGTCTCAATCCGCCACTGATTCCCAGCTTGGTTTATGTTGAAGACGCAAGACAAAATAAAGTCTTAGTAGGGCAACAAGTACGCGATCGCGGTCTTGACCTCAAGGGCGAAACGCGATTTTTCCGCAGCTTCAAGCGCGGTATTGGTGCAGATATCCAAGGTTTTTTACCCGAACTAGATGGGCAAATTGTCACCTTTGAACAAGTAGGGCAATGGTTCCTCACCCAGGTGATTGAACAACTAGCACCCCTGGAAGGTGGGTTAGATTCTCTAGTGTTAACTGTACCCGTAGATAGTTTTGAAGCTTATCGTCACTGGCTGGGAAAAGTTTGTCAAGCCCTTCCTGTCGAACAGGTGCGGATGCTGGATGAACCCACAGCCGCCGCTTTGGGTTATGGCTTGGCAGATCAAGAAATTCTCTTGGTGATTGACTTTGGTGGCGGCACTTTGGATTTCTCTCTTGTCCGATTGGATCAAGGTGTGCAAGCAGCCACAAAGCCGCTGGGATTTATCCTCAAGTGGGGTAATAAGTCCCTGGCTGAAGATTCAAAACAAAAAGTAAAAACTGCCCGTGTCCTGGCGAAAGCTGGGCAAAATTTGGGCGGTACTGATATTGATAATTGGTTAGTAGATTACTTTACCAAAACTCAAGAACTGACGATAAGTCCCTTGACAACACGATTGGCAGAACGGGTGAAAATTCAGCTATCAAGCCAAAACCAAGCCAGTGAAGTTTATTTTGATGATCAGACATTTGAAAGCTATGAACTGAAACTAAACCGCGACACTTTTGAAAATATCCTCAAAGAACACGCATTTTTTGAGTTATTGGATGAGTCGATGACGACACTGTTGCAGCAAGCAAGGCGCCAAGGGATAGAACTTCCAGATATTAATGCAGTTTTGTTAGTTGGTGGCACCGTGCAATTGCCGGTAGTGCAGACATGGATAAAACAGTATTTTAAACCAGAAAAAATCCGTTGCGAACGTCCTTTTGAAGCGATCGCTCAAGGTGCATTACAGCTAGCTCAAGGCGTGCAAATCAAAGACTTTCTTTACCATAGTTATGGTATCCGCTACTGGGATCGCCGCAATCAGCGTCACAAATGGCATTCTTTAATTAAAGCTGGACAGGCATATCCAATGAGTCAGCCAGTGGAATTAGTCTTAGGCGCTTCTATGGAGAATCAGCCCAGCATTGAATTAATTATCGGAGAATTGGGAGCAGATACAGGCAATACCGAAGTTTATTTTGATGGCGATCGCTTGATTACTCGCCGTCTGGACAGTAGTGAAATCAGCGTCAAACCCCTCAACGATCAAGAAGGTGCTAGGACAATTGCCCAACTGACACCAACTGGATATCCAGGAAGCGATCGGATCAAAATCCTTTTTGAAGTCGATGAGCAACGCTTTTTGCGAATCACCGTTGAAGACTTGTTGATGAATGATACGCTGTTGGAAAATAAACTTGTGGCACAGTTGAGTTAGAGGTTATTTGAAACGGAGTCAGAAGCGCTATATTAGCGTAGGCGTAGCCATAAATGCCAATTTGAGTTACACCAATTTGCGAGGTGTCGATTTGAGAGGAGCCATTTTGTCTAATGCCAACTTGACCGGCGCTAACCTGAGATGTGCTTGTTTGACTTGCTCCTCCTTGGATGGCGCTAACCTGACCAATGCTGATTTTACTGGGGCTGCTTTGGATAGTGCTAATTTGACTAAAGTTGAATTCGCTGGGATTAATTTGGATTGGACTATCCTGACCAATACTGATTTTACTGGAGCTAAGAAATTGGGGATTCCACCCTTGGAACAAACTGGAATGCTCTTCCCCAGTAGCAAAGGCGCTCTGTTCTTGAAAACTACCTTTCCTGATGGCGAAATTATCGAAGGTCCCTACTATAGGAATCCCTGACAATGCCAAATCATCAATTATTGAAGATTCAGCTAGTAAAGATGATCTAGGAGGTAAATCAATAGGCTTTTTTTTATTAAAATGATCCGCTTTTGGAGAATCAATTCGTGGCACAGTTGAGTTAGACTACTGCGCGTTTAACTATTTAACTAAAAGGATTTAAAAGTGGGATACCGCAGCCGTCGAAATCCCGGATGTTGCGCGTTACTAAGGTCAATTGATGAATTTGAACAGTAGCAGCAATGATCATATCTGCTTGGGTGTGTGTTTTCCCACTTAATTTTAGTTGACCTCGCAATTCACCAGAGCGCTTGGCAATTTCAATGGTGATGGGCAATACTTCACAGTTATTTTCCAAAAAGCTATCGAATCATATTTGAATTCTAGAGTTGGGCTTGAATGTCAGTCCGTAAAATATTTCTTCAACGGTGATTGCACTCAGAACTATAGAGGAAGCTAATGATGGCCATTTCAGTACACCAGAATTAGGTTGGAGTCTTAGAGGATGTTTGAAAAGTCCTTAAGCGTGTGTTTCACTACCCTGGCTACCGAGAAATTGCCACGAGAGAATCGGAGTTTTGGGATTTTAGATTGCGCCCCTGAGTTGCACTTGAGGCTCAAGCCGACCCTTTTCAAACAACCTCTTACTAACCCTCTTTTATCACTTATCACTCTCGCTAGATAAAAATCTGAAACCCTTATTATTAATAATTTTTATGAATTTAGATGTAGGTTGGGGAAGTACAGCGCCCAAGCGGTTCCCCGACTTATACTCCTACGGAGAAGCAAGCTACGCGCTGCGTCTCCCCTTGGGAGAAATCCAGGATAGTGAGCTACAGCGCCTATGACGAAATAAAAAATTGAGCAATATAGAGTGAGGTGTGATCAGGAAAGCGATTACACGATCAGCGATCGCACTTCACAACGGTCATCTGAAGGATGAAGTGTAAAGTAAACCCCGTTAGAACCTAGTTACTGCTTGAAAGAACTGATGTAGTTATTCAGCGTATTGATATCATCATCGTAGGCAGAGTAATCACCCAATGAAACACGTTCGTTTTGCACAAAAAACTTGAATGGTAGCTCTCGTTCGCCAAAGAAATAAACAAATCCGTCCGGCTCAGTGGTATCTCCGTTTAGACCAATTCCCCACTTCCGGTCTTTGTATTCCTCAAGTTCAGCGATCTTATATTCGCAGGCGTCACTCTCTTGATGAATTACATCTGCAATGTACTGATTTAGGATTTTAATATTATCATCGTAGGCAGAGGATTTACCCAATCGAACTTGATTTTGCAAATAAAACTTGAATGGCAGCTTTCGCTGGTTGAAGAAGGTGAGGAATCCGTCCGGCTCAATGGTATCTCCATTTAGACCAATTGCCCAGTTCCTGTGCTTGTAATTCTGTAGTTCAGCGATTACGCCTTGAGCAGCTTTGATCTCTTGTTTAGGGACTCCCCGAAATTCAATATTGCGGCTGGGTTCGGGAGCGAGCGACTTGAGGAAACTCATGCAGGGGGTAAAGAAAAATTCTCCGCCTTTCATAGTTACCCAATGCGTAAAGTCAGCTTCAGTCTGCTCTTGGGCGCCCCAGTTAGTCGGCCAATTGTATGTCTCCGTGACGGCTATATTGTTGTCTCCTTTCTTTTCTACACCAATGACTACATCTGTTCCCACATCTTGCTTGATAAAGTTTTTTTGTTTAGCCCATGCCTTCTGCATGAAGTTGAACTGCTTTATTAAACTGGCTTGGAAGCTCATAAACAGCAATCCAGCGTTATTTTCTGGCTCTTCGCTGGGGAGAGTGCCATAGTTGATTGCCCGACGGGCAATCCGATGCATCTTCTCCTCTTCTAGAGGGATTGATACAACGACTGATGTATCCCCACGGGGATTGACCTTGCGAGTGTGAGCGTGGAAGGGGCACTTGAAACCTTGCGGATCATCTTGATAATTAAAGTTGTTATCTTTAGGATCTTTACCGCTTGATGTCTTCACCACTGGTGTTCCATCCTGGAAGCGTCCCATAGTGTATGCCCCTGCTAAAGCTGGATTTGGGTCTCCAGAACCTTTCAACTTCTGGGCTAGGTTATCGACAACATCTTTGTTCCAGGCTTTAACGTTCTGCTCCAGTTTACGGAACACCAAGAAGCTACCGTAACTCTCGTGTTTTGTACCCAAGGGATCTTTGAACAAAACCAAGCTTAGGGGTGCGCGGGGGTCCCATTTGGAAAAGTCGCTATGTTCTCTTTCCTTGTTAACATCTCGCTTCAGAAACAACGGTTGACTGACTCCATCTCGGAATCCGAAGTGTTCGATCTCTTCTCCAGAATTTTGATCTCTGAGGACGTAACCTATTTGCTCGTGGACAATAGAGGCGATCGCATCCAGCTCTTTTTTTATTGCCGCTACTTTGTTTTTCAATAGAGCAGGTTGCTGACGCAGCTTATTCTGATCCTTCTGCTCCTCAAGCTTTGCTTCCTGGGTTCTGGGGCCTACTATCTTATCCGCTGCCAGCAAGACCAGAGCATGAATTTCATTATTTTTAAAACCATCCTCCCATTGGCCGGAATCGTCGCCGAGTTCATTCTGCATGTTGGGATCTTTCATCCCTTGCCGAAATGCGTCTTCATTGGGCAGATTCTGGTAGGTATACCCTAAGTGCATGTAACCAGCCCTTGTCAAGAAGAAGTTGGCGAATATTTTGCCTGATACGTCTTTATTCTGCCGATACAGCTTTCCCTGCTCGGCTTGCTCCAGTGCTGAGGTGACATACCTGTGAGTAAAACAGCCAATCCATTGCTTGCCTATTTCAATGTCGCCCTTGAATTTTAAGAACAAATAAACAGCATGGTTTCGTCCGTGTGATTTGAGAATGTTGCCCTGTATCTCATCTAACAGTGATTCGTGTTCAAAATCATCAAAAGGGGTAGCAATTTCGACGATTTGGTTGATGTCAATTTCCTTGATTTCGCTTGTCATAACTAACTCCTGACTTCAGATTTATCTAAACTTGTCTGGTTAAGAGTCGGACTGGGAGATATTTGATAAGTAGTGAGTTTAAAAAACTACTACAAATATCTCCTCTGTGGAAGAATTTACGACGAGGCAATTAGCTATTTACTAATTGCACAATCTTCGCGTGGGAAGGCTTTCCAGCACTATTGAGGTAGAACAGCATGTAGTAGCCGGGTGGGGTAAAGTGGTCGTTGGTGGGAGCGGTGAAGGGAATGCTAGCGTTGTATTTAAAGCCACCTTGTTGTTGCTCGTTTGCGCTCAAGTATTTAATCTGTTTTTTGTCGATCTGGATATCTACCAATCGTTGACCATTATCAAAGGAGTGGGTGACAGATCCCAATTTTACAAGAACTATAGAACCTGGTTGATCTGTAGAGGCATTGCTTACAGAGATAGTTTGAGACGCACCGTATTGCAGTTTTTCAGGAGCGATCGCAATTTCTGGGCGATCGCTCTTTCCGAAGAGATAGGGGGGGTAAAAGATCGCATGTTGCCATATCTCACCGCTATTGCCATCAGTGCCTTTGTTAACAAAGGCGAAATCATTCTTGGTATCCAGACGAACTGTTCCGTCCTGATCGTATCTGGCGGCACGAGAGTTATTACCACCCATGACTAACACCCGTGCATCCGGCAAGAGCAAAGCGGTATTGTGATAAAGCCTGGGTTCGATATCCGGGTTCATAAGCTTGGTACGGAAGCCTTGGTGTCCGGTTTTGGTGTGATCGGGAATCAACAGGGTGGGGTTGTAAGCCGGACGGGTTTCGGCGTAGTTACCTCCATTGACCACCAAAATTTCTTTGGTGGGTAGAATAACCGCCTGTTCCATAGCTCGTTTGCCATAGCGACCCAATCTTGAAGACTGTTTCACATACTTATAATTAAGTGGAAATTTCTTCACCTTGCCATCTACGATGTCCTCAGTATTCAGCAGGATGTCTTCATCGATTTTGCCTAAGAAGTCCTTATCGATCTCCCACGAACCTTTAGTGCTAGTGTCTTGTGGTGCTTTCCAACGCTCTAGGCTAGCAGTGATGGTTGCTCCCTTGATAACGTCTTTTCCAGGGCCAATACCAATGTTATTGGTGCCCATGATCCCACCCAATAACAGGACATCCCCGTTAGGAGAACTGGGGTCGAGGACAGCAGTGCCATAGACTTTGTTGATTGCCAGTCTATCAGGACCTGGCTCAAAGCTAATGGAATACTCTCCGTCCTGATCTTTATTGAACGTCACGAAATAGCTATGGGTACTTGCGTGTGCAATTTTGGGTTCATTTTTACCACCGCCATCTCCAGTAATTAAGAATCGGTTTTTCTGTTTGGTGGGTAGTATGCGGGCGTAGAGGTCTATGATGTCAGAGCCGTAGCTCTCGTCGTTCATCTTAGTTACAAACGGATTGTTGGGAAGATTCTTGACATCGATAGACTGCCAAGTCTTCAGCTTAGGATCGTAGATTTCCACTAGAGTGCTAACAATCTGAGAGGGATCTGCTGTGAATCCTGAGAAGGAAGCGATTGCCCCGTCGGCTAAAGGAATGAGGGTAGGATACCAGTGACCATCCTTGGTTAAACCCAGGTTTTCCCACCTCTTCGTCTTTTGGTCTTCTTTTTGCCAGTCCTTTTCTTGCCAGTGAAAAATATTGGCTTGTTTTGACCCAGCGAAGCGTACACCTGGATAGTATAGTCGGCTACCCCCGATAAATAGCACATCCCCATTGGGCAGCTGTAAATGACCGGAACAGAAAGGGTCATTGCTTTCGCCGTTTATCTCTGCCAGGGGTGAGTCAATACGCTGGAAAGGAGATTTATTGAAGTCTATGTTTGGGTTCTCGATTAACGGATCGGAAAGGGAGGGATCGAAGATAGAGGTGTTATTGACGACATCGTAATTTTTAGTATTAACACCGTCTTCTATCTTGTCTTGTGCTGTAACACGGTTGCGGTTGCTGCTACCGTTGACAATGAGGACTTTGTTGTTGGGTAATAGCGCTGCGTGAACAGCTTGCATCCGATCGCTTTCGTTTTTGGGCATCGGTAGCATATACCAAGCGCCCATTTCTTCTGGACAACCTTCGTATGTGAGTAATTTATCCCCCAGTTTGCTTCGCAAGTTCTTTGCTAGCGTACTAGGTTCTGTACAGATGATTGAGGCATCGGGTGGCGGTTCATCAGCGATCGCGTAACGATCGCCGCAAAAGGTAACTGCCACTGCCAAAACAAAGATCGCCAAGATTTTCAGGAATTTCTTACGCGTCGTGATTGTCAATTCTTCTTGATTCATAAATCCTCTACTAAGGAAAGCCCTCTTGATTTTTGCGAAAGTGTTGTTAGAAGAGAGTTCTTTTCACAGTATTCTTCTGTAGATTTTATTGAGGAAACATCTACCCATGTTCCTGATTCTTTTGGTTCTATGATAAATTCAGTAGCCCCTACATGTGTTTTAGGATTCCCCCAATCATATGTGTAACCTAACCCTGTAAATGGATACAGTTTATTATCTTTTTTTTCATTCAAATAATGACTTTTATTGAATTGCTTGTACAAAAAACTGTTCTTATCAAGGCTATTATGAGCAAAATTTTTACAACTAGAACTACTAATATCTGAGTTGCTACATGGCCTTTCTATATCCTTAGCTTTGACCCATATTTCTACAAAATGAGTTTTCTTATCTCCTGGCGTTAAAAGTAAGCCTAAATATTGCTGCAATCTTAGCGAAAGCATCATTTTGCCTTTGTCCTTGCCATCAATATCTTTGTCATCAATTTTCATACCTATGCCTTTACATTTATTACAAAAATCTTTTACTTGATCAGGTACTGTTAACCAAGTAGTATAGTTTATTTTATAAGGTTCATGTGTCTTCAAACGCTTTCCCCAATGTTTATTGTAATC
Organism: Nostoc sp.; assembly: GCF_036917615.1. Lineage (GTDB taxonomy): Bacteria > Cyanobacteriota > Cyanobacteriia > Cyanobacteriales > Nostocaceae > Nostoc. Next base: position 47,290 of record NZ_JBALCZ010000021.1, read on the forward strand.
CTTTGTTAAATCTATCCAAGACACCATTAATATTTTTTGTTCCTTAGTATTTTCATTCATGTTATTAACCTTATTATCTTTTCCCAATACAATAAGATTTTTTATCACCTTAGTCTTATCATCTGTAAATTCTGTATCCTTAATAGCTTTGTTTAACTCTGCTTCGAGGAAATTATAACTATCCCGTTTCTTCTTAAAAAGATATTGATTAACATTGTCTTTGTCTGCTTCTTTTTGCAACGACTTTTCATCTTTTGAGGTTGACAGACTTTGCCGAGGAGTTTCTGTGGCTAATAAACTGGAATATCCAAATACCAAACAAGCACCTGTCAAGCCTAAAAGCAATTGTTTATTGAATGTTTTCATCACAAAACTCCTGACAAATATTGTTGTACTCGCCACCCTAGCAATCATTAGTTGAAAATAACAATTAGGTAGTAATTAATACTCCAAACTTAACAGAATTAGCAATTATGCTATTCCAAATGAGTGCTCAAATTAGGCAGACGATGCAATGATAAGTCTGTCCTTTGTATGTCAAGCTTCTAAGCAGTTTAGTTGTTCAAAATCAAATAGGAGTACTAAAATTCAACAGAGTTGTCACCGCCTTTAGCTGTCAAGTAACCACCTTATAGCTAGCAGACTGCTTAGTAAATCAGTATTATTACTGAAAAATAAGTAATTACACATTTACTTTATAAATTACAGTGCGCTTTTTTGTTGAAAAGTCAGAAAAATAGGGATAAACTAAATACATAGATAGATATACTAGTAATATATTTATCTATGTACAGCTTTGCATAAGTTCGTAGCGAATTGACAAGAGAAAATTTTTGAGGTTACGGTAAGCATACATAAACATCCCTTAACCATTCAGTACTATGATTGGTCAGCAAAAAACTTACTCTGTGCAACTGACAGAAAACGAAAGAAAGCTGTTGCAGCAACAAGCGCTTACGCGTAAAACATGTCTATAATTTGGTTTTTCTCGATTCCAGGCAAGTTATTTCTAGACGCCCATTTTTAACCATCCAAAAACTTGATTGACGGTTAGTGCAAGTTCAATTTCTGGTAATACAGGCAAAAAATCTTCTCCCTAGAGTAGCACTGGCTGTTGCTCTGATAGAAATACCAAAATACTGAGGTCATCAAGAAACCATCCCAGGCGGCTGCCATACTTCAGACAGTGAAGAATGTTCCCAATTACTTTGTTGGGTTTTTGTTCTGGCGAGAGAATCTCAATCGTCCAGTCTGGTGGAAATTCAAAATTATTAGGTACTTGATCATCAAGGGTAAACGGTATACGTCCCCACTGAAATACAGCCACATCGGGTACTATTGAGCGTTCTCCAAAATTACACCGTAATTCGGGAAATGCATAGGCAATCTTCTGATTTTCCGTGACTTCATTAACAACAGCACAAAGTTTACCTTGTAAATGGCTGTGTCTCCCTTTCGGCATTGATTTAGGAATAATCTTACCGTTAATATACTCGTTCGCAGGCTTTGTTTCTGGAAGCTTCAGAAACTCTTCCAGGGTAAGTCGTTGAGTAGTTGTGGCGCTCATAGCTCCTGAATTTCTCGAAAATGTGTTTTTAGTCTACGCAGTATATATGGACAGGTATTTTCACGCAGTGTAACGCACCTGTCCATACATCAAGGTAAGAATTGCAATTATTTCCGCACGACTACTAAAGTTCCCATTGAAGCCCAGTTGTAAAGATTACGAGCTTGCTTAACAGGTAAATTTACGCAACCGTGGCTGACTGGAGTCCCAAAACGGTTATGCCAGTAAGCACCATGAATGGCATAGCCTCTGTAGAAATACATTGTGTAAGGAACGTCAGGAATATTGTAGCCACTGCCTCGCATTCGGTGAGTGCGATACTTAGAATTAATCCAAAATCTACCTATGGGTGTGGGGGTCGATCGCTTACCTCCAGAAATGCGGTATGAATGAACAAGTTTTTTACCTTCCCATGCGCGTAACCGTTGCTCTGAGAGGTCAATTTCAATCCAGCGAGGTTGAGATCTATTAGATAGAGCGATGCTGTTTTCATCGACTGACGTAGCTGTTGCTGTAGTCGAGTTTGGTGTACCTGTTAACGGTGATGACCAAGAAAATAAAGTCACCACCATCAGCGCCACGCCTGTACAAAAAGTTCCTGAAGAACGAATCCCACCACTGCGAATCCAGGATTGCATTATGCCTCACCTTCTAAACTACGCAAAAATCATCAAGTGAAGTAATTTTCTGGAAAACTACAAATTTCCAGAGCGATTACTCGCTTTATGTGGAGGATTTACGCAATTCATCCGCTAATGCTTCTCAAGACAAGTCTTAAGCTAATCCGCATCCAGTTTGCACATTTGTCCTTTGTTATTCACTAAAGGACACGGATTTATTCGTAAGGTGTGTTATGGCTTCCGTAACGCACCGAAAATATTGGGATGGTGCGTTATGCTCTTAGCTAACGCACCCTACGAAACAGAAGTTTTGTATTGTGTTTAATCTACATTCCTAATGACTAATTACAAAGGACAACCTTTACAAAAAATCTGTCATTTAAATGCCCAAATGCAAACTTTGCCCGAATTATATTTGCATTTGTAATTTCACACAGTAATTGTCAGGATTTACGCTTATTTCTTTGGGCAAATTGTTGAATGCCCTTTTCTATATTTTATTTCAAATTCCGTAATTCCAACTCCGAATATTCCCAGCATCAAATATTGCTGGGAATCACTAAATTGTCTTGATTTGTTGTCATTTATAATTTCTGCTAAATTGCCTTTTGGCTGCTTCACCTACTATTTCTGGATGACTATTGGTGTCCCTACTGATGCCCATTCAAATAGCCATTTTGCATGTTTAGGTGCGATATTCACACAGCCGTGGGTCACGGGAGTGCCAAATCTCTTATGCCAGTAAGCTCCGTGAATAGCGTAATTACCTTGGTAAAACATCGCATACGGAACGTTGGGAACATTGTAGTTTTCTCCCTGCATCCGCGTAGTTTTAAACTTGGATTGAATCTTAAAAGTACCAACAAGAGTAGGAGTGGATTTTTTGCCAGAGGAAATAGCACTTCCATAAACAACTTTGTCACCTTGCCAAGCTATTAATCGTTGCTTTGAAAGATTAATTTGAATCCAGCGCTGCTCCGATTGTTGTAATGTCTGGATTGTTTGTGCAATAACTTGATCTTTGGAATTCGCCCACACTTCACTCGTTCCAGTAGTAGTAAAAACACTTAAGGACAGTGCTGTACTAGTGAGGAGTATTTGTAAGCGACGCACCCAGTCAGGAGAAATCAGTCTTTTCATTTTAGATACACTCACACTGAAATCACGGGGTCTTGGGAAACTTATCAGTTTTCACCTTTATTTCCCTATCTATTACTTTAATAGACGTGAATTTTTGATGATTTGATTCTTAAGTTAAGCTAACTGTCGCATCAGCTTTCTTGCCCCAGATGCGATCGCCTGCCAATTTCCCTCTGTGACAAGCTTTTTGGGAAATAATTCACCGCTCAAACCGACAGCGATCGCTCCCGCTTGTAAAAATTCTTTAGCATTTTCTAGAGTGACGCCGCCAGTAGGAATTAAGGGAATCTGACCCAGCGGCCCTTGCAAACTTTTGATATAATTAGCCCCTCCCACTGCTTGCACGGGAAACACTTTTACACAACTAGCGCCCTGACTCCAGGCGGTAACAATTTCTGTAGGAGTCAGCGCTCCTGGGATGATGGGCACATCTTTTTCTTGTGCTGCTTGAATCATTGCGGCGTCAAAGTGAGGTGTAAAGAGGAATTGCACCCCAGATGCGATCGCTTCTTGTAGCTGTTGCACATTGAATAGCGTACCAGTCCCAATGGTACAAGTTGGTAATTCTGAGCGTAGTTGAGTGATTAATTCCCCGGCGCGATCACTATTCCAGGTAATCTCAATTAACTGCATTCCCCCAGATGCTACAGCCATTGCCATTTGCTGTCCCAATTCGATTTTAGGGGCGCGGATAACTGCGATCGCTCGGTGTTTTTGCAACTGTGATAACCAAATTTGATTAGGCATTTTGACTGGGGATTGGGGAACTCGTGGCGCTCTTTGGAGATAAGGGGCAATGGGGACTAGAGAATAGTTTTCACGCCAGCCCACACCCAATAAGGGCCCCACATAGCCATTACCGATGTGGAAATACTCACTATTCGGCTTGGGCCAATGGGCGTGTTTGAGCAACCATAACCCTTGTAGAGACGTAAAATGTAACGTCTCTACATCAACGATTCATAGCTGTATTCAGCAACGCAAAAGCGATCGCTACTTTCCTGATAAGCGAGCGATCGCTCGTCAAATTGTTGAAAAAAATCACGCAGGAAAATTGAGTGCTAACTCTATTCTCAGTCAGGGGAGAGAATTCCTTATTGAAATTTAAGTATAAGTTATTACTCATTCTATTTGATTTGTGAGAATTGAAGTTACAGATACTCGACTTCATAAAAGCTTTCGGGCATCTTGTCTCTGACGAATGATTAGGGAGGGCTATATCTGGGAACACTAAATCTGAAAGTCTTCAGGATGAGCGCAGTATGGTAAGCACTCTAGCCAATATTCCCGGATATCAAGTAAGTGAACAACTCTACAATGGTTCTAGAACCCTGGTTTATCGTGGTTATCGAGAGACTGACCACAAACCTGTGGTGATTAAACTGCTGAAAAATCCATATCCGCGTTTTGGCGAATTGGTACAGTTTCGCAATCAGTACACCATCGCCAAAAATCTCAACTCACCCCTAATCATCGCCACTTACAGCCTAGAACCCTGCCAAAATGGCTATGCGCTGGTGATGGAAGATTTTGGAGGGATTTCTTTAAAAGATTATTTCATCTCTGTAGAGACGCGAGCTATCGCGTTTCTACAGGAATTTTTGCAGATAGCGATCGCACTCTGCAACACCTTAGATATTCTCTATCGAGAGCGGATTATTCATAAAGATATTAAACCCAACAATATTTTAATTAATCCCGAAACAAAAGAAGTTAAATTAATTGATTTTAGTATTGCATCTCTACTACCACGGGAAACTCAAATACTCATCAATCCCAATATATTAGAAGGGACACTAGCTTATATTTCGCCAGAACAAACAGGAAGAATGAATCGGGGGATTGACTACCGCACTGACTTTTATTCAGTCGGGGTCACTTTTTATGAGTTACTCACTGGAGTTTTACCCTTTCAATCTAATGATCCGATGGAATTGGTGCATTGTCATATTGCGAAACTTCCACCTTTAGTATCTGAAATTAATCCACAAATCCCGTTTTTCCTTTCAGAGATTGTCAAGAGATTGATGGCTAAAAATAGCGAGAACCGCTATCAAAGTGCCTTGGGACTAAAGTTTGATTTAGAAACTTGTTTACATCAGCTACAAGTTTATGGTGAAATTAAGAGTTTCCCAATTGCCCAACGGGATGTGTGCGATCGCTTTATCATCAGAGAAAAACTCTACGGTCGAGAAACCGAGGTAGAAATCCTCCTGCAAGCATTTGAGCGAGTTAGTCTTGGTGCAACTGAAATGATGTTGGTAGCGGGTTTTTCTGGAATTGGTAAAACAGCAATTGTCAACGAAGTTCATAAACCAATTGTGCGCCAACGTGGTTATTTTATTAAAGGGAAATATGACCAATTCCAGCGCAACATTCCCTTCAGCGCCTTTGTCCAAGCGTTCCGCGATTTGATCAGGCAATTACTCTCAGAATCAGATGCACAACTGCAAGCCTGGAAAAGCAATATTCTGGAAACCGTTGCCGACAATGGGCAAGTCTTGATTGACGTGATTCCTGAATTAGAAAATATTATCGGTAAACCATTACCAGCAGCAGAACTATCAGCAAGTGCTGCCCAAAATCGCTTTAATATGCTCTTTCCAAAGTTCGTGCAAGTTTTTACTAGTGCTGAACATCCTTTAGTAATGTTTTTAGATGACTTGCAATGGGCAGATTCTGCATCGCTGAATTTGGTACAATTATTGATGCAAGAGACAGGATATTTATTAGTATTAGGTGCTTATCGAGATAATGAAGTTTCACCCGTCCATCCATTTATCTTAACAGTGGATAAAATCGTCAAAACTGGGGTAATAGTGAATACGATTACTTTGTCATCGTTAAGCGAACCAGATATAAATCATTTAGTGGCAGATACGCTCAATTGCGAGTCATTTATTGCCAAAGCATTGACCAAATTTGTTAATCAAAAATCCCAAGGTAATCCGTTTTTTGCGATGCAGTTTCTCAAGGCATTACATGATGACAAGCTAATTAGTTTTGATTGGGAGAATCGATATTGGCAGTGTGATATTGCTCAAGTCAAAGCCTTAGCAATTACTGATGATGTAGTGGAGTTTATGGCACTGCAATTGCAGAAATTGCCGACCGAGACTCAGAATATGCTCAAACTGGCAGCTTGTATTGGAACACAGTTTGATCTGGTGGCTTTAGCGATTGTCTCAGAAAAATCCTTAGAAGATGCAGCAGCTGATTTATGGAAAGCGTTGCAAGAAGGATTGATTATTCCGAATACGGAAATATATAAGTTCTTTATTCAGTCTGACAGTGCGTCAGTTTCTGATGTAGGAGCGAATCCGACTTATCGATTTTTGCACGATCGCGTTCAACAAGCAGCTTATTCCTTGATTCCTGATCACCAAAAGCAAGCAGTCCATCTCAAAATTGGACAGTTACTTCAGCAAAACTTTTCAGAAATAGAACGAGAAGAAAAACTATTCGATATTGTCGGACATTTGAATCGAGGACAGGCATTAATTAATCAACCAAAGGAACGGGAAGCCTTAGCTAAACTCAACTTCAAAGCTGGCAGTAAAGCCAGAAATTCAACTGCCTATGCGGTCGCCAGAATGTATCTACAAACTGGAATCGATCTACTAGAGGTGGATTGTTGGCAAAGTCAGTATAATTTGACCCTAAATCTCTACGTCGTAATCACCGAAGCCAGCTATTTGAATGGTGACTTTGAGGGTATGGAACAGATGGCAGCACTGGTGTTGCAGAATGCCCAGACAATTTTAGACAAAGTAAAAATTTCCGAAATTCAAATTATTGCCTTGACCGCCCAAAGCCAGATGTTAGAGGCGATCGCAGTTGGCAGAAATGCTCTAGTAGAATTGGGGGTAGAACTCCCTACGGAAGTAGACGAAGCCAAGATTGGTGTAGCCTTACAAGACCTGAACCACCAACTCCAGGGTAGACAGCTTGGAGAACTGGTTGATTTGCCATTGATGAGCGATCCCACGTCAGTGGCAGCAATGCAACTCTTAGGAGTGTTGTTTAGCACGATCTACCAGGGAAATCCGAGTTTAATGCCTTTTATAAGCATAACGATGGTACGTTTATCCCTCCAGTTTGGCAATGCACCAGCATCTATTATGGGGTATGCCATTCACAGCGTGGTGCTGTGTGCTGTTTTCAAAGAAGTGAAAACAGGCTATAGATTTGGTGAAGTGGCATTGAAATTACTCGATCGATTCAATCTACTGGAATTTAAATCCTCAGTTCTATTTTTGTTTGGGGTATTTATTCAGCATCGTCAGGAAGCTTTTTTGGCAGTACTACCAACCCTGAAAGCTAGCTATACCGCAGGCATAGAAAGTGGTGATTTGATCCACGCTGGCTACAGCACATCTCTTTACATAAGTACTAAAATTTTCTGTGGAGTAGAATTAGACACCTGTGCAGTTGAAGCAGCCAGTTACAGTGCTGTGATGGCGCAGGCAAAACAATATTCTGCTCAAGCCTATTTAGATATGCACTGGCAGATGGTGAGGAACCTTAGGGAAACCGTAAGCCAACCAGATTACTTAATTGGAACTGCCTACAATGAAACGGTGATGCGTCCTAAGCACCAGCAGAACAATGAATTAACTCCGATCGCTGTTGGCTATATATATAAATTATCACTTGCCTACGTCTTTGGTTATTACAAAAACGGACTAGACTACATCGCTCAAGGCAAACCCTATCTGCTTTCCGTAGGAGGCACCGTTATTATTCCCATTTTCCATTTCTATGCCGCTCTGACGCAATTGGCAATCTTCCCCATGCAGTCAGAAACTGAGCAAGCGGAAATTTTCGCCCAAGTAGAAGCCGATCAAAGCACGCTGCATCAGTGGGCGGACACTGCTCCCATGAATCATCTGCATAAATGGCATTTAGTTGAGGCAGAAAAGGATCGGATTTTGGGCAAAAAAGCAGAGGCGATTGAACAGTACGATCGCGCGATTTCCCTCGCTAAAGAAAACCAATTCCTCAACGAAGAAGCCCTTGCGAACGAACTTGCTGCCAAATTCTATCTTGATTGGGGCAAAGAAAAAGTTGCTCAAGCTTACATGACTGAGGCGTATTACTGTTATGCCCGATGGGGAGCATTAGCCAAAGTGGTTGATTTAGAAACCCGTTATCCCCAACTACTGGTAACAATTTTGCAAAAACAGCAACCATCTTTCAAACCGACAGAAACGATAATTCCGATCTCCTCTCATCCGAGCCAAACTTACACCTTCAGTAATACTAGCCTCTCAGAATCCCTCGATCTGGAGAGTATTCTCAAAGCTTCTCAATTTTTATCGAGTGAAATTGAGTTGGAGAAATTACTCTCGACCCTACTTGAGGTGATACTCAAAAATGCCGGAGCTGATAAATGTGCGTTGCTCATGCCAAAAGGAGATCGGTGGTTAATTGAAGCCCTCTCCCAGCTCGAACAGCCTGCCATTGTCTTGCGTTCGCGTAGCGGTGCGGATGCACTCTCGCTGCCCTTTGACGATCATCAAACAGTACCTGTTGCTCTGATCAATCGGGTCAAAAATACCCTTACCTTGGCTGTGATTGAGAATGCAGTAGTTGATGCAACCCTAGCGGCTGACCCTTATATGCTGCACCACTCACCCAAGAGTATTCTATGTGCGCCAATTCTCAACCAAGGCAAGTTGATTGGCATTTTATACTTAGAAAATAACCTGACGCTGGGAGCATTTACGCGCGATCGCCTAGAAATTTTGCATTTATTAATGTCCCAAGCGGCAATCTCCTTAGAGAATGCGTGTTTGTACGCGGAACTAGAAGACAGGGTGAAAGAACGCACCCAAGCATTAAACCAAAAAAATGACCAATTACAAATGACCTTAAAAGAATTACATCGCACCCAGACACAGATGGTGCAAAGTGAAAAAATGTCGGCTTTGGGACAACTTGTAGCAGGGATTGCACATGAAATTAACAACCCAGTTAGCTTTATTTACGGCAACCTTTACCCGGCTGATGAATACACTCAAAAATTAATTTTACTGTTAGATCTCTACCGAAAACATTACCCCCAATCAGTGAAGGCAATTGAGGAGTTTACAGATTTAATTGAATTAGACTTCTTGAGGTCAGACTTACCCAAATTATTCAAATCAATGATGATGGGAGCAGAGCGGATTCGAGGGATTGTACTTTCCCTACGGACTTTCTCACGCTTAGATGAAGCGGAAATGAAAGCGGTTGATATACATGAGGGAATTGATAGTACGATGGTGCTGATCAATAGCCGCCTCAAGGCTACTGACCAGCGCCACCAAATTGAGGTGATCAAAGAATACGGCAACATCCCCTTGATTGAATGTTATGCTGGGCAGTTAAACCAAGTATTTCTAAATATTTTAGTGAATGCGATCGATGCTTTAGAAGATTCAGTGGTTAGAGGTCGGTGGGCAACAAAAAAACAAGCTCTGATGGATAATCCCCGAATTTATATTCGCACGCAATTACCAGCGCCAAATCAACTCACAATTCGCATTGCTGACAACGGACTGGGAATACCAGAAGATGTTAAAAAGCAACTATTTAATCCCTTTTTTACAACCAAGCCCGTTGGACAAGGTACAGGGATGGGGCTGGCTATTAGTTACCAAATTATCACAGAAAGACATGGCGGTTCTTTAGAATGCGTTTCGCAACCAGGAGTTGGTGCTGAGTTTATCATTCGCATTCCCCTCATTCAACAACGTCAAATTTCTAATACTTGATCTGATTGCTAACTCTGTTTGAAAGTCTGAGTCAAATAATTTTGGATTTTGGATTTTGGATTTTGGATGAGAGGATTTGTTCCGCCACGCAAGTTGCTCTACTTGGGGTGTTCCCCAAGTAGAGCACTCGCTCCACTATGAATGCTGGGCATGTCCATGCGTTCGCGTAGCGTGTCGTCAGACAGGATTTTGGATGAGAGGATTTATTCCGCCCACAAGGGACGGGGCATGAACTAAATAAAATTCTTTGTTCTTTAATCTAAAATCTAAAATCTAAAATTGGCAGTCAAATAATTCCTAAGAATCGATAAACTGACGACCACAAGTAGCACATATGTGATGCAACTTTACCATACTTTTTGCCATTCTTGCGGATATGAGTTGATGCACACCTTAGACATTAGACATCTGGTGAAAATTAATTATGCGTTCACTCAAACCCTTGTAGAGACGCGAAATTTCGCGTCTCTACATTCTTTTCTGGAGATGTCTATTGTATAGCGATGTCTACGACGGGCTACGCCTACGCTCAAATTCATACTTCAATTATGTAACGCCTAATAATCATCTATCAGACTGAGAATTGCTGGCGTTTGCAAGTAACGATAAAGGCGATTCAGGGCGTTCATATGAGCGTAAGCTGCTGCTACCACGATATCAGTATCAGATGCTTGTCCAGAAAATATCCGCTCTTGATGCTTCAAGCGAACTGTAACGGTTCCCAGTGCATCAATTCCTCCAGTCACAGATTGGACGGAAAACTCAATCAGTTGATTGGGAATCTGCACCAATCGATTGATTGCTTGATACACCGCATCCACTGGGCCAGCGCCTACACTCGCATCCGTGAGGATTTTGCCCTCAGGAGTGACAATTGTAATAGTTGCAGTTGGGCAAGTGCAGTCACCGCAGATTACCTGGACGTGTTCGATTTGGAAGCCACTTTCTACTTGAATCTGCGTTTCATCTCGAATGATCGCTTCTAAATCCCAATCTGATATTTCTTTTTTCTTATCGGCGACTTCTTTGAATCGATTGAAGGCTTTATTCAAGTCTGTTTCATTCAATTCAAAACCCAATTCCTTGAGCCTGGTACGGAAAGCATTTCGTCCAGAGTGCTTGCCCAAAACAATGCGATTTTCTGGCAAACCGATCGCAGCAGCTTCCATAATTTCGTATGTCTGGCGGTGCTTGATAATTCCATCTTGGTGAATACCAGACTCATGGGCGAAAGCGTTTGCTCCCACGATCGCTTTATTGGGTTGAATTAGCATTCCAGTTAATTGCGAAACCAAGGATGAGGTTTTGTAAATCTCCTGAGTTTTAATATTAGTCAAGGGTGCATCGGCATCAACCGGACGACCAAAGTAAGGGTTGAAAAATGGTTTGCGAACCTGCAACGCCATCACAATCTCTTCCAATGCGGCATTTCCAGCTCGTTCCCCAATGCCATTAATTGTACACTCCACCTGACGCACGCCATATTCAATTGCTGCCAAAGAGTTAGATGTCGCCAAACCCAAATCATTTTGGGTGTGAATAGAAAGAATCACCCCATCGATATTGGAAACATGTTCTCGAATTCCTTGAATCAGAGTTCCGATTTCCTTGGGTGTGCAGTAGCCAACGGTATCGGGAATATTAATTGTAGTTGCACCTGCTGCGATCGCTCTTGACAAAACTTCATAAAGAAACTCTGGTTCAGTGCGGCTAGCATCCATTGGTGAAAATTCTACATCGTCTACAAACGACTTGGCATAACCAACCATTTCTGCTGCGATCGCCAATACTTCGCTGCGAGATTTTTTCAATTGATATTGCAGGTGAATATCAGAGGTAGAAATCATCGTGTGGATTCTGGGACGAGCCGCTCCCTTCAAGGCTTCGGCGGCGGCGTGAATATCTTGGCGAATGGCTCTGGCTAAACTGCAAATGATTGGCCCACCTGGTATTCCAACTTGTTCAGCAATGGTTTTGACAGCTTGAAAATCTCCCGGACTAGCAACCGCAAAACCGGCTTCAATCACATCGACACCAAGGAGAGCCAGTTGATGAGCGATCGCTAATTTCTCTTCTACATTCAGGGTTGCGCCCGGTGACTGTTCGCCATCCCGGAGCGTAGTGTCGAAGATGATAACTTGGTCTGGTTGAGATGCGATGCTCATAACTGTCTCCCGTGGTATTGAGGGGATATTTAAAAATCTTACTTTGGATATTGTATACAATTTTAGGATTTTGTATACAATATAAAATATGAACTTAAATGACTTGGCAGCGAATGTGCTGCAACAACAACGCAGTACCCCAGATTTAATTGCCGATGCTTTGCGGGAAGCGATTCTGCGCGGCATTTTTCAGGAAGGACAATCCCTGAGACAGGATGAAATCGCCACTGGGTTTGGCGTTAGTCGCATTCCCGTGCGCGAAGCACTCAAGCAGCTAGAAGCAGAAGGATTGGTGACACTGCATCTAAATCGTGGTGCGATCGTATCGGTGTTGACAGCACAAGAGGCGCAAGAAATCTGTGAAATTCGTAGCGCTTTGGAAGTGAAAGCGATGCAGTTGGCAATACCCAAGTTCAGGGAAACAGATATAGAAAAAGCTGCTGTGATTCTGGAAGCGACAGACCAAGCAACTGATGCAGGTGTGTTGGCAAAACTCAACTGGGAATTTCATGCGACGCTGTATGCCACTGCTGAACGTCCCCGGTTGCTGACAATGATTAAAACTTTACACGTTAATTGCGATCGCTATGTCCGTGTGCAAATGGCGCAGATGGATTATCAGGAAGATTCTCAAAAAGAACACTATCAACTCTTAGATGCTTGTCGCCAGCGGGATACAAAAGCTGCTGTCAGGTTACTAAAACGACACATTGACACCGCCGGAGAACAGCTAATTGCATACTTGCAGCAAAAAGCTCAGAAGCGCTGATTCTTGTTGGAACTAGATGATCTACCAGAACAGACTAAACGGGAAATTTACCCTATCCTGTTCAATGTGAGTTCGACGAACCTCTCTGTGTCTTGAACTTTATTTCAAGTCTCTCCCTCTGCGACTCGGAGAGGGACGGTTTTGCGTAGTCAAACCAGGGAGAGGTCTTTTCGATTCAGTTCACGTTGTTCAGAGAAATAGGGTCGTCCATGAACAAACTGATCCAGTGTATTAAGATATTCCTCCAACGTATCCTCAAGAAGTTTTCATCCAATTCTCAGCAAGCATCGCCCTTAATAAATTCTCGCCCGTTAGACACTTCTATTCCGAGTGTTTCTCCCCGATGGAAGTCTGGTTTGGTGCTTGTGTGTTCACAATGTGCAAACGAGTACTCAAATAGTTTTCATCCAACTAGTAGAAGCTCAACGGCTTCTGAAGACTTAGAGAATTGGTTGAAATCTCGTTTAAAGTTTGAGGGATTATGGGGTGAATTTCGGGTTGTTAGCACCAGTTGTTTAGGGGTTTGTCCACGGATGGGCATTACTGTCGTTCTTGTAAGTAATGGAAGTGGCGGTAATAGTCCATGCTTAATTGTAAATCCTCAGAGCGATCGCGAACTTCTTTACTCACGCATCAAACAGAATAAAGGGTAACTTCAAAGGATTGTTAACGCTTAGTAGAGAATTTTATTAGTTGATAATGTATTGAACAGAGAATCTAGTACTCAAACTTTGCGTCCCTCTGCGCTTAACTTTGCGTTCCTCCTGTAACTTTTACACCAACCGCAGATAAGGACACTTTTGTAAAAATTCCGATGCTTTATTGTGGGCATCTAAGTTATGAATATGTGCTGGCGTAGGTCGAATAATACCACCAAATAAATCATCTAACCCGTACGGTGTGAAAAATTGCCATTGCCCTTGTGTATCTAGTCGAACTCCCACAGCAGTAGCGGTGTGCAGCCAATCTGTGATGCCATCCTCTGTACTAGTGTAGGGTCTGCTACCAAGACGCCAACGAGCAAAACTGGCTTGATTTTTTACATCAAACTCGTCATGAGGAAATTGTTCTGTGAGAGTTGCCTTTGCTGTTAGTTCTTGGGAACGGTTCCCCTCTATATCAAAGAATGCAATATCAAAATCTTTAATACCTAACCCACAATTCTCGCCAAAAATTGAATGCCAAACTGTGTTGCGGACTGCACCTCCGGCTAACCACCAGTTAGGTAGATTTAGTTGAACGATCGCTCTTAATACTGTATCAATACGTGTATCAGCTAAAATCATCTGTAGACGAGTGTTACTATTCATATCAAATTCCTGGGATTGTCAAGTAGAAGGTGAAAATATTATCATTCACATTTCATTAAACTTACGGTGTTGATAGTCCTGTGATGACACTTGCAGGTTGATATTTTTTCGGGTAACTGCTGAAGTCATAGTATAAAGAGAACAAGGTTTTACAGAAGGTGAAATTGTGAATTTAGAATTTAGAATTTTTATTTATGGAAGATTTATTTGCGCGACTAGAACGCACACTCAATCCTGAGCTGCCTTCCCTAACAGAGTCACAACAACAACTTCTACAAGAACTCAGTATTGATCAAAATCAACCCGGTACGATTGGGCGTGACTTTCAAACCTTAATAGATTTCTTGCAGCCAAATGGAGTGGAAGTTAGTAGTGTTAATAACCTTCTACCGCTGAAAGTACTATCAGAACTTAATTCTCGGTTAAGTCGCCCAATTGAAATTAAACTCAAACGCCCCGTACAGAAATCATACCCCTACATTAATGGACTGTATCTGTTATTACGCAGTTCTGGGATAGCCCAAATTAGATCCCAAGGTAAGAAGCAAATTTTAGTATTAGACGCAGCCACCTTAGAATCATGGTCAAATCTCAACCCAACAGAACGCTATTTCAACTTATTAGAAGCCTGGTTTATTTGGGGAAATAACGAAATTTTGGGTGAGCATCAAGACTCATTCGGGAATTTATTTAGATGCATTCAACTTTGGCCCCGCGTCCCAGATAAAGGTTTAAAATTCCCTAAATATGCTGACCAACACGATATTAGTTATTACCCTGGTCTGCATAACATTGCCCTGTTAGAGTTATTTGGATTGTTATCTGTCAAGCAAGGAAAACCACAAGAAGGCAAGGGGTGGCGGATTACTAGTTTACAACGCTTGCCCTTTGGTGATGCTCTGTTGCAATTTCTATTTCCGCTGGGGATCAGAGGAGAATTACAGGATGACATCAATGTGAGTTTTGGAAAATTGCAGTCACATTTTCAACCATTATTTGCGGAATGGGAGCATAATTTATTTGTTCCCAAACAAGGCTTCACTGATGGGATTTATATTTTTAAAGTGTCTATTTATAAAGCTTGGAGACGCATTGCCATACCAGCGAAAAAACCATTAAGCTGGTTAGCAGAGACAATTCTCGATGCTTTTGATTTTGACTACGATCATTTATATGAGTTTAGTTATAAAGACCGTTTTGGTCGGATAATCAAAATCGGTCATCCTTACATGGAAACACCCCCATTTGCAGACCAAGTGCAGATTGGTGACTTGTCTCTAGAACCAGGTGCTAATATGACCTATCTTTATGATTTTGGTGACAAATGGAAATTTGATGTGCAGTTAGAAGCAATTAATCCACCTGATAACAAAATCAAAAAAGCTAAAATTTTAGACGTTCACGGAAATGCACCTCAACAGTATTGGAGTGAAGATGATGAATCGGATGAAGATGAAGAATGAGGGAGATTTACAGAGACGTGGACAATGAAAATCTCTGGATATTTCCCTGCTTCCTCATCTCCCCCATTTCTAGTTAGTATGATAAAGCAACACAAATTGTCAGGAGATAAAACCTGTGATTCCATATACTGGAGGTTGTCAATGTGGACAAATTCGTTATGAAATTCATGCCGAACCGTTAACCCTTTATTTATGCCACTGCAAGGAGTGTCAGAAACAATCCTCTAGTGCCTTTGGAATGTCTCTCACCGTACCACGAGATGCTGCTGTGATTGTTCAGGGAAAACCGAAAGCTTGGACTCGGAAAACTGATGGCGGACGTGAAGTAAATAACCTGTTCTGTGGCGACTGCGGAACACGATTGTTCCATGAACGGACTAACAACCCAAATACTATCAATGTCAAAGCCGGAACGTTAGATGATACAAGTTGGTTACGCCCAGTGGGTAACATTTGGACATGCAGTGCCCAGTCATGGGTGATAATTTCAGACCAATTACTCAACTATGATAGGCAACCAGAGGATGTGCAGCCTTTATGGGAAAAATGGAAACAACAGCATCCATAAACGCACAACTCCCGACATCAAATATCACACCCTTGAGAGTTAAGCCAAATACTACAGGTGAGGTATTTCCAAGAATGCGATCGCGTACTCGCCCGCCACAAGCATTGCCCTCAGTTGGTAGTCTAACTCATGACTGTACCAAACCAGAGAATGACGAAAGTTACTGGGAAAGTGCTTTAATGAACATATTAAATTATTTAAAACAGTAATAGTAAACTCAAATTATAAGTTTATTTTGGATATTATATGAATTTCCATACTTGAGTGTAAATCATGTTAATCACATGTTAATCAAGCTAAGACACTATTAATATTTCACATGAAAACTTCCTGGGCATTTCCAATCAATTAATTCAAGTAAAATTGGATAAGTAAGACAATTTTGGTTCATTCTCAACACTTTTAATAGTTATTTATAGACAAGGTTGATGACAAACGACACACCACAAGAATTGAACTCAGACCAAGAGATTGGGCGCTTGATTGATCAGGTAATGTCTTCATCTGTAACTGATGAACAGTACCGCAAAAAGATGCAGCGACGCAAAGAAGTGCAAGACAAGCGCATAGCAGAAGCTGTGACAGAAAAAGGCTTAATTATTGTAAATACTGGTAACGGTAAGGGTAAAACCACTGCGGCTTTGGGGATGGTGTTACGATCGCTCGGTCACGGGTATAAAGTAGCGATCGTCCAATTCATCAAAGGTAGCTGGGAACCTTCAGAAAAAAGGGTTTTCAGCTATTGGGAAGACCAGATAGAATTTCATGCAATGGGCGAAGGCTTTACCTGGGAAACTCAAGACCGCGATCGCGATCTCGACAAAGCTAGCGCCGCGTGGGAAAAATCATTAGAATACATCCGCAACCCAGACTTTCATCTGGTGTTGTTAGATGAAATTAATATCGCCCTGAAAATGTCTTACTTAGAAGTAGAGGATGTTTTAGCGGGTTTGGCGCAAAAACCAGCTAACAAACACGTTATTCTCACAGGTAGAGGCGCACCTCCTGCTTTAATTGAGCGTGCTGACTTAGTAACCGAAATGACCCTAGTTAAGCACCCTTTTCGCGATCAAGGCGTTAAGGCGCAACCAGGAATTGAGTATTAACTTGAAGATTATTTGCACATTTGCAACGTGCGGCGATCACTAGCAGTGATGGAATTTAACCGATGAAAGTCTTGCAGAGCCACCGAGTAAGCATAACTGCTTGACTCATCTTCACCGACCTTAGGGAGTCTACTGTTTGTAGCTACCTGATTCGACTGATTAGAGCTGGCTTCATTTGATGAACCATTAACCGTCATCGCCAACTCACCTGATGGGTTGAGTGTACCCTGAAAACAATTAAACTCTGATTCGGGCATATACAATGCACCCGTTACCTTAGCCTGCTGCTTTTGAAATATGATGTAACCTTGACCAAGCTGGTTTGGTTTTGGAGATTGACCATAGAGATAAACCCCATCTTTTTCCGGAAAATTCGCTTTTGGTAAAACTCCTGCGCCTTTTGTAGCTCCTTGAGAACCTGGAACCAGCGCTGTGGTTGTAGGTACTGTTTTTCCGCTGTTATGGACAAGAAGCCCTCTATCTTCAAAAACCCGAGCAAGTTGACTTCTCTGCTCCCGAACTCTTCTTAGCTGCGACAAAATAGAGGTTTCGGAGGTTTGATGAATTTGAGCCGATGAGAATGAAGAGTTTGTAACTGATCCGACTTGAGTCTGTTTGGCCATAAAGCCCAAACCGAGAAGTAAGCCTAAGCCCGCTAGGGAAATTCCCCACTGACGGGGAGATAATAACTGATGAAGGTTGTTAAGCACCCTACTTCTCCTGTTAAAAAACTAACTAAGTTCTCTATAACTTACTTAAATTATAATCAAGTCTTAATTCTCAAAGACTTTCTTCACAACTTATATTACTATTGTCCAAAAAAGAAAACTGCCAAAAACTGAAGTTTTTATTTAATTTAGCTCAACAACCTTAGATTACCACCACTTGGAGTCTTTATTCTTCATTCAATAGATTCATGCCATTGGGTGAGGTTAATCACAAATTAAACCTTCTCAATTAACATTCAATTTTTTGACATCATTAGGACTTACGCAGAAGAGATCCCCCAACCCCCTTAAAAAAGGGGCTTTTCAGATCCCCCCTTTTTAAGGGGGGTTAGGGGGGATCGAGGTTTCAGGTTTTCAATGCGTAAGTCCTAATCATGCCTTTGAGATTTTTCAGGTGATAAAAATGCTGATTTCATCAGTCTTTCAGCAAGTTCAGCCCTTGCCTCTGCTATAATCTCTTCCCAAGTGCGGTCAATTTCTGCGATCGCTCCCTTGTTGCTTTTATAAAAAAGGATTGCACCGCTATTGGTTCACCATTCAGTAGCCCTTGTAGCAGATCGCTCCCTTGTTGCTTTTATACAAAAGGATTGTCCCTTAACTGAGTACTGAGTTGTGATGATAACTTTTTTTACTCTATTATGAGCAATAGTCCTACAGTCAAAGCAACTCTGATACTTGCAGCTAGTTCCGTAGATCGAGAAAGACTGCGCCTAAGCGTGAAAGTGCGTCACATTGAAAAAGGGTTGTAATGGTGTAAATATTGTGACCAAATTAAGTTGCAATTTTGATGGGTTGTAGGGGTTTGGATAAAATCATCCCTCTGCCCAGGAACGATCAGTTTGGATTTCCATCTGTGGGGAAATGGGTGATAATTAACTGTGGTGCAGGTTAATTATATTTACCCTATTCTATGACTGAAGATTTACTCAAGTCGTTTCAACAAGCTTATCGTAATTTGGAACTGTTACCCTTAATTGAAGAGAATGATTTACGACGGTTTCGGGTAGAGTATGGTGAAGATACTATTGATGAATTGATACACTTGATTGAAGATAGTCCCAATTTAGATGGTAAGGTTGTTTTCACGGGACATCGGGGATGTGGTAAGTCTACTTTGTTGGCAGAATTTAGCCGGAGAATAGAAGATAAATATTTTGTTGTTTTATTTTCTATTGCTGACACTATAGAAATGTCTGACGTAAATCATATTAATGTTCTGTTTTCTATTGCTGTTAATTTAATGTTGGAAGCAGAAGCGCGTCAAATTGATATTCCTGCTTCTACTAAAAATGCGATTGATAAATGGTTTGCTACCCGCGTTCGCACGGAAGAAACCAATATTGAAAGAGAAGCTTCTAAAGATTTTAATATATTGAAATTATTTAGTGTCAAATTAAAAGTCGACTCGAAAATTCGTTATGAACTTAAACAAGAATTTGAGCGCAAGATTTCTGAGTTAGTCGCTCAATTAAATATTATCGCCTCAGCAATTCAAGTGGTTACAAAAAAACAAATATTAGTAATTATTGATGATTTAGATAAACTTGATTTAGTAGTAGTCAATAATCTGTTTAAAGATAATATCAAAGCTCTTTGTTTACCCGGATTTAGGATTATTTATACTATCCCCATTGCGGCTTTGCGGGAAACAGCACTCAAACCAACTATTGAAAATGAAACTAATGACCAAGTTGTGGCAATGCCTGTTTTAAAGTTATTTAAAAAAGGGGAGGGTCATTTAGCAAATGCTACACCATTTCCAAAAACTTTGAATATTCTTTGTGAAATATTGACTAAACGAATCTCAAATAATTTACTCGAATCATCAACAGCAGAAAAAATAGTTTTAAATAGTGGTGGTGTATTGCGAGAATTAATTCGCATTTCTAATGAATGTTGTCGAATTTGTCTGCGGTTAATTCGCCGGAAGCCAGGAGATAAAGTAATAATTAATGATGAAATTTTAGACCAAGCAATTAATAACATCCGCAATGACTTTGCTATGCCTTTAGGTAGTGTAGATTATCGAATTTTACAAACAACTTATCAAAATTTGAAGCCAGAAGACCCGAAACAGCAAGAATTTCTCGATTTATTACATGGGCTTTATGTGCTTGAATATCGCAACCGTCAAAATTGGTATGATGTTCATCCTATTGTTGTCGAATTATTGCGTGAGGAGGGGTTAATTGATGACAGCGAATAATCAGAATAAAAATCTTAACCCTGATCAAAAAAATCAAGATGCTTTTGATGATTTAATTGTCTCCATTGAAGCGGGAGAAGATAAATTTAATTTACTCATTTGTGTTTGCGATAATGCTGATTTTCGGAATAAAATAATTGGCCGCTATGAAACAGAATTAAAACCTCATTTTTGTATTTATAGTGTTACATTAGACGAACAAGAACCTAATTTAAAAGCCGCTATTCAACAACTCTTAGAAAATGAAGAATGTCTACAACAGTATCAACCAGCAGTGATAACTGTCACGGGTGCAGAAAAGTTGCTTTTTCTTAGACTGGGGGAAGAACAATCAGCACAAGAAAAGTTCTTTGGTTATTTGCAGTGGACAAGGGAAGGTTTGGGAAAATTCCCCTTTGCGATTGTCCTGTGGGTGACCCATCAATTGATGATTAATTTAATCAAAAAAGCGCCGGATTTTTGGAGTTGGCGTAATGGAGTATTTCGGTTTGTTTCCCATGCTAAAAATGTAATTTCTGCGAGAGAAGTTGAGGCAATACGTTTTGCATTAACAAGTACGGAATTAGAAAACTTTAATAGTGATAATGACTATTTTTTACCCATTGAAGATTTACAAAGATTAATTCAGCAAATAGAACAGCAAAGCGAAATTAAAGACACGAAATTAGCAAGTTTGTATATTACATTGGCAAATATTTACAAACAAAGATTAGATAGAGGTGAAGCCCAGGACTATCAACAAGAATTAGATTTAGCAATTAAGTATATTTATAAAGCGCTGGAATTGCAAAAAGAATTAGGGTTAGAGGAAGATGTCGCCACTAGCCTCAATAACCTAGCGTACCTCTACAACTCCCAAGGCAGATACAGCGAAGCCGAACCCCTTTTAATCCAAGCATTGGCACTCAGGCGTCAACTGCTCGGAGATGAACATCCAGATGTCGCCACTAGCCTCAACAACCTAGCAGGACTCTACAACTCCCAAGGCAGATACAACGAAGCCGAACCCCTTTACATCCAAGCTTTGGCACTCAGGCGTCAACTGCTCGGAGATGAACATCCAGATGTCGCCTCTAGCCTCAATAGCCTAGCGTTACTCTACTACTCCCAAGGCAGATACAGCGAAGCCGAACCCCTTTACATCCAAGCTTTGGCACTCAGGCGTCAACTGCTCGGAGATGAACATTCAGATGTCGCTACTAACCTCCACAACCTAGCGTATCTCTACTGTTCCCAAGGCAGATACAGCGAAGCCGAACCCCTTTACATCCAAGCTTTGGCACTCAGGCGTCAACTGCTCGGAGATGAACATTCAGATGTCGCTAC
>NZ_JBALCZ010000022.1:0-33818 GCF_036917615.1 Nostoc sp.
CAGCGAGTTAAGTGAAGCAATGATTTATGGCTCATTGATTCGTCTTATGGTCAGGCGAATGGCATCTTAAGCTTTTGTTTACGAATCAGCTCTTAGTGGTGCAAATTTAACTGAGGCTAACTTGTTTAAAGCTGATTTGAGTCAAGCAAACTTAAATTGTGTGATATTCAAAGGTGCTAATTTGCATGGGGCCAAGATTGGAGGTGTTAATTTATCTCAAAAAGATTTTTCAGGTATGAATCTGGCTGAGGCTGATCTAGGTATAGCAAATCTCAAAGACGTAAATTTCAGAAAAGCCTGCCTTAAAGGGACAAATTTAGAGAAAGCAGAACTGCAAAAAGTAGATTTGATCAACGCTAATCTGAACGAGGCAAACCTGAAAAAGGTAGATTTAACTGGGGCAAATATCTATGGAGCAACCTTTAAAGATGCTGACCTCACTGGTGCGATAATGCCAGATGGAGAAGTCTACAAGCCGATCGCTTCGGAAGTGGAAATCGGTAAACAGGAAACATCGTTAAACAAAGTAATATCTATGACTCGTAAAGTAATTAATACTGATAACGCACCCGCACCAGTCGGCCCTTATAATCAAGCGATCGCAGCTTCTGGTCAATTTGTATTCATAGCTGGACAAATTGCCATCGATCCCCGCCTTGGTGATGTCGTCTACACTGATGATGTCAAAAAGCAAACTGAGCAGGTATTAGCTAACCTTGAAGCCATCCTCACAGCATCTGGTGCGACTTTTCAAGATGTGGTGAAAACCACTGTATTTTTAGCTGACATGAATGATTTTGCGGCGGTGAATGCCGTTTATGCTAAATATTTTCCTGAAGATACAGCCCCGGCCCGGGCTTGTGTTCAGGTATCGCGCTTACCTAAAGATGTGTTGGTAGAAATTGATGCGATCGCTGTGATTAGTGGTTAAAAGAAATAGAACCATTGCTAAAGCTGATTTCAGAGAGCTAAATCATCAATATTGAACTCAAACCGGAACATGAGAAATTTATCTAAGCCCAAATTGCTAGTGGGAAATTTCCGAATGCAGATGAAGTACTTGATGTAACATATCAACTGCTCGAAAAATTAAATTCCGAGTATGTCCAATGGGTGGAAGAAACCCGGCAAAAAGTTGATGTTGCAATTGCTGAAATTGAACGGGGGAACTTTTGGATGGCGAAACTGTAGTGACGCAAATACTAGAAAAGTTTCAAAAGGCGCGTCAGGCTTAGTAATGAGTCGCTATGTTAATTACCTGTTAACAAACGCGATCGCTTCGATAACTTTGGGAATACTGAAACTAAGTATCCTAAAGGAGTATTAAAAATGCCCGAAAATCGCATCAGTGCCAATTTAGCCCCAGCAGACAAAGAAGCAGTCATGCAGGCGATCGCTACAATTAGAGAAAAGTTACCGTTTTTGATTGATTTAACCCCTGAAGATCGGCGAACGATGCTGAAGATGGGAGATAAAAGTCGAGCTTTTGTCAGCAAAGCCTTAGAAGTGGCGACACAGAACCCTAACTTTTTACCTCGTTCTTTTGACTTGGAAGAAATGCGCCGAGATTTAGGCATATTTGAGGACTTGTATCCGGTGCTTTTGTCTCTAACGCAACTGCAAGAACTGGTAGATGATACCTGTATAGCCGCTGCTAGCGAAGCTTATGCCGCAGCATTAGCAATTTATAGCTATGCCAAAGCTAGCGGTGATGTCACAGGTTTAGATGCAGTTATTGATGAGATGGGACGCAGATTTTACCGCCGTTCTAAGAAAAAGCAACCTGAAGTCCCAGTTAGCTAAACCTTAAAACCGCCAATTATACCAGTTATCAATTTGGTAAAATACACGTCATTTGTAGGGGCATAACAATGTTATGCCCTTTTCGCGTCTTGTATCCAAAGATTCTTGAAACCCGCGCAGGCGGGTTTTGTCTGTACTTATAGTCGCCAAGGCATTTTTGAGCTTTAGAAGGTCAACGTCGAGCCTCAGAAGGTGAACATCGAGCCTCAGAAGGTGAACATCGAGCCTCAGAAGGTGAACATTGAGCCTCAGAAGGTGAACATTGAGCCTCAGAAGGTGAACATTGAGCTTCAGAAGGTGAACATTGAGATTAAATCAAGGTTACGCATAAAAATTACCTCAAAAAGTTTGGGAAATTCCGAAATACACCTTGTTGATTTAGTAATTATTGTTGTAAGAATTAGCGCCTCAAAATTGAATCTTGTTATGAACACACAAGACAAGCCCAAGAGTTTACAAGATATTGTTAAGCAACGTCAACAATCAAATTTTGTGGGTCGTGAAGACCAAGTAAACCGATTTCGCAAAAATTTAGCATTATCCCTAGAAGACAATCGCCGTCGTTTTCTGTTCAATGTTTGTGGTCAAGGCGGAGTTGGCAAAACTACCTTGCTGCGGCAGTTTCGTAAAATTGCTGACGAAGCAAAAATGATTTCGGCTTACATTGATGAAGCTGAAAAAACTATACCCGAAGTTATGGGTCGTGTAGCTGAGGAGTTAGAACAGCAAGGTTACAAACTAACGCAGTTTAGCGATCGCTACAAAGTTTACCGCCAAAAGTGCCAAGAATTAGAAACAGATCCAGATGCTCCTCAAGGCTTTTCCGCTTTTGTAGGGAAAACTATGGTACAAACTGGTGTGCGTCTGGCGCGTCGAGTTCCTGTTGGCGGTGCTGTATTTGACTTTGTAGATGAGAATGCTTTAGCTACCCAAGCTGGAGAATGGGCATCTTATATTGCTAAGAAAATAACGAATAAAGATGAGGTGGATTTAGTTAAAGAACCTGAAAAAGTTCTGACCCCGCTATTTTTGCAAGATATTTCTAAAATTGCTAATAAAACTGCTGTTGTCCTGTTTTTCGATTCCTCTGAACGCACCGGAGAATTCCTAGATAACTGGCTACGGGAAATTTTTGAGAACCAGCACGGTAAAGTATCTGCCAATATATTAATAATCATCGCCGGTCGGCAAGAATTAGATAAAAATGACTGGGCCTGCTACGAGGAATTAATAGTTCGTTTGCCTCTGGAACCGTTTACAGAAGAAGAAGCCCAACAATATCTAACTCGGAAAGGCATTACAGACAATCGCATTATTGAAGTGATTTTAAACCTTTCTGGAAACTTACCCCTGCTAATAGAAATGCTAGCAGATGCTCATCCCAATCACCCCAACCAGGTAATTGACCCTAGTAGCAGCGCTGTAAAAAGCTTTTTAAGATGGATTGACGATCCTAAACGGCGACAAGTAGTGCTTGATGCTGCCATTCCTCGGTGCTTAAACCGGGATGTTATAGCCAAGTTGAGAACAGAAGAAGAAGCTGATGAGCTATTTACTTGGCTGAAAGAAACATCCTTTGTCAACGAACGTAGCGATGGCTGGGTTTATCATGATGTCGTCAAAACCCAAATGTTATGCCACAAACGCCTTTCATCGCCGCAAGGTTGGGCTGACATACATGCTAAGTTGGCAGAATATTATGACAGCCTGCGGAACGATTTGCAATTGGAGGAAGATAACAAACAGCGCGATACTAGGTGGCAAAGTCACACATTAAACGTGTTGTACCATAAGTTATGTCAGTCACCGCAAAAGAATTTATTGGTAGCTCTTAATGAATTCCTGACTGCACTCAAAAATCAACCCATTTTTGCCCAACAATATGCAGCAGTAATGTTTCAGGCTGGTAAAGATGGAGATTCTGTTGAAGTTCAGTATTGGGGTAAGCAATTAGCAAATGAGTTAAAAGCTTATGAGGAAAAACGCTCTGAAGATGCTGCGTATAATCGCGCTTTAGTCTACTTAGCCCTTAAGCAACCAGACAAAGCACGAACTTGCCTAGTACCTGCGATCAAGCTTGCTACAGAGGATTGCAAAAAAGATGCTAAAGACTGGCGTAATGCCTTTAATTTAGCCCTTTACTATTTGGCTGCTCAATACACTCAACAAGCAGACCTCTTATATCGCTATGCCTTATCAAAGGGTGCTTCCTCAGAATCTATTCGTGAAGCTATCCAAAACCTCAATGGCTTTTTAACTGGCTTCCCTGACCATGTGCAGGCTACATCCATGCGACAGTTGTTGCAGTCTTCTTTAACTGAGGTGATGTAATTTTCAACCTAGCAGCCAAGATCAGCAACGATAATATTTGTATCAAGGACAACTTGTGGAACTGCCATAGAGGCACGATACTGGCTCTCGGTTTAGGAATCAATGCTTTTTTGCAGTTTTAATACCAATTTGAAAAATAATTGTGACCGATGTTACCTTTTTCATGACAAATCGTAGGCGATCGCTCAATGTAATTCTGTATAAATATAGCGCTTGGAGCTTGAGTCAAATATAAGCGATGCCTGCGGCGGGCTGTGAGGCTCCTGCGTCACTAACGCTACGCTATCGGTGACGCAAAGCTGTATCCCTACCATGTAGAATGTTGCATCTAAATGAAACACTACGCATCGCAAGATCCCCGTAGGAGTACACAATTCAAAATGGTATAAGCCTTTTTAAAACAGGATTTGTCTAAATCCACTCAAATCCCTGTGTAGCTAAAAATTCTTTAGCTGGTGACAAAATATCTTTGCTTAAAATCAGCGTGACTTTTGGGGCACTAAGATACAAACAAAAACGCTTAATAAATAGTTGGTTAGCAGGTTCAATTTTCCTAATTGCACACCAGGGAATCAACAACGGCGTAAGTCCAAAGCTAAACAAGAAGAAAATACTCAGATAAATCCCTTGAGGAGTTATACCAACATTTAAAGTTCCTTTGTAGTCTACCAACCCCACACAACCGCTTTGCATTCGGAAGAAATTTTGTGGCGGTGCTTCTTCGGTGCGGTAGAGTTTAGCGAGGCGATTCCAGTCATGACGGAATAGAAAAATCATGACTATCGTGGAAAATGCAAAAAAAACGATGTATATCCACTGAGGGGTATGTGGCATTGGTTTTTAAGTCATTGATGATTGATGCTTCCACTGTAAGCGATGTCTAACGACAAGCCTCTGTGGGTCTACGTACTCACCAATCAGCCACGTTCCCTTGAATTTTTACAAATTATGCGAGCATGCCAGTTAAAATTCCTCAATAGAGACTGAATAACTCAAAAAACTGGCCTTAATTAAAGCCAGTTTTTTGATTTTATTGCAAACTTTCAACAAAGCTTACAACCGAGTAACTAAGGAAACACACTTGAAAAGATATTATTAAACTTTCTCATTAAAATGTCAATATTTTATTATTTACCTTAGCAAAGCTTACGATTAAATATCGCCACTTCTGTTAAATTCTCAGGCTGTGCCGACAAAATCTTGTCACCAAGATGCTGATTCATCAGTGCGGGGACTTGTGAGGCTTGAATTCGGCTATGGCGCGTTTTATCTGGCATAACTAGGTTAGGCCCAGCTTTACAGTTCTTCATACAACCAGTGCCCTTGATTGTAACTTGGTCTTCTAAACCGCGATCGCTTAAAGCCGCCTCCAACGCCTGACAAACTGCTTTAGCACCGCGTTTCATGCAATCAGACTTTTGACAGACCAAAATCGTGGCTTTAGTCTTAGCTGGTTTTACCTTGACATTATCAATAGATGGGGGTTCTTGTACTGGAGTAGTCGTGTGAACTCTCTCCATCTCAGAACGCGCCGCTATCACACGTTCAGCTTTCAGTGTAACTGTGCCGTTCTTCAAATCATGTTTTTTGTAACCAACAACTTGCAGCCAAGTCCCTGGTGTTAACCGCAAGTCAAAAGCAGCCCGTAAATGTTTAGCGAGTTTAATGTAAGACTCACCCTCATGAGTCTCTAGCAGTAAGCCTTTAAGCTTATAGCCATCTTTAATAACAAAATTTATAAACCTGCCTTCAAGGCAAAATTCTGATATTTCTGTAGTCTGGGATGCACTCATTGTTTTGACCTATTTTTACTAGTACAAGCTATTAAGTGAGATATTTTCAGCACCAGCCACAAATTATAACTGTTAGTAGCGACTTTGCCAGCAGCACTCAAGAGTCCAAATTTGGTCTTGACGGGAGGCTGTAAATCGCCATATCACACTCCAAAGTTGAACAGCGGCAGTCGGATTGCCAATTTCAACTTTCAATGGCTGGTTAGCCGCACAACTACAGGGAATGTCTAACTCCTTTAGGCGTTGATAGACTTGCCAGCGATCTGCCCAATTCACCTCTACAAGGTGGTTTATTTCTATTTCTGAACTAAATGATTTCAAGAGAATTGCCCTCAAAGTGCAACAAACTTGCAGTAACTACAGTGATTTCACTCCCGGCTTTTTAAAAGTCTTAGGAGTGTAAGCTCTTAAAATAGCATACCTTAAGTGCAAAGAATTCTCATTAAATTTAAAAAAAAAATAAAATTTTGGCAGTCATTTCATATTCAGAAGGGGATGACGGAGATTAGAAAGACAAGCAGAGAAGTCTAAGCGCCGACTTCCGGCGTTCAGAACTTCTCCTGACAAAGACGCGCAAGCAACATAGGGACAAGGTAAAATTTTCTCTCCCTGCTTTTCTTTGGGAGTATACATACTTAAGTCTTTATGTCAACAATAATGATAAATAGATGCAACTTGATGAGCGTACCATTATCCAGGAAATAATAAACTTGAGACTTTTAGTAAGCAAAAATACAAAATCTTGTGATGGCGAATTGGCTTACTCTTATTATTAAAATGTTAATATGTAAACAATAAGCAGTTAAAATCTATATCTGCTAAAGAGCGAGGAGAACAATGTCTGAAACGCAAACTTTGTTACGGAACTTTGGTCATGTATATGACAATCCCGTGTTGCTGGATCACAGCGTAACTGCTCCAGTTACAGAAGGGTTCAACGTTGTATTAGCTAGTTTCCAGGCACTGTACTTGCAGTACCAAAAGCATCATTTTGTAGTTGAAGGCTCAGAATTTTACTCTCTGCATGAGTTTTTTAACGAAAGCTACAACCAAGTACAAGATCACATCCATGAAATTGGAGAACGCTTGGATGGACTAGGTGGTGTGCCAGTAGCGACCTTCAGCAAATTAGCAGAATTAACCTGTTTTGAGCAAGAATCTGAAGGCGTATATTCCTCTCGCCAAATGGTGGAAAATGACTTAGCCGCAGAACAAGCCATTCTGGGTGTAATTCGCCGTCAAGCTGCTCAGGCAGAGAGTTTAGGCGATCGGGGTACACGCTATCTGTACGAAAAGATTTTGTTAAAAACTGAGGAACGTGCTTATCATTTGTCTCACTTCCTCGCCAAAGACAGCTTAACCTTAGGATTTGTCCAAGCTGCTCAAAGCTAAAACTCTCATAATCTAGATTTGTCTACCTAGACTGAAAAAAAAGTTGGCAGCACTAACTCTTAAAAAATTATAAAAAATGGCAGAGAATGGTATCCTTATCTCTCTGCCATTTTTAATCTAAGTAAACATATTCTGATAATATTTAACGTTGAAAATCTTTAGCAATTAGCTAGTTAAGATAAATTTTTATCTAAGGAATCTATTGTGTACTAAAAAAACTTACAGATATTATATGCCACAATAAATCCCCAGTTGTTCCAAGCTCTATCAGTTTAAATAATAAAGATTCCCAAAAGCTTAATAAATTTCAGCATGATAATTAAATAAAAAGCTTAATAAATATAAGCATGACAATTAAATAAAATTAAAAATACAAAATAATCGTTGGGTATATTGCACAAAGCATTGTTATTCTTCTCCTGCCCCCTGTCTCCCCTGCCTCCCCTGCCTCCCCTGCTCCCTCATTTCCTCCAGTCCCCTCTGTGTCATCAAACTTAGAAAACTTAATAATAAAAAGGACGACAGGGGGTAAAGACCCTTAAAATAATCAGGATTTGTATTCTCGCATTCCAAGGCAACGACTATGCCCCGCCGTGACGACCTCCGGAAGATTCTCCTGTTAGGCTCTGGTCCAATTGTGATCGGACAAGCCTGTGAGTTTGACTACTCTGGCACTCAAGCCTGCAAAGCGCTCCGAGAAGAAGGCTATGAAGTGGTTTTGGTCAACTCCAACCCTGCAACGATTATGACCGACCCGGAAACAGCCGATCGCACTTACATTGAGCCGCTGACTCCGGAATTGGTCGAAAAAGTCATTGAGAAAGAACGCCCTGATGCTCTACTACCAACGATGGGAGGACAAACCGCCCTCAACCTCGCCGTTGCTTTAGCCAAAAATGGGGTGTTGGAAAAGTACGGCGTTGAGTTAATCGGCGCTAAACTACCAGCGATCGAAAAAGCCGAAGATCGAAAACTTTTTGGTGAGGCAATGGCAAGGATTGGGATAGCTGTGTGTCCCAGCGGCACGGCCGAATCTTTGGAAGAAGCCAAAGCTGTTGCCCGCCAAATTGGTACTTATCCCCTAATTATTCGTCCTGCCTTCACAATGGGTGGAAGTGGCGGTGGCATTGCCTACAACCAAGAAGAATTTGAAGAAATGGCACAGGTAGGTATAGATGCCAGTCCCGTCTCCCAAATTCTCATTGACCAGTCTTTACTCGGCTGGAAAGAATACGAACTCGAAGTGATGCGTGATTTGGCAGATAACGTGGTGATTATCTGCTCCATCGAAAACCTTGACCCTATGGGCATCCACACCGGGGACTCGATTACCGTCGCTCCCGCGCAAACCCTCACTGATAAAGAATATCAAAGGCTGCGGGATATGGCAATTAAAATCATCCGCGAGATCGGTGTGGAAACTGGCGGCTCTAATATTCAATTTGCTGTCAATCCGGTTACTGGGGATGTGGTTGTAATTGAGATGAACCCCCGCGTTTCCCGCAGTTCGGCTTTATCTTCCAAAGCCACTGGTTTCCCGATCGCCAAAATGGCAGCAAAATTGGCTGTGGGCTACACCCTGGATGAAATTAAAAATGACATCACCAAGAAAACTCCCGCATCCTTTGAGCCGACAATTGACTATGTGGTGACAAAAATCCCCCGCTTCGCCTTTGAAAAGTTCCCCGGCTCCGACCCAGTGCTGACAACTCAAATGAAGTCTGTCGGGGAAGCAATGGCAATTGGGCGGACGTTCAACGAATCTTTCCAAAAGGCGCTGCGATCGCTAGAAACAGGACGTGCTGGTTGGGGTTGCGACAAAGCCGAGAAATTACCTAGTGGTGAACAAATTCGCGCCCAATTGCGGACACCTAACCCCGATCGCATTTTCGCTGTGCGTCATGCCTTGCAACAAGGGATGACTATTGAGGAAATCTACGAACTCACTGGTATTGACCGATGGTTTTTAGATAAATTCCAGCAACTGCTAGATGTGGAGAAATTCCTGAAGCGGACACCTTTGCAGCAATTGACAAAAGAGCAACTTTATGAAGTGAAGCGGGACGGATATAGCGATCGCCAAATAGCCTATGCCACCAAAACCACAGAAGATGAAGTTCGCGCCTACCGTAAACAACTAGGGATTATCCCAGTTTACAAAACAGTGGATACCTGCGCTGCTGAGTTTGAAGCGTTTACCCCCTACTACTATTCTACCTACGAAGAAGAAACAGAGGTCTTGCCAGCAACTAAGCCAAAAGTATTGATTTTGGGTGGTGGCCCCAACCGCATTGGGCAGGGAATTGAGTTTGATTATTGTTGTTGTCACGCCGCCTATGCTTTGAAGGAAGGGGGGTATGAGACGATTATGGTCAACTCTAACCCAGAGACGGTTTCGACAGATTACGATACCAGCGATCGCCTTTACTTTGAACCGTTAACAAAAGAAGATGTTCTTAACATCATCGAAACTGAAAATCCAGTTGGGGTAATTATCCAGTTTGGCGGACAAACACCGCTGAAGTTGGCTCTGCCATTACAAGAGTTTCTTAACAATGACACTTCAGGACTGCTCACTAAAATTTGGGGTACATCACCAGATTCCATCGACATGGCAGAAAACCGGGAGCGGTTTGAAAAGATTCTTCAACAGTTGAATATTGCCCAACCGCCTAATGGGATTGCGCGGAGTTACGAAGATGCGTTGATTGTCGCCAAACGTATTGGCTATCCAGTGGTGGTGCGTCCCAGCTATGTGTTAGGGGGACGGGCGATGGAAATCGTTTATTCCGATGCTGAGTTGGAGCGCTACATGACCTTTGCGGTGCTAGTGGAACCAGAACATCCGATTTTGATTGATAAGTTTTTGGAAAACGCGATTGAAGTAGATGTCGATGCGATCGCTGATCATACAGGACGAGTAGTGATTGGTGGCATCATGGAACACATCGAACAAGCAGGGATTCACTCAGGAGATTCCGCTTGTTCTTTACCTTCCATTTCCCTATCACCAGCAGTTCTCAATCAAATTCGCACTTGGACAGTGCAGCTAGCACAAGCGCTGTCAGTCGTGGGGTTGATGAACATTCAATTTGCCGTTGTTGGCGCAAGTAGTTATTCTCCCCAAGTTTACATTTTGGAAGCCAACCCCCGCGCCTCGCGCACAGTCCCATTTGTTTCTAAAGCAACGGGCGTACAGTTGGCGAAATTAGCATCCTTAATTATGTCAGGTAAAACCTTAGAGGAGCTACATTTCACCGAGGAAGTCATTCCCACACATATTGCTGTAAAAGAAGCAGTATTACCCTTTAATAAATTCCCAGGAACTGATACAATATTGGGCCCAGAAATGCGATCTACTGGTGAGGTGATGGGGATTGATAGCGACTTTGGCCGGGCCTTTGCCAAAGCAGAAATGGGTGCTGGGGAGCGTTTACCACTGACGGGAACTGTATTTGTATCAATGAGCGATCGCGATAAAGCTGCTGCTGGTGCTGTGGTGAAGGAATTTATCGATTTGGGCTTTAAAGTGATGGCTACTTTTGGTACACGGCAAGTTCTTATCGAACAGGGATTAAATATTGAATTAGTGTTAAAACTCCATGAAGGTCGTCCCCATGTCCTAGATGCAATCAAAAATCAGAAAATCCAACTTATTATCAACACACCTTCAGGGGAAGAGGC
This sequence comes from Nostoc sp., assembly GCF_036917615.1. Taxonomy (GTDB): domain Bacteria; phylum Cyanobacteriota; class Cyanobacteriia; order Cyanobacteriales; family Nostocaceae; genus Nostoc. The sequence continues at coordinate 11,004 of NZ_JBALCZ010000022.1, forward strand.
CCAGACTGATGCTAGGTTAATCCGTCGCACAGCCTTAGGTTACAAAATTCCCATCATTACCACCATTGCCGGCGCCAAAGCTACTGTCGCCGCCATCCGTTCTTTACAAAATACGACTTTGGACGTAAAAACCATCCAAGATTACTGCACGATTCTGAGGCAGTAGGGAATAGAGGAAGGTGGGGAGATGGGGGACAAGGGAGATGAGGGGGACAAGGGGGACAAAGGAATAACCAATACTTCTCTACGAGAGGCTGCGCCAACGACTACGCTCAGTACAAGTGCCCCATGCCCCATGCCCCATGCCCAATGCCCAAGAAAAATTAAGCAATTGTTATAAGAGAATGACTATACTTCTCATTGAGATACTTTAACAAATATGAGGAAAATTATTTGAACTAGATAATTTCTTAAATTGACTTCTAGTCAGCCTTGAGAAAAGGGCGACATTGCATGAACTGGAACAGCCAGGAAATTTAATGTCGCCATATAGCCAAAACATTCTCATAAATGTTACAATTGTTAATAAGCCTCCAATAAAAAAATGTTTAAGAAGCTACCTTTTATCTAACTGTAGATACTTGTGAGAAGTAGGAAATAACTGTAATTTTTAGCAGTTAAGAAGCCTAAATTTGATTATTATGAGCGCTACGTGTTTATCGGGCGCGTAAATTGCAAACCATAGCATGGGTTCCCAGTCTGACTGGGTAGCACCCTAATAAAGCATCTATCCCTTAATGACCCTACCGCCAAACCCATCATTACCAAAGAGTAGCGCCATGAAGACCGCTCAGACAGCCACAGACCTCGTGCGGACTTACCTGCGTGAGATTGGCCGTGTGCCACTCTTAAGCCACGAGGAAGAGATTTTCTATGGTAAACAGGTGCAACGTTCCTGCGCTTTGCACGAATCAAGGGAATATCTTGCTACCCAGTTAGGTCGTCAACCGACTCTAGAAGAGTGGTCTAAAGCGACAATGCTAGAACCAGCACAGTTGAACGAAGCGATCGCTGATGGTGAAATTGCCAAGCGCAAGATGGTAGAAGCCAATTTGCGGCTGGTAGTGTCCGTTGCCAAAAAGTACATAAAGCGCAACGTCGATTTACTCGACTTAATCCAAGAAGGTAGTATTGGTATGCAACGGGGCGTGGAAAAGTTTGACCCCACCAAAGGGTACAGGTTTTCTACCTATGCCTATTGGTGGATTCGGCAAGCTATCACTCGTGCTATAGCCGAAAAAGCCCGCACCATTCGATTACCTATCCATATAACCGAAAAGTTAAATAAGATTAAAAAAGCACAGCGTCAATTGTCTCAAAAATTGGGACGCGCTCCTACAGCTGGTGAGCTAGCTCAAGAATTAGAATTGACCCCCAAACAAGTACGAGAGTATCTAGAAAAGGCGCGTTTGCCCCTTTCCTTAGATTTGCGGCTGGGTGATAATTACGACACCGAACTCGGAGAAATGCTGGAAGATCCAGGAGCATCTCCGGAAGAGTTTGTTATGCAAGCTTCCCTATCTTATGACTTAGATCGCCTGATGGGTGACCTGACGCCACAACAGAAGGAAGTGATCACGCTGCGCTTTGGCTTAACTGATGGGCAAGCCCTGACGCTAGCTAGAATTGGTGAAATACTGAACATCAGCCGGGAACGAGTCCGGCAAATTGAGCGGGAAGCTTTAACCAAACTTCGCAAGTCTAAAGCCAACATGGATGAATATTTGGCAAGTTAGGGAAAGTTAGGAGTTAGGAGTTTTTAATTAACTCCTCATTCCTAACTTTATTGATTGAGGTGAGAAAACTACGCTGACTTTGGTACGGTTACACCTACTTCTACTCTTACGCTAGGCTGTTACATTAGTTGACAGGAAGACAAAATAGCTAGCTAAGTCAAATCCAAAACAAGCATTTAGTATTTAAATCACAAGCACCGCAGCTAGCAGTGGTAGTTAAGGAGCTAAAAAATGAATAACCCATCCAATCGTGTCTCAGAATTTTTCAATGGCGAATCAGAAACTAGCGATTTACTATGGCAGTACGTTAAATCCTTGAATCCAGAAACAGTTACCCAACTATCCAAACCCACATCTGCCGAAGTGTTTCAGGTGATGGAACGGAATATTACAGGACTATTGGGTAATCTACCTTCAGAACATTTTGGCATCAGCGTAACTACCAGTCGGGAAAGTCTGGGTCGGCTTCTGGCTTCTGCTATGATTAGTGGTTATTTCTTGCGTAACGCTGAACAGAGAATGAATTTTGAAATCGCCCTACAAGGATCTGAAACCAACAACAGCGAAGTTGACTAGAAACATAAAATTTGGGCAATTCTATATTGTTGGGCTGATAGCAAGTTACAGTTACGGCGATACGAATTTAAAATAAGCCTCTGCGAAATCTTCGCCGCTAATTGCCAATCATGCATCAGCTAAATTTTTTTAAAATATCCAAAATAGTGACGAATTAAGGTTGAAATTTAAACGCATAGGCGCTTCGCCTTGCCGCAGGGTAGGAGCGCAGATGTTGGCGCAGAGTAATGCGGAGTTTTTGGATTTGGTTATCTGTGAACTGCCGTAATTTGGTAATTAATTCAACTGGAGGCGTATTTATAAATGATTAATACACATTTGTGGATAAACTAACAGCGGTAGACGACCTTCGCAATAAATCTAAACTCGGCAGAGTTAAAACTAGTCTGCCGAGTTTTGTTATTAATCATTAGTCTTAGTCTCCCTCATCTTCTCCTTTTACCAATTAACTATGAGTGAAACCAGTTCTTTCCTACCCCATAAAATCATTGGTGTTGCAGTAATTTGGAATGACCAAGAGCAAATTTTAATCGATCGCCGTCGTCCAGAAGGAGCCATGGGTGGTTTGTGGGAATTTCCTGGTGGTAAAATTGAGCCTGGTGAAACTATCCAAGAGTGTATTCAACGGGAAATTTGCGAAGAACTGGGAATAGTAATTGAAGTGGGAGAGCATCTGATCACTATTGACCACACCTATACAGACTTGCGCGTTACCCTGACAGTACATCACTGCCGCCATCTTACAGGTGTTCCCCAACCTTTGGAATCGGATGAAATTCGCTGGGTAGCCTTAGAAGAACTGGAGCAGTTTACTTTTCCTAAAGCAAATACTCAAATTATTGCTGCCTTAAAAGGGACTGGGGACTAGGAAAGAAGCAGGGGAAGCAAGGGGAGCAGGGGAAGCAAGGAGAGAGTTTTTAACTTTTGACCAATGACTAATGACTAATGACCAATGACTAATGACTAATCCCGTAACAATCTATTAATTGCATCAGGTTGAGTGCCGCAATTTTCTACAATAAGCGCAGGGACTTAGATTAAAGGTGTCAGCAAACAAATGCCTAAAACCGTTGCCGATGTGATGAGCCGCGATCCAATTGTCGTTCGGACAGAAACTCCACTCAACGAAGCTATCCAAATTCTTGCAGAACGTCACTTCAGCGGACTACCTGTTGTGGATGATGTCGGTAAATTGGTGGGCATTATCTCGGAAACCGATTTGATGTGGCAAGAAACTGGTGTTACTCCACCTGCGTACATTATGTTTCTTGATAGCGTTATCTATTTAAAAAATCCTGCTACATATGAACGTGACTTGCACAAGGCACTAGGGCAAACCGTTGGGGAGGTTATGAGTAAAAACCCGATCAGTATTTCCCCTGATAAAACTTTAAGAGAAGCCGCTACAATCATGCACGATCGCAGCGTTCACCGCTTGCCAGTACTTGACAGCACAGATCAAGTAATTGGTATCCTCACTCGTGGTGATATTATTCGGGCAATGGCAGCAAGTCAAGATTAATCATTAGTCATTAGTCATTGGTCATTGGTCATTGGTCAAGAGTTTTATGACACTTGGCTGTTGTGTTGACTTTTGACTCTTTTTTTAAACTTTTGAAAATCAAGGATAACTAAATGAGTATTAATCCGGAGTCTGTTAAGCAATTGCTGAGTTCTGAGGATTTAGGCGATCGCTTACGTGCAGTAAATCAAATCCGCCAATTGGAACCTGCGATTGGCTTTGAATTAATTCAAAGTGCTATTGGCGATACTAATTCCCGTGTCCGTTACTCAGCGGTGAGTCAAATGGATACACTCGGAACACAGGATTTACAGTTATCCTTGGATATCTTGCGCGATCGCTTACTTCATGACTCCGAAGTAGATGTACAAGCAGCAGCAGCAGACTGTTTGGGTGCTCTTAAATTACATGAAGCTTTTGAAGACTTGCAACAGCTTTACTATACAACCGATGAATGGCTAATACAATTCAGTATCATTGCAACATTAGGAGAGTTGGGCGATCCACGAGCCTTTGAACTACTCAAACAGGCACTCTCATCAGAAAACGAATTAGTCCAAACTGCTGCTATTAGTTCTTTGGGTGACTTGGGAGATTTACAAGCAGTTTCCCTTTTGGCTCCCTATGCTACCAATCCAGATTGGCAAATTCGTTACAGACTGGTACAAGCCTTGGCTCGTTTGGGTAATAGTGCAGAAGTCAAATCTATATTAGAAACTCTGGCTGATGATGAAGTAGAAGCGATCGCAACTGAAGCCAAAAATTCTTTGCAATCAGTTTAAGTCCATTTAAGGTTAAGAAAATTCACCTTTAATATAGATTTGTCTGACAGTAGAAAAAACTCGACCTGGTTGGTACAATGTTGCATTCCAGCCAGATCGAATAGATAAATTAGAGTTACTTTTAGTTGCTAAAAGTAACTTTTTTATATTTAGGATTAAGTCTATTGAACGACACTTTTGCGGCGGCGAGACATAATCATGCCAGCACCAACTAAACCTAAGCCTAGCATTGTGGTTGGCTCAGGAACACTAACTGCTTCAAGAGTTAACTGGTAAGTGCTTGAATTCCCAGAAACAGAAGCGTTTAGAAAGCCCGTTCCAATAGTTTGTCCATTGAAATTAAATTTCCCCGTAATCCCATCAAGTAGTACGTCACTAATGTTAGTATTCGAGAACCGAGTTCTGGTAACTACAGAATCATCTAGGTCAAAGGTAAGAAGGGCATTAGTGCTATCCAGGGTTCGTACTCCAAAATTAATGAATGGAGTGTAAATACCTGTAGAGTATGTAGCTCTGTTTGATCCTTGATTAGCTATCTTGGTTAAATTTAGAGTGTTAATGCTAATACCTGAATTTAAGTTAGGTGAGAAGGCTGCAAAATCACCGTAAGTACTAACACCATCAACATCAACAAATTTAATACTAGTAGTAGCTGGATTGATTCCATCATTAGGAACGAGAGATGTACCATTAATACCAATACTCCCGTTCAGGGTTACAGCTTGAGCTGAACCAGTAGATGTAAAAATCCCAGCAGTAGCCAAGGGGACTGCAAAAGTAGCAGCCAGAGTAGCGTTTAGTAATTTAGATTTTAAACTAATCATAATTATTTGAGAGTCCTAATAATAACCTGGAACATAGAAATTGATTACTTGACTTTTACTATCAGTAATCTATTTAAGATACTGTCAGTGAAAGCGAAACTTGCGTGATGTATTTCTTATTTCCATGAAATCACATAGACTTAGAGCCTGCAAGATTTACTTAGTGGTCTTCATCACATCTTCAATAGATTACTATCCTTCATAAAATTTTAATTATTTAGATATCTGCGCTTTGTATATTTTTCATTTCATCAGGTTAAAATTGTCGGCAATAGCTCTGACTTTAAGAAAGGTAATTCCCGTATAATCAATATATGAAGTAGTTATTAGTATTTAAATTTACCAGGCCATATTTTAGATAAATAGAGTATGCAGTGTATCTATAATCTTTTCACTTACTAATATTTAGTGAAACGGTTCCTCCCATAGAATAAATGGGAGGAACCACTGTATTTGTTTACCTAAATCATTTTTCAAATGCTAAGAGCCAAATACCTGTGGCCAAGTTGTCACAACGAAAACTACAACCGCTGCGATCGCTAACAAACCTTGAATCAAATTTCCAACCAAAGACCCGACTACAATTCCTATACCCGCCTTAACTGCCAACCCTAATTCACGTTGGTAAAGGTACTCACCAATAATTGCTCCCAAAAGCGGCCCTAGTAAAATTCCTAACAGTGGGCCCCCAAAAGGCAATGTTGGCAATAATCCCAAAAATCCCACGACTAAACCGACAATTGCGCCAATTTGCCCCCACTTGCTAGCTCCAGCTTGCCTTGCTCCCACATAGCTAGCTAAAAAATCCACTCCGACACTGAGCAGTAAAACTATAATTGTCACAATTAGTGGAATCTTGATAGCTGCAAAGGAACTACTAACGATTCCCCAAACGATAATTGCAATTAAAATTAAGCTGCTACCAGGAATGGCTGGAACTACGGCACCGATAACACCCACAACCATTACGGCAATTAATAGCCAATAAGTAATTTGCATAGATAAAATTGTGAATTTTCAAATTTCCGAGTCAGTTAGTCATTAGTAGGGGCGCACAGCTAGCTCATCGGTGTCAACTTAACGCTAAAAAGGCGGTTAGAAACCGCGTCTACACAAACAAAACCCACGGAGGTGGGTTTCAAACAAGGGGCTTAAGCCCCTTGTTTTTCCCTTAGTCCGCGGAGGCGGACTACCCTGCGGGAAGGCTTTGCCTACGTTTATGTAGCCGCGAATTCCATTCGCTTCGGCTTAAGTTGACACTAATGACAGCTAGCTGTGCGCCTCTACTGTATATTCTATCTGGGCTAGATGGTGACAAATGCCTAGACTTTTACCGGAACCAAATATGATTTTCTAGTTCAATCTGCTAAAATCTGTCTCTAGATTGCTCTTGGCTCATCTTGGCAATTGTCGGTTATCGGGACTAATTCAGTTGCTGGACAGATACAATTTACACTGTTCAAAAAACTGAATAGCAAGCGCCTTACTTGCGGTTTGTTTACTACCCAAACCCCTAGCCACACGCGTAGTGAAAGTACAAGCCGTTCGTACTGAGTAACTGAACTTCCCAAACACTCCAAGATAAAGCTCAAAACCCATGACGAGAAAACTATTAACTGGATTGAGTTCAGCAGCCTACGAACACCCTTTTGATCGCAAAGCCTTGGCTTCTTTGCAAAACATGCCTGGTGTCTCTTTGCTACTCAAAAAAATTAATGAATACGGCATCGATCGCCTACTCAGGCTGCAAAGCCTTGGTAGTGAAATCAGAATTTCACCGCGTAATTTTCCCCAGTTGCATCAGACATTTGTAGAAACCTGCCAAATTCTTGATGTTGCTCCACTTCCGCAACTGTATCTGTTTCGAGGCACAGGTCACATTGAAACCTACATTGTTGGGGTGGAAAAACCCCTTGTCGGTATCAATTTAGATGCAATGGAGTGGCTTGGCGCAGATGAGTTGCTTTACATTTTCGGACACGAAGTCGCTCGCATCAAGAGTCAGCATATGGTTTATCACCAAATGGCAATTGTTATGCCAACTTTGAAAAATTTGTTGAGCAGTACCACACTGGGGGTAGGTGGCTTGGTAGCTAGTGGAATGGAACTGGGTTTGTATAATTGGCGGATGATGGCTAGGTTTACTGCTGATCGGGCTGGTTTGCTGGCTTGTCAGGATATTGACGTAGCAACTACTACACTGATGAAACTCGCAGGTTTGCCAGACGAGTACTTGACTAATGCTGTAATCGAAGATTTCCTGATCCAAGCCCGTGAGTTTGCATCCAATAGCTTTGATACTGTCGATAAGGTCACCAAAATATTAAGCTATACAGAACCTGGGCTTTCCTGGGTAGTTATGCGAGCTGGCGAGTTATTGAAATGGGTTGATTCAGGAGAATATGAGAATGTAATTCAACTGAAAAATTTAAAGACACCGGAAGAACCGGAAGAAAAAGAAGTAACTACACCGGAAGAAAAGGAAGGGTGGAATTTTTTGACTTCTTGGTGACTTTTAACTAGCGAACAACCTAAGTATTAAGAGTAACAGCAAGTTTATCAGCAATTCCCTCAATCCAGTTTTCATCTTGTTTGGTGTAACTGCGAGGAGCATTCGCGCCTAAAATTAGAGCGCCTTGGTTGCCAATAGGTTGACAAATTACACCTTGAGTATTTTCTGGTAAATAGTCAAATTCAAACTTACCTGGATATACTTTTAGCGCAACTAGATAAATCGGCTTTTGTTTTTCGAGTACCTGTTTTAAGATTACTCCTGGTACAACCTCAGATTTAGTACCCAGAATCCCGCGACGCAACAAAACTTTACCTTGATAAAAAACCACAAGCGATCGCGTTACTGTATTAGTCAACAATAAATGAGATGCCCAGGCTAGCTCTGTTTTCACGGCTTCTGGTAAATCTGCTGCTAGTACAAAACCTTCTTCTCCAATTAGTTCTACAGTATCAGGCGATCGCGGCTGAACTTGCTGCCAAATTAAACCAGTCAAAATTAACACCGCACTCAAAATCACGCCCACCACATCACCACGCGATTGGGACTGAGTTAGTTCCGGCGTCAATAAACGGTTAATCAGCAAAAGCACAGCGCCTAGCCCACCCACGACAATGGGTAGACGCCGCAAAACTCGATTAGGATCAGGTTTAGTCATCCTTGGGTAAAGTTATAAGTTATGAGTTATGAGTTGAAGAAAGTTTTTAACTCCTCACTTCTAACTCCTCACTCCTAACTATTTTCACTCCTCCCCTGGTTCAATAATCCGCTGGAAAAGATAACCAGTACCCCGCGCTGTGAGAATCAATTCTGGGTTGCTAGGATCATCTTCTAACTTTGCCCGCAAACGGGATATATGCACATCCACTACGCGGGTATCCACATGACGTTCTGGTGTGTAACCCCAAACTTCCTGCAAAATTTCCGAACGGGAAAAAGCTTCTCCAGAGCGACTTACTACCAACTCTAATAAGCTGAACTCCATACCTGTCAATCGAATCCGCTCATCACCTTTATAGACTTGTCGCTTATTCGTATCGATTTTAATATTAGCGACATAGATTACCCCAGAACTGGGAATACCAGATCCACTATTTTTGTCTACCCGCCGCAACACCGAGCGAATTCGAGCTTCTAGCTCCTTGGGAGAAAATGGTTTAACTACATAGTCATCAGCACCCAATTCTAGCCCGGTGATCCGATCGGCTACATCACCCAAGGCTGTTAGCATAATAATGGGGACATCTGATTCTTTTCGTAATTCTTGACATACACCATAGCCGTCTAGCTTTGGCATCATTACATCCAAAACTACCAGGTCAGGATCAGTTTTGCGAAAAGTTTCTAAAGCTTCTTCCCCGTCGCCAGCCGTTACTACATCGTAGCCAATCATGGAAAGGCGCGTTTCCAAAATCCGGCGAATGCTGGCTTCGTCGTCTACCACCAAGATTTTTTCTTTATGGCTTTCCAAGTTTCTCAATGCTCCTTGACTAAAAATTTACATGATTAATTTTTAATACCATAATATTAAGATATCATTCCCTCAATTGATTTGGAAAAAGCTCAAAATACTACTATTATTGGTTTTTAGTTTTTTTCAAGAATTAAGTAAATATTAAGATTATTTAATAAGATTTAAGAATGGCAAAGCCAAAAACCTTTTTCACTTGTAACGAATGTGGAGCAGAATCGCCCCAGTGGTTTGGTAAGTGTCCAGCTTGCGGTACTTACAACTCTCTAGAAGAACAAATTTCTATCCAGTCTTCAGTAGATGTACCCAGTCGGGGGGGAGTAAGTAGTTGGCAATCAACTCAAACTAATGGCAAATCTCACGCTAAACCAGCTAAAGCGCGAGCCTCCTTAACATTTGACCAAATTACTGATCGCCAAATTGCCCGCTGGGAGTCTGGTTATGGAGAATTGGATCGCGTGCTTGGAGGTGGGGTTGTCCCAGGTTCTATGGTGCTGATTGGTGGCGATCCAGGTATTGGTAAATCGACTTTATTGCTGCAAGTATCAAATCAATTAGCACAGAAATACCGTATCCTTTACGTAACTGGTGAAGAATCGGGACAGCAGGTAAAATTACGAGCTTCTCGTTTGGGAGTATCAAAAACCCTAAGTGTGGTGAATAATGAGAAGGCAACAGTAGTAGTAGATAATACACTCCCCATAGACCCTGATAGTATAGGTGCAGATTTATATGTACTGCCAGAAACGGATTTAGAAGAAATTTTACGGGAAATAGACTCTCTAAAACCAAACGTGGCGGTGATTGATAGTATTCAAACGGTGTTCTTTCCGGCGCTGACTTCTGCACCAGGTTCGGTGGCTCAGGTACGGGAATGTACAGCAGCACTGATGAAGGTGGCGAAGCACGAAGATATCACCATGCTGATTGTGGGACACGTCACCAAAGAAGGAGCGATCGCCGGGCCAAAAGTCTTAGAACATTTAGTAGATACGGTGTTATATTTTGAAGGCGATCGCTTTGCCTCCCATCGGTTATTACGGACAGTAAAAAACCGCTTCGGCGCAACTCACGAAATTGGCATCTTTGAAATGGTGGCAGAGGGACTGCGGGAAGTTGCCAACCCCTCAGAGTTATTTTTAGGCAACCGTGATGATCCCGCACCCGGTACTGCCATTGTCGTTGCTTGCGAAGGCACTCGCCCGATAGTTGTGGAATTACAAGCTTTGGTGAGTCCTACCAGTTACCCCTCCCCTCGTCGTGCTGGTACTGGCGTAGATTACAACCGCTTGGTGCAAATTCTCGCCGTCTTAGAAAAACGAGTGGGAATTCCCATGTCGAAATTGGATTCCTATGTTGCTTCTGCGGGTGGGTTGAATGTGGAAGAACCAGCAGTAGATTTAGGAATAGCGATCGCGATCGTTGCCAGTTTCCGCGATCGCATAGTTGATCCCGGTACAGTATTGATCGGTGAAGTTGGGTTAGGCGGACAAGTGCGATCGGTTTCCCAAATGGAACTGCGGTTGAAAGAAGCTGCTAAGTTGGGATTTAAACGAGCGATCGTGCCAAAAGGGACAAAATTTCCTGACCTGAATATTGAGATATTACCAGTATCTAAAGTAATAGATGCGATTATCGCTGCCATCCCGCATCAGGAATTGACAGCCGACGATTTAGAACCCGATGAAGATTAATAACCAATAGCCTCCTTTTTAAAGGGGGTTGGGAGGATCTCAAACAGTCAAACACTAGGGTAAAATCTGAGACTTTGATACCACACCGAAGGAAAACCCATTATGACAGCCATCACCCAAGACTACCAAATCACTTGGGAAAAACTACCCGATGATTATAAACTGCCAGACGATCCAGTGGACAACATCAACCAACCAGCCTTAGCTGCTGCACTCACGGAAAGCCTACAATTAGCTAGAAAAATTTCAGCTAACGCTCTGACAACAACTAATTATGGCATTTGTGCCACGCTAAACAACAGAATGGTCATTAAAGCCCCTGATTGGGCTTTCATTGCCAAAATTAATGTTAATAGAGAAGAAGTAACACGCAGTTACACCCCTCAACTTCAGGGTGACATTCCCGTAATTGTGATGGAATTTATTTCCGATACACAGGAGACAGAGTATTCTGTCAAAGCGACATATCCTCCAGGAAAATGGTTTTTCTACGAGCGCATCTTAAAAGTACCAAACTACATCATCTTTGATCCAAATAGCGGCAGTTTAGAGATGTATCGCTTGCAAAACACAGAACAGTACATCTTGCAAGAGCCTGATGAAAATCAACGCTACTGGATAGCCCAAATGAATCTTTACCTTGGGGTGTGGCAAGGTACTCGTGAAAACCGCACAGGAAAGTGGTTACGGTGGTGGGATGAACAAGGAAACCTTCTGCCTTGGGGTGCAGAATTAGCCGAACAAGAACGGCAACGCGCTGAACGACTAGCAGCACAATTGCGGGCTGCGGGAATTGAACCACAGATGTGATGACTTAAATTTTAGGAAAAATTGAAAGCCAACAGATCCCCGAATTCTCAAAGAAATCGGGGATCTTGTTTATCACAAATGATTAAGTAGGGCTGAATACCAGTTGTTAGGCAAGATGAGAGTTTAACAACTGCGATCGCCATAGGTTGATTACGATTGAATATACTGTTTATTGTAGGCTCCATCAGAATCGCCTAAAATCTCCGTTGCCAAACGCGCTAGCGATGAAACAAATCAAAATTATTGTCGAAAAACATTCTGACGGTTATGTTGCCTATCCTCTTGGTATTAAAGGGGCTATAGTTGGTCAAGGTGACACTTATGAAGAAGCCTTAGCCGATGTCAAGTCGGCTATTCGCTGCTACATTGAGATATTTGGCAAAGAAATACTCGAAGATGAATCACCAGTAATCGAAGCTTTTCTGACAGAGGCAGAGGTAGCTATTTAATGCCGAAGTTTCCTGTCGATGCTCCGAAGAAGAGAGTTATAAAAGCATTTGAGTTGCTGGGTTTTTGCATTGTTCGGGAACGTGAACATATTGTCATGGTGCGAGAAAATGAAGATGGATCGCAGACACCATTAGTAATGCCTAACCAATCTCAAATTAAATCAGGGACATTAAGATCAATTTGTAGTCAAGTAAGTATCTCGCGGGATGAATTCTTAACAGCCTATGAGCAAAGTTAAGTAAAAAACTTAATGTAGAAACATTGTATAAAAAGCTTACACATCAATCTTGGCATTGGCAAAAACTGATATTTATGGTGTGCGAAAATAAATATCAGTAAAATTACGGTTTTTACCAATGGTTTGGAATCCAGGGCAGCAGTTATTTGGCGATCGCTACATCATCGAGAGAAAATTGGGTGAAGGTGGCATAGGTATAACTTATCTGGCAAAAAATCAACACGGTGATTGCGAGTCATCAAAACCCTCAGAGAACAAATCCTCAATCATCCCGCCTGGATAAGCAAGCAAGATAAACTACGCCAAGACTTTCGAGATGAAGCTTTGCGACTGGCTTTGTGTCGCCATCCTCATATTGTGCAGGTAGAAAACGTCTTTGATTTAGGCTATTTGCAAAAAATGAAAGGCTACGACGATAAATATAAAATTCGCGTAGGTGATTACAGAATAGGTATTAGTGTTGACAAAGAAACACAAACACTCATTTGTAAAAGAGTTGCACATCGTAAAAATATTTATAGAACTTTTCCTTGAAACATATTGTATCAAGATTTTATATAAATGCTTACGTTGTTTATAAACACGGACACACTCAACATTAAAGCATACGAATTTCCAGCGAATGTCACCACCGAAGGCAAAATAGAGTTGCCGAATACTGTTTTGCAACAGTTAGCAAATAACCAGCAAGTAAAAGTAATTCTTCTCGTTACTGAACCCACAGAAGAAAAACAAGAGGAAGCAGCTTGGCATCGTCTTGCAGCCGAGCAATTATTAAAAGGCTACAGCGAAGATGATGCTATTTACGACACAATTTAAGCGATGCAAAATTATCAATCTGGCTCAGTTATTTTGCTCAAATTACCTTTTACTGATGCAGTAATATTCAAACTGCGTTCAGTGTTATTACTTTTAGATACAGGAGATGATGATGTTATTGTGGCGCGAACTACCAGTCAAATAACTCAAACGGTTTTTGATGTTGAAATTATAGAATGGCAGCAAGCCGGTTTAATGCGTCCCTCAGTAGTTAGGTTGCATAAGATAAACACAGTAGAAAAGCGTCTATTAGAACGTCAATTAGAAATTTTACAACCAAATGATTGCGAAAAAGTGCGTCAAAACATCTATCAAATATGGTCTTCTATTGAATAAACTTCCTTGGAATGAAATTTAGCTAGGCGTAGTGACTATACTAAATGACAAGCGATCGCAGCACGATTTAGGATAATTTGAGAAAGCAAAAATAGTAGCCCATGAACACCCGATTGGTCGATTCACTGGTACAGGTTATCGAATCCCTCACCCCACAAGAGCGCATCTTTTTGCAAGAGCGATTAAGCAGCAAACCAATTCAAGTGACAGCTGGTGTATGCGGTGGACAGCCACGCATTCGCAACACGCGCATTCCTGTGTGGACGCTGGTTGTTTTTCGCCAACAGGGAGCAGATAAAGAAGAGTTACTGCGAAACTACCCTACCCTAACTGATGACGATCTCACAGATGCATGGGCTTATTATGAACAGCACCGCGAAGAATTAGACCAAGCAATCATCACGTTTACTGAGGATGCCGATGGTTAAGCTCTACTCTAGTGAGAACTTTCCAATGGATATAGTTAGACAACTGCGCCAGTTAGGCTACGATGTTCTGACTTCCTACGAAGCATGGCAAGCAAATCAAGGTATTCCCGATGAAGATGTTCTTACCTTTGCAACCCAAAACGAGCGAGCTGTCATCACCCTTAATCGTGACGACTTCATCACCTTACATAGTAGCGGCATTTCTCACAACGGCATTATTATTTGCAAAACCGATAGAGACTATGTAGGACAAACTCAAACCCTCCATGCCTACCTGCAAGGTATAGAGTCACAAAGTTATGCTTTTGCGCTGACGCTACAAAATCGTCTGATTCGTGTCAAAAAGCAGAATCAGCCCAAATCTAGCAGACAAGTTTTTATTATTCAAGAATACTCAAGGTAAGCATCAAAAAGCCTTTAATCTTGACAAAAGAAAAAGTTATTGCCACGGTCGAAAGTGGTCTTACCTTTCCCGCTCAATTTGCTAGAGTTGGATTTAGCTGTAACTTTCCCTTCAATGCTGAATGGAAGGGAAAGTTTTATACTACTAAAAGAGTTAAAGTAACAGTTGTTCAAAGCATTAGGAGAATCTGCGTAAATTAAGTTGTTACTGGAATGTGAACAATCTGAAATCATACTTTTACTATGACTTCTTCTTCCCATTACATCCCTCAATCTGATCCGCCGCTTCCTCCTTGGGAAACCCTACCAACGATGTATGATTTACCAAGTGACAACCCAGAGGAACCAGGTTTGCCAGACGATTTTCATTTTTTACAGCCCTTACTTTTATACTTAACTTTTCAGCCCATTAACTGGAATCCAGAATTAGTTTACAGTGCTGCTGACCTTAATCTCTACTACGATTTACAGCATCCTTTATGGTATAAACGCCCAGATTGGTTTGGTGTAGTCGGGGTAGGAAAATTATACAAAGGGCAGGACTTACGGTTAAGTTATGTAACTTGGCAAGAGCCAGCAAACCCCTTTGTGGTTGTTGAGTTATTATCTCCAGGTACGGAAGACGAAGATTTGGGCACAAGAAGAACAAGTGCAGCAGATAAACCTCCTAGCAAATGGGAAGTTTATGAACGAATTTTGCGGATTCCCTATTATATTGTTTTTAGTCGCTACACGAATGAACTCCGGGCATTTCAGTTAGTAGGTGGTCACTATGAACCGATGAATTTGACCGAAGGGCGCTTACTAATGCCAGAGATTAATTTAAGTTTAGGCTTATGGCAGGGTTCATTTCGAGATATAGAAAAGTCGTGGTTAAGGTGGTTCACTTTGAGGGGAGAATTAATTCCCTCACCCACAGAAGAAGCTGCTGCTGCAACTGAACGAGCTATGATTGCGGAACAAGAAGCTACGGAAGCCAAACAAGAAGCTGCTCAAGCTAAACGAAAAGCAGAACAATTAGCAGAACGTTTGCGTCAGTTAGGCGTGAATCCTGATGAACTAGATTAATTATTGTAGCTTTAGGAGTCTTTTACTGTACGCACCATAATTTTCTACTTTGAGAAATAATTGTACTGAATTTGATAGCCGATATCGAGGCAGCTATTTAATAACGATATTAGCTCCCAAAAAGATTAACTTTTGAGAGCGATGTCTACGACGAGCTGCGCTAACGCATATTCAGCACTTGAAATACATATGAAATACATATAATATTTCCTTCGGTAAGTCTATAGCAACCTCAATTTGTTTGAAAAACTATGATATCAGACTATATGCTACTGTTCCCAAACTCAGTGCCAATAGAATTACTAGGGGTAAGATGTGGTTCAGCAGTAAATCCAAAAAGCGATACTTAGAGCAATCGCAAATATTACCGCAAACACTGATTAGATTGCGGCTGCTAAAATACTTAAATACTAGTAGTATGAAAAAATAACCTAAATAAAAATCGTCTATTTGGTCACACAAGACCATCAAAAGATTGTAGAAAAGTGTATTTCCTTGTCTTGATAGTGGTACTAATCTCAATTTTAGGGATGTTATCAGCCTTTATCTGCTAGAGTTTCTGACTTTCAGCAAACGAGAAAATCTATCAACAATAAAATCGCTAGGAGTGCGATGAGATGTCACAGTCCCCTATGACAAGACCAGAAATAGCTGCTGGAACTCTAATCGATAACCGCTATATTATCCAAAAACTTCTAGGACAGGGAGGATTGGGGCGAACTTACTTGGCCTATGACACTCGTCGATTTAATGAAGCTTGTGTTCTCAAAGAGTTTGCGCCCATTGGCACAGGGGAGAGTGGACTGGAACAATATCGCAACTTATTTAAAAGAGAGGCAAAAATTCTTCATCAATTGCAACATCCTCAAATTCCCAAGTTTTTGGCTTGCTTTGAAGGAGATGGTCGGTTATTCCTAGTACAAGAGTATGTTGACGGTAAAACATATTCTAGGCTGCTGGGAGAACTTCAACGTCAAGGAAGAAATTTTTCTGAAGAAGAAGTTATAGAGTGGCTAAAGAATCTGCTACCTGTTTTGGAATATGTCCACCAGCACAA
Source organism: Nostoc sp. (assembly GCF_036917615.1). GTDB lineage: Bacteria > Cyanobacteriota > Cyanobacteriia > Cyanobacteriales > Nostocaceae > Nostoc. The sequence goes on from NZ_JBALCZ010000022.1 coordinate 27,729, forward strand.
CATCATCCATCGAGATATTTCTCCTGACAATATCATGTTACCTGATGGCAAGGATCTGCCAGTACTGATTGATTTCGGTGTAGGTAAGCAAATTACTGACATGAACGAGGGGAGAAATTCTAACCACCAGGTGACCTTTGTGGGCAAAATGTCCCTTGTAGGCAAAGTGGGATATGCTCCCCGCGAACAGATTAGCTTGGGTTTATGTTCCGCCTGTAGTGATCTTTATGCTTTGGGGGTAACAGCTATTGTACTAATCACAGGTAGAGATCCATCCTTACTAATGAATCAGTACTCTTTAGAATGGAACTGGCGTTATTATTCCTATGTTACTGATAGTTTCGCTCAAGTACTCGATCATATGTTGGCAGATACGCCTAACAAGCGATACCAAACTGCCAAGGAAGTTCTTATAGATTTAGAGCGGATTGGAGAAGCAGAAGTGGCAATATCTCCTGCAATCATGATTGATGATTTGCCTGCCACGGTATTTAATCCTGAATTTCAGGCTATGTCAGCCATATCGCCGTCATACAACCAACCTGGAGAAACAATTTTTAGTTCACCTAGTTCACCTACTAGTCCGCAAATTGGGCAAATTAAACAACAACCTTCTCTCCAACCAGCATTTATCAAACGTTGTCAGCAAGAGTTAGCCTACCACATTGGCCCAATGGCAAATCTGGTTATGGAAGAAATATTAGCTCAAAATCCTTACATTTCAGCTGATCAATTTATTGAACTCATAGCCAGGGAAATTCCTGACTTTCAAGCAGCTTTTGAATTCAAAAAAAGTTTATTCTCATAGATATTTATAAACGACCAATTTAGGGATAATTTTAATTTTTCATCTTCTAGTCCCCGATACTTCCATGAGTACGTTTGATTCTTTTCATTGCCATTTCTAAACTTAACTGCATCCGTTTAAAGGCTTTAGCTAAATTACCGATTTCATCATTAGACATCTGCTCGAATTCAACTTCCATATGTCCGGTACTAACTTCCTCAGCTATGCGAGTCATGCGTTTGAGAGGTATAACAACTTGTCGATTCAAGAAAAGATTGACTAACAGGATAGTCGCTATAAAAATAGTTGATACAATTAGGATAATTAGTAAGGAAGACTGATTAGCTTTTTTGATGACGTTATTCGCAGGTACTGATATAATCTGAGCGCCGATAATTTGATTAAGCTTCCACCCAAATCCGTTAGCTGTACCATATTGAGTAATCATACTTTGAGGTGCAGCTTCGGGTACACTATGACACTTCAGACAGCTTTCTTCAGAAATTGGCAGCGGACGAGCAATATAAAAGATATCCCCACCAGGAATTGAGCGAAATCCACTCACTTCTTTAAGGTCTGATTTATTTCTGAACCTTTCTACAATTTCCGTCTCAAAACCGTCAGCTTTATCCCGAAGATTTGTGGGATTGAGAGTTGCTTCTTTATAAAAGAAATCACGGTAGTCTGTTGTTTTCCGTAAAATCTCAAATACCTCCCGTGCTGAGTATGCAGGCACGCTTTGCGGCAAAAACTCAGTTGCCAATTTATCAGTTAGCTCTGGATTCACTTGAGTATTGGTGTATTTCCGAACAGAACTCATTGTTTCCATAAGCATGAGAGCAGTTGAACTAATATCTTGTTTGGCATTTTCTCTGAGCAGAGAAGAAAGAGCCAATCCACTCAAGCTCAAACCGAATGTTAGAATTACCAGTAGCAGAATTGTAAACTTTTGTTTCAACTTGAGATTTTTTAGCATCATTTCAGATTACCTACAAGTCTAATTATTATGACTAAATATGGCTAAAGTCATCGTTTACTTTAGCATGAGCAATCAAATAAAGATTTTGGTGTAAAGATATAGTTTAGCTAAAACTATTAGGGTATATCTAACTTTATATTAGTAATTATTGAGGTTGATGAAAATGTTTTCTAAGTAAATAAGTTTTAAAAAGCTACAACAGCTATTCAAATGGAATTCTCAAAAATTCCTATTGGCTGTTCTGATCCCGTGCCAAAATAAATACCAGCAATTGTCAGATATTACTAATGGTGTGGAATGCAGGAAAGTCTTTATTTGGTGGACGCTATATTATCGAAAGCCAACTAGGCGAAGGCGGAATTGGCATTACTTATCTTGCCAGAAATCAACGGAATCAACTGCGAGTGATTAAAACCCTCAAAGAAGAAATCCTGAATCACCCCGCTTGGATACTCCACCGAAACAAGTTACGGCAAGATTTCCGTGATGAAGCAGTTCGGCTAGCTGTGTGTCACCATCCTCATATAGTACAGATAGAAACCATCTTCGATGAGGGAAATTTGCCCTGCATGGTGATGGAGTACATCGAAGGCGAAGACTTAGGACAGCGTTTAAGGCGGATAGGGGTGCTATCAGAAGCAGAAGCGCTGCTGTACATCCGGCAAATTGGCGACGCTTTGACGCTAATTCACTCTAAAGGACTGCTGCATCGGGATCTCAAACCACGTAACATAATGATCCGCATTCATAAATCAGAAGCAGTGCTGATAGACTTTGGCATCGCTAGAGAATTTATTCCCAATATGATCCAAAGGCATACAGTATATCGCACTCCTGGTTTTGCCCCACCTGAGCAGTATGAATCAGAAGCGCCACGAGGAGAATACATTGATATCTACGCCCTAGCTGCTACCTTGTATAATTTGCTTACTGCCGTTATCCCGACGAGTGCAGATGATAGGCGTCACAATATTAATTTAGAACCACCACAATATTTTAATCCTAAGATCAGCAACAGGGTAAATCAGGCTATTATCTGCGGCATGGATCTGGAGTCAACCTATCGTCCCCAGTCTGTGCAGGAGTGGTTAGATTTATTGGGGACTGAATCGGAGAATAATATCACAAAAATATCATCTACTTTAGTGATAACGCCTAGACTGAAACCACCTCCACCTGTTGTATTAAATCAACAGAACTGGCAATGTGTACAGACGATCAAAGGTCATTCTAGTATGGTTCATGCGATCGCCATTAGCTCAGACGGGCAATTTATTGCTAGTGGCAGTAATGACATGACTATCAAACTTTGGCAACTGGCTACTGGCAAGCTAGTGCGTCAACTGGGTCGTTGGTCTTCTGGTCATTCCAGTATGGTTCATTCTGTCGCCTTTAGCCCAATCTCCTCAAAGCTTTCTTATCAAGGCGAATCAGGCAAATCTGCGGGAATCGCAGACCAGAACTGGGGGATTTTGGCTAGCGGTAGTTGGGATAACACAATTAAATTATGGGATGTAAATACAGGCAAAGAAATTCGTACTCTCATTGGTCATGCTAATTGGGTGAATTCCGTTGCCTTTAGTGCAGATGGCAAGTTTTTGGCTAGTGGCAGTGCTGACTGCACAATTAAACTGTGGCAGGTACACACAGGCATAGAAATCCAAACTTTCATCGGTCATTCTGACTCAGTTTCGTCAGTCGCCTACTCTTTGAGAACACCGACAACGAATAGCAAGGATAGAGAGCTTCTGGCTAGTGGCAGTAATGATTACACTATCAAACTGTGGCAAGTATACACAGCCAGAAACATCTGCACACTTACAGGTCATTCCTTCTTTGTCAACTGTATCGTCTTCAGCCAGGATGGGGAAATTATCGCCAGTGGCAGTGGTGACAACACGATTAAACTGTGGCATGTAAATACAGGCAAAGAAATTCGTTCTCTCATTGGTCATTCTGATTCAGTTTGGTCAGTCGCCTTTAGCCAAGATGGGCAACTTCTCGCTAGTGGCAGTTGGGACAACACTATCAAACTGTGGCACGTAAATACAGGCAGAGAAATCAGCACACTTACAGGGCATTCCAGTTATGTTAGATGCGTTGCCTTCAGTCCCAATGGCCAAACTCTAGTTAGCGGTGGTGATGACGACACTATCAAGATTTGGCGACGGGGGTAATAAATAATTCGTAATTCGTAATTCATATAGCGTTTCCTATAAAACATCGTCTTAGAGGATGTCTGAAAAGTCAAAAATATATCCAGCTAAGGCACTCAAGTAGTCGAAATGAGGCTCTGTAAAGACGATTTCTCATTGCTGCAGATTGGCTTCTCGCTCTTGAGAAAGTAGCAATGGAGGCTTTTTTTCAGACACCCTGTAAGTGTTAACACGTCTACTTTAAGTCATCAAATGGGGCGTCAAATTGACGGTAATATCGTAATTCCCTGTATCACCCAAATGTCCCGCTACATTAAAGTAGTAGTTACCGGCTACTGGAGCAATGTAGGTCAATGAACTGTTACGGTTGATACCACTATCGTCATCAAAGCCTATTTGTGTGTAGTACTCATTAAAGAGTGTTATGGTGGTGTCCACATCATCAGCGTAGGAGCCTCTACCAGAGGTGTTAATGGAAATTGTATCTCCCGCTTCGGGGACATACAATAGGTGGTAGTCGTTGTCTCCAGGACCAATATAGTTTCCATAAGAGGCATAGAAATTAAATCCTTGTCCTACACCTGTGTTTGTGCGAGTGTCAAAAGTGTTGTTGGGTTCCAGTTCCATATTTACTCCTGTTCAATAGAACGAGTTGGTTAAAGCTCTTGCAAATTTTAATTTTTGCATCTAGCTGTACTACTTAGACTCTATTTTTTTTACGCAAAAAGTATAATAATCTTTTGAATTATTAATAATATTAAGTTTTATAAAAACATCCGCCTTATGCACTGTACAAATTAATCCAAGTATGCATTTACTCAAATAAGTCGTTTCCGGCTTTTATTAATCATTTTTTGATGGTAAAAAGACCCGCGCTGTAGGGTTTAATGCGCTTTACCCCTACGGAAGATGTGGTTTTTCAAATCATTTATATTTGGTCTTTCCTGTCAATGCCTAAGTCCTATAATATTTTTCCTTAGTGTGGTTCGATACTTTTAAATCTACAGATAGAACTGCGATCGCCCAAAATTTGTAACAATAATGACGACAACCGTTATTTTTGAACAAAGAATTAATATTTATGGGCTTTGGTATCGGTGATTTCTTCTGGATTTTCCTCCTTCTGACTTCTTTGCAACCCCTTTGGCAAAAACGTCAAATAGAATATGGCCGCTTGCGTGCTTTACGAGAATTCCAGCAGGAACGCAAAAGTCGGGTGATTTTGCTGATTCATCGCCAAGAGTCTATTAGCTTACTGGGAATTCCTTTATCTCGCTACATTACTATCGAAGACTCAGAACAGATACTGCGGGCAATTCGCCTCACACCCCCAGATGTGCCAATTGACTTAATTTTGCACACTCCTGGTGGTTTGGTTTTGGCTACCGAACAAATCGCCAGAGCATTAATTCGCCACCAAGCAAAAGTCACAGTCTTTGTACCCCACTATGCTATGAGTGGTGGTACAATGCTTGCCCTCGCCTCTGATGAAATTATTATGGATGCTAACGCTGTTTTGGGGCCAGTTGATCCCCAATTGGGTAATTACCCCGCAGCGAGTATCCTGAAAGTAGTTGAAGATAAACCCATCGGTGAGATTGATGACCAAACTCTAATTATGGCAGATCTCTCACGCAAAGCAATTGGGCAGGTACAGCGGTTTGTGCGAACTCTGCTAAAAGACAGTATACCCAAACAAAAAGTTCTGCCAGAAAATATCGAATCAATTATCGAAGCCCTGACAACCGGGCGCGTTACCCACGACTATCCCATCACTATAGAGGAAGCAACAGAAATGGGGCTGCCCGTAACCGTCGGACTGCCCCATTCTATTTATGATCTTATGGATCTGTACCCACAGCCACAAGGAGGGCGACCCACTGTCCAGTACATTCCTATGCCTTACAATGACCGCCGTCCAATTTTACCTACCCCCAAGGGCAGACCCTTAGAAGAACCAAATCAGATGATTTGAAAGGTATTGGGGTAGGAGTTTTTTATGGCGACTAGGGTGTAGATGTCGGTGTAGATGTCGGTGTAGCTGTTGGCGTAGCTGTTGGCGTAGACATCGGTGTAGACATCGGTGTAGACATCGGTGTAGACATCGGTGTAGACATCGGTGTAGACATCGGTGTAGACATCGGTGTAGACATCGGTGTAGACATCGG
>NZ_JBALCZ010000023.1:0-6833 GCF_036917615.1 Nostoc sp.
GTCTCGCCACCGCCGTTTCCAAAGTTGTTGAGATTTGGCAGTCCGCTGTAGCTGTAGTATGACAGTTGGCCGTCAGGTCTCAAAGCGAAGAGAATCTGAATACTGTCTTGTGCTAAGACAACTACAGAGGTCGAACACAGCCCGATAGTACTCGCCAATGCGATTACGAATGTCCTACGTCGCATCTTTTTTTTCATTCGTGAAACTCCTTTAAGTAGCATAATTGAGATTGATCCAATATGTAAGTTACCCAATAAGTAGATGGACAAAAATATTTACAGTCATTGCGAGCGGAGCGTTCGCGGAGCGTCTCTAAGAGTTGCAATCTCAGCCCTTGCGATTGCTTCATTCCGCTTTCGCTCCATTCGCAATGACATTGTGTAATTAATTGTGTCTGATATCAATTTACATTGAGCTTGCATATAATAGAGAGTAGAGGGTATAGAACAGCGCAAAAATGTCACGTAGGCTAAAAATAGAAATCACAGAAAGTGCAGAGTATCTAGAGAAAACTCTAAAACACGCCATCAGTGCAAGCCAGAAAGAAAGACTGCAAATGCTTTGGTGGTTCAAAACAGGACAAGTGTGATCGCAGTTACTGACCAATTGATTCGTTCTGGTAAGGCGGTAATTAGTACCCAAGTGTTGGGAGAGTTTTTTAGGGCCACAACCCGGACTCAGCGTTCGCTTTTAACTTCTGCTGAAACGCTGGTGCGAATGCGTAACTATTTAGCTGCTTGCCATGTCATTGATATTACACGACTCATCTCTTTATAAGCAATTCGCGGCGTGGAAACCCATCACTTCGGGTTTTGGGACGCGCAAATTTGGGCAACGGCGCAACTCAACCAAATTGAAGAAGTTTATACTGAGGACTTTGCATCAGGTGCGACGGTTGAGGGCGTGCGGTTTACGAATCCTTTTATAGATTGAATAAAGATTCCCAACTTCTAAGAGAAATCGGGAATGTCAGCCTTGGAGCGATGCCTACGACAGGCATTGCCTACAGAACTCTCAAATGTAGTTGCGCTAAGATATACAACACGACACTGCAACAGATTTATCATGAAAATCAAAGCCGTTATCTGGCAAGAAGACGATGTGTGGTGTGCTTCAGTACCAGCCCTACCAGGGTGTCACACATGGGGAGAAAGCTACGAACACTTGTTAGAAATGCTTAAAGATGCAATTCAGGGTTGGCTTGAAGTTGCTAGCCAGCAGGAAGAACTTGAACCTGATAAACAGTTAATTGAAATATCTCTATGAAATCTGTTTCTGGTAAAGCCTTATGTAAAATTCTTGAACGGTATGGCTGGAACCTGAAACGGATTACTGGCAGTCATCATATTTATGTCAACAAAGGTATCATTCTCTCTATTCCTGTTCATGGCAATCGCGATTTACCCATTGGAACATTGAAAGGACTGCTGAAGGATGCAGGTTTTACAGAAGATGATATAGACTGACAACGATTTATTAGACTTTAGTTATTAGCCCGAAACTTAAAGTTCCGGGCTAGTGTTGATTTTAAATTAATCCAAAATCCAAAATCCAAAATCCAAAATTATTTGCCGTTGCCGTTACTACCATTGCCACTACTGTGAATGACACGTTCCGCAAGTTTTTCCGGCACTTCCTGAAGATGGTCATATTCCCAGTGGAAAGAACCAACGCCGAGAGTGAGCGATCGCAGCTCTACAATAAAGTTTTGCATCTCTGCTTGCGGCAAATATGCAGAGACATTATCCCAGCCTTGCCAATCGTTTTTACCTTCATAGCCTAAAATTTGCCCCCGTCTACCAGTCAAAAGTTGCAGCACTTTGGAGGTAAATTCGCTAGGTGTGGTAACATCCACCCGCAGAATTGGTTCTAACAGGGTAGGTTCCGCTTGAGGTATCCCCGTTTGCATTGCCAATCGGGCAGCTTGCTTAAAGGCTTGTTCGGAACTATCAACGTTGTGATACGAACCATTAGTCAGAGTTACGGACAAATCCACTATTGGGAAGCCCAAAGGCCCATGTGTCAGAAATTCCCGCACACCCATTTCTACCCCAGGAATGTACTGTTTGGGAACCACGCCGCCGACAATAGTTTCATTAAAGTTGAAACCTGTACCGCGTGGTAGGGGCTTAATATCGAGAAAAACATCACCAAACTGTCCGTGACCACCGCTTTGGTGCTTGTAGCGCCCATGAACTGAAGCCACCGTTTTGCGGATGGTTTCTTTGTAAGGCACTTGCGGTAAGTGGGTTGTCATTGGCAAGTTATATTTGCGGCGCAGTCTGTCTAGGGTGACTTGCAAATGAATCTCACCTTGACCCCACAAGATAACTTCGTGGGTATCGCCGTGTTGTTCCCAAGCAAGTGAGCAGTCTTCTTCCAATAACTTGGTAATGGCACCGCTAAGTTTAACTTCATCGTTGCGCTTTTCTGGTGTGATAGCCAGAGCATACACTGGTTCCAACTGTACAGCTTTGGGTAATTCTAGTGCAGATTGCTGTTCTATAGAGATTGTATCGCCTGTCTTGATTCCTTCTAAACGGCTCAATGCGACAATTTCACCAGCACTAACTTGGTTAACAAACTGCTGTTGTTGTCCCATGAGGCGGTAAATTCCACCAGTCCGAATGCCATTGAGGACAATACCATCAGTTAATTTGCCCCGCCAAACACGCACCAGAGAGAGTTTGCCACCTTGGGGAGTGTAATAAGTTTTTAATACCTGTGCTAAGGCTGTATCACCTTTTAAGTTTTTTAAGCGACGTTCTGCTGTGGTTTCTGGTTCGGGGGCTTCCCGTAACAAGGCTTCTAATAGAGGTCTAACACCATAATCTTGTTCTGCCACACCAAAAAAAACGGGCACTACCAAATCTGCCCCTAATTCCATTTTTAAATCTTTGAGAATTTCCTCTTGGGGTGGCTCAATGTCTTCTAAAAGTTCTTCGAGTAAATGGTCGTCAAAATTTGCTAGGGCTTCGAGCATTTCTGCTCGTGCTATATGTTCTTCTTCTTTTAAGCTTTCGGGAAAGGGGATGGGATCAGCAGGTGCGCCTGGATGATATTTATATGCCTGTTCACTCACCATATCAATAAAGCCGGTGAGTTGTTCCCCGTTCATGATCGGATATTGATGCGCTACCAGGGGACGGCTAGATACTGCTTTCAGGGCGTGTAACGTTTCCAAAACGTGAATATTTGCCCGATCCATTTTGTTGACAAAGACAAGGTGAGGAATTTCCCAATCGTCTAGGAATTTAAATAGAGGGGCAAGGGTGAGGACACGTTCGCGTATGGGTTCGCAAACTACAATTGCTGCATCCACTCCGATTAAAGCATTGTAAGTTTCTTGGGCAAATTCTACACTTCCCGGACAGTCTATAAAGGTGAAGCGAATGCCGCTATACTCAGTGCTAGCGGCGCTGACTTCTACACTCATGTGGCGATCGCGCGACTCGGCAGCACTATCTCCCACTGTATTGCTGTCTTTAACACTCCCTTTGCGAGAAATTGCCCCTGTGACAAATAACAAGCTTTCTAGTAAAGTGGTTTTTCCACTTAAATAAGGCCCGACAATTGCAACATTCCGCGAACCCGATTTTACTTTTTCGTTCATAAAACCTCACTTGCGGTAAGTCTTTTATAACCGCATTATTCTGCTGTATATATCAGGGATAAAAAATGGTTCTCTGGAGTCAAAATTACCCCTTCTTTAATTTTTTATTATCCTTCTTTTAATCGAAAGTTAAAAAAATTGTAGCCTGTTGTAAGATTTAGCTTAAGAAAAGTTAAGTATCCAAAAGTTTAATAGCGAATCTAAAACTTTTGTAACGAATTTTTTATGAAGTAAATTTAACTGAAAGTGTTGCGAATCAGAAAATCAATGAGATTATCATTTTCTAAATATCCCATAGCAGGGTTAGTAAGTTTGACTTTGTTAGTTGTTAGCATTCCCTTCCCTTCTTTTTCTCTCTCTCCCTCTCTCCCCTCAAAGCTGGCACAATCTAATGGTAAAACTGCCATAGACTGGTTAAACCAAGGTTTACAGGCAATTCAGGCGGGAAGGGTACAAGATGCGATCGCCGCCTTTAAACAAGCTGCCCAATTAGATCCGACATTAGCGCCAGCGCACTATAATTTAGGGTTAGCATTCCGACAAACAGGACAATTACAACCCTCTGCGGATGCATTTTATCGAGCGACGCAAGCCGATCCCAAATTTGCTCCTGCTTTTGCTAATTTAGGTGGTGCGTTGTTAGAAGGTAATAATTTCAAGTTAGCTAACGATTACTTGCAACGCGCGTTAGAACTTGATCCAAAACTAGGATTTGCCCACTATAACTTGGGGTTGGTACGAGAACAGCAACGAGATTGTGAGCGAGCGATCGCATCTTTTAAAAAAGCCATAGAATATAGCAAAAATGCACCAGAACCACCTTATCATATGGGAATGTGTTATCTCCAAGAAGGTAAACTCGATCAAGCCAAAGATGCCTTTCGTCAAGCAGTAAAAATTAATCCGAAGTATCCAGAAGCTTACTACAATCTCGGTTCAATTTGGTTTCAGCAACGTAAATTCCAAGAGTCATTAGAGGCTTTTAGAAAATCAGCCGAAGCTAACTCTAACTATCCCAACGCTTATTATGGTGCAGGGTTAGTTTTTATGCAGTTACAGCAATATGGAGATGCAGTACAAGTATTCAAATTTGCCAGAGATTTATACAATGCTCAGGGTAATCCCCAGTGGGCAAAAAATACCGAACAATTGTTGCAACAGGCACAAAATTTAAATTACCAACCTCGCTGAGGCGCAAAAGCTTAATATTGCATAACATAAAACTATTGGGTTGACTCGCTGGTGTTGTCTTAACTTGTCCCGATTGGAATGAAATGTACATGCAAAAGCGCCAGAAAAGTCGATTTTTATTTAGTGATCGCTGGCTTGATCGGCACTCAATTGTTCGCAACATGGAAGCCTTTCAAGACTTAATTGTGATTGTCTTGTGTTTGGCTTTGTTTGCCGTCATGCTGATGCAATTGTGGGGGTTATTTGTCGCCATTACGCAGCAGTTGGATTATAAACATGTGACTGCAAAAATCCTATTTGTGTTGATTTTAGTCGAGTTATTTCGACTGTTAATGGTCTACTTGCAAGAACATAGTATCTCTGTGGGAGTGGCAGTTGAGGTAACAATTGTATCTCTACTGCGAGAAGTAGTAGTCCAAGGAGCGCTAGAAATTTCTTGGGTTAATACAGCTGCAATTTGTGGTTTGTTGTTTGTTTTGGGTGGGCTACTTGTGGTCTGTGCTAAGACGCCACACATGGATTGTATGAGCGCTAACACTAAGTTGTGCCCGATTGTCCATAGAGGAGATAGGGAACGACAAAATGAGTTGGAATTGCAGTATTCACGTCAATGTGATGAAAATCAACCTCTTGGATAAACTTCTATGAAATTAGGGAGTGGGGAGAGCAAGGGAAAAAGAGTTGAAACCATATCGGTTTTTTTGACGGCTGTTAAGCCAAAAGTATTAGTACCTAACTTACCCTCAAAAGGTACTTCCGACGTATTGAACTATACTCTTTTTGGGAGATGAATCGCTCTTGAAGGGTGAGTATAAAGTTAATTAGAAATTCTAAAAGAGGGTCAAGCAATGACTACAAATACAGGTAACGGACAGTCTCAAGAACCAATTAGCAACTTGGAGTATGATTTTATCACCGTGTTGCACAACAAGGCTGAAGCCGTTAAAGCTTATGATGTTTACATCAAAGATGCAGAGCAAGTAGGTTCTCAGCCTTGTGTAGAGTTGTTCCAAAAATTGCGCCAATCTGATATTGAACATGCACAAGAGGTTCGCCGACATCTACAACAAGTCATGCAACACGGTAAGATGTAACCCAGGTGTTTAACTGCGTAGGCGTAGCCCGTCGTAGACATCGCTTCTCATTTAGTGAAACTAAACACAAAATAGGCGATCGCACTTCATGTAAAAAATTTTAAGGACGCGACAATAAGCTGTTCCACAAATAACCTTGCATATATTGGGCAGGCGAGACGCCCACCCCAGAAGAAATGTACAATTTCAGATTATGCAAACTAGATGTGGTTTAGTTTATCATTTTTATATTGCCAGTCCTACGTAAGTGCGATTAATATTGCCTGTTTCGTTCCAAATTAAGTCGGTTAATCCATCACCATTCACGTCGCCTGTTAGAGTTTTATAACCATTCCATCCACCTTCTGAGCGGTCTTGTGCTCCCAGAAATGTAAAGGTTCCGTTCCCGTTAGAAAGTCCAACGTAAGTGCGATTAATATCTCCTGTTTCGTTCCAAATTAAGTCGGTTAATCCATCACCATTCACATCGCCTGTTAGGGTGTCATAAGAATTCCATCCACCTTCTGGGCGGTCTTGTGCTGGTAAAAAAGTAAAGGTTCCGTTTCCTTTAGAAAGTCCAACGTAAGTGCGATTAATATCTCCTGTTTCGTTCCAAATTAAGTCGGTTAATCCATCGCCATTCACATCGCCTGTTAGGGTGTCATAAGAATTCCATCCACCTTCTGAGCGGTCTTGTGCTGGTAAAAAAGTAAAGGTTCCGTTTCCTTTAGAAAGTCCAACGTAAGTGCGATTAATATTGCCTGTTTCGTTCCAAATTAAGTCGGTTAATCCATCGCCATTCACATCGCCTGTTAGAGTTTTATAACCATTCCATCCACCTTCTGAGCGGTCTTGTGCTGATAAAAAAGTAAAGGTTCCGTTTCCTTTAGAAAGTCCAACGTAAGTGCGATTAATATTGCCTGTTTCGTTCCAAATTAAGTCGGTTAATCCATCGC
>NZ_JBALCZ010000024.1:0-46718 GCF_036917615.1 Nostoc sp.
TTCTATATCTTTGGTTTGATCAAGAAACTTGTTTGACTTCCTTGATTTCAAAATCCTATCACCCGGTTTAATTAATAATAGTCAATCTGGTAACACTCAGGTGAGTCAATATGAATAATGTATGACATCTTCAGTTATGAATAAACAGTTCTGTCTAAATTAAAAGCAATATTTATTTTTAGATATATCATAAATTACTCACTTGCAATAGACAGACTATTCTAACTAGAAAAGAAGAGATGAATGATTGAATTTATGTCCTGATTATAGATATCTATCTTGGAGAAATCGGCGATATTTTCTTCACTCTAAACAACAGAATAACGCAATTATAGGCTTTCGGACTCTTTAGCTGATAACTAATTGTAACTACGAATACTCTTTGTAAATTAATTGGTCAGCGCAAGTAAATTGGCCCAATGTATGATATTCTTTATTTATAGGGAATCTAATAAAAGGACGAAAACTCCTTAGGTTCCTTTGAAGTGAGTATCAGACCAGCCTCATCATTTATTGGTGACGGCATAACGTTAATCGAAGTGGAGCAAAGCCGTTAAAAATTCGGTTTTTCGTTTGGCGAAGCCGTTGCCATAGGGTAGGCTGGACTGATTTTTTTATGTATCTTCCTTCAAGGGAAAATAATGTTTTTCTTGCTGTGATGAAGCAAAAATTTCTCATTCACCTGCCGTCGCTGTGGAAGTTTTTTGAATTTTTGTTTACAGTATTGCGACTAATTTTTAGCACCCTTGTTGTATCTCGTATCCCACTCATATTTACTGCTATATCTGTAATAAGCTGTTTGACTTCTAGCAGATAGCTGCAATATTTACAGTGCTGGATAGACGGCTAATGTCCACTGTCTGACTACGTTGATGCTATCACAACCTCGACAGTAAACTCTTTCAAAAACTACAACTCCATTTTGATTCAACACTCTGCTTGATTACACCATAATCCTGGAGCCAAATCAACAAGTCTGCGCCATTACCGAGGTTTTTATGCGGAAGATTGCTATTTATGGGAGAGGGGGAATTGGCAAGTCTACAACGACTCAAAACGTAGTGGTTGGACTGACCGATATGGATCGTAAGGTGATGGTTGTTGGGTGTGACTCGAAAGCAGACTCTACCCGGCTCCTGTTGGGGGGATTCCATCAGAAGATTGTACTCGATACGTTGCGTAAAGAAGAAGATGATGTGAATCTAGAAGACTTCCGCCAGGAGGGATGGGGGAAGACCCTTTGTGTGGAATCGGGTGGGCCAGAACCTGGTGTAGGATGTACAGGTCGAGGTATCCTGACATCAATTGGGTTGCTGGAACAACTTGGTGCCTATGATGAAGCAGTTAGACTTGATTATACATTTTATGATGGTCTGGGTGAGATAGTATGCGGTGGATTTGTTATGCCCATTCGTGAACGCAAAGCTCAAGAAATTTACATCGTCACTTCTGGGGAAATTATGGCAATGTATACCGCCAACAACATCTGCCGAAGCATTCAGAAGTATGCTCCTATAAGCGGTATACGTTTAGGAGGATTAATCTGCAACTCTCGCGAAGTCGATCAGGAAGATGATTTGATCAAAGCTCTGGCAGAGAAACTGGGCACTCAAATGATTTACTCCATACCCAGAGACAACATGGTGCAACGGGCAGAGTTCCACCGTAAGACGGTGATTGAGTATGCTCCTGAGTCTGAACAGGCGCAGCATTATCGCAACCTGGCAACGGCAATTGACCAGAACACAGATTTTGTGGCTCCGAAATCTATGTCTAACGATCAGCTTGAGGAACTGCTAGTAAAGTTTGGGTTGTTTGGCTAGGACAATGCAGTAGGGATTATCCCTCATCCAAAGTGTCTGGAGCAATTGGCAACCTCTGACTCGAAAAAGCAGAAAAACTGCGTAAGCTTCTTACCACCATTTGAGAAATCGACGTTGTGAACCACGTCAAAATTTGTCTACCTCATTGAAGGAGTAGAACTTATTATGTTGACTGAAGAGGTTTTAGTCCAAAAATTTATCACCGTAGCTGAGGGTCGCTGTCCCAAAGTCGGCGAGTTGCTCCAGTACTGCCACGTCGAACTCGTAAACTCTTACTGGGGCTGCCCCCCGAAACTTATACAACATTTTGTTGTATATTATCCTAACATGCTGTTTGCCTCAGTCAATGCCTACAAAGACATTTTCAGAGGCGTTGCCCAAGATTTGGGGATAGCGGACGCTGTTTGCATAAACGCCACACGCATTATTCGCGATCGCGCCTCAAGGTTGAAGGAAAAGAACCCGATCCTATGGTTGGAACTCCAGTGGGTGGCAGTACCAATAAAAAAAGGCAATGGGTATCTAGATCAGGACTTACCGCAGTCGGACTAAAAGTTGTGTTGCCGTAACTAAATATCACGCGAAAACTGAGAGTTTTTGAATACCCGATGCCTTGGGGTTTGAGCATTTTCTCTTGATGACGACCGGCTTGGTTAGCAGATGAGCAAAAGGCGATCGCCAAATTGTATCCACAAATGCAAGTATTTTGGCAAGACGTATGCTATGCTTGCAGCAAAGAAGTGAAATTGTCAAAACATCAATATGTCTTCCAATAAAAACGCCAAAAACTAGCAAACCTTGCTATTGCCCCAACATATTAAGTTTGTCAGCTGTGGCTTTTTCTAACGGAGAGATACAGTCTCATGAAACTGGACGTGCATCTTTGCAACAACCTGAAGTCAATTAGAACTCGCTTGGGCATGAGTCAGCAAGATTTAGCTAATATGGCTGGCGTAACCCGTCAGAGTATTGGTGGTGTGGAATCGGGACAATATGCTCCTTCAGTTGCTATCTCACTGCGTTTAGCCAAGGCGCTTGGCTGCCCAGTCAAGGACTTATTCTGCTTTAAGGAAGATTTATCAGAAGTTGAAGCAGTTCTTGCCAAATCAGTTAAGAGCGGACAGCAATTGCGAGTTAGTCTAGCGCGGGTTGGTGGTCAATGGATAGCTTATCCCCTGGTTGGGAACGATGCTTTTCACATCGAAATGATTCCGGCTGATGGTGAAGCAGTTGCGGTGAGCCACCCCGTTGCGGGGGTTCCCCCCGTTGTAGGGAGTGGCGTTAGCGCAAGCGGTAGTGACGTAGGAGCGTCACCCGTAAGGGTGGACGGGTTCCCCGGCATAAGCAAACTGCTGAACCCGGAGGGTGAAGCAGTTGCGGTGAGCCACCCCGTTGCAAAGAGAAGTCTGAGCAAAGGAAACTTCAATTCAGAACTTTCGAGTGTTTCCCCTGTTGAGGAACTGGCGAAAGGGTTAAGAGGTATAATCACACTGCCGTTCTCCGATGGGGTTAAGGCATATCGGGAGGGTGAATTACAGAACCAAACAGGTACAAATAAAGTTCTGGTTCGGCTGCTTGATGATATCGATAAATTCCAAAATACAGTTGTGATTGCTGGTTGTACGCCGATGATTTCCCTCTGGGCTAGAGCAGCTGAACGTTGGCATCCGCAACTGCGAGTTCATCATATTTTCGCCAACAGTATGACAGCATTGCGTAGTCTGTGCCGAGGTGAAATTCACATTGCTGGGATGCACCTGTACGATCCGGAAACTGGAGAACATAACATTCCCTATGTACGGGAAACTTTAGCTGGTAGGAGTGCAGTTTTAATCACTCTTGGAGTTTGGGAAGAAGGACTCTTGGTTCCACCAGGAAACCCAAAGGGAATCAAAACAGTCAGCGACTTAGTGGAATTAGGAATAACTATTGTCAACCGTGAATTAGGT
This sequence comes from Nostoc sp., assembly GCF_036917615.1. Classification (GTDB taxonomy): domain Bacteria; phylum Cyanobacteriota; class Cyanobacteriia; order Cyanobacteriales; family Nostocaceae; genus Nostoc. The sequence continues at coordinate 3,773 of NZ_JBALCZ010000024.1, forward strand.
TGTGGTAGTCGTATGCTTTTGGAACGCAAACTCCAAGAAGAACAGATACCATTGCATACAGTTAAAGGATTTGACCATATCGTCCACAACCATCAAGATATCGCTCTATCTGTAGTGTCAGGAATTGCTGATGCAGGTGTCAGTACGGCATCTGTAGCTGCTGCCTTTGGGTTGGGATTTATCCCCCTACATCGATCGCGATACGACTTGGTGATTCTCAAAGAATACTTGGAAGAAACACCAATACAGCAATTGCTTAGTAGCTTGGGACATCGGCTAGTCCAATCGCAATTAGAGATTCTCGGCGGCTATGACATTAGCAATATAGGGGAAATTGTAGCAAATATTTAAACTGGAGTGTCAACATAATTCGTAATTCGTAATGGGCTACACCCCGCTACGCTAACATAATTCGTAATTATTAGCCCACTCCTAAGGAATATGTGTTTTAATTTCCACAACTCAAGTTAGTTGCTCTGTCTTTCAATTACGAATTACTCAAGCAAATAAAAATCACACAACAAGTTAGCCGCTCATGAATCATCACTTCACTATGAACAAACATCCGATTCAAATTAACGATACAACCTTAAGAGATGGCGAACAAGCAGCAGGTGTAGCCTTTAACGTTGAAGAAAAAATTGCGATCGCCACCTTTCTTGATGCCATTGGTGTTCCAGAACTGGAGATTGGCGTTCCGGCAATGGGGCAAGAAGAAGCAGAGTCGATCCGAGCCATTGCCAGTCTGGGATTAAACGCCAAATTACTGGGCTGGAACCGGGCTAATTTGTCTGATATTCAGGCATCGATAGATTGTGGTTTGGAGCGAGTGCATATTTCCGTTCCTGTCTCAGAAATTCAGATTGCCGCCAAGTTTGGGGGCAAGCAGCAGAAAATGCTAGATCTTTTGCGGGATGCGATAAATTTCGCTTGCGATCGCGGTTTATCTGTATCTGTTGGTGGAGAAGATTCCTCTAGAGCCGATGAATCTTTTTTGCTGGATGTGGCCTTTTATGCTCAAGAGTTGGGAGCTTTTCGGTTTCGCTTCTGTGACACTGTAGGAGTTCTCGATCCTCTGACTACTTACAGCAAAGTTCGCTCTCTTGTGCATCATCTATTCATTCCCATAGAAATGCACACGCACAATGACTTTGGACTGGCAATGGCGAACTCGCTGGCTGGTCTTGAAGCAGGGGCGTTATCGGTTAACACCACGGTAAACGGGATCGGCGAACGGGCAGGCAATGCGGCGCTGGAAGAAATCGTGATGGCACTGAAACACATCTACGGTATCCAAACGGGCATTGATACAAAACGGCTGTTGGAACTGTCACGGTTAGTTGCTAAAGCTGCCAACTGGCCGGTTCCTCCCTGGAAAGCGATCGTGGGTGAAAATACCTTCGCACACGAATCGGGCATTCATGCTCACGGTGTGCTGCAAAATCCGGGTACTTACGAACCGTTTGCGCCGGAAGATGTTGGTTGGGAACGTCGCCTTGTTGTAGGCAAACATTCTGGTCGGCATTTGATATTCAGTGTGCTACAAGAACATGGAATCACGCTCAGTCAGCCAGAAATTCAATCAGTGCTAGATGCTGTAAAGCATCAGTCAGTAAAAGTTAAGCGCAGTCTCACGGTTGAAGAACTCCTGAGTTTGGTTCCCCAAGGGTAAACGCACACATCGAGCAAAACATTAAGTTGCATTGTGCTTTTACCTATTAAAACGTAAGTACATCAGCTTCTAAACTTTCATCAGTTTGACAACAGAAGATTTGAATCAAAAGTGAAGTTGGTTAAGAACGCATAACAATTCCGCCGCAGGCATCGCAATTATTGTACTAACTGCTAAGATATTACCAATTATGTTGGTATTGGCTATGCCGAGAAAAAAGCAAGGATGGATCACTTTTCAATTGTCTACAGAAGAACGACAACTTCTGGAGCAATACTGTCAAGAGTTTCAACGCACTAAGACTGATGTGTTGCGCTCCCTGTTGCGTAATCTTCAGCCAAAATTACTCAAACAGCAGGCGAAGCAGTTTGATTATGGCGAGGTTGATCTTGACCTACTTTGAAAAGTGGTGAAGAATCTCTATCGCTAAAGCGAGTTGTCTTGCGTCCAAACAAACTCGTAACAGGGAAGTTGATAGTCCCTCTGAAATCGTAAAAAAGGGTTCAGGTTCAAAAGTTGACTATGAGAAATCCTACACAAATATTGCGATGCCTGCCGTGGTCACTGAGCTTTGCCGTTCGCGTAGCGTCTCGTAGAGAAGTGTGGGCAAAGAAAGCCATCGCGCAGGGACTGAGATTCCCTTCAATTGAGAAATTGATTGGAACAACTCTCTAACCGTTCCAGTGATGAAACTTCTGCGGTTGAGCAGAGCTTCTTGATGTAGCGGTAAATTGATTGTTGATGTTCTAATGCCACTTGATGTCCAGGGTAGTCAGGATTGGTTAATTCTACTAAAGCATTTTTTTTCTACCATGCTTAATTTTCAGTCGATTCGTGCCACAGCAATGCAAAAAGTCCCATATAATTGGGCTTTGATCAAAAACCTGCTTTCAACAGAAGCAAGTTTAGAACTAACTGCGAGTTTTCCCCACGAAGAGTTTCGCCTGTCGGAGGGAGAGGGATACGGATACTCCTGGGGAAAGATGCTTGCCACTAGCGAAGATATTTCCTTGATGCTCAAATCTAACGATAATCGCTGGCGACAGCGGATGGCACAAGGCAGACTTACTTGTGACTTGGGACACCTCAGTAATGTCTGGCAAGAGTTGATAGAAGAACTGTGGACAGATTCTTACCGCTCAGCAATAGCCGAAATGTCTGGGTTGGAACTAGATAACTGTGTAATGGATGTTGGATTTCGTCGGTATAACTTAGGACATCTGCATCACCCCCATACAGACGAGCCGAACAAAGTTTTAACTCATCTGCTATTTTTCAATCAACAATGGTCTGAAGAGTGGGGAGGCTGTTTGCGAATTCTCAAAGACTCCCAGCCGGAATCTGCCTTCCAAGATATTCTACCTCTGAGCGATTCCTCAGTTGCGATCGTGCGTTCTGATAATTCTTGGCATATGGTAACTCCGCTTACTTCTCCTGTATCGGAGTCTCGGCTAGCTTTACGAGTTGCTTTTTTTCGGAATAGTCGTCTAACTTCAGATTTCGGAGAAACCCAGCTAGCTGTGTAGCAGTCAAACAATTTTAGATTTTAGATTGCCGATAGCGCAGCGTAAAGCCTGCGGCATGGCAACTCTTAGAGAGTCCGCGACCGTCTTTTGGATTGACCCCGACCACAAGGGTAGTACGGCTGCTGAGGATTTTGGATTTTGGACCTGTTCCGCCATGCGAGTTGCTCTACTTGTGGAAACCCTAGCGCCAAGGGAGAAGACCGCACTCACTCCACTAGGGACGGGGCATGAACTGAAATAATTTTTAATTCTTCAATCCAAAATCTAAAATCCAAAATCTAAAATTGGCACGGTCAAGTCTTTTCTTTCTACTTTTGTCAGAAAATCAGCCTCCTGATTTTCTGGTTCTTCCTTGTCCTCCTTATTTCTCGTGGTTGATAATCCCTCTGAAATCGTAAAAAAGTGTTGGAGTTCAAAAGCTGACTATGACTAATCCTACAGAATTACTGCGATCGCGCTACGGTGAGATTCCCTTCAATTACGAAATTGACTGGAATGACTCTCTAGAAACACTACTATCTCACCGTTCAGTTCGGTCTTATCTATCTGACCCTTTACCACCAGGAACCCTGGAATGGCTAGTTGCAGCTGCTCAATCTGCTGCTAGTTCAGCTAATTTGCAAACCTGGAGTGTGGTAGCGGTTGAAGACCAAGAGCGTAAAGCAGAATTATGCAAGCTGTCTAATAACCAAGTATGGGTTAACCAGGCTCCTGTATTTTTGGTTTGGTTAGCAGATTTAGGTCGGATGGCTCATATTGCTGACAGTCGCGGACTACCTCATGTGGCTCTGGATTACATAGAACTGTTGTTTAAAGCAATAGTCGATGCCTCGGTGGCAGCGCAAAATGCCACTCTAGCCGCTGAATCTGTTGGTTTGGGAACGGTATATATTGGCGCAATCCGCAATAACACCCAAGAGGTAGCAACACTACTAAATTTGCCACCTTTTGTGTTCCCCGTATTTGGATTGTGTGTGGGTTATCCCAATCCTGAGGTACAACCTGCTATTAAGCCACGTTTACCGCAGTCAGCTGTACTGCACCGGGAAACCTACAAATTGGCAGAACAAGATGAAGCGATCGCTCACTACAACGATATCATGAAGGAATTCTATACTGAACAAAAGATGAATGCTGCTGTTGATTGGTCACAAAACTCAGCCGAGCGGATCGCAACTTTAGACTATTTAAAAGGATGCAAGAACTTACGTGAAACTCTCAACAACTTCGGCTTAAAGTTGCTATAAAAGGAGTCAGCAGCCAGAAGACACCGCAAGGCGGAAGTCAAAAGTCAAAAGTCAAAAGTCAAAAGTATTATGGAGTGGGCTTTTTAGGGATTTTAAATGGTTGCTCTATTTACGCCGTGGCATACTAGTAGAGAATAAGCTACGCGCAGTCGGGACTAAAGAATAACTTCTGATGTCTGCACCAAAACTTATGACGCTTAAAGATTTGTTACCGCTTCACTAAAGACTCAAAGGGTGCATTCCAGTCTTCAAAGATAATTTCAGTGCGTAAGTCCTAAGGAATAAATAGACTCGCTAAATCGCCAGCCCCAGCAATTCTCCTGCTTGAAACCTTTATAATAATTTAGGGAATCTGAAGGCATTTAAGCAGTCAACAGGCGAACGATTTAATGGGTATTCCAGCAAGCTTTATCTCTCCAAAAAGGGCTGAACTGTAAGAATCGCTCTTGTCATGAGAATTGCTGACCAAAAATGTAGAATTTACCCCGTGAAACCAAAGGAGCTTCAAACAATGAATATGAAAGAGTTGTCTACCAAAGACCTCAACAAACTACGCTCTCAAGCCAAAATAATTGTTAATCGAGTAGAGATTTTCGTAGAAACTTACTTATTAGAAACCTCTCTTGATGAGAAGATGATAAACGAAACCTTACAAGAGATCATCAAGGCTGCGAATAACTTAACAACCGCAGTATCCAAAATTAAAACCGTAGAAACGGTGAGTGGTGACTTGAACGGTTCAAAATAGTTTAATCGGGCTGAGTGGAACCCCATAGCTAAATAATGGGGATTGAATACAGTACCGAGTTATGAGTGCTGAGTAATCGACGCTAGATACTCAGCACTATTTTGGTTAGGGAGATAAATGAATCTAGACTGTTAAGAAATACTATGCTAAAAGGGCTAACTTCAAATTTAAATAATTGGTTGCAAAGAAATAGAATTGTCCGGAACTTGGAGTTTTTTCAAGATTTTATTATCATTTCTCTCTGCCTGGGTTTATTCTGTGTGATGTTGATCCGACTCGGAGATATGTTCTTCTCCTTTTTGCATCCCTTGGATTTGCGGCAAGTAACATCTGATATCCTGTTCATTTTGATTTTAGTAGAGTTGTTCCGCCTGTTAATTGATCATCTACAACAACAGAGAACGTCCGTGACCGCAGCAGTGGAAATTACTATTGTTTCTGCTTTAAGAGAGGTAATTTTACGCGGTGTTCTCGAAATTCCCCGTGACCAAATTTTTGGGATAGCGATATTTTTACTAGTGTTAACAGGAATTATGGTTGCTTTACCTTGGATATCTCGTTTTCTTGAGCATGTGAAAATTCCTCACCCCGAAACAACAGAAAAAAACCAATTTCTGGCTGAAAATCATCTAACTTCTGATTAATTGTAACCACAAATACTGTTTGAAAATTAGTTGGCGATCGCAAGTAAATTTGCCAGATGTATGATATTCTTTATATATGAAGAATTAAAAACGCAAAAGTTCTTCAAAAAAAAATAAGGTAGACATAAGAATCACTAGTATTATGAGCTTGAACTATGCAAAATTTTCTCTTAAGGGTATAGTTTTTGCATCTTGTTAGCTCATAAGCCAAGAAGTGAGGTTGATTCAGTCAAACATCTTTGATTAGCGTTCAGCCAATAATAAACGTTCTCAGTTCAGCTATGCAGCGTTAAGCGCCTTCTGAGTATTTTTCACTCAAGTCCCTCGTTTCTTGCCTATTAACCTTCAATGGCACTGCAACATTGGGCGTAATAATGCCCAAAGCCTATTTGGTGGAGTGCATCAGATTCCAAGGCTTTTACCTATCGAAATGAAGCTGCCCTATAAAAATAATTCTCATAATGAGAACTACTGCTGTTATTTTGACAGTTTTTAAGTCCAACCTGAGTCGTTATATAAGTCAAAAGGTTGTGAGTCTTAAGGGTTAGAAGTCATTTTTATGACACCAAATATCAACTTCTAACTAATAGATTGACTAGAAGATAATGCTTGACTTTATTACATCTTTCAACGACCACAATTTACCCTACCCAGATACAATTCATCCCATCGTTGTCCACTTCGTAATTGCGATGGTGATGTTTGCCTTTGCCTGCGATGTAGTTGGTTATTTCACTGGTAATGCTCATCTTTTTGAGGTGAGTTGGTGGAATATGTGTGTCGCCACGATCGCCATCTTTATTGCCGTCATCTTTGGTCAGTTTGAAGCTGGCTTGGCAAAACCTTACGATGCTGTTAAGGCAGTACTGAACATGCATACACTGCTTGGCTGGTCGCTGTCTGGAATTATTGCAGCGATTACAGCTTGGCGTTATGTACTTCGTACACGCAATCCTGACAAATTACCGATTCATTATATGATAGCGGGGCTGTTTTTAACCCTAATAGTTGGCTTGCAAGTATATCTTGGAGATGAACTTGTTTGGGTATATGGACTGCACACAGTGCCAGTTGTTGAAGCACTAAAAAATGGAATTTTGCGATGAGATCGGAACTAATTGACCAATTAAGTAGACAACTAGGTGCCAACGGACTGCCTTACACCATTCCTATTCATCCTAACTTAGTCCATTTCACCCTGGGTTTGTTCATCATTGGGATTACCTTTGATATCGTTGGTGTGCTGTTTCCTTTGGAAATATGGGTCTTCAAATATTTTGCGATTACTGTAAAACGTGCCAACTTCTTTGATGTTGGCTGGTACAACATGATCGCTTCCAGCATCATCACTTTTTTCACCGTGGGGACAGGCTTTTACGAAATGCTTTTAGCTGCACCACCTACTGATGTCAAGAGTGCCTGGGGATTACAGGCAATGCAAACCATGATTTGGCATGGTATAGGTGGCGTCTTTTTATTAGCACTGATTGTTGGCATGACTATTTGGAGAGGGTGGCAGCGCTACATCTGGGATAAACAAGCATATAAACAGACAGATAGAGAAGTGCAGTGGATCTATCTGTTCGCAGGCATAGCAATCATGTTCATTATGTTCATCCACGGCACACTAGGAGCGCAACTAGCCACCGAATTTGGCGTACACAATACAGCAGATAATTTGCTGCGATTGGGCCAAGACCTGAACACAACACTCAAATGAGTCATTAGTCATTTGCCCATGCCCCATGCCCAATAACCAAAGACCATGAAAATCCAGAAGATTTTAAATATTTTGACGCTGCTTACAGGCGCGTTGGCATTGCCCGCCGCAGGCATCGCCGTGACTACTCTTAGTCTCTGGATTGGTAAACAGGCTTATTTTTGGCTTCCTCCACAAGCAGCAGCCGAATCCCAACTAATTGATGATTTGATTAGCTTCTTAGTAACCCTCGGTGCCTTCATCTTCTTGGGAGTAACAAGTACTCTGATGTATTCTGTGATCTTCCATCGGGCAGTCAAAGATGACTTCACTGACGGCCCCCCAATTGATGGTAATGTGGCAGTGGAAGTCGTCTGGACAGCCATTCCAATTCTCTTGGTGTTTTGGATTGCAGGTTATAGCTACCAAGTCTATGAGCAAATGGGGATTCAAGGACCGATGGAACTTGTCCATCTGCATAACCCGATGGGGATGGAATCGGCCTATGCAGCACCACAAAAGGACTTAGCAAAACCTGTTGAAAAGATTGATGTTCTAGCTAAACAATGGGCTTGGGTGTTCCACTACCCTGAGAAAGATATTACCAGTAGCGAATTGCATTTACCTAGCGATCGCCGCGTGCGTTTGGCACTGCAATCACAAGACGTTCTCCACGGCTTCTACATTCCAGCATTCCGCCTCAAGCAAGATATTATTCCTAACCACACCATCGACTTTGAATTTACCCCCATCCGTGCGGGTAAATATCGGCTTACCGATTCCCAATATAGCGGCACATACTTTGCCACCATGCAGGCGAATGTAGTTGTCGAATCACCAGAGGATTACCACCAGTGGTTAGCCAAAGCCGCAACCCAAAAACCATCTCCCGCCAACAATCAAGCAAATTCTGAGTATGCCCAAGCAGCCAGTAAGTCAGTAAAAACTGGTTGGGTCAGAGTTGCACCTGCGGCACCTCCTTTGGTCAATTATCCCGGTTGAAAGGAAACGAATCGATGACAAATATCCCAATTGAAGGCATTTTCCCTAGTGAGAAGCCGCACCACGAAACGACCAACGGCTGGAAGAAATACTTCAGCTTTAGCACCGACCACAAGGTTATTGGTATTCAGTACCTCGTTACTTCTTTCTTCTTCCTTCTCATCGGCGGTATTTTTGCGATGGTGATTCGGGGAGAACTGATTACACCCGAATCTGATTTAGTTGATCGCACCGTCTATAACGGGATGTTCACTATGCACGGCACTATAATGCTGTTTTTGTGGACATTTCCCTCCCTAGTTGGTTTTGCTAACTATCTCGTGCCTTTAATGATTGGGGCGCGAGACATGGCATTTCCCCGCCTCAATGCTGTTGCCTTTTGGATGGTGCCAGTGGTGGGAATTCTTTTGATGGGTAGCTTTTTGGTTCCTGGTGGCCCAGCCCAAGCGGGTTGGTGGTCTTATCCACCAGTCAGCCTCCAAAATCCCACAGGTAACTTGATTAATGGGCAAGTTGTCTGGTTGTTGGCGGTGGCAATTTCCGGTGTGTCCTCGATTATGGGGGCAGTTAACTTTGTCACCACCATCGTCAAGATGCGGGCCCCAGGCATGGGCTTTTTCAGAATGCCGTTGTTTGTCTGGGGAGTGTTTAGCGCCCAGATTATCCAACTATTCGGACTACCTGCACTGACAGCAGGTGCGGTGATGTTGCTGCTCGACCTCACAGTTGGTACTAGCTTTTTTGACCCCGCCAAAGGTGGGAATCCAGTAATGTTCCAGCACTACTTCTGGTTCTACTCTCACCCCGCCGTTTACGTGATTATTTTGCCTGTCTTTGCGATTTTCTCGGAAATCTTCCCAGTTTATTCACGTAAACCCCTATTTGGTTACAAAGTAGTTGCCGTTTCATCCATCTTGATTGCACTAGTCAGCGGTATTGTTTGGGTACACCATATGTACGTCAGCGGTACTTCAGGCTTGATGCGGTTGATTTTCATGATGACAACAATGTGCGTGTCTGTACCTACGGGCATTAAAGTATTTGCTTGGGTGGCGACCATCTGGGGCGGTAAGCTGCGACTGCACACACCGATGCTATTCGCCTTGGGTGCGTTGGTAATGTTTGTATTCGCAGGTATCACAGGCATTATGCTTTCCTCTGTGCCTGTGGATGTCCACGTTAACAATACCTACTTTGTAGTGGGACACTTCCACTACGTTCTTTACGGCACAGTGACGATGGGCTTATTTGCTGCCATCTACCACTGGTTCCCGAAGATGACTGGGCGGATGTACTCCGAAAGCTGGGGTAAATTGCACTTCTGGCTGGCATTCATCGGCACCAACCTCAACTTTTTGCCCATGCACCCTTTGGGATTACAAGGGATGTTACGCCGAGTTGCCTCCTACGCCCCGGAATATCAATTCTGGAATGTTATTGCTAGCCTCGGCGGATTTTTGTTGGGAATATCTACTTTGCCTTTCATTTTCAACATGGTGATTTCTTGGATGCAAGGCGAGAAAGCACCTGACAATCCTTGGCGGGCAATTGGATTAGAGTGGTTAGTTTCTTCACCGCCCCCAGTAGAGAACTTTGAAGAAATTCCGATCATCATCTCTGAACCCTACGGTTACGGCAAGTCCAAACCATTAACAGCTAACCTACGCGAAAACAGTCATTCAACATTGACAAGCGCAGACTGACTTTTATTTGGGAACTAAAACCATTTTAAAATCTCGTTTCCAGGTTATACCTGGAAATGATCTTTATTGGGCTGCTGCCGCGAGTAAGAAAGGCAAAGCCTCAATGAGCGGCATTAAGAGCCTCTGGCTCTTAACAAGGGAATCAGACAATTACACATCGCAGTCTGCAAGGTAAAGGAGAATTCCACCAATGGACAGTTATATCAATTCAAATGAGTTGCATCAGACAAGCGCAGAACATAGCCACGACGAAGAAGGCAACAAGATGTTTGGCTTCATTGTGTTTCTGATGTCTGAAAGCGTCATCTTTTTAAGTTTTTTCGCCGGATATATCATCTACAAAACAACGACTCCTAACTGGCTACCAACTGGTGTTTCAGGATTAGAAGTCAAAGATCCGGCAATCAACACAGTCATTCTAGTTGCCAGTAGCTTTGTCATCTATTTAGCAGAAAAAGCCCTCCAACGTCATGACTTGAAAGGGTTTCGCCTGTATCTCTTGGCAACGATCGCAATGGGAAGTTACTTTTTAGTCGGACAAGCGATTGAATGGAGCCATCTGGAGTTTGGCTTCACCTCCGGGACATTCGGTGGCACATTCTACTTGTTAACAGGCTTCCACGGTTTGCACGTTCTCACTGGTATTTTGTTGCAGATAATTGTTTTGGGTCGCTCTTTCATCCCTGGTAACTACGACACAGGTCATTTTGGTGTAAATGCCACCTCTATTTTCTGGCACTTTGTTGATGTTATCTGGATTGTTTTGTTTGTGCTAATTTATCTCTGGCAATGAAACTCCGTGCTCTGAGGTTTTGTGCAGAAAATAGCTATTAGGACTTACACAACGTTCCGGTTGAGCGGCTGCTAGCAAACTTTGCATCCACACAAAAAGCTTTCGGAAGTCCGCTCTAACCGGATTGTTAGGTTTCTCGTGCTGCTCGGTTCTTACGCACAGCATAACTCCAACCCCTATTGATGTATCCTTTACTTTCTTGGTTTTTCCTTTTCTCAACTACCTTTTCTGAAAAATCAATTAATAATTTATCTTTATCTTCATGGATGGGTGCTTCGTAATACTCAGCAGCAAAACGATTCAGCAAATTGTCATCTGTTAAAAACTTCTTTTCTTTATCAATAGCTGTAGCTAATATCAAAATATCATTAACAGTATTGCGAACATTATCTTTACAGTTATGCTCAGATGTAAACTCTGAAAATAAGCTCAAAGCCTGTTTTACTGATGATTTAGTTAAAGAGTAGCAATAGTAACCATTGTCCAAAATATACTTTAAACGTTTTAGAAGATATTTCTGTTTTGTTTAGGCAAATGGGCAATGCTAAGTTTATATATCTCAAGTTTATTTTCATTGATGATTTGGGAAATCGCCTCATTTCCAAATTCTCGATAGGCTGAGAACTGATTACCAAAATCAATAATTACCTAGTCTGTTCGACGAGCACCCATTCTTGCCCATTTAGGGTTTTTAAAGTAATCAGGAATACTAAACCCGCCCCCTTCAGCGTATAGTAAATGTGAGTATCTAGCTGGATGAATAATGTAGTACTCAGGTTCTTCTGAGTCTTTGGGCTGGGCTATTAAAAACTCGTTAGCCGTAATTGATGAGATTGCCAAACTTTTGCTGTGAATATCTGTTCTGCTTCACTTTAAAATTTCCTAATTTGGCTATTTCCTTTTGCGATCGCAGCCTACTAGGGAATGTAGAGCCGACCAACCTTTCACTTTCACGGTTCATACGGCTCACTGTGATGGGCGATCGCTATAACAAACACCTGCACCACTTCATCGTCTATGGAATAAATGACCTATAGTCGCCGATTCTGTAGCGATAGTGCCCTGCATAATCTCCCTTATAGGCATTGATGTTAAGATGTGACTGGGGAGTTTGCTCTAGCTGCTGCAAACATCGGGCAATTTTCTTCGCTAGGGCTTTGTCAGCATTGATATAAACCTTTTGGGCATCGGGATGGAGAACAAATTCATACATCAGAGCGAAGGTTTCTCCAGGGTGTGTAAAGGGTTTTAAGAGTTGCTGATGAGTGCTTAACTCGCTTTAGCAATCCTGGAATTGCCAAAAGTTCTTGGGTTGCACCTTCGCTTTCAGCATTTGCTAAATAAGCCGCAAAATCAGTAAGCACCTGTAATTGCTCTGGCGACAGTTGCTTGAGTAAGTCATTAACCTGGCGCTGTAACTCTGTCACAGCTACTAAATCTGCTGATGACCTATCCTCGATCGGCGAATTATCCGTAGTACTCATCGCTTACTTTGCAACTTTAAGGTTTACTGTCTATTGTAAGACGGTTGCTGGTTGTGCAACACCCTTCATTTTGCTTTTAGACAAACTTCAAACGCTAACTCGTGTCGATAAAAACACACGTTACTGTAAGCCAATGGTGAAGCGATGAGTGCCAATTACCAGAGAAATCAGTTGCCTTAATTTGTTCCAAGTTGCCTAATTAATGACTTAATTAAAATACCAAAGGCTCATTAGATGACCTTGGAATACTGAAATCCTGAACCATTTCAGGACATTCCAGGAGGGTTGTATTTTGCAACTAAACCAACAGACATGAAGCAACTATACGATTTATGCTCGACAATGTACTCTTATACCTTAAAAGCCAATGCCGATCGTATTTAATGTAGTAGATGTTGAGGACAAAGAGCATTACTTGAACTATGAAGAGATAGAGGAAACAAAGGTAGCTGATGAAGGATTACACAACGATGATTACCTCGATGCTCAATGCTTTTTCGTCCTCCTCAAAAATAGAGATATACTCCTTCTGGAAATGGCTAGACAAAACCAAGTAAGTAAAAACTTCCTTTACCGTTTACTGATGCCAGGGGAATAGCGTCCTTTAATATCTAAGGCTGCCTGGATGCCGACCGTTGCTATTCTTAAATCCATCGTGGACACACGAACCTGTTGCGATCGCAGTCTTTAATGAACTGCGATCGCATTCCAGTAAACATCTCTAAACTACGTTACTACTACTCAAACGAAGCGGTCTAAAGCCATACCAGGACATTTGTTCTATTACGTCAAGTTCCTTTAAAGTAACGCCACGCTGGATAAAAACTCAGATGTCAGCATCTTGTTAAGAATCTTTCTTATCATGATAATTGTCTGGAAAACAACATAAATGCTTGATTTCCTATTCAATCTTGCTTATACTTCGCAATGTAAGTTTTTCTTGCGAAAGTAAAAAATATTGGCATAAAGATTGGTAGGAAAGTGGAATGATCAATTATCAGGGTGTGTATAATAGGTATTTGCTAAGTTTGGTAGCAAGTGTTTGCGTTGGTTTCGGTAGTAGCCTAGTCAGGCAAGAGCCAACTTTTGGACAGTCCCCAGTGAAAAAAGAAGCGATGCCTGCGGCGGGCTACGCTTACGCATCGATAGTTACAAAAACCTCTGTTCAATCTGCTTTAGTCACCAAGTTAAAAGCGAAGCAAGAGCAAACACCCATATCAGAAGTTGGCCAACCCAATTCTATAAAACGTTCCCTTAGCAGCACATCATATTTATTGAGCATCAACAAAGTAAAGAACTTGATCGCTCAACTAAGTCAAGCCACAACAGATGTAGTGTTAATTACAGATGTAAAGGTGAATACCACTAATAAGGGGATAGAATTAATTCTAGTCACGGCTAACTCCAAGAAATTGCAAGTTTCACCGAAGACAGAGGGTAATTCTTACATTGTAGATATTCCCAATGCCAAGTTACAGCTTGCTGGTGGGGAGAGTTTCCGACAATCAAAGCCAGTCGCAGGGATTACTGAGGTAACAGTTGTAAATATCGGTAATAACACCCTGCGATTGACAATTGTGGGAAACCAGGGTGCGCCACAGGTGGAGTTGTTTGATAGTGATACTGAGGGTTTAGTATTTAAGGTAAATACGACAACTTCTCTACGACAGGCTACGCCAACAACTGCACAACAACCAACAACTACGCCTGAGCAAAACCAAGAGCCAATAGAACTAGTAGTAACTGGTACTCCAGACACAGAGTCTAGATATCAGGTTCCCGATACGACTGTGGGAACTCGGACTAATAGGCGGGTACAGGACATTCCTCAGTCGATTCAGGTGGTTCCTCGACAGAGTTGGCAGGATCAAGCAGCCGTTAATACCATTGATGCCCTAAGAAGTGTCGGTGTTGTCCAAGCCTCTAATTCGCCGACTAATGGTGATGTGTTTACAATTAGAGGTTTTCAGACGAGCAACATCCTTCGCAACGGTCTTAAGGACTATACAGCAGGAGCAGTCTCAGGACAATCTCAACTCGCCAACATTGAAAGGCTGGATGTTCTGAGGGGGCCAGCTTCTGTCCTTTACGGTCAAGGTAATCCGGGTGGTACGATTAACTTTGTTACCAAGCAGCCGCTGAGTGAGCCTTACTTCGCCACCAGTATGACTTTTGGCAGTTATAGTTTCTATCAACCAACCTTAGATATTTCTGGCCCTCTCAATTCTGACAAAACGCTGCTTTATCGTTTAAATGCTTCCTACATCAGCACAGAAAGTTTTATTGACTTCTTTTATAATCAACGTTATCTAATTGCACCTGTTCTGAGTTGGCAAATAAGTAAGAATACGAAGCTGACTTTTGAAGGTGAGTTTCGAGATCAACAGCAGGCTCATAGAACGGGACTACCTGCTTTCGGAACTGTCTTGCCTAACCGAAACGGAAAAATTCCGCTCAATGTTAACACATTAGATGAAGGTGCCACAAATGATCGTCGTTCTATGTTATTGGGCTATAACTTTGAACATCGTTTTAGTGATAATTGGTCTTTGGTAAATGCTTTTAATATTAGGTCTTTAAGATATACAACAGATACTGCTAATCCTGGCTCTCTACGAGCCGACCAACGGAGTATAAACCGTACACGGCAAGACTATCTAGGACCTGCTGCCGATGATGAGTATGCTTTAGATAATCATGTGGTAGGTAAATTTAAAACTGGTAGCCTTGGGCATGAATTAGTTGCTGGCTTTGACTTGTACAGAGATATTGTTCAGTTCGATCAGACGATGCGGACTCTTGCACCTCTAGATTTATTTAATCCTGTCTATGGTCAACTTCCTGGTGGTATTGTTTCTAGAATTAATCAAAAAACTAAAAACGATCAACTCGGTTTTTATGTTCAAGATATAGTCTCACTTACTAATAACCTGAACTTGGTTTTGGGCGGACGCGGAGATTTTGTCGATAATAAAGTTACCAATTTTTTAAGGGCAAGTGGCAATCAAAGTCAATCAGACTTTGCGTTTAGTCCTCGTGTCGGTCTTGTTTATAAGCCTATCCCACCCGTTTCACTCTATGCCAGCTACAGTCAATCATTCTCCCAAAATGTTGGAACTACGTTTGAGGGTAGTTTATTTGAACCTAGTCGTGGTACTCAATATGAAGTAGGAGTTAAAACTGATTTCTTCGGTGGCAAGCTGTCTTCAACCTTGGCTTTGTATCAATTGACTTTATCTAATATTTTGACAACTGACCCTAATCATCTCACCTACTCTATCGCAACAGGGGAACAACACAGTCGAGGTGTTGAACTCAACGTTACAGGCGAGATATTGCCAGGCTGGAATGTGATTGCTTCCTATGCTTATACGGATGCACAGGTGACAAAAGATAGCAACCTATCAATTATTGGCAACCAACTAGTGAATGTTCCTGAGAATAGCGCGAGTTTGTGGACGACTTACACTTTTGGTAAAGGGAATTTGCAAGGGTTAGGGTTTGGACTGGGTTTATTCTACGTCGGCGATCGGCAGGGGGATCTGAGTAACTCGTTCAGTGTACCGAGTTATTTACGGCTTGATGCTGCTGTCTACTATCGATTAGATCGCCTTCGCTTTGCACTTAACTTCAAGAATCTGTCCGATGTTCGGTACTACACCGCTCGAAATATCAACCTTGTTTATCCTGAAGACCCATTTATTGTGGAGGGAACAGTAAGTTGGGAGTTTTGATCGGGCAATAGGGGAATGGCACGCTTGAAAAATTAATTATTTCCAAATTTTGACGTTTGAGAGTATTTATGTCTGATAATACCGATGTTGTTTGGATCAGTTCTAGTCATGTATTGCAACGTTTTGATCACCCATTACTACAATACATATCGCAGTATATGAATGTGAATCAGTGGGAATATCACCACAACAAAGATGAAGGTAGTTCCATAGATGAAGCTGTAGATTTAATGGATGAATTCTTAGCATCATCTTCTCATCCAGTACATTTAGCAGGTCATGGTGCAGGTGGTGCGATCGCCTTAACTTTTGCTCGTCGCTATCCCCAAAAAGTGCGCTCGTTGGTCTTATTGGCTGTAGCTTCTCAACCTGCTAATAATTGGCATGTCCACTATTATTTGCAAAGGAAATTATTTACTATGAGTCGTGAGCAAGTTTTAACAAGCTGTGTTCGTCATCTCTTTGGTGAGCAACCCCATAATACTAGTAAAATGTTAATGGCTGTGTTATGTAGAGATTTAGAACAATCCCCTCTTTCACACTCTCTTGTCAAATTAATTGAGTTACCTCAAGGCGGGGTTTCTATGCCCATGATGGTATGTGGGAGCAAGAACGATCCCATTGTTGATTCACCTGCATTAAAAGGCTGGTTAAAAGAGTTTAAGCCTGAAGATAATCTGTGGGAATATCCCAAAGGTTATCATTTTTTTCACTACTTTTATCCTCAACAAATAGGCCAAAAAATGTTGAGCTTTTGGCAACCATATCATCTACAATCAATGCTGACATTTCAACTAGTTTCTCAAAGTTTGACAAATTAACAAGTATTCTTTTAAGACGTATATATCCCTTCTTCTTGCATAACCAAGACGCGATCGCTCTACCATCACTTCTATATTTTTCACTTTGTTAATATGCCTAAGTTCTGCTTTTTTATGCTGCTCACGCTCTTGGCAATTTCTGCTTGCAACTCCTTTAGTCGTCAATTACCGATCCGCGATATAGCCATCGCTCCCTCAAGCCAGACATCACCTGTGCCCGTCCACGTAGTCCAACACGCAATGGGTCAGACTCTAGTTCCCGTCCATCCTCAACGAGTCGTTGTTATAGATCCGTGGCTAGTGGAAATACCTCTAGCTCTAGGAGCCAATCTGGTAGGTGCTCCAGATCCAGTTAAAACTCTCCAAGGGCTAGGCTTACAGGATAAGCATCCAGGCGTTGAAAACATTGGTGCGGTTCTGACACCACCGAACATGGAGAAGGTTATAACTCTCAAGCCGGACTTGATCTTAGGTACGATGCGGAACCGGGATACTTACAGTTTATGGTCTCACATTGCACCCACCGTTCTGCTAAAGGTGCAAAGCAATGGAGACTGGAAAAAACCGTTTATGCCAGCAGCAAAAGCTCTGGGAAAAACCGAGACGGCAAAACGCTTAATAGATGATTACAACGTACGTTTAGCCGAATTCAAACAAAAGATGGGTTCGAGACTCAAAAAAACTTTGGTTTCCGTCGTGCGCCTCATCCCAAAGACGATTAACCCGTTGACCAAGGGCGCATTCTCTGGAGTGATTATAGAGGATGCTGGTCTAATCCGTCCTCCTTCGCAAAATCTGGATGCTAAAGCAACTCAAAAGAAAGCGGGCAACCCCGTTGGCTACAATATCTCTCCAGAGAGCCTTACTCAGATAGATGGTGATATCCTATTTGTAGTGCGCTACGGTTTCAAAGACCCTGCACAGTCAAAGATAGCTGTCAATCAACTCATGGCAGAGCCACTGTGGTCTAAGCTTAATGTTGTTAGGCAGGGTAAAGTTTATGTAGTTGATGATTATTATTGGCTCACAGGTAGCTACATATCAGCTAATCGAGTTATTAATGATTTATTTACTTATATCTTGCATCCACTTGAAAAAACCAGGAGTAAATGAATAAAGTGTGCAAAGGCGTAACATCATTTTTATTAGTGGTTAATTTTCGAGTTGTCAGTCTCAAGTCTATATCGAAAAAGACAAACAATATGTTCTGAGCGTACATATCAATATGCTACTTTTATTTATCAATATAATTATTATTCATATCGGATTAAAATAAGCTGCTTACACAAATTGCAATCAAGCTACTGGTACAAGATATAAAATTAGCAACTAAAAACAAGTCTAGAAAACTCTATTAAATGATATTCAATTTAACTCTCAACAAGCAAACTCTGATTGAACGCATCAGCCAACTTGCACGCGATAAGTTCGCCTCTCGCGCAGCTGGTTATGACCACAATGCTAGCTTCCCAAGAGAAGATTTTGAAGACCTTTTTCAAGCAGGTCTCAATGCACCTGTTGTGCCAACTGAATATGGTGGTCTAGGGTTAGGACATGATAGCGATATCTTTACCCTGTGGATGATGACTAAGGAACTGGCAAAAGTAGATTTATCCCTAGCTCGTTGCTGGGAAGGACACGCAAATGCCCAAGTTTTACTAGCGGCTATGGCTAATGAGTCTCAGAAAAAGCGCTGGTTTGAGGGTATTGTCCAGCGTGGCGAGAAATGGGCGGCTTGGAGTGGAGAACCCCAATCTCAGATTCCAGGTCAAAAAGCCAGCCTTGGCACAAATGTTCAAGTGGTAGATGAGGGATACATCATAGATGGTACAAAGGTATTCGCCACCAGTGCCCCAGAAGCACAGTGGGCAATTCTCTTGGTCAACACAGCAGGGCCTGGGGGAGCGCGTCATAGCAATGGCTCACCGACATCAGTATTGTTACTAGCCTGCAACCTATCCGACCCCAGTATTAGCTTTGATGATAGTTGGTGGCAGCCAATTGGGATGAGAGGTACAGTGAGTTATTTAGTTCGCTTTGAACGCACTTTCATCCCTAAAGAAAACTTGATTGGCTATCCAGGACAGTACATCCAACAGGAGTGGCAGACGCGGTTTACCCCTCTGTATGGCGCTGCTTTTCTCGGAGCTGCTGAAGGAGCCTATGATTATGCTTTAGCATACATCAACAAACAGGAAAAAGGACACGACCCCTACGTACAACACCGAATTGCTAAGGCAGCAATTAATATAGATACTATGCATTTCTGGCTGCGGCAGGTAGCCACTCTTTGGGAAACAGGCCAGGTATTAGGAGCAAAACAAGCAGGCAATCGCGCCCGTTACATAACTGAACAACTGGCTTTGGAAACGGTGAACGACTGCATACACGCTTGTGGATCTCGCTCTTTGATTAAACCGAGTCCTGTGGAGCGAATATTGCGAGATTTATCCTTTTACGTATTGCACGATAATTGCGATCGCGTTTTGTCCTCAATTGGTCAGGAGATTCTAGGGCAATCCTTTGATCAGGCCTATTTCAACACCCACCCAAATCGCCAAGAAGACCTTATTGAGTAAAAATTTGCAATAAAAATTACATTAGAGAGATTGAGGCAACTTGTGGTGGAAAAGATTGATCGTGCGATTCTGTTGCTTGACAAATAATTTGTCAAGCGACATCATGGTTGATTTTTTCATCCCAAGGAGCAGGTTTCCTAACTTGCTCCCACACAGGACTATACAAGGCTTCATACAATTCTCGTGCCAGTTCCACCAGCCCCATATAACCAGCGTAAGCATGATGGCGTTCATGGTTAACATCCAAAAAAGGAATTTGTGCTTTGAGTGCTGTATATTTATTGCCAGTCCCAGTAATCAACACATCAGCTTTTATATCCTTTATAACTTGTAGTAATACTTCCGGGGTTGCTTCAGCCAAAATAATGCCATCTTGACCAAGATATTGTTTAATTTTGGCTTTCTCCTCTTCTGTAGTCTTTGCGTTAGTGGTAGCAATCACTTCCATTCCCAAATCTTTGGCAGCTAAAATAATCGACCAAATTTTTACACCACCAGTAGAAAGAATAATCCGTTTGCCTTTCAACTGGGCACGGTAGGGAGCTAGGGCAATATTTAAGGCTGCGTTTTCTTCTTTTATCAACCATTCTGTACGTTCTTGAAGATATTTCTCCCCTAATGTTGCTGCAATATTTCGCAAGCAATGGTTTAAGTTTTCCACACCGAAGAAAGATTCTTCAATATAAGGAATTTCATAAAGTTCTTTCATTATTTGCGCCATTGGCAGCACTACATTTGAGCAAATGACTACATTCAACTTGGCACGATGAGCATAGCAAACTTCTTTATAGTGAGCATCACCCGTAATTTTGGAGAGAACACGTATTCCCAATCTCTTGAATAGTGGTAAAACATTCCACAAATCACCAGCAACGTTGTACTCACCAACAATATTGATATCGAAAGGGGTGGTAAATTCTGGTTCTGCCGTTCCGATTACATATTTCAATAAAGTCTCATTGCCGATGCGATTACCTAAGTTTTTACTACCAAGAAATCCAGGCGAATTTACATACACAACCGGAATATCAATTTTCTGTGCAGCCATTTTACAGACACTATCGATATCATCACCAATCAAAGCGGTAATACAAGTAGCGTAGACAAAAACAGCCGCAGGATTATAGCGTTGAGCAACATCGAGAATAGCTTTGTACAGTTTCTTTTCACCACCGAAAATGACATTATTCTCACCAAAGTCAGTAGTAAAAGCAGTTTGGTATAATTGAGAGCCTGATGAGAGGCTACCATGAGTCGCCCAAGGATTATGAGTACAAGCAACAGCACCATGTACTAAATGAACAACATCAGTAATAGCTCCGACAGAAACCATCGCTCCATCTAAAGGACAATTTCCTTGGTTTGCACCTGGTTGTGGTGATTTTGTGCAAGTTAGTTTTTTATTATCACCCAATTTTTTTGGGTTATGTTTGCAAGCTGTTTCGTTAAGTGGTTCGTTGATTCTTACTTGAGTATTTTTCATGCCTTTCCTCGTACTGAAGATTAATACAAAAGGGTCAAGATTTAGGAGTTAGAAGGCGCGGTATTGCTTGGCGAATTATTTGTTAGTTCTATTTATTAGCCTAAAATATCCTCTAGGTAAGCAATAGCCAAAATCTTTAATCCGAGTAGTACGGATCTCTATAAGTACAGTTCTTGCTACTAACAGCACGAATACAAAGATGAATGAAAATCGTTTTTTGGCTCTAGATTGACACTAATTTGGTAAATGATCATTTAATTTGTCAAGCGACACAAAAAATATTCTTCGAGACTTTGTATTCTGAGAATAAAAATTCTTTAAATTCCTTGATTTCAAAATCCTAACAATAATTGTAATTAATAATAGTAAAATTGATAACAGTCGGATGAATTAACATTGAAATATCAGGAATATAACCAGTTAAAAATAGACAGTATTGTCTAAATTTATTCTAAGATAAATAAAATATTTATTAATTAAAATAGACAGACTATTCTAACTATATATGAGTTGATTATGGATGTTTGTTTTGGATAAATCGTCGATAATTGCTCAACTAAAGACAACAGAAAAAGCACAGTCATGAGCTTTTTAGACTCTTTAGCTAATAACTATAAAGTTTACATACGAGTAAATTACAGCATCTTCTTCAAGCTTCATTTTTTTTAGTATAGGACTCCGATTTAATTTTGTAAAATATCCTGAGACTGAAAAGCCCGTTTTTTCAGGGTTTTATCTAAAATCTTGTTATCAAAGTTAACCCGCTTGGGATGAGCATTCCACTTGATTTTGAAGCCGGATATCAACCGACGCCAACCTGACCACAGGATCATACCTGTAATGCTCATGAAAGACATTAGTAAACCAATAATGCCCACAAACTTATAGGCAATGTCACCGCCTAAAAGAGCATAGTGGAGTAGGTAGGCGATTTCAAAAAACCTATGAGTATCGCTATGTTGACGTAATGCGATCGCCTAATTCATACTTCAATCAAGTTGAAAAACTGCTAGAAGAATTGTCCAATAAAAATTCAGAGCAAGCTTTGGTAAAGTGCGATAGCTCCGCTCGCCGTAAACATCGCCTTGAGGCTATATCTGCCGTGGAAGTGAGCAATGGCAACGGTAGCGTTAAACATCTAGCTTCTGACTTTGTAAAGGAAAACAAGATGCAGAATTTGACAAAAAGACTGAACTAGTGCTGAACGTGGTGAAACCAACATTATTGCCGCTGTTTATTAAATTCGTGCAGTCGTTTATTAAATTCGGGCAACCACCAAGAATTCACGGAAAATAATTGATTGCTAATTTCTCGCCCTTTCTAAAACGGGAGCATTCCAAATGTGCAAAATGCCCTTAGATGTCTACGCAGAATTAATTTTCACTCCTATGTCTATTTATAATTGCGATCGCACTTCACCTGCTGCGCCAGTTCACATACCGATGGTGGCTCAAGCCACTGAGTAAGTAAAATTTCCCTGGCTTGATAAATTTGCTCAACATCTCTAGGTTTGAGTCGTGGTATCAGCAAATTATTGCCTTCAGCTGCTGCGAGTTGATCAAGTTGCAACGCCAGCAGTTCTAGCGCCTTACTTTCCAAAAATATCCGCTGGGCAATTCCTTGATATGATGTGTTGCAAAAATGAAATCCGGCAAATTCTAATGTGTATGGATCAAACCAAAAATAATCAAAAGTGCGGAAAGTCTCTTGATAAATTTCTTTTTTTAAACCTTTGTCTGTCTTCGCTGTTGAGTCAGACAAAATTTCTAGAATTACATGGGGGTATTTACCATCTTCTTCCCAGACTACCCAACTTTTACGGGTTTTGCGTTGGGTTCCCAATACTACAAAAAAGTCTGGGCCTCGGAAATATTCTGATTTGAGTTGGCGTGGACTATAGTAGATAGTCAGGCTTCCAGCCGCATAGAAATCATTTCTGTCTCGCCACAGCCATTCTAGACATTTTAAAAATAAAATTATTTGTCGCAAATGCAGTTCGGTTTCCAATGGAGGCTCGTCACTATATAAATCACCAGGAGGAAAGATCACATCACCAGGGATGCCTTGTTGAGATTCTAATTCTTGAGCTATGGTCATAGAATGGATCGGGCATCAAGTAGTTCTGGGTTTATTTTAGCAGTGTTGTAATTGGCATTCGCTATTCCTAAATTTTGCTTGATAACGATATTGTCAGCCCTCAAAAAGTACCGAGTGTAGAAAAAAAGTTGAGCATGCGAACGTCGCGTCCAACAGCAATTTTAGAGCATTATGAAGCTATGTTTGGGAATGACGTTGATTTAATTGCCACCTCACACGATTGAAAAATTTTAAAAATTGAATCGAAATCTGGAATAGCGATCGAAGGTTAGTGATTCTGCTTCAAAAAGGCTTTGTGGTTGCTTGCTCCCGTTCCTTGAGAGTTAGGCTGCTTTTTGCGGTAGCGATACCACCACATCACAAAACCCGTGATCGATAGAATCAGCGGTGCCAGTCCCACAAACAGGTAGAGAAGGCGTGATGGTAATCCCCAGAACGTACCAAAGTGCAAAGGACCGAAGGCGTTAAACAGGCGATCGGCTCTGGATGGTTTTAGCCCATTTTGTAGTTGCACCACCTCGCCTGTGTATTGGTCTAAATACACGCGCTGCGACCATACTCTTCGGCTTCTTGGGGCAGTTTTTTGCCTACCCCAAACACCCCTTCAGGCTTTGCAGGCATGCCATGAAATTGTTCCCTGTACGACGAACGGATCACCAAAAAAGCGTAAGTGGGTGTTCACCTACTAGAAGCGATCGCTTCTCTAAAAACGTTGAGTAGAGTAATCGCGTTGCTTGTAACAGAGGGAGCGATCGGCCCTTCCACTCCGCTACTCGCCATCACAGACACTAAAACTCATAGGAAATCGAGCCGTAAACCGTCACTGGTTCTCCTGGAAAAACACTTAGATTGCTTAGGGCCATATCAAAATACCTGATATCAAACAGGTTCCGAATATTAAGTCCAATGCGGAGTTGATCACGATTGTAAAAAATGGATGCGTCTGTGCGGAAGTAGCTTGGCAACTCAAAGGAATTTGCCAAGTTTCCCTGGCGATCGCAGATTAAAAATAATGATAATTCTTTTGAAGGAGGGTTAGGCAGGAAAGGGCAAAGTTCTCAACTTGTTAGCAAAGATTGATATTTCCCTAAATCCCCCTTGAAAAGCAGGGCTGTTTCATTCCATTTCAAAGAAGACACTAAATTCCAGGGGATGATCTCCATCAGGGACTTTTATGAGCAAATTATCGTTGTGTTCGTAGTTCACAACCGCCAACCAGAGATTGGGATGCACCTCTATTTCTCGCACATAGCCTTTGCCAAGTTGCTTAGGTACTTGATAAAGAAGTTCATTAGGTTCTGAGTTTTGTAGAGTGTTTATTTCAGCTTCTGCCTATAATTCGTTCGACTCTTTCTGTGTTAAGGTAATGGTCATGCTAAGTAATAATGATTAATCTAACTAAAAGTTCTTGATATTAATTATTACTATTTTATTGACCCCACACAAGTGAGATTACTGGCAATTTATTGATCTATGCGAAAAAACCACGCTCATACTGTATAGAATCTAGCAAAAGTCGTTAGCCAGATCCCCAAGGCGATTAATCGCCAGTTGGGGATTTTAGTCTGAGTTGCTCAGGAGCATCTGGTTCTTTTAGTGTGTAGATACGTTCAACTTTGAGTTCTGGCGCTTTGCTGTAGGCCACCTTAACGGTAAAATCTGATGCAATACAGTTCGCATCGCAGGCGTAATTGAACCGACATACAGTGGAACCGGGGAGCGCGATCGTCAATAATTCAAGGTGCGTTACCCTACGGGATAATACACCCTACTGGCTGATTTTTGAAAATTCGTCGTGTCCAGATCCCCGACTTTCTTAAAAAGTTGGGGATCTAATTTTTCATGAATGATTTAGGACTGCTATAACCCTCTTCTGTCACTTTCCGCAAGGGCGATCGCTAGAAGCCTCATGAGGCAACCAATACAAGCTATACTATTAGAAAAAATTGGTCTTGTATTTGTTATTAGAAAAGAATCGCGCGATCGCCTGCTATACAAAAGCTCTAGAATTCAGAAATTGCAAAAGTTTTCGGAGAGTGACAGAAGAGGGATAAGCGATCGCCTGTTTAGCAGTTCGGTTTCCAAGAAAGAAGACCGCACTGGCTCCCCTTAATTCCCTAAGAGCAAGCCGGGCGTGTACACACAAGTCCTAAAAACCTAGCTTGATCAGGCTTTCCTCGTTCCTCGTTCCCATGCTCCGTATGGGAATGCATTCATCTGGGCTGCTGACTTAATGTATGACTGGAGGCAGAGCCTCTAATTAGCCATTCCCAGTCTGAGACTCTTAACGAGAGACGAGAGAACAATGGCAAATCAAGCTTTTTTCGACTTGTGTGTACACCGTAGGCAAGCTCTTAGGGGACACAAAGGGTAGCTTTGGCTGTTTGGGGTTCTTCGGGTTAAATAAGTAATCAAGCGGACATGATATCAAATGTTAACCCCTATACTTTTTGTACAGCAAGCCTTATGAGCTTTTTTAGTACAAATGCAAGCAGGAACTTCAGCTTAGTCCGGCCGATAGTAAAACTCCCGACACAGAAAATTAGGTTGGCTGCCATCCTTGAACTTGTGAAACGCAGCAATGACCCACAAATCTTTGTTCATGTTCGCTGCCAACAAGGATTCCACCGAATCGTGATCGTATCTTGCAGAGAAAGCTTTCTCATTGATATTATCTACAAACGGTGTCACCTCAGTCTCACCCCAATCTTTGAGGGACTGGGCACCATAAGCGTGCATAATAATTTGCTGATTATGCTTGGTTAGAGTAAATTTCTTGATCCATGTAGTCTCTGTGTTGGAGTTTATCCAGGTTCCTAAATAAGGCGTGAAATCAATCACGGTGTCCTTGGGCTGGTTACCGTAAATTTCGTTTCGTTCCATCTTGAAATCTTCCTCTTCTTACTAGCGATGAAAAAACTCACGGGCAAAATGATCAGTTCGACCACTACCATCTACATAGCGGGTATAGGACTGAATGACCAAGATTCCCAATTTTTGATTTGCCACCAGATGTGTCTCAATCCCGTCTAGCTTGTAAAAAGCGTGGAATCCTCCTGCTGTAAGTGAAGTTCCTACAGCGTAAGGCACCGCCTCAACCTTACCCCAGTCAATTGGTGAGGGTTCGTTGGCTCCATAACCCTGAAACACAAGGTGATCATCTTGTTCAGTCAGAACCACCCGCACTAAATAATTAGTATCCGATTTAGTATTGACCCAGTTACCCACTAAAGGTGAGACTTCTATCGGCTCCTTGATACTAGGACGTTTGTCAGCCAGCATATAGTGTGCGTGTTGAGTTGTTTGTGTCACGAGCTAACTCTCTAATGAATAAATTACAGCATTTTAATAATAAATATAAACTACTTCTTAGCGTATATCTAATTAAGATAATATTTTATTAATAAATTAAGTTAATAGGGACTGGACAAAATAGCGAGTGGCAAAGAAAAATTTTGTTTTCTAAGCGCAATATTTGATAAGTTTGTCGCTGTATCTCCTCAATATTCTCCCTGCCCTAATCACTGACTGAGAGCTATTTGAGAATTGTTCAGACACAGGTTAGTTAAGTAGTTAGACAAAATTAACTACAGAATTTTTTTCAAATTTTCGGAGAAATTTTTCAATAGATGCGATAAAAGTTTCCCAACTAGAGTAAGCATCTATATCAATCCATTCATACTTAATAAACCGCCATAAAATCTTAATCAAATTCAACTTTGGGGAATAGAAGACAAAGATGGTACTACCACTAAAGTTCTTGACTGAGCTGATGCCGATCCAATTCCAGAAACTCAGCATTCCACTCCAGAGGTATGTCAAGGAACTTATTTGCTATTGTGATGCAACTATCCAGAAATGGTGTTTCTACTCCAGCTAGGCGAGCTAAAACTTGTAGGGGAAAACAGCCATAGGGCAGATCCTCAACCAAATAGCGGTGATGAGGGTTACACAGCGTCGTATTGGAGTAGGCTCTAACCTGCTGCATATGTTCATAAAGGGATGATCCGGTGGTTCCATATGCGATTTGATAGTGGCTTTTGATATCAATTAAGTTGAGGACTCCCAGTGCTTCACCCACTGCTATGCGATCGCCATCCAGGTGGTCAATGAGTCCAACAGTACGGGAACCAAGGTTCTGATAGGGGTTGTAATCCTCACCAGATTCCCATCTAGCTAATGAAACCAGAAGCAGAGGAAGGTGGATAATGTCATTAACTTTATTGAGATTAATTTCTAAAACCGAAGCAGCAGCCCATAAATTACTAAACACAGCTTGGTAAGCGCTCACAATCCGATTTGTCATGGTTCGGTTCTGAGCTGCCACAAAGAACTTGTTGGTAAGCGTACTAATCCTGATTTGATCCTCCATATTACCGCGACTGACGAACGGAGTATTGTTGACATCAGCCACAGCAGGCAACTGTTCCTTAGCTATTCCAAGTCTTTGGAGCACCTTACAAAAAACCCGACCTGCAAAGCGACTAGCACAGAAAACCAGAATGTTCATTTGAGGATTGATATATTCAGCTAGAATCCTGGCATAGGATTCGATGTCTTGACCGCGACAACAGATCACCACATTGAGTGGTAGTTTACCACCATTTAGGGCCGCCAACTCATAAATGTTATTGGAACAAGCTGCAACTGGATAACTTCCGGGAGAAACTGATCCAATTGAGTGAATGGTTCTTGTCTGGGCAACAATGGAAGAACGACGAGAATAAAGGTAAACAGTATATCCTTGATTACTCAAATAGACAGATGTCGCTAAACCAATGTGTCCTCTCCCTACAACCAGGTAGCTAGTCTGTACCATGTACCAATTAGTTTATCCGAAAACCATAAATAAGGACATCTTAAATTCACCATTCCTATAAGAATTTTGTCAGGGCGTTGCTGAATCCAAGTATGAATTACGCGTAGGTGTAGCATGTCGTAGACATCGCCTCAAGGTTGCAAGCGTTGTGCGCCGACATCCGCACATAACCATATTTAAGATAATAACTACAAATTCTTATTCTGATGGAACACATCAGCAATCAATTTTTCTAATGGGATGCCTGCGGTGGGCGGAGCCATCGCTAATAAAAATCTGATGGTTAACATGTGGACACAGGTACGTTGCACGAAAATATTTAGGCTTAAAATCGCTCATCATCACTACAAAGTCAGGAAAAATTCTGTAGCTATAAATACACTTTTCATAAGAAAATTCCAGAAAAAACTTTTTAATTTTTAGCAATTATTTTGGACATGTGTATGGTATGCTTGCTACAAGGAGATAAAAAACAGTAATAAACTAACAAAAAGTCTGAAATTACTTCACTTCCCGCAAAAACAAAAATCTGGCAAGTATTTTGACAATATGCAAGTATTTTGACAATATGGATGAAAAATTACCAAAATATTAACAAAACTCTCAGCAGAAAAGGCACACACTATAGGAATCCGATTTGATTCCTGAATCACTATATAGAGATAGGGAACGAGCAAGAAAGAATAAAGCTGTAGTGAATTTTTTCAAAATTAAATAGGAGTCCTATAGAAGACCTTGCTATTACTTAGGCAGTCAATCATGAAAATTTGGCTTTCCCCTACACACGCCAGTTGCTACAAGTCGGGGAACCGCAAGGGCGCACTGGCTCCCCTACAGCCTTTTTCAAGTCAGATTAAATGTGTCCTCTACCGCTTTTTGTAACAAAGAGATACAGCCTCATAAAGCAGGATATGAATATTTGCAATAACCTCAAGGCAATTAGGAATCGTCTGGGCATAAGTCAGCAAGAATTAGCTAATATAGCTGGCATAACCCGTCAGACTATTGGTGCTGTTGAAACGGGACAATGTGCGCCTTCTGTTACTATTTCCTTGCGTTTAGCTAAAGTACTTGGTTGCCAAGTAGAGGACTTATTCTGGCTAACAGAGGAGGATTTACCCAAAATTGAGGCGATTCTTGCCGATTCGGCCCCTAACCTAGAGCAATCACAAG
Organism: Nostoc sp.; assembly: GCF_036917615.1. Taxonomy (GTDB): domain Bacteria; phylum Cyanobacteriota; class Cyanobacteriia; order Cyanobacteriales; family Nostocaceae; genus Nostoc. The sequence continues at coordinate 32,997 of NZ_JBALCZ010000024.1, forward strand.
TTATTCTAGCGCGGATTGGGGATCGATGGATAGCTTATCCCCTATTAGGCAGAGATGCTTTTCGCATCGAAATGATTCCATCTGATGGTGAGGTAGTTGCAGTCAGCCACCCCATTGTAAAAAGTGGCATTAGCGCAAGCGGTAGCGACGTAGCGGAAAGTCTGAGCAAAGGAAGCCTCCGTTCCCCGAAGGGGTTGCCGAAGGCATCAGAACTTTCCAACAGAAGAGCGTCACCTGTAAGGGTGGAGGGATTCCCCAGTATAAGTACACTGCCATTAGCGTCAGCAAGGAACGAGCGTCACCCGGAGGGTGAAGCACAGAGCCAGACAGGTACAAATAAAGTCCTGGTTCGGCTTCTGGATGATATGGACAAATTGCACAACACAGTTGTGATTGCTGGTTGTACACCTGTGCTTTCCCTGTTGGCAAAAGCAACTCAACGCTGGCATCCGCAACTGCGAGTTCATTATCGTTTCGCCCATAGCAAGGCTGCATTGCGTAGTCTATGCCGGGGTGAAGTTCACATTGCAGGGATGCACTTATATGATCCCCAAACTGGGGAACATAACATTCCCTTTGTCCGAGAAGCCTTAACAGATAAAGATGCTGTTTTGATTACTCTTGGGGTTTGGGAAGAGGGATTGTTAGTTCCACCAGGAAACCCAATGGGAGTTAAAACAGTTTCCGACTTAGTAGAATTTGGAGCAACTGTTGTCACCCATGAAGTGGGTTCTGCCAATCGGATGCTTTTAGAACGGAAACTCCAAGAAGAAGGAGTGCCATTGGAGGCTATGAATAGATTTGACCATATCGTTCACAACCATCAAGATGTTGCTTTATCTATAGTTTCAGGAGTTGCTAATGCAGGGATCAGTACGGCATCTATAGCTGCTACCTTTGGTTTGGGATTTATTCCCCTTCATAGTGCGCGATACGACTTGGTGATTCTCAAGGAATACTTGCAAGAAGAACCAGTACAGCAGTTTATCAATATCTTGGGACATCAGCTAGTGCGATCGCAATTACAAATTTTCGGCGGTTATGACATCAGCAAGACTGGGGAAGTTGTAGCAAATATTTAGAGTCATGAATCGTCAGATCATTATGAACAACAATGTCATTAAATTTAACCACACGACCTTACAAGATAGCGAACAAGCCGCAGGTATAGCTTTCAACGTTGAGGAAAAAATTGCGATTGCTCCGGTGCTGTTTCAATGTGCTTTTGTGTAACAGCTTATTACTCTGTTAATGCGTAAATCATATATTTTTAGAGGTTCTATGATTCGGAGAATTTTCATTGCATGTTTAGCGTTTTGCTTGGCGATTCTGAGTGCTGAAGCTAGTGATTTACTGGTCAAGCAAAAGCCAGCTATTGCACAGTCCCCAACGAGTAAAAATTTGATTGTGGGGATGACAACCAGCATTCAGGACAGTGGGCTGCTAGATGATTTAGTTCCGGCGATTGAAAAGAAAACAGGATATAAGCTCAAAAGCATTTCTGTCGGCACCGGACAGGCTTTGGCTCTGGCTGAAAAAGGTGAAGTTGACGCCCTATTCGTCAACTCACCGAAAGCCGAACGCAAAGTTTTGGCAGATGGTGCAGTGAGTAATCGCCACTTGGTAATGCACAATGACTTTGTGATTGTCGGCCCAGAGACGGATAAGGCAAATATCCGAGGGAAAAAGAATGCTGTAGAAGCATTCTCCTTGATTGCTAAAAACAAAACGTTGTTTATATCGCGGGGTGATGACTCAGGTACTAACAAACTAGAAAAAGATTTATGGCAACAGGCTAAGATTAAACCATCTGGTGCTTGGTATCAGCAAACAGGTTTAGGAATGGCGGAAACTTTGCAAGTTGCTAATCAGAAACGAGGATATACCTTAGCAGATCGGGCGACATATATATTTCAGCAGAAAAATCTGTCTTTGCCAATACTGGTACAAGGAGACAAGAAACTATTGAATTTGTACCATGTCATGCAGGTGAATCCTCAGAAATTCCCTAAAGTGAATAGTGCAGGAGCTATAGCGTTTATTAATTATCTCTTATCTCCTGAAGGACAGACAGTGATTGCAGCCCACGGGGAAAAACAGTTCGGACAACAGCTATTTTATTCAGATAGCGGTAAAACAGAGAAAGATTACGGCTTTTAGAGAAAGAGCATCAGATCATCAAGGGTTGCTTTACTGCATATAGCGGTTCCCGACCTGGTGAGGTACGTTTTCAAAGCGACTAACCTTGGTAAAAAAGATTTTGGTGTACCTCAGTTGCTTAGGAAACGCTATATTTCAGTATTCTTTTCCATTTTCTCAAAAGATTTGTGAATACAATCATTGAGGGAGCTTTGAAAGCTCTTGAGCTATTAACCGATGGCGATAGTGACGTTTTCCAGGTGATGACAATGACATTGTTTGTATCTGGAACAGCTACAGCCATTAGTGTTTTACTGGGACTACCATTAGGAATGTGGCTGGCATTAGTGGATTTCGCCGGCAAGCAGACTCTGAATAGTTTGATTAACTTCGGGATGGGATTGCCACCCGTCGTAATCGGCTTGGTGGTCAGTGTGTCTTTGTGGCGGTCTGGACCGTTAGGAAATCTTGATTTGATTTATACACCCACAGCTATGATCGTCGCCCAAGCAATCATTGCTTTTCCAATTGTAGCTGGCTTCAGTTTTACAGCAATTGTCAGTATTAATCCGAAACTACGTTGGCAACTGTTGTCAATGGGAGCGACACAGTGGCAAGCAAACTTGTTGTTGATCAAGGAAGCACGTTTAGGATTAATGGCTGCTGTGATTGCCGGTTTTGGTCGCGTTATCTCGGAAGTTGGTGCATCTATGATGGTGGGCGGCAATATCAAAGGACAGACAAGAGTTCTGACAACAGCGATCGTTACGGAGGTAGGGAAAGGAAATTATGATGTTGCAATGGCGATCGCATACATTCTCCTGATCATCACATACACCGTTATTGTGTTATTGACTATCCTACAGCATGACAAGAAAATTCTATGAGTACTAACGAGTATGTCCTAAATATGCGACAGGTGAACGTCGATAGCAAAACACGTAAAAATATCCTGTCAATTGAAAATTTTGCAGTCTGTCCAGGAGAACTGGTCGCTGTGCTTGGCCCCAATGGCGCTGGCAAAAGCACTTTGTTAAGAACGATCAATCTCTTGCAACCTTACCGTGGTGAGATGCAATTATTTGGACAGGATATCCGTAGTGCTAATAAAACATTGTTGCGTCGTCGTTCGGCTTTGGTATTTCAAGAAACATTACTACTAGATGATACTGTTTTTAATAATGTTGCCAAGGTATTAAAGTTTCGGGGAACACCAACACATAAGATTAAGCAAACGGTATATACTGCACTTGCAACTTTTGGCTGTGAACACCTGGCAAATCGCTCAGCTCGTTCTCTGTCCGGTGGTGAAGCCAAACGGGTTTGTATTGCCTGCGGGTTAGTTGCTGATTCCGAATTGCTGCTTTTGGATGAGCCTTCTGCCTCTTTAGATGTCGGAATACGTGCCGAGATGATCGAAAAAATTAGACAATGGGCCCAAGCTAGGGGATCAGCAGTCATATTAGTCAGTCATAATTTTACAGATATACTGCATTTTGCTGATCGGGCGATCGCTTTATTTGACGGCTGTATTGTACAGGATGATAAATTGGAAACTATCATTCGCCGACCAGCTAACGAGCAGCTTGCAAGATTAGTAGGGATAGATAATATTATTCCGTGTCGGGTAGAACGGAATAGCCGTGGAAGTTTTATCAAACTTGCAAACGGGATAGAGTTTTTATATCCTGGGGAAGTCACAAAGCCAATTACTGCATGTTGTTTATCTGGCGATACTTTCAATCTTTACGATGTAAGTTCTTCAATATTGCATAAACCTTGGTCAGTAATTATTGAAGGGCTAATAGAACGGGTTTTAAATGGTATTGGGATTTGTAGTATTTGGGTTAAGGTGGGAGAACAAACTTTAATCGCCAGAGTGCCTCGGAATCATATATCCGGCAATGTATATCCCCATCAAATGATCAAGCTGGCATTCAATGCGGCGGATGCACATTTTGTTTAGAAAAAATGGCGTTGCTGAATTTAGATACAAAATTTAAAAATCAGCTATTCTCAACGAAGAGGCAGGGGGATCTGGGGTGATATCTCGGTCAATTCCGCTAATGGGTTGGGCGATCCCACACTATATCAAAATCGCTATTGTAAGCGATCGCTCGTGCTTGTTACAAACATCACACGAATTCAGATGTGTAGTGAATTCTCTAATACTAGCGTAGGACGATGATAGTCATTGCCGAGAAATTGGAATAATATGCTCCACCTCAAACGGAAATTGAAAACGACTTCAGGAGCTTGGCAGTATTCACAACAATGATTGGCTCGTTGAGCGATCGCAGTATAGTATAGATTCATCAATTCTCTAGCGGCATGAACAAAGCTTGCCCTGCAGTTTTGCCAACAGAATGTTTATCGGAGTGCGTAGACGCAAAGCGGCTTGTCGTCAGACATCGCCCGATAGGATTTCTCACCGCTAGCGTCTCTTGTTGGTAAAATTGCTACTGTAGTCATACTTCTAGCCTAAAGTTGCTGCCTCAAATTATAGCTTTACGCCACACTTTACCTGATATCAAATAAATTGCGATCGCGAAGTGACTCCTACGGAGTATCGCTATCACAAATACCTCTGGGCAACTAATCCTGAACTCCGACAGGTAACTTTCCGACTACTGTCTTCACCGAGGACTAAGCAGCATAAGGGCAAAACGCAGCGGCAGCAAGCAACCTCGAATTGAGCACCAACGGCTTTCGTGCGTCCGCTGCCGTAATATGTTAGGTGGCGATACTACTGGAGGATTGGGATCAAGGCACTTTTGATTTTTCTGACAACGGATGGATATATATTTCCCCTCTAGTTTGTGCTGCTTTGACCTTTGCATCTATTAGCTGACGAAAGCTGAGACGTTCTTCCAAAACATGAATCAAGTCTTCACCATCAATGAAAACTGTTTTGAGCGCCTTACCTTGCACAATAGTTTTCACAACATTATCACTGAAACCATGAACTGAAACAAAAATTCCCCGCCCATACATTTTGCCTTCAACTTTACCAACAAATTGATAAACAGGCTCATTACTAGAAGATTTATCCTGCCATTTCGCTTCTATAAGATAGTGTTCACCGTCGTACTTGACAGCACCATCAATTTGTTCGCCAACAATACGAAAAGGCTCAGTCACCTCTAACTGAGATAACCGTCCTAGTTCAAGCAAAATTCTTTCTAACTCATATCCCCGTTGCTGTGTAGAAGTTTTACCATTATGAAGGTCTAAAAAATTTTTCTTAAGTTCTTCAATAGTATGCTTTGGTTCCTGTTGGGAACATTTCAACTCCTCTTGCTTTTCTCTTTCTACCCGAAATTTGGCATCTCGAATTTCCTGCAATTGGCGGAGATGATCAAGATTCCTTTTTGCTTCTTCACGATTTAATTTTTTGAGTTTGTCAAAGTAGTAGGGATCAAAGTGCGACCACTCTATCAAAGACTTAAGCATTGCTCTAAAAGCACCCAGTCCTCCATCATCTCTGTTAGAAAGGCGAGTAAAGATACGATCAACCATCAGAGCGCGGTTGAGTTCTTCTTTGTAGTTATCCAGTGCCTTAAGGTCAGATTGCGTGCAGTGATCCTTAAAAAAGGAGTAGATATCATCTTTTTTCCAGATCACTGGGAGGATGCAGTCACGCATACAACCTTTTATATCAGACGGAAAAGTCATGTAAGTGTTCTGAAAATGTTTCGATTCAAGGCCCTAAAGCAATTCTAGCTTCTACGTTCAACAATGTCTCGACAACCTTGTTTGTAGCCAATATTACACAGGCTCATCAATTGCAGATAACCTGTGACTAATGCCCCAACCTAGAACTTAAGCCACCTAACTATTTATTAGACCAAAAGTCTCCGTCTAAATATCTTGTGGATAACCACATGTAACACTTACAGATATTTATTTTCATGTTGTGCATAACTTTTCTATACAATACCCATATCCGTGTACTATCCAGAATTCTTCCCTATAAGTATCTGATTTGGCGTAGTTATACAGAATTTTTACATCTAATGCCCTATTGCGTGGCTCCCCAACCTACATCAATTTTAGTTTTGAGCCTTAACTGATCTGTATTGCGTGATAAATAATAATTTATTTCGTAAAAGTAGCAAAATAATTTAAAATTCCACACATGGTAGTATTTATATTATTAAAATCATCATCCCGTGCTAGCATTTCTTCAGGTTTCTGAATATATTTACCTACAACTAATTCCGAAGCGCAATTTTCAATAATTTGCCTAACGCTGTATTTAGTTGATTCTAGATGAAATTGTAAACCTAATACTCTATCTCCATAAATGAAAGCTTGATTTGTGCATACTTCACTATAGGCTAGTCGTACAGCACCCGGTGGTAAGTCAAAAGTATCACCATGCCAATGAAACACAGTGAAAGATGCAGTTAATGAAGCAAAAACAGCAGAATTTTGTGCTTCTGTTGTCACTTCAATCGGATACCAACCTATTTCTTTTTCTTGACCTTTGTAAACCTAATACCAATTTTATATGAAGCTGCATATAATGGAGAAAACAAACTTGATAAATTAAAATAACCATGAGCCGCCCTTTTAAGATTGAAATAGCAGAAAGCGAAGAAGAACTTAAAAAACGTCTACAAACAGCGAATTTAGGAAACCAGAAAGAAAAGCTTATTATGCTGTGGTGGATAAAAAGCGGGCAGGTTAAGGAGCAGCAAGAAATCGGAAAACGCTTGGCAAAAGATACTTCAACGGTCACGAGATGGTTGCAGAAGTACAGAACTGATGGGATATCAGGCTTATTAAAAATCAAAAAGGCACCAGGAGCAAAGCGGAAAATCGATGGCTATCTGTGCAATTAGGCTCGGATTATGCAATTTTACAGATTGACCAAGCACCGGCTCATACAAGTTCAGCGATTAGCTGGCCAGAGAATATTATTCCTTTATTTCAACCACCATCGGCTCCTGAACTCAATCCTATCGAAAGGCTTTGGCAAGCTCTCAAGAAACCTCTCAAAAATCAACTTTTCTCTTCTCTACAAGCTTTACGCGAACGCATCCAAGAGATATTCGACCAACTTACATTTGAGCAAGTAATTTCTGTCTCTTCTTATAACTTTATCCTAGAAGCTCTTTTCTATGCAGCTTCATATTAAATTGGTATTAGAACCTAAAACATCAGCGATTAACTGCGAGCCAAGACAAATACCAATAACTATTTTATTCTTCTTGATTGCTTCTTCAAGAAAATATTTTTCCAACGTCAACCAAGGATGCTTATCATCCTCGTAAATATTCATCGGGCCACCCATTACTATCACCCAATCTAGATCATCAACAGATGGTAAAGTGTCGCCGTTATAAAACTTAGTTACAGAGAGAATATAATCTTTCGTTGTCGCCCACTGTTCAATGCTAGCAAGTCCTTCAAATGGCACATGTTGCAAATAATGAATTCTCATCCCTGACTGCTCCGAACTTAGTTGCAGTGTGATTTTTTACATTAAATCATATAGACGAGAACAGGGATAACAAACAGAATGATCGCTTATTCTTCGTCAACTAACTAGACAGGTGGGAGAATTACCTCAAGATGTGCTAGAGCGGATTCAAACTCTGCTTTGGAATAATTAGAAAATCTTGGTGAGGCACTGTTAGATTTTACTAGTGTGGCTAATTTACTCTCTTGGCTAGAAGCACGATGATCTTCTAGCCCCTAGCCTTGTCCTAATCGTTTCAAACTTCTAGGTTGAATTTCATCATAATTACGAATTTTTAAATGTTGTCCACAAATTAAAACTGTATTCGGACAAGTTGTTCAGCCGATGATCGCCCTCTATTCCCCTCACCTCTCTACAACTCCCACCGAAGCGTTGCTTGCACCGTGAACGGATCGCCATAATAAACCTTTAGCCTGCCATCGGCAGATTCAAAATAGTCAATGTCAAACAAATTCTTGAAATTAAGTGATGCCCGGAATTTGTCTTGCTTATAGAAGATAGCCGCCTCTGTCAGGAAATAACTAGGCAAAGTGAAGGTATTATCTAAGTCTCCTTGGCGTTTTCCAACGTAGAGTAACCCCATGCCAAAACCCAAGCCTTTGAAGCGATTAGATTGAATTTCGTAGCTTGTCCATAAGTTAAAGCTGTGTTTGGGAACATTATCCAGCAAGTTGCCAACCGTATAGGTATTGTCTTTGGTAATTTCTGCATCTGTGTAAGCGTAGCCTGCAATGATGTTCCATCCTGGTAAAATTTCACCACCAATGCTAAATTCAACTCTCTTACTGCCTTGCTCACCTGTTTGAATGGAGAAGTCAGTATTGACTGGATCATTCGTCAAAACATTGGAGCGTGTCACGTCGTAGAAGGCAAGGGTCGTAGAAAGTCTATTGCTAATATCTCCTTTTATGCCCACTTCATAGGACGTGCCGCGTTCCGGTTGAAACTGACTGCCGTCAAAGGCGGTTCCAGTGTTTGGATTAAATGACCGACTATAGTTAGCATACAGCGAAATCGCGGGAATCGGTTGATAGACAAGACCGACACGCGGAGTAAAAGCATCGCCAGATAGGAATACCCGTAGAACTAAACTTTTGGGGTCGCACCTGATATTCGCTTGTGAACGTAATCTTGGTGCGATCGCCCAGTTGCCAGGAAACAACAGGTGCTACAATGTATCTCTGTTGATCGTAGAAATCCAGAAAACTTTCGGTCGTTTGAGCCGCGAGGTTGAGACGATACAATACCGTTTTGCTGGGATTAAGTGGACCGGAAAGGTCTATAGCACCGCGATAGAAATTGAAGCTGCCAAGAGAGGCTTCCACTGCGTAGTAAGGGTCGTGCAGGGGTTGTTTGGTGATATAGTTAATCACCCCTCCCAACGAACCCTGACCGTAGAGAACAGAGGCAGGTCCTTTGACCACTTCAACCTGGTCGATAGTAGCCCTATCAAAACTTTGATTTAAATTACTTTGGTTTGTCAACCCGTTTCTTTTGATATCAAAGCCAGCGAAAAAGCCTCGGATCAAAGGTACCTCATAGACTGAGCGGCTTGAATCTGATCCCTGCGCCACACCTGGTACGTTCCTTAACGCTTCAGCCAGGGTCGCTACCTGCTGGTCTTCTAGCAATTGCCGAGGCACTACTTGAATCGATTGGGGAATGTCGCGCAGGGGCGTATCAGTTTTGGTCGCAGTTGATCCATCTGTTACGCGATAGGTATCTTGTTCCCCTGTCACCACCAACTCAATTGGCTGATCACCACTAGCTAATGGTTGACTTGGTTGTGTCTGACTTTCTGGCTGTTGTGTTTGGGGTTGTTGTGTTTGAGGTTGCGCCTGTGGTGCCGAAGGTGCAATACTTGCAACATTGAAGATTAGACCTTCATCTGGACTGTCAAATAATTCGACCTGTGGTACTCCTGCTTCCCCTGTCACAGTCACCCGAATAGTATTGGCATCAAAATTCGTTACCGTTATCTCACGAAGACCTGCAATCGGTTTTTGGGAGCGGAATGCGAATGCCTCGCCAGACGGTAAGCGCAGTTGAGCATTTGGAATATCAGTGATAAAGTTATTACCAGCACTGCGGTTTACTAATTGCAATTGTTGACCTTTCGAGGTCTGTAAAATTACTTCTACACCAATATTTGTAGGATTAGCTTTCACTTGCGTCACTTGCACAATTTCTGACACGGGTACTGTTTGCTGTGCTGGCGACTGTACAAGCATTTGGGCGCTGGTGTTCGGAAGTTCTATCTCGCTGAGTTGTCGAATCCTGCTTTCGTTTTGCTCAAGCGATCGCGCTTTGTCAAGGGGATCTTTATTCTGATTTACTCCTTTTTTAAGAGGTTGGCGTAGGCGCAGCCCGCCGTAGGCATCGGCTGGAGGGGCTACCCTTTGAGCCAGATTTGTCGCTAAATTTTCCCGATTTTGTGCTCCTCTCGGCCCAATGGCAAAAGCACTACCGCATCCCCATAAACATATTGCTAACCAGAGATGAATACTACTAAACAAATGCCAACACTTCATAACAACTCCCTACACACCATTTCACAAAACTTTGCTCCCAAGACATACCTTGCATTGAAAGCGGCGGGAGAACCTTCCTTGTGGGTGCTAATCCCGGACTCTCTTTTAACGTGAGTTCGGATAAACCTCTCCTTGCCTTAAACTCAAGTTCAAGTTTGTCTCTCTCCGACGGGCAAGAGGGACGGTTTTACGTAGTAAAATCTCTTAGAGGTCTTTTTTACGGCTAATTTAGGACACTATAGCGGTTCTGACTTCGGTGCAATACAGTCGTCACCTCACCTCCAACCCCTTTCCTTGGTAAGGAGAGGGGTTGGGGGTGAGGTTGGAAAATGTACTTCATGTAAACGAGAACCGCTATATATGACTCATCAAACTCACGTTATTTTAAGAAGCTTACCGACTTGTGGAGCAAAGTTGAAGCGCATTTGATCACCAGACGGAGTTTTTTTTTGATCACTAGCAGTCGTTTGTTCCCTGTTTCCGGTATTCCTTGGGGTTGAGTCCAAATTTCTGCCTGAATAGGGCTGCAAAATAGCCCCGATTGGCAAAGCCCACGGCTTGGGCAACTTCCGATGTTTTCATGTCCTGGGCTTCGAGCAATTGTCGTGCCTGTTCCAGGCGATATTCATGTAAATAACCAAATACAGTAGTGCCAAATACTTTACGAAAACCCTGCTTGAGCGTATATTCATTCAACTTTACCTGTTGTGCCAACCCAGACAGAGACGGTGGACAATCCAGATGTCGGAGTAGAATTTCCCTAGCATAGTAAATTCGCCCCAGCGTTCCGGGCTTGAGTGGAGGGATAGGAAGGATAGTACGGCGCTCAGTGTGAAGTTTTATCTCCTGTTCTACTAGCAACACCAGTAATTGCAATACTTTGCTCTCCAGATCAATGCGTCTAGAAATGCCCTGGTAAGGACACTGCAAAATCTGCCGTGCAATGCTTTGCATAACAGGGGTTGTCGTACTCAGATGCCAGTTAGAAGGTTGCTCAGGGGAATGAACCAGATGTTGCAATTCAGGAGGAAGTTCGCCTGAGTCATTGCCCATAAACGATCGCAGCACCCCTGGTTGTAATCCTAGATCAATTTGCAAAAATCGCTGCTTGGTAAATTCCTTACGAACGGCTGGGGCTTCGTTTCCACTACCGCAAACAAGATGCTGCCCAGCTTCATGCGGCACGTCATTATAGGTGTATTCCCCTTGCAGAAAAAAACTGAATCCCAGCCCTTGAAAATAATCGGAACCCCTGACCACGAGATCATCGTGCAGTTGATAGTCATAGATCGACAACCATATTCCTTCACGCAACCGAATTCCCCGTATCCATCCCTGCCCCAAAGTCGGCGGATATTGACAGATCGAATCCCAATGATTGGATTGATCCTTTGGAGTCAGGTAAGTGGTGGTTTCTTTAGCTTCTTGAAACAGTTCTTTGTATGCCTGCTTTGAAACGGTGATGGTCATGGCGAGTCTTGGGGTAGGTCAGGTAAATGGTCAATCTAAACGGCTAATTGTCAGCTATAGATAAGAATAATTTGCATCTTTATTGAAAGCGACGGGAAACCAGTACAACCTCGTAGGCAAAGAGTAAAGCCGTCATGCCGCTTGTAGCATAGTATTCGTAGTCTTCAATCGCAAGTTAAGTTAATGGCAATTAATTTTAATAATCTTACTACGATTTATCCTAAACTATTGACAACACTACAACTCAATGTACTGGCGCTCTCACCCATGATTTAGGACAGGCTTCGCGTTAGGAACCCTTGAAAATAACTAAAACGAACAGAGTATTGCAAGTGTCTGAAAAATGGTGATATTCAGTATATAGCGCCGGATTTGGATGCAGTCTGGATTAGTGCTGCCGCCACTTTTTTCGCCTGTGAAGCAGTTGACCAACTTCCTTCCATCATCGCAACCACGATCGCACCTTGCACTAAAAGAAGCAGTTGCCTAGCTAACTGTTCCGGTGATGAAACTTCTGCAGATTGAGCAAGGCTCTTGATGTAGCGGTAAATCGATTGTTGATGCTCTAATGCTACTCGATGTCCAGGATGGTCAGCATTGGCTAGTTCCACTGAAGCATTAATGAATGCACAACCTCGGAAATCTGGACTCTCAAACCATTCGCGCAGGGCATCAAATATTGCCAGTAGTTGTTGAGATGGGTTAGAAGCTTGTTCCTCAATCGTGGTTTTGAGCCATTCGCACCATTCTACATCCTGTTGTTGCAGCCACGCTTCAATCAATGCATCTTTTGACTTGAAATGATTGTAGAGCGACATTTTAGCTACGCCAGATTCCGCAATGATTCTGTCAATACCGACGTTGCGAATCCCCTCTCGATAAAACAAGCCTGATGCTGTATTTAGGATGCGATCGTGAACAGATTTACGGGGTGTTTTTGGTTTAGTCATTTAGATCACATCCTTGAATAACGTGTAATTTTTAAATACTTCATCAATAATACTGACAAAGATTTTTCCAATTTCAGGATTGTTTAAACCTGAAGCTTGACTAGATTTTTGAAGTTAGGCTGTAAACGTCTCAAATATTTCACACTTCTGTTAGGCTTTTATGTCATAGCCATTATATACAGTGTAATTATCAGAAATAACTACACCGTTATCCCTTAATTTTTAACTTAGTTTTCAACTCTATACAATAATGTCTATCACCAGGATAAATTAACAAGAATTGAAAATTGGAAAACACCCTTAACCATTCTTTGATTCATTTTAAAGACCAGGGTGTTTCATCCATATAGATGTTGAATTAAGTTTGTTTTAGCCAGTTGCTTAGATCGTAAACACTCTTATCAATTGCTTATTCTATTCTTTCATTCCCCAAAGCTTCGATTCTTTTTAAGGACTTAAGAAAAAACTATCTGTAAAGAATAAAGAGTTTATCCCAAAAGTGATTGATGAACTGCAAGCAGACCAAAGTCCCCCCGAACTCCGGAACTGCTACCGATCAAGTACTTCCACAATCCTCCAGAGACTTGTGGAGCAAGACCATCAGTTCATCAAATCATTGGTTAACTTATGGGATTTGGCATCTTCACTAGAGCGTAAGTGCTTGGAGATCCTTTGTGCTTTAGCGATTTAGATTCCCTATAAATCAAGAATATCATACATCTGGCCAAATTACTTGCGCTGACCAATTAATTTACAAAGAGTATTCGTGGTTACAATTACTCATCAGCAAGAGAGTCTTAAAACAAACAATTACTTGCGTTTTTGCTATTGTTTTGATTTGAGTAAATCTCGCTGATTTATCCAAATGATCCGGACGGAATAAGGACAGAAACTCAATCATTTATCTGTTTATTTATAGTTAGAATAGTCTGTCTATTAAAAGTGCTATATATCTTATAGATCTAAGAACTTTTATTGCTTATAGTCTAGACAGAACTGTCTATTTATAACTGATTCATCACTACTTTTCCAATATTTATTTCTGTGTTTGTTACCAGATTGACTATTATTAATTAAACCGGGTGATAGGATTTTGAAATCAAGGAAGTCAAACAAGTTTCTTGATCAAACCAAAGATATAGAA
>NZ_JBALCZ010000025.1:0-28893 GCF_036917615.1 Nostoc sp.
ACTTGCGGACTTGAATACTGCTCCATCTTGCCAAACTTCAATTAAATCACTATAACCATCTCGATTAACATCTCCAGTGAGATACTGTGTGTTATAACTAAAGTTACCCACAACATTTGTCACAACAGCCATAAAGTTCCTTTATGCTTTTCAAAGTATTGGTAAATACCTTATCATGAAGTTATTAAGTGTTTATTAAGCTCTTAATAAGATTTTACTAACTAGCGAAAATTTTCACTGGCTAGCAATAACAAAAACTGTTATTATAATGTCTATTATTGTTATAAGGAAATAGATATATGAATATTTCCCTTACTCCTGAGTTGGAAGCCTTCGTCCAAATGCAGGTTGAGTCCGGCTTGTACCATTCTCAAAGCGAGGTGATTCGGGAGGGGTTGCGTCTTTTGAAACGCTTTAATGACCATTCCGAGGAATATAAATTGTGGCTCAATGAGCAAATTGCTATCGGTCTTTCGGAGCTTGATAATGCACAAGGTCTTCCCCAAGAAGGTGCGCGAGAGCGCATCCGCAACAAAGCGCGACAATTGATCAAAAAATCGTTGTGACGAACCCAAAACTTTATATTCTCTCCCCGCAAGCAGAAAACGACCTTGCGGGAATTTATGCCTATATTGCGCCAGATAATTTGGATGCTGCTGAACAGATGCTGGACAAGCTTCTTTCCGCCTGTGAATTACTGACAGACAACCCCAGAATAGGAAAGTACCATTACGACCTGACTCCGCTTCCTGTTCGTTTCTGGTTGGTGCAGCCCCGATATTTCCTAATATACCGAGGTGAAAACCCCGTTGAAATCGTGCGTGTACTCGCAGCAAACATGGACATTGCGCGGGAACTCGCCGGAGAATAAACAAACTAATTGTTTATAGTCAAATAAAAATCATCACATGCAGCAATGCAACACCAATATCCAACATCCAAAATCCGAAGCTGACTATGGTGTTGGGAACTTTTTTTTTGCGGGTTTGGCTCCTTTTATATCCAGTAATTGTGCTAATTCGGTTGTATTCAATGACTTGACCAGACTTAAACCAAGAGACTTACTAGAAATGCTTTGAGTGTAAGCGGCGTTTAGGTAAGGGGTGTATTGTGATCTTCCTACAACATAGGTTTGGAAAAAAGGTAAACTCAAAACATTCATGTAACGACGCGCTTGGGAAGCATCACCAATCATATCAGCAGGTAATGCTACTTGTTGATTTGCAGGATTGCCGTTGCCAATGGTGGAAAAGTGGGTACCACCTACAAGCATGACGAGATACTTTTGTGAATTTGCCAACCAGGAGAAAGGTAAAATTTGCTCGGATAAAGCTGGTGCAACTGTATCATCACTACTGCTGACGATCATCACTGGAGTTTTAATTTGACTTAAGCCAGCTTTGCCGAAAATAGAACTAGTAATGGGATTAACTGCGATCGCAGCTTTCACTCTCTCATCCCGCAGGTTATAATCCTTGCCAGACTTGCTGATCCTCAATTCTAAAGCGCGACACTGGAGCAGTAAAGACATGTTCCAGGTATTTTGCAGTGCTGCTGGTTGACAGTCTTGTTTTAGCTGCCCAAAGTTGATTTTAGCACCTGCTAGGGCTAAGGCTGTGTAGCCTCCCAAAGATTGACCAAAGACTCCAACTTGTTGCAGATTTAACCGGCCTTTAAATCGTGAATCAGATTGGTTACCTTTTTCCAACTGATTCAGTATATATGTTACATCCAAAGGTCGGTCTTTAAATTCACCTGGTTCTGCTACTTCACTGGCGCGTCCATTTAACAGAGAATGTAATTGTTTAGCATCACTACCAGGATGATTGGGAACGACGACGGCAAATCCGTAGGAAGCTAGGTGAGTGGCTAAATATTGAAAGTTGCTACTGTCTAAACCCAAGCCGTGAGAAATCACAATTACAGGTGCAGCATTCTGGATATTAGGAATATAAATATCAGTTAATAAAAGCCGATTGCGCGTTGAGTCGAAAAAATTTAGGGTATATTTTTGCGACTTCAACTTTCCCGGAACCTGTAAATCGGGCAATTGTGATAAATTTGGTTGTTTGATAGTAGTAGCTTCTATCTTAGACTTTTGGGAAACTGCTGCGATCGCCCGATGGGTTTTATTAATAAGTTTCTCCAATTGTGTAGCTATTTCCAAAGTCTGCACTACATCAAGGTTAATGCTGTTGGTGGGATATTTACGCAACACATTCAAAAGTGTCAAGCCTCCCGATTCAGCAGAGGCTAAAATTACCGCCGAACGCAAAGTATGAAATTCTGGTTCTGGCTGACGAGATTGGGTTTTAATCACTTGCGCCAACCGATGCAGCAAAAATTCTCCTTGCGGTGTATAGAGAAATTGCGAAAGTACTGCCGGACTAACTTTTACACGATTGAGTAAAATCTGCCGTAATTCTTGAAGCTGTTGAAGAGGCAGATATTGCTGATACGCTGCTAAATCTTCGTCAATTACACCTGTTTTAGCATAGTTTTCTAAAGTCGTGACTGAAATGGAAAGCTCTAAAG
Organism: Nostoc sp.; assembly: GCF_036917615.1. Taxonomy (GTDB): domain Bacteria; phylum Cyanobacteriota; class Cyanobacteriia; order Cyanobacteriales; family Nostocaceae; genus Nostoc. The sequence continues at coordinate 2,536 of NZ_JBALCZ010000025.1, forward strand.
CTGAATAAGATGCATAAATCCGCTCTGCTGCCAAAACAGGATTACTAATTCCAAATGTTGGCAGCAGTGTTGAAAGAACCAGCAACAGAAAATTTTTTCTCAGGGTGCTGACCCAATTACCAAACAAACTATTCATCGCTCAACTATTTCGGTGGTCTGGTTTTATCAGGTGTTGGCTTTGGTAGTTATTCGGGCGCCCTGCTTGGTTTACTTAAAGTTATTAGCCTCAATTTTCTCAAAACAGAATTTAGGAGTCAGCAGTTATAATCCAGCCATGAATTCTGTATGACTTGCGGATGTAGCTTGCTTAAGATAATGGGTATAAATTGGTTTAAAATCCCCATCAAATATATGATTTGGAAGTCAATGCGAAAGTAGCGGATACCAATCTTCCAGTAATAAATTCTGACTCCTGAATTCTGATTTTTGAATTCTTATTCAAGGATTTTTTTGGGCTATAAGGTGAACAATTAAATGCTACAGAGTCATACAGATGGGTAAACTATCCATCTTACAAGAGGCTGACTCCAGTAGTTTGCCTTCACTATTAAATCATAACAAATAAAAAATTCCCTGCCTCAGTATTTATGTTGTAGCTTTGAAGATAGCAAAAATTCACTAGATAAAAAACCCAGTAAAAATCCGGAAACTCATTCCTATTAATCAGCTTTTGCCAAGGCGATCGCTACTGAACCTGTGACTACTAAACCTGCTCCTAATATTGCTATGAAAGTGAAGTGTTCTAATGGTATCCAATAAGGTGCAATAACTGATACAACTACGACTGATATTAATGTCACAATCGGAGCTAAAGCTAGTACTGCACTTACTCGTGATGCTTCCCAATGTTCTAATGATTCGGCAAAAGCACCGTAAGCGATTAAAGTATTAAAAGCACAAAAAACTAACATTCCTAAATGGAAAGTATCAAGTATAAAAAGTGATTTTACTTTGGCTAGAGGAGTGAATAATAAAGCACAGCCCCCGTAAATAATCAGCATGATGCTAGGGGAAGAGAAAGATTGTAATAACTGCTTTTGTGCCAAAGCATAAATAGCCCATGCTGCTGCTCCTAGCACAATCAAAACACTACCTAGTATATATGTGCCATGTGCGGTAATTAAATTCGTGAGTTGTTCACGAAAAAATAAAAGATAACCGCAAGTCATTACACTTATACCAATCCATTGATACAGTCGATAACGTTCTTTAAAAATCACTAACCCTCCTAAACCTAATAAAAGGGTAGATAATTGAATGAGAACTTCAGCATTAGCAGATGATGTTAGTGCTAAACCTTGCATGAACAGAAAGTAATTAATCCCTAAGAAGAGTGTAGCAATCGCTAATAATTTCCAAGAAGCAGAATGCAATTGTTCTAATTTTGGTAATTTACCACGTATTCCTAAATACACAGCAAGTAGTAAAAAAGATACCAAAAAGCGAAACCAAATGACTGTATAGACATCAAGTGATTGCAGAGTTACTGTCAAAGCAATCGGTAAAATTCCCCACAATAAGACCGTCAATAGCGATAACGCAAGCCCTAAGCGCCACCGACCAGAACTTTGATGTAGTGACATTTAAATATCCTACTCAAAGTAGGGATGATAATAAGCTAAAATATATCTTATTTGTATATATACATTTTATCAAACTCTTGTGGATAAAGGATGTTAGCAGCCTAGTTAATGCAAGTTAAATATAGAATAGCTTACCGACCTACTCAATTTCTTGGTAGTCATATGGCGTTTTTTGTTCACATAAAATTCGTAAATTGCGTAACTACTTTACATTAATATTAAATTTTAAACTTATTCACAGATGTATAATTTTTTTCGGTGTTACTTGATGATAAAAAATTATGGGGATTATACCCATGATAAGCTTAGTAATGTTTATTACTTGCTTATCAATTTACTTGCTACTGACCTCAAAAGGTCGATTTGTGCTGAAATCTTTGGTGACAAAAATAAAGCGCCAAGGGTGGAGATTCAAAGATGGTAAGATTAACTACCTGAGATCAAGATTTTCAAAGACTATAACAATTGCTGCGATTATTCTGGCAGCAGTAATAGCTGGAAATAGTGTATCAGCCCAGGTTACGTCGCCTCTAGCTTCGCTCAAGAGCATATCGGTTCCAGAGCCTGACAATCTTGGAGAGTTCGTACAAAACAAAGTAGCCGCGATCAAGTTAGGAAAAACTCTTTTTTGGGATATACAGGTTGGGAGCGACGGACTGACCTCCTGTGCTAGTTGTCACTTCCATGCTGGAGCCGACAATAGATCCAAAAATCAGATTTCTCCTGGGCTTTTACGGGTTAACGCTGATCGGACACCGAATCCGGATACAGTTTTTGATGTCGGTGGCGCGCCAAACTACCAGCAAAGAAAAGAAGATTTTCCCTTCCACAAGCTGTCAAATCCGAATGATCCCAAGACGGTTGTGTCTGACCGTAACGATATCAGTTCCTCTCAAGGGGTCTCCAATACGAAGTTTGTTGATGTTAAACCGGGTAGCGCGGAAGACGAAGCAAAAACCGAGCCAGATAAGGTGTTTAATGTGCGAGGTACGAATGTGCGCCGTGTTCAGGCGCGTAACACGCCAACCGTAATTAATGCAGCATTCAACTTCCGCAACTTCTGGGATGGAAGGGCGCAGCGTATCTTTAATGGCGTGAACCCCTTCGGTTTAAGAGACCCTAACGCCTCTGTGGTAAAAGCAGAAAACCCAAATCAGCTCAAATTTGTCAAAATCAGCCTGAATAATTCGTCTTTGGCTTCCCAGGCACTTGGACCACCACTCAATTCCTTCGAGACGTCTGCTGATGGTCGCACTTTTCAAGAAATTGGTGATAAGTTCGGGCGAATTGACAATAGAAGATCTAGCAGCGAACTGCCGCTAGATAATCTAGATAATCTAGATAATCTAGATAATCTAGATAATATTGGTGATACTCTGGTTGGCCCGCTACTCAGTTCCGTTGAAGATATTACTGGTAATTTGGGGCAAATTGGCAACATAAAATCTATCAACGGACTGGTGCAAAATGTTCTATCAATTAGCGGTACAAAGCTCCCTCGAGTACTGGCGCAAAAGTTAACTAGCCTCAGACCGCTAGGCAAACAGGTTGTGCATCCACAAGACAGCGTTTTAGGTGCAGACAGTAGATCGCCTCAACCCGGACTGAAGGATAGAACCTACGAGCAGCTGGTTAAAGATGCCTTTAAGCCGCAGTGGTGGAAATCTAATCGACTCATCCAAGTTGATGCTCAAGGTAGACGGACTTTTGTCAACACGCCTGATAACTCTTCCCAAACCAATGAGTACACACTGTTGGAGTATAACTTCTCGCTATTCTTTGGGCTTGCAATTCAGTTGTACGAGTCTACACTCATTGCCAATGATACGCCCTTTGATCGCTTCTTGCAAGGAAACACCACAGCCCTAACCAAGCAGCAGCAACTAGGTAAACAACTATTTGAGGGCAAAGGTCTGTGCATTGGTTGTCATGTTGGATCAGAATTAACAGCTGCTTCAGTGAGCAACGTGGCTAAAGAGGGACGAATCAAACGTGCACCCTTCCCTCCAAACAGCCCTGAAGACAATGGCTTCTTCAATATCGGCGTCAGACCTGTTACGGACGATCTAGGTTTGGGTGGTAATGACGGTTTATCTGGTAACGGCCAAGGTAATCCGCTTTCAGAGGCACGATTGGCTCAGTCAGGGAAATTTCAGGCTCTCCTCGGCGAAAACCCCCCCATTCTCACTCCACCGTTGAATCCTAGTGAAACTGTGTTTGCAGACGGAGCCTTCAAAGCACCTGGACTTCGCAATGTGGAACTCACTGCTCCCTACTTTCACAATGGAGGTCAGGCGACTTTAGAGCAAGTGGTTGATTTTTACAATCGGGGTGGTGACTTTGGAGTTCTTCCACCGCTGAATCTCTCACCAGAAGAAAAACAGCAATTGGTCGCCTTTTTAAAGGGACTGACTGATGACCGAGTTCGGTATGATAAAGCGCCTTTTGACCACCCACAACTGTTCATTCCTAATGGACATCCGGGTAATTCTACCTCTGTTACCAATGATGGTACTGGTAAGGCCACGGATAGCCTACTGGAAATTCCTGCTATTGGTAGGTATGGTGGTAGTGGCACTCCAAATTTCCTAAACTAACTAGCAATTTAAGTTAGTAACTCATACCATTTTACACAAACCCTGATACATCTAGATTTCTCGTAAGGGCACAGCATTGCTGTGCCCTTACCAACGTATTTGTATCATTATTAAAGTGAAATGGTATCAGGTAGGGAAGATCAGGGAAATGGGGAGCAAGGGGAGATAAGGGAGAAAAATTGCTTCCTTGTCCCCCTCATCCCCCTGATAATTGAGCAGTGCAACTTCAACAATTCAAGGTGCGTTAGCCTACGGCATAACACACTCGACTTCTATCGGAACGCCCCGAAGCCCAATTCCCCACTCCCCTTAAGGAGATCCAAAAAATAAAATGCCCAGCCGTTTCAATGATATTGTTGGCATTACCCAAGTATTTTGGCGCTTTCGCCATTTGGGCATTTTATTACTTGTAAGTGGCTTAAAAGTGATCAGCCATCCAAGGCGACGCACCTGCAAATATTTGCGTAGCTGTTAAGATAGCGGTTTCTGTCCCATGCAGTTTTCTGGCTTGTTGCAAATGGTAGGGGGTGAACAAACTTGTATACAATGGTGCCAATTCTCGGATATCTAGCTGCAACTCACCTCTTCCACCTCTGGTAACTTCACCACGTCCGTTGGCGACAGAAAGAATGAATTTACCATTATTTCCAGTTAGCAAATTATCTTGAATTTCTAAGTGCAGTTCAGTTTCAATTCCCGATGGATAACCCCGCGCCTCCAACGCATTGACTACATGTACTACCCGCAACATCCAACGAATCGTATGCCTGATCTTGGCAGTTTGCTCTGGTAGCAGCAATGTCAGGGAATCAATCACAGAACTTTTCCATTGCACCCGGTCAATTTGAGAGCGATGATTGGCAAGAAAAGACCAAAAACTTTGTGCAGCAGCATCTGTGAGTATTACCCAATCTTTGATCTGCAGAATTGCGCCATCCTCTGCTGGATGTTGGCTGAAGAGGATGTAGCCTTGGGGTTTCTCTTTGCTACCGATAAAATATGCGTAAAATGTTTCCTTCTGATCTGGTTGGATTAAGCGCTCCCAGATTGCTGGATGTCGGTCTAAATATCCATGCGTTAGTCTCGCCTGCTGCTGATATAACTCATGAAATACTTGATGATTGATGGTCACTATTGGTTCCAAAGGTAGGGGTTGCTCTCGCACCTGGATACTGTTAGCAGCAACTTCCCAACCACACCAGTGACCCCCCTGCTCATACCCGACTTTTCGATACAAGCCTTGAATAGACGGATAAAGAGCAGAGATTGCTACGCCCCTAGCATAAAGTTCTTTCAGGGTGTGCTGCATTAGAGCGATCGCAGCTCCCGAACCGCGATCCTCTGGAGCAATGCCCACTGCCGCAATTCCTGTCATTGATACACGTTGACCACCCCACCACTGACCCATATCCAGAGTTGCCAATCCACCAATTACTTGCTGCAATTTACGGATAATGCGGAAATTTTCTACGCCAACGAGATTGATGTAAACTTCCTCGCCACCAAATGCGCTGATATAACACTGCTCAAAGATATACCCCAGCTGCTGAATATCCTGTGAATGGGCGAGAGTGCTGTATTCAAATTGAGCCGTCATCTTTTATACCATTAGTAGGATAAAACCACAATCATACTACAGCAGGCGTTGCCTCAATGCTTCACCAACTGACTGGAGAATGGGGACTGGGGAAGAAAGATTTTCATGTGTTCTGGTGTACGCGGTTCATAATGGCTATATAGCTCTGGGTATCACCGAAGACGCAGGGGAGCAGGGGAGAAAAATTCTGTAATTCCACTGCAATCAAGGGTTTCAGAGCAACTAAATTTATTTATGGGGTTTTCCCCCTTGAAAGCTACCCCCTGCCCCCTTTCCTCTTCGCTGACATTGGATGGCAGTGGATATCGCAATGTCATGTCTGCCAGAATGCTGTACAAAATCGCTTCCGAAGTGAGTTTCACTCAACCCATGATCACCAACTATTAACCAAACAGTGTAGGCGTAGCGTGTCCTAGACATTGCTCTCATTCAAACATTAGTTGTCAAAATTTAAACGTTTGCAGCTAATGTTAGATCACTCATAAGATATGTTTAAGCATTTGTAGGTCAGCTATAAGCAACTGTTAAAAATACTTCATCTTTTGTAACAAATTCTATTACATCTATAAGCAATGCTCAAATCATTGCAAGAAATGTATAAATTAGTTCTGCAAACGCTTTAACATTTACAGCTAATGTTGCTTTATTTATAAGCAACGCTTAAATCATTGCAGCAATGATTGCAATTAACTTATAAATCTATTTACTACCTAGTCAACAGACGATGAATATTGTAATCAATTTATTGCTTTTTTTGCTGCCGATTCTGAGTAGCCTTTTGATTGCCCAAACTTTTAACCCTCTATCTTCTTATCAGCCTCTCCAGGCTATAAAGGGGGCAGCTTTATATAAAAAACAATTAACAAATGGTAACGAAGCTTATTTACAAGTTATTGATCTGGCACAAATGCACATAGACCAAATTACCGGAGAGGTAGATAATATGGGTCTAAATGAAGGTAAATATTATAAAGGAGAAGGTAAATATTACAGCCCTTTTTTCAAAACTAAGTTGTTTTCTGAAGTAACAGACGAATATAAGAAACTTTACGCAAACAACGTTTTTTCGATGATTAATTGTTCTTTTTTTGAGCAATACCAATCTAGTACTCAATTATCCTTTCCAATTAAACTAAATGGTGTAGTCATCAGTGGTGGTACTAGCCCTTATGGTCCAATCAAGCAACCAAAAGAGAAATACTATAGTAATATTCACCTGAAAGCCCTAGTCTGGAATAGTAAGCAGGCATACATTACCGATTACGACCAAGTTAGTGGTGCGCCTCTCAACCAAAAAGCAGTGAACAATGCCATTGTCACTTACCGATACAGCGATCATCCGGCGAAAGTATTAGCCCAAAACCAAGCGAATAAGTATCAAATCATCGGTACTCTGGACAAAGATGGTGTTAAGGGTGATGAGTTGTTGTTGATTATGACGGTGAACCAAGCAACTCTGGATGAAACAGCCGATTTATTACGTAAATTAGGAGTCAAAGGCGATATCATTACCGTTGACGGCGGCAGGTCAACTTATTTATTTAATTCCCAGAACTGAAATATTATTGTTCCACAACTGTCTAATCCGCAAGAAAATCCTGCTTTCCGACACCTACCTCATTATCTGGGATTCCGTAAGAAAACCAAAAATCAGGTTGCGCCAAAAATCTTGCTCAATCAGCCAGTGAAGAAAGTACTTCCAAAGAAGGATCAGCCTTATTTAATATTGTGGCGGGATAATTTTGACGGCGATGTCTCGATTAAGTTGTACGATGGAAACAAACTTATCCAAAACATTTCTTCCCGTACCGCTAGCGATGGAGTTTATGAGTGGACACCACGTATTCCCGTAAAAGAAGGCTATTTTATTCGTATTTCTAGCTGGAAAGACCGGAATATTTTCGGGCAGTTGCAATTGTAATCAAGATCAGCGCTGTTTTTAGCGGTGCAAAATGGGAAAATGAAAGGGATAACTAGCTAAACGCAAACCTCTCAACAAGTTTGGCGGTGTGGCAGTGATCGGAATTGTCATCGTTTCTCACAGTAAACAACTAGCTTTGGGTGTGCGGGAACTCGCCGCGCAGATGGTTCAAGGCCAAGTCTCTATCGCGGTTGCAGCAGGGATTGAAGATCCGGAAAACCCACTGGGTACAGATCCCATCCAGGTTTATGAGGCGATCGCTTCTGTTTTCTCTGATGATGGTGTCTTGGTGTTAATGGATTTGGGTAGTGCTTTGCTGAGTGCAGAAATGGCAATAGAGTTTCTCTCAGAAGCACAGCAGCAAAAAGTGCATTTGTGTGAAGCACCTCTAGTAGAAGGGGCGATCGCTGCTGTGGTGGCTGCGGCATCTGGTAGGGATATTCACCAAGTCATGGCGGAAGCATGCGGCGCACTCCTAGCAAAAGCAACTCAATTGGGTGTAGTTAGTAGGCCGTTGTCAGTTGTCACCTCAACAACTAATATAGAATCACCAACGCCAGAAATCCGGCTGATTGTGAGCAATCGCTTAGGATTACATGCCCGTCCCGCAGCGCAGTTTGTGGCAACCGCAGCCCGGTTTAAATCCCAAATTATGGTGCAGAATTTCACGAGAAATACTGAGCTAGTTAGGGGTGACAGTATTAACCAAGTTACAACTTTAGGGGTGCGTCAAGGACACGAACTGGTGATTACTGCTACTGGTTCGGATGCAGATGAAGCGCTGGCGGCATTACAGGCATTATTCGCAAATAATTTTGGTGAAGATAATGTTGCCTTGAATTCTCCACCAGCATTTCACCATAAAGTTACCCCAGCAACTCACGGCGAACTCTCAGGAATAGCAGCTTCTGGTGGAGTAGCGATCGCACCCATTGTTCATTATCAACCCACCCACATTCCGATTACGGAATACCACGTAGATGATGTTGAGGCAGAGTGGCAACGAGTACAAGCAGCAATTCACACTGCCCGACAAGAAATCCAAGCAGTTTTCTCACAAGCATCTATTCAAATTGGTGACGCTGAAGCCGCCATCTTCGATGCCCAACTACTATTTTTAGAAGATCCAGTATTGTTGGAAGCGGCTAAAGAGCGCATTTTAGAACACCATCTAAATGCTGAAGCCGCTTGGCAAACCGTAGTAGATGAAGTAGCAACTTCCTACCGCACACTTGAAGATTCTTACCTGCAAGAGCGAGTTGATGATGTTGTAGATGTCGGGCAAAGGGTATTACGATTACTAGCTGGCAATGCCCCTGCAAAAGTGCATCTTCAAGAACCTGCGATTTTGGTGGCGACTGATTTAACCCCCTCAGATACCGCTGGACTAGATCCGACAAAGGTGCTGGGTATTTGTACTACTTCTGGTAGCGCCACTTCCCACAGTGCAATTATCGCCCGGACATTGGGTATTCCCGCAGTCTTGGGAGTAGATGCCCAGGTGTTGCACTTGGCAGATGGTACACTTATGGCACTTGATGGTGAAAGTGGCAAAGCTTGGGTAGAACCAGAATCACATATCCTGGATCTACTGGCAGCAAAGCAGTCAGCTTGGCAAACTGCTCAACAGGAAGCACGAGCTACAGCACACCAGCCAGCAATTACTCGTGATGGCCGGCAAGTTAGCGTTTTCGCCAATATTGGTAGTATAAGTGATGTCCAAGTTGCTGTGGCTAGCGGTGCAGAAGGCGTGGGGCTACTCCGCACTGAGTTTCTCTATCTAGATCGGACAAGCGCCCCTACTGAAGAAGAACAACTAGCAGTGTATCAGGCGATCGCCCAAGTTTTAGATAATCGTCCACTGATTATTCGTACCCTAGATGTAGGTGGTGATAAGCCACTTCCCTATCTGAGAGTAGGGTTAACAGAAGCTAACCCTTTCTTAGGTTGGCGGGGAATTCGTTTCTGTTTAGATCATTTGGATTTGTTCAAAACTCAGTTACGGGCAATTTTGAGAGCCAGTGTGGGACACCAAATTAAGATCATGTTGCCGATGATTGCGACTGTAACTGAGGTACGTGCAGCTAAGGTAATTTTGGTTGAAGTGCAGGCTCAATTAAATCAAGCTGGTATTTCCTTTGATGCAGCGATGAAAGTAGGGATTATGGTGGAGGTTCCGGCAGCAGTTGCGATCGCTGATCAGTTAGCCACTGAAGTAGACTTCTTTAGTATAGGTACTAACGATCTGAGCCAGTACGTCATGGCTAGCGATCGCACTAACGCACGCGTGGCAAATTTGGTTGATGCGCTACATCCAGCAGTGTTGCGAATGGTACAGCAAACTATCCAAGCTGCCCATGCGGCGGGGATTTCGGTAGGATTATGTGGAGAATTGGCAGCAGATACTTTAGCGACACCAATTTTACTAGGTTTGGGGCTGGATGAATTGAGCGTGAATCCCCAAAGTATACCTAGAGTCAAGCAGGCGATCGCTCGGTTAAGTATAGTTGAATGTGAAGCGATCGTGGCATCAGCATTACAACAAGATTCCGCAGTTCATGTCAGAGAACTAATTTCAATTTCAATTACTCCTCCTGCGTAATACTAATTCGGAATCAATCGTTAAAATCTTATTCCTAGTTGCCCGTTAAAGCCACGAATATAATTGTAACCAGCACCGACAAAAACGTTATTAGTAGCACCTACCTGAACGCCACCTGAAACTGCAACACCTTTATCCTCTGAATAAAGTCCAACTCCTACATAGGGTGAAATGACGGGCAAACTGATAAATTTCAAAACATCTACTCCCGTAGCACCATCCGGGCCAGTTCCTAGCTCAACCCCAAAATTGAAAGCCCTAGCTCCTACAGCATAAGTTATATCACCATCTTTTCCACCCACTGAAACCCAAGGTTGCGGTATCAATTGAGCCGATGCTTGACTTGGGGCAAATAAAGCTAACAAACCTATGGATGTAATTAATGTTTTAGTAATAATCGCTATTTTCACGTTGTTCTTTTACACTAACTGCTGCATCTTAATTGTTTTCTCACAACTACCCTTGCTTCAGGACTACTGTTAACTAGGGTTTATGATGATGGCTAATCGTGACGGATTGAACCTCATCTGAGTGCCCAATGAGTGCAAGCATTATTTTGGTCATGTAATATTAATTACAGCATTTTTCATGTATTTGAACCACATCATTAAAGGTTTGTAGTAAGCAAGAAAGCTTTGAGAGATTACCTCGTTCCCAGTCTCCGACTGGGAATGCCTGAGGCTCCGCCTCCCTTACTCGCAGCATCCCTACTCAAAAGTGGACACATCTCGCAGCACATTAGGAATTTCCCCTTGAGAAAAAGGAAACTCCAGCAAAGTTTCTCTAAGACCCAAATACCCAGATTCAGCAAACGACAAAAGCATTCGGGAAAGCGCTAGCCAAACCTCCGGTTCGTATTCCCAATCACGATAACGGGAAGCTTGACCAGCAATTGAACGTAGCGCCCAGAAATAAGAGTTTCTCACCACCGAACCACCCTTTTTAAACTCTGGCAAATCTTCGTGGTGGATAAAAAGTATTTTGTTTTCAATTCTGGCTCTCATAGCAATTTTGGATTTTAGATTAAAAGTAAATCTTAATACCGATTACCTCTGAGGTTGCATAGAACCAGTTACTCAAGCCCCTTGTTTCACCAAGCCTGATTTTGTTCAGTTTCACAAAAAATTGGTATAAGTAGCGTGCGTTACGGCTTTAGCCTAACGCACCATATTGGATGGCGGTGTGTCGTCTTTACCAAAAAACTCTTTAAAGAATTTCAAATAATCCTATTTATCCCAATAATTTAGAGACTTTGCAAGGACAAAATCTCTATATTTAATACCTAAAAATTGGCGCTTAAACCCACACGAAAAGTAAATCCAGGGCTATAGATGCGATTAACTCGCTCATATTGCTCACCGAGTAAATTCTCTAAATAAACTGTCAGTCCTAAATTGCTAGTTAAAGGTATACGACCGCTCAAATCTAAATTCACAAAAGATGGAGCAAAATCTGTAGTCTTGTCACCAGGGTTTGTAAAGAAGGCTCTACGAGCGCCACTATTGTAAGTAACATACAAGTTAGCCTGCCATCCTGAATTTTGATAACCTACGCCAGTTTGAAGTAGAGAGTAGGGAATCAAACCTAACTGTAAACCTTTCTCTGAACCTGTTTTTATTTGGGAATCTGTATAAGTATAGTTGAGGAAAGTTGACCAGCTAGCCGCAATTTTTAATTGCAAAGCTGCCTCTAAACCATTGGTATCTACTAGTCCAATGTTTGCCCATTTTCCATCGATGACTCCCAAGCGATCGCCTATACTACTACCAAAGTAAGTAAACTGTCCAATCAAATTCTCAGAAAAATTTACATCCACTCCCGCACTCCAAGTCGAGCCAGTTTCCGGTCTTAAATCAGGATTAGGTTCCCAACCATGAACTGTATCATAAACATACAACTGATCTAACCCAGGATTGCGTTGTCCCCCTGCCCAACTTCCACGCACTGCAACTATTGGTGTGACGGCATAACGTAACCCAACACTAGGATTGAGATAATTACCAAATTGGCTGTCAAAGCTCTGCCTTAGCCCTAAATCTATCAGAAAATTCTCGCCAATATTCCAAGTATTGACAGCAAATAAAGCTGTATTCAACAAACTCCGATCTTCAGTTTCATTCTTGGCAATACTACTAGGATTTGTACTCAAAACATCACCAGTTAAGTCGGTGTTTTTCAAATCTAATCCCCAGCGCAATTTATTATTAGAAGTAACTTTCCACTCATGATCCACCCTGGCTGTGAGTTGTTGTGTATCTAAAGCTCCTGTACGGTAAAATGCTCCTGTAGGGCCATAGGTGCTGAAATAATCTTGGTTATAACCAATTGAGGTTGTAAGATTAGAGCTTTCCCCATTACCTAGCCGAGTTTTCCAAGATAAGCCAACGTTTAAACCATCGTGGTCTAATCTATCTCTTTGGAGAGGAAAACCAAAATAAATTAAGCCGCGACGACTGCTGAGTTTAGTAACATCTAAATTCAATGAATTTTTCTGATCTAAATCTACTCCAATACTACCATAATAAGTACTTGTAGCTGTGTCTGCATTCGATAAAAACCCCTGCTCATCACGATTTGCTGCACCTACAGGGACGCGGTAACGGTTATCTGTAAAGAATCTTTCAAAGCTGAAGTTGTACTTGACATTATTAGATGAACCCCCATAGGTTACTTGTTGATTGTTTAAACTCAATGAGCCAAATTCTGCACTACCACTCAATTTAGGTTTGCCACAACCTTCCTTGGTGATGATATTCACAACTCCCCCAAAAGCTGATGAACCATACAAAGCGGAGGCTGTGCCGCTGTATAATTCCACTCGTTCAATAGCCTCTACAGGAATACTATTTAAGTCAGTTCCACCATGATATATATTGACATTATTGTTAATTGGTCTACCATTAATCAGAAATACAGACTGATTAATTGAGGCTCCCCGGTAGTATGTACCTGTGTGAGTATCTGCACCATGACCTACATCATTGATTGCAAAACCAGGCATTCTTTTCAAAATATCGGCTAAACTTGTAGCACCTTGCTTTTGAATTTCTTCTTTATCAATTACGTAAGTTGGAGTAGATTGAGGTAGGTTATCTTTTTCTCCGATCGCTTCTATGGAAATGTCTGGATCATCGCTCGGAGTTTGCTCTGTTTCTGGATTAACTTCACTCGGAGCAGATTGTTGAGTTAATAATTCGGCATTAGTGGCGGGTAGCTCGATTTCACTCAAACTCGGAATATCTGAAATGACTTCGGTTGATTTATCAGTATTTCTCTGCTTAATTTCACTCTCAGCAGCAAAGCCAGGAAACGCTATTAGTAAACTCGGTAAAGCAACTTTTAGCAACAAAAAATCCTTTTTCACGTTCTCTTTCACACTATGTAAAAACAATCACTACGTAGCATTGTGACTGTAATAGTAAAATCATGTCAAAAGACACGCTGTCATATTTCCACAGTTCAGATAAGACTGTTGAGCAATTCACTATCGGTTAAACACCAGAGCGGCCGCATATATAGTGCTTCAGGGTTGAGTCCAATACAGACCTAATAAGAACAGCCCCTTTCCTTGTAGGGAAGGGCAGGGTGGTACGAAGAAAGAAAAATACATAAGTCTTGATTCTCGTTTTGTGACATAGCTTTTTACCCCGCTTCCATTCCTCTCCCCGAAAGGTCGAGAGGCTTTTAAACCCAGTTTTAGTTTTTTCTCTGCTTGTATGAAACCACCCTGCTTTCCTTGTAGGGAAGGGGAGTAAATTCAAAGCCTCTCTCTTTTTAGGAGAGAGGTCAAAGTGTATTGCAAACAAATGAAAAGCGCTATAAATGAATGGCGTTGCAAAATAGTCGGATGAATTGGGGCAAGCATGGGGAGTAAGAAAACCGAGAATTTTCTAACTTAAGGAATAGAGATTTCTAGTACTACTGATAGAGCAAATAATATGATTTTCTAAGTTAAATTAAAATATTGTAAATTGTAATAAATTTTTAATAATTTTAATTTATAACTATTTATTAATTCTTCAAAAAAAATCAAAAACTAATTATTTGCTGAAAAACTAATTGCAGAAAATTTAATTATGTATGTAGCTTTATGGCCAGGGAAGGTATATCCTTTAGGTGCAACTTGGGATGGTAAAGGGACGAACTTTGCTTTATTTTCGGAAAATGCAACAGGGGTAGAGCTTTGTTTATTTGATGATGATGGTGACGAAATTCGCTTGCCTTTGACAGAAAAAAACAATTTTGTTTGGCATGGTTACTTACCAGGAGTGGGCCCAGGTCAAAAGTATGGATTTAGAGTGCATGGGATGTGGGCACCAGAGGCAGGTCATCGATTTAATCCGAACAAACTATTGATTGACCCCTACGCCAAGGCAATTGATGGTGAGTTTAGTAATGATCCATCTGCCTTTGGTTACTCTCTAGATGCTGAGGAAAAAGACTTAGTTTTTTGTGAACTAGATGATGCCAAAATAATGCCAAAGTGTGTTGTGGTAGATCAATCCTTTGATTGGGAAGATGATAAACTGCTTGGTACACCTTGGCATACAACTGTTATTTATGAAACTCACGTCAAAGGTTTTACTAAGCTACATCCAGCTATTCCAGAAAAGTTGCGTGGAACTTATGCTGGGTTGGCGCATCCTGCTGCAATTCAACACTTACAGCAATTAGGAATTACAGCAGTTGAGTTGATGCCAGTACATCATTTTCTATCTCGTCCGGGACATTTAGTACAAAAAGAATTAAGCAATTACTGGGGCTACGATTCCATCAACTATTTTGCCCCCTACTCTAGTTACAGTGCTAGTGGGACTGTGGGCCAACAAGTCACCGAATTCAAGCAAATGGTCAAGGCACTACATTTTGCAGGAATTGAAGTGATCTTAGATGTGGTCTACAACCACACTGGCGAAGGAAATCATTTCGGGCCAACGCTATCTTTGCGAGGTATTGATAATTCTGTATATTACCGCTTGATAAAGGATGATCCTCGCCACTACATGGACTTTACAGGCTGCGGTAACTCTCTGAATGTGCGTCATGCTCAAGTTCTGAAGTTAATTATGGATAGCCTGCGCTATTGGGTTACAGAAATGCATGTAGATGGCTTCCGATTTGATCTGGCCTCGGCGCTGGCACGGGAATTATATGAGGTAGATAACCTATCAGCTTTCTTTGACATTATTCATCAAGACCCAATCCTGGCAGATGTGAAGTTAATTGCTGAACCTTGGGATTTAGGAGAAGGAGGTTATCAAGTCGGGAACTTTCCACTGGGTTGGTCTGAGTGGAATGGTAGATATCGGGATACAGTACGAGATTTTTGGCGTGGTGTAGATGATAGTTTAGGACAATTTGCTTACTGTTTTACCGGTAGCCCTGACCTGTATCAAACAAACGGGCGCAACCCAAATGCAAGTATTAATTTAGTGACTGCTCATGATGGTTTCACATTAAATGATTTGGTCAGCTACAACGAAAAGCATAACGAGGCAAACGGGGAAGACAGTAGAGATGGTGAAAGCCATAATAGATCGTGGAATTGTGGTGAAGAAGGCGAAACCGACGATACAGAAGTAATGTGTTTGCGCCAACGGCAACGACGAAACTTTTTAGCAACCCTAATGCTATCTCAAGGTGTACCAATGCTAGTAGAGGGAGATGAAATTGGCAGTAGTCAAAAGGGTAATAATAATGCCTACTGCCAAGACAATGAGATTTCCTGGCGTCATTGGGATTTGCAAAAAGCGAATGCGGATTTATTAGACTTTACACGTGAACTAATTAATTTTCGCCATCAGCATCCAGTATTTCGACGGCGTAAGTGGTTTCAAGGTCGCCCCATTCACGGTTTAGGCATTGATGATATTGCTTGGTTTAATGCTGATGGTAGTGGAATGACTGAGAAGCAGTGGCTAGTTAGTTATGCCAAAGTAATGGAGATTTTATTGAATGGACAAGGAATTGGTACTCCAGGGGATCGTGGTGAGCGGATTATTGATGAAAGTTTTCTGATATTTTTTAACGCTCACTACGAGTTAATTGAGTTTGCTTTACCCAATGACTTTAAAGAAAAGGTATGGGAGATAGTAATTGACACTAATGAACCTCGCTTCCTACATCGAGGAAAATTAGTTTCAGGCTCTCAAAGTGTGGCAGTCACAGATCGCTCTTTGATGGTGTTACGCCTTATTAGTTAGGAGTACGAGGAGAAAAAGATACTCAATTTTATAGAAAAAAGAGATTTTTCTAAGGTTGCTAAAATGCTTCAACGATTTTTACTCGTAACTCTAATTAGAAAACGCAGACCTTCATTTACTGCTTCCGAATTGGGAAACATTTCTGCAACATCAGGTTCTAAAAAAACTGTGGATTTTTCAACCTTATTGAAACTATCTTCACCATTTATTACATTAATGTCTATTAAACTCTGATTTAATTGAGGTTTATTCTGTATAATGGTTATTTGGGAAGATTCAACATTTAATTTATTAACTAGTGATTCCCAACTATTAACTTTCAGGTTAAAGTGAGCCTTTGCATCCCGTAATGTTTTAAACTGTTGCTTCAGAATATCAACAGTATAAATATGCTTTTGAGATACCTGTTTGTCTACATTAAGGTCTGACTCAACCATATCAACTACTTCACTAATAAGTCGGTCATGATTTTCGGCAATTTGAGCAGCAGCCCCTAAAATCCGAGAAGTTGCTTTTATCTGTACATCAGTTTCTTGTTTAAGGCGATCAGCAATATTGCGAATTTGATCTCCCAGCCTTGCTTTACCTTGTTTTCGCGTGGTTGGGAGTGATTTTTTGCTCATGAGGATGGTTATTTATTCAGAAAGTATATCTTTAATTGCCAGCCAGATACGTTTAAACTTTTGTACCAAACCTATAGGATTGTTAGTTGTTTCTTCTTCCACCGAATCAACTAGAGATTGAATCCGATCCATACGTTCTGCTACAACGTAAAGACTGTTTACTGCTTCATCCTTACTTTCTAAGGATTCACGCAGTAGCACAACCATCTGGGCAATTTCTCGTTTTAGTCGTTCATTCTCGGCTTTACGGCGAGTTTCCCATCCCTTAATACCAGCTTTGGAACGTCGCTCATGCTTGAGTTCAGCTTTAGCCTCATTGTATAAAGTCAAATACATTTCTCGTTCAGAGTTTACTGCCTCATACTTGGTAAGCAATTCAGTCGCTCTCGCTTTTTCTCCGTTGTAGAGATAGAGCGTTTGTTGATGACTTTGTTGTTCATCAACAAAGAACTGATAATTTTGAGTGACTCGCTCTTTTAACTCATTAGCTTCGAGTTGGCAAGTTTGGATCTCTCGCTGGTGAACATGAACTAACTGCGATATTTTCGCTTTTTCTTCGTTGTAAAGGTAGAGCGTCTTTTGATGATTTTCTTGCTCATCAACATAGAAGCGATAATTTTGAGTAATACGCTCTTTTAGTTCATTAGCCTCGATTTGGTAAGTTTGAATATCTTGCTGAACATGAACTAGTTGGGATGCAGCTTCTTCATTTTCTTTCGCACGTTGTTGTGCTTCATCGCGTTGGGCACGAACAGTCATCAATAGCTGTTGAAGCTCACGAGGAGGAGTTGGTTCCTTCTGCCGTGCGCGAGGATTATTAACATTGTTGATATCATTAGAATCTCTGCGATCTGCTCTTTTCATTATGATAATTTAAGTTCCTATGTGAGCATTTGTTATACTTAAGTATAAATATTGAGTTTAGCCGAGATGAACTAATTGAAGTGTGATCTCGGTTCTACTGGTAATATGATCTATAACCTCTCTCCTAAAAGGAGAGAGGCTTTGAAGCTTACTCCCCTTCCCTTGCAGGGAAGGGGCTGTTCTTGTTAGGTTTGTATTGAGATCAACTGAGAAGCGCTATATGTATAAATTACAATTACGTTAGCATTGAGAAAACTGGACGCTTCACAGACAGAATATAAGGCAATAATTTATGATTCAAACCTTACGCAAACTAGTTACATTCGGTGAATTCGTTGCTAAATATCCTGACAATACAGGAAAACGTTATGAATTGCATGATGGAGTAATAGTCGAAATGTCCCAACCAACAGGCGAGCATGAAGAGGTAGTTGGATTTTTAGCCTTTGAAATTACTAGAGAGTGTATTCGTTTAAATCTTCCCTACTTCATACCTAAAACAGCATTAGTGAAACCGCCTGAAAATGAATCGGCTTACTCACCAGATGTGCTGATATTAAATCGCCCTAATTTGGTAAATGAACCTCTGTGGAAAAAAGAATCTACTGTCAACCTTGCGGAATCAATACCCTTAGTAGTTGAGGTAGTGAGTAGCAATTGGCGTGATGATTATTTAAAAAAAGCTGCTGACTATGAAGCTGTAGGCATACCAGAATACTGGATTGTAGACTATGCTGCTTTAGGCGGTAGGCGATTTATTGGCAACCCCAAACAACCAACTGTCTCGCTCTACACTTTAATTGAGGGAGAATACCAAGTTAGCCAGTTTCGAGGTAGCGATCGCATTATCTCACCTACTTTACCAGAATTAAATTTAACCGCAGAACAGATTTTTCAAGCTGGTGGATACCCTGCATAGCCCTGACAGTGTTAGAAAAGAGCGATTTCAGTTGCAAATGAAATTTTTTGTCGCAGACTCTTGAGTAAATCTAGAGTTTAATTTCGGCAACCTTAAAATTAGCGGGACAAAAAGCCCCGCAAATTGTTAATTCTTGAAGTGAGATTTTAGTCTACTTCCAGTCCTTATCTGCTTGTGAAAGCACATAATCTGCTACATCTTCAATTTGGTTAGGTTTCAAACGTTTGCCGAAAGCAGGCATGGCATTTTTACCTTTTGTAACTTGGGCAATAATCGCCTCTGCTGAGTACAAACCATACTTTTCCAAAGCATCTTTGTTCAGGTTTTTTTGCGCTTGAACGAGATTCTTACCTCCCGCGTGACAAGAGGCACAATTGGCACTAAATACTTTAGCTCCACTAACAACATCTGCTGCCAATACTGTACTACTGAAGGCAAAGGTGAAGATTGCTATGCCTAACAGCATTACTGTAATAATTTTTTTCATT
Source organism: Nostoc sp. (assembly GCF_036917615.1). Lineage (GTDB taxonomy): Bacteria > Cyanobacteriota > Cyanobacteriia > Cyanobacteriales > Nostocaceae > Nostoc. The sequence goes on from NZ_JBALCZ010000025.1 coordinate 21,933, forward strand.
TCGTGTTCTCTCTGAACGGCTTATTCGGTGCAATATCCTCCATAATTGTCAGTTGAGCCGCTGCCATAGTCAAATGACAAGCTGTCAAACTTAACCCTAAACTTTTTTGAATTTTGAATGTTCAGATTTGGAGATTTAGAGTTGTGAGTACGGAGCAATGTCGAGACGCTACATGTAGCTTGCTTCTTTGCAGCAGTATGAACCTATCCCACTAATAATATTTGTGCTACAAAGCTTAAGCTTATTGAGAACTGAAAACGAAAAATCAAGGTTTTCAAGCACATTTTACGAAAAGAAGTAGGGATTTTTAGAATAGTGGGATAGGTTCATGCATCTACACTGATGATTAAAATAAAATTTATGTCGGATTGAATACTTTATAACCAACAAATGATAATAATTTAAGGATGAAATATTAAAGATAAAAATTGTCTTATTTCATCCTTTATACTTCATCCTTTGTTATTTAGCTGACAGATCCTAACTGAATAAGCGCATCTTCTGTGACGCGACAAATTCGCCAATCATCTAATATAGATGCTCCCATACTACGGTAGAATGCTTGGGCTGATTCGTTCCAATCCAACACACTCCACTCTAACCGCCCACAATCACGTTCTACAGCTATCTGGGCTACTTTAGTCAGGATAGCCTTACCAATACCTTGCCTGCGATATTCTGGTAAAACAAATAAATCTTCCAGATAAATTCCTGGCTTAGTTAGAAATGTTGAATAATTATGAAAAAATAGGGCAAAACCAACAGCTTGACCCGCAGATTCAGCTAAGATTGCCTCTATATACCTCCGTGAACCAAATAAATGCTCCTTAAGTGACAGAGCATTGCCAGTAATAGCGTGAGATAATTTTTCATACTCTGCAAGCCCCTGAATTAATTTAAACAATATGCTGTAATCAGCTGGTTGGGCAAAACGCACAATCAAATTGCTAGGCGAAGTCATTAGTCTATAGTCCATAGTTCATAGTCCATAGTCTATAGGCAACTGTGCAAGTTTTTTTGATTAATGACTAAACGCAAGCCGAAAGAAGGTACAAAACGCCCACTTTTTGCAACTTGCAGTAGGTGAAACTCAAGAAATATACAGATACAAGCTCTCTAAATTCGTTAGGAATGTGGATTTAATAAAGAGCAAGTTTTGTAGGGTGTGTTACGGACATTCGTCCTAACGCACCTAAAATCTAGGAAAGTGCGTTACGCTACGCCAGTTGCTACAACTTTGGTAACTAAAGCAACGCACTGGCTCCCCTACGAAATTTAAAGTTTTGCACTTTATTTGATCCATGTTCGTTAATGAAGCTAATTAGGTTTAGTATTGCATCTCTATCTTGATCAATGTAATTAAATCAACCAACCTTTTAAACGTTTGGCTATGTGCGGACGCCGCAATTTCCGCATGGCTTTGCTTTGAATTTGTCGCACTCGCTCACGAGAAAGATTGAACATGTTGCCAACTTCTTCTAAGGTACAGGGTTCACTAGTTGTCAAACCATAACGCAGAGAAATCACATCTTTCTCTCGTGGAGTTAACACGTCACCCAAGACTTCCCAAATCTCCTGACGCATCATGTTTTCATTCATTTTTGCTTCTGGAGACAGGTTATCTTCATCTTCTAGCAAATCCATCAATTCCGTGTCTTCTTCTTTACCGACGCGGTGGTTGAGAGAAAGTGCTTGACGCCGTAGCTGTTGTAGTTGGCGCAGTTGTTGCACACTAATTTCCAAAGTTTCTGCCATTTCACCTTCGGTGGGATTACGGCAGAGTTTTTGTTTGAGTTCCCGTTGGGCTTTTTTCAGCTTGTTAAGCTTTTCTACAATATGAATAGGTAGCCGGATTGTCCGCGCATCATTAGCTATAGCCCTGGTAATCGCTTGTCTAATCCACCAATAGGCGTAAGTAGAAAACTTATATCCTTTATCTGGATCAAACTTTTCTGTAGCGCGATTTAAACCCATTGCTCCTTCCTGAATTAAATCCAGAAAAGGCACTCCCCGATTTAGATATCGCTTGGCAATAGAAACTACTAATCTCAGGTTCGAGCGAATCATTTTGCGTTTCGCTACTCTACCTTGATACAAGCGACTTTCTAATTGCTTTTCCGTCATTTCTAGCTCGGAAGCCACTTCTAGCTTGCTAGGTTCATGTTCCAGTTTTAAGTGTAAGGCAGCTTGTAATTCCCTAACTTCCTCTAGAAACCTGACTCGCCGCGCTAACTCTACCTCTTCATCAGCTTTTAGCAGCGGATAACGCGCCATTTCTTTAAAAAACGCGCCTACAGCATCATCATGTTCGGTTTTATTGTATCCCGAAGGACGAGCCGCCGCCATCTCGTCTCCATCCCGTTCGTCTGATTCCAGATTTTCTACTACAATTGGAGACTCTTCCTCTGCCACTGCATCTAAACTATCGAGTGATGGTTCTTCGCTATCAGCAGTATTCTCCAGTATTTCCATTTTTCCCAATTCAACAATATTCATAGTTTCCTTTAGGGATTGTTGCTTTGTTTGCTACATAATTTAGTTACAGCTACTCGTTTGAGGCTTGGTAGTTTTCCCTAAGGGACGAATGCACCCGTTTCTATAGCAAAATACAAGCTGATGCTAATTTATTTTCAGGAAGAAAAATCCGTATCTATCTACCAACTATAGGTTACGGTTAGATATAACCTATAACTAAACTCACCTTGGCACCCAACTAAACTTTCTTCTCAGGCTCCCAACAGATATATTCTTCATTTTTTTCTGAATTATCAAATATGTCAAACCCCCTCAAACTTTCTCAAACTTAACAAATATAAAAATCTCAGCTAACCATCCAAATTCCTTAAACTTTCATATATTTTTCTAAATATTTTTAATGTCTTAGGCGTTAGCAGCCACTGGATAAATCGAAAACCTGGTGCTTGGAGTTATGCATTCCCGATTTAAAGTTCCCTACATCATACAAATTACAATAATCGCAGTTTAATTTCGGGATGATCTTACTTGTATAAAAGCATCTCATATGCAGAAAGGGTTGAATATCTACCGATAGGCGGAAAAAGGCTACTCCCTATTTAGTAGATAGAGCAACTGTTGCAGTAACCGACATGCTTTGATTTGTATAGTGGGCACCAAATATTTATTGCATGTATAGTTGATACGAATTTGTCTAGTAGATTACATAAGAGGAAACTTATCAAGTATTATGAAGGATAACAGTATTGAGAAATACCATTTAAATTTAAGAAAACCAAAAATTATAGTTTAGTTAGCTAGGTTGATTTTGACCAGCTATGTGAATAAAATATTTAATTATAAAGTCAGCAGATATGTATATTAATGACATAAATTCATCTCCTTTAGTGGTGGCGCAAGCGAGTGAATCATATCAGTCAGGTGCAACGTTGAATCGGTGGGTTGAGGTATTGGTAGACTGTCCAGGAGCCTCAATGAAATTAGAGAAAGGGGAGAAACTGTATCCGTATCGATTACCTGCCAAGTTAGAAGTAAAACCAGGGGATATTTTGAGTGTGCCATTTGGGGCGCAACAGGTGGGAGGGGTAGCTATTCGTATATTGGCAAAACCCCCAGCAGATTTAGCACCAGAAAAAATCCGGGAAGTAGAAGATGTGATTCAGAGGGATTTCATCGGAGATAGTTACTTTACTCTGCTGGAACGGGTATCAAAGTATTATTACACACAAATGATTCAGGTGATACGTATGGCGTTGCCGCCGGGATTATTGGGGCGATCGCAGCATCGCATTCGGCTCAAGCGAGAAAACATTCCCAATGGTGCAATAGAATTCCTTGGTTCAACGGCAGCACGTCAAATTCTCAAAATTCTGCAATCTCAAGTTGATGGGGACTACAGTTTCAAATTCCTCAAGCGCCAGATTCAAAATTTTGACTATGGAAAGAAGCAATTACTAGAACGCAATTGGGCAGAAAGTTATGTGGAATTACTTAGATATTCTCAACCTCAGACAAAACCAGTAGTCACGTTAGTTGCCGATGGATCTTACATTGATTTAAATAAGCGTCAACGGGAAATTTTAAAAGTGCTACGGGATTGTGGTGGCGAGTTGTGGCTAAATGAGTTCCTACAGATTTGTAAGACAACTACCCCTACCCTAAAAGGGTTAGAACAAAAGGGCTGTATCGTCATCGAAGAACGGGAAGTATTGCGAAGGGAACAAGGCCCAGCATTAGCTAAAGATCAACCAAAGTCATTAAATGCTGCCCAAGCTAGCGCCTTAGAAACAATCCAGACACTAGATAGATTTGCTCAAGTTTTGTTGCATGGGGTGACAGGTTCGGGAAAAACTGAAGTATATTTGCAAGCGATCGCACCCCTGCTCAAAGTCGGCAAATCCGCCCTTGTCTTAGTCCCAGAAATTGGACTCACACCCCAGCTAACTGATCGTTTTCGTGCCCGTTTTGGTAATAAAGTTAGCGTCTATCACAGCGCCCTCTCTGACGGTGAACGTTACGACACTTGGCGACAAATGCTCACAGGAGAACCCCAAGTTGTCATTGGTACTCGCAGCGCCGTTTTCGCCCCTTTGCCAAAATTGAGTTTAATTATTTTAGATGAAGAACACGACAGCAGCTTTAAGCAAGACTCCCCCATGCCCACCTATCACGCTCGCACCGTCGCCCAGTGGCGAGCCGAGTTAGAAAATTGTCCCTTAGTGTTGGGTTCCGCTACGCCTTCGTTGGAGAGTTGGGTAAGCGTCGGAACCTCACCCCCTAGCCCCCTCTCCGCAAGCAGAGAGGGGGGACAAGAAAGAAATCTTAATTCATCACTCCTAAATCAGAAGTTAGGAGACAGGAGTTATTACTTAAGTTTGCCCGAACGCATCAATTCCCGCCCTCTACCGCCAGTGGAAATAGTCGATATGCGACAAGAGTTGCAGCAGGGAAATCGTTCTATATTTAGTAGATCGCTGCAAGAAGCTTTGCAACAGTTACAAGAGAGAAAACAACAGGGGATTTTATTTATCCATCGCCGCGGACACAGTACTTTTGTATCTTGTCGCAGTTGTGGATATGTGTTGGAATGTCCGCACTGTGACGTGTCGTTAGCGTATCACCACACCGAAGAAAAAGCGCCGGAATTATTGCGCTGTCATTATTGTAACTATGCGCGATCGCATCCCAAATTCTGCCCCGATTGCAGTTCCCCTTACCTGAAATTTTTTGGTAGCGGTACTCAACGAGTGGCGCAAGAATTAGCGCGACAATTCCCAGAGTTGCGCTTGATTCGCTTTGATAGCGATACCACCCGCAACAAAGGCTCACACCGTACCCTACTCACCCAGTTTGCCAACGGTGAAGCAGATTTATTAGTAGGTACGCAAATGCTCACAAAAGGTTTGGATTTACCCCAGGTGACACTTGTGGGCGTCGTTGCTGCCGATGGATTGCTGCATCTATCAGACTATCGCGCCAGTGAACGCGCATTTCAAACCTTGACTCAGGTAGCCGGACGTGCTGGTAGAGGTGATGATCCGGGTAAAGTGATTGTCCAAACTTACACCTTAGAGCATCAGGTAATTGAAGCAGTGCGATCGCACGATTATCAGTCTTTCTCTCAAACTGAATTAGAACAACGCCAAGCACTAAATTATCCCCCATATGGGCGGTTAATTTTGTTGCGCTTAAGTAGTCTCGATCCCATTCAAGTGCAAAATACAGCCCAAATTATCGCCACAGCTTTGAGTACAGAGGAAGAATTCGAGATATTGGGCCCAGCACCAGCGAGTATTTTACGAGTAGCTAATCGTTATCGCTGGCAGATATTGATTAAATTTGACCCCGATGCATTGCCACAATTGCCTGATTGGGAAGAAGTGCGATCGCTTTGTCCACCGTCTGTTAGCTTGACAATAGATGTAGACCCATTAAATATTATGTAGAGACACAAAATTTCGCTCCTCTAAAAGTCATCATTCCTGATAGTAGCAACTCATTGTCTATCAGGAAAGATGGAGTTTGCTGCACCATAGAGATTGACAACAAATGTCTCGTTAGCTTCAACTTTTCTATCACTTTTGACCCGCCGCTATTACCTTCAGTCAAAGTTGGGGTATTAGTGGAAATTGAATATTGAATTGAATCATTAACAGCAATATTCAGAGTAGTTTCAGTTACGCAAAAAGACACAAAATCTCGCGTCCTTTATTAATTGATTAATAGTTCTGGTGCTACCAATCCTTTTTGGATAGCTAAGACTGCGGCTTGAGTGCGATCGCGTACTTCTAGTTTCTGCAAAATAGCATGGACATGAACCCGCACTGTACCAGGGGCAATGTAGAGAATCTCAGCAATTTCTTGATTGCTTTTGCCAGCTGCTACCAGTGCCAAAATTTCTTGCTCCCGCTTCGTTAGGGGATTTTCTGAGGATTCCTCAGTTTTTGAGGGCTGCACCGCCATAGAATTGCCCTCAAAAGCAGCTCTAATTTCTGTTGTTGCCGTTTGATCCCACCAAGAAGCCCCTGCTGCAACCGATCGCACTGCCAAGATTAGAGACTCAGCAGGAATACCTTTGAGACAGTAACCTTGTGCCCCAGCCGCAATTAACCGCGAAATCAAGGGTTTTTCAGAACGAGACGTTAAAACGAGAATTGGTAAAGTTGGATGCTTCTGCTTGATTTGGCGACAAGCCTCAATCCCGCCAATCCCCGGTAAACCTATATCCAGCAAGACCAAATCCAGGGGATAGCGATTTGCAAATTCTACAGCTTGTTCTCCATCTTCTGCTTCTGCGACAATCTCCAAACTGGTTTCTTGTTGTAACCGCATCCGCAGACCAAGCCGAAACAATTCATCATCTTCAACGAGTAAGATTTTTGTCATTTGTTATTGGTCATTGGTCATTGGTCATTGGTCATTGGTCATTGGTCATTGGTCATTGGTCATTGGTCATTGGTCATTGGTCATTGGTCATTGGTCATTG
>NZ_JBALCZ010000026.1:0-221257 GCF_036917615.1 Nostoc sp.
AATAGCGATCGCAGCAAAGCGTCCACTGCTCTTAAGGCATTAATGCCTGTAATCATTATGGAGTATAGGTTAGAGCTTTTCTTAGTGCCATTCGGTTTACCATCAAAGCAAATTTCTCCCTCCCAAGGTTCATAAAGCCCGCTTACCACTTTGGCAATGGTAGATTTGCCAGAACCGCTCCCACCTACTAAAGCTACTCGCTGTCCAGGCTTAATCGAGAGGTTAAAGTTTTCGATCAGGGGAGCCTCCAAGCGATTATAGCCAAAGCTAATATTCTTTAGCTCAACGTACCCCTGTAGACAAGCAGATGAAAGAGTATTATCTTCCTGTGCTCCCCCTGCTCCATCTACCTGATTATCCAACACATCATCTAGGCGAATCAAATTGCCCTCCATTTCTTGGAGAGTACTGCCAAAGCTAACAAGATTGTTGACAGGCAGCAGAAAGCTCTGCATTAGCCCTTGAAAAGCTACGAGCATCCCAATGCTGAGGTGTCCATCCATTACCCGTAAACCACCTACAATCAACAAAGCCATAGATGAGAGCGAAGATAGAAGCGTTGGTAATACAGAGAAAGTCTGGTTCGTCACTCCTAATTCCTGCTGGGAATTAATTGCTTTAGTGTAATAACCTGACCATCGAGAAAAGAAATCTGACTCCAACCCAGATGCCTTGATGGTTTCTATACTTTGGAGAGCAGCTATAGATGCCCCAGCAGCTTTGCCATATTCTTGGATTAAGCGCTGATTTGCATCTATGCGCTGACGGGAGATTAATTGCAGGGTCAAGACATTTACGGCAGCAAAGCAGACTACAACCAAGGTCAATACTTTGTCATATTGGAGCATAACCAGCGCGTAAATAATTACCATCACCGTATCGATCGCTGTAGTTGCCAACTTCCCCGAAAGCACATCAGCAACTTGGTCATTAAGACTGGTGCGGTTACTAATTTCTCCTGCAAATCTTTGGGCGTAAAAACTAACAGGTAAACGTAGAATATGCCAGAGAAAACGGCTGGACATCCCTACAGATAGCTTGACTTTTAAGCGACGCAGATATCGCAACCGCAGTAGTGTTAGTGACCCTTGAAGTACAGTGGCGATCGCCATTGCTAAAAGCAGTGGACGCAGCCAGTGGTATCGTTGCTGAACCAGGATTTCGTCTACAAATATTTGGCTAAATACGGGTACTGCCAGCCCCACGATTGTTAACATAAATCCCGCTATCATACAGTAAATCAGCGCCCCTGTAGCGCCCTGTAGCCGCTCCCACAAAGATAAAATCAGGCTTGGTTTACGCCCGCCTTGCTGAAACTCCTGGCTTGGTTCCATGACCAGCACCACCCCGGTATACCCCTCGTCAAATTCCTGTCGGGACACTTTTCGGGGCCCAGCAGCAGGGTCATTCAGATAGACCGACTTGTTCCCAAATCCCTCCACTACCAAGAAGTGGTTGAAGTTCCAAAACACAATATAGGGAGGGCGCACATCTGAAAGTTGATCCAGTTCCTTTTTAAAACCTTTTGCTTGAAGCCCGTAGTTTCTAGCAGCTTTCAGCACATTAGAAGCCTTACTGCCATCGCGGGAAACTCCGCACTCTCTTCTGAGTTCTGGCAGTGGTACAATTCGTTTGTAGTAACCTAAAATAATTCCCAAAGCAGCAGCACCACATTCCACAGCCTCCATTTGCAAAACTGTCGGGGTTTTTATCCGCTTGCTTGGACGTTGCAGCAGCAGTTGCAACTGTTGCAAAGGATTAATCGGTGTTGCTAATGAAGGATTAATAGATACCACTGATCGACCTCAGAATCGGTAAAACAAACGTAATTGGAGCGCGTTCTTCGACTTTGACGCGAACAACTGTAGTAGTTCCAGAAGAGATTTTTAGTTGCGGCCCATAGGAAGAAGACCACTTGTAGCCACTGAATGTGGTAGAATCTGGCTGCAAGTCAGCAAATACTTGCATGACTCCCTCTTGCTTCTCACCCACCAAACCTGTCACCACTTCTGAATTACCCACTACACTAGCGGCTGCTTCCCTGGTAATAGGAAATGGTGAGACAGTGGTGATAGTACCAACGATACCGCCAAAGCGTTCCCGCTTCACAGTTTGGGGCGTAATTTGAATCGTCATACCTTGTTGAATTTTCTTACCTTCCCCAACCGGAAAATAGGTTATACCAACCAGCTTGCTAGATGAAGTTTCCGCGTCTATGCTCCCCAAACGGGTTCCGGCATCAATGACCTGTCCAGGACTAACAGTGATTTCTAGAACACGTCCTGAGTGTTGAGAGATAATCTGGCTGTTATTGCCTAGTTGCTGTTCGAGTTTGGCAATCTCTCGTTTGACTTCTTGAATCTCGTTTTTGCGGGTAGTTGCAGTTTGCAAATCTTCTTGAGCGAGAGTAGGCTGCTTTACTGTTTTGTTCTTGCAACTGGGCTTGGATGTTTTTGATTTCGTTCAGGTTTGAGAGGTATTGCTGTTGTGCATCCGCTTCCTTAACATCTAGTTGCTTCAACTGAGATTCAGCATCATCAATGCTTGCACGGGCATCTTCGTATTGTTGCCGCGCCTCTAACACCACATCATCAGGAATCGCTCCCTGTGTTAACAGTCTCTGACGATTCTCTAGTCTCTTTTTGTGGGTAGGAAGTAGCCCTTGGAGTGTCTGCAAGCGTCGCTGTAGGTTCAGGCGATTGCGCTCTATTGACACCAGCCCTTTCTCCCTCAACACAGGTGTCAAATCCTGCACAATCTTGAGTCTTTGCTCAAGAGACAAGCGTTGCTCTTGGATTGCCTTTGTGTCAAGCTGCTGACGCTGCCCTTGTAACAAGCTAGCGTTGCGATCCTGCCCCTCTAGTTGGACTAGTTTAGCCCGTGCTAGTTGTAATTGCTTACGCAGGTCAACTTGGTCAAGCGTTGCCAGTACGTCTCCCTTCTTGACCACATCCCCAACATTAATATTCAAAGCAAGTAACTGCCCTGCACTTTTCGATTGCAATGGCATAACGTTGCGTGGATAAATCAGTACCCCTTGACCCTCCACGGTAATCGGAATGCGTCCATAAACACTCCAAACCACGGCAACTGCTACCAAGGAACCCAAGGCGGTTAAAGGCAACCAGCTTTTGAGGTTAACCACCTGCATAAGTTGGTCTAGCCTTTCAGGAGAAGATAAACGCTCCAGTGACTCTTTGCGAAATAAGCTTTGCTTTTGTTCAACCATTTATGGTGTCATTTTAATAGGCTTTAATGGACTAAAAAGTTATGAATAGTTAGTTTTTGCCAAACGTAGAGACGCGATTAATCACGTCTCTACAGCTTGAGACTTTAGAGAATGAAATAAGCTTGGAATCAGAAGTAGCTTGGTTGTTTTATGGTAGATTCACAAGGGGACAGCCTAGTGTAGTCGGATCAAGGGTTTCAATACCACGCACCCAAGGAGCAAGACGACCTGGTATTAGCCTCAGCGTGCCATCCGGCTGTAAAGAAGCAATCTTATTGCGCTCATCGTAGAGAGCTACTGTACACTTTCCGACATCACCATTAGAGCGAATTACCAAGGAGTTGGGTCGTGATGCGTAACAGACAGTATTATCCGACACAGAGACATTTTGTGATGATGCAAGATTTTCGCCAAACAATTTGGTTTTTAGAGATTTAACTGCTTCCTCTTTCTCTGCCTCTGAAAATATTTTTATTGATGCATCGTTAGGTCCACCAAGGCGTTCAATTGCCTTGAAGAAAATACCAAATCTCGAATCATGTAGAAATTCTCTTCTAATATCCTCAATTAGCGGGTTAATGAGTTTAAAAGTATCAGCGGTAAAGTGGATACGCAAGATAATAGAAACTGATAATGAGCTATCGCGGATTGCTAGTAAATTAGCCCAAATTCTGTCATATGTGCTGCTGCCATCCGCACGGATTCGGCTTTTGTCATGTACCTCACGAGGTCCATCAAGGGAAATTTGATATTCTCGTACACCAACATTTGCTAAAATAGCAACTGTCTTGTAATCTAACAAGTATGCATTTGTCGTCATATCACCTATATAACGCAATTTGGGATACCTATAGGCTAGCGACATAGCGTATTCAGAAATTTCTAAGACAATATCTTTAGCAGTGAGAGGTTCACCACCAAACCATGAAATATTCAAATACCTTAAATCAGCGCAGCGACTTTCTAGTAAGGCTTGAATTCCAAGAATAGTTTCTTGCTTCATCCGTCCTGCTGCAAAGTCTTCATAACAGTAGGTGCAGCGAAAGTTACACTTTTCCGTAGGTAATATGATGAGCTGAAAGTAGTAATTTGATATGCCCATCTTCATCAATTTTTTATCCTGGGTATCCCTTGGCGAGATTTTTCCAGTATTATCAATAGTTAAACTATCATCGCTAAGAACTTGGAAATTACTTTTAGTATGTGTATTAATCATCATCTACTCCTTTATTATTAACTATTGTGATAAGCAGTGGGAAAAGCTAAAACCACTGCTGCATTACCAGAAACCCTCTAAGAGGATTTGCAAACACCCTCTAATACGAAAGGAATAGTCGCTGTTAAAGTGCCTTGGCAAAGCATAGTTTATATGTACCTGCTGATAAATAGGGAGGAAGCGCGAATTTAGCAATATATTCTGAATGGCTAGGACATTGATAACGAGGATGACTTTCTATTCGTGTCATATGAATCAAATCTCTATCACGGTTAGTCGAACAGCACTTTTCGTCCAAGGCGAGGGCAGCCACTGCTGTAGCAATCATCCGATAGCTATCAACGTAGTAAGAAATTCCGTGATATTGGTCGTTAATTTGGATAATTTGTTTTTGGCGCTCGCTAAGTAATAATTTGAACAATTTGTTAGGCGAGATACGTTGATGGTTGATTAGCAATGTGGAATAAAAAGGAGTTGCTGCTGGTAATGTACCTTGGGGTTCGATGAAATCTAATAGTCTAAGTTGAGCTAACCGCATAGTTCTGCCACGAGAGTCAAGAGCAGCCAAGCTGAGGATAGCAAATGCTGTAGACATCGCTACATCATAAACGCCAAAAGAGTAGTCATCATTCATGCTGGCTAAGATATCTGCAAGCAGTTTGTGCTTCAGTTCTACTGCTGACTCGTCTTTATTAAGAGCACAAGCCAATGCCCAGTCAACCATGTACGGATTAGCAAAATAAAGTCCGCTTCTAGTTTCAAAGCCTGCTGCTAAGTAGTCGGTCGTGGTTTTAGTAGTTAGCCCAACCTCACTCCTCAACGCTCTGACAAGACAGGTGGTAGCATAATCAGGTTGACACCAGTGCCGATTCCCGTCATTGATCGTCATCTTTCCAGGTTGCTGGTTTTGAGACCAGAGTTGAGGATAATAACCACCGCGCCCGTCTGCAAAAATTTCCAACGCTTCCACAGCTTCAGGAGGGTCAAAACCCTGTAGCACAAGCACAGAGTCAGTTGAGGTCGTTAAACAATTTGTATGAAATGACCAAAGATGACCTTGACGCTTGTTTAGCAGCAGACTACTCAGTGAGTGGCGGATTGCAGTTGATGAGTCGGAAGCATCTATATTCAGTGCTTTCAAGAGAAATCCGAGCGGAACGAGGTCACCTAATGGAGAAGGTTCTGCTGGTGGAGGAGGGTAACAGGTCATCGCCATAGGCTGATAACAGGCTTCATTACTAAGCTGTACAACCGCTTTCAAACAAAGATTTCTTACCAAAGTCACCCTATTTTCAGCAGCTTTAAGCAAACCTGCTTTCAGTTGAGGATCTATGGAACCATGTTGGAGGAAAAATAGATTGCAATTCCCAGTTGTGGTGAAGTGCGCTAGAATTCCAGCGTGTATATGGACTGGTAGCCGATTCTGAAACTGGGCTACATAATGTGAACCCTGTTGATAGCCACCTAAAAATTTCACCCCTACTGCCTTGAGCAGTTCATAATCGGCTTGAGAAGGCTCTCGATCAAAGATCGCCTTTGCTTCCCCATATCCCGATTTAATTTGGAGATAAAGTAAGACTGGTGGAAAAGGGGCCTTTTCACCAAGACCGAGACAATCTGCTTCATCCACTTGAAAAAGTGACAGTTGACTAGAAAAGCGATCGCGCAGTGAGGCATCTGTATTAGCGATCGACCATGTATGATTACTGCACGGATCAATCAGTTCTGCTCCTCGATCGGGAGCCAAGAATCTACCACTACTAGTCAAAACTACATGGCTGTAGAAATTTAGTTCTACGTCTTTTGGCAAAAAGAACATTTGTCTGACAATTGTATCTTCAGTCAAAGGTCTGACAGCAGACAGGTTGAACAGAACCATCCACTCTAAAGAAGCGGGAAGTGCATATAAAATTTCCGACACTAGCATTTTAAAACTCCTTCTTTTGCTACCGACAATATGCCTTAGCCTCAGCAGAGGTATCTGTTCGAGCTTCTCTAATTATTTTTAAGGAAACCATTAGGAGCAAGCCAACGATGACTAAACCATAGATATGCTTTTGCCTGTAGAGGTTGATCGGGTTGATAAACAATCTTGATGTGATGCAAGAGTCTGACAATAGTACTTTTTAAGCTAGGAGAAACAAATGCAGATGCTTTAGCAAAGTTACTCGGCCACAGTTCTTGATGACACTTTTCTTCTGAATATCCAGGCCAGTTTAAGAGTGCATTAGCTTTTTCTAAAGTACACAATTGATGTCTTACTAAGTAATCCAAAAATAACTGCCATTTAGGTGTATTTTTAGGTTGCTTATTGAAATAACACTCAAATCCAATTTTGGGAAAGACGGTATCCTCAACAGCAAAATTAAGTTTTATATCATCAACAAAACTAGATAATTCAGATAAAGTAGAACTCAATTGATTGATAGAACCTGACCAGCCTATATTTCTCAAATATGCTAATATCTGCTCTTTGGCAATACCTTTTACACATAATCTTATAGCCTGGGATTCAGATTTTCTGGGCAGCATCACACCAATTTGAAAAACTTCCCCACCATGAGGTAGTGATGCAAAACAAGTTAGCAATTGTTTTTTAACTTGATCTGGTAAGGAGTTGCCAAACAATAACCTGAGCGCTTCATCAGTAACCCAGTTATTTGTACAAGAAATGCCGTTAGGTAAAGACAGCTGCTTTTCCTCTTCCTTAATGCCTCTAGGGGCGAAGAATAAACTAGGCTCTGGAACTTCTGAAAGCTGTCCATCTACATCAAACTCTAGCCATACATTGCCTACATTTTTATATAGAGAAGATTTTATGTCTACCCAGTGAGTACAAAAATCATGTACACGGCTCCAAACAGGATTAACGCAGAGTGAGCTTACTAGAGGCTCACAACAATCAACTAAAGCCTCCCTACCATTATTAAAGGTAGTGAAAGCTGCTAAGAAGTCTGCTCTTGATGCAGATGAACCCAAGTGACATTCAAAACCAGCTTCTGATACAGTGGGAATAGTTGGTAGTAAATTTGCTATTTGACTAATGTGGAAAAGAGCCTCATAAGAAACAAGTTCGTCATCTAGGCAAGAGCCAGCAACCTGTAGCGCATTTTTTAGCGAATTGGTCATAATTACTAATCCTTAATCAACTTAAAAATCAGAGTATAAAGAAAACCAAGGAGGGTAGGATGAGATGAACTTATCTATATTTAAGATCTGTTTACTCATCCCCCTAACGTTCTTAATAATTCGCAGATTCCTGATAGGCAACTAAGTTCGATTACTGTCCAACACAAGAAACTTCACTGCCAGTATCAACTACAACAAGGAGAGTTAGTAGGAGAGTTAGTACTAACATTATTGTTACTCCCGTTATCATCGGCACCACCCCAGGATCCTCCTGCGACAGATTCTAGTTCTGCCTCGGACAGTTCCCCTGTTTCACTGGGCTGTATAGGTAGAACAAAGTATAGAGTGTTGGAGCTTTCCTCAACAACCTTGAGTTCAATGCTCTGAGGTAGAGGGATACCTTCTTTTTCAAAAGCAGCCCGAGGGTTGCTGAGTAACTTCTGCTTGAACGACGCATCTTGCCAAGCACGAGCAATAATTTTCTCTTCGATTTCTCTTTTAGTCATTGCTGTACTCATTTGTTGCTCCTTACCGTTTGGAATAATTAAGGTTGATAATTTAAAGAGTAAGACTAATCAAAATAAATAACACTGCACAGTCTTTTGATAGAACTAACGTTTTTTTTGATTTATTTTATCGATTGATTGTGTCATAAGTTAAAAAATTTATAAATTCGATTTAAACTTAATTAATAAAAAGATAGGCTAGCTGTTTTTAACAGAGCCTATTTTACAAAAATTTGTCTGTGAAACTACTTCTGTTTGAGAAACTCGTCAATATCAGTCCGAGGAATTTCTTAAACGGCTCAACATCCAATCAAATTTTGTTCCAGCTAATGCCATGCCATCTAAAACATGAGAATCCAGTTGATCCTCATATTCAACATTTTCATCGAGTGGCTGACCTTTGCTATAAATGCGTCTGCCATAACCAAGCCGACTAAACATTTTCTGTAGGCGATTTGCAAGCAGGGTGGCAATCACTTGATAAAATCGAGACGCAAAACCTATATCCTGCTGTAATTTTGCTGCTAATTGTTGTCGAGGAATTAATAGCACAAGCGAGTTTCCAGTAGCCCTGACAGTTGCAAAAGGCAAACGGGTATCAATGAAAGCTGTTTCTCCCACGATTTCGCCCTTTGATAATTTTGCTATCTCTCTGCTTCTAGTTTCCTCACCTTCTAAAGCTGCAAAGGCGCGAGTTAAAGGATTGCGTTCATCCTCAGAAACAGAAACTGTCATTGTTCCATCTAGGAGGATATACAGCGCATCCACAGGCCCTCCCTCACCGATGAGTACTGTGTTAGCGGCAATTTTTTGGCTAGTTCCTGTAGCAATCAGCCAATCGATGTCACTATCATGCAATTGTCCCAAAACAAACAGCATATCTCTAAGCGCTTCTCTTTGAACAAGTTTATTACGACCAAGTTGAGTTATTCTGTTTGAAAGTAGAATTGCGATCGCTCGATAAAAACGGCAAGCAAAACCGACATCCATCTGCAATTTCACCGCCAATTCCTGCTGGGGAATCGAAATCACAAGGGATTTTTCAGCAGCCCTCACGGTTGCAGCAGTTGGGCGTACATTAATAAACGGGATTTCTCCCACTATCTCACCGCTTGATAACCTCGCAATTTCCCGCTCTTTGATTTCGTCGCCCTCTATAGCTGCAAAAGCACGACCTAGAGGATTGTTATCAGCTTGAGAAACAGTAACTACCAAAGCTCCATCGAGTACCAGATGTAGAGTATCGGTAGCTTTTCCTTCTTGGATTATTACAGTACCAGCAGCTATCTCCCTCTGAAGACCTGTAGTAATCATCCAATTGATATCGCTATTACTTAATTCCTTGAGTAAAACTTCTGTCATAAAATTGATCCATGTTCTTTTGGATACGCAAGTTCGCCTCCTCTGAAGCCAATTCTTCCAATGTCAGACAGGTTAGAGCGATTAAAATCAGAGTTTGGCGATTAGATTTATCTGTTAATTGGTGTGAAGTAGTTGTGTCGGTTTGGTCTAAATTTCCATTCAAAGCATCAAAACGCTGCAAATTTTCAGCGGCATTCTTCACTAAAATCTGTAAAATTTTAAAAGCTCCATCTGAAAGTGGCGGTTGACCCCGATAATTTTGTAATCTACCCCCCTGCCGATAATCTGGAAACGACTCCAGCCCCAAAAAGCGCAAGAACCAGTCAGTCCGATAATGTCCTATAGCCGCCACAATGCCTCTGTAGTCGGCAATCAGTTCGTCAAGCAGGTTGTTACGCATTGAATTAAACAAACGACGGGTGAAGTAGTGAGTAAATTCATGTTCCAGCCGAATTGTCAGCGATAAACGCCGCCATTCCTGTTTCAATAGTCCGATGTCGCTGGCTGAAACATTGCTATAATCACCGTCACTCAGAATAATGAGCTCATCCTGATAAAGCTCCTTTTGCGGGATGAGCCGTTTAAACTCTTCTATCCATTCATCTTCAGAGCAATTAGCAAAATTTTGTTGCCATTGTTTGCGATATCGATGAATCCGATCCCAATTGTTGAAACCGACAACTATGCAGGCTCCCATAGAAGCAGGGACTAAACTCGGTTCATTCCGCATTGTTAGCGCTTGTACCAAAGATACAAAATCTTCTCGGTTCCCAGTTAGCAAAACTGGGATGGCTCCAGCCAAACTTTGATGCACCTCTAATTGCAGTTTTTCTGGTTGCTTTAAAAGCAAACCAGTTGCTTCAGCCATATCATCCACCGATACACCTTTGCGGGTAGCAGAACGATATACCTCAGTCTGACTGATACCTTCTTGGATGGGAAACCTTAACTGCACCAATACGCGTCTGAGTGCTTCAAAGGCTCCTATCTCTTTACTAGCAGTTGTATACTCCTCCCAAGCAGCTATATGGGGTTTTGTGCAACTGTTGAAAGTAATCTGTCTCAGTAATTTCGGCTACCTGACTAGCTCTTTTGGCTTGGTCAATCTCAACGTGCAGTTCCATCATTTGCTGTTTCAGCTTCTGCTCTCGCGCCTTCACCTCTTGAGACATCTCTAGAAAAACACGCACCAATTGACCGATGTCGTCAGTTGCATTTCCCGCCTCAATTAATTTTTGAGTATCGAAATCGTCTTCCTGCACTAGTGCTTTCGCTGCTTTTGTGAGGACACGAATCGGTTTGGCAATACTTCGCGCTGTTCCCAGCGCTATAATCGCGGCGATCGCTCCCACTGCTATTAAGCTCAGGCTATTTTGCCAGATCAGACGATTAAGGGGAGCGGTAAACTGGGCGATTGGTTTGTTAACGCCCAAAACCCAAGGTTCCTCATTTAAAGGTGCAAAGCCGATCATTTGGCGCATCTGCTCTGACGGGGAATAATAATTTGTATGACCAGGCTGTTTCGCTCTCACCATCACCGTAGCTAACTCTGGAATTTCTAGGCTTTTAATCTGATTGAGGCCATATTGCCGATCAGTCTCAATTTGCTTGAGTTTCTCTAACGGTAAGGGGGTTAGGCTATGGTAAAGCAGGGATTTATCGGAATGGCTGATGATAACTTCATGCTCGTCAATCAGAAAGGCATCACTAAGAGAGCCTGCCTGTAGAGCATTCACAATCGCCCAGATGTCCTGTCCCTTAATCTTTAAGACTGCCACCCCTACAATTGTGCCGTCCTCAGACCGCACAGGGTTAGAAAAGTAAATGCCTGGCCGTCCGCTCGTTGTACCAATCAGAATGCTAGAAACGTAAGGGCGTCCCTGAAGTGACTGTTGAAAGTATTCCCGAAACGCGTAGTTTTGACCAATGAATGTTGGATCGGTGGCAGCGAGGCAGCGGCCCGCTCTATCCATAACATAAACTAGATCATAGTCAGGGTTAGAGCGAAAAACATTGTCTAGCGATCGCTGCATCGAGGAGTGGAAAACCGTTTGCTTCTGGGGCATGGTAGAAGCAAAGAAACCCACCACATCCTTATCTGTACTGATTTGGACGGCAACGCGCTGGATGTCAATGATTAGTTGGTCGAGGCGACTAGCGTTACTGGTAGCTAAAAGTTCCAGTTTGCGGTATTCCCTCTCCTCTGCACTCTTAAGACTCTGTTGCAAGTTGTGATAGGTAGTGAAGCTCATCGGGATGAGCGCTACACAAAGCAGTGCTACCGAAAGTTTAGTTCTGATAGACCAGCTAGGTGGGTAAAAAAGCTGATGCAAGTGCTTCGTTTTCATATCTGCTTTGTAGCTGAATTATCTGTTCAGACATAGCAATATCTCCATAGTGTAGGAAACACTAGATTTGGACACAATGTACAATCTTTTCGTAAGACTAACAATTCTTTCAATTCTGCTTGGCGTTGTGTTGAATACGTTGGGCGTTGCGCCAAGCTTGGGGCGTAGTTCCATTATATTGGCGAAACTGACGGAAGAAATGAACCGCATTCTGATAGCCTACAGCCTGGGCGATCGCATCTACTGGCTGGTCGGTCTTTTGAAGTAAAAAGCATACCTCTGCCATCCGGCGATCAACAATCCAACGGTTGACTGTGCGTCCCGTCAAGCGTCTCACCTGGCTGGTGAGATAAGCTGGAGAGTAACCAACTGCAAGAGCCACATCACATAAGCCAATAGGCTGATGAAAATTAATTTCTATAAAGTCGAAGACTTTACTCAGTTGGGAGCAGTTAGGAAAGATTAAATGCGGATCTACCGATTTCTCAGTATTAGCTGTAGATGGTGTTTTCAAGTACTCAGACTGTGCAGTGTACCACTGTCGGAGAATTGCCTGTTTTTCTAGTCGAGCAGTAATTGCCCTGATCACTTCTTCTACCGTAAACGGCTTGATCAGATAGTCATCAGCTCCCAAATTCATGCCTTGACGAACCTCAGCCTGAGTAGCCTGAGCGGTAAGAAATATAAACGGAATAATCGCTGTAGCAAGGTTTTGACGTAGCGTTCTTAAGACACCATAACCATCAAGTTTCGGGATCAGAATGTCGCAAATCACTAAATCTGGCAAACATTCTTGTGCCTTCTGAATGCCAACAACGCCGTTTTCCGCAGCGATCGCTTCAAACCCTTCTATCTCCAACCTGTCTAAAAATATATCTCGGCTTTCTGCCTGATTTTCAATCACTAAAATCTTTTTCATTGCCTTCTCCAACAGTATAGTTATTAGTTATTTAGTTGTTTGTAGTCAAGGAGAACGAACTACTAACAATTAACCATTCCCCATCTGTGCATCAACTTTATTCCTCATAGCGATTTCACCACTGTGTCAGTGCAAATCTCAAGTTAGGGAAGAACAAGTTTTTGTTGATCTCATTGATTTACTGATGCGTTGTTCTACTTGTTTCTCTTGCTATTGCGACTTTTTTTCTGCGAAGTGGCGGATTTTTATTACAAAACTTTACCAAACATCCTCTAAAGCCATGAATTCTGTGCCAGTGGGGAAATTGTGTCGGTTAAAACCTCTAAATGTAAACATTCGTGACGAAAACAATTGTTTTGCGTAAAATTTCGGGCTGGAGAGCGAGAGAAAAATAGAGATTCACTTTCGTTTTTGGAGTCTCAAATGCATCATCCCGAACAAGATGAACTAGATTCACATCTACTACAACTGGCTATTTCAGCCCAGCAACACCCACCGCGATCGCCACAATGACAACTCGCTTTAACAAAGCTAGTTAATGGCATTGTGCGCTCCTGTAGGCTTGGCCATCCACAAAAAAGTCATATCTGGGGATGTTGCAACAAAGTGAATTGCAAGCTTACGACCATTTAATGCAAATACGATCGCCTTGGGAAAGATCAGATCCGCGCCTATTAATAGTTACTAAGTAGGTGGGCGGAAAAATTCCCAACTATGTAACGAAAAGTTAAGCAGAAGAATTAGAGGTAAATTTTATACGCGCTGTACTGTAGTTACCTTTTTCCTCTAGCTTGAACGCCATCAATTACGGCATAAGCACTTGTTGAATTCATCATCAAATATTCGCCCAGATAGCTCATCTTTTTTCAAGTGTTGCCATTCCAATTTAATTGGATTCATCTTCGAGCAATACTTGGGTAAAAAGAAGACGTACAAACCCATCTGTTCCCACTTTGTCCATAACTTTTGTACCTCAAGGCATCGATGTATCGGGCCGAAAGGACTGCACAATTACCCTAGTACGTCCGGTTCTTTGGGCTTCAATAGCTTCTTGCTCCATCATATGGATGTAAGATTTACGATTGACACCTCCAATTACGAGACCGTAAACAAAACTAATTCTCATGTTCAAGAAAGCCAATAATACTTAATCTGCGACCACGACGCAATGTGAAGCTCTAAGCGTTTTTGCTCACCCTTAAAGTAATAGGTATAACCGCCCCTTCTCTTAAGTCAAAAGTCACTCATTCAAAAGTCAAAATAATTCGTAATTGATAATACTCGCCTCCGGCGAGAAGCAAGCTACGTAATTCGTAGTTGCAATCAGTGTTTGCTCTGTACCCTCCACTGGGAAAGTTGACCACTAAATTTTTAATGAGCGTGCTTGCTCTGTACCCATTTAATTACGAATTACGAATTACGAATTAGTAATTATTTGGTCAGCCAGAGGATCTAAGTAAGTCGGCACAATAAAATCAAGCTATGTGAAGAAAAATAAATAAAGCTAAAACCCTTTTCCCTCCTGCCTCCTGCCTTATCCCAACGATAATTATTTACGCCGACCTACTTGTATCTGATTTATAGTATTAAAAAATACTAAATAATCTTGAAGACTTATGATTAAGGCTGGCGCAAAGAAATGATATTACACTTCCACTTGGTCTTCCTGCGACAATTTTTTCAGCCTCTACAACTTTGATGTGCTGTTCAACAATTGATTGTTTTTGCTTAGAGGTAAAATCGCCTCATCTTTAAGTTTCACAGAGATTAGTAACTATAAATCTGCCTTGTCCAGCAAACTTATGGTTGGACTCAGAAGACTGGGAGGAAGAGGCTCGTCTTCCTTAGGAAGTTGATTCATTTGACAGTATAAGTCATCGGCAGCACATTCGCTTTCTCCGACGATTTTTTCAGCCTCCATAGCTGTGATATCCTGCTCAACAATTGATTTAATATGGTCTAAATCCCGGAAGGAATGAGGCATAGTAATCACCCAATTAATTATTTTTCCTTAGAGGTAAAATCACCTCTATTTAATAACCCAAGTTGCAGCAGAATTTTTCTGCCAATTATGCCATTTCTTCACAAAAATTTATAATTTCTGCTGTCCAAATAGTAGAAAAAGTCACACTTATTTCTGTTGTTAAAGGAAATTTATCAAATGACTGAAAACTTACGCACTTCCTGCTGGCTTTTAAAGCTAATGATTTCTTTAGCTATTAGTGGTGCATACCTGAATTTCCACCTTTGCTCAAATTACGCCTGATGGCACTTTACCGAATAATTCCACTGTCAAATTAGAGGGGAATACTAGAATTATTGAAGCAGGAACTCCATCAGGAGGTAATCTTTTCCACAGTTTTGAGCAGTTTTCTCTACCCATTGGTAGTCAGCCTTACTTCAACAACGCTTTATATATAGCGCTTCTCGGTTGAGTCCAATACAGACCTAACCCCCAGCCCCTTCCCTTATAGGGAAGGGGGGTAAGATTCAAAGCCTCTCTCCTAAAAGCACAGAAGTGAAAGTGTATTGCATACAAACGAGAAGCGTAATAGTCAAAATATCATCAGCCGCCTCACGGGTGGTTCTGCTTCTTTTATTAACGATCTGATTAAAGTTAATAGGACTTACGCAAAACTACACGCGCTCTAGGGTAATTCATGAATTGCCCCTACCTAAAAATCTTTCTTTTCGGCTATTGTTTGCGTAAGTCCTGATGTGTCAGGGTTTATCTGAAATGGTATTAGTTAAAGAAACTGGGTTTCTGGCGGACATTATAGCCAATTGCCTACTAAAACATAGGGTGCCCAGAAATATGGAGCTTTTTCCTTAGCAAAAACAGCTAGTTGGGCACGCTGGAGTGCCTCGGATTTATTCACCCCAGCGTTTAGCTGTCGATAGAACTCACTCATTACATCGGTGGTGGAGCGATCATCTATTGACCACAATGTTGCTAGTGTACTGCGTACCCCCGCCCGTATAGCTATCCCAGCCAGTCCCAAAGCTGCTCGTTTGTCTCCCTCAGCAGTTTGACAAGCACTGAGGACGAGTAATTCAATGCCACTAGACCTGTTTTTGTCGCTAACTCGCAGTAGATTATCAAATTCCTTGACCTTAACCAGTTTATCCCAGGTGAGAATAAAGGTTTTTTCAGCATCAGAACTAAATTCACCGTGAGTTGCTAGGTGAACCACGGAGAAGGGAATTGTTTGCAACTTATTTTGCAGGTTTATTTGGGTAAACTGTTCATTTAACAGTTCTTCACTCTTGGATACCTCAGATTTGATTTTTTTTAATTCCCCTGGTACATTTTGCAATTCGGCAAATTCTCTGCCTTCGACTGGGCGTTTTTCGCTGACTCCGGCAGTTAAAGCATTTAGCTGTACCTGTCGCAAAGGTTTGGGATCAAGGAGTTGCAAACCCGGTGTTAAGGCGATCGCATATTTCTCTACCAGATATTTCTGCTGCTGTTTGTCGTAGAGAACTGCCATCGGGATATTCCGTAACTCACCATCCAGTACAAACACTAAGGTTTTTATCCCACTTTTGGTTAATTCTGTTTGTGCAGGTCGAATTAACCAGTCATATATCTGTTGGGACTGCTGCTGAACCCGAACAGTCGCGGTGATACTTAGTAAGTTTTTCCTCAGTTCTGCTATTATATTTTCCACATGATCTTGATATATTACAGTCTTGTAGTGGCGCAAGTCTTGATTAGGCAACTTGAGGATAACATCTAGGCGGTCTGGCAAAAGAATCGGATAGATCACTGCTGCTCGTTGGTCTTTTTTGTCAACCACTGGATCAAGTTCCTGTGTAGGATTTAAACAGGCTGACCGAAAGAAGTTATCCAGTTCTGCCAATTGCAGAGATTCAATTACATCACGAGCTTGCTTGAGATTGTCTTGATTGATACCCTCTTGGGGCGATAGCGTTGGCGTTAGCGATAGTGAAGCGTCAGTGTTAGCGAGTCTACGAGCGTCAGCCTCAAGTAGAGAAGCCTCTCCAAAAGAAGCACTGCTGCCTGAACTTCGTTCCGCTTCTGTACCAGAGGCTGCGCCAACGCGAACGGCAGAACGCAACAGCAGTTCAACTAACTCTCGATACACTGGTTCAACATTTTCTCGGAAAGAAAACTGAACGTCTGGATTGATGGCGACTAAATCGCCACGCAGAGATTTAAGGGTTTTATAGGCGGCATCATAGGATGCGATCGCGCCTTTTATATCTCCCTTTTTTTTCAGTATGCGTCCTAGTTGCCATTGCCATTGATAAGCAATATCCGATGCATTAATACTTTGCGCTATGAATAAAGCTTTCTCGGTGAGGTTTTGAGCATCAGAGAACTGCCCGGTTTTTTCATACAACTCACCAAGACTACCTTGAGCATAAGATTCTGCTCGCCGGTCTTGTAAACTTTGCGCCTGCTCGATAGCGGTGGACAATTGCTGGGCAATGTTCAGCCATGAGGGGGTATCTAGGCTAGTTTTTTCTTTTAATTGTCTGAGAGTTTGGGCAAACTTAATCCGAGTATATACTGAGGTTCGGCTGGGTGGCAAGTTGCCAATTTCCGACTGGATTTGGGACGACAACGCCAATCCATCTTTCAAATTGTCTTCTTTTTTTTCCAAAAGTAGACTAAGTAAATTTACGTGAGCTTGAATGCGTGTGATCGAGGAAACAGATACAGTAGCAGCCTGCTGGTAGTATTGTGAAGCCGCTTCAGTGTCTTGCTGGGCGCGGGCTGTGTTGCCTAAACTGAGTTGAGCTTCAGCGATCGCTTTTGGAGATTGCACTCGCTTTGCCACTGCTAAACTTTTCCCCAACACCAACCGTGATACGTTTAAATCACCGACGACTCGGCGGACGTTGCCAAGACTACGCAGTCCTGTGGCTACGAGAAGTGAGTCTGGAAGGCTTGTAAGGGTTTGCTGTACCTCATTTAAAATCTTGTTAGCCTGAAGGTAAAGCCCTAAAGCTTGCAAAGCTTGTGCAGAGTTAATACGGTTACCAGTTAATCTAGCCCTGTCGCCTATTTGCTGATAAATATCAGCGGCTTTTTGCCAGGTAGTTAAAGCCGCTTGTGCTTGTCCTTGTGCCAGTTGTAACTGCCCTTGCACATCTAGGGCTTGTGCGATAATTTGCCTTAGCGCAGCTCCTCCGTTCGCGCAGGGTCTCCGACAGGAGAAGGAGATTCGCTCACCGGAAGTGCCCGTATTTTCCCCTGACTGTAATAATTTTAAACTTTGAGCGATTGCTTTCTTAGCCTCAGCCCACAAGCCAAGTTGCTGATAAGCTAAACAGAGATTACTCAGCGTCATTGCTTCCCTTAATCCATCCCTAGAGGCTCTAAACGCAGCAGCTGCCTGTTGCAAAACTTTGGCCGTTTCAGTAAACTCTCCCCTGTCGTATAATGTTTTTCCCTGTTCCACTAAGCTTTTCGTGTGGGATGCTTGGCTTTTAAGGGGGAATAGGAAGTAGGGAGTAGGGGAGCTAACACCGTGTGGAAATGGAGGAGTTTGAGGCAACTGACGTAGTAAAAAATAGGGAATAGAGGATTCAGCATTCACCAGTTGCCTGTTTTCTCCATTTCCTTGTTTTCCCCACTTCCCTTGCTCGATAAAATTTTGCATAACAGAATAGACAATAGGAGATTTTGCCAAAACAGGGGATAAGGCTATGCATAGAAACGCAGTGAACAGCGTTAGTAAAAAATAATTTAGGCATCTCATACACAATTCTTACAGCAGTTTTCATTTATTTAAATCACATCGAAAGTATTTCACGAAAAGATAAGTTTTTTCTAGATAAAAAAATTTCACTAAAGAAATATCATCTTTTACATTTTTAAGGTCAGGAGATCGAAAAGTTCTGCGATGCCGTACCCCTACTCTTAAAACTTGCTACGTGGAGCGTCTCCAAAAGTTGGCGGGCTACGCCTACGCCATAAAAATAGGAGAGCGATTTTTTTCGGGGGAAATGGGACTGGCAGTGCGGCAAGATGACCCAATATCCGATATCGCCGATCGCTAATACTGAGGCTCAAAGCAACTTTTCTTACAAAAATTTGATCAGTCCAGAACACTATTTATCTTCTTAAAATATCCCAAGAAGATTTCTGTTAAATCATTTGATGCTTGTGTCTGAGAAGCTGTTTGCGGTCTGAATGCAGTAAAAGATTACTAGCAGGGCATGAATCGAGGCGATCGCTATTCCTGATATTAGTGCTATAAATAATCAATAATCCTAAGTAAGTATTACCTGTAACTGAACTAGCAATAAAACCAGCCACACGCCCAGGTTTAACACCACCGATTTATCGGTCACTAATTCACCTAGCGCTGCCAAAATTAGAGGTGTAGCTCACCGTAGCGTATTACTGATGATTAAGCTGATTTGGATGTTCATCCTTTGTAACCGTAGGTGAAGCTACCTGCGCCAGATGTTGTTCTTCGGCTTGCATTTCTAAGAGTTGGGGAATCGTCACAAATCGATAGCCTTGGGCCTTCAAACCAACGATCATTTCTGGTAAAGCCTTGACAGATCTAGAACGGTTGCCGCCCCCATCGTGCATCAGTACAATTGCACCTGGTTTTACGTGTTTCAGCACATTTTTGACCAGCATTGGCACTTGAGGCGAACGACGTTCGGCATCTCCCGACTCTTCTGACCACATCATGACAGCGTACTTCTGGTTTTTGGCATATTGGGCTAGTCCATTATTCAGAAAGCCGCCAGGGGGGCGAAACAGAGTCGTTTTCTCTCCAGTAGTTTTGTAGATGATGTCTGCTGTGCGATCAATTTCACTAGCCGCAGTCGCTCCATCCATTTGAAAATACCAATGATGCCATGTGTGATTACCAATTACATGACCATCAGCAGCTACTTGCTTGGCAACTTGGGGAAAATATTTCACCATTTGTCCAATCATGAAGAATGTCGCCTTGATATCATTTCTCTTCAAAATTTCTAAAATCTGTGCCGTATTTTTGGGGCCGGGGCCATCATCAAAAGTTAGGGCGATGACTTTATCGTTTGCTTTCAGTTTCGCTTGATAAACGATTGTTCCCTGAAAAGGCTTTGGTATTGCATTCATCTGGTTTGTTAGTGGGCTGATATTCTGTGCGGATGCACTCGTCAGCTTGTCCTGCCTGGCTTTACCACTCTCGCTTTTTGGTTTTATATTTCCCAACAGATGTTCAAATCCGCTTGTAGCTAAAAGCAAACTGATACCTAAACTACCAGCACCAGTAACCAATGTAATAATTATTAGTTTCAGTAACAAAGATAATTTACGACTGGACACATTAAATCTCCTCAAATATTAGGCATTGGGGAGCCAGTCGCATGGGCGGGTTTCCCGACTTGTGCGACCTGGCGTCATTCGGCATAAAAGGCAGAGGGGCACAGGAGCAGAGGTCTGGGGAAAGACTGTACTGCAACTTCCCCTCTGCTCCTTTGCTCCCTGATCTTTGCCTATCCCGCTTATTTCCCTATTATTTCACTCGTAGCCGATTGTAAATTAATATATCTGTTGCTAAAAGAAAAAAGAATAAAATACTTTGAAACATTCCAGCTAAAGCTAAAGGAAGTCCCAATTGGATCTGCACTAATTCGTCGCCTACGTACAAAAGTGCCATGAGTAAACTTGTTTAATGTAAAAGCATTCAACATAAGAATAACTCAATGGTGATGTGGGGCCTGATCACTGCCTTCAAAGCCAGAAATCTCAGTCTTCATATACTTATAGCCTCCCACATCACACGCAATACTTGTAATGTTAGTCTTGAGACTCCTCAGAGATAGGTTCCGATTCGGTTTCAACTTCTTCTATTTTGACTTTGGCTGGAGGTTTAACGGGTTTTGGGCCACGCGCTAAGGCAGGATTCCCCGGCTGCCTGTTTTCATCCCCATAGGATGCTTTTTTCCCTGTGCCAGACGAACGATTTCGGCTCGGTTTTGAGCTTTGGGGTTTGGATTCAATAGGAGGTATAGAATCCGAATTTTCGGAATTGTTGTCAGTATTTTCTTGGGACTGACGTTCCGATTTCTTGATTGGGCGTTCTACCATTGTTGATTTTTGTAAATTTATCTGTATAATACATCGGTTTGGTGAGTATCAAACTGTTGAGTAGCATTTTTTAAAGATTTTATTGTTAGAATTCTTGAACCAATAAGTAATTAACTCGCCAAATGTTAAAATGGGTGCGTTATCGATAGCCAAACGCACCCGACTACTATTCAACAAAATTAGGTCGTGCCTGTTGTGTTGATTTTAACTTTTCCTCTAAAACGGCCCAATTCTCTTGCTCAATTAAGTTAGTCAACTCATCGAGATTGTGACGATATTGTTGCAGCGATCGCAGCAATGCTTGACGATTATACCGCGCCATCATCACACCCAACTCTGTATTCCCACCACCCACACGACTCGTATCCCGAAAACCTGAACTAGCTAACTTTTGGGCTAATTGCAAAACATCGGAGTCAGTTTCACTCAAACAAGCAGCAATCAAGGAAGAACTGACCATTACAGGTAAATGGGAAATCCAACTAACAGCGCGGTCATGTTGCTCAGGTTGACAATAGTAGATATTCGATCCCAGCGATCGCACAATTTCTTCCACCACCGTAATTGCACTGTTTGATGTTGTAGTGATCGGTGTTAGTACATAAGGTTTATCGACAAATAAATGCCGTTGTGCAGCTTCTATGCCACTGTCTGTTTTTCCCGCCATTGGGTGACCGCCGATAAAATTATCCCAAAGTGGAGAAATCGCCTTGACTATCTGGGCTTTCGCCGAACCCACATCAGTGACGACGGTAGCGACAGACAAATGAGCGATCAACTGCTCAAATTGGGGCACAATAAGGGCGAGAGGTGTACAAATAAATACAACCTCTGCGGCTGCCAATAGGCTCAGATCAACTGATGCTTGATCAACACTGCCGAGGGTAACTGCCTTTTGACAGGTGGCTTCACGGCGACTGACTCCTAAGATATGATGTCCTTGCGATCGCAAATCAAAACCCAAAGATCCGCCGATCAGTCCCAGTCCTAAAATCCCAATATTCATTTTTGATTTTGACATTCCGTTTTTTATGAGTTTACCAACTATTAAAGTTGGCATCCAAGGGGTAGCATCGATGACTGTAGAGGAATTACTAGAACAATATGCGACAGGAGTCTTAGACTTTAGTGGTGTTGACCTCGCAGAAGCTAACCTGAGTGGGGCCAAACTCAGTGGCGTGAATTTTAGCGATGCTAATTTGAGTATAGTCAACCTGAGTGGCGCAAATCTGACTGAAGCTAACTTGAGTAATGCCAAGCTGAATGTAGCCAGACTGAGTGGCGCGAATTTATGCAGCGCCATCTTAAACAACGCTAGTCTCAACGTCGCTAATTTGATTCGAGCGGATCTGAGTCGCGCTCAACTAAGAAAAGCGTCGTTGATCCGCGCCGAGTTAATTCGGGCTGACCTCAGTCGCGCCGACCTGTTGGAAGCTGACCTCACCAGTGCCGACCTGCGAGAGGCGACACTCCGCCAAGCAAATCTCCGTCACGCTAACTTGAGTGAGGCCGTATTGAGAGGCGCTTCCTTGACGGGAGCCAACTTGGAGATGGCTAACTTAAATGCCAGTGACTTGAGTCGTTCTGACCTTAGCGGCGCAAATTTGCGAGATGCTGAACTCAGACAAGCCAATCTCAGGCATGCTAACCTGAGCGGGGCAGACTTGAGCAGAGCAAACCTCCGGTGGGCAGATTTGAGCGGGGCGAACCTCCGGTGGGCAGATTTGAGTGCCGCAAAATTGAGCGGGGCTAATTTAATTGGCGCAGATTTAAGCAATGCGAATTTAACGAATACAATTTTAATCCACGCCGATTTGACTCAGGCAAAATTAATTAAGGCGGAATGGATTGGTGCTGACTTAACAGGAGCAACTTTAACTGGGGCAAAGCTTTTTGCCACCTCCAGGTTTGGTTTAAAAACCGAAGGCATAACTTGTGAATGGGTTGATCTTAGCCCCGCAGGCGATCGCTCCATTATCCAAAAGTTCCATTCCGAAGACTCACGAGATTTTTTTAACGAAACAGCGCCAACAATCCGAATTATTGTTGATGCAGCCCTAGAACACGAAGCCAATTTTGCGATCGCTGGCGCTTACTACCAAATTGCTCAGGAATACCGGGGGCTGAAACAACCCCCAAGCATCGAAAGTGGGCGTCGTCGAACTGTTTTTACCTTTTATGTAGATAGCGACGAAGCATTATTTTCCACTGCTTACATTGTGATTCTTCCCTTTCTAGATGCGGTATCTACCCAAAATAATATTTCCAGTATGCTGGAAATGATTAACAGTGAACTTGTTGTAAACCAAGATTTAAAATTGCCTCAGATGGTGAAACAATTAAATATTATTGTAGAGCAAGCCATGAGTCAGGCTACAACAATTAAACAGATGAAAAAAAATATCGAAGTAGCCGCAAAGTTAAATTTTTGCAAAGCCCCAACCCAAATAGTTTTAACAAATTCCAGCGCCCACACTTTGATTGTCCATGACCATCCTAACTTTGGGAAAAAATTTATTAATCGCTCTGTCAATGCTTCAGCTTATGATTATATATCCCATGAATCAACAAAATATATTTTACCTTCGTTAAATATAGTTATGGATTTTGTCAAAGGATTTCACTATATTAGTCATTAAACATGGGGCATTGGGCAAATAACAAAAAGCAAATTTATGGAGGATAAAAATGCGTGATACCTTTAATAAAATGATCGGTCGAACTCGCTATGTAGTCTTTCGCCTATTTCTGCACTTAGGGGGAGGTGAGGTAGCACCAATTTTGGGAGTATTAAATAGTGCTGGACGGGATGCGATCGATGTTGATGGCGACTTAGAAGTTTTGGGAGAAGGATTAGTAGAAATTAGTCAAACCCTGCTGCAATACGATGAATATTGGCTTTCTGCTGCCAACGAAGGTGACGTATTTTGGGATGAAGGCGAGGCAGGGGATTACGTAAATGAATTATTTACTGACTCTGCCCAAAGATATCTCAGTGAACCAGATTACAGTTCTGACTCTGGATCTGGATTGAATGAACCTTTATCTATACCTGTAACCCGCAACGTAATTGTGATGATTACAGTAGCTTATGAAGGAGAAGTACTAGAGTTAGAAACTGATCTTTCTAACGTTCAGGCACTCAAAGAAGGATTGAAAGCATTGATAAATTTGCATTATAAACATAGATTCAAGGCAATCCAAGTGCATTTCTCGCCAGCACAGTTAGGCGATGAACTGACTAACGATCAACTGTTGCAATATTATCCAGAATTGATTCCTTTGTAATCTGTTGGGTAGTCCGTACTTACTACTCACATCGAGAAATTGTTAAGCTCAGAGATAGGACAATAATCCAATGATCATGACCATAGTACGTAAATTTACAGCCGTTTTTTTAGCTCTGAGTTTGTGTATCACAACTGTCGCTTGTGGTGGCGGAAACCAAACTACTCCTCCACCTAAGAACGTTAGCCAAACTTCTACTAACACCAACCTTAGGGATGGGCAGTATCAAATACAACAAGCTACTTATGACGATTCAACTGGGGAGTACAGCCTGTTTTTACTTAACAATAATCCCCCAACCTTTGCAACCGAAAATTTGCAAATGGCACGCTTAACTGATGATGAAATCAAGCAGGGTAAGAAAACCTATCTAAAGGTAGAAAAAGCACAACCGATTTTATATCTGACGGAAGACTTTAAAATTGAGTATGTCCACAACGTTACCGAGAATAAAACCAATCCCCAAACAGGACAACAAGAGACGGTTGTAGTCCGTCGAGAAAATAACTTCTGGGCACCGTTTGCTGGGTCTGTGGCTGGTAGCTTGGCCGGTCAGGCAATTGGTAGTATGTTGTTTAGACCTCAGTATTATGTACCCCCTGTCTATCAATCAGGACAAGGATTAAGTGGCTTCGGTGGATATGGCACAAGCTATGGCCAAGCAGTTCAACACTACCAAACTCGCTACAATACGCCACCGGCAGCCGTGACAAATCGCACTGCGTTCCGCAATACAGGGACAATTAGAAGGTCATATCCTGGAAATTCAACTATACGCAATACACCGCGTAGCACTACAGGTAATAACCGTCCTTCTGGTTCTGGTTTTGGTGGTAGTACGTTGCGACCCTCTGGCAGAGCCACCTCACCCAGACGCAATTCTGGCAGTGGTTTTGGTAGTGGGCGGAGTGCAGCACCCCGCCGCTCAAGTGGTTTTGGCAGCAGACGCCGTTAATAAAATTTTGTTACTGTTCAATGAAGAATTCTTGAGCGGGGGAGGTTTCAAGGTGGGGAGAAACTAAAGCTAATTAACGGGCTGAATGATTTTTGTTAGTAAACTGTTGTGAGTCGTCATCTCTCTAAAAAGAACTAAGAAAAAGCTACCAGCATTCGATTAGCAATTTTTTCAGTAAAATAGCCAACCCTCAGCAAATTCAATAAACTATAACCTCAGCATTACCCAGATATCCCCCCGCAGTTGTTTAATCCGTTTGAAATCCTTTCATACAATTTAAAAGATTTCAGAATGCGACACCTCATTACACACCAGCCCTACAATCGCTGTCACACGCGGATGTAGGGTTTTTTATCTGCCCATGATGGATTGGATGTTTTGCCTGGTATGACCCCACATATAGCAAAAGCTCTATTAACCCAAGCCTATTGAATTAAGCCCCTCTTTTTAAAATGGCTTGGGGGCGGCAACGATTAATTATGAATTATTCGGTCAAATAATATGAAATACTAAATATAAATATTGCTAAGAGAACAGGAATCATTTTATTAAAATCTATTTGCTTTTTTTGAACCATTTCTAAACAAGACATTGGAATCATCAGAGGCCAGAAGATAGTTGTTACCAAAAACATCACAAACGATAAAAATTTATCTTCTGGAGTGGAAGCAGGATGACGCAAGGAAAATATTAACCAATTGCTTAAAAAATAGCATGTCATGAATAAGTAACCAATAGTTAAAGTCAGTTGGATCTGATTCACCGTGAGTACTCCTGAAGTTATGTGAGCTTCACCAAACATCAACCGTTACAAAGTTATAACATATTTGGTTTTCTCCCTTGCCCTGGAAATTACCAATGTCTTTATATACCAAATCCCTGCCATTTATGTTATGTGAAACCTTTCTTCCTGTTTGTATCTAGTTAACCCTCTTTGAAGAAACTTTTTAAATTTTGGATGATGAATATTTAATTCTATTATCCAAAATTTAAAATTCGGTTAGCTATGAGAGTAATAATTAAGCAGTCTTAAAAAATCGAATAATTTCGCGGACATGATCGAGAAATTGCCCGTCAGTGGAAAGTTGGGCGATCGCATTTCTAGCTTCTCTCCCCAAACGCTCATGTTCCGTTTGATTTGTCGCCCGTAATTCCTCAAAATTAGCCGCAATTCGGGCTAAATCTCTGCGAGTTTCTTCGGCAAAGCGTTGTTGAGTTGCGGGTAAGGAATAGGGTTGTTCAGGGTTGAGTTGATCTTCCAATGACTGGATTTTTTGTTCTAATATAGAGAAGCGATCGCGCAGTTCAACAATATCTTCGCGCGGATACTTCCATTCTTGGCGAATCATTGCTAACCGCGCATATAAATACTCGTAAGCGCGAATAGCTGGACGCAGAATTGTTAATAACAAAGCTGCACCAGAACTGATATATCCCACCGTACTAATACCAGTAGCAGCAAGAGTATAAAGACCAACGGTTGAGAATAAGTGTAAAGCAATGGCAACCCAGAGCGATCGCTTTGCCAACACTGTGACATACTTCACTTGTTTCTCATCGACTGGAATTCCTTTCTCCTTGGATTGCGCTGCTTCTGCTAAGACTTCTTTGGCTTGAAAATGTACATTCCACGGTACGGTAACAATTACCAACAGCCACCAAAAACTTGCACCACCAATCACCCAATCAAGAAAGTTACCAGTAGGGATGTGCAACCATTGCAGTAAGCCAAAAGCCGTTAGCACCACAACCACAATTCCAGCAATGGAACTGATGAAAAAGTTAATATACATCTTGCCCTGTCTTTGGTGAAACTATCACCTCGATCCTGACTTGCCCCGGCAGTTATACGGAAATGCTTGTGATGGTTTTTATAGTAGCACATATCCCACCTTGGGGAATTCAAACTTCAAAATTTTTGTGTTCAGAATGCTTGTGATAGTTTTTCTAATTGCACATATCCTACTGTGGGGAATTCAAACTTCAAAAATCTTTAATGTAGTTCTTCTGCAACTTCGACAAAGTAGCGTAAATGCCTTAGCTTTATTTCTTGAACTTTTTAAGTGTTAATTACCGATAAAAAGTTTTTCCATCCGAAGAGTTTGTGGCTTTGACTTTGGAACAATAGCCTCATGCCACCATTTATCAGAATTTGGGAGAGGCGGCGCAGAACTTTCGCCCTTATAAGCAGGACTTACGCAAGAACTCTCTGAAACTCTTATTCCTTTGCGTCCTTTGCGTCCTTTGCGATTAGTTTTATCATGATTTTGCGTAAGTCCTGATAAGGAGATTTCAATTCATCAAGCAAAACGTAGATAAAAAGCTGTGATTTAGTATTTTTATCACTTGTCAACTAGCTATTGGTAGATTGACAATTTGAGATTTTATAAGATAGTTTTACAACTAGGTATTTAAAGATACTTGCAAATTTAAATTAAACAGTAAAATAGCTGATTTCTTACTTGATACC
Organism: Nostoc sp.; assembly: GCF_036917615.1. GTDB lineage: Bacteria > Cyanobacteriota > Cyanobacteriia > Cyanobacteriales > Nostocaceae > Nostoc. The sequence continues at coordinate 27,494 of NZ_JBALCZ010000026.1, forward strand.
TCACTTTCTGTCTGACTCCAGTAATTAACAATTTGTAAGAACTTTTATGTCAACCTTTTTGAGAAATCAGAAAATTCCGAAATTATTCACCAAATTATCAGTTGCAACTGCTAGAACTGCCTTCAGCTTAGTACTACTATTCAAAATTGATTCTGCTCAAGCTTTTGCATCGAAATTCAACATCGACCCCAGTGCAAGTTTTATTTCCTCATATACATTTAGTCCTGATAGCGTACCTTTTTCTCTAATAGATTTGGGAATTAATTCAGGGGACACAATTAAACTGGAACGGTTTGGCAGTTTTTCACCCTTTGGTGATCCGACTGACGAATACTTTGGTGCAATGTGGGCTACTTTCAGCACTGACAGTAGATTGCTACCAAGCAGTGGAGAGTATAATGGTGCAACGACTGATAGAGTTCCTGGTGCTATGAATGCAATTCTTACCAACGGTTGTCTTCCATCGCAGTGTTTAGATAATAGTATTTTTTACATCTCACGTGGAGATTTTAATGGGGCTATTGTGCAAGTTCCCATTGATGCAAAATTTATATTTATTGGTGCTGCCGACAGCTCATTTGCTGATAATGTAGACTTGAATAAAGACTTTGCTGTAAGTATAAATTCTGTATCTACTACTAGTGTTCCCGAACCCAGTTTTATGTCAGGTTTACTGGCATTTGGTGTTTGCGCTACTGGTTTACAATTCTTACGCAACCGTAAAAAAGTACCAGGTTTACTCAATTAGATAACTGCGCCAAGTTGATTGAGTACTTTCACTACCTTTTTCTGGAATTAGCGATCGCCAAGTTTTACCTTCTTGCTGAATTTGCAGGTAAACGTCAAAGGGTTGTTGTGGTTGCGTCAAGCGCCGTTTTGGTAACTTAACAATTAAGTCATAGGTTCCCCGAACGCGGAAAGCTGGTAGATTTTCAATCGTCAGGGGTTGTTCCTGGGTAATTGATAGCCGTTTGATTTCAAATCCTTGAAAATCTAGATCCAACTGTTGGCTAAGTTTTTGTTGAGTTTGTTCTAGTCCAAGTGCGATCGCTTTTTGCACTAACTCGCTAGTCGGTAGCAGTCCAATACTGCCACAAGCTGTCACTAGCACCAGCAATATTGCTGTCAAAACTAACCGCACTATGTTATTCACTGCTTGATCTGCTATTTTCTTCCTTATCAGTTTAACCGGACGGGCCACTGCTTTTTCTGCATTGATACCAATTCTATGTGCGGTTGCGCTTTATTCACGTAGGGGCAATTCATGAATTACCCCTACAGGGTGTTGTTTTGTGTAAGTCTTATAAGCGCATTTTCATACAGAATTGGTATGAGTAACTGCTATATAAATGCTAGATATACAGCACTTTGCAAGTAAATGAAGTACATCCCCCTCCCTGCAACCCTCACGCCATTTGCTTCTCCCTACAGCCCTTCTCCTAAAGGAGACGCTCTTGCGTTCGGGCATCCTACGAGAGGCGCTAGCCTCTCACGAATGGGAGAAGACCGCGCTGGCTCCCCAAGGCAGTGGTTCCCCGATGCATTGGGGAGGGTACGCGACAGCGCGGGTAGGGTATTTTTGTACATCACAAACTTGAAATCTACTGTAGAAAGTAGTAAAGGCACGGTTTTATCGTGCCTTAATTCGCAAAAAGTATTAACTTGATAGGTTTTTGCTTTACAGTACTATTAATACTGACGTAAAATTGCAAATAATGAACTATCTTTACGAAGATCCATCAAGTCTGCCAAAGATTCTGTAGGCGTATCCAAGTGGTGCTTATGTTCTGTTGGTAGAACCGTCACCAGATGTTTTGTTTTAGATGGCATCTGCATAATCGGCATCAGTTGTCGCTGTGGCACAAAAATTGGCTGGTTCTTGGGAAGGCGTGGTTCCAATCTTTGGTAATGGTTCTGTGCCAAGCGTGCCTGATGACGGTTAATCTGTTTTTGAACTTTTTGCGGTTGCGTTTTCCGGTTGAGTATTCGGAAAATGAGCAAGCAACCACTACTACAGCTGAGGACGATCGCAGCCAACATCCATAAAGGTGTAGGATTACTATTCTCAGAGGGCGCATTGATTGGTTCTTCAATTATAACTGGGATTTTTTCTGGTTCTTCTTGTGCTACTTGCCCAGCATTACCCAAGCTATACAGGGCAAAGGCACCACCTCCGATAAACATTGCTAAAAACCCAGTTAACAATAGCCAAGGATGATGTGCAACCAGATATATCAGAACATTCGAGCTTTTTCTTAGTCTCGATTTCCTGTTTGTCAGCTCTGGAGTCCCCTCTGTTCGTTGGGTTGGCTCGCGCTGTACACTCTGACTTTTTTCCATGATTACTTTCAGATTTGTACCCCTCTAGTCAATAAATTGTACTGGAGGAGTCAAGCATCAGGTATCCGTAATAAAAGTCCAGATTCAAGTAGCTTTTTTGAAAAATAAAGGCTACTAAAATCTGGCTAACTTTTGCCAAAATTCTGTATTTCTGGTAACTTTTGCCGTAATCAGCTGGAAATCAGTTCGCTTGTTTTCTGGGTTAACTAGGAGAATGCCTAGCGATCGCCAGTTGAATTAACCGATCAACTAATTCTGGAAAAGAGACTCCACTATGGGCCCAGAGTCGGGGATACATACTCGTCACAGTAAAGCCTGGTAACGTATTGATTTCGTTAATCAAAACTTCTTTTGTCGCTTCCACGTAGAAAAAATCTACCCTTGCCAACCCCGCAGCGTCAACAGCTGCAAAAGCTTGCAAAGCCATGTCTTTAATTTGACGGGCGATCGCATCTGGAATCGGTGCAGGTATCAGTAAATCTGCTAATCCTTCAGTATATTTAGTTTCATAGTCGTAAAAGTCACTGTCATATATAATCTCTCCAACGACAGAGGCTTGGGGTTGATCGTTACCTAAAACGGCACACTCGACTTCCCTGGCGACGACACCAGCTTCTACAACTAGTCGGCGGTCATAACTGGCAGCATTATCTAAGGCGGCTTCTAATTCTTGGCGCGATCGCACTTTGGCAATACCGACTGATGAACCCAAATTAGCAGGCTTGACAAAAGCGGGATAACCTAATGCTGCCTCAATTTCATCACACAGTTTCGGAAACACGCAAGGATTAGACCAAACCTGCGCTCTAGTTATCGGCTTGTATTTCACCTGTGGTAGTCCCGCTTGCTCAAAAGCCATTTTCATGGCTATTTTATCCATCCCCATTGCCGAACCTAACACCCCAGAACCAACAAAGGGAACTTGCATCAAGGTGAGTAACCCTTGAATTGTCCCGTCTTCACCGTTGGGGCCGTGGAGAACGGGAAACCAAACATCCACTTGGGCAACTTGAGAGGGAGATTGCCACTTGTTGAGGGTTTGGGCTTGAGGGTTGGATGTCAGATGTCCCTCAGAAGTTGATTGTTCAGATTCCAGTAGCGGACTGCCGGTTGCTAAAACCTTTTGCGGTGCTTCTCCTGCTAGCCAACGTCCATCTTTTTGGATGTAAAAAGGCAGTATTTCGTACTTACTAGCATTTTGTTCTGCACTCAAGGCTTTAGCGATCGCCCGTGCTGAGTTGATCGAAACTTCATGTTCTCCCGAACGACCGCCAAACAGTAACCCCACGCGCAGCTTAGTCATTTTCGGTTCCTTAACACTCCTCAAGCAGATAGCGTATCACAACCTACAAAAGTTGCCATATTTTTCTATATTATTTTATTGCCTGTTCAACCCCTGGCTAGAGAAAGTATTTCAGGTGTGAAACTAACCATTGAGGGGTTAGTCAGCGAGCGCCCATCTGACATAAGGGACTTCCAAAAATTAAATTACTCAATTCCTGTAATCCAATACGACTATCCGATTTCTTCTCCCCCTGCTTCCCCTGCTTCCCCTGCTCCCCCTGCTCCCCCTGCTTACCAAAACGATTGATTATTTTTTTATTTGGAAGTCCCTAAGGGCGGGAAGCCACTATAGTTTTGTAAGTAATTAGGCAACGGGTGCATCAATTTTTGCTTTATAGTTAAAGACAAAAAATTTTCTGTACTTTTCCGGATTGTCATCAAGCTAAAATGTAGCTAATACATACCATATGATATATCATTTGCTATATCATATGGTATAGGTTAAAAAGTTTATTCTTTCGTGACAACCCTGTGCCAGCTTTGTCTAACAGAAGTAAACTAGGAAAGGATGATTTATAAAAAAGTAATAGCTAAAAAGCTTATATAATAATACTTCCACTCTATCTTACCCCTGATATCAGCTACGCTATATCTACGCTGACTTAAATAGTTATGCTTGAGTTTAGGAGCTTAAACTGTTCGTTCGCTCATTTTTAAATATTTGTTCTAATTTCATAAAACCTATATTTGACAAAGATTTCAATTTTTTTAAAAAAATTTTCATCGCCCTCTTTATTCGTTGTTTATAGTTCAAATGAACTAGTTGGTAGCAAACACAATTTTGAGAAAGTTTGAAACATTTATTCTGTTGTTAGTAATTTGAAAACTTAGATCGAAATAAGAGCTAATTTGTAAACTCAAGTAAAGTACTTGTCTAGTAAGGGTTTCAGTAATTTAAGTCAATAACGCATTTATTCGCTGAAACTCCGATCTAGTAAAGAGTTGAGTACTCTTAATATTTTCTTTACGAATCAGCTCTAAGCCAACGAACAGCTTAAATGATCCACCTATGGAGTTGTAATAATATGGCAGGTAAATCGGTTGAACTTTTTATTTCCTACTCACATAGAGATGAAGAACTTCGGCAACAATTAGATAAGCACTTAGCTTCCCTGAAGCGGCAAAAAGTGATAGATTCTTGGCATGATCACAAGATTGAAGCAGGCATGGAGTGGGCAAAGCAAATCGATGATAACCTGAATAAAGCTGACATTATCTTGCTGTTGATTAGCCCTGATTTTATTTTCTCAAATTATTGCTCTGAAATTGAAGTGGAACAAGCAATTAAGCGGCATGAGGCTGGAGAAGCGATAGTCGTCCCCATTATCCTAGAACCCTGTGACTGGACATGGCTTCCTTTCAGCAAATACCAAGCTTTTCCCAAGAATGCAAAGCCGATAACGACTTGGACAAATCCAAACGAAGCCTTTTTGGATGTGATTCAGGGGATTCGTATAGTAGCTGAACGTTTGTTTGAGCAGCACCAGCAAAAATTCAAGCAGAAGGAAGCAGCACAGAATCAATATCTTAAGAAGGTTGAGGAGATTTTATCTTTTGATGGAGAGATATCTATCCCTGCACAAGATACGCTAGATGAAATTCGAGAAGAATTGGGATTGACTCCTGAAGAGGCTGGCGAATTAAAAACCTGCGCTTTTGCGCCTTATAAAAAGTATAAGGAAAATCTGCAAAAATACGAGAAAACTTTCCTTAAAATAATTCAACAGGAGTATCCCCTTAGTGATAAAAGCAAAGAGGCTTTGAAGCTTCGCCAGAGGGATTTAGGGATCAAATCTGAGGATGCAGAGCAAATTGAAAAACGGATTCTCGCTCAGGCAAAAGCTAAGGAGCAAGATAAAGTAAAAGAAGAAGAGTCCCAGAGACAGCGACAACAGGAAGCGGAAACAGGCAAACAGGTAGAGCTAGAAAAACAACTAGAAAAAGTCAATAGTTTTCAGCAGTCTTTAGAAGTTAGATACGAAGATCTAGCCCCTATAGAAGCTAAATTGACAACACTTATAGTAGAGCCTATCCAACAGATACAGCAACAGCCAGAGGCTTTTTCAAATAGCATTAAAACCATTCCAAAAGCTCAACCAGCAACCGAAACATCTACTTCCCTTGATCCAACATTTTTAGAGCGTTGTCAACGAGAACTCGCCCGTTATATTGGACCAGTGGCGCGTTTTATTCTGGAGGATACTCTCGCTGAACATCCACGAATACTACCACAACAACTGGTTGAGTTACTATCTACCGAAATTCCTAATCCTCAAAATGCAAAACAGTTCAAGGAATATCTATGATGACTCATCGTTATTGCGCTCTCTTTTTTTGATAAGCCTTTTGAGGGCAATTTCTAAACTCGTCTTCATGCGCGTAAAAGCATCCGCTAAACGCCCTATTTCATCATCTGAGTGTTTCTTGAATTCAACATCCATGTCGCCTAAACTTACTGCCTCTGCAACTTGAGTTATTCGATTAAGAGGTTGAACGACATATTTTTTCAGCCAGAGGGTTGCTAAGAATATAGTCACAGCAAAAATTGCAGTAAAAATTACTAGGATGAGGACAAAATGCTCATTGGTAGTTTTATATACTTGCTTGGCAGGGACGTAAATAATCTTAGTACCGATAATTTTGTTCAATTCCCAGCCAAACCCTTGATTAGGTTTATATTTACCTTGTTCATATAAAATCTGTAATGATTTGGGAGATTTATCTAGACTGCTGTGACAGTTCAAGCAACTACTTTGAGTAATTTTGATAGGACGAGCACTATAGAATTTGTTTTCACCATTTATCATGAGAAAACCTTGATCTATATTTTGCCCCACTAATTTATCTTGTTGACTTAGGCTTAATTTATCTATAATCTTTATCTCCTCGTCTGTAGCTTTATCCTTGAGATTAGTCGGGTTAATCATCGCATCTTTATAACGATATTCTCCGTACTTATCTTTGTAGCTATTGGTAAGAATATCAAATACTTCATGTACAGCGTAGGAAGGAATAGACTCTAATAACAATTTCTCTTCTGATTGCTTCTCTAACAGAGGATGCACTTTATCCTGGTTATACCTCCGAACAGAGTCCATAGTTGAGATGAGTACATTAGCTTGTGTATTTAGTTCATTCTTAGCGCTGTCAAAGAGAATATTATAAAAAATAACACTACCGATAATAAGCCCTCCCAAAAAAATTGTCAGCATTAGGGTGGTCAGTTTCTTGCTTAGGTTAAAATTTTTCGGTATTAGTGCAAAGATTTTCATTATTTTGAGCCTATCTTTAATTTAATTTTCCCTTGTGGAGAATGCAGCACTACATCTGCATCTCCTTATCTTTTAATTGAGAGGTTGTATTCTACTTGCCATCCCTAATCTTCTAAGCTTGACTTTATCCAAAATGAGCAACTAAGCATCGGTGGGAGGTTAAGATAATTTTACTTTTGTCAATTAGAAGTTATGCTGAAAATTTAGAAAAACATAGGTATGAAGTTAATTGTTATACTGAACTTATGGGGCAAGAATGAATCATGCGTATCAAGATTAAGCGTAGGCGTAGCCCGTCGTAGGCATCGCCTGCTCAAAAATTGTGTTTCCGACCCCCATTTCCAGCAACATTTTAAGTACTATTGCTTATTGACAAATAGTATTCGACCTTAACTTCTCACGAATGGCAACTAAGTACAGCATTTCATAAATCCGTGACGAATTGAGCGATCTATTAGTAAGGCTTTGCGAGATTTAATAAGGCTACGAACTTGTGAAATTCTGTACTAAGTTTTATCCTGCAAAAACCCTGACTTTTTGGTAAATACTTTTTGCACGTCATAGATTATTATCTATGAAGTTCAAAAAGTAAAACTACAGTCCCACAGAGATTTAAGCTAAGGCGATCGCTTTGCAAAAAAATGGATAAAGTCGAGTTAAGAGGATATCTGAAAAATTTGAGAGAGGTGATTTGAATCACGCAAGTTGCTTTGACCATGATAACCACTAGTAACTTAAATTGTAACACACCTTCCGCTAAAAAACTCGTCAACGGAGTTAGGGACTTCCAACTAAAAAAATATCCCATCGCTGGGTAGGCAGGGGAGCAGGGAGCTCTTAGCTGGGGGAAGACAACAAAATATTATCTGAGTAAATTGAATAATTTATTTTCTGGAAGTTCCTTATAAGGCGGATTTACGAAGCTCAAAGATCCAAAATATATTTCCTCTAACTCCTGCCTCCAATTGAAACAATCGTGTTGTCAGCTACAGTTATATTCCAGGAAAGTGGGCAACATATATTGATAACTAACTAGAAATGCAGCCGTACCTGTAAAAGATGCTGCCGTTTCATGAAACCCAGAATTATTGTTTGTGGCTTAGGACTTACCGGATATAAAACCTTTCGGTTGCTGAGACAACAGGGAGCCTTCGTTGTTGGCATTCATCACCAATCTATCCCTGGCGAAACCGCAGGAGATGTGATTGTTGGCGATTTACAAGCAGCTTCTACCCTAACGGCAGCCGGAATTCAACAGGCACACACCTTAGTAATTGCTGGATCTAAAGATGCTCTAAATTTGTCAATTATGATGCAAGCGCGGGTGCTGAATCCCCAGATTCGGATTATCAACCGTTTTTATAATACAAATTTGGGGGAGCGCCTAGACCAAAGTTTGCCAGACCACTTGAGTATGAGTGTTGTGGGATTAGCAGCACCTGTATTCACGTTTGCAGCATTGGGAAACCAAGCGATTGGACAAATCAAATTATTTCAGCAAACTTGGCCGATTCACGAAGAATACATTGATGAAAACCACTTCTGGAAGGGTCGAAAGCTGAGTGAATTGTGGGAAGACCGATCGCGGATGCTGATTTATTACTTGCCAGTAAAAGGTGAGATGGATTTGGTGTCAGGTGTAATATCTGGACAAGAGATACAAGTAGGCGATCGCTTAATTGTTGGCACCCTACCCCGTATTCGTTCTCCTCGGAGATCATTGATTAAAAAACTGCTGAAAGTCTTGACTAATATTAGGCTGTTTCAGCAACATGGGCGCTCAGTACTGGTGGGTGCTATTGCACTATTGGCGGTTATTCTGATTGCTACATTCACCTATATGTCGGCTGAGTTGAGTTTGTCTCCTGTTGATGCTCTATATTTTTCTGTAGGCATGATTACTGGAGCGGGTGGTAATGACAAAGTAGTAGAAAATGCTCCTAACAGTATTAAGTTATTTACCGTTGTGATGATGCTGGTTGGAGCAGTGGTGATTGGTATTTGGTATGCAATGCTCACCGATTTTGTCTTGGGAAGCCGCTTTAAGCAATTTTGGGATGCAGCCCGAATTCCCCAGCGATATCACTACATTGTCTGTGGCTTAAGTGGTATTGGGGTAAGAATTGTCCAGCAACTCCACGCCAGCGGATATGAAGTTGTAGTAGTTGAACCCGACTCCAACAACAAATATATCAATACCGCCCGCGAACTCGGTATCCCCGTAATTCAGGGCGATGCCAGCTTTCGCACAATACTCAAAGCCAGCAATATAGAGTCTGCCGCCGCAGTGCTTGCTGTTACTAATAATGATGCTACCAATCTGGAAATCGCCCTCAAAGCCAAAAACTTGACATCCAGCATTCCGGTGATTGTTCATTATGCCGATCCCGATTTTGCTGGCATAGCACAAGAGCTATTTGGCTTTGAGGCAGTACTAAGTCCGGCTGAACTGGCAGCCCCAGCTTTTGCTGCCGCTGCATTAGGGGGACGCATCCTCGGTAATGGGATCACAGCCGATAGTCTTTGGGTGGCTTTTGCGACTGTGATTACACCTTCACACATCTTTTGTGGTCAGTGGGTGAAACATGTAGCAATGTCTACTGATTGCGTACCATTATACTTAGATAAAAACCACCAAACTCATCACGGCTGGGATTTATTAGAAAGTTACCTCTGTGCTGGGGATGTTTTATATATGACTATGCCAGCGACGCAGCTATATCAATTGTGGCGGGACGAGCGAGTTTGCGAATCACACGCTTAAAGCGATCCGATCGCTCGCTGCGCCAACCTCTTCTCTAGAAGACGGTTTCAGAGTAGGGGCGATCGCAGGCAATAGTAATACTATTTCACGAAATATCTACTACCTATACAGGGGAATAACCTTCTCAAAGTCCTCCAATTTATCGGAGGATTTAGGAGGATCTAAAGTTTTTGATACATCAGCCACCACTTTTCAGACATCCTCTTAGAGGATGTCTGAAAAGTGTACGAAAGGTATAATTTGTCATTCTCAGTGGAGCGTTCGCGTAGCGTCTCGTTGGCGCAGCCTCTCGTAGAGAAGAGAAGAATTGCAATTTCACGTGGGTTGATGAGATGCAACACTTGGCTATCGCTCCATTCCGCATGACATTTTTAACTTCTCAGACATCCTTTAAAAGATTTTACTACGCAAAATCGTCCCTCTCCGGGTCGGAGAGGGACTGCCTTGAACTTTAGTTCAAGGCAGGGAGAGGTTTATCGAACTCACGTTAAGTTAATTATTTACAGCCTTTTTCAATTAATTGAACTACACCATTCCCTACTCCCATTTATTAATTGTTAACGACTCGTTGTTGATATTCCTGCTCAGTGATCATATCGAGAGTGTTCTCTAGACGATCAACAAATACGATACCGTCGAGATGATCATACTCATGTTGAAAAATCCGAGCGATAAAATCGGTTAATTCTTGCTTTTGTAAGTTGCCTTGACAGTCAGTGTATTCCACTTCAACAGCTTTATACCGAGGAACTAACCCCCTAATTCCTGGAACACTTAAACAACCTTCCCAATCTTTGACAACTTCAGTTGAATGAGCAATGATTTTGGGATTAATCATGGCAGTAGGTTCCATTTCCGGGGCGTTAGGATACCTGGCATTAGGACGGGAAGCCACAACAAATAAACGATAGGATTGTGCTACTTGAGGCGCAGCAATTCCCACGCCGTTAGCCTTGGCAACGGTGGCGATTAAGTCTTCAATTAATTTTTGGATATGCTCATCTTGAACATTATCAACCCAAGCAGCTTTTTGGCGCAATGTCGGATTGCCTAATTGAATGATTGGCGCTAATTCAGTCATGAGAAAACTCCTTTGGATAATGGGGCATTGGGGAGCCAGTCGCATGGGCGGGTTTCCCGACTTGTGCGACCTGGCGTCATTGGAGAGCCAGTGCGTTGGGCGGGCAATGCCCGACTTGTACCGCTAAAGCGGAACCCGCTATGAAAGCAACTGGCGATTGGGGGAGTGGAGTATGTCAGTTGTTTTTCAAATGACTAATGACTAATGACTAATGACTAATGACTAATGACTAATGACTAATATCATCCTTCACGTCTCACAGGCAAAGGAGCAGGTTGGATTCCTAGTTGGACAATTTGCCCATTGCGTTCCACTTCTATTGGTAATTTAGTACCGATTTTGCTCTTTTCTACTAGCTTTTGTACTTCTTCAATTTTAGTAACAGGCTGGCTATTAATGCTTTTAATCACATCACCAACTCGTAGTCCAGCTACAGATGCAGGCGATCGCGGCACAATCTCAACGAGTAAAACGCCGTCATCTGCTGTAATATTTAAGCGATCGCCTGCTATATTTTTTATTCTTTCTTTATTTTCTGGTGTCAATGTTACCATTTGAACACCCAAATAAGGATGATCGACTTTGCCTTTAGCAATTAATTCTTGGGCAATTCTTTGCACTGTATTAATGGGAATAGCAAATCCCAAACCTTGAGCACCTTGAATAATGGCTGTGTTCATCGCAATCACCTGGCCACGAGTATTTAACAATGGCCCACCAGAGTTACCAGGATTAATCGCAGCATCCGTTTGGATGTAATCAACCCGCTTGTCGCTAGCACCAATATCGGTACTAGAACGACCTGTAGCACTAATAATCCCAGAAGTAACGGTATTATTCAAGCCTAACGGGTTACCAATGGCAATTACTGGTTCTCCTGGTTGCAAGGCATCGGAGTTACCCACAGATAGAGTTGGCAGATTATTAGCCTCAATTTTGATCGTAGCTACATCCGTAACCGGATCTTCACCCAAAACTTTACCATCAAAAGTCCGGCCATCTTTGAGTGTGACAGTAACTCTATCAGCACCATCTACCACATGGGAATTTGTCACAATTTGACCTGAGGAATTAATGATAAATCCAGAGCCACTACCCCGCTCTACCCGTTGTCTAGGCTGCGGCGTTGCGTCTCCAAAAAACCGCCGGAAAAATGGATCGTTAAATTCGTCTGGTACGCGAGAAGTGATTGTTCGGGAAGAATCAATGCGAACTACCGCAGGCCCCACATTTTGCACTACTTTTACCACAAAATTAGGATCTCCAGACGACGAAATAATTGGCGGGGGGACAAATACCGGATTGGGTTCTATTGTCTTTTGGGGTTGAGTATCGCTTGGCTGAGTCTCAAAGGTCTTGGCTGGTAGAAGAGAGCAGCTCCCCAGGAACACCACTGCTACCCCATATGAGAGCATCCATAACCTGCGGGGCAAACCCCTGGGATCAATTTTTTTGGGTGCTAAGTCATGGTTTCTTGTCTTCATGTGTCGTTGCTTCTCCGTGTCAGTCAGTGGGTGTTAGGATCTTGCCTACCGAGTATGTCCCAAAATGATTACAACTTAAAAGCTTATTCTAGGTCTAGCGTATCTCAATGCTAAATTGGTGCTTTCTCTTCTATTGTGACGATTAGCAGCAAAGGTGGTGGATAATGGAAATTCCCATAGAAAGTCTGTGGAGTCAGGTACTAGAGCGCCTAAAGCTTGAACTATCCCGACCTACCTTTGAAACTTGGATCAAAACTGCTAGTGCGGAGCGATTAGAAAATAATTGCTTAGTGATCCGCACTCCTAACCCATTTGCTCGTAATTGGTTACAAAAGTATTACATCAATACCATTGCTCATGTAGTACAAGATATTCTCGGTCATCCCGTAGGAATTTACATTACCGTTGCTCAAGGTGATGAAGTTTCTCATTTTAGTGAACCACAGGTTTCTTGGGAATCACCAAATTCCAGCACTATTTCTGAAACTGAAGTTTCTCATTTTAGTGAACCACAGGTTTCTTGGGAATCACAAAATCCCAGTACTACTTCTGAAACTATTCCTAATCACAACCAAAAAACTACTGAATTAAACTCTAAATATGTCTTTTCACGATTTGTAGTTGGTGCCAATAATCGTATGGCTCACGCTGCTTCTTTGGCAGTTGCAGAATCTCCAGGTAAAGAGTTTAATCCTTTATTTTTATGCGGTGGCGTAGGTTTAGGTAAAACACATCTCATGCAGGCTATTGGTCATTATCGCTGGAAAATTCGTCCTGATTGTAAAATATTTTATGTTTCTACTGAGCAGTTTACTAATGATTTAATTACAGCGATTCGTAAGGATAATATGCAAAGTTTTCGAGAACATTACCGAGCCGCCGATGTTTTATTAGTTGATGATATTCAGTTTCTGGAAGGGAAAGAATACACCCAAGAAGAATTTTTTTATACTTTTAATACTTTACATGAAGCTGGTAAACAAGTTGTGATTGCTTCCGACCGTCCTCCTAACCAGATTCCTAGTTTGCAAGAACGTCTTTGTTCTCGGTTTTCTATGGGATTAATCGCAGATATCCAAAAGCCGGATTTAGAAACTAGAATGGCAATTTTGCAGAAAAAAGCCGAGTATGAAAATATTCGTCTTCCCCGTGACGTGATTGAGTATATTGCTTCTAACTATACTTCTAATATTAGAGAATTAGAAGGAGCTTTAATTCGGGCGGTGGCTTATATTTCCATTTGGGGCTTACCGATGACGGTGGAAAATATCACACCAGTTTTAGAACCGCCTAACGAAAAAATGGCAGCTACCCCAGAAGCAATTTTAAAGGTGGTGGCGGATAATTTTGATGTTTCAATAGACGACCTCAAAAGTAACTCGCGACGAAGAGAGATTAGCTGGGCGCGTCAAATAGGAATGTATCTAATGCGCCAACACACGGCTCTGAGTTTGCCTAGAATTGGAGAGGAGTTTGGTGGTAAAGACCATACAACGGTGATCTACAGTTGCGACAAAATTACCCAACTTCACCAGAGCGATCGCACTTTAGCACAAACACTACGCCAACTGAGCGATCGCATCAATATGACAAGCCGTTCCCAAAAACCATCCTGAAGATGTATTTTAAGTTTTCCACAACCAGCACTCTGCTCATTAGCCTTGACGGCTGAATAATTAGTCGAGAATATTAAGTAACGTCTAAAAATTGATTAAATTTAACTTATATTGTCGAAAAATCTGACTTTTTGTGGATAAATCTCTGGAAAACTTAATATTTTGCTGATAAAACTTAATTAAGTATAATTACCTTGTGGAAAAACTATGGTATTTTTCCACAAGTTTTCCACAGGTAGTTAACTTCTAAAACATCTGTTAAACAAACTTATCACTTAATCAAATCGGATGTTTTCTGTAGTATTTGGTAAATCACTCATTCAAAAAATGGCTAAAAAAATTTGACCGCGCAGAGCGCCAGAGAAATAAACAGCTGTGCTTCATACACCTGTTCCGTAAATAGCTGAAAATCTAGTTCACACGTCTTCAAAGCTTCAGTGGCTTGTGAGTATCCCTGTGCATCAAACAAATTGCGATCGCGGATTTTTGGCAACTTGCGCTGCTAGAACGGCGGCGAAAGTAAAGTTTTCACTAACAATCAACTCCAAGTGGTCGCGTTGACGCTGGAGTTCTTGATTGAGTAATTGGGTGATCGCGGGATCGGAGGATGCAAGAAAGTCTGAAGTCACTTGTACTGAGCTTGTCCTAAGCGTAGGCAATTTGTGCCGAGCGTTCGCGTAGCGTCTCGTAGAGAAGCCGAGGTAAGGGCGTAGCCGAAGTAAAAGTCAAAAGTATTATGGAATAAGCTCTTTAGGGCTTTTCAATGGTCTGCTTATTTACGCCTTGCGGTACTAGTCACTTCAACTATCGCTATGGGAATTTATACAACAGTTGGTTTTGTTTGAGAGCACTACCTAAGTAAAAGTCCACGGTGACTACACTTAGTCAACTCCAAACAGACGAGGCTTGGGATCTAGATTTATACCCTTGGTTGCACGATTAGATAAGGTTTGCTGCCAATTTGATGCAAGCAAAGGACAAGCAGCCAGTTCAGCAGAAGCTTCTCGATCATTTATTTGATGATGCATAATGTCGTTCGCCTTGGCGATCGTCCATTCAGGAAAGGGGCGATCGCACAGAACAAAGAACTGCTCCCGTTTCACATAACCTTCCTTGAGAACACGGAAATACCAGCCAGTCTTGCCTGTTTTCTGAACTTGCAATGCTAGATTCTTTATTTGCCAACGTCGTGATATTTTCCAACAGGGTTGACGAGGCTGGGAGACCTGGATACATGCTGTTCCAATCTCATAGGTATCGCCAATACAAACTGATGTTTCTGTCATTTCCGCAACAGTAAAGTTTTCCCCAAATGCACCATACAACAGTTCGGATTGATTGAGTGCAACCTGCCAAGTTGGGTAATGCTTAACAGCATAGGCGAGTACTGCTTTTTCAGATCCTCCATGATATCTCAAGTCAGCCTGTCCATCGCCGTCTAAATTAGTTTTTCCCAACCAAACTGGTTCTTCTACTGGATCTTTGAAAAACCCAGTTGACCATCGGCGATCATTTGGATCATCAGAATTTTCCACACCCAAATATTTAGGAAGACCGACCTGAATAGAAATTAGGTGAGGTATTTTCATTAAGATATGGACTCACTAATTGCGGTATATTGCATAGACTAATTTAAAAAATAAAAATCAGCTTGATTGGCAGCATAGACATCGACAATGCAACCTTAAACTTAAACTAACTCCTCAACCGCACTGCGATATGACAATCCGACAGTTTTGACGCGAAGTGCTTCTAACTGGTCGTGAAAATCACAATTGAGAAGACGATACTTATCCACGCAGCATCTGGTTATTTTTTATAAAAGAAGGAAGAAAGAACGTTCTTTCTTCCTTCCTTAAAAACTGCTGTTGGATAGGACTACCTGAAAATCGAAGACTACTTCAGATCATTGATAGAAGCGCCGAAGTTGATATGGAAAGGTTTATTATCAATAACCAAAACTGGTACTGATTTCACACCCAAACCTTCTGCTTCAGGAATACGTGAGCTTTCATCACCAAGATTTACTATCTCAACAGCATATTGTGATCGGTCAAGAGCTGTTGCGAATTGCTGTTCAGCAGCCAAACATACTGGGCATCCTGCGTGGTAAAACACTGCATTTTTCATGTTCTAATTTCCTTTTAAACTATTAGGCGTTGCTAGTCCTAATCCTAAATATAGGAATCCGGTTTGATTACTTAAACTTTTGTAAGATAAAAAGCTGACTGGATAAAGCTTTCAGTCTCAGTAAGCTTTCAAGACTGAAGTCCGATTCTTATAGTACAAAAGTTGGTTAAATCAAATTTAGTTAGGACTCCTAAATAATAACCGGAAATAAAATGATCCGTCAAGGGGGTAGAAAGAAAAAATTCAGGAAATACGTTTTTTTTTCAGCCTCTGATTCTACATACTTGCCCGAATAGCAGCGATCGCTGCATCATAGTTTGGCTCGGAAGCAATTTCAGGTATAATCTCGCGGTAAGTTACCTTACCACTTTGATCTACCACGTAAATAGCACGGGTTAGTAGTCCTAATTCCTGAATTAGTAGTCCCCAGCCTCTGGCAAAATCCATGCTTCGGTAGTCAGAGAGCATAATGATATTTTCAATTCCTTCGGATACGCACCAGCGACTTTGAGCAAATGGCAAGTCTGCTGATACTGCATAAGCAACTATGGTATTACCTAGTCCTTTGAGAGCATTGCTAAATTTTTTCGTTACGTTCGCACAGACTGGAGTATCCAGCGAAGGCAATGTGATAAATAGCCGCACCTTGCCTCTAGAAAAATCTAACGGCAGCACTGGCGACAGATCGCTACCGCTTACCCTAATATCGCGGGCCATATCGCCCTCTTTGAGTTTTAAACCTACTAAGGTTACGGGTTGATTGTGAAACGTAACCATTTCTACCTCATATTGTTAAGAAAATTGAATTGATAACTTGAAGAAGATGATGTTATCCTAACTGGTAATTAGGAGTCCTAATTTTCAGCAAAACTCAACAATTTCCAACTAGACGTGACTACCAATCCATTTGACACATCACAAGACCCCATTGGACAACGAGTGATGGTTGGGCTGAACAAAATTAGCCTCGCCCTAAAGACCTGTGCATGGCAAAACGCAGGACAGCAAGGGCTAACACCAACACAAGGACAAATCCTAACTTTACTACGTTCCACGAGTAATTTAGGGATGCGGTTGTCGCAAGTGGCTGATGGACTTGCAGTCACACCAGCGACAGCAAGCGATGCAGTGACTGCACTAGTAGAAAAAAACTTAGTTCAAAAGAGTAGAGCACCAGATGATGCTCGTGCTATAGCTATTACTCTAACAGAGCGAGGGTTGCGTGAAGCAGACAGTGCGGCTAGCTGGCCCGACTCTTTGCTGAGTGTGATGGATGAGCTTTCCGTATTGGAGCAAGAAGTCTTCTTACGTTGTCTGATTAAGATGGTGCGAACACTCCAAAAACGGGGTCAAATTCCTGTTGCTCATATGTGCGTTACCTGTCACTTCTTCCGTCCCAATGTTTACTCTGATTGCTCGTGCCCTCATCATTGTGCATTAGTGAATGCCCCTTTTGGCGATCGCCACCTGCGCCTTGAGTGTCCAGAACACGTTACCGCCGAACCACAGGTAGCCGAGCGAGCTTGGCAAATATTTCTTTCTCAAACAAGGGACTAGACCTGTCCGAAATATAAATTTGGGTATAAAAAAATTATCTGTCATCCAGGTTATGTAAATGATTTTTTCTTACAATTGAGAAATGCGGGTTAAACCCCTTGAATACTTATTGCCTTACTATAACAATACCTTCGCCAAAAAAAGAGTATGAACAGAGAGGGCTGATGTAGTATAGTTGCCTAAACACTATATATTTAATTACTTATTTATCTAGTTGGTAATGCTTAGTTCCAAAGATCGAATTGGCGACAATCGCTAACTGAGCACGGTTCTTGCAATCGAGCCGACTGAGCAAATGCGTCACATGAGTCTTGACTGTGCCTTCGGTGATAAATAACTGTTCAGCGATTTCTCGATTTGTGCCTCCATTGGCAATCAACTGCAAAACCTCCTGTTCTCGCGGCGTCAGTATCTCCAATTTTGACAAAGCGGTTGGTTTAGCAATGCCCAAAGGATTTTTCATCAGCTTGTCCAATAGCCCCGGAGCCAATTGAGCATAGCCCTGATACGCCAGCCGAATTGCTTGCACTAGCTCCTCTACGGGCATATCTTTTAGCAAATAGCCTTTCGCACCTGCTCGGAGCGACTCGGCAATATACTGGTCATCGTCAAATGTGCTGAGTACGAGTACTTTCACACTGGGAAATTGTTCGCAGATCGTTCGTGTTGCGGCTCTGCCGTCCATTAACGGCATTCGCACATCCATTAACACCAAATCTGGCTGGAGGGCTGCGACCTGCTCGATCGCCATCTCGCCATTACTGGCAATGCCGACTACCTGCAAATCTGGCTGCAACTCCAACATCGTTTTCAGCCCTTGGCAAATCAGGCTTTGATCATCCACTATTAACACACGAATCATAAATCTATTAGCTAGACGACATTTCTGGCACGGTAGTTGTCAAAGGTACTTCCACCCCAATTCGACAGCCCTTTCCTGGTTCTGTCTCCAGGGTGAATGTGCCTCCCAATGCAGCGATTCGCTCCTGCATCCCTTGCAGTCCAAATCCTGTCCCAATGGAGCTACCCCGATCAAACCCACATCCATTGTCTACAACACTCAGTCGCACGATTTCGGATGTTGTCTCAATTTCTACCGTCACTGCTGTTGCCCGAGCGTACTTGTAAATATTGGTCAGCGCCTCCTGAACAATTCGGTATAGTGCATTCACGATCGCAACAGACATCGGCGCATTAGCTATTCCTGCTGTCTGCGCTATTATCTGCATTTGCGTTTCAATGCCACTTCCTTGGCGAAAATCATCGACCACAGCGGCGATCGTCTCAGTCAAAGACTGCTGTGTTCGATTTTCTTGGCGCAATGCCTGCACCGATTTTCGTACCTCTTGCATGGCAGTCACACCCAACCGTCGAGCTTGCTGCAAAAAAGGTTCTGCCCGGACTGGCTCCTGTTGCCAGAGCATCACTGCCGTTTGTAGCTGCACATTCAACGCTGTCAGCGCGTGCCCTAAAGAATCATGAATATCACGAGCAATCCGATTGCGCTCTTGGGCGGTTGCCAACTCTTCTGCCTGGGAGGCATACAGAGTTAGCTGCTGATGCGCCCTCGTCAGTTCCTCCTGTGTCTGACGTTCAGACAGCAGCGTATTAACTAGCATTAGCACCAGGAACAGCCCCAATCCAAACATCAGCGTTTCGGCAACTAGGTGCATCCAAAACTGCTCCTTGAACTGGGGCACAACCGTTGTCATATTCTGCACATAGCGGGTCTGATGCAGCAAAAATAACACGAGCAACATTCCTCCAACTGCCCAGCGTTCGATCATGCCCAACAAGAAGCAACTGCGAATAAACACAATCAGGTACAGCGTGGGCAAAATGTGGAGATATCCCAGCGTTGTTCCGTAGAAAATTAAGCCAATTTGGGCAAATGTATAGAGGATTTTAACGGATGATTTGCCCGTTGGCAGCAGCCACCCCATGACGCAAAGCAACATCAAAACTGAAATGTGCTGGAGAGGTAACCGCCTCCCAGCGATCGCTTCCAATACAGCTAAGGAACCGCAGCTTGTAAGCATCACCCATTCGGTATACACTAAAAAGCGAAATGGATTGGGCTGGAATTTTAGAGCAAATAGCATAGGATAATCGCCACACAAAGATTTTCTTTAAAAATACTAGTCAATAGTTTCAAGCTGCCATTTCTCTTTCGTTGTGATCTGGCAACGATCTCAACGAAAGTCGTAGTTGAGCTACGACTTTCGTTGAGCCAAAAGATAAGACCTTCTTCTGATGCTTCCAGCAAGGGTGAATGTCTATGATAAAGCTATTAACTTGACCAGCTTTCAATCAACATAGGCTTTATATGCCTTCAAAAGTTGTTGAGACATGATAATTCATCTTTTTTGAGAGCTAAGGGACGTGGTGATGAGTAGTCAAGCACAAAAACAACGATTAGCTTTTGGGCAAATCGCAAGACTCATCTGTTGGTGATGGCTAAAGTTCAGCCACAGTAAGTATTTCGGGCTTAACGTACATTCCTGTTCCATTGCTACCAGAATCTCTTAATCAAAGAGTACCCTTAGGTGTACCTCGGAGATAACCGGAATTTTATCGCTGGTCTTGTAGAACTATTTAACACCTTACCCAGGTAACAGAACCATGCTTACAGCAACTAAAAATTTTGGCATTTCAGAAGCAGTTAATAAAGCCTATCGTAGCCCATTCAAGCGTTGGGACGAAGTAAGTTGGATTCGGAGCAAACCTGTGCGACAGGATTCAATTTCTGGGCTACCATTCTCTCCAGAATTAGTCCCACTCGCCTCGCATCAGGCAATTGCGATAGATTCTAACCGTTGGATGACTGTGCTTGCTTATCGGCTACTGGCGCATCTACAATTCACCACTCTGTTGGAGCTGAATCATGTCAATCCGGTATGCAGTACATTAGCCCAAGGAAGGGCACCTATTTCTTTGACTACTGAACAGAAGAACGATGCCTTACGCATTTATTGTGATGAGGGTGGTCATGCACTTTTTGTTGAAATGTTGTCAATGAAGGTAGAAGAAACTTTCAGTCTTGACCATTCTGTAATTGGACGACCACAATTTGAACGTACTTTGGATAGGCTGATTTCTGAACATCAAAGTCGCATATCACCCAACCTGATTAAGCTCTTTTTTGTGACTATTTCCGAAACCTTAGTAACAAAAGTTCTCAACGATGTCCCTTCCGATCCCCGTGTAGCATCAGTTGTGCGTGATGTTATTGGCGATCATGCTGCGGATGAAGCTTTCCATAGCGTTTATTTTCGCCACTTGTTCCCTATACTGTGGCATCATCTTTCACCCTATGAACAAGAAGAAATGGGTCAATTGCTGCCACAATTAGTTTGGGCATTTTTGGGCCCAGATCGTCAGTACGAGTACAACATTCTTAGACATTTAGGATTCAAGAGAGAAGAAGCAGACGGAATTCTAGAGGAAGTTTACGTATCGAAACAAGTAGCAGCAGGGGTCAAACAAGCAGCCAAACCTACATTGAGAATGTTTGATGCCTGTGGTGTATTTTCGATGTTTTCTATCCAGCAAGCTTTTGCCGATTACGAGTTATTGTAGTCTTATATGGCAATCCTAAATGAGTTGTAAGAAAATTCACCCCCCCCCCGGCTAACGCCGTCCCCCCGATGCCTTGGGGCACTACAGGGGGATTGCAATAATTTCAAATTCTCACGAGTGATTTAGGACTGCTATATATGGGAATCAAACTTGAGCTTTGCTAAGTATACTAAGAGGATGTTTTAAAAGTCTAATAAGGTATAAACTCATGATTACGAGTGGAACGTAGTTGATGTAAAATCTAGGGTTTCAGCCACAAAATCAGATACTTATCGAGCAAGATGTACTCGCGTTCACTACGCTTTGTTGCTTACCCTATATTTTGCTATACTACGACACCAAAAGAGCCTTTTAAAACAACCTTTGATAATCAAAGCATTATCTAGTAGGCTTTTAGTCAGCTTGACTTTTTTTTCCAAACTCAAATGGGATTCCTATAGCAGTCTTAAATGATTCGTGAAATCTTCTCTTTCTTTTTTGAGTTTATTTATTAAGGTGATCAACATGAAAAATGCCATAGTGATTAGGCACTTAGCGTTTGAAGATCTCGGAAGTTTGGCTAACGTTCTCAAGCAACAAGACTATAAAGTCACCTATGTAGAAGCAGGACTTGATAATCTGGCTGATATTGATCCTCTGACTCCGGATTTGCTCGTCATTCTTGGGGGTCCTATCGGCGCTTACGATGAGCAGGATTATCCCTTTATAGTTGATGAGATGCGTTTATTGGAACGTCGTCTGGCATCCGATTTACCTACATTAGGAATATGTTTGGGTGCTCAACTTATAGCACGTACTCTTGGAGCCAAGGTGTACCCTGGGAAAGAAAAAGAGATTGGCTGGTCACCTTTAGAACTGAGTAAGGCTGGTATGGATTCCGCCCTAGCTTACTTGGCGGTAGAGCATACATCTGTATTGCACTGGCATGGGGATACCTTTGATTTACCTATGAACTCTACTTTACTTGCCTCTAGTGCCAAGTACCAAAACCAGGCATTTTCCTGGGGTAAATCTGGTCTAGCATTACAGTTCCATCTGGAGGTAACTGCTCCTGGTCTAGAGCGTTGGTTTATTGGACATGCTTGCGAGATCGCTCTGACTCCTGGTGTTAACGTCGCTAAATTACGCCAGGATACAGCTGATTATGCTGCCACCTTAGAGGTTCAAGCCACCAAGTTTTGGCGAGCCTGGTTGGCATCAGTTGTTGCTCCTGAAGCAATACTTGTCGGTTAAGAGGGAAAGGAGAAAGAAAAAACCTTTAACCAAAACCAAATTCCGATTTAAAAATGCTTTACCCCGAGCAGTATTGGCTTTTTAAGGCAATAATTTGGTTTCTCGAACGTCTTGCTTAACCAGAATCCAGAACATTGAATTAATTCCATTAGAACAATAAAAAAAATAATGAATATCGAAGTTTTGGAACGCAGTTTTGCGTGTATCAAACCTCATAGCACAGAGTTTGTAGCTAGTTTTTACAGTAATCTATTTACTGATTACCCCCAAGTTAAACCCTTGTTTGCCAACAGTAATATGACTGAGCAGCGAAAGCATTTGATGAATGCTTTAGTACTGTTAATTGATAATCTACATAAACCGGATGTGTTAACGGACACACTTAAGAACTTGGGAGCAAAGCATGTGAAATATGGGACTGTTCAAGAACATTACCCGATGGTAGGTACATCGCTATTGAAAACATTTAAATCTTACTTAGGGACGGACTGGACATTAGAGGTAGAACAGTCTTGGACAGATGCTTATGAAGCCATCTCCAGCATCATGCTAGAAGGGACAAAGGATATGTGACTAGTTTTAGATTTTTTCAAGTCAAAATTGGCGATCGCGTCACTATCGAGGATGAAGACCGACTTTCTTTCATCCCTGATTCCTACTTTCATAGGAGGTACTAACAATAGATACATACATATTGGTAGATTGTGATTTTCACGATGAGTTAGAAGCACTAGCAACCTTGCGCCAGCAGTGCAGGATCGTGTATCGGAATGCGGTAGATGAGGTGGTAGAGGTACAAGAGCGAATTGTAGATGTTTACGCTGCAAATAAAGCTGATTTTCTCAGGTTGAAGGATGGAACTGAAATCCGGTTAGATCGAATTGTATCGGTCAACGGTAAACCGATTGCTTACTGCTCAAATTAAAAAAAAGAAGCGATCGCTCTTGACAGGTTACATCAATGTAAAGGAATCAATTGGACTCAATTCCTCAGAGAAGTCCATTAAACCCATAAAGGACTAAGAAAATGACAAAAATAGAGCTTTGTATTGAACGCCTATTGCAGGGAACCTTTGAACTGAAAGCGTTGAACCTGTTGTTTGTATTTCAGGTGAACTGCCCCGGTTGTTTTATCTATGGTTTCCCCCTAGTCAATCAGCTGTATTGGCGGTATCGGGATAGTGGACTCAATGTTTTGGGACTGGCAACAGCATTCGAGGATTTTGATTACAACACCGCAGAAAATACTCAATTGTTATTGACAGAAAAGAAAACAGTAGGAGCTACACGAAAGGCTTTAGGAGAGAACTATTCGCAGTCAATCGACTTTCCTATTGCTGTGGATTGCCTGATCACAGCCGCAAAATTGGAATCACCAGAAAACATGAAGTTTTTATGCGAGGCGATCGTGGGTTTTGATAACCTTAAGAGAACACAGCAAGAGCATCTTTGCCAGAACATAAAAGCCTGCTTGCAGAGAACACACCAAGCATCGGCAACATTTTCTCTGAATCAACTTCCAGGAACTCCTACATTTCTTTTGGTTGATCAAAACTTGCAATTACTCGAAGGATGGTTCGGACATACTAATGAAGCAACAGTGATTGATTTACTAGAGCGATATACAGGAGCTTTAACTGCCTGAATTGGGGACTGGGGATTGGGGACTTTTAAGATTTGAATGGGGATTAAGAACCTAACCAAATATTGAAAGAATTTGTTCTCCAATCCTGAAGCGCCCAGGATTCCCCAACTTCGGAAGTTGGAGAATCCTGAGCGCCACCCGTTGAATGGATTACACCCTGAGCCGAAATCCGTGTGGGTCAAGAATTAGCCGACAATATTTGATTTTGAACTCCTTAATTATTGACAGAATTGTGGACTCTGGCAATAGTTTTAAAAATGGCAAACCCTAACTTAAAGTAAATTTATCCTTAAGGATTTTTACACGATTTGGCATAGTATAAGTAATTAGAAATAGTTGGATAACATAAATTGATTCTCATTATCTGGAGATTAATAAAATTTTTAAAATCTTTAGATAATGAAAAAGATTTATGTAGTTTCTTATGGGCTTTTTTTTAATAAATAAATTTTTTCAAATTAGCCTATTTGTATTAAGATAAATTGGTGTACTGTTTGATTACATAAGGTAATTAAAATCAGAAATAAATAATTGTTCTACCGTTATGCCTTTTATGCGTTATTGAAGATATCAATGACTAATAGCAACCTGATGAATAAGGATTTATTTTTGACGATTTACCTTCAGCTTTCTAGAAAGTTTAGTACTACTCTTACTGAGGAGATAAAAATATGAAGCGCATGTCAGCAATGCAGCGGAAAGAGTTTAGTGAGAATTTAAACTCAAAAATAGCTCAAGTAGTTCGAGAAAAATCCCCTACATTCATCAATCAGTCTAGTAGTAAAAATGGTTGGCAAAAACCGTTTTCCTCTCCATTAGTAACTGTTCATGCTGCTCTTTTGCGAACTGGCAAGGTTCTTTTTATCGCTGGTTCAGCTACTGACCTAAGAGTTTTCGAGCAAACCTGTCCTAATCCTAATATTACTTCTATCAATAGCTGCCCAGCAGATCCCAATGACACTACTATTTGTCCTCCGTGGGGATTAACTGACTCTTGTACAGTCTGGGACCCAAATCAAGGTACTTTTTACCGTCCGGCTGTACCGCTTGATAACACAGGGAAACCAATTGACATTTTTTGCGTTGGTCATTCCTTTCTACCCGATGGTAGGTTATTAGCTGGTGGTGGAACTTCAGGATATGCTCCAGACCGTGGTACAACATCCACTCTTGTTTTCGATCCGATTGACCAAAAATGGATTAAAGTAGCATCAATGAACAGTGGTCGTTGGTATCCTACTTTCGTCACACTGGGTAGCGGCAGAGTCTTCAATATGACTGGTATAAACAACCAGGGTAACGATGTCGATTTCAACCCAGAAATCTTTTCTAAATTAGGCTGGACTTCTTTTTCTAAAGCAACAAGCAAGTTTCCAACATATGCACAGTTATTTCTCCTGAGCAATGGTAAGATATTTTATTCAGGTGGTGCGTTTAATGAAAACGATGTGATCACGCCTCGTATATTAACCTTACCCAAAGATTTCTCCAAACCAATCCAAGAGGTAGAGGTGCCTGGGTTGTTTGAAAATCCAAACAACCTTAATCCTGAAAATCCTAAAGATCAACGCAATCATGCTACTAGTGTATTGCTACCACCTGCCCAAGACCAGAAGGTGATGATTATTGGTGGTGGCTCAAAGCATACTGTCAATGGTAAGACGACTGAAACAGTATATATTGTGGATTTCAAAGAACCATCACCAACTTATCGGCAAGCGCCATCCTTAAGTCGCCCCCGGATGCACGTCAATGCAGTGATATTGCCAGATCGTACAGTGTTTGTTTGTAATGGTAGTGTAATAGGTGAAAATACAAAGCTAGCCTTACTGCCAAGCGAGATATATAATCCCGCTACAAATACTTGGACAGTTGTAGAAGCGCAAGGAGTTCCTCATGTCTATCATTCAATAGGATTACTCCTGCCAGATGGAAGCGTAGTTACAGGCGGGGGAACTCCTACGGGTGCTTGTAATGAATTACGTATGCAAATTTATAAACCATCGTATATGTCGCAGCCACGACCGATAATCCAAAGTATTCCCAAAAAAATTGGTTATGGTGCAAAATTTACAGTCCAGACTCCTCAAGCACAAAATATTAAATGGGTCAACTTGATTAGACCAAGCGCAACTACTCATAGTTGCGATACTGAACAACGGTTAGTAGATGTGCGAATCAACTCGAAAAATATATCCTCCCTTGATGTCAAGGTGACGAGCAATCGCAATCTAGCGCCACCTGGATGGTACATGCTCTTTATTACTGACACAAATAACATTCCATCAGTGGCAAGTTGGATTCAATTAACTTAGTACTAATTTGAAACATCAATCGCTCTGCGGGACTACACTGCATCAACTGCATTGAACCTGTCTTCTGAATTAGAAAACCTAAAAATTTTCGGGGTAAAAATATGGCTGTGAAATTAACACGTCGGCAGTTTAATCGGTTAATAATCGCCACCACTACTATCGGTGGAGTGGGAGTTTACCTAAGCAGTGTATCTGCACAAACGGTAAAAGAGAGCCTGGTTATCGTTGGTGTGGAGCATGGTGATATTGTCAAGAATTCTCAAGCAAGGATCGTTTATAACATAGATGCTACCTTACCATCTGTCGAATTCCCTAACATAGAATATGTAGGTGATATTGTCACAGAAGATTACACTGGAATTATAGAGGACTACACCAAGCTACCACCTAGTAATACTCCAGCTAGCTCCATTCAAGCAATTGTTTTACAATTCTTAAATTTAGAAACTAGAAAAATTACTCGTCGGATTGTGAATCAACCAATCCTCTCTCCTGGTGAGCGATTAACTGGTTTAACTTACTTAGCTGATGGTACTCTCTTAGTAGCTATTACCCCTGATAGTGCTAGCGCGAATGGAGCTGAACCAACTCGTTTCCTAATTCTAAATAAGTCTTCCCAAACTATATCCGTTTCCGGGCTAAAAATTGATCAAGCACTTGATAGTTTGCTGTTGCTAAAGAGTGGTTCACTTATTGGTCTAGTTACGAAAAAAGACGGTACGGGACCCGCTGAAATAGTAGATGTTAACCCCACCACTGGCAAAGTTAGCTTCACTAATCGGATTAGTTTTCCCGCAGATAAGAGGTTCAGCTGTTTGGCTGAGGCTCCAGATGAGACAATTTATACAAGCGTGTTCAGAGCAAATGCTACTGCAGAACTGTATAAACTGGACTTGGCACAAAATAGAGTTGCTCTTGTAGCAGAATTGACTTACCAAGATTACGATGGTGTGCATTCTTGGTATCATGGTATTCAAAGCCTAATATTCACTCCAGCAGGTCAACTTGTGGCATTAGCTAATCTTGAATATCGATTACCTAATTCCATTTATACTATACAATTGGACACTGGATCCGTGACTAAGGTAGGATTCATGATAAAGGAAACAGACTTGGAAGCTTCCAGAGCAACACTTTTAACAACTCCATCTACTAAATGGGGAATCAGTTAGGGGAGAAAATTCAATTCTGTCAAAAAGTTACGGAATTGACGCTCTGCGCTCTAAACGGATTGAGCTGATATCCGCCTGATTTAATGCCACTTCGCTGGAAACGCCTACTCTGTTTACCTTTGATTCCTAGTACATTATTAACCCATAGATAGGTACTAATTAGCTTTCCAGTACCTATTTAGGGTCTTCCAAAAAATAAAATATCCCCTTATAAATAATAATAATCACTAGGATAGGGGAATCAAGGGCAGCCGTTAGCTGCCACTTTCTTCCCCCTTTTAATGATTATCATTATTTAAATGCCTAGAAATTAATCCTTTGGAAGTCCCTAAGACAAAGCTTGCTCTGTTTCATACTCGGACATTCAATGTTTATTAACGTTTGCACATAGCAACAAGCAAAAATCTTACCTTGTTAAGTCAATGAAATGGATCTTAACAACTGCTCTGATTTTGAGCAGCACTACCCAATATTCAGCACAAGCAACAGATCAAACTAAACAATCAGTCACTAATAAACAGCCTGCACAACCAGTTAAAACGCTTGCTTCACCTCAACAACCGACCTCTCGATTAGTTTTTACTTTACCAAAAACACCTGCTCGGTTAAGTCCTGTATCTGGGCGTAGAAGAGGAATGGGTAGTCGGGATAATTGCCCTGCGGTTTCAACGCCGCTCACTGCCTTAGTACCATTTAAAGAGGAACAAAAGGTTGCTGGACAGACAAACAAATCAATTATCGGGGTTGTAGAGGGACTAACCACTTCTGAACAGCCTACGTTTTGGTTTTACATGCCCTACACTAAGGATTTGTCTAACTCAAGCGCCGAATTTAGCTTACAGGATAGCGCAGAAAATGATGTTTATAGAAATGCGATCGCGCTACCTTCTAAGCCCAGTGTCATTGGTATTTCTCTCCCTAGTACTATTGCTTCATTAGAAGTAAATAAGACATATCGCTGGTATTTTAAAGTACATTGTAAACAAGATACACCAAGCATTCCTGTGTATGTAGAAGGGGGTATTAAAAGAATCAATTTAGATTCTCATGTTATGCAGCAATTGGAAGCAACAACTGACCCTCGACAGAAGATTATAATCTATGCCAAAGAAGGTATTTGGTTCGACGCTTTAAATATGCTGGCAAAAATACACATTTCTAATTCTAATAATGCATCTGTTCAACAAGATTGGCAAAGTTTATTGCAATCCATCAATTTGGATAATATTGCTACGGCTCCTCTAGAAAATTTACCAAACCGCCAATAAGTTAATATCCAGCAAAGTATCTATAAGCCTAAATTTCTACAACCAATTACCAACTAAGATGTAGGGTGCCCAGTACATCGGACGGTTGTATTCAGAAGTTTTGAGTAGTTTTAATTGAGCAAAACGTAAAGCTTCTGCCGTAGTTTTACCAGTGATTAACTGGCGGTAAAATTCATCAATAAACAAAGCTGTGGAGTTATCGCCAATTTCCCATAAGGAGGCTAAAGTACTCCGCGCACCAGCACGTAGGGCAACTCCTGCTAATCCCAATGCAGCTCGGTTATCTCCTGCTGCTGTTTCGCAAGCACTCAAAACAAGTAATTCAACTGGCTCTGTTCGTTTTTGCTCTCTACTTTTGAGCAAGCTATCTAATTCACTCACATTGATCCGTCCATCAGCTGCTAAAATAAAAGTGTCTTTTGCTTTAGAGCTAAACCGCCCGTGAGTTGCCAAATGAACAACTCTAAAAGCTTGAGCGTTGATGGTTTTTGCTAAAGTCGTACTGGTAAAATTTTCATCCAATAATGTAGTTGTCGATACGCCTGATTCCTGAATTAATTTCAGTTCAACCTTAACGTTGGGAAGCGGTGCAAACTTTTCATTTTTGGGTGGTTGCGATAGTCCTCCAAGCAGGGCATTTAATTTTTTATGTGCTAAAGGTTTAGGAGCAAATAGTTGCAGTCCGGGACTAACGGCTACAGAGTAGTTTTGGACTAAATATTCTTTGCCATCATATAATGCAGACATCGGGATATTTAGCAATAAACCGTCTGGGATAAAGACTAGAGTATTCACTTTACTATTTTTGAGGTCTGTTTCAACTGGTTTAATTAACCAGTTATAAAGCTGTTGAGAAACTGCTTGAAATTGCTGATGAGCATCGGGTTCGACTATCGTATTTCGTATTTTTGTAATAGCTTGCTCTACTTGCTGACGGTTGACTTTAGAAGTTTTATGCATCAACGCTTGCTTGGGAAGTTTGATAATAATTTCTAAATGGTTATCTAAGATAATCGGGTAGAAAATAGCAGTATTCAGGTTGTCGCGGTCTACTACTTTGTCTAATACCACAAATTGGTTACTCAAGCAAGCTTCTCGGAAAAAATTGTCGAGTTCTGCAACTTGCAAGGCTTCCATTCGCTGACGTGCTTTATCTAAATCAGGCTTTCCTTGTCCTTTCTCTTGTAAAAGCAACTCTACAGACTGCCGATAAAGCGGTTCTATGCGATCGCGAAAATTGAACTGCACGTCTCGATTAACCGCAACTAAATCGCTGCGAAGAGACTGAAGAGTTGTTACAGCAGCATCATAAGCAGATATGGCGGCTGGCATATTTCCCTGTGCTTTGAGCAAACGTCCTAACTGCCACTCAAGGCGATAAGCTATATCTGAGGCATCAATTTTTTCAGCCATAAATAAGGCTTGCTGCGTCAAATCCTGTGCTTGTTGCAATTGTTGGTTCTGCTCGTAAACTTCTCCCAAGCTTCCCAGTGCATAGGATTCGGCACGTTCATCGCCGATTATTTTGGCTTGCTGAACGCTAGTTGCCAGAATCTCTACTATGTCTTTTTTGTTACTAATTTTGGTCAAAGTCTGAGCAAAATTGATTCGTGCATAAATACCAGCTTGATTGGTAGGCAGATTCGGGAGTTGAGATTGGATTGTGGGTATTAATGACTTTGCTTCAGTGATGCGTTCGTTTTCGATCAGCAAACTCAGCTGATTAATCAGGGCTTGAACTTTAGCCAGAGGGTTTGGTGCAATTTTGGCAGCATTTTCATAATCAGCGATCGCATCTCTAATATTACTTAACGACCTAGCAGTATTACCGAGGCTAAATTCCGTCAAACTAATTTCTAGAGGCAGTTGCAGACGTTGAGCGATTTCTAAGCTTTGTTGTAAGTTTTTCTGGGATTCCTCAAGTTCGCCTAATTGTTGTAAGACATTACCAAGCGATCGCAAAGCTGTTATTTTTACAAGTGAGTCAGGTTGGGAAATTAATTGTTGGGATACTTCATTCAATATATCTAAACTACGGCGGTAAAAACCAGCAACTCGTAGGGCTTGTGCTTCGTTAATCCGGCTGCGCGTTACTCCAGCATTGTCACCTAATTTCTTCCAGATTTGCTCTGCTTGTTGTGATGTTTGAAAAGATGCATCAGTTTGTCCCTGTGCTAGTTGCAATTCGCCCTGAATATTTAGAGTTTGTGCAAGAATTTCTAACAATTCAGATTTTGGATTGTTGACATTTAATTTTTGATTTATCTCATCCCAGCCAAGTAAATTTAAGCTATTGTTAATAGTTGCATAAGCTTCTTTCCAGGAGCCGAGTTGCTGGTATACAAGAGAGAGGTTAGTCAGCGCTGCGGCTTGTGCGAGGTTATTGCTTTCTCGTTGATAGATACGGACAGCTTGTTGTAGAACATTTACTGCTTCAGTAAAGCGTCCAGTTTGATAAAGTGCTTCTCCTTGCTCAAGAAGTGACTGTGGTATTGTGGCTGGGGGTTTATTGGTTTGGATGTGAAACCCGTCTGGTGAATTTGTCTTTTGTTGTTTAGCAAATGTGCTAGGGATAATAGTCAGGAAAATAGCAAGGGTAAATAGGAATACGGGAGTTACCGCAAATCTAACTACTCGCTTTGGCAACTGAAGTTTTGCCATATTTCATCTCATGTCCGGTAAAATACCCATAATAAAAACTTTGGTTGGTAATCAGGACTTTAGTCCTGTCTACGAGACGCTACGCGAACAAAATCATGACTTCAGTCCTGACTTACGAACATTTTTTACTCAGGTTGATTAACCGGATATGATATCACACCTCACTGAGATACAGCACAGGAAGCAGGTGTTTGCCAAGGGCTGTGAGGGTTGAATTGAGGAACTTGTGCTACTAGTTTTATGTTTCCATTGCGATCAATTACCCAGCCAGAAGCTTCCACAATTGGAGTTGTAGCAGCAATGGGAGTAGTTGAAACTGCTGTTGGTTGTGGCACAGGCGTTGTGTTTGCCAAGTTTTCTGGTTTTGGTCTTAATCTCACCCACGCAGACACAGTACTTGAATCTTGTAATGGTTCAGTGGGACTCATGGGTAGTCCGCCGCGTCCTGTTACCACAAAAGTATTCTGGAATTGCCGAGTTCCAGGAGTGCAAGCATTAGAAATTTGCCTAGAAGCATCAACTAGATTAATTGGGAGTTCGACTAAGCCGCGAGTGGGGTCAATATCAGGTGTAGTGATTTGCACATTACCGCTCAACTCGCGAGTTGCTCCGCTAGCGGTGATGTCATTTGTGTTTGGGGAAGCTATATCCCGAAACTGAATGCCAAAGATACCTTTAGTATTAATTCTGACATTACCGCCACGAAAGTCATTAGAGTTGGCAGTGATATCGCTGTTTTCAAAGGCGGCAAGAATATTGGTCTTGATGTTAATATCGCCACCGATGACATTTTCTCCTTGAGCGTCAGTTGTGATATTGCTGCCACGACCTAGTAATAATAAGTCTTTCACTTGCAGAGTGATAGTTGCCTGTGGTTGATTGGGATCAGTGTTGATGCTGCGCGTGTCAGCGCTGAGAGTGCCATTGTCCAAACGGATAGAGCGAGCATTTACGAATAAGTTGCCTGCAATTCCAGTTCCAAGACTTTGCACAAATACTCCCGCTTCATCTGTAACCAACAACTGTTGAGTATTAATCTTCAAATCTCCCGCCGCCCCGGTTGAGTTTTGTCTAGTACTGGTAAACAGGCCACTGGGAAAACGTTCTGTAGAATCTTCGGCAGAATCTTCGGCAGAAGTACCAATCACTTGCACAGTATCAGCATTTACCGTCAAATTTCCCCCCTTGCCTGCACTTGATGTGCCAGTGCTTACTTGTGCCCCATCCCGTGCTGTTAAAATTTTAGTGCTAATCGTCAAATTTCCTGCATCCCCAGTTGAATCTGTATCACTATAGATAGCAGCACCAAAGCCATTCAATTGCACTGTATCAGCTTTAATACTCACATTTCCTCCCCTACCAGCACCTCTAGTACCAGCACCTAATGCACCCTTTTGAAGCAGCAATTTTTGGGTAGTAATTGTTATGTCTCCTCCATTACTTGGACTTTCTCTACCAGCTCTTGCACCAGCAAAGATTAATGCTCCATCTTGCACCAGCAACTCATTGGAGTTAATCGTTATGTTACCGCCATTTCCAGTTGCACCTATATCAGCATTCAGATCGGCATTATCAGCATTAGTAAACAAGCCACCGGGAGAACCATCAACAGCATTGCTACCAATAACTTCTACAGTGTCAGCATTTACCGTCAAATTCCCGCTTGAACCTGCACCGAACGTGCCAGTGCCAACTTGTGCGCCATCCCGTACTAGCAAAGTTTTCGTAGTAATTGTCAAATCTCCTGCATTTCCTGTTGTGCCTTGGTTCTGAGTAGTCAAAGTACTAGAAGAACCATCAACAGTATTGCTACCAATAACTTCCACAGTGTCAGCATTTACCTGCAAATTCCCGCTTGAACCTGCACCGAATGCGCCAGTGGCAACTTGTGCGCCATCCCGTACTAACAAGGTTTTCGTAGTAATTGTCAAATCTCCTGCATTCCCTGTTGCGCCTTGGTTATTTTGAGTAGTCAACTTACTGGAAGAACCATCAAAAGTATTGCTACCAATAACTTCCACAGTGTCAGCATTGACCTTCAAATTTCCGCCCTCACTTGCACCGAATGTGCCGGTACTAACTTGTGCCCCATCCTGTACTAGTAAGGTTTTAGTGTTAATCGTCAAATCTCCTACATTTCCTGTTGCGCCTTGAGTATTTTGTTGAGCAAACAAGCCGCTTGCACCAATGATTTTAATTGTGTCGGCATTTACAGTTAAAGAACCTCCCTTGCCTGCGCCAAATGTGTCAGTGCTAACCTGTGCCCCATCCCGAACCAGT
Source organism: Nostoc sp. (assembly GCF_036917615.1). Lineage (GTDB taxonomy): Bacteria > Cyanobacteriota > Cyanobacteriia > Cyanobacteriales > Nostocaceae > Nostoc. The sequence continues at coordinate 61,234 of NZ_JBALCZ010000026.1, forward strand.
AACGAACCAGCCTTAATCGTCAAGTTTCCCCCATTCCCTATTGCGTTTGCGTTTGTGCTAGCAAACAAGCCACTGACAAACTGACTATTAGCAGATGTACCAATTAGTTGCACAGTTTGTGCTGAAACATCCAAATTTCCACCGTTTCCGGCACCATATGTGTTAGCAACAACCTGTGCCCCATCCCTTACCAGCAATTCACGGGTATTAACAGTTAAATTTCCCCCATTGCCCACTGCTTGCGATCGCACGCTATTGAATACATTGCTTCCTTCTCCCACAACTTTTATTTCTCCTGTGGCATTGAGCGTAATATCTCCCGCAACAGAATTAACTGACCCCAAACCACTTCCTATTCCAGCACTCAGTACGCTTTTGCCCGAAACTTCTAAATTCCGGGCGTTAACTGCAATATTCCCACCACCACCAGCTTCTACATATACACGAGATTTATTAGTTAATAAAACATCCGCTCGCGCACTTTCAGCAGGAAAGCCTAAGCGAAAGTTGTTACCATCTATCTGAAGCGCTATAGTTCCCCTTGATGTCAATCCTCCCAACTCGACTCGACCACCATAAGCATTTAATTGACCACCATCCATGTTGACATTGCCGCCAATTAGCAGCAAACTCTGACCATCTGGAACTCGTAAACCAGATACTTTAAAACCCGCTGGATCTTTTCCTGCTGGCGCAGTTGAACTATTTTGAATCGGGGAAGCCGCAATTTGATTGAATAATAAGGCATTTGGATTTACTGTTAACAAGGGTGAAGGTGTTTCTAGATTCGAGGCACTGAAAAATCCCAAATTGCCAAACCCAATGGCATTGGCTGTTGTGGCCACAAAGGAACCGCCGATGTTCAAACTAGCATCTTTACCAAAAATAATCCCATTAGGATTAATCAGAAACAGATTGGCTGGGCCGTTAGATTTGATTAAACCATTAATCTCAGAGGTAGACTTACCTGTTACTCGTGTCAGGATGTTCTGAATATCCAATGCATTATTGAAAAAAGCAGTACTACCATTGGGAACAGAGAACTCAGAGAAGCTGTGGAACAGATTAGCACCTCTTGTGGTTCCACCCTGAATAATCCTGGTATTGCCCTCTAATTTCACATTGGAATTATTTGGCAGAGTGCCGTCTGGGATGATTTGGGCAACTGAGATATTTGCATATAAGGCGATCGCACTGACAATCGCAATTCCTAGACCTTGTAACCAGTCCAAACGCGCAGTTCTAAAAGACATTGCACTCTCCTATAGAAAAGGAAATTTAGCTTGTCAGCCTTAATCTTGAGTAGAAGTTAGAACTTATGCATTGACAAAATAGACAAAAAGTGAAGTAGAAAAAAGCAAAAAACAGGCGATGCCGTAGGCATTTATTTGTTCAAGTAGCTCGTGACTTTATGCTCGAACATCTAAAATAGAAGGTAAGCTCAAATACATATAGTCAGTTTCTTGTCAATGCATAAGTCCTGTAAGTTAGCCCTTTCAACGTGAACGCTTGTACTAGAAAATAAATGGCGTTTTAATCGAATTTTGGTATTCTGGCGAATGCGATCGCTTAATTTACAGCCCAAAAATTTAGAGTTTAATGCAGAATTTCTTTGTTTAATTCCAGGCGATGCCTGAAATGCCGTAAAAACTTTGATAGTACATATGCTCACCTTGAAAGGGCTGGTCCTGTAAGTGTCAGGACAATCAACTTATGCACAAGAGAGGATATTAGCAAATTGGCGTTACTGAATCAAGTGAATAAACCAGGGCAAACGCATCTAAAGTATAAGAATCCTTTAATAGCAAGGATTTGAACGTTTTATCATTGAGGCTATTTTTTCATCAATATCCTTATACAGCAAGGGTTTCACAAATTACGTGCGTTTCGTTTGCTCTGATGAATAAAATCATGTTACTGCTACCAATTAAGAATTAGTCAGGTTAGCAAAGCTAAAAATCTCTGATTTCCAACAGTGAATAAAATCATGTCACTGCTACCAATTAAGAATCAGTCAGGTTATCAAGCCAGCAGGGCGGCCGCATAATGTCAACAAAAAAGGTTTATTGTCAATAAGCTGAAAACAGTTGCATTTATAGATACTTCTTGACATAGATTTAGCGTAGGCGTAGCCCGTCGTAGACATCGCTTTGAGTAGGGGAAAATAAATCAAACGAGAAATGCTGATTTTTTCGTTGGTTCTTAACCTTGGTTGTGATCAAGAGTAATTTAGATGCGTTTGCCCTGAGCAAGCCAGCGATTACCTTCAGTTGAAACCCCAATCTAAAATTTTGGAGAGAAACAATGTCTAACATCAACAACCACGGAGTAGATATGAACAACGATGTTCTTTTTCAAGAACTCAGCTGTGAAAAGGCTGCTACCATTCAAGGTGGTTATGCATTAGAAATTTACAGAGATATCAATTTTCAGAACCCAATCTTCTTTACAGATAGTGACTACTCTTATATAGGTAACGCGAGTAATGACCAAATATCCTCAATTAGAATTAACCAAGGAAATTGGGCATTCTATGCAGATGCCAACTTCAAAGGCACCAAAATTACTCTCGGCCCTGGAGCATATCCTTTTACTGGATACCTTGATATTGGTAACGACACGATCTCATCTTTCGAGCGTGAACCGTGAGTTTGACTACAATTTTTCTAGGCATTTTGTCTAGACAGCAAAACTGCCTCAAAGTATGAATTTTTGAGGCAGTTTTGGCAGTGTTCAGTGATATTTGCATATAAGGCGATCGCAATTCCTAGACCTTGCAACCAGTCCAAACGCGCACTTTTAAAAGATATTCAAAATAGGTTTGGCTTACCTCTTTGTTTACCATTTTTTCTTATAACTGTCAACTTGCAGTATCGGCAATGCACAGTATAACACCTCAATTCATCCCTCTATTATGCAACGCCAATGAAGTTCCAATGTCCGCGATCATTCACTGGAAAGGCTACCACTGGGTGGTATTTTCCGAGTCAAATTCGAGTTCAAAGCGATCGCACTGACAATCGCAATTCCTAGACCTTCTAACCAATCCAAACGCGCAGTTCTAAAAGACATTACATTCTCTTATAGAAAAGGGAATTTAGCTTGTCAGCCTCAATCTTGAGTATTAAGTTAGGACTTCTGTTTTGACAAAATAGACAATAAATGCAGTCAATCAAAAAGGAAAAAACAGGCGATGTCTACGGTATTGATCTCTTCAAGTAGCTCGTGACTTTATCCTCGAATATCTAAAACAGAAGGTGGGCTTTAACGCACATAATCAATCTCTTGTCAATGCGTAAGTACTGTAAATATGAGGACAATCAACTTATGCACAAGAGAGGATATTACCAAATTGGCGTTATTGAATCAAGTGAATAGAATCATGTCACTGCTACCAATTAAGAATCAGTCAGGTTAGGAAACCGGAAACAACTCTGATTCCCAACAGTGAATAAAATTCAATCACTGCTACCAATTAAGAATCAGAGTCAAGCCAAACCAGCAATTACCTTCAGTTCCAGCTCCAATTTGAAATTTCGGGGAGAAACAATGTCTAACATCAACAACAGAGGAGATATGAACAAGAAAACATTAGCACAATTGAGTTTCAGCGCGGTGAAGGAACTTAACGATGAGGTGGCTGCTACCTGTAGTGGTGGCGTTCATTACAAGGGAAGCAACGACCCAGATGTAATTTTCTACGACAATTTAAATTTCACAGGGAAGTCTCTACGGCTCAATGCATCGATAAGTGATGGTGATCCCAACATTGGGCTAAATAACAAAGGCAAAGTTAACGGTTTTAACGATCAAGCCTCATCCATTAAGATTATACGGGGTAGGTGGAATTTCTTTGACGACTCAAATTTTAAAGGACAATCTACTGGTATTCTGGGACCAGGAAGCTATTATCTTGGGGCTAATAACAACGTAATCACTTCCGCTTTTCGTGTAGGGTAGATTTGACTTAAGAGCAACCTTAAGAGTGATTTTTGTCTAGAGGGCAAAGCTGCCTCAGAGTATATATTTCTGAGGCAGTTAAATATCCGTATCGCCTTCCAAGTTTTGCGTTGCGGGTTGAAGCTCAAGCAAGAACTTGCAAGCGCTTGCAACTACCTTCTCAGAAAATGGACACCTAGTCAAAGTCGGGGCTAAAACCCCGACCTTTATTCTTAAAATACAATAAGTCTTTAATTATGAAATACCAGGTTGTTCTCCAACACAGTGAAGAGGATTGTGGTGCAGCAAGCCTAGCCACAGTAACCAAATACTACGGACGCTCCTTTGCCCTCAATCGCGTGCGAGAAGCAGTGGGCACGGGAACGCGAGGAACTACACTATTAGGTTTAAGGCGGGGAGCAGAAACCCTGGGATTCCATGCCCGTCAAGTTCAAGCTACCCCAGAACTGCTTGAGAAATTAAATGAAGTCCCCTTACCAGCGATCATTCACTGGAAAGGCTACCACTGGGTAGTATTTTACGGGCTAAAGGGGAAAAAATGTGTGATCTCAGACCCCGCAGTTGGTATCCGTTATCTCAGCTTAAAAGAGTTAATGGCGGGTTGGAGTGGTGGTGTGATGCTGCTGCTGATGCCAGACGACAGCCGCTTTTATGAGCAATCAGAAGATAAAATAGGCGGTTTTGGGCGCTTCATTGCCCGCATCAAGCCCTATCGTAACCTTCTAATTCAGGCGATCGCAATCAACTTTGCGATCGGGCTGTTGTCCCTGGCTTCCCCTTTAATGATGCAACTCCTCACCGATGACGTGCTAGTGCGGGGAGATACCCAATTGCTAACAACAGTGGCAATTGGCGTCATTGCCATGAACCTAATTCAAAATGCCATTGGTTTAGTACAATCTCACCTGATTGGTCATTTTGGTCAACGGTTGCAATACGGGCTAATTCTAGAATACGGGCGAAAACTGTTGCGCTTACCCTTATCATATTTTGAAGCCCGTCGCAGTGGGGAAGTCGTTAGCCGGATTGCTGATGTTCATACGATCAATAATCTAGTTTCCCAAATTGTCCTTGGTTTACCCAGTCAATTTTTTGTGGCTCTGGTTTCCTTGGGTTTCATGCTTTTTTATAGTTGGGAACTTACTCTCGCTTCCGTCGCCGCTTTTGTCATCGTCACAGGAGTAAACCTGCTTTTTCTTCCCGCTTTGCGTCAGAAAACTCGCAGCCTAATCGTTAAAGGTACGGAAAATCAAGGCTTTTTAGTCGAAACCTTTCGCGGTGTTCAAGTCCTGAAAACCACCCAAGCGACTCCGCAAGCTTGGCAAGAGTATCAGACAAATTTTGGTCGGATTGCTAACTTAGGCTGGACAACGATGAAGTTGGGGCTTTACAGCAGCACAGTTACGAGTATTCTTTCCAAATTGACGAATATTGGCATACTCTGGTTAGGTTCTAGCTTGGTGATTAATCAGACATTATCTATCGGTCAACTGCTGGCGTACAGCGGTATGAGTGGCAGCTTTCTTGGCTTTTTAGCTTCAGTAGTCGGGCTAATTGATCAATTTATCACTGCTCAAATTGTCGTTCAACGCTTGACAGAAGTGATAGATGCTACTCCAGAAGATGAAAATGACTTTAAAAAACCTTGGGCAGAAATTCCTGGCAATGCAGATATTACTTGTTCTCAAGTTAACTTTCACCATGCTGGTAGAACTGACCTTTTAGAAAATTTTTCTTTAACTATCCCTGGTGGTCAAGTAGTAGCCTTAATAGGTGAATCTGGCTGTGGGAAAAGCTCGTTAGGCAAATTAATTACTGGTTTATATCAAGTCCAATCTGGTAACATCCGTTATGGCATATACAACCAGCAAGACTTATCTTTAGAATGTTTGCGACAGCAAGTCGTATTAGTTCCCCAAGAACCTCATTTTTGGAGCCGTTCGATTGTTGATAATTTTCACTTCAGTTATCCAAACATTAGTTTTGAGGAGATAGTTATTGCTTGCCAAATTGCTGGTGCAGATGAATTTATTAGTAAATTACCCGATAAATATCAAACTGTTTTAGGCGAATTTGGTGCAAATATTTCTGGCGGACAAAGACAGAGATTAGCTATAGCTAGAGCAATTGTTACTGACCCACCTGTATTAATTTTAGATGAATCCACAGGTGCTCTTGACCCAATAAGTGAAACTAAAGTTTTGGATAGATTACTTAATCACCGTCAAGGCAAAACTACAATTATGATTAGCCACCGCCCTCAAGTTATAAAACGGGCTGATTGGATTGTGTTGCTTGAAGATGGACACCTAAAAATTCAAGGAACTCCAGAAGAATTACGTCAGATTCCCGGAGAGCATTTAAGCTTTATTGATGAGATTTGTCCGGAGAAAAATGGTTTTAAATCTTCTTTAGTTTTTCGGAATTAATTAATAGTTGTTTGCCAGCTTACATATACTCAGCACTTATGATTAGTAACTCTCCCAAAAATTTTTTACCCTTAGTTCAAGACAACGAGTTTCTCCCACCAATCAGCCGTTGGACTACATTTGGCGGACTAATAATCCTGTTTGTGTTGTCGTTAGCTGTTCCGGTGGCTGCGCTTGTTAAATATAAAGTTACGGTCAAAGGGCAAGCTGTTGTCCGGACTACGGGTGAATTGCCAATTGTGCAGGCTGCGACAGAAGGACAAGTAATGCAGATTTACGTCAAAGAAAATCAAACGCTGCAAAAAGGAGATATAATTGCCACTATTGATGACTCTCGACTGCAAACCAAAAAAAACGAGTTGCAAACCAATATTCAACAAGCTAGGTTACAACTAATTCAAACTGTTCCTCAAATTAATGCTTTAGATAATCAAATTCAAGCTGAAAGCGATCGCACCAATCGGACTATCGCCTCTGCTAAAGCTGAATTGAAGGGACGCGATCGCGATCATCAAGACAAAAAAATTACCACGATCACTGAACTCCAAGAAGCAGAAGCCAATATCAAAATGGCCCAAGAAGAATTATATGCAGGGGAAGCACAGTTACAATCAGCACTAGCTAATCTCCACGCGACTGAGGCGGCTTTAGGAGCAGCGACATCAAAGCAGAACCGATATGAAAGTGCCGCCACACAAGGGGCATTATCCCGCGACCAAGTAGAAGAAGTACAGCTGGCTGTCAAACAGCAACAACAAGCTGTACAGGCGCAAAAAGCAACTTATCAGGCACAAGAAAAAACAAATGAACGGCTAAAACAAGCTGTTAATGGGGCTATTGCTAAACGCGCTCGCGCTATTGCAGCTCTCAACCCAAGCAATGCAGAGGTAGCAGTTGCAACTGAACACATTGCTCAAGAAAAAGCCTCTGGGGAAGTGAATAAAGCAACCTTAGAAAGAGAACGTCAAACACTTATAAAGGAGAAAATTGAAACTGAAAAACAATTAGAGCGCCAAGAGAACGAACTCAAGCAAGTTGAAATCGACCTAAAGCAAACTACTATTACGGCTACAGCAGACGGGATTATTTCCAAGCTAAATTTGAGAAACCCCGGTCAAACTCTCCGGGCAGGGGAGGAAGTTGTCCAAATTGTTCCCGGTCATGCACCTTTAGTTATCAAAGCAGCTGTCGGTTCTGAGGAAAAAGGTAAGATAAAAATCGGTCAAAAGGTGCAAATGCGAGTTAGTGCTTGTCCTTATCCCGATTACGGCACTCTCAAAGGCGAAGTAAAAGCAATTTCCCCAGATGCTATTAGTTCCCAAAAAAACGATGCAAATGCTGATACAAATTCTACCCCCAAAGCTACTGCTGTAGGCGCTTTTTACGAAGTCACAATTCAGCCAGAGAAACTTGCATTAGGTCGCACTTCAAAGAAATGTCAAATTCAATTGGGTATGGATGGCAGAGTTGATATTATTACCCGCGAAGAAACTGTACTGCAATTCTTGCTCCGCATGGCAAGGTTAATCACGGATTTGTGACGTTGATAAATGTTTCAATTGACCTCTACGCCAGTGTTACACCTTACTCGTTGCAGCCTCGCTACTTTTACCCCTTCTTATAATTAATAGAAGATAGTTTTACATTACTCAACTAATGATTGTGGAGTAGTGGAAAATTCCCGCCGACTTTGAATAAATATAACTACAACACCACTTGCAACCACAGCAAAAGCAGAGGGAATAAATGGTGTCCATAGCCCTTGTTTTAAAAGAGCGATCGCACAAACTCCATATAAAATGACAACTGTCACAAAGATGGCACATCCCTTATCTGACAGCGAACGAACACGCCAAACAATCAGACTCCCAACTACAGACGAGCCGTATATCCAGAGAATATCGCCCCACCAAGGCAAAACCCAAATAATTGGACGTCTGTCTAAAACTGCGCTCAAAACTTGGCTAACCATTTGCGCTTGTATAAATACCCCTGGTATTTCTTGGTAATCTTGCTGTGCACTACTATAGGGAGTTGACCAAGTATCGCTGACAGTGTTAGCTGTCACTCCAATGATAACTACCTTATCTTTAAGTAGATCAGGATCAACTTTATCGCTCAATATATCTTCAAGGGAAACTCTCTGATAATCAGTATTACGGTAATTGACAAGTATTTGATTTCCGCCTAAATCAACTCCTTGTTGATAACCACCACTGTGATCAGGTTTTAAACGTTTAAACACTTTAGAGCCAAACTGTATATAATCTTCATTAAATTTAGGTTGAATATTTTCGTAGGATAAGTAACGAGCAGCTAATTGCAACGAGAGCGAATAAGGCGTTGTACAAGTCGAAGAAGGCTCTTGTGCCATCATCAAAATTTGGCGACGGACGATACCATCAGGGTCTTGAATTGCATCAGCAAAACCCTGACGTTCTACAGGTACTTCTTTGGGAGGTTTAACACCTTGGGGGTCATATTTACTATCGCGGCTTTTGCAGGTAACAACAACATTCTCTTTACTAATTTCTGTGGAAAGTTTTATTGGTTGTAACTTATTCGGGGGGTCGCCAAAGTCTCTGTAAATATCTAATCCAATAATTCGCGGTTTATCCTTTTGTAATTCCCTAAGTAATGTAGCTAAGGTACTATCCGAAATTGATTTTAGCCCAAGCGTTGTCTCTTGTCGAGATTGAATATCTTTTTCGGTGATTTCAACAATTATTAACCTTGGATCTGGGTCTTCCTTAGGTCGCAGCCGTAGCATTTGGTCAAAAGTTTGCAGTTCAATCTTCTCAAAGACTCCCAAATATCTCAAACCTATTGTTGAAACAGCCACAATAAAAGTACTAATTAGTACAGTCCAAAATTTAGTTTTTGGGGTCGCCATTTTACCTTTTATCGGAACTTTACCCACAAATTTAATATCACCAAAATTGCCAGATAGTTCTTGCCACGTAGCAGGAACAGTTGTAGGATTTTGACAGATCACTGGCAACCAACTGGCGCAAGGAAATTCATTTTCCAATCCCTGAAGTCTTTCTCGTGCTTCTCGCACAGCTAGGTAAAGTGTTTTGCCACCTGCAAAGGCAATAAGAAAGTTTTTTAATAACTCCTGTGCGATTAAATCTGGCACCCCTTCCCGCATTATAATCATTTGGGGAATGTTCAAATCAGCTAAATTTAGTGCCAAACCAATTCCGTCACAAGAATTGAAAATTGCCAGTTTTAAGCCGCGACTAATTGCTGTCTTCAGTGCATTTTTAAGCTGGGAAATTGTTAAACTTTCTGTCTGATTGATGTAAATTTTTCCTATCTCCCCATCAGCAATACTAGTACTATGCCCTGCAAAAAATAGGATATCCCAATCTAGATCCCATAAATGCTCATCAAGTTGTTTACGTGTTGGTTCGACAAGAAACGTAGTTTGGGCATCTGTTAAACCTTGTAACAAAGCGCCGTCTTGCTCAATATCAATACCAACGCTATTGCCTAGAATTGCCAAAATCTTGACTTTACCTGTAGGAGATTTTGGCAATACTTGAGGAGATGCATATTCATGATTGCTTAAAGCTAATTCAGCTTTAGGGTAATCTTTAAAAAAATCCCACAGATGCCAAGGCAACCGATGCATTAGAACTATATTTGTTTCAATAATAATTCTAATTTCATCATCCCGATTAAGTAGAGTCCGCAACTGCCGCTCAATATTCTGAAATGACTCAAATTTCAACCAAGCATTGATATTTGCTTGTAGCTGTTGACACACTTCATCGAAGTCATTCACAGAAATATTGGTTATATCTTGCGAATGCACTTTTATCCGCTGGTTGCTACCCAGGCGTTGATGGATGGCTTCGTAGAGTAACTGCCATCTGTGGTAGAGTTGGCTTAGTTCTGGTACTGCTGGCAGACTCCCTGTTAATTTGACGAGTAAAAATTGGTTATGATGCCAAAGTTGAGCTGTGACAACAGGAAATCCTTTATTTAAATCTCCTCCTAACAAACTGAAAACAACTAGCTTACTCATAAGTCAAGTGAACTCTGCGATTCGTAATTAACTAATGACTAATCAACGCCTATTTGACGCCGCTGGCTCTTCAGAACAAACCCATCTAAAGTATGCAACGATCTGTTCAATCCGCTTGATTGATATAGTAGAAGGTTGAATACAAACAACGCATTAACCTTCTGTGGCAAGTTAATGGCCTAACTCAGCTAACCCAATTACAAACTCATGCAATCAAGTTGGCACAAGTGTGAAATGTATTGTCTAGCTGATCTCTATACCTTATAAAAGTCAACCAATTTTATCGTTTAGAGCGACCATTTGTGTTATCCTTTACTGAACAAAAAACTTAAACTCACATATTGTAGCTATCAGGGCAAACGCATCTAAATATTCAATCCCGAAGCTTAAGATATGTATAGCCATGTTTAATCAATCTCACCAGATTAAAATATAAAATCTTTTGCTAGTCAGGGTTTTGTCTATTTATCTGAGTTTGAGCCAATAATCAATATGCCATTGCTAAATCCCCGACTAATAGCCCTGATTATTCTCTTTTCAGATAAATTAAAGTCAGATAGTGTGAGTTAGTCAACACAATCGCCTAAAATGCTGTGTTTTACAAGGTTTAGAGTGATTAGATGAGCAGTTTTTTGTTCTTTTTCATGACTAATTGCGATCGCTGGATGCACGCATTTGCGCCATAGTTTGAGCAAGGCGGAATTTGTCAACACTATAACAAGGGAGGATTTTAAGGCAAACAAGTGTCTGAACGAATCAAAATGATCATGATTGTGAAGGAAAGTTAGTGGCAGGCGACGGCTACCGCACTTTTAAAGTTTGTCTAGTAAATTTGATAGTGCATTAAAAAAATATTGAATGAAGATCAAGCACAAAATCACAATTGCTGGATAATTTTCGACAATTTAGCTAACGCTTGAATTGAAGATTACACGTGAAACTTTCACTTTTTTCTACAAAAATTTAGTTTTATGTACCCAAGAAATAAGTTTTATTAGTCTTAATAAAGAATTATTCAATCTGAGATAAGCTAATTCATGCTTTGGTATAACAGTTGATTAATTCTGCTTATAATCTTATCAATTTTTAGAATTATCTGGATAATTCTAAAATTTTTGTTAGTTTTTATCAGTAAATAAGATGCGTTTCCCCTGGTTAGCTCTTAATGACTAAATCATAAAATTTTCTGTTATTTGATAATTATTCAGAGCAATCTGGATGCTAAAACATTCTCCCACTTCCCCATAAAAGAGTTTCAATTGCACGTAGATATCTTGAACTCTTGCTTGTACTTGTTGAATTATCTCCCCTTGCTCTGAAAGTAGAACTAGCTTGATATTAGCAGGCAGATAAGGTTCATTACAAGCTGGATGTAGCTGCACGCGAAGACTAACTTGTTGGTTTGCCTTTGGTATTAAGGCAACTAATAAAATAACTTTTTGAGCCTCTATTTCCATTCCCAAGTCAATCAGCTTGGCGCGTTTGATAGCGGCAGCATTTAACCCAGAAAAACTGCGGAAATTAAAAGCTAGACTACTGGAGTTTGGCTCAAAAAAAGTTTCTATAGCTTGCCAAGAAGCATCGTAAATCTGTTCTAGCCAACGACTGAAATTCACTTGTACTTGGGAAAATTGCGCTCGTTGTCGCTGTTGATATAACCATTGTCGCCACTGTTCATTCTCTAGTAGCATTCCCCAGATTATAAATGGTACTGCGAGTCTAGGAAATGTTACAGAGTAATTACTTAACCGTTGCACAAGATTTTCTGCTTGAGTAGTCGATAATTCTGGTAGTGGAGCGATCGCAGCTTTCATCTTCTCTCTTCCACAAAATTGGTAGGTGATCCAAAAAGCATTAAGGTCTTTAATTAAGTGCCGTGCATCTATACAATAAGTCCTATCTACTTGGTCATAGTGTGCCAATGATTTAAGTTCTTTATGGGTTATGTAGCCCCAAATTCTTACCCACTCGCCATCTGGTGTGACTTGTACTGGTAAATAATAGTCTGCTGCCCAAGTAGAAATGTCTACCCATTCTTGAGGAACTTCTAACTCGCTATCATCAATTGCCTCGCTAGGAATTAAAACGACTCGCTTTTCCTTTAACAAAATTGCTGTGCCATTGACAAATTCCCAAAAAGCAGGAATACCAGGGGAACTGTACCAGATACTTGCTTCCGGAACATATTCAGTTTTTACCCAATTCAAAAACGCATGAAGGCAAATTTGATTCATGTAAGCACGCCAGCGACTGCTAGGTGTGGCGTAAATTTGGCTTTCTTGCCAAGAACTTGTCTGTAATAATGGTGATATTTCTAACAATAGTTCCTGCGGTTCTGTAAAAGCAGAAGTCATTTTACTACCTCATTTTTCATAACGTCAGCTAGATTTGCCATACTTAACTTTCAACCATTCTTCCAAAGCGGTACTCATATCTTTAACTAGGTTGGAAGTTACAGAAATATTAAGCGTGTCTTGGCTCCATTGAATCAATGTTGCTAGCAAGGATTCTCTAGCTTTAAGGAGTCGGCGAGAAACAGTAGGCTGACTCATTTGTAGACGTTGTACAATCTGTGGCTGAGTCAGCCCCTGTTGGTAGTAAAGTTTAAGTATTTCCTGGGTTTTAGCCTCAATATTTTGTAAAGCTTTTAACAATATATCTTGAATCTGAAATTGTTGATTTTGTTGGTTTTGGGCATCCTCTTGGGCTATCATCTCAGTGATTAATGAGTCAGAGGATAGATCTGGCAAATCAAGAGTTGTCATGCTGTCATCTTCTGATATCGTTAAATTTAAAGAACTAACAGGTGGATACAGATAAATACGCACGTAGATAGCTGCCTGGGTTAACCACTGTTCAATTTTCTCAGTAGCGCATTCTGGAGTAGGTTGAGTTAATTGATTTTCTTGTTCGCGGTTGTAGAGGTTGGCAATAGCTTCCCAAAGTTGGGGTTCTGGTTCTGGTAGTGACTTTGTGCCTCCTGGTTGGCTTTGCACATAAAGTTCTTTGAAACAAGTCCAAGCCAGCCGATATTGGGCAATTAGAGTAGGTGATAATCCTGCGTGATCAAGAGCTTCTAATAACTGCTTTTTGCTTACTTTGCGTAACAATGCCCAATTTGTGCAAATATCAGTTTCCTTGCGTTGACGTAAAATGTCTTTTAACCGACTAGGAATTGCCATAGTGCTATAGGCTTTTAAACTAGAGCATTTTTCTGGATTAAAGTTTTTAAGAATTGTTTCGATTTCAGCATTCGCCATTTGAAAATAATCTGCTAGGCTGTATTGACTATTTGTAAATTTCCCAATTGTTTTTTTGGCAGCCCAATAATTTGGTTCTTGTAAATAAGCAGACAGATGCATTTTAGCAAGACTATTAGATTGCTCTCGCCAGTGCTTGTACCAATGTAACGCCCAAAAGTTTTCTGAGTTAGGGACGAATGGTGAAGACTCCAAACAAGTTTGGATACTTCGATGCAGTTTGATATCAATCAACCATTTGCTGAATCTGTCTCCTTCCAACTCAACGAAGGTTGAGAACATCTCCGTAATTTCTTGGCGAGGACGCATAAGCAGTTAAAAATTTAAATTGATCCGAACTTCAGCAATTATCAAATAGATATTTTTATTTAGCTTTTCACATCATCAAGCTAGATTATAGACATCTTACAGTATGAGCGGCCTCGGTAGGCTAGCTAATAGGCTTATCCGTAAATGGTAAATGTACATGGTAAAAGGATTTCAGGGATTATAAGGGAATGTGCGATGCCTGCGGCGGGCTGCGCCTACGCTAGACTAGATATACGCAAGAATAGGGCTATAAAAGGGACTCTTTACTGGGGATTAGGGATTGGGGATAGGCAGTCAAAATCGAAAAATGTAAGCTAAATTACATCTAGTTTGGATAATCTAAAATTGTACATTTCTTGGGGGGTGCACGACACGAGCGTCCAATATCTGCTTTGGTTTTTGTGGAACAGCTTAGTAATGCATAATCTCTTTGTTCAATTCCAGGCGATGCCTGAAATGCCATAAAAACTTTGATAGTACATATGCTCATCTTGAAAGGGCTGATTAAGTAGGACTTACACACTGTACAAATTAACCATAATATGAATTACGGTTTTTGGTCGTTTCAGGCGCTTCGCATCAAGAAAGATTTATTCGCAACATAAGCACAGGCGTAGCCCGTCGTAGCGAAAAGTTGGAGCGGCGGCTGACGCCGTTAGCGCCACGCAAAGCGAGTCTGCGTACCCCTTCTCTTAAGTAAGCTAGCAAGAGCGGCTCGTAGAGAGCGTCTGTGTTAGCGCAGCCTCTTCGACGTAGCGAAAAGTGTATTGCGTCGTTTCCCGCCGATAGGCAGCGTAAAGCCTTCTCTTTTCCTTTGAAGACGCTGTTCGCGTTCGAGAGGCTTGTCTGCGGCAACGCCAAAGGCGAACTGAACTTTTCAAGACAGGAGCGTCACTTTTCAAGGCAGACATCGCCCTTGTGCTAAACACGGCTGAAATACCCAAATCAAGTATAGTATTTATGTACTATGCTTAAGTCCTAATTAAGAACGCACAAACCAGATCGCCGTCAATTTTAACTGTCAGTCAGCTAGCTGGCCATGCCGATCCGGCTACAGCACAAAAATATGATTTGCGTTCTGAGGTTGACAAGCGCCAAGCTGTTCAGTTGCTGCACGTCCCCGGTGAGAGCTAACAGCATGGCAATATCGCCAACCGTCATTCGATTGCCTGCAATTCGCGGCTTCCCGCCTCTAACTCCTGGTACCTACCACGCAGTATTTTGGAAAAAAGCGATGCCTGCGGCGGGCTGCGCCAACGCACTTTGGTTGTAGTTAGCTAGTGGTAGTGCTGACGCGACTATTTATTTTCTAATAATAACTATTGGTGGTACTTTTATGAGCATTAGCAACTATGCCTAATATATTCAACCGAGAAATTTTCAGATTATCTAAAGCTACTTTTAACATCGAGGAATTTGTTTTCTCAATCCTGACTACTATCAAAAGCCCATCAGTGTGGGGTACTATCAGGCTAGCATCGGCTAATCCCACCAAGGGAGGGACATCATAAATCACTAAGTCAAAACTGTTATGGAAATCTGCCATTAGTTGCTTCATTTTTTGAGATGAGAGCAACTTTGTGGGATCGGGTGGTATTGGGCCAGCTGTGATTACAGATAATTGGCTCATGGAAGGTAGTTGTCGTATTACTTCTCCCACTGGCAAGTTTGTAGAAATTAAATTACTTAATCCCCATAGATTATTTAAAGCTGCTCGGTCGTGAATTGTGGGTTTACGAAGATCAGCATCTACAAGTAGGACTCGTTGCCCCATTGCTGTAGCTATTTTAGCTAGATGGAGGGCAACTGTAGACTTACCATCACCAGCCATAGCTGAACTAATAACTATAGAACGAATCGGGTGATCGGAACTGAGTAGTTGAATATTGCTATAAAGTACCCGTAAAGCTTCTGAAAAGTTGGTAGAAAAGTAATCATACTCATTATCTGGTAAAACAGCCAACCCAGCAACTCCCTGAGAAAGAGAATTTTGTATATTTGCTAAGGGAAATTTCTGATTAATAGTCCGGTTTTTCTTAGTTGTAACTTGCTTTTCAAAAGGAATATTTCCTAACAATGGCTGTTTGACCTTTTTTTTCAGTTCATCAATAGTATGGTAGGTATTATCTAGCTTTTCTACAAGTAAAACAATACCAATTCCTGAGAGGATACTTGCAACCAATCCTAGTATCAAATTGCGTTGAGTAGAAACAGAATAAATAGGACTATCTGGGGTAGTTGGTACTTTAAGGAATTGCCAGCCAATATCCGATTGGGAGATTTCAATTTGGATATTTTCGCGGGTTGACAGAAATCGATTTAAACTTTCGGTAGCAATCTGTAATCTCCGCTGTAAATCAACATATTCTCGTGCCAAAACTGGTAGTTGCTCGCGTTTTTGTGCAAGTTTTTGTTCGATTTTGGCAAGTTCTTGGTTTTGTACTTCTAAGGTTTGAAGCTGTGTCGCTGCTTCGGCAAACTTCACATCCAATAAGCGCGTTTTCTCTTGACGTAGCAAAGGTAAAAGACTAGCTCGTTTCTCTTTTAATGTTTGAATGATTGGATTCTCTTCTTGCAAACGAGTTGATTCTGTAGCAATCTGAACATCAAATTGGCGTATTTGAGTAATCAACTGTTGATATAAAGGAGCATTATTCAGCGTTGTCGTTAATCCATTTTTTCCTTGTAGGATATCATTATTCAGGGTTGTCGCTACTCCATCTTTTCCTTGTAGGATATCATTATTCAGGGTTGTCGTTACTCCATCTTTTCCTTGTAGGATAGCATTATTCAGCGTTGTCGTTACTCCATCTTTTCCTTGTAGGATAGCCAAATTAGCACGAGCTTGGGCTAACTGTAGATCAATTGCTTGTTTTTGTTGAAAGAAATCAACAGTTTGTGAAGCAATTTGCGTTACTTGGGTTTCTGGGTCGTTAAAATTGTACTTTTGTCGAAAAAGTTGCAATTCTTTTTGGATCTGATCGACCCGATTTTGTATAAATGGCAATTGTTTTTCAATAAACTGAACCCCTTGACGTAATTGGGTTTGCCTCTTTACTTGACTATAGTCTAAGTAATTTTCTGCTATTCGCTCTAGTACAACTTGAGTCTGCTTTGGATTGCTACTTTGATAACGAACTTCTATAATCTTGGTTTCTCCTAACCGATTAATCTTTAATGATTCGAGAAGAGAATAATAGTTTATTTCTGGATAGGAGGCTTGCAACTGTTTAAGAGTGCTTTTCATCAGTTCAGGACTCTTAAGAACCTGAATTTGACTTTCATAATCTAGACTAGACTTTTGTACATTAAAATCTTTGACAACATCTATAACTTTGCTGTCATTATTTACAGGTTCTACAGGTTCTACCAGTAGTTGAAAACTGCCTTCATATTCTGGGGGCTTCCGGTTTACCACCAAGTTAATCATTACAAGTGTCATTACAGCAATCGTTACACTTGCCATGAGTAGCCAGCGTCGCCGTAAAATACTTAGAAATTCTTGAAAGTTCCAGTCATCTTCTTGTTCTTCAGCCCATGGAACAGGTTGATTTTGAGGAAATGGAGGCACAGAGTTATTACTGCGATTAGAATTTGAGTTTTGAGAAGGATAATTCTCGATCATATGTTTAATACTTGGTAATACATTGAACAGGAGCAGTAGAAAGGCTTTTGAAAGTTTCAGTTAGGCAGTTTGAATTTAAGCAATAATATATACCAAATATATAATATTTAGTTTATATCTATTTGATGAAAGCTCAGTATTTATCCTTAAATTTAGTCTGTAAAGATTTTGTAAAAATGTAACCTTTGGTCTCTGCTCACCCAAAGTATAACAATAGAATTTAAACATTGACAGAAAACACCAAATATCCAGTACGAGTTTTAGCTATTCAAACTTGATTTTCGACGTTTTATCAGCGATAGCCGGGTTTGACTATGCCTGGGCTACTTATCAAAGGATGATTAGTAAAAGCCTGAAACGCCCTATATTCGTTATAATAGTATATATGTACTAATTAATTTCTACAGTGCATAAGTCTTAAAAATATTGATATTATAAAAGTTTTGCGATAATATCTTTTAAAATATTAATTTTTTATAAAATATTGATGAAGTTTTGGTCTTCTGGATTTAAACATGATACCGTGTTGGGCAGCGGATATTACACGTAATAAATCAAATACAGCCTAAAACAAAATCTAGGATGCACAAGATTAGCTAAGTAATTACACGTATTAATTTAGTGTTGTCATTTAAGTAGCTTCTCGTAGAAAAGCTTTGCCACAGGGTGCGTAGGGGAGCAGCGCGATTTTGTTATATTTGATTTTTCTTATCAATAAAATTGGTTTATTAATAATAAACTGAGCAAAATTCCCGTTTTTTTAGTGTTTTTACTGATGCTATTAGCTTGAAAAAGTTTTTAAAGTGACAACGTGACAATATTTGTTGGTTCTCACTTTTTCGCGTTGCTCCCGTGCGTAGTGCCCCAAATTAAAGAAGAATTCAGGAGTCAGAATCAAGACGGTCTTTTACGAGACGCTCTTGCTAGCTTGCTTAAGAGAAGGGGTACGCGGACTTGCTTTGCGTGGCGCTATCAGTGGGGGATTCAAACCCGCCACTACGAAAGTTGACCACTAAATATATAGATTTAGTGGGGATTGTAAACCCCTTTATTCATCCCAAAGTCTACAAAACTCAGGCTTTATTCTGACGACTGACACCTTTGTTTTCTCTTGGTAAAGCATCTCACTCCTGACGATAGATTAGATTTCTCGCTTTAATTTTTTTCGCTCAAGGAGACTTTAATATATAGCTTTAATATTTCAAACATTGAGTAAATAAACAAGCATTTTTCTACTCTAGACTAGGAACATAGCTGATGAGAATTAATCAACTTAATGAATGGATTAATCAAAAATTATTGCAATCGATTTCTACTGAGTTAGATGTAAGGAATGAACCTTTTGTAAAAGCTCAAAAATCAATTAAATTGTCTGTAGTCACCCAATTTTTTCCCCCAGATTATGCTGCTACAGGGCAGTTGCTGGAAGAACTAGTGAAACAGTTAGGGAAGCAAGGGGTGGATGTTGAAGTCTTTACAAGTCAGCCAGGATATGCGTTTAGCTCTCATACGGCCCCAGCAGTTGAATGGGCTGACCAAATCAGAATTCAGCGATCGCGCACAGCCCAACTCTGGCCGGGAAGGATTCGTGGTAAAGCTGTTAATGGGGTACTATATACCTTACGTGCTACGCTCTATCTCCTGAAAGCTTGGCGTCGCAACAATATATTACTACTAACTACAGCTCCTCCGTTTTTGCCAGTTATAGGATATTTGGCTTATTTATTGTTCCGATTGCCCTATGTGTGTATACTCTATGACCTATACCCTGATATTGCGATCGCACTAGGCGTAATTTCAAAAGGTAATTGGCTAGTACGCTTGTGGCGTGGGATCAACAAACAGGTTTGGTTAAAGGCTAAGGGGATTATAGTACTTAGTCCGGCGATGAAACAACAGGTAGTAGCGCATTGTCCCGAAGTAGCTGATAAAATTTCTATAATTCACAGTTGGGCAAACCCAGAAGTGATTGTGCCGATTGCCAAGCGAGAAAACTGGTTTGCTTGGAAGTATAATTTAGTTAACAAATTTACCGTACTCTATTCTGGCAATATGGGTCGCTGCCATGACATCGACACCATGTTGGAAGCTGCAAAACAACTACAAGATGAGCCAATTCAGTTTGTCTGTATTGGTGGTGGTGCTAAACGCGAAGAATTAATCACGGAAGTAAATCAGTTAGGGCTGAACAATTTTACGTTTTTACCTTATCAAGATCAGCAAGTGTTACCCTATTCTTTAACAGCTTGCGATCTATCACTAGTGAGTGTAGATGCAACTACTGAGGGTTTAGTTGTTCCCAGCAAATTTTATTCAGCTTTAGCCTCTGGGCGACCAATAGCAGTAATTTGCTCACAGACTTCATATCTTAGAGAACTGATGTCTGAAGCCAACTGTGGTGGGACATTTGACAATGGAGATGGTCAAGGTCTAGCGCAATTTATTCGCTTTCTGAGTCGAGATCCACAAACAGGAGAGCAGATGGGCAAAGCAGGTCGCCAGTATTTGCGATCATCGCACTTTACACCGAAAGTTATCTCTCAACAATACTTAGATGTTTTGCAACAGGCGCTATTGTCTGATGAGATCAGAACCATGTCTGAAAGTGAGGTAAAGTAAGCGTAAGCATATTGGAGTTAATTGAGTATTTTTGCCGTATTTTTTCGGAGTTGGGCTTTGATGGTCTTATTGATCTCAGTCCCTCCAACATAGCCTTCCTTGCTCATAGTTTTTGTCTATATAGGAGGTGAAATTGCAGAGAAGGTGTGACCAAAATCGGAAACGTTCCAAGCGACGGGCTATTTATTGCCCCATTCATAGCTGCTATATCGATAGCGTCAGTCAGAAATATAAAATGTTTGCTGACCAAGCAGGTCAATTACAGCAACGAGGGATAAGTCGGCGGAATGCGTTGATGTTAGTAGCTAACCAAACCGCAGTGCCTATAGAAGGGGAATGGTTAGAAGCTTTTTGGTGCGAAAAGTGTCAGAAAACAACTTGGTATCACATTCGTAAATGTGATGATCGTAGTTATGAAATTTCGGTAGCACCACAAGAACTATGGCAGCAAGTAACGGGAGTGATTGATTCTCTCGGAAACCCTTCTGTTGGGGAGTTTACTCGTAGGAGCGCCAGACAAGTTGGTTATCAAGGTCTGAATGGTTTCCAGTTTGTGAGTTAAACCTTAAGAATTGTTTGAAAAGTCTACCGTTGTATCGATATCCCTCCTAGTCACCCTTTTTAAGAGGGGAAAAACCTTCTCAAAGTCCTCCTTTTTAAGGAGGATTTAGGAGGATCTAAAGTTTTGGAGCGAAGAACAAGCTGGGATGGCAGGCAAAATATAAGATGCAGGATGTGGTGCTGATGATGGAAGCAAGGCAATTAATTAAAGCAAACTTCCAAGATTTAACAACTTATATTACTTGTATTGCTAAATGAGTTTACCATTCTTTCTTTACAGACGTTTAGCTCGTTGGATCACTTGCGAGTTTAATTTGCAAAATCAATTCAAAGTTACACTTAAAAATAAATATGAAATAGCTAGCTTTAAAGATGTTTTTTGCCATCCATTTTACTGGCAAGTATTTCAATGGGTTAATAGCTCTCCAAAATTAGTAGTGGACTGTGGCGCACATTGTGGTCATTTCAGTATTTTGGCAGACATTTGTTTTCAGACTAAGTTTGGTACTTCAGATACCGAATATATTCTTGTTGAACCCAATCCATATCTTTTACCAATTGTCAAAAAAAATATATCAAATGCTGGTCTAAGCCACCGAGTTGAAATTAAGCAAGGTCTTCTAGGAGAAAAAGATGGTAGCGCAACACTTTGGATTAAACCGCAGAATTATTTGGCTACGAATATGCAGTACAGCCAAGGAACAAAACCTTTCAATATTTCTTTCATTGATTTGCAAGAAGTAGTGGGTAAAAGAGTCATTGATCTGATGAAGATAGATATTGAGGGAGGTGAGTTTGCCTTTATACGTTCCCATATAGATATCTTCAAACAGGTAAATTTAATTTTTATGGAATTGCATAATGCCTCTGAAGAACTTCATCATGAAATCTTTGATTCTTTAAAGTCAGTAGGACTAAACTTAGCAGTTGAGCCTGTAGAGGCTAATGGACAGAAGCTTCTAGTCTGGCAACGCTGATAAATCAAAAATTTCAGACTTTAGTTAAAGCTATCTAACTCCCTAGAGCAGACAAAACAAAATTTTCCTAAACTTTATGACAATCAAATATCGCTAGCTATCAAGTAATGCTGCAAAATAAAGCTATTAGTATACTTATAAAATTAATTATTGATCAGCGATATTTAGCAATTAAATCTTTGATATTAGCATTGTTTACCTCTGTTTTAGAAGGAATTTCCACTCCTGTTGTGATGCTAATTCTTCAAGAATTGGGGGGTGGTTTATCTAATATCAGTCAATCACCAATAATTGTCAGAAATATAGTTGAACTATATGCCTTTTTTCCTAAAAGTTGGCATTTGCCAATATTGTTCATCAGTCTACTGAGCTTAACAATTATTAAAAATATTTTTTTATATTTTTCAAATATTAATATTAATAATTTACAACTCAGAATTGGAATTTTACTTCGTAAAGTTTGCATTGAACGCTTTTTAAAACTAGAAGTATCATTTTATAATCGATCAAATATAGGGACTTTATTAAGTTTCGTAAATGAACAAGCCCAACGCAGTGAAACTTTATCTTCTCAAGTGATAGAAATCATTAGAGAAATACTGATGGTTTTTATACTTTTAGTTGTACTTATTGGGTTATCACCTGTATTAACAATAATTAGTGTAATAAGTTTATTAGTAGTATCTTTGCTCTTCAAAGCAGTGCTAAATTCTGTTAGAATTTATGGACGTAAAGCGGCTAACTCTATCGACGAATTTTCTTCATTTATTACAGAGTTGCTGAGTGGAATTCGAGTAATTAAATCGTTTAAGTCCGAATCAAGGGAGCTAGAGCGTGCTGACAAATATTTAACAAACCGTTATGTGGCAGAACTAGGAGCTTTTAAATATAATTCAGCAATAGTTCCCCTGACTGAAACGGCAGGAATTACCCTACTGTTGTTGCTTCTTGGTGTAGGTTCAAACCTAGTTTCTGCCACAGGAGGTGGGGGGTTACCCTTATTGTTAGCCTATACGTATACATTATTGCGAATGATACCGCGAATTAATCATCTTAATGGTTTACGCTCCCAACTAGCATTACTATCAGGTAGTTTAGAAGTAATTAATGATTTTTTGTTATCTACAGATGAACTACATTTACCAGATGGCCAGAAGCCATACAGAGGTTTGACATCTGGAATAAATTTTGAAAATGTTAGTTTTACTTTCGCTGCTAATTCAGAACCTACCCTGAAAAGTATAAGTTTTCCTGTTAAAAAAGGCACAATAACCGCCCTTATTGGTTCATCAGGTAGTGGCAAATCAACCCTAGCCGATTTAGTGATGAGATTTCATGATCCTGATTCTGGCAGGATAAAAATTGATGGAATTGACTTACGAGAATATCAAATTGCTTCTTGGCGAAACTCTATTGCAATGGTAAGTCAGGAAACATTCTTGTTTCATACTTCAATTCAGGAAAATATTGCTTATGGTTGTCCAGATGCGACGAAGTTAGAAATTATTGAAGCTGCAAAAAAAGCTTATGCTTATGAGTTTATTCAGGAATTGCCAGAAGGTTTTGATACTATTGTGGGAGATCGGGGTGCAAGGCTATCTGGTGGACAAAGGCAGAGAATAGCGATCGCCAGGGCAATTTTGCGCGACCCAGACATATTAATTTTGGATGAAGCAACTAGTGCATTAGATTCAAATTCTGAGAGGATTGTTCAGAGAGCAATTGAAGAAGTCAGCCGCGCTCGTACTGTAATTGTAATTGCTCACCGCCTTTCTACAATTGAGAAAGCTGACAAGATTATTGTTATGTATAACGGTAGAATTGCAGAGCAAGGAACGCATGAAGAACTACTAGCACTTCAGGGTGAGTATTGGTCTTTGTATAAATCTCAAGTATCTATTAAAGAGCAAATTATTCAATCAACTTGAAATCAAAAATTTCTATGACATCTACTAGCCTGTCTTACCAAGCACGCTTAAACTCCATTGATGCTTTAAGAGGTTTAGCTGCCCTCACAGTTGTTTTCTACCATGCTCGACCTATGTTTTGGGTTGGTTTGGGGGAGATATGGAAGCAATATGGTTTGAGTATAGATATTAATTCTTGGTTAGGCTATGCTACAGCCCCTTTATACTTCGGTGGTCTAGCTGTAAATCTATTTTTTATAATTAGTGGTTACTGCATCCACCGACGAGGCGCACAGCAGTTAATCTCTGACTGCAAAACTAGCTTAAATCTCAAACAGTATGCAATCCGACGTATCTGGAGAATATACCCAACTTACATAGCTGCTTTGTTAATTACCGCTTTAGTTGATACTTATGTAAGAACACATTATCCAGCGGAGGTTGATT
This sequence comes from Nostoc sp., assembly GCF_036917615.1. Taxonomy (GTDB): domain Bacteria; phylum Cyanobacteriota; class Cyanobacteriia; order Cyanobacteriales; family Nostocaceae; genus Nostoc. The sequence continues at coordinate 85,361 of NZ_JBALCZ010000026.1, forward strand.
CTAGACAGAGCAACTCATTATTTACTTTTATTATGAGCTTATTAGCTCTACCAGGGCTAGCAGCACCATATTTTGGAAGTAACACAGTTTTCTGGACTTTAGCTCTGGAAATACACTTTTATATAGTTTATCCAATACTTTTCTATATTTCTCGTAAATATGGAGTGGTAAAGACTTTAGCTCTGACATTTACAATTAGTCTAATATATATATCTGGTGATTTTTTACTGAATTTATCGGATTTACTTCCTTATCGTGGCTCTGGTAATCCTATTTTTTTACCTTTTTTGTTTACTTGGACTTTTGGATTTTACCTGGCAGAAGTAGAAGCAGGACGTGCTGCACTCCCTAAAAGATATTGGCTAATCGCTACTTTAGGAGTAATTATTGTTCTCATAGCATCTTTATTTGAACTTTCTAGCCTAGTAGCTTTTAGTTCTACATTGCCATTGGGTGGTTTATTGTATTGGAGCATAAAACCTCAAGGAAATAAATTTTGGAGTTGTAAACTAGGAAGTTTATTTACTAAACTTGGTCTTTTTTCTTACTCACTATACGCGATACATCGACCTGTTTTATTATTTATTAAAATCTCTGTAGCTCCTTTGGGAGAAAGATTTCTTACCTTGATTCCTACACTTAGTGCATCTTCACTAGCAGTATTAGTGGCATGGTTTTTCTTTCTCTTAGTTGAAAAAAGAACTTTAAAACCGATTGGGTAAGTTAGACATAAAATTTTTTATATTCACTAACTGTTATATTAAGTTATTAGTTAAACATAAAAATTGGATTTTAAAATCAAGCTTAGAATACCTAAATTACTAAAGGTTACCAAAATTTTAAAAAATTCTGTTTGTTTTTGTTTTATTGCAATATTTGCAGCTTTTTTACAAATTAATTTAGATCCCAAGTTATGAATATTTCAAAATTTTATTAAAGTGAAATCTATTATTGACATATTTAATTTTCCTACAAAATATGAAAATTTTACTTGCAGGAAACATTTTAGGACAAGGTGGTATCCAGACTCATTTGAAATGGCTAGCTAAAGCATTAGGAGAGGAGGGATTTGAAGTTATTGTTATTTCAGTTGCAAATCAACTACCTTCGCCTTTAGATTTACAAGATATACAACAGTTTCAGAGTGATCAGGTTAATTTTATTTTTTGTCACACTCAAGAAAGAAAAAAATATTTTGTATCTAAAATTCAATATCTGGCAAAAATTACAACAAATGTTAGAGAGTTTTTTCCAGATATATATCTCGCAGTTGGTACAGGTTGGAACTTGTTTCTCCCACCTCTCTTTTTAGGTTCCCACACTAAGCGGATTTTTCATGAAGTGATGTCGGGTTTTGTCGGTAGTTGGCGTCATTCTCGATGGATAGTACGGTGGTGTTTTCATGAAGTAATAGGACAGTCTCCGATTGTGGCAGAAAATTTTGCAGAGAGTTTTGGCTGGGAAAAACAAATTACAGCTATTCCAGCGATACCAGAACCTTTAGAGTTAACTGCTTGTTTGCCTCAGCCTATATCAAGAACTGTTGAATTAGGAAAAGCTAAAGCGGCTCTTTTCAGTCGTTTAGTACCACATAAGCAAGCTTTCTGGCTAGTGCAGCAATGGGAATACCTCAAAGATGTACTGGATGAGTTGCACATTCACGGTAGCGGGCCAGAGGAAGAATTAATTAGAGAATATATTGCATCTCAAGCTATTGGCGATCGCATTAAATGTTTTGGTAGGTATCCTGATGGACAAGCCTATGTTGATCTGATCAGCACTTATGACTTGACCTTACTGCCTACTGTAGGGGCTGAGGGAGCGCCTTTAGTACTGTTAGAATCAATGGCTTGTGGAGTGCCTTTTGTAGCCTATGGAGTTGGTGGAATACCTGATTATGGAGTTAATAATTTAAATGTTTTAATAGTTGCGCCTGAACGTTGGAGGACAGATCAGGCAAGAGTTTATGCAGATGTTGAAAATAAAGACAAATCATCTGAACAGGGAAATCAATCTTTTGGCAAAACGCCCGTATTCGTCTCTGCTATTAAACAGATGGTACATAAACTAGCCCAGGGTGAAATTGATCAAGCTCAGTTACAACAATTTTATTTAGAGCGATATTCTTATTCAGTATTAAAAAAGCTTTGGAGCTCTTACTTATGCAATCAGTAATACAATCTATTAATCAATTTAACGTTGGGCAAAATAAAGATAAGTTCACAGTAGCTCAACTAGGTGCTAGAAGGCACTACGCTATTCCACGTATTTTACATGAAGCCGGACAGTTAGAACACTTTTATACTGATATATGTGCTGTTAAAGGCTTTCCTAAATATTTGCGTTTGATTCCCCCAAAATTTCAGAGTAAGTCTTTAGCAAGGCTTACCGGTCGAATTCCCTATGGAATTAACCCCAACCTAATCACAGCTTTTTCTGGTTTTGGCTTTGAATATATTTCTCGTTTACGCAAAGCTAGTTCTGCCTCTGAGACTACAAAAACATTTCTTTGGGCAGGAAAAACTTTTGGGCGGCTTATTCTGCGTCAAGGATTACGTGGCAATGGCGTGTATGTTTTCAATACAGCAGGGCTGGAACTTCTACAGGCGGCAAAACAAGCCGGATTAAAAACAGTGATGGAACAAACTATTGCCCCTTATCAAATAGAAAAGCAGCTTCTGCAAGAAGAACAAGCTTTGCATCCTGGTTGGGAAGAACCCCTACAGAAAAATGAATATCTAGCAGAGTACATTGAACGAGAACAACAAGAGTGGTCACTGGCTGATGTAATTCTATGCGGTTCAGACTTTGTGCGTGATACTATTCAACAATGCCAAGGACTAAAAGAGCGCTGTGTCGTTGTTCCCTATGGTATTGATGCCAGTTTTCAGCCTTCTATTAAAACCCCACACCAAGGACTGTTGCGAGTATTGACTATAGGTTCTGTAGGATTGCGTAAGGGAATACCTTACGTACTAGAAGCTGCTAAACAATTGAAAGGGAAAGCCATATTTCGTGTGGTGGGTCCAGTTCAAGTTTTGCCTGATGCAGTAGCAGCTTTGCAGGAGAACTTGGAATTGGTGGGGCAAGTTCCCCGCTCCCAAATTATGGCTCATTATAATTGGGCAGACGTGTTTTTACTCCCCTCCATTTGCGAAGGTTCTGCTACTGCAACCTACGAGGCTTTAGCCTGCGGCTTACCTGTGATCGCAACACCAAACACTGGCTCCATCGTAGAAGATGGCATTAATGGATTTATCGTACCAATACGCAATGTAGATGCGATTGTGAGGAAATTACAGTTACTTTGTACTCAACCTGAATTACTAGTAACAATGAGCAAAATGGCCTTAGAAAAATCCATATTTAGTCACTTAACTCAGTATAAACAGCGACTATTTTAAATTGTTTAAAAAATTTATAATGGTCTTCAACATCAGGACTGGCATCTTTCTGATTTACAAAATGAAGTAAATTGTATGCTACCAAAAGCCACAATTGTGTTTACAACTCATAACCGACGTGAGTTTTTGCATCAGGCTATTCATGCAGCTCAGAATCAAAGTGTCCCGGTGAAGATTTTAATTATGGATGATGCTTCTAGTGATGGTACTCAAGAAATGATGTCTAAAGAATTTCCTGAAATTGAATATCATCGTTCCTCTGAAAACAGAGGCCCTTGTTATCACCGTAACCGAGGAGTAGAATTAGCTAACACTGAAGTAGTTTTTCCCTTAGATGATGATTCTATTCTTCAATCTCCTTACACTGTTGAGCAAACCCTAGCAGAATTTGATCATAGTCGTATTGGAGCCGTTGCTATTCCCTTTTGTAATATTCTTCAAACTGAAAAAGTCAATACTCAAGCTCCAGATAAGTCTCAGGTGTATCTGACTCATGCTTTTGTTGCAGCTGCTCATGCTGTACTGAAATCAGCTTTTTTAAAAGCTGGGGGATACCAAGAGTTTTTCTTCTATATGGGAGAAGAGGGAGATTTATGTATTCGCCTTATGCAAAATAATTTCTTTGTTCGCTTAGGAACATCTGACCCTATTCATCATTTTCAACACCCTAATAGAGTTTCGGTTAAAGCCGATGTATTTGGCCGACAAAACGATATTCTTTTCCTTTATTGCAACGCATCATCACAGTATCTTTTACCCTATCTGCTGGGTACATCGGTCAAAGGAATACTTTACGGTATCAAGGTTAAGCGTCCAATAAATATGCTCAAGGGATTGGTGCAAGGCTTTAAATTAGCTTTGACTGATTTTAGTATGCGCTCTCCTGTCAATTCAGACTGTTTCCAACTTTATCGGATGCTTAAACAAAGAGAATGTGTACCTTTAGTAGAAGTCGAACATTATTTCCAATAAATTATGAAATTTCATGCTTTACTTCCTGTACGTGACGAAGCAGATATTATTAAGCAGTGTTTAGAACATCTCCTCCAATGGGTTGATGTTGTATACGTTTTTGATACTGGTAGCGTTGATAATACATGGGAAATTGTTTTAGATGTTGCCTCCCATGATCAGCGCGTTAAGCCAATTCGTAAAGAAGCAGTATATTTCTCTGAAAATAAATTGCGTGGCTATATGTTTCATATTGCCCGTGAGCAAATGCGAGATGGTGATTGGTTTCTAAGAGTTGATGCTGATGAATTTCACCACATTCCACCACCTGAATTTGTGAAAACATATCTGCGCCCCTCTGAAACTATTGTTTATCACCAGTACTATGACTTCCAATTAACCGAAGCAGAAGTAGCAGCATGGGAACGAGATGAAGAAACTATTAATGATCGCCAACGCCCAATTGCGGAACGTCGGCGTTATTTTACGGCTAGCTATTATAGCGAACCCCGCTTATGTCGCTATCGCAGCACTATGAAATGGCCTGAAACCTGCTCTTTTCCTATTAATGCAGGTTTGGTGGCAAGGGAAAGACTACCAATTCGACACTATCCTCACCGCGATCCGGTTCAACTAATTCGTCGCAATCGATTACGAGCAATCATGGTGGCTGATTTAACTAATCGCAAAAATTGGTCAGAACCATTGGTCAGAAGATGGTCAGAAGCAGATTGGCATAAGTTTGTTGTGAGTAACGACAAACCTGAATTGCAATACTGGAAACCAGGTACAAATTTACCACGCTATCAGTTCATAAATCACTTGAGACCGCCACATATTCGGTTTGTACAACGATTAATTCATGCTTTCTTACTGCCAATTCTCGACCGTACTCGTTCTGCTTTTTCTGAAGATACTCAACCACAACCAATTTCAGACGAAATTAATCAATTACTTATAAAAGCATTGAGTAACTTTACTTAGATTAAATATTTACTTAATATCCATAATAAGGATAAAAAATATTCATTTGTTATCCTACTACTACCAGGGCAAATGCATCTAAAGTAGAATAATGCTTTCATACCGAAGATTTTGTTGTTTCCCGATTTTTACTATTTTTTCATTAATATATTTAGTGTAACAATAGTTTCATAAATTACGTAAGTTTGCTTTCTTACTATACAACCATAAAAACATGAGAAACTTTTTTAAAAATACTAAAACCATTCTTTCAAATCAAGAAATAGCTACTTTATATTCTAAATGGTCATTACAAAAGTTCATTGGATTAGATCCAAAAATTAAGATTCCTTCTGGGGGGTTATTAGGTCATTTTCGTCATTTTAGTGAATTTTATTATGTTAATAATAGTATTAATAATATGACGTTGAAGCGTGAACAAAAACTTGCCCAGTCTCTTATACAAGATGGAGGTTGTGCTTTTGATATAGGGGCAAACGTAGGGGTTTTTAGCATTATGATGGCACTAAGTTGTCACAACACCAACATCCATGCCTTTGAACCAATTCCATCTACATTCTCTATTTTACAGTCTAATATTCAAGACAATCATTTAGAAAATAATATTATTCAAAATAAATTAGCAGCATCAAATGTTTGTGGTTATATCAACTTTACTGATAGATTGGATAGTCCATGCCAAAACAAAATCCAAATTTCAGAAAATTACCACTTTGGTAATTTTCTGTCTGATTGTATAACAATTGATGTTTATTGTCATAAAAAAATGTAGACTTTATCCATTTTGTAAAGATTGATGTTGAAGGAGCAGAATTGCTAGTTCTCCAAGGTGCTCAGACAATGCTGCTCAATAAAAAAATTGGTGCTTTACTTATAGAGGTGATTCCTCAAGCTGTGATAGATATGGGATTAAGCCTAGAAGATTTGGTCAATTATATTAATGGTATGGGCTACAAATGTTTTAAAGTTAATGAGGATGGAACAAGAGGTAAATCTTTTTCTCTTGAAGATATGAGGAAATTTAAACTAGAAGAAAACGTACTACTGCTTCCTAGCAACTAGGACATACTTTGGATTACAAGGAAGTTGTAGATGCTCTTAGGGTATTACCAGATGCACCACTACGCCCATTTCATGGAATTAATCTAGTTGCATAATTGCGAACTTAACTTTTGAAATGAAAGTAAACCAATTGACGGAATACGAAAGCAAAAATAGCCAAATTTAAATACATACCACTAGTTCTACCAATTATCTATAAACTTGCATTTAATGAGTAGCCCTATTTTTCTGGGCGTTCTTGACGGTAGCCTACGGTAAGCCGATATGTGTCTACGTTTTTTTAAATTAAGTATATCTTTATCGAGAATTGACATTGCTATAAATATTTGAATTTTTTGTTCTTTATCAAGTATAAATTATGCTAGCTAACCTTGTGAGAAAAATCGTTCCAGAGAACTGGCGTCCAATTGGTTATTTAACCCATTTAACACAAGCTAAGACTACTTATAAAGTGCAAGCTGGTCCTTTTGCTGGTATGCGATACATTGAAAAATCTATTGGGAGTGCTTATATCCCTAAGTTACTTGGCATCTATGAAAGAGAACTCAACCCCTTTATAGAAAAGGCTTGCCAGTTAGATCTTCAAAAGATAATCGATATTGGTGGGGGAGAAGGTTACTATGCAGTAGGAATGGCTTTGAAAAATCCATCAACACAAATTATTGTTTACGAAATGGAAGCCAAGGGACAGGATGCGATCGCTCAAATGGCAAAACTAAACTCTGTATTTGACCAAATTAAAATCTGTGGCAAATGTGAACTAGAAGACTTAAAACAGGAGCTTTTGGGAAACAGTAAAAAGTTAGTTATTTGTGATGTTGAAGGCTATGAGCTAAATCTGCTTAATCCTGATAAAGTACCATCTTTTAAAAATACCTGTATTTTGGTTGAGTTACACGATTTTATTACCAGAGGTTTGGCTGAAGAAATCTACTCTAGATTTGAATCCACTCATTACATAAAGCGAATATGGCAAAAAGATCGATATAAAAATGATTTTCCTTACCATACCTTTTACACTCAACTTTTACCTAGTTCATACATTGACTGGGCAGTTAGTGAATGGCGACCAGAGCAGATGTCCTGGTTTTGGATGGAACCTTTAAAATAAAAATAATCAAATGAACAAAACAATAAAAGTTTATCTTGCCTGCACAGGTGTAGGTATCATCAACCGAGGTATCGAAACCTTTGCCCGTGAATGTTTTAATGGGCTACATAGTACTGAAGGACTGCAAATTGAACTATTCAAGGGTGCAGGAGATGAAAAACTAGATGAACATCGATTGTGGAATTTGCCTCGTAATGGAAAACTAGCACCTTTTTTGGGTAAGTTTATCCGACGCAATGGCTATGTAGTTGAACAGTTATCTTCTTTTATTCAGTTTGTTTCCCATATTAAAAAGGGCAAGCCAGATATCATCTTCTACAGCGATTCTAACCTTGGTTTTCAACTATACTGGTGGCGTAAGCAAATTGGTATACCTTATCAGTTACTCTTTTCTAATGGAGGCCCTTGTAATCCACCTTTTACTAGAACTGACTATGTTCAACAAGTAGCACCATTTTACAGAGAACTGGCATTAAAAGCTGGAGAACCACCCTCAAAGCACTTTCTTGTTCCCTACGGCATTAACGTACCAGATGGAGATCCTTTGCTCAATCATGAAGAACGACAAAATATTAAACAACAGCTAGGCTTACCTAGCGATCGCCCAATTGTTATCAGTGTAGGCTGGATTAGTGCTATACATAAGCGCATGGACTATGTAGTTGATGAAGTAGCTGCTTTACCAGAACCTAGACCGTACTTAGTCATGTTAGGATACATGGACGCTAATAGCCCTCCCATTATTGATTTAGCATCTCAAAAGTTAGGCAAAGATGGGTTTACTGCTCGCTCAGTACCTTATGAGCAAGTTGCTAAATATTACCAAGCGGCTGATATATTTGTACTTGGTTCCCTCAAAGAAGGATTTGGAAGAGTCTATCTAGAGGCTATGATTTACGGACTTCCCTGTATTGTTAACGATCACCCAGTCATGAGGTATGTTTTGGGGGAGCAGGCAGTGTTTGCCGACTTTTCAAAGCCTGGTGCTATGAGTACAGCTTTAATTGATCTATTGGAGCGATCGCAATTAGTGGAAGACAGAATTCAGCGCAAAGAGTTTGTACGTATAAATTTTTCCTGGCAAAGTCTTGCTCCAAGTTACTTACAAATGTTTCGTGACTGTCTTGCACACGATACTAATGCATAAGCAAGCTTGAATTGATTTTTACTTAATTAATAAGTATCTTGCAAGCACTCACAAATCCGGTTTTTTGAAAAGGTTTTTACATCGCCCAATTTTTACCAATTAACTAAAATTGCTATAAGCTCTTAAGTTTATATTTTATGGTTGAAATATATCGAGATTTACTAATTATTATTTGCATATGCTTATTTGGTTGGGGAATAATTCGCATAGAGCGAATTTATCAATATCCATTCTTCATGGGTAGCATGTTTATTTCGTTTCTTATGCCACAAGTATTTGCATTAATTAACAATCCTGGTCTAGTGACTCAAGACGCACTAGAAAGGGTTTTATTGATGTCATGCCTCTGTGCTGCTGCCTGTTGGATAGGCTATACAATGAAACCTAATACAAAATTATTGAAAAAATTAAACATCATTATCGACCAGCGGAAGTTATTTATAGCAGGAATCGCCCTTATGTTTCAAGGCTACTTGTTTGGTTTTTTACTGGCTATTACAACTATCCAAAGAAGTGATAGTGGGACATGGACAGGACCAGCTACTATATATGTCTTTCTAGCTCAAGTTATCAACATAGCTTTCGGGATTTTTCTTTTACAGACATTAAAGCGTCCCAAAGTTATTAATATCATTTTGACAATTATTGCTGGTTGGCCTGTAGTACAACCAATTTTTGTGGGACGGCGGCAATCCACGATGACATTCATAATTATTATAGGTCTTTCATTCTGGCTAGTTTTGCGTTATGTACCCCCAAGAGCGGCAATTATCACAGCTGTAGTGCTTCTAGTTTTTATTATTCCTGTAGTTGGGGAGTTACGTAGCCATTTTTGGGATTTGGTTTTTAACAGTAAGTGGCAGGAAGTATTATCCGCCTCTCAAAGAGCATTTGAAACACAGCAAAAAGGTGACATATTGGAATTGAGAAATGCTGCATTAATAGCAGATGCAACCGAGAAGACAGGTAGATATGGATATGGAAGTGGTTGGTGGGATAGCATCGTATTTCAATATGTTCCTGGACAAATCGTAGGTTATGACTTAAAAAAATCTTTACAATTCAATTTAATAACAAAAGATACACTAAATAATTTGTATGGTTATATAATTCCTACTGGGAGTACGAAGACTGGTATTGGAGATTCATTTTCCGAATTTGGCTACTTAGGCTGCTTTTATTTTGCTCTGATTGCATATTTTTTTAAAAATCTTTGGATATCTGCTGTTTATCAAAAAAGCATTTTTAGCAGCCTACTTTATATGGGTTTAGTTAGTCCAGCAATGGTAGGATTAACGCACGGCATAGGAAGATTTTGGCAAGAGGCAATATTTCAAGTTTTTTTTGTAAGTTTAACAGTCTACTATTCTAGAGCCAAGTATAAATATTCTGCTATCAATTCAGAATTAGGAGACAATACTTGAGAATTTATGAAGATTACCATTGGAATTTTATTTTCTAATTATGGACCTTATCATATTGCTAGAATCGAGAGATTAGCAAATTGCAATCAAAACCTGCAAAATCAGGTAGTGGCTATAGAATTAGCACGTTATCAAGACGAATATGCCTGGCAGATAAAAGTTGATAATTTACATTTGTCATTAATTTCAGTGATTAAAGAACAAGCTCTTGAAAAAACTAGTATTTTTAAATTAGTGCAAAAGTTGAATTCTATTCTTAAAAAAGTAAATCCCAGTGTTATAGCAATTGCGGGTTATTTTCAACCTGCAATGCTTTTCACTTTAGCTTGGTGCTTATGGCATCGTAAGCCTGCTATTTTACTGTCAGAAACTACTGAAAATGATTCCCCTCGTTCCTGGTGGCGAGAGGCATTAAAAAGTATTATTGTTACAAAATATAAATCTGCTCTGGTAGGAGGACAACCACATAAAAGATATTTAGTTAAATTAGGTATGCCCACAGAAGCAACATTTGTAGGATATGATGTAGTAGAAAATGATGCGTTTCATCCGAATAAAATTAAATCTCTTCCTAGACCAGTTAATAATCCTTACTTTTTAGCGGTTAATCGCTTTATTCCCAAAAAAAATCTTTCATTTTTGATCTCATCTTATGCAATTTATCATCAGATAATGGGTGAGAGTGCCTGGGATTTGGTTATATGTGGTGAAGGACAGATGCGGCTAAATATTGAACAACAAATTCTCGAAGTTGGCTTAAAAAAGCATATTCATCTTCCTGGCTTTCTTCAACAAGATGAAATGCTGCTTTACTTTGCCCATGCAGGTTGCTTCATCCATGCCAGTATTCAAGAACAATGGGGTTTAGTAGTCAATGAAGCAATGGCAGCAGCTTTACCAGTATTAGTTTCCAATAGATGTGGCTGTTATGAAGATTTAATCATTGAAGGAGTCAATGGTTTTGGCTTTGATCCTGAGAATAGTCAACAGCTAACTGAGTTAATGCTGAAAATGAGTTCAGCAGATATTGACTTACAGAAAATAGGCGAAGCTGCTTTAGAACATATTCAAAAATTCTCTCCTGACTATTTTGCTCAAGGACTAATGCAAGCAGTTGAATATGCTTTAGCAGTTCATGAAAATGGCAAAAAATAACAATGAAAATTTTAATGGTTATCCCTGCATTAGGAAATGTCTATGGTGGTTCTACAAAAGTTGTTCTTGATTTAGCAGAATCAGTTGGTAAATTAGGTGTTAGCGTTGATATAGTAGCTACTAATGCTAATGGTTCTACAATTCTAGATGTACCTTTAAATAAATGGATTACGGAAAACAATTATAGAGTACAGTATTTTCCTTATTTGAATTTTTTAGATTACAAGTTTACTTGGTTAATGACGAAATGGTTATTTAAAAATGTATCTGACTATGACATAGTACACACTAATGCCATTTTTTCTTATCCAATTCTAGCTGCTCATCTGGCTTGTCAATTTCGCATAGTTCCATATATTGCAACTCCCCACGGAATGATGGAACCTTGGGCATTAGCTTATAAAGGTTGGAAGAAAAAAATTTACTTCACTTTGTTTGAAAACCGATCATTACAAAAAGCTAATGCTATTCAAATGATAGCTTCTACTGAAGCTAGACACATAAACACACTTAATTTAAAAACGCCTTTAGTTTTTGTTCCTAATGGTATCAATAGCACAAATTTTGAATCTCTACCTAGCGCGGAGCTTTTTTATGAACAGTTTCCCAATACTCGCAACAAAACACTAATTATATTTCTAGGTCGCATTGATCCAAAAAAAGGATTAGATTTATTAGCCCCTGCTTTTGCTAAAGCACACGAAAAATTTCCTGAAACTCACCTAATTGTTGCTGGGCCAGACAATACAGGATTTTTACCCACTGCTGAAAGTTATTTTAGCGAAGCAGGCTGTAAGGATGCTGTCACTTTTACTGGAATGCTTACAGGTACTATTAAATATGCAGCTTTAGTAGCCGCTAAAATCTATGTTGCTCCTTCCTATTCTGAAGGATTTAGTATGTCTGTATTGGAGGGTATGGCTGCGGGTTTACCGTGTGTGATCACAAATGGCTGTAATTTTCCGGAAGCTGCGGAGGCTAAAGCAGCTAGTGTAGTTGACATTAATGCTGATCAAATAGGTAATGCTTTAATTGGACTTTTGCAAGATCCCATACAAGCGAAAAATATGGGCGATTGCGCTCGTCAATTTATATTAGAAAATTATACTTGGGATAGTATAGCCTCAAAATTGATTTCAGTTTATCAAGATATTATAACAAAAACGCATGAAAATCCTGTTTCTTTAGACCGGGGAGTATCAAGATAGGAGTACTGGATTACTTTAGTGATCGTTTATAACCATGATACGCTTAAAAGTTCAACCGCGAAATACCTTACCTCCTATCACCTGGGAGAAACTATCGGCGGATTTTATCCTACCAGATTAACCAGTGGAAAGTAATATCTAACCCTTACTAGCTTGCTGCTCTGCTAGAATCGCTAAAATCAGATGGCTTAATTCCTGAATCAATGTTAGTTGCCTCCAACTTTGGTTTAATAACCTCAAAAATAATTTAAGTTTACCACGATGTTATTAATAACATCTTTAATAAATCTTAGAACAGAAAATTAGTTATGATTTCATCTAGTAACGAATACGAATATTCATATTCTGAGAGTAAATCGGGACACCATCATAAGTATCTTATTAAACCTTTAATAGAGATGATATCTGAATATGTTGATATTATTGAACATCAAAAAAAGCTGCGGATCTTAGATATTGGCTGCGGTAATGGCAGTTTGAGCAACTTAATTGCACAGCAAGGCTATGAGGTTGTTGGCATTGAAGAATCTCAGTCTGGTGTTAAATTAGCTAATAAGACTTTTCCCAACTGCCGCTTTATTGAAGCCAGCATTTACAATCTCCCTGATACAGAATTAGGAGAAAAATTTGATATCGTTATTGCTGCTGAGGTAATTGAGCATTTATTTTATCCCAAAGAGTTGGTTAAAAATGCCAAAAAATGCCTCAAGCCAAATGGTCATTTAATTCTTACTACCCCTTATCATGGCTATCTCAAAAATCTTATGCTTGCTGTTTCAGGAAAAATGGATAAGCACTTCACTACTCTCTGGGATGGTGGTCACATAAAGTTTTTTTCTGTAGCAACTATGACTGCTTTACTCGAAACAGAAAATTATACAAACATCAAGTTTAATTTTGCAGGCAGATTTCCCTATCTTTGGAAGTCTATGCTTTGTTCCAGTACTTTTGTAGGGAATTGATCTGATTATGATAGATTTACTTTTTATATGCTAAAACAGATTACTCCTCTTATTCTCACCTATAATGAAGCCCCAAATATTGAACGCACACTTCAGCAACTCACTTGGGCAGATAAAATTATAGTTATTGATAGCTATAGTACTGATAAAACTTTAGAAATTCTTAACTCCTATCCACAAGTTCACTTATTGCAACGGGAATTTGATACCCATGCTAGGCAGTGGAATTATGGTTTAGAGCAAGTTCAGTCGCCGTGGGTGCTATCTCTAGATGCAGACTATATAGTCACTGATGAGTTAATTTCTGAAATTGCTGATCTGCCAGTGGATGGAAAGATTGATGGCTATTTTGGTAGATTCAAGTATTGTGTGTTTGGTAAACCAATGCGTAGTAGTATACTTCCACACCGTCAAGTGCTTTTTCGTAAAAGCAAAGTTACGTATATAGATGATGGACATACACAACTTTTGCAACAGTTCGGTAGCTCTGCAACACTTTCTACCTATATTCACCACGACGATCGCAAACCCCTAAACCGTTGGTTATGGGCACAGGATCGTTATACGGTGTTGGAAGTAAAAAAATTATTAGAAACTCCTACTAGTGAACTTAATTTAGGCGATCGCATCCGCAGACAAAAAATTCTTGCACCTTTTATAATTTTATTTTATTGCTTGATTATCAAAGGCGGTATTCTAGATGGTTGGCATGGTTGTTATTATGCCTTTCAGCGTATTCTGGCAGAAATACTCTTGAGCATTCGACTCATAGAAGCTGAGAAATTTAAAAACTAATTATTGCGTTATATGATTATGATTACTTTCACGTTACCTCCTTCCGAGTCCGACAAGAACAAAAGTTGAGAGATATCATGTCACAAGACGATGCTGCCCTACGTAATGGAGTTCGTAAAATTGTCAAACATGGAATTAAAAAGCCCTCTATTTATAAAAAATAAACTTCAAATCTTCGTTCACATTTATACATATTTTCATCTAAACTTGAATTATTAAAGTTCTATATTTAACACCAGGATTTGCTACTTTCATAAGCAAATAAATAAATATTTTTTACAGTTTGACAATATTGAGGGCTAAACGACAGGAGAAATCAGTATATTTGGTGAAATCTTCTGATCGTCACAAATGTAAAAGAAATGGTCTTTTTAGCCCTAGCAGCATTGATTATCGTAATGCTACTGTTCATTCCAGTACGGTTAGCGATCGCCTACTACCAAGCGCCCCAACCCAAGCTATCCTGGTGCTTGGTGGTGGCGAAGACAGAGAAGAATTCGCTGCCCAGTTTGCCGAATTTCATCCAGTCCTAAAAATTTGGGTTTCTTCTGGCAGCCCTCCCAACAAATCACGGGCAATTTTCCAAGACGCAGGTATTGCGGATAGCCGGGTTTACCTTGATTACCGTGCTACAGATACTGTGACTAACTTTACTACCTTAGTAAGGGTTTTCCAGCAATAGCAAAGACAACACCTATTTCTAATTACTTCAGATTATCACATGCCCAGAGCCAAGGCGATCGCTACCCTTATCCTTGCTAGTCAAGGCATTGCCTTTACTCCGATCATCGTACCATCGAACCGAACTTAAGAATCCCTCCTGCATATTATTCGTGATATTGCTCCCTGCTTTGGATCGTCACAGGTCATACAGGAGCCAGCCTTTAACTAATTACTAATTCGTAATTCGTCATTCGTAGTTAAGAATTCAATTACGAATTACGTAGCTTGCTTCTCGCCGGAGGCGAGTATTATCAATTACGAATTATTTGAACCTACTCTTGTTTACCCACCCCATGCGTCTAGATCAATACACAGTCGGCAATTACACTCCAGGCGCACCATACTGGAAGCAACTTCTTTGGTATTTCGTTGGGTCGCCCTTAGTTGAAAGTTATTGGCTACCATTTTCAGCTTTTAAGCTTTGGGTACTCCGCAGTTTTGGAGCTCAAATCGGTCAAGGTGTCCGCATTAAACCTGGAGTGCGGGTAAAATTTCCTTGGCGGTTATACATTGGTGATTTTGTTTGGATTGGAGAAGATGCATGGATAGATAACCTTGCTCCTGTCACCATCGAAAGCCATGTTTGTCTATCTCAAGGGGTCTATCTCTGCACAGGAAATCATGACTGGAATCATCCCGATTTTAAATTGATTGATGCTCCAATCCATATTCAAGAGAGTAGTTGGATTGCTGCCAAGTCCGTAATTGGCCCAGGAGTCACTGTTGGTCGGGGAGCAATACTGACTTTAGGTGGCGTTACCGGCAGTTCACTAGAGCCGATGACTATTTATGCAGGTAATCCGGCTCAACCCATCAAGCAGAGAAAGCTTTAATATCCAATTTTTGCGATCGCATCCCATAATTCAGTTTGCTGCAAATGAGTAGTAGAAAAAGTGATTGGTAGTGGTTATTCAAGCTGACTTTTCCCGTTAAGTCTCTCAAGATCGCTGCCAACTCTCTCTACGAGACCAGAGGCGAACACAGAGGTAGTGCAATTTTAACCAACTTCGCTATAGTACCTAGATACCAATGAGAGTATTACGTCGATGTTACTTGAACCTATCCCACTAATAATATTTCTGCTACAAAGCTTAAGCTTATTGAGAACTGAAAACGAAAAATCAAGGTTTTCAAGCACATTTTACGAAAAGAAGTAGGGATTTTTAAAATAGTGGGATAGGTTCAAGTAACCGCCATATCGAGCGATGCCTGTGGCGGGCTGCGCCAACGCTCTATTGGCATAATTGCAGAGGTGCTTGTATCCTGAGAGTAACATCTTGACTGCGTTGGCGTTGGCGTAGCCTCTCGTAGAGAAGCCTTGCCGTTCGCGGTAGCGTCTCTGAAAGAGAAGGCATCGCTCTTTTGACCTCACGCTTGTCTTGGCTCTTTTCGATAAACTCTGTTAGCGATACCTTCAGTGACCTTCGCTAAAGCATCCACATTAGTACACCCTGTATTTAGTCTTATATATTACATTAATATTTATACGTATTTTCTCACGAATGATTTCGGATTGCTATAGCTAAATCGTAAATTTTATACTTAGTAATCTAATTTAACTTTGTTTGATGCGATCGCTCGGCAGCATAACTAGCAATTTGGGTTAGTGATCAAAGTATATTCTTTATACGTATTTTACTCGGCGATTAAGTTTTATTTAAGACATTAAGCTATTAATTTAAAGGGGCATTGTCTTTACGGATGCGGCTGGCATCTGCTCTTTCAGAGCCGCTTCGCGAACATAAAAAAAATGTCATATATAGTACCCAATGTACAGAATTCTCTATTCCCCAATGACTACGTACAGCATGGGCTAATACCGATGCATCATGCTCTAAACTGCTAATATACAAGCGAACTTCAATTGTTGTTTTATTCCAAAGCCTGCGCTCACATACTACCATTCCTACACTCCGAAGTCCTAGCCATTTTTCTTGATTTGGTAGTTCCTCTAGTTGCTCAACAGGGACACTCCAGTATTGACGAATTTCAATCCGACCATGAGCGCTCTGTGTTGTGTATTGACTTTGGCTCTCAGCTATTTGCCATGAAATTTAATGAAGAGGTGGTTAGAATTCACCGTGTACAACTTTGACAACTGTCCACAATCCTGTTGCATGTCTCAAGCTCATGGTAATATTATTTTACTGTCATGAGATATTATTTTATACATCAAATTGTCACCATGCTGAAATAGCTAGTTAGGTGTGCTGCCTCCAAAAACAAAAAGTTATTCAACCCACCCAGGAAATCAACAAAAGCACCAACGTGCAAAGCACAGAGCTTTTGCAAGTCTGCTTATATAAGGTACTAAAGAGCCAACAAAGCCCTTTTTTAGGAATCATATATAGCCAGCTAGGAAGGTATAAAACCCTCTGATAATGGTAAAAAAAATTAGACAATAGTAAATAAAAAGTTTTGACCCGATGTCAATTGTTTTTTGTATATGTAAAAATATCAAAAAGCTCAATTTTTATTGTCAATAATACATTATTATTGTGTGTTTTATTTAGATACTGATTCTCTTTATGCTTAGTTAGCTATATAAAAGTCCTATTTGATTGGTGAAAACTTAGCCTACGCTCGACCAAATGAGGCAAACTCTTAAATTTAACAAATGATTAAGTAAGGCTAAATCAATCCTGATTTAGTAACGACTCGATTATTAACAACGTAAGCAAGAGTAACAGGAAAAACATGAATATCATTGTTCGTTTGTTTGGAGCGCTCGTTCTCCAAGTATCTGCATTGGCTACGATGTCTAGCATGGCAATGTCTGATGACAAGCCTCTACGTGTCTATACCCAGCAGCCTCCTGCTGCTTCTCAACGGAAAACAACGCAGAGGATTTGCTCTTTAGATCCGATTGAAGATTTATTACCTCCACCACAAACCAAGGCAAGTAATTCTTTGCTTTCTTACCTTGCTGAACAGGGTTTTACACAGAATCAAGAGGGTTCCTGGGTCTGTTATGCAAACGATCCTAAAAAAGAAGGGCGTTACTTTACTCTGTTTAAAGTTAAACAAGTTGATAGCAGGCTCATAGCAAGTTCTTTCCTAGATCAGGGCAGTCTGATTCAAGGGCAGGAAAATCGTAGCTTGGACTTCTTTATGATGCTGATTGAGCGTCATATGAATACTAGTCAAGAGAACCGTCAAGGTATACGTAGGTATTTAGAAGCCTTCGTTTCCTTAGTAAAGCAAGGGAAAATCAAACCCACGCATCGGGGGTTTCTTTTCGACCAACCAAACCGGGCATTGGTCTTATATCACACACTCTCATCAGGAGGTCTTAAAGGTACCGGAATCACGATCAACATTTATTTACCTAAGAGTTGAACTGGGGAGTGGGGACTGGGGGATGAGGGAGATGCAGATAAATAAGCAATGCCCCATGCCCAATTAAATTGCTGTCGTTTAGTGGAGGTGCATCTTGCCTAAATCAATTGTTCAAAGAATTGTGATGCTGAAGGCGGTTGGCTTTGCGACCATCGCATTCTCATCTGTTGCAGTAGTACTCACTACGTACCAGTCTGCTTTTGCACAGCTTAATATTGGACGCTATGGTATCCAACAAGGACTAGAGTATGAGTATCTCCAATATCAAATCAATAACCAGAATCTCAGCCAGATGCGAGTAATTCCTGCATGTAATGTGGGATTTGGTCTGACCTGCAATAAAACTGGATCGGTAATCCAACGATTAGTGGAGTTAAATAACGGGACTAGCTATCAAAATCTCCTGATCCGAGCGGCAGGTGGGGAGAAAAACTTCCAGAATTTCGCTAGCTTTTACGGTAACAATCCCAATCTCTCTGCGGTGCCTTTCGCCTCATTTTGGAGAAACCAATCCCCCGCAATCATGGATGGATCTCAATACCTTCTTGGACAACCTTTTGGTCGCAACCCAGTAGAAGGACTTGGACTTGTAACCAAGCAGTTTTACTGGTCACCATACTCAGGAGTCAATAACTCGGTCAGCCTCCGTAATGGATTACTAGACTTGAAATTGTCATACGGACGATTGCTGTTTGAGGAGGCCTCAAAAATTTCCAACATTAAGGAGCAGATTCAGTCTCTGGGTTTGTCGCCACAGATGACTAATTTTTATTTAGATAAAATCTCTACAGGTTTGGATGCGTTGAGTTCTGGAGATCACAATCAACTCCAACAGAGGATTTTTGAAGTACTATCCTTTCCATACTCCGAAGATGGTGGGGAACTCGGACGTCCCAATAACGCGATTCCACAGGAATTGAATCAGCTTTTGGGAGAAGATGTCGCAGGAGATATTTTGCTGAGTGACAATCCAATAGCGTTGGAGGGAGAAGCTATGGGACTCGATACTTTCCCTGGCTCTGTGGGAGATGTTTTGGTACAAGACAGTTCTGATTCCTTTCCACTCTGGCCAATAATTGGAATTGGGGGTCTTGGTTTAATTCTGCTTTTACTACTGAATGGCGATAGTTCCTCAGATCAAGCATCTGTTTCTTCAGGAAATACACTTACACCTTTGTCTCTCACCAGCAAAGGCGAATGCGATCTGACTCCTAGTGGTAATGGTTCTGATCACACACAGATCATTGAGATTCCATGTAATGTTACTCCTAAAACTCCTACGGAAGTGAAAAAGGTAGTGGAGCCATCAATGATCAAAGCGCTTGTATTGCTAATTGTTCTACTATGCATAGTCCGTTACAAACACCGATCTTTAAAAATCCGTAATTCGTAACTATGTTACATAAGGGTATTTAGACCTCCTCTTACTGCTGGCTTAACCCGTTTCGCCGGCGAGTCAGTCCGGCTCATCAGACAAGCGATCGCGTTCTTTATATGTGCGCGATCGCATCTCTTCTTTAAGTGCAACAGCACAAGAGTTTGGTGAACGCATCCGAGGATATTGGGGTGTTGAGAATAAAATTCATTATGTTCGAGATGTAACTCAAGGAGAAGATAGTTCTAGAATCCGCACTAAACCTTTACCTGAGATTTTTGCAATCGCTCGGAATTTTACTCTTAATTTATATCGCTCTCAAATATTTTAAAACATGGCGCATGTTCAAAGATTATGTTCTTTTGGATTAGACACACTCAAGCAAGCTTTTAGAATGAAATATAGCAGTCCTAAATCATTTGTAGAAATAAATTAACCGTAGAGGCGCAGAGAGCGCAGAGAGCGCAGAGAGAGGAATCGGAGATTTTCACGACTCATTTAGGATTGCTATAGCCCTGTTCTAAATAGTAATCTGGACTGCTACCCGAAATGAGTATCACAAATAATTTCAGTGTTTTGACAATGGACTTGAAGCACGTTAAAGTGGGCAATTGGAGTTAAGGATGGATTTATATACGCTTACCAATTGCAACACTTGAGTCCTAATTGAGCGGGTGAGGGTGTACCCTAGCCCTGTCAACTTGACAAATAGCCGGATAATAAAGCAATGCGATCGCAAGCAGTAAAGTGCAGACGCTATGGTAAATGCTGGGTGCAATATTTGAGCGTTTTGTCCACGAAATCTTACCAGCGTTCCTTTGCCAAATGGCGCTTGTTCACAATCCAGGCAATTTAAAACTAGCTCGACCAATTGCGCTGCGCCTCAATCTGACAAGAGGCATCCAATGTCCAGTCTTTCTGTGCCCCCCGCTTACCCGTTTCTCTGTCAATACGAATCTAAAACGCAGTCATCTGATTATTCTGGAGAATTTTCTCTTTGTATGAATCTAAAGTTAAGCCACAATAATGTTTACTACCTGACATCAAACTGGCTTTACTAATTTGGGAACAATAAATTGAAAATCACCAGAATTTAGCAACATGGTCAGCACTCTTGTCAGTATTCCCGGATACTACGCAACAGAAGAAATCTACAATGGTTCGAGAACTCTAGTTTATCGTGGGTATCGAGAGACTGATCATAAAGCTGTGGTGATTAAACTACTGAAAAATCATTATCCTAGCTTCTCGGAACTCTTGTCGTTTCGCAATCAATACACCATTACCAAAAATCTCAACTCACCTCTAATCATCCAAACCTACAGTCTGGTAACATACCAAAATGGTTATGCGTTAGTGATGGAAGACTTTGGGGGAATTTCTCTTAAAGAATGGGGAACAGGGAAAAGTCTACGAAATCTCACGGAATTTTTACAGATAGCGATCGCCCTGTGCAATAGCTTAGATATACTGTACCGCGCTCAGATTATTCATAAAGATATTAAACCCGCGAATATTTTAATTAATCCAGAAACCAAACAAGTTAAATTAATTGACTTTAGTATTGCATCTTTACTACCACGATCAACTCAAACGCTCATCAGTCCCAATGTGTTAGAAGGGACACTCGCTTATATTTCTCCAGAACAAACAGGAAGAATGAATCGAGGGATGGATTACCGGACTGATTTTTATTCTTTAGGTATCACTTTCTATGAATTACTTACAGGAGAGTTACCCTTTCAATCAAACGATATGATGGAGTTAGTGCATTGTCATATTGCTAAACAAGTACCACTTTTAGGGAATAGAGAGAAGACTGAGCACTAGCTGACGGCGAGCAGAACTTCTCCTAAGGGAGACGCGCAAGGGACGGAGGAACTCTTAATAGAGAACAGAAAAGAGATTCCCCAAGTTCTCTGTGACATCGTAATCAAATTGATGGCTAAAAATGCCGAAGAGCGTTATCAAAGTGCATTAGGAATTAAATTTGATTTAGAAAATTGTTTAACTCAACTTCAGTCAACAGGCAAAATTAAGAGTTTCCCAATTGCTCAACGAGATGTGTGCGATCGCTTTATTATCCCTAATCAACTCTATGGACGAGAAACAGAAGTGGGAACCCTCCTGCAAGCATTTGAGCGAGTCAGCAAAGGTGCGACAGAAATAATGCTGGTAGCTGGCTTTTCGGGGATTGGGAAAACGGCAATTATTAACGAAGTTCATAAACCCCTTGTTCGTCAACGCGGTTATTTTATCAAAGGGAAATATGACCAATTTCAACGTAATATTCCCTTGAGTGCCTTTGTGCAAGCATTTCGAGATTTAATCTGGCAATTGTTAACTCTAAATGATGCTCAAATCCAGCAATGGAAAAGCCAGATATTAGCAGCTATTGGGGAAAATGGACAGATAATTATTGAAGTTATCCCCGAATTATCAAGAATTATTGGTGAACAACCACCTGCTCTAGAATTATCAGGAGCTGCGGCACAAAATAGATTTAATTTATTATTCCAAAAGTTTACCCAAGTCTTTACTAGTGCTGAACATCCATTAGTAATGTTTTTAGATGATTTGCAATGGGCAGATTCGGCATCCCTAAACTTAATGCAGCTATTGATAGCTGATACAGGTTATCTTTTGTTAGTTGGTGCATATCGTGATAACGAAGTCAATCCAGGACATCCATTAATGTTGACTTTGAGCGAGATTCAAAAAACGCAAGCAACGATTAATACAATTACTTTAAAACCACTGAGTCAAAGCCAAGTGAATCAGTTAGTTGCTGACACACTGAAATGTACAGAAAATTTATCATCGCCTCTTTCTCAATTGATCTATCAAAAAACTCAAGGTAATCCGTTTTTTGCAACACAATTTCTCAAAGGATTGCATCAAGAGAAACTCATTAAATTTGACTTTGATTCCGGTTGTTGGGAATGTGATCTTACACAAGTAAATCAGCAAGCAGTTACAGATGATGTCGTAGAATATATGGTGGGTCAATTACGCAGATTCCCTGAATCCACTCAACAAGTCTTACAGTTAGCTGCTTGTATTGGAAATCAGTTTGATTTAGCAACTTTGGCAATAGTTTCAGAACAATCCGAAATAGAAACGGCAGCTATTTTATGGAAAGCTTTACAAGAAGGATTAATTTTACCTACTAGTGAAGCTTATAAGTTTTATCAGCATTTGTCATTAGAAAACAGCGACCAGATAACAAAGAATATAGACGCGCAAACGGCTGACCGTAGCGTAATAGAAAAGGCAGTTATATACAAATTTTTGCATGATCGTATCCAACAAGCTGCCTCTTCTATGATTCCAGAAGAACAGAAACAGTTAACCCATCTCCAAATCGGGCAATTACTTTTACAAAATACGTCATCAGCCCAGCAAGCAGAGCAGCTTTTTGAGATTGTCGGTCATTTCAATTGTGCAATTCCACTCATTACCCAGCCAAGTAAACGTCAGCAATTAGCTCAACTCAATCTCAATGCAGGTCACAAAGCTAAAGAAGCGATCGCTTATGATGCAGCTCTACAATATTTCAATCAGGGTATTCAGTTAGTAATTAGTGATGGCTGGGAAATTGCTAATGATTTGACACGAAATTTATATCAAGCTGCTGCTGAAGTTGCCTTTCTCAGTAATGAATTTGAGCAGATGGAATCGCTGATTAAAGTTGTGCTCCAACGAGCGACAACTCTATTAGATAAAGTGAAGGTTTATGAAATTAAGCTCCAGTCTTATCAGGTACAAGGGCAGCTGCTTAAAGCAATTGAGATTGGGTGTCAAACTCTCCAACAGCTTGGAATACCCTTATCTGAATCTGTTACCCCTTCAGATATTCACCAAGCTATAGAAAACACGTTGTCAATATTGGGAGAGCGTCAGATTGAAAGCTTAATTGATCTACCTCTGATGACTGATCCTCAGGCTTTAGTTGCCCTGAAAATTATGATCAGCCTCACTCCCTCTGTGCATCAGGCTGCTCCCCACCTATTTCCGATTATTGCCTGTGAACAAGTTAATTTATCGCTTAAATACGGCAATGCACCACTCTCAGCACCAGGATACGCTGACTTTGCTATTGTTTTAAATGCAGTATTAAATCAACTAGAAAAAGGCTACAAGTTTGGGCAGTTGGCTTTAAGAATTGTAGACAGATTTGAAGTAAAATCTGTTCAAAGCATGACTATTTTTAAAGTAGCTGCATTTAATCAATTTAACAAGCTACCTGTCCAAGATGCCATCAATTTATTAAAAAAATCTTATATTTTTGGACTAGAAGCTGGAGATTTTGTACATATAATTGTATCAACATTTTTCCGACTTTTCTATACCTATTTGATGAGTGCAGAAAATTTAGATATTTTGCAAGAAGAAATCAAAACTTTCGAGTCTAATTTTGTAAGTAGCGAATCTTTTTCGATTCGATTTAGTATTCTTCGACAAACGATTGAAGTCATAACTGAATATAGTCAAAATTCAAATTTATTAATTGATGAATACTGGAATGAGGAAAAACTCGTACCTGCTCTACTCAAAGAGAATGATCAGTTTACACTCCATGAATTTTATCTAATTAAGTTAATTTTTAGCTACTTGTTTGATGATGCTCTAGCGGCAGTTAGCAATGGAGATAAAGGAGAGCGCTACCTTAAAGGTGGTGCAGGAATGCTATCTGTATCTGTTTTCTATTACTACGATTCTTTGGCTCGTCTATCTGTCTATTCTAAAGTTGAACCCTCTGAACAAGCAAAATTGCTCTTGAAGGTTGACGAAAATCAGAAACACCTAAAAGTTCGAGCCATAGTTGCAGCGATGAATTTTCAGCATCAATTTGATTTAGTAGAGGCAGAGCGTCATTGGGTCTTAGGTCAGCGATTTGAGGCACTTGACTTATACGATCGCGCCATCGCTGGAGCTAAAGAAAACGAATATATTCAACAAGAAGCTCTGGCTAACGAACTAGCAGCTAAATTTTACCTTGATTGGGGCAAAAAAAAAGTGGCTCAAGCATATATGCAAGAAGCTTACTACTGCTACGCACGCTGGGGAGCCAAAGCCAAAGTTGCCGATCTGGAAAAACGTTATCCCCAATTACTCGCCCCCATCTTAGAGCAAACCCGTTTTCCTTTCTCAACTAACGAAACTATCTTCACCTTGGAGACCGCTACCACTTACCATACTTTCAGTAGTAGCAGTGTCTCTTTGGCTCTAGATTTAGCTACCATTCTCAAAGCTTCCCAAACTATCTCAGGCGAAATCGAACTCGAAAAACTGCTTTCATCATTGCTGCATATCGTTATTGAAAATGCCGGAGCAGATAAGTGCGTGTTAATGCTTGTGAAGTCAGGTAATTTACGGATTCAAGCATTAGCAGAACTTACTAGTAGTGCTACCGCTATAGAGAGCAAGGGAAATACCAAAATCAATTTTTCCTCAATGTTGCTCAACTCACAGCCAATTGAAGAGTCAACGGGTGTGCCAGTTGGCTTAATTAATACCGTCAAACACAGCTTACAACCTGTGGTGATTATTGATGCCACAGTACATCCGCAATTAATTCATGACCCTTACATTCAGCAACAGCAGCCCAAAAGTATTCTGTGCAGTCCGATTTTACATCAAGGAAAGTTGCTGGGTGTGTTATACCTAGAAAACAATCTGGTGACTGGAACCTTTACCTATGAGCGCGTCGAACTGCTCAACTTACTTTGCGCTCAAGCGGCAATTTCTATAGAAAATGCCCGACTTTATCAGCGTTCGCTAGAATATGCTCAACAGCTAGAAGCAGCTTTACAAGAACTTCAGCACGCTCAATTACAAATTGTACAAAGTGAAAAGATGTCTGCATTAGGTAACTTAGTCGCAGGGGTGGCTCACGAAATGAATAATCCTTTGGGTTTTATTGCTGCGAGTCTCAAACAAGCCAAACCTACCTTCGCTGATATTATCGAACACTTGAAATTATATGAAGAAAGCTTTCCTACTCCTGGAAATGAAATTCTCACCCATGCTGAAGAAATCGACTTGGAATATAGCTTAGAAGATTTGCCTAAAATGATGGATTCGATGACTATGGCGTGTGACAGGCTCAAAAATATCAGTACCAGTCTCCGCACTTTCTCTCGTGCAGACCAAGCCTACAAAGTGCTATTTAATATCCATGAAGGTATTGATAGTACGATTCTAATTCTCAAACATCGCCTAAAAGCTAACGAAGAACGTCCAGCCATTGAAGTAAACTATGAGTACGGCAATTTACCGAAAATTGAATGCTTTCCAGGACAATTAAATCAGGTATTTATGAATATTTTAGCGAATGCCATTGATGCATTGGATGAATCAAATACAGGTCGGAGTTTTAAAGAAATTAAAGCTAATTCCAACCGAATTACAATTACCACCTCATTGAAAGAGAAACAGGTAGAGGTGAAGATTGCTGATAATGGTAAAGGCATGAGTGAATCAGTAAAACAAAAAGTATTTGACCATCTTTTTACCACCAAAGATGTTGGTAGAGGTACGGGTTTAGGACTAGCGATCGCTCAGTCTATTGTAGAAAAACATGGTGGAACTTTGGATGTGAATTCTACCCCAGGTCAAGGAACAGAATTTGTGATTACCTTACCAATTCTGACTCAGATTCCGGGTTAACTTGTTGGAGATATCGTCAACAGAGGCAATACTATTGTTTTGACATCTCCCCACAACTTTAGCCAAGAGCAGCAATTCTAAATTCAAAAAATATTGTTAAGAACAACAACTCTGTACAAAGTTTAATTAAATACCCAGATGATTCGATAATTTATCGCATAACTACTATTGAAAAAAGTAATTTTGTTTTAACCTGTCAAGAATGCATCCTGCCTGCGTTCGTCGAAGACGTTGGCGCAGCCATCGCTTATTTTTTAGGATACAGCGAGTTTGAAAACACGCCCTAATGCTTGGTAAGCTATTTCTGGGCAATTTTCAACTTCAATTCTTGTAAAAGTTCAGTGCTAATGGGTGATGTTGCAAGAATTGGATGCTTAATACCTCCCCAAATACTTCCAGTGCGGATACGATGGGAAACTAACACTTCCGGAATTTGACTAGAGATTAAAACCTGTGGTGGTGCAAGTTGACCGATCGCTCGCGCTCTTTTGTAATGATGTGATTCTGATAAAGCCTGATCCAGTTGTTGAGCAATAATTTCTGGGGTTTCTTTTGCTGAATCTAGTAATAGAATATAGTGTGGAGGTTCGGCAATCGGCATCAAGCTTTTAAAATTAGTTTCTTGCAAGTTCAACAGACTAAGAGCATTATTGATAAAGGTTTCTTGCAACTTTTCGCCCACCAAATCGCTAATGGCTTGATGTCGTCCAAGAAACTCTAAACAGGGAGTGTGGCGATAGTAATGAGTTACCCGGATGCGATCGCCAATTCGATAACGATACAAACCTACTTTCTGCGACAAAATGATCGTGTATTCCTTGCCAATATTGAGTTCATGTAAACCATACAGGGAACCAGTATCGGACTCGAACTCGAAAAACACTTCATCAAGAACTGGAACATATCCCCCAGCTACAATCAACGGAATTGTTATTGGTGCTTCGGTTGCTAGTAGTCCTTTACCTTGAATTAATACACCTGGAAATTGCAATCGCAATCCCTGAGCTTGATCTGCTGCATTGGCACTATCCCAGCAAGAAATCAGCTTCAAATTTGGCCAGAGTCGCATCCAGGGAATATTACTTTTGGTGAGGAGTTGCAGGCGATTACGTGACATCCGATTGTTTAATTCTGCTCGTAATAAATCCTGATTTTCTTGAATATATTTTAAATGTACTTGTAGAAAACTAGGACTCCAAATAGAAATAATTTCTAGTTTTTCAGCCTCTAATAATGCTAAAGCCAGTTGATGTTTAAACAAGTTCGCGTCATGCAGCCGATTAAGTTTATTTGGCATCACCAACCAAGGACGCAAAAACCAACGCAACCAGCCATCTAAGTAATCTAGATCATCCTGTAAAGTTTGGCTATCCGCTACATTTAATTGCGGCGAGATACAAGCATAAATCTTACCTGTGGAAAATTTTGGGCCGTGTACAATCAAATCATGCGCCCAGACGCAAAACATTTGATTAAACGATCGCCGCAAAGATTGAGTATAAGGAATCCATTTTACTGCCCCACTACTACCAGAGGTTTTTTCATAGAACAAAATGGGTTCTGGTGTGAAGGCAATTTGCTGATTTTTGTGATTTAACCAGGGTTCGAGTGCATCATAATCTACAATTGGTACACGCTGCCAATCGTCTACAGAATGAATCCCCAAAGTTTTGCCATACTCACTCTTGATTAAGCGATCGCAAATCTCCCTTTTTACAGATATCTGCATTAACTCTGGGTTATCCAAAGCTTGATCAAATCGCCTCGCAGTTGGTGCGAGAATTTGCCCAAAAAGCTGAATAATCGGACGCATTATTGCACCTGCTGATTAGGATAAAGTTTGGTGGCTGCTGGTAAATAAGAACCATCACCAATGACTACACCGGGAGCAAGATTAGATCCGGCTCCCACAAAAACATTGCTGCCAATCTTGACTTTTTTGACATACAACATTAAATTTTGCTTGCGGGGTTTAATGATGTGAGAATAGATACCGACACCATGCCTAACAACAACGCGATCGCCAATTTCTAATAAACTGCGATCGGCAATCTCCAATCTTGTTGTCCAGTACACATCTCGCCCCACTTTAGCACCCCACAATCGCAACCAACATGAAAATACCCCTGGAATCAGTCGCAGCACTGCTTCCAACGCTGGAATTGCAATATAAATTGCCTGGATTTGATGACTACCCCACCAAGGACTATATTCTTTACCTAGTAGATAACTTATACCTTCCTGCACAGGATAAACCCATTCATGCAAGCGGTAAACTAGCACTGGTAGCCCATAAATAGAAAGGAACACTGCTAGAATGCTGAAGATATTAGGTGAATAGGCGAGATAGACTATTGCTGCGCCAGTTAGCAATAATATAAAGGCGGGAAAAAATAAAATATTTTACTTAAAATTGTCATTAAAATGGAAATAAAAGTTTTTTTACCAAGCTTAATGAGATAGGAATTCCAATCATAGATGGCAATTTTTTGTTTTCATAATATGTTCCATGTAACTTATCCCAAATTTTCAGATTAGCCCCATAGTTATAATTGCAGATTTCGCGGCAATGATGCCAAGTATGATCCTGGGGTAAGATTAACCAAGAAGATAATAATTGATAGAGCCTGGTATTTGTGGGAATCATCAAGCGGCTATGTCTCCATAAATCTAAGGCAGAAGTTAGACTTACTCCAAGTAAATAACCTGTCGGATCGGCTAACAGATACAAAAACAAAGTGTGTATCCATAAATAAACAATTAACAAACTTGTCCAAAGTGTGTTGCGAGAAGTTCCTAATACATCCATCTGAGTAATAGTATGATGGACTTGATGAACTTTCCAAAAAAATTTAGTATGTAATAAACGATGATTCCAATAATATAAATAATCAACTACAACAAAACTGATAATAAAATTTGTAATTAATGGGACTTTTAAATATCCTTGTTGAGTGGGTAGTAAATGTTGATAAAAAAAATAAACTAAAGTCGCTTGTAGTAAGGGAATCAAAATTCCTTGAATAGTTAATCCTATACCATCTAGTAACCAATCTTCACGACTTTTTATTTTAAGTTGAGTTCGTCCAACTTGATTGGTAATAGTCCAACCAACTAATCCGATAAAAAAAGCAAAAATTAGTAATTGTGCAAAGCTTTGTATTCTCACTTCTGATTGCTCACACTGATATTGATTAATTACGAATTATTCTTAAACCCAAAATGTAACTTTTACTGATTGATTTGGCAATAAACGCGGATCTTCTCCACGAGATATAGCTGCTATAATTGACTCTAGAAATATATGAATTGTGTCCGCAGACGTATTATAAAATTGTGTCCCGTATTTAGCGATCGCTTCCCCCTGAATACCCAAAATTTCCACGTCTTGGCAGATAATGTGTTGAGCAGTCCACTGCACAAAGGGACGTGCTAACTTATTCCAGATACCGTAGTTATAGGTGACATCGGTGTAAACCAGAGTTGAATTATCGGTTTCGGGAATAGATTGACTGGTAATGAATAAATGGCGATTCTGTGCCATTTTATATTCCACAGAGGTAATATTTGGCATATAAAAGCGATCGCTATGTTTAATCTCTGCACTCTGCAAATTCAGAAAACGACTGTACCATCCCAAATTACTGTTTTCGTTGCGATACTCCACCAAAACCGAACCATGACAGCGTTCTACAGTCATCTCTAACTTTTGTTTGCGGGAAGTACGGAAAACACCAGGATGAACAAAAGCCGTATGGGGAATATCAATAAAGTTCTCTGCACAATTAGTAACATTGTTAGCAAAACGGTTAATTACCCGCACCGTTTCCCATCCCGTTTGTTTGTAGTGAGGCATAGAAAAGGGTTCAAAATCAACGCCATCGGTTAACCGCACATACACATAGCCATCCTGTTCTTTGGTAGCGTAACACTTGGCTCGACGCTGTGGGGAAGGTTTGAAATCATCTCCTTCGGCTGGAACAGCAATAACATTACCAACTCCGTCATATACCCAACCATGATAGGGACATTGTAAAGCACCCTTACAGATTTTACCTGATGAGAGACGGCTATTGCGGTGTAAACAGCGATCGCGCAAAGCTACGGGTTGTCCATCTTCACCACGAAATATTGCTAACCATTCTCCTAAAACGGTGCGTGATAATACTTTGTTAAGTTGTAACTGTTCGCTGAGTGCGACAATGTACCAGAAATCTGCAAATTGCATGGTGGGTGGGAGAGAGCAATCATTTATAGATAAGGATACAGGTTTAGCATAAAGTAATCCTAAAGTTCGCCGTCCGATTTATGATACAGGTGTGTTATGCTGAGTAATTATCTGAATCAGGATATGAAACTGAAACAGTCAGTCTAAATAATTATTCCATACCACTCTCAGTTAGCTGTTTTATCAAATAGAATTTGCTATTAACCTTATTCTAAAAGCGAGTAAATATGCCTAAGTTAAAAGATATTGTTCCTATGGGACTTATTGTGGTGTCTATTGTTGTGGGTGCAGGCTATTGGTTCAGTCAAAAACATCAGCTTGAATCCTTTGTACAACAAATAGACTCAATCAAAGTCAATCAGAATAAACCGATTGAGCCTAAAGACTATATTGCGATGAAGCGTGATATTCTTACTTTACAGAACACGTTTAACAGTTCTGTATTTCAATTAATTAGTGGGTTACTTTTTCTCGTAACTGCATATACAGCATGGCTCAATCTAGTAGCTTCAGAAAAAAAACAGATAACCGAAAGATTTGCTAAGGCCGTCGATCAGCTAGGCAGTAATGAATTAGGAGTTAGAGTAGGTGGAATTTTTGCACTCGAACAAATCGCTCGGAGTTCTCCAGAAGAACACTGGACAGTAATAGAAGTTCTCACATCTTATATTAGAGATCAATCACTGAAAGGAAAATCAGTATTTAAACCAGAACCTGAAGTAGATGATAATCAGTCAGGAGAATCTACATACCAATCAATTTTGAAAAAAATTAGAACAGAGCAGTCAATTTCAGTAACAACTGACATTCAGGCAGCATTAACAGTAATTTGTAGACGTAATAACAAGCAAGATCCGAGAGATATAGTTATAGATCTTAGCTTTTGTGACATTAGAGGTGCGGATCTGAAAAAGGCTAAACTCAGTAACGCTGATTTGAGAGGAGCTAAAATTTCAGGCGTTAATTTAGAAAATGCAAATCTTTCAAATGCAAATTTACAAGGAACAAATTTTACAAGATCAGTTTTTAAAGGAGCAAGGTTAAATAAATCCAAGTTAAACAATGCTTTACTGAATGAATCTTATTTAGAAAAAACAGATTTACAGGATTCAGACCTAACCAGTGCCAATCTCAAATATGCCAATCTAAAGTATGCAAAACTCAATCGTGCAAAGCTTAAGCTTGCCGTTCTTGTAAAAGCTGAATTACAAGGTGCTAACCTGAGTCAAGCTGAACTCAAACATACAAATTTAAGAGATGCTATAATCGACGACACTACTAAGCTTGATGAAAAATGGAAGCGAGTACATCGGATAAATATGGGTGGAGGCAGGGGGCAAAAATTCGATGGAATTGATTTCAGTGAAGCAATATTAACCAATGCTGATTTTGAAGGTTCTAGCTTAAAGAATACTATTTTTAGCGGGGCAGATATTGGCGGAGCCAATTTTAGAAATGCTGATCTAGAGGGCGCTGTTTTTCGTAAAAGAGGTCTGATGATTAGTCTTGATATGGCTGATTTTGGTGATGCTTATCTTAAAGGAGCGAGTTTTGAAGAAGCTAGTCTCAAATGTACTAATTTCAGTGGAAAAAATAGAAGAACAGATATGAGTGAAGTAGTTTTTCGAGAGGTTAATCTTGCAAGTGCTATTTTTGAGAATGTCCTTCTTAGAAAGGCAAAATTTTTTAAATCAATGCTCCAGGATACAAATTTCCGTCGTTCTAATCTCAAGGAAGCAGAATTTGACAATTGCTATTCCTATACTAACGACACTAGCTTTGAAGAAGCCGATCTTGATAAGGCTATATTTATAGGTTCTCTAGGAAGTGCAAATTTTCGCAATTCAAATCATCAAAAGGCTAATTTCCAAGATGCTGATAAATCATCAGTTCAGTTTTAATAGAGCAATAGCCTTGATGATGGGTAAGATGTATAAAAACACTGGAGTATTAAGCAAATTTATTTTTCTAATGTCTGAATTGCGATATTAGCTGTTAGGTCTAGCTGGCAGGCTAATCGTGCATTGGGATTTTTGAGTGCTAATGTCTCCAGCATTTCCTGTTCATCAGGTTGAGGAGGAGGAATATCACCAATAACCTCAACCAAACAAGTGCCACAAATACCAGTCCGACAACCAAACAAAACAGGTGAATTCTGAATCGTGAGATGTTCAGACAAATTTTGATGAGATTCCACAGTGATAGGAACAAAATCACTTCCTGGAAAGGATATCTTACAGAAGTTAGCCATAATACAAAACAATTTTACCTAAACAACACTATTCCATTCCTCTCTGTGCCTCTACGTCTCTGCGTGAGATAAAAACAAATCCTCTTTATGTTCAAAACCTTGAAAAGCTCTTTTTTGAGTTGCCAAATATCGAGAAATTGAATTAGTAGCCATCAACGACATATCCTGATTACGTTGCCAAAGATAATCGAGTTTTTCAACATACACTTGATAAGATTTCATCGCCTCCTGATGAGTTGAAAAACTGCGCTGTAATCCTTCCGAATCCTCTGTAAAACAACGCCGCATCATTTCTTTAGCATCTTTGTCACTCATCTCAAAAATAGGCGATCGCAACACTTGATAAATATTGCTATACAGCGCCGGATCATACCAAAAAATGCCGTTAATCGCAGCTGAAAAATGAAAGTGATCGCGCTGACATCCCCACAATCCTAAATTAGCTACCAGTCGCTCAAAAGCTGTCGGTGGCTTAAGGCAAGTAACAACATCGTGAGATATAATTGTCGAACTATTGAAGTGAAAACTTTCATCCATAAAGTGGTAATAGGAGACTTTAGCAGGAATTGGAGCAGCTTCAGGATGGGGATGTTTATGATAATAATTGCTGAGTTTGTGCTGTACTAACTTGCCGTTTAATGTCCGCACTCCCCGTACCGTGAAATACTGACAAGCCAAAAAAGTATTATTTGCAGAAATCAGCCCAAAGTATTGAAGTTGAATTTTTTTCCACCAATTTTTTAGGGCATTGGTGTCAGCATAAACCATCGTTTCCGTAAACGGACCGCGCATGGGGTAGGTAAAAATAAGTTCCCCAAACAACGCTTGTTCAACCTGTTTGGCAATTGTGCGGAAGGCGTTAATGTGCGATCGCTCTTGGGAGGATTCCAAATCTAATGTATCGCAGATTAAGCGAAAATCTTCTTGAGCGTAAAGTCCGGCTGCACTGGTTTGATTGAAAAAAATAGTTGCAATTTCAGCAGAAACAATTTGTGAGTAGTAAGCTACCCAGTAAAGTTGGTTCAAAATTACACGCTGATGTTGGCTGGACTGTTCCCATAAAGGTGTACCATATAGTAGGGAAAATTCCTCTGGGTTCCAATACTCGTTTTGACAATCTTCATAGCGAAAATTGCTAACTGCTTCATCCATTAAAGCAGTATGGTCTTGCTGTTTGTTACGGGTGTGGTTAATTTGTAATTTGCGATGAATAGTTTTTTCCATATTCGTTTTTATTTTACGCAGAGATAAGATTGATATTTATTACACACATTGATGGGCGGGGAGTGGTTGAAAGGCTCCGCGTTCTTCTAAGCTTTGCAGGATAGACTGGGCTGATTTTCCCCCCATGAGCGATCGCAATATTTGTAATCGCGTTCCACTGTGGGTTTCGGTATTCAGTTCTTCTAGAACTTGGATTTTTTGCGATCGCGTCAGATGTCCTTTTACTTGTTCGACTGCTGCTAGTAAGCTTTGTGGTCCCACCTGTACCATAAACAAAAACTGTGCCAATACATCGATAATTGTTGTTTGACTGAATGTTGAAACTGGAATTTGATTAAACAAGATAGTTCCCGTGCCGTGATGACGGGATTCAGATTGTAAAAAACTGGAAAAAAGTTCTGCTAAAACTGGATAGCGGCATTCCTTCCCTAAACGCCGATAATGGCTTAAACCCCATCCTTCTAAAACAACTTGCAGCACAAACAACAAAACTGTTTTATCTGCACTTTCAACCACTTCTGATAATAAGCGCAAAAACGGATCATCCGTGCTAGTTACTTCTATTTCTGGTAAAAAATGGCTAATTTGGTGAAGGTGGGTAGATTCATCAGCCGTAAACAATCCATAAAGCATTCGTTCTTCAACTGTTTCTGCTAACAGTACCATTTTTGCCATGTAGCTAACACCTGCTTTTTCAATGAAATATGATTCTTCTAACAGACTGCGGTTGGCAAGTTCCAGAATAGCAAATTGTTCATTAATATTAGATTGTTGAAAAATTTTGACTTGATGTAAGTTGAAAAATTCAGCATCCCAATAATTTAATTGCAGGGAAGGAGCATAATTATTTTGATTTGGTAATGCTGCTGTTAATATCCGTCGCAAACGGTCATGAGAATCTGTGTGCGGTAAGTCAAAACCGACAATGTTATATTTGAAATCCATTTTTTTCCTGTTCAATTAATGTGAATTCCGGGTTAGGTGTTGATCGGGTTTGAATATTTGGATAATTAACAGTGTCCCAAGTTACCCAGGTTAAGGCTTTCTGGTGATTAACGTGCTGAATAAATTGCAGAATAGACTGATCTGCTTTAGTGGGA
This sequence comes from Nostoc sp., assembly GCF_036917615.1. Classification (GTDB taxonomy): domain Bacteria; phylum Cyanobacteriota; class Cyanobacteriia; order Cyanobacteriales; family Nostocaceae; genus Nostoc. Next base: position 120,476 of record NZ_JBALCZ010000026.1, read on the forward strand.
GTCTTCAAATCAAACTGAATTGTCTGAAATACCTGTGTATCCCCTTTTGCAAAGTAATTACCAACCTGCTGGGTTAACCATAACAAACCACGATTTAAAACCCATCCCCAAAATCCTGAACGCTTGGGAGTCACAAGAATTGTTTGCCCTTCAGTTTTACCACCTTCTATCATTCGCAGTGTAAATATAATGTAGAAATGTAGGAAATCTGGGCCTAGCGTCACAGTGCCAGTGCTGCCATACCAGTAACACATACTATAAGTAACTTCGTTGCGGTATAAAGGGCGAATCAGGCGAATTAACCAGGAATCATCCCCTCCCCGTGTAGTGTTGGTGAAGGTAATAGCATTGGGATTGATATCTTGGGAATCAAATACAATCTCTAAGGGCAGATTGTGTACTGTATTGAAGTGGTGAGCATCAATTGCATTAATTAGTAAGACATTGGGATGGCAGTTTTTGACAAACCGAGTCCCCAATATATAATCACAATCTGCCTGTTCTAGTTCTGGTACGAAGGGCAGCGAACTTGGCTTTTCTTCTCCCACCCAAACCCAAATCATGCCGTACTTTTCCGCCGTGTCCCAAGTTTTAATACACACAGGTAGCGGTTTTCCAAGAGAAGGAACATCTACACAAATTCCGCGACTGTCATACTTCCAATTATGAAAAAAGCAGCGAATTCCATCACCTTCTACCTTACCTTCTGCTAAATGAGCGCCCATGTGTGGACAATAAGCATCCACCACCACCACCTGACCACTGACTCCCCGATAAATTGCCAGATTTCTACCTAGCAGTTTTATAGCTTTTACCTTGCTAATTTTTAATTTTCTCGATGGTAATGCCCAGTACCATCCCTCCACAAATTGTGTTGGATTGTTAAAGTTTGAGTGTGGGCTGGTAGAATGCATAAAATATCACCTATGCTCGCTAAACATTGATATATAGAGGTAGGCAGGGAAAGTCAAAGAATTTTAGATTTTAGATTTTAGATTGACCCCAGCAATAAAATCAGGCGATGCACTGAGCGTAGCCGAAGTGAGCTTGTCAATTAATTTTATATTTTGGATTTTAAATTTATTCCATCTAGCTTGCTTCTCGCAGAGCAAGTATAAATTCGGGGGGTTCAAACCATTTTGAATTTTGAATCTTCTCTACGAGAGGCTTTGCCAACAATTCCATTATCCAAAATTTAACATCGAAAATTCGGTGATTAGCAGCTTTGATTCAATACCTGAACTGTCGCATTTTTTTTTAATTTGTATGAGTAAAAATTAAATAAGAACATAATCTTGCACAGATTCTAATAATGAATTTGACCGCCACATCCGTTGTCCAGCACGGGTGAGATTGTCATAGTTAATTTCAGTTAAACAAACCAATTCATCCCCTAACCGATAGCCGGGGTTATTTTCCTCGAAAAACTGAATGTGGGGATTAGTCTGTCGTCCTGATGGAATTTCAATCAACCCTTCCCGTAAAATTTGGGGATGCGGGAACCGGACAATACCAGTTGCTTCTTGATATAAGCTACCATAGTATTCCTGTGCAAAATTCACCATTAGATTGTTAACATCGGCAGGTGTTGTGACATCATAACGGGGGTAGAAATCTTGCCAAAAGGTAGGGAGAAAACGATAAGTGCGAAAACCAGAGCAAATTAGCAACCAGTAAAGTTTATTTTCTGAATAGTGTTGATGCAGAAAATTGATGGCGGCAATCCAACTACGTGGTAGTGTTGTACTCGACCAAGCACTAGGATCAACTATAGTGTCGCCGGAATATACCACACTAATTTGTTCTCCCAAAAAAGTTTTTTGGCATAACATCAGAGTTGAAAATCCTTTGAGTACATTAGATGTTTCATCTCTTAACAACAAAACCCAGTTTTTGCGCTCTAGATCAATTTGAAACCCATCCCAGGTTATACCTTTAAAGTGATTTTGCAGCAACACATACATTGCGGTGCGATCGCTTGGTTGCAACTTTTTAACAGGAATCAGCAAACTCTTCATTATTCGGAAATTACCTAAAGTCGATTTGTAATATGTTTGTAATTAACACTTTATCGACCAATTTGGTAAATTTACGGTGTAATGTGACAGATTCCAAAATGGTTATTTACACTACAATTCTGTATTCACATCTTGCACCTTCTCAATAAGGGTTGATAGGCATTGTCCACTCTACAAAAGAATTCAGATATAGGTTAGGTTGAGAAACGAAACATTACCAAAGCTTTTGTTGGGTTACGCTGTCGCTAACCCAATCTACTATTCTACATCCCTATTTTTGACCATCGAGACGGTTTTAGCTGGTTTACATACTCCATATATTGAGCTAATGGCTGATCAATATTAAGGAGCAACTTCGGATTAAAGCGAATATTATCGTAAATCTTGCCATCTTCATCTCTGAGCATATAGTAAGCCAAACGCGTACAGAATAGCAAAAACTGACTTAGCAGATATCCCACAATACCTTTACGTTTTTCAGTTACATAAATCAGTTGAATTATCGTTCTTCCAGGTGCAATTGGAGTATAAGCATATATCATATACAGTGGGGGAAAAAACCGGACCTCTTTCATCATTGTTAACAAACCAATGCAACCATGAGCATAACGCATTGAATACTGATATGTAGAACCAAGAAATCTTTGACCTAACCTTTCTCTCCAAGTAGTTTGAGGAAATTGTCCCCGCATTGTAAAGTCTATTTGCGTGCCTAATTCGCTGCGATGTAGCAACAGATCCATTTTGATGTCTAAATGATGAATTGTTTTTAAATGTTGAGCATCAATCCCATTCATCATACAAATATGATTATGGCAATTTCTTTCAAATGTAATATCAGTTTTTGTAACAATTTCTTTACCCTTTAATTCATCAAAATCAACCACTCCCTCTGGTGCTTCAGCATCTGGATAAATCCAAATAAATCCATACTTTTCCTCTGTTGCATAAACTTGTAATTTAGCTTGAGTAGGAATTTCTGATTGACAGGGAATATTTTTACAAAGCCCTGTTTCATCAAATGCCCAATGATGAAATGTACAACGAATCCAATTACCATCAACCTTCCCAATTCCTAAATCTGTCCCCAAATGAGGACAGTAAGCCTCCAAAGCCCGTACTTGCCCATCTTCACCTTTAAAAATGGCAATTTTCTGACCGCACACTTCTACAGATTTTGCTGTTTTTTTAGGTATCTCATGACTAGGACAGGCAATATACCAACCCTTAGCAATTACATTCCAATTATTGAATATGTGCATAATTGTTTGATAGCTAATTATTTAATCTTTCTTGTCGTTGGCGAATATCATCTCGATATTTGCCCATAAAAATCCTGATTAACATTCTACCTAAACAGTAAGAAGCCCGCCAAGAAAAAACAGCATCTTGTAAATCGATATGGCTACGCTCAAATAAGAAATGTCCGGTTAATCCCAATAATTGAGTTAACGGTAAGCCCAAGAGTAACCAGAAGTTTTGTAACTTCCAAGTATAAAAGAGTAAACTGTAAAAAAAGAATATCCCCAGAATGTGTAGAGTAATATTAATTGGATGCTGATGTTTAAGAAGAAAAATATCCCAATAATCAGTAAAAGGATGATCCAGAGTTTGATTATTCATTCGATTTCTTACTTTTTGTTTAGAATTAAAATTGATGTCCGTCATAAAAGGATGTGTTAAAAGAGGTGATTTGGTTAAATTTTATGCCAATATTCTAACAATAATGCAGAGCATGACAAGAAAAATAAACCAAATTATAACCTCGCTGAATCTTGCTGAAAATGCGAACCTTCTATAATCACAAAAGATTTTTTGATCCTGTTTATGCGATCGCAAGTATGCTTGAAGTGCCACAGCATAAAGCTGACTACGGGATAATTCCATGCGTTTTGTAAATTATTCAGCAGTTTCAAAGAGAGGATCGGGGATGGAAATCGCTGTTTTCATAGATTGGTATAACTTGAGTTATACCCTCATGCTATCGATTTTTTGTAATGAGGGCAATTATACAATCCCCTACTTACAGTAAGTACAATGACTTGTTATGTCTCTTCAAAGTCAGACCACTCAATTCCTAGTTGTTTTATGGCTCCTCGTAATGTTCCTAGTTTTAGATCGCGGCCACTCCAGTCAGGAAGTACAGTTGCTTTCTGCGTAATTGGATTAAACCACTTCCTGTGTGAGCCTCCACCACGTCTAGGGATTTCTTCACATCCAAGCCTAGATAATTTCTTAGCAACTTCTCTATAGTTCATCTGGTAGAGATAATTGTTTCTATCAAGGCTGGTGAGTTTTGGTCTACAGATTGTAGGTTGTGAGGAAGCTCTTTACCTAAATCTTCATATACTTCAAGAACCGCTTCAAATGCATCTCTAGCATTCACTAAAACTTCATCCACAGAGTTCCCCTCGGTTATCAGTTCTGGCAAAAGTGGAGAAGTTACCGTAAACCCACCCTCTGGCTGAGGTGTAAGTAGTAGTGGAATTTTGTAGAGCATAACTAGATTTGTTTATTTACTGACTTCAGGTTAACAGCATCATAGCATTGCCAAAATGTCGGGTTATGTAGTGCATCAGATTTCGTGGCTATGCTCTCCTTGAAACTTAGCGATCGCACTTTATCCACTATAGGCATCGCTTTCATAAAAATAGTGCTTTATATTTCGTTAACATAGCCGACAAAAATAAAGAGCGATATAATTTATACCTTAATACTCATTATCAGCCACACAAATACCTTTACATTTAATACCATTCGTAGCAGTGCGCTGACAATGAGAACATAGAACTTTTTCGTTTTCTGTTTCTTCATTTATTTTTATACTAGTGCTTGCCTGTAGCTTGTCTTCGTCGGTCTGAAGTTTTACATTCATAAGAATAAGCATGGAAGAATTTTTTGCTGTTTAAATTTTACAAGCCATTGAGGAGTGATTATCGGTGAGGTACAATTGCTGAATAAAGCGATCGCTCCACCCGTCGTAGGTATCACTCTCATGAAAATAGCGCGTTATATTTCGTTAACGTAGCTGACAAGAACAGCGATCGCACTCAACTACCTGGCTGCAACCAACCCTTGATAGCCGCTTTGATAACTTTAAGATACTTATTCTCTAAGATAAACTCGTCAATTGCTGTTTCACCGCTTGCTTGGAGCGCACCAGTGACACGACGCTTGAAACTTGGAGTAGTTTCATCGTTAACATAAGCCACCTTTTGTAGATCAGTTGCAGTCGGATTCGTTTGCTCTAACTGCTTCAAGAGTTGCTGAATCTCCTCGGCTGCTTCTGCAAGAGTCTTCTTCGATTCGGATAAATGGATATGCTGATTTGCTTGCTGTCGTGCGTTACCGGAAACTTGGTTTGCAAAATTGCCCACGTTTGCTCCACGAAGGTCATTTTTGAAGGATTCTGAGCTTGATTGACTTTCGGATGAAGAATTTTGCATTTGTGACTGCTCTATATTATTAATAATCTGAATGAAACCACTATAATCTTGTTTAGCAGCAGTCTGTTTCTCTTCTTGAGAGAAAACCATTCCTTCGCATGTGATTCCATCTTCTTCTAGCTTTAAAGCCCATTCAATAATCACATCTCTAACAGACTCCACAATCCTTTTTAAACTTGCCTTGCTGATGCTAATTTTTACCGAAGTATCCACAAGAGAAGCCAAAAATGATTTTACTGTGGGCGGCAGTTGGAAATTTAATTCATTATCTGCATCATTAGTCAAAGCAGATAGTTCACTAATTGATTGCCTAATAGAGCACTTGCAAACGGTTTCAAAAAAATTTAAAATATTCTGGTCATCCGTGACTATTTGATGCCACCTATGATAGGGATTCCATGCTCTTAGTTGACCTCTCACAGTTCGATATTCAGGTATTGGATGCCCTTTATACCCATTGAGTTCCAACTCGATCCATTCTTGAAATTGCCTGATGTTTAGCTTCCTAGCAACTACATAAGCCTTACGGAGAAGAATTAGGACAGAAATAGAAGGGTTGAGGGCATCTCTTCGTAGTTCTAGGACTATTGAATTCACAAGTATTTCACCTTATCTCAAATATTGGGATCAAGTAAAGCTATACCCATTTAGTGCGAAGAGTGCGATCGCTGTAGGCATCGCTCTACAAATAAAGTTCCCTTTCATAGGTATATTATATCGGTATATCAGATATGATATAAATACAGCATGGGAGATCAAAGTAAACTTTTAGTTTGGTTACATGGTGAAGTTAAAACCCCACCTTTCACTCAAGAAGCACGCATGGAAGCAGGTGTTGTGCTCAGACAATTACAGGAAGGTGAATCCCTTGGGTTGCCACATTCACGCCCTATGCCAAGTATAGGAATTCACTGTGATGAATTACGTATTCGAGATGCAGATAAAAACTGGAGAATCATTTATCGAATTGATGACGATGCAATTTTGATTGTTGAAGTCTTTAATAAAACAACGAGAACAATATCCAAGAAGATAATTGAAGTTTGCAAAAAGCGCCTGAGCAAATACGATACCGATCAACAGGAGTAATGTGATGGATCAAGCGAAGAAAGAACGTTTGGAATCTAAAGGCTGGAAAATTGGCACAGTTTCAGATTTTTTGGAGCTAACACCTGAAGAAACTATCTTTGTTGAAATTAAGCTAGCTCTCAGCCAAAACTTGAAGGAGCGTCGGCAAAAACTGATGACTCAAAGTGAACTCGCTGCTAGGATTAGTTCTAGCCAACCTCGGATTGCTAAAGCTGAAAATGGTGATGCTTCAGTATCAATTGAATTGTTGATTCGGGCAATGTTAGCAACAGGTGCAACTCCTCAAGATATTGGCCAAGTCATTGCTGATGTGAAATAAAATTAATTCAATGCTAAAATCTCAAACTTTTCTCTGCGTCTGTGCGTGATATACTTCAACAAGGAAACAAAACAGTTCCCAATTTTTCCCGTCCCAAGCGATCGCTCACCTTACCCCCACAAACAACCCGAACTCCATTAATATAAACCCCTTGCACAATCTCATCCGAACCACGCTTAACCATCCGAGGTTCACCATCTAAAACTGGATCTGATATCTGCACCTGGGGGCTAATTGGCTGATTTAAAGCATTAGGATTGAGTAAAACTATATCCGCTTTCGCACCAACTTTGAGAACTCCCGTATCAAGACCAAACCAACCAGCAGGTTCTCCGGTAACGCGGCAAATCGCAGCTTCCGGTGAAAGGAACTTCGTTGCAACTGCTTGTTTGAGCAAAGACAAAGCTCCATCATAGTACCCCAGGTTACGGACGTGAGCGCCTGCATCGGTAAAACCAGGCAAAATATAGGGATGCTGCATCATCGCTAAACGGGGTTTTAGGCGATCGTTTGCTCCTGTTGCCACCCAGCGTAAATCTGTATCGTATTTTTGTAGTGCGTGGATGAATAAATCTACTGGTTCTTGTTGCTTTTGACAAGCGATTTGGGCAAAACTTAACCCTTGCCAACTTGCTTCGGGACAGTGAATAACTTCCATCAAATCTAACTGACGATGGAATGATTTACGCCATTTACTCAGCCATTCTTTGCGAAACTGACGACGAAAAATTTCCGATGCCCATAGTTGTTGCCTTTCCTCTGGTGACTGACAGCCATTGAGTTGTGCCCCTGTGGAGAATTCTTCAAATAAGGGAGTCACAGATCCATCAGAGTAAATGGTGAAGGGTTCGGTTAGGGTTTGAAAGCGCACATTACCATTTAGAAGCCGATTCCAAATAAAAAGTAGGGGGGAAAAAATTCGCCATAGTTTGCGATCGTGTACGGCATCCAAGGCTGAGAGGACAGTTAGCCGCAGTGGTTTTTGTCCAATCCCTGAACCTATACGCAGAATCTCCATAAAGGATGCAAGTCGTTGTAAATTGGGTGTGACTTGAAAAACGCGTTGGCCCCGCCGACACAAATCCGCCAACATTGCATATTCTTTAAATTTGGCGTGTTGAGAGGGAATTGTGCAGCCTTGCCATTCTCCACTCATCCGATGCCAGGGAAACATATCAATAGAAATGCCAATAAAGCCAGCCTCTAAAGCATCTGTGGCTATGCGCTGCATAACTTTTAGTTCAAATTTTGTCGGCTGAACGGTTAAGCTGCGTTCTAATCCCATCACATGAGCGCGTAAGGCACTGTGTCCAAACATTGGGGCAACATTGGGGCCAAGGGGTAATTGTTGCAAATGCTGTAAATATTCTGCTGGTGTCTGCCAGGAAACCGACTTTTTCAACCATTTTGCAATCAGCCGATGGGAAAGTGTCTCTACCCTCTGAAAAATATCAGCCAGGATTTGGGGTTCACCGATCGCAACAGACAAGCTACAGTTACCAATGACAACGCTGGTAACACCATGACGCACTGATTCACTCAATCCTGGTGCAATTTCTAACTCTAAATCGTAATGAGTATGAATATCTATAAATCCAGGTGTCACCCATAATCCAGAAGCATCAACCACTTCACGCGCTGGGGTAGTTAAGGAGGGTGCAAGGGTGACAATGCGGCCATTTTGAATGCCGATATCTCTACGCACAGGTGGAGAGCCTAAGCCATCGAAAACTAACCCGTTTTGAATCAGTAAATCCAACATGATTTTTTCCCTTGCCTTCCTTGCAAGTTTTAGGGCATGGCTTTGAGATTTTCTAGCACTTTATCAATAAAAAGTTTATTTATGTTAGCCTCATATCTTCAATTCCAACTTCAGCGTGTATAAGGTTGTGCTGTAGTAAGGTCAGTTATAATCCTGTAATGCTTGATGTTGAAAGTACATAGTGTAGCTCCTCTGCCAACAGCGCAAGCGGCAATCAAAGCATCAAGTAAGCCTAAATTATCTGATAGGTGATAGCTGGTGAAATTTGATAGAGCAAATGCACAGTCAGTTTCACTAGGCCAAATTACAGGTAGGGGAGCAACGAGCTTGAGAGTATTGCGGACTCGTTGGGTATTTTGAGCATTTTGGATGAGTTCCATAACAACAAAGCCAGGAATACTCGGTACTTCTGGAAGGCTGGCAAATCAAGCAATTGCAGGAGTGTGACCGCGCTGAATGTCAATCAAAATGTCTGTATCCAATAAGTACATTAAATTTACCTATGATTGCTCCCGTGTTTCAGCCTGATGGCGCAACTGACGAGCATAGGCTTGACTATCAGTAATATCGGGGCGTGAATTGATTACACCTTCATTTTGCCAGTATGTAACAAGTTCTGCTCCAGTTTTGGGTAAATTATCTACAGATTTTCTTGTATATAAAATACGTAAAATATATTCTGATAAGGGTAAATTGAGTTGAAAGGCTTCAGTGTAAAGTTCGTTTTCTAGTTCTGCTGGCAGGTTAAGGTTAAGACTCATCTGGCTCTAGTTTTTAGTTTTTATCTTAATATTGATGGTAGCTTGAGTGGAAAAAGATTGCCTGAAGTTGTTTTGAAATAGCGTAGGCGCAGCCCGTCGTAGACATCACTTATGGTTGCACAATTTAACTGCTACTCATAAATCACGATTGAGTTTAGCAAGGCTACACCTAATACTTTCCTCTGCTTACCGGCTTTGCTCCACAGCGTGTGCTGTAAGAATCTATTATCTTGATATCGTTGTGCAATCGAGTCAGATTTTGAATTACTTGAATACTCGTTAGAGATAATATTATTCTCAGTAATTATGTTTTTTCTTCTTCGCTTAATATTACTGGATATCTTCCACTTGTCTTGTGTTCTATTTTCGATTTAAGATCGGGTGTAAGTAACTTTAAATTAAACTCTACTCTATCGCCGTTCTGAGAAATTGGCAAAAAAGAATAGTCATCTTTTTTATGAAACTGTTGCCTACTCACATAGGTGTATTTTCCCTTATGACAGCAATGAAAAGGATGCATGAAATGTCTTAGCCATAGGTCAGAGTTCTTGTTTTGGTAGTGCTGTTGAAACTCTTCAGGTAGCCTTTGTGGGTTATCCATCCACTTGGCTACGTGATCTACAATAAAAACTGTGTCTAACTGAATAGTTCCTTTCTGGGCAGCATCTCCACTACAGAAAAACAGATATGATCCTGCTCTGACATAGGCATGTTTTAACGATTCTTTTCTTCGTAATTGCGCGGCATGACAGTATGAATAGAGCCACGTTTCTGAAAATACAAATGGGTCTTCATTTGACCCATCCGGTTTATCCACCCAAACATAACCTTGCCAATCTGTGACTTGGCTCTCAATCAAAGCTTCACCTTTGACTTCAGTTTTTGTCCTTTGTTCGTCAGGATGGAATATTAAATAATGTAGTGGCTTCATAAGTAACCTCAAATTCAAGCAACTTAACTATTATCCGGTAATTGTGGGATAAACCTTATGCCGTTATATCACTATGCTCAGTTTTCAGCCAGCGCGTAGTTTACCGCCGTAGGCATCGCTCATTTTTCCGATTTTCTCAGTTAAATTTATGCAATACCATATCCTGTATATTGCCTGACATTTTGCGGGTGAAATCCTAAGACAATTTTATCTTTAGGAATTCCAGCAGCTTCTAATTCGTAGGTAACACCATCTTCTGTATTATCACGTTGTACTCAGATTTTGCCATCGATAATGTCAATATGAACTAAACAACCGTGAATTCTTTTAGCACCATCCCAACCAAAAGTTATCAGCAAATAGCTGTCATTTTCGCTATCAAAGACTGTTCTACACTCAATTTCTGCATAAGAATAGGGAATTTGTGTATAAGGTATTAACACCTCTTTGATTATGCGTCGATAGTTATCTAAGGTATCCATTGGATAATCCTCTCAGTTTCAGGATTGAAAGCAAGTAAATTTAGATTTTCACTTTCTCTTAAAAGTGTACCAATTGGTTCCTCGAATAAAGCTGTGAATACGCTGTCACGCACTGCTAGGTATAATATTCTATCAGGTTATAGGCGACTGATAACAGCACGATACATAATAAATCCGCCGATGGCATCTTTGAGATCTGCCATTTCTGAAGGACTGACAAAACTTTTAATTTCTACGGCTATTTTTTTAGTTCCTTGTTCTGCGGCTAAAAGTTGTTTTGCTCCTAAATCTACATATCTTTTTGACCCCATTTTAAATGTAGGGGGTCATCTGTAATTATCCAACCTTCTTTAATTAAAGAATTTTTAACAGCATCGTGATAAATATCTTTTGCAGGCATATTAGATTTTATTTTATTTGTTGCCAGAATCACTGTCAGGATTTTGACCACGATGTTCAGTTTTCACCCAGCGCGATCGCTCCTGCACACACATCTTTAAAGTTGTTACAATCATCACAGGAATCCAATGCACCATATATAATGACCCTTGAATTGTTGCCCAAAGCAAAGACCATCCTCGTAAATTTTGAAATAGGTAAAGTCCAACAATAAAAGCAATTGTCAGAATGATGCTGAGTAGTGTCTGGAGTGGAAACAGAACGAGATGATGGCTATAAAATATAGTCCAAAGTAAGTCGGGTATTAGTCCAATTGGCAGAAGAAATTGCAATATAAAAAACAATAGTAAATCAATTTCTTTCGCCCAACCTAAAGTAAAAATTTCCGGAAAATAATCGAGGTAGCGCTGATAGCCACCTTCAGCCCAACGACAGCGTTGATACCAAAGTTTTTCCCAAGTAGTTACACCTTCTTCTTGAATTGATGGAACTGTAACAAACTCAATTTCCGCACCTGCTAAATAGAGTTTGAAGCAAAGATCCAAGTCATCGGTGACAGTGTTCTCATTCCAACCTTGACACTTTTCTAACAATTCCCGACTAACTAACATCCCATTACCCCGCAGTTCAGACATTCCACCAATAGCAATGCGATGCGTTTGCAGAAAGCTATCACAGTTCATTTCCATCTGCTGGCAACGGGTTAAGAAATTGGTATTAGCATTAGAAATCGCTTTTCGCACTTGCACTGCACCGATAGCTTGCTTCTGAAACAGAGGTACTGTTTGCCGGAGAAAATTAGCTCTTAACTGAGCATCCGCATCACAGACTAGGATAATCTCCCCTTGGGTAAAGGGAAACACCGCATTCAAGGCCCCTGATTTACCACCTTTTGATTCCCGTCGATGAACTTGTAAAGATGGAAATTGAGTTTGTAATTCCCTCAAAATCTGCGGGGTTTCATCGGTACTACCGTCATCAACGACCCAGATATCTAGGCGATCGCTTGGATAATTCAATTGGCATAAGCTGTAAACTAGATCAGCCAAGACTGGACTTTCATTTTTAGCCGGAACTAAAATCGAGACTGACGGTAAATAAATCTCACTCTCCATCACCGCCGCTGCTGGTTTTGCTACCAGCATCCGTAACGTTTGAACACTCAGGATTGCCGTTAATCCCAGCATCAACCATTGTGTTTCTGGTAGCCAGTGCAGCAAACTCACACCACCCCAGACCAATAAAACTACTATGGTTGCTTTGAGACGGCGATTAAAGTCAGTATTTTTACTTTTATGGCAAGTACTTTTTACCACTTGATTTGCTATATCCTTTGGGTTCCTTGCTTAGTCCTGCGACGTAATAGTAGCATCGTCACTGCTCCAAGAACGAAACCGCCCACCTCTGCTGCAACTGCATCACCAAGTGCATCACCAAGATTTCAAATAATTCGGCAGGAAATACTAAAAATCTTTCTGCGAGTGATTGTTGAGCAATTTTAGTAACACGACACCATAACAAATCTTCTGGTGCTAAAAGACGAGTTAATTCTTGAACTCAAGGAACTTGCCACCATAGAGGTGTTAATACTGCCGCTACCATAAATGTTTGATAAAATTCATACCTTAATAGTCATTGTCAGCCACACAAATCCCTTTACATTTAATACCATTGGTAACGGTGCGCTGACAATGAGAACATAGAACTTTTTCGTTTTCTGTTTCTTTATCTATCTTTATACTAGTGCTTGCCGTAAGAAAGTCTTTTTCAGTATGGAGTTTTACAGTCATAATAATGGAGGATTTTCTTGCAGTTTACATTTTAGAAGTCATTTACAAGCGATTATCGGTAAGGCACAATTTAATAATTCCATTGCACACCGAACGTATTGAGTCTCTTGGTTATATCTATCAATATCTATATATTAAGCAAGATTACGCTCTCTGATGAAATATAGCAAATTATCGCGGGAATGAATTGGCTCCAATGAGATGGAGTATGGACTTAACATCGAAAAGTCCAAGTTTTACAATCACACCAAATCTGCCAATATATGTTTTTGCTGCGAAGCCCAAAGCATATCTATGCCACAAGATAGCTGCTTTTTGGATGTCTATATGCTATATAAGTTGGGCATAAGTACCTGAAGAATAACAATAAGTTAAAAACTACAGATAAAAAGGTTTTGTGACTTACGTATAGACGCTTGTATGTTCAGCCAATGCTGTGAGAATAACTATGTCAAACAGGAACGCCTATAGGAGAATCTGCAATGTCTAGTGGAATCTTCAGAACAAACTAAAAAAGCGGCTTTTTAGAAGTTAGTAGTACTAGGTGTATTTTCAGAAATTATTTGATATATTTTGGCATATTAATTCGTTTTATTGCCAGCAAACTCTGTTAACAAAGATTGATGTACGGTTATTATTTACTACTATCACTGTAATCCCCAATTACCTTACTTCAGTAAGATGTATGTCACTATCTCAACTGTTATTATATTGATTAAATGGAAATTCCAGTTGACGTAATGAGGTAAGTAATGGCAACTAAATTGAAAGTTACAAATATTAAAGGTGATGACTGCGTTCAAAAAATAACTAAATCTATTCAGACTATGGTATCTGATGCCAAAGTAGATGTGGATGTTAATGCAAAAACCATAACTGTTGAAGGTTCGGCTTCTGAAGAGACAATTAAACAGATAGTTCAATCTGCTGGTTATACTATAGAGGGCTATTAATTACATTTCTAAATTTCTCAGGAGATTTAGAAATGTAATTTAGCTAGCACAATTCCTTGATCGTAATATATTCGCCCGTTTTCCGGGCGGAATATTATTAACACATTACTCTACTTGATCAAGAATATTTTCCTCCTTTGACAGACTTGAAATAGTTAACTTTCTGCGTTCCTGATCAGCTGTAACAGATACAGCTAAAGAGCGCAGTATTTTGAAAGTATTGCTGTATATTGATTTGCTCTGACAAAATTGTTAAATTTTCCGGTACTCGTTTTCAGGAACGAATTAACATTGGGTCATAAATTTGACACTCTTGAACCCCATAATTGCCCAGAATAGAGCTAGCTTGATCAAGCTCATTATCTGTGCCACTAACGATGAGTATGTAATTGCCTTGCTCAATTTGCTCGTTGTAAAAGCGTGCCCACTCATCTGCTATTCCTAGCCTCATAGCGTCAAAGCGGTCACTTAAATTAACGCCTGTTGACCCTTTGAATTGAGAAAAGTCTTTGCAAATTAAGGAAATCTGGTTTACTGAAAAACCTGCGACATACATATCGTTAATTGCCGCTTCAGCATTATCTATGTTATGAAAGTAACTAATAGCATATTTAGGTAAAATCCCACTTTTATTAGGAATGGCAGTAGCAGAAGTTGTCGTGGTCAGATAATTTGTAGTTCCACGCTCACTGTTGAGATGCTCGTAAATGCCAAACTCTTCAATACCCCAACGCTGTAGAATTGCTTCTACTTTACCAATTTCAACAGATGTACAATCCACGATTATTAAATAGTGTCCATCCTCTACTCGATCGTTATATGCTCTAGCTTGCTCTGACGACATTCCCCAACCAACTAATGCACCAGCAAAAGTCCCGGTTGCAGCACCAATACTTGCCCCTACAAGGGTTGTAGCCAAAGCAGTTGCCGCTGCGCCAGCCAGCATTATTGGCCCAACTCCAGGGATTGCTAAAGTACCAAGACCTACTAATAAACCAGTCAACCCACCAACAGCGCCCCCTGAAAGCCCTCCTACTGTTGCACCTTCGTCAGCTTTATCACCAGTGCGATCTTTAATTTCATTATCGGCGATTTCATGATTGCGGTCTGCATTCTGTACAACTACAGATACTTTCTCCATTGCCAAGCCAGAATCTCTCAACTCATATAGTGCCTGTTCTACATCTCGACGATGAGTAAATACGCCTACAGCACGTTGATATTGTCTTAAAACCATTATTACTCCTTAGTCGCAAGCGAAAATTAATTCCCCACAAATTTAGTATTTCACTATTTATAATCTTAAATACGAGTTTGTTTAACTGAAAATCATCTGAAGTAATAAAATCCCCAGTCGTCGATAAAAGCCTCTACTGCTTTCTATGGCTAGAATGAAAAATGAGCGCCCTGCATCCAGTGGGAGGATATCAGCAGGTAGCTGTCCTCGCCTTAATCAGGAATGTGGTAGCCGTTCGACTCGGCAGCAGACATCTAGTACCGCAAGGCGGAAGTCAAAAATCACTCATTCAAAAGTCAAAAGTATTATGGAATAAGCTCTTTAAGGCTTTTCAATGGTCTGCTTATTTCCGCCGTCCTGTACTAGTTGTTATAAAGTGCGATGGCTACGCCCGCCGCAGGCATCGCTAAAAACGAGGAATAATGCCTGCATTGAGTAGCAATATGGCTAAATCTTAACTAGAGTGCGTTAGGCTTTAGCCTAACGCAGGGCTATATCTATTATCTATAATATCCTTTGGGCGTTTGCTGTTGAGTATTGAACAGCAATGATCTTATAATCCAAAATCTAAAATTGAATGAGCCGTTTTTTTGTCGCCCTTTTACCACCGCAAGACATTCAAGACTACGCCAACCAGATTAAGCACTACTTTGCTGATCACTATACTAGTAGCGGAGCGCTAAAGTCTCCGCCTCATATTACCCTGCAACCGCCCTTTGAATGGGCAGATGCTAACTTGCCACTATTAGAAGCATCTTTGAAGGAGTTTGCCAGTGGACAACAGCCAGTAGCAATTACACTCAGGGGGTTTGATGCCTTTGCGCCTCGTGTCATATACATTAATGTAGTCAGAAGTCAAGAACTTTTGACTCTGCAAGCTGATTTAATAGCTTATACAGAAGGCAACTTGGGAATTGTTGACAAGGTTTCTAAAACCCGCCCTTTTGCGCCCCACATGACGGTTGCGTTTCGGGATTTAAAAAAGCAAAACTTTAAAGCTGCTTGGCCAGAGTTTGAAAAGCGTCAGTTGCATTTTGAATTTACTGCCGACAAGTTAACGCTACTGCTTCACGACGGTAAGCGCTGGAATATTAAATCGGAGTTTGGTTTTTTGCCTACTGAACAATGAGTTGTCAACATACTTGTGGCAACTTTAGAAGGTTGGCAGGAGGCAGAGTAGTTTACTTGCATAGATAAAGCAGAGGGGTTAACTCAAGATGGCGAATGAGGAACATCTGGCAATACTTAACCAAGGAGTGGAAATTTGGAATGATTGGAGAAAGGAAAACCCATATATAATACCTGATTTAAGCGGAAATGTTATACATCATTGGTATTCTCAAGAAGCTAAATTGAATGGGATTATAGTTAGCCCAGGTATCCATTTTTCAGATAATCAATGTAAATACTTTCCTAAAAATTTAAATGGTGTTAATTTAAATAAAGCTGATTTAAGTAGGAGTGATATTAGTAATATCGAGCTAAAGTAGGCTAATTTGAATGGAGCTAATTTGAATGGAGCTAACCTTAACGATACAGATTTCACGGATGCTGATTTAACTAATGCTGACGTAATAGGTGCCTTGATCGATGGAGCTATTCTAGTTAGGACTAATTTAACTAATACTGATTTAAGCGGTGCTCGTATTGATTATAGTGATTTTACTGGAGCTATGTTAAATGGTACTAAATTTGCTAGAGTTAAGTTTAATGTAGATGCGATTCATCTCCCAAGAACAGACTATTCTCATTTACAAAAATTTATATTTAAATTTAACCTAAGTAAGGCAAATCTTAGTGAAGCGAATCTAATGGGCTATGACCTTAGTGAGGCTAATCTACTGAAAACGAATTTAAAAGGAGCTAACCTGAGTGATGCAAACCTTAGCCATGCTAATTTAACTAAAGCTGACTTAAGTGAAGCAAACCTTACTAGAGTTCAAGCTTTATCGACAGATTTTACTTCGGCAAATTTTACTGGTAGTTATTTAGAAGATTGGAATATTAATAGTGCTACAAGGTTGGATGATGTAATCTGTGACTATATTTACCTCCGCCAAAATCAACAAGAACGTCGTCCCAGCAGTGGTAATTTCGCCCCTAAAGAATTCACCAAGCTATTCCAAAAATCCTTAGAAACAGTTGACTTAATCTTCCGCAACGGTATCGACTGGGATGCTTTCGCCTACTCGTTCAAAAAATTAGAAGTTGAAAACCAAGGCAGTCAACTAGATGTTCAAAGCATTGAGAAGAAAGGTGATGACGTTCTTTTAGTCAGAGTAGCTGTTGTCCCTGATGCGGACAAAGCGAAAATCCACAACGACTTTATGCAGGGCTATGAATTTGCGAATAAAGCTTTAGAAGCGCAATACAAAGCAAGACTTGAAGATAAAGATTTGCTAATTACCAAACAGGAAACACAAATTAACCGCCTGTTTGAGATAGTGGAACAGCAAGGATCAGTTCAAAAAGCACTGGCAGAAAATCCTAGAAAAGTTTTAACCTACAATATGCATAACCCAGAGTTTGCTGGTGGACTTGTCAATGCTCAGATAGTTAACTCAAACCAAATAGGTGGTAACATTCAAAACAGAGACGCTTAAGAACGCTCAAATCAAACCCATGCCCGACTCAGAAGACCCGAAGCAAGCAGACAACGACTTACGCAATTCCCAGTTTGGCAGTGGATTGATTAATGCTGAGTCTGTAAATACTGGGCAAATTGGCGGTGACATCTACAATATTCACCTTGAGCAGCAGACAGTAAGATCAAGTAATTCAGCACAATCACAAAATCAAAGAGAGCGATGCCTATGGCGGGCTTCGCCTACGCAGCAAGAACAAGACTCACTCGAAAAAGCCTACGCACTCCTAAGCCAGAGGATTGCAAGGATACGAAATGCATGGATTATTGAAACAGATCCATCACGCAAGTTTCAATATGAACACCAGCTTCAGTCAGAAGAACGCACCCTGAAGGAGCTTAGTGACAAGTTAAATGCAATTGAACAACAGTTACAAGTAGCTGAGAACTCTGTAATGGGGGCAGATACAACTATATATATTGAACGACCACCCATTGAAAATAAATGCTATGAGGCTCTTGTGCAACCAGGAGCGTTAATTCGTCTTAAAGCCCCGCAAAGAATGGGTAAAACATTACTGCTGGAGAAAACCCTAGACTATGCAAGACACCAGGGTTATCAAACTGCAAAAATAGATTTACAACTTGCTGATGTCAATATTCTGGCTAACTTAAAAACATTTCTACAATGGTTGTGTGTTTATGTTGCTGACACTCTGGAACTAGAACCCCAACTAGATAAACACTGGCAAGAAGTTTTTGGACTGAATAAGAACTGCACTCGCTATTTCCAAAAATATTTATTATCGGTTACTGATACTCCTTTAGTTTTAGCTATAGATAACTTTGAGAGACTGTTTGATTATCCAGAGATTTTTCCCCAATTCTGTTTACTCCTGCGTGGGTGGTATGAAGCAGCTAAACAAGGGGACAAGATTGGTAATATCTGGAAGAAACTGCGGTTAGTAGTAGTTCACTCTACTGAATCTTATCCTTCTTTGGATAGTAATCATTCCCCCTTTAATGTGGGACTGGCGATTGATTTACCTGAATTTAATCTGCAACAAGTAACAAAACTCGCCAAGCAGAATGAGTTAGGGCTGTTGGGGAAACAGGACTTAAGTAGGTTGATAGACTTGTTAGGGGGACATCCCTATCTGATGCAACAAGCCATCGCTCACCTCAAAAGCCAGCAAATAACCTTAGAAGAACTGCTAAGACTTGCACCAACAGAGCAGGGAATTTTCAGCGCTCACTTGCGACAACAACTGTGGCATTTACAACATAATCCTCAGTTGGAGTTAGGGTATAAAAAAGTAGTGATGACGAATACACCTGTGAGGTTAGATACTGAAGTTGCCTTTAAGTTGCATAGTTTGGGGTTAGTAAAACTTTCTAGCAATGATTGTGTTCCTGGTTGTGATTTGTATCGTCAGTATTTCTCAACTCGTTTGGAGTAGGTAAATCATGGACCAATACATATTCTCTGGAAGTCTGCCTGAAAATGCCAGTACCTATGTCACAAGAGAAGCTGATGCCCAATTATACGAAGGACTAAAAGCAGGAAAGTTTTGTTACGTACTAAATTCGCGCCAAAGCGGTAAGTCTAGCTTGCGTGTGCGAACCATGCAGCAATTGAGAGAGGACAGTGTAAAGTGTGCAGCTGTTGACCTTTCGGCTGGAGGTATTCAGAATGTACCTCCCGAACAATGGTATGCAGATTTAATCGACACGCTCATTGATAGTTTTGGATTAGATTTGGATTTTGGTGATTGGTGGTCAGAGAACCAGTTAAATACATTGGTGACGAGATTTCGCAAGTTTTTGGAAGAAGTATTACTTGTTGAAGTCCAAGAAAATATTGTTATTTTTATTGATGAAATCGATAGCGTCCTGAGCCTAAACTTTCCCACAGATGACTTTTTTGCATTAATTCGCGCCTGCTATAACAAGCGTGTTGATAACCCGGAATATAATCGCCTTACGTTCTGTTTATTGGGGGTCGCATCACCTAGTAATTTGATTGGAGATAAACAGCGTACTCCGTTTAATATTGGTCAGGCTATCTCCCTCAAAGGTTTTCAATTGCACGAAGTTAAACCATTAGAAAGTGGTCTAGGTAGTAAATTCAGCAGTCCCCAAGCGATAATGCAGAAAATCTTGCAGTGGACGGGAGGACAACCATTTTTGACTCAAAAGCTTTGTCAGTTTCTGGTTGAGGAATCTGAGCAAGAAAATCCTCCTTCAGTTGAACAAATTGTCAAGTCGCGGATTATTGAAAGTTGGGAATCACAGGATGAGCCTGAGCATTTACGAACAATTCAAGCCAGAATTTTGCGAGATGAACAACGAGCAGGGTACTTACTAGAACTTTATCAACAAGTCAGATTGAGTGAAGAGCGATCGCAGGTAATAGCAGATGATACTTTAGAGCAGAGTGAATTGCAATTATCAGGATTGGTTGTTAGACAGCAAGGGAAGTTAAGAATTTATAACCAAATTTATTATGAAATATTTGACTCCAGTTGGATTGAAAGCCAATTAAAAAATCTGCGCCCATATTCAGAAAGTTTTCGCTTTTGGGTCGCTTCTGGAAGTACTGAGGATTCATGGCTGATGCGAGGCAAGGCATTACAAGAAGCAGAAGAATGGGCAAAGGATAAAAATTTAAGTTATCAAGATAAGCAGTATTTAGCAGCTAGTAAAGAGAAAGAAATTCAGGAGGAGATTGCTGCTCAAAAACAAGAAGCAGCTTTGGAACGAGAGAGGAAGGACAAGGAAGCAGTCGAGGCAAGAAACCAATTACTCAGTGAGGCTAATAGGAAAGCTCAACGAAGGATTAGTATTGGGATTGTCGTTTTAATTGTAACATTAACAGGAGCAGCGATTGTAGGGGTATTATCTAGAAAGCAGGTTGAGGCAGCAGATGAACAGGTTAAATTTGCTCAAACACAACTCGATAAAACAAAGGAAGAAATTAAAGCTGTTCAGGAATTAAATGATTTGGCTGGAGAACTAGAAAAAAAGACTAACTCTACCTCTGAAGAGATTACCTTTAGTTCAACTGAGGCTTTAAGGCTCTCTGCTTTATCTTTTAATGTTAAGAATCACGAACTTAAACAAGCATTAGTCTTCGCAACTAGTTCACTTGCATATCAAAAGCTAAAAAAGCTAAAATCCGCAGAATCAGAAATTAAGCAAAGTCAGGAGTTTTTAGCGAAAGGTGATAAGAAAGCAAAAGATTCCAGTCAAGGCTTACAAATTCAAGTATTATTCCAAAAAAGTCAAGGTTATTTATTAGCCCAAGAGAAACAAATCAAAAAAGCTATAGAATCTTACAATACAGCATTTCATATTTTAAAAAATCATCCTAATGAGACTGATTTTACCAAAGATAATCAGTTGCTTACAGGCGAAAATATTGAATCGCTTTATCGAAGTTTAATTGAGCTAAATCCTCAAGATAAAGAAGTTGAAGCATCTTTTACTAAACATTTATATGCTCAACTTGAATATTTTTTGAAAGCTAAAAATTGGGAGTGGGCTGACCAAAAAACACAAGAACTAATGCTTAATGTTGCTCAAAAAGATATTTCAGATTATGACACTATCAATAATTTTTCTTGTCCAGACCTACAAAAAATAGACCACCTTTGGGTGAATGCAGACAATCGTTTTGGCTTTAGTGTGCAAAAGGAGATATGGATCAAAACTGGGAATAGACTTGGTATAAAACTAGACACTAGATATTGGTTTGTTAAAGAAACTATTAAGGAGTACTGGAATGACTGGGATTATCAAAATTATATTCAGTTTGCCAAGGCAGTCGGATGGTATGATGAAAAAGGAACTGGAGACAATCAAGTACAAGACAAAGGCGGAGACGACAATTTCGTGTCATCCGACGAACTGTACAAGCGTATTAAAAACAACTTTTATGCAAACAGAAGGGGTAGCCTACCTTTTTGGGGTGAGGGGGCGGGTCCCGGCGCTGAGCAGTCGTTTATTTTCTTGCGACTTGCAAAGTGTAACATATAAGGTTTTCAGAAGTTTGCAAACATTTATTTCAGCCTCATTTCCCACGCAATAATCAGCATTACGCAAAACCGATACCTGGCACTAGCGGCTGATAACAGTTTGCCTGAATAAATTTTGCCGCAATCTCATGCACCTCCGTACTTTCAGTTACCTTCTGCTTCTCCCAAGGTAGGCTCATCTGTCCAGGCGACGACTTTTTAGCTTTCCCACCTTTGATCACCGATGGTAAAAAGCTGCTCCCCCAGTGGTTTCGCTGTTCTGGTTTCGCCTGTGGTCGGTACTTCTGACAAAACCTGCGGTACTTCGCCGCACATTCTTCTAAAGTCCTGCCCAATTGTAAAAACGCTGGATGCCACGCCCTAGCGGGAAGTCAAAAATCAAAAGTCAAAAGTCAAAAGTGGTGATGTGGTAGCAAAATCCGGATTGCAGGTTGCATGGAGAACGAAACATTCCAAGGGAAGTGAAAATACAAGTTTACTAGTTTAGTTTATATAGCGCTTTTCGTTTGTATGCAATACACTTTGACCTCTCTCCTAAAGGGCTATGGTGTACACACAAGTCGAAAAAACTTCATCCACCAAAGATTTGCGGTGCGTTACGCTGGCGTGACAAAGCTAAATTGTTGCAATCATGGCGATGCCTGCGGTTCTTGCTAGTCAACCCATTTGTTACTTCGGCGAACTCATTTGTTACTTCGGCGAACTCATTTGTTATTTCGGCGATCGCATTTGTTACTTCGGCGATCGCATTTGTTACTTCGGCGAACTCATTTGTTACTTCGGCGAACTCATTTGTTATTTCGGCGAACTCATTTGTTACTTCGGCGATCGCATTTGTTACTTCGGCGAACTCATTTGTTATTTCGGCGAACTCATTTGTTGTTTCGGCGAACTCATTTGTTACTTCGGCGAACCCATTTGTTACTTCGGCGATCGCATTTGTTACTTCGGCGATCGCATTTGTTGTTTTAGCGTCTCCATGTGCCTTCAAAACAATAGACCTCTTGCAAAAATCCTTGAATCACCCCTCCCCTTATAAAGGGGAGGGGGCAAGATTTCAAGTTTCCCCCCTTTATAAGGGGGGTCTATTCGACTTATGCAACCAGAATAACCCTGTTCTACTTGCTCCCGTGTTTTCTAAGCGTAGACGTGAACCAGCTTGTCACTAGACATCGCTGAACTGAGGAAAATTCATTTTGAGTAAAGGGTGGCGCGTAAAATATGCCTTCTCTATCAGACGTGTAAAGGACATGACAGTTCTTCGGTTCCTCGTCACAGACTTGGTTTTCTTCTGAAAATATTGCAGATTGACCCCATAACTCCTGCCACAATTGCATAAAAAATATGCAGTCTAAGTTGAAACTATAGAAGTAATGGCGGGTCGATCCAATAGAAAAGCGATCGCAGTTCCGTATGAGCGATCGCCATAATTAATCCCTAACCACAGGGATTGATTATGACAATTATATTTGTCGCAATACTTTAACGATTGCAGTGCTAGCCCCCTCATCCCAACACTCTTAATACAAAAAAGTAGATAATTGCTCTACTTAGCCACAAGTAAACAATCACCTCATTAAATAAGTGTTTTTACGTTTTCACTCGCAAATGCAAACTATAACGAGTATGTTACCAGTTTCACTTGACTTTTGACTTTTGACTTTTAACTTCCCCGTTCGCGTAGCGTCTCCTAGAGTTGGGGCTGACCATTTATTTAGTTTCAACTTTTACAATAAAATCCAGTATTATCCTAACAAACATCATCGTCATACATCTGTGAAAAAAGCGCTCACACATCAAACTGCCTTACTATTTACATGCTCTATGCTGCTGGTAGCTTGTGCTAAAAGTGGCAGTAATGAAGCGAATTTTGCAAATAATCCAACAGCGACAACAGGTGCAGCTAATCCTATTCCTATCGGTATCGCCTTCGCACAAACGAGCAATGTAGCATTACTTGGTCAAGAGGGAACTGATGGAGTAAAAATTGCCCAGAAGTATTTTAATGACAAAGGAGGTATCAATGGGAGACCAATTAAATTAGTATATCAAGATACTAGTGGCGATGAAGTTGGAGCCATTAATGCTTTTCAAACTTTAATTAGTAAAGATAAAGTTGTTGGCATTGTTGGCCCTACGCTATCACAACAAGCTTTTAGCGCTGACCCCGTAGCAGAACGCAATCAAGTTCCAGTGATTGGAGCATCAAACACTGCTAAAGGCATTCCCGAAATTGGTGATTATGTGGCTCGTGTTTCTTCATCTGTTGCTGTCGTCGCTCCTTATTCAGTGAAAGCTGCACTCAAGCAAAATCCTAATCTTAAAAGAGTAGCTGTATTCTACGCTCAAAATGACGCTTTCAATAAGTCGGAAACAGAAATATTTCAAAAAACAGTTAAAAATTTAGGATTGGATTTAGTCACAGTCCAAAAGTTTCAAACTACAGATACCGACTTTCAAGCTCAAGCCAGCGATGCTATTAATTTAAAACCAGATTTAGCGATTATATCCGGGTTAGCTGTAGATGGAGGTAATTTAGTTAAACAATTACGAGAACTTGGTTATAAAGGAATAATTGTTGGTGGCAATGGTTTTAACACATCCCATATATTTTCTGTGTGCAGAGCGCTTTGTGATGGCGTGATTGTGGCTCAAGCTTATAGCCCTGTGTATGCCAATGAAATTAACACCTCATTTCGCAAAGCCTACCTTGAACAATATCATAGAGAACCACCCCAAGTAAGTGCTCAAGCTTTTGCTGCGTTACAGATATATATAGAGGCTCTTCAATCTTTAGATAAAAAAAGTAATATTAACAAATTGACACTGCCACAGTTGCGTACAGAATTGAATAAGGAGTTACTAAGAGGAAAATATCAAACTCCTCTCGGTGAAATTGCTTTTACACCAGTAGGTGATGTAATTCAAAAAGAGTTTTACGTTGCACAACTCAAGATGGAACCAAACGGTGCCAATGGTAAGTTTTCTTTTTTAAGGGCTAATTAGAGTGCCAATATCAGTTGTACTTGACAATACTTTTGTCTCAAGCTTGCATTTTTTGTTATTTGACTGACTATCATAGCATTTGTTAGCACACTTTTTATAGTGTCCCTTGAATAACGCGGTTTCATTGCTTCTGGTGACTAATTTTCTCTTAGGTAATGCGATCGTAGCTCTCTTTTGCCAAAATGGTGAAATAGCTAAAAACGATCGCAGCAGTTCTTGAAATAAGAGCGATGCCTACACCGGGTTACGTCTATGCAAAAAACTGTTGTCACTATGCCAAAAAATGTTATAAGTAAAATTTAATCTGTTGTCACTAACGCTTAAGGTGTTGTTATGAATGCTAAAATTGTCGTTACTAACACTTAAATATATATAAGAAAAATTTCAGATGCTGTGAGTATAACTTAAGCTGTTATTATGAATCTTGAAGTTTTCGTTACTAAAACTGAAGCATTTATAAGGAAAATTTCAGGTGTTGTTATGAATGCTGAAGTTGTCGTTATTAACACTCGATCTGCCGTTATGCTGCAAAAAAACGACGGAAATTACTCATTAAGCTAGTCCTAAAAAACACAATATTTTGCGGATTATACGGGTGCGATATCCAGTCTTTGTAAGACAAGCTAGCTTTATAAGCTTTTGACAAGAGTAAATTTATGTCTCGTAAAAAACTAATATCCCGTATTCTAGAAAAGGCTGAGTTAAGAGCCTCTGGACTGAAGGCGATTGATCCAACCATAGATTTTGGGGATGCTCACAACTTAAAAAACTTGACACAACTAATTGAGCAGTTACGCACCAAAATTGATGAGTATAACAGCGCTCTAGCCATGATTGATTCTTACCGAACCGAGATTGAAGAGTTGGAAACAAGTTTGGGTAATCTTACTGCGAAAATGTTGATGGGAGTTGCTTTCAAGTATGGTAACGATAGCCGCGAATATGAGATGGCGGGTGGTATTCGCAAAAGCGAGCGCATCCGCAAAAGCAGGATAACCCGCTTGAAAGGTGGCGTAAACCAAACATCAAAAAAGAGCGCTCAAACTGCTTAATATCATTACAGCAGGAATTAGGAGTCAGGAGTTAGAAGTTAGGAGTTAGGAGTTAGAAGTTAGGAGTTAGGAGTCAAAAAGGTTTTTTATCTGGTTTGTAGACCAAAGCACTGTACTTCAATAACTTTAAATCTGCTGTAATAGATGCGATCGCTATTTGGAAGTAACCCGAAGCGATCGCTTACCCTTTTTCCTCGTTCCCAAACTCCCGCCTGAGAATGCATTCATCTGGGCTGCTGCCTCTAGTCATATCATGTCCGCTTAAAGACTTATTATAAAGACGCAGGGGGCTTTACGCATCACAACTCGTAAACTCTGTTCCTTATCCTAGAACTGAATCCACCTTCAGCGATCGCCCATGTCGCTCAACAACAATTTGTTGAGCGATCGCACAAGTACGGAGAGCCGCTTACAAGCTGGTGTAAAGGAACCATTGCGTAGTATCATCATCAATAGCTGAGAATAAGCGCTCGCGATCGCCCACCAAGACTTAAAACCAGCTTTTTTCTCCGTGTGTAGTCGCCTACGCCGAACCTCTCAAAGAGTTGCAGCTTTTCGTCACACATTGCTTAACTTTTGAAACGCCTTGCAAACAAGACATGTTAGATTTGTTTATTTCTACTTACTTAATTTTTGTAAAACCAGATACATTAAATGGTAGTTTAGTAGCAAAGGAACCAAAAAGCATGGCCGTTAGTAGCCCTGAAGTCATCCGTCATATATTGATCGGGCTGGGATATTTAGCTCCTGAGATAGACCCTAAGCCTGATTTGACAAAATTTGCTCCCTGGAAGCGGAATAACAACTCCTTGACAGATGATCCTACTGAAGAAGCGATTAAAAAGTTTCAGAAACAGTACTCACAAAAACTTGGGGTTAATGGTAACGCTGATTTGGAGACTCGAAGTGTAATGGAAGATACAGTCAAAGGACTTCAGAATAGATTGAAGTTTCACGGTTTTGCAACCAATGCCGAAATTCCTTCAGACAAGCCTTTTTATGGGCCAGCCACTTATACAGCAGTCAAAAAATTTCAGAAATCTCAGGGTTTAACTGAAAATGGCATTGCTACTACTGAACAGCGTCAAATTCTACAGCAACCTAGTCTAACAAATAAGCCTCAGCCGCAGCCACACTCACAACTCAAGCTGATAGATTTGTGCTTCCAATTCAAAAATAATCCTCAAAATCCTTCTTACATCGCAGCCCTAAATAACTTACAACAAAATCTACCCAAGGACGTTTTATACAAAGTTACTAACAAATGGAGGGGGACAAATGATCAAAATCCTGAGATTGTCAAGCTGACGAATGTGTTCACTTATTATGATGACAACAATCAAAATCATCGTGATGCACTAAATCACTTACAAAGTCAGATCACCCCAGCCATCTCTCAAGCATTTTTAAGTCTCTGGAATAAGAAGTAAAGAAATGGGACATACAGCAGAATTCAGAGATAACTCTGAGCTAAACGAAGTCTAGAACAAGCTTTTAGAAATTGTCTCGAAAATAAGTCTCTAACTCTTAATGCCTAATGGGAGGGCTTCCGCCTTTTGACTTGCGGCTCTGCCGCAATGACAGGGCCCGTTAGATGACGCACTACGTAACGCATATTCTGTATAATCCTTATCTCCAGGATTGTATAATTGTCCCGTCAGGGGGTCTAGGACTGTGCCCTGTTCATTTTCGACTCGGTAGAAGCCGACTGTATTCTGATAAACAGCTTCGCTTTTGACGATGGGTAATATAGCTTGGACTGATTGACCGCTAAATTCTGTAAGGTCAATTAACTGCCGTTCAACTTTCTCTTGGAGTCTGCTACCAAGGGGTGAGGCTGTTTGCGTCAGGCTAACACTCAACGTTAAGTCGGGGTTAGGGTCGCCAAGTTGGTCTTCAAAGCTCAACTGAAACTGGTTGCTGCCATTGTCAGTAATTTGTAAGACATTGTTGGCACAACCAAATAGAACTTTACTTTGTGCCGCAGGATTACTTAGCACTTCATCAGTACTACCGTTTTAAACTAAGTAGAAGGAGAGTAATTTACCGCTAAAGTTTTCTAAATTGCGTGTCGGGTTGGGTACAAATTCATCGAAAATTACGGAAAAAATGCTTTGACTGCGGCTGAGGGCAGCTTGTAAGTAACCGGGATCGCTGGGAAGTAAACCATTAACGCGACCTTGGGTGTCGTCTACCACAAATAGTCCAACTTCGTGAACGTTGTCCTTGCCAATATCTTTATTAATTAATGCAAACTCTAAATTGGCGCGGTTCAGGTCTCCATTTAAACGAAGCAAGTTTTGCCTTCTTCGCTCTTTGTGAGGCTGAGAGTAACGGGAGATTCGTTGATATCAGTAATAGCGATGGAGATAGAAGCACTACTTTTGATTTCATTGTTGAAACCAGGCTCATTAACCTCGATGGTAATATCTAATTGTGGATTAGTCTCAAAATCAAGGAGAGCGCCTGCTTTTAAAAATAATTCTTTACCACGAATTTCAAATAAATCGACATCAGTATTTTTAAGAATGAGGCTTTCTTTACCTAATCCCTCTTTATCGATCGTAATGTCAGCAACTTTCAATCCTTTACTGGTATAAACGTTTTCAGCTAAGGAAGCGATCGCATTTTGCCGTGTTACGGTAGCAGCAATTGAGTTAACTGCAAAAGGAGGCGAGTATTGCAGACCATAATCGAGATAAAGTTTATTTTCATCACGATTGAGAATGCTACTACCAAAGTTTCGCTTATATATTTCTCCGTAATTACCAACTGCCTTGATTATATTAACAACAAAGTCATTAGAAATTTCTAATCCTTTACCTATGTTGCTGTCAATACCTAAGAAAGTACGAATTTCATCCGTAGAGTTGTTTGTCGGGTCATTGTCAGTATTAATTTCTACTAAATTCTGAATATTTTCCGAGCTAATACCAAACTCTTCTGCCTGTACTAAGCTGTATGTTACCCATCTAATCAAATCTCCCCATGCTGACTGATTTTCGTCGATAGCTAAGGCTAAAGGTTCCTTAGAAATCACATTATTAAGCAGCTTGTGGTCGTCGGGATTTGATAGCTTGGTAATTAACCCCGCAATAATAGGTTGGTCTGTAGAAATAGCATCAATTTCACCTCGGTCATAAGCGTCAAGCATCTCTGCTATTGTCGCAAAAGTTTGAGGAATAAAACTACCACCAAACTTTGCTAAATAGTCTCGAATATTTTGTAAGCCGCTTGTAGAGTTAGTTATACCAATTTTGCGGCCGTTTAAATCGGAAATCAAGCTAATTCCACTGTCTTTTCTGACGACAAAATCTTGTCCGGTATAAAGATAAGTAGGACTAAAATCAACACCCCGTGCTGCATCTCGAACTAAGTTATTAGTTATACCCGCAGCGAAAATATCGATTGCACCATTAGCTACATCGTCAAAACCTTGGGAGAAATTTTGTACGACGGTAACTTCAAGCTGATTCGGGTCACCAAAAACAGCTGCTGCAACAGCTTTACCTAATTCAATATCAAAGCCTTGCCATTTACCATCCGCATTCTGAACAGCAAAACCAGGAAAATTACCAGTTACACCAAGTTTAACCTTTCCACGTTCCTTGATTTCTTGAAAAAGATTGCGATTATTGTTATCAGTTAGCGTAAATTTATCTGGCAGTGTACCAGCGAAGGGAGGAGAATAGAGTAAACCATCATCCTCCCAAAGATGATTGCGATCGCGTTCTAAACCAGGAAAATTCCGGTTGTAGATTTCGTCATAGTTACCAACCTGTTTAATAATGTTGGTAACAAAATCTTTGTTAAGTCCAAGTTCTTTACCTAAATTATCTTCTAAACCAAGGAAACGATTTATTGCTGGATTGGTGCTATGGGCGATAACTTCATTAAGATTTTTTGAGGTGATACCAAATTCTTCTGCTTGAATAGGTGCATAAGTTACCCATTTAACTACATCTGCCCATTCCGAGTCATTTTCAGGAATAGTAACAGCTAGAGGTTCTTTCGATATCTCCGTGTCAAGGATTTTGTTATTTTTCGGATCGCTCAAGAACTGAAGACTACTATACAGAAGGGTGCGGTCTGTGGATACTGCATCAATCTCTTTTTTCGCGTAAGCCTCAATTAATTGACTTTGTTCGTACTAGCGTAAGGTAAAATCAATACCTTGGGATTTGAAAAAACTAACCAGATTTTTACCAGCGTTTGTACCTTTAGGAGTACCAATGGTCAAGCCTTTTAAACCAAAGATATTGTTAATATTGCGATCGCCTTTAACTAAAATCTGTTGGCTGTTGTAGAGATGGATGGGTGAGAAGTCAACTTTGAGATTAGTATCCCAAGTATTGCGAACAGTAGTAGGTGAAGCAATAACATCAACTTCCCCATTTACCAAACTATTGGTGGTTACATCAAAACCTTTAGAAAAATCGAGTGGAACAAACTCAACTTTATTAGCATCGCCAAATAAAGCCGCAGCTAAAGAGTGAGACCAATCAATATCAAATCCTGTATAACTACCGTCTGTTTTGAGGACAGAAAAGCCAGGAGCAAAACTGTTAATACTAACTTTAACAACACCACGCTGAAGAACTTTATCTAATAACATAGGTCTTTACAATTACTTTGATGATTATTGAGAATATAGAAATCCTCGGAAGATTTTTGAAATATACGTAGGGTGGGCAGTGCGGCTCACGCACTGCCCACCCTACAAATACTTAGACTTGTTAACAACGCTATTCCTTTGCCAACAAAAATCAAACCGGATTGCTATAGAAAAGAGGGTAAGAATTACCTACCCTCTTGGAGAATAGTTAAAACAAAACGATTTGCTTATCGATGGATAAATCTTGGACTAACAAACCATTATTTTCAATTGAAGTTAAGTTGATATCGTTGTAGGACAAGATACCATTGTTGTATTTGAACTTACTTATATCTGCTGTTCCAAATCCTTTAATGGCAATATAAATCTTATCGCTTGAATCAAAATCGCTAATTTTGTCATAGCCATTATCTGTGAGTGATAAGAATTCAAATTTATCCGCACCAGCACCACCAATTAAGATGTCGTCACCAATACCACAGTGCCATTTCTTTCACCACCATCAACTATATCTAAACCAGCTGTAGGACATCAAAAGTACCATTTTTGTTTTTGTCAGCAGCTTGATGTTTGGGGTCTTTGGAGTCATATTTTAAGATAAAGCTTCCACTAGCGTCCTTAAACCCCGTACCAATAGGTTCCAAGGCATCGGCTTTACCATTACCGTTTACATCCAAGAAAACTTCTACTGGTTGCTCTTCAAAAGTCAGAACTTGAGCCTTTTTAGCATTAACTGTTATCTCCAAGGCGTCAAATTGGTTGTTCTTGTTCTTGTCAAGTGCCTTATGAACGGGGTCTTGGGGGTTAAATATTAACTCCTGAACTGTAGCTTTTGGGTTCTTTGGATCGGCAACAGTTTTAACCTTTCCTGTCGGTTCGGTATAGGGTTCGCCTTTATCCTACGCACCGTTACCATTAGTATCAGTAAAGTCGAGATTCCCATTACCGTTGATATCCAAAAAGTTAACTTTTTTGCTTAAGTCATCCGACAAGCTAGCGCCAAAGTTTATACTTAACTGGCTGGGATTATTGGGGTCATTAGCAACATCAAGCTGCATGAACCAAAGATTTGCCTTCCCTTATAAGTTCCGATCTATTTTTTTGTTGCCATTCTTGTCTAATTCTAAAATCGGGTCTTTGGTAATATCTTGGTCTTTGTCGTCAATTTTGCCGTTGTTGTTTTTATCCCAGTAATCTTTGTTGTTTTTTTCGTCTTTTAAGAAGGTAAACTCACCAACGGATTGTAGGTCGTTGTAATAACGCTTTGGTTTGGTATCGGGATTCTTTTTGTCTACGTTTGCCTCAAAGTAGTATCCTTTACTGTCAGTTCCATAAACTCCTTCGCCTAAACTAACATTGAAACCAGCATCAAATTTTGTTTTTTCTGTGTCAATGTAAAAACCAAAATCGTTATGGAAACCGAACCCAAGACTGAAGTTGTAATTAAAGGAACTAGAAACATTTCCTTGGGTTTTTAAACCCAAAGCGGGTAAACCTAAATCGGCATCAAGGGGAAAATCAAAGAGATTATAGGTATTTGAGACATTAAAGTTGACTTTGATTTCATCCTCGGTCATCTCAACTTTCACATCAACACCTGCAAAGGGTTTGATTTCGGAGTCGATCCCAAATTTTTTCAGGGAAATCTTAAAGTTGTGCAGAGTTGTTTATAAGATTTTTTCAAGTTTACTAGTAGTCAGGTTGTCTGTACCATCAATGGCTTTCGCTACTTCATCATCTAAGCCTTCAGTAATCGAAGGTACTTTACCATCTGCACTACCAATGATTGGTAGTTCTAAATTCTTCAGGATTTCGCTGCTACTCCTTAAACCTTCCCTAACACCTGCGATCGCTTCTTCTTTATCGATCAGGCGATCAATGATATTTATTTGTTGGTCGGCAACCGCAAAGTTCTTGTAGGTAGCATCTTCACTATCGACTGTGTATTTCAGGAAAGAGGTATGGAAGTCCCCAGGTTCGATAACTCCTTCGTCAACGCCACTAACGGTAACGGTTTGTAATTTATACCAATTCTGAGGGGTAAAGGTGAGTTTATTATTCAGAACTCGAGTTTGACCGTTCGGATCGATGATAGTGATGGTTACATCTTTTGTTGGTTCGCTGAGGAGAGAGATTTGGAAAGTAGCGGTTTTTCCTTCAACGACAGTGGTATTATCACCAAATTCAATAATTCTCACTCCTGGTTGGTCGTCATCTACAATACCTAAGATGGCTTCGGTTTTTTCATCGCCTAATTGATAACCTTCGCCCGGTAGGAGTTTAATTTGAATAGTTTCGTCTGTTAATTTAGTTTTAGAATCTTCCTTAATCGCGTTAGCTTTTTGGGGATCGATTAAGACTTTAACTTGACCTGCAACTTGACCTGTAGTGTTTTGCAGTGTGGCATTATCTGCAATTGTTGCTACTACACCACTACCAAAATTTAATTCTGTACCTTTGATAATTGCGAGGTTTGGGTTGGTACTTTGCAAGTCGAGCGTTTGTAAGCCAAGGGTTAACTCTTTTTGGTCAACGGTTGATCCGACGACACTCAGATCGATTGCTCCTAATTTACTTTGAGAACCTTTAAGGTCATTAACATCATTAGCAATCGAGACTTTGATAGTAGCTTTTTGCTCTAGGGTTTGACTGAGGTTGGGGTCTAGCTCAGTATCTTCTGTGACGACAGCTTTAAACCCTTTAATAGTTAACTCCGTATTTTTAGCAATTTTGGTAGATAGTGTTTTACTCGAATCAACTTTAATAGTTACATCCAGGGTTAAATCGCTGCGAGTAACTATTTTACTGGTAACGTTAAGTTTGGTTGATTCAACTAATTTATCGTCAATAGGGACAATCAATAGGTTATTTTGAATATCACCAGGAGCGATAGTTACTGAACCTTTTTTCGGGATGGGTTGATAGTCAGCTTTGCTTGTGTCGGTGTCATAGGTTGCTGAACCACCAATAATTTCGTAGTTAACTTTAATTCCCGTACCTCCTGCTCACTTCGGTGCAGCATGATTCAGATACACCATAAACCCACTGGAAGCACCTTCGAGTTCCGATCCTTTCCAACCTGCCATGACTTTCGCTGTAGGTAGGTCATTATCGATGATTGTGACCTTGAGCGGTTCGGGAGCCAATTTAGTATTGTTATAAACAGGGTCTTTCTCGCTCTCAACTTTGAAGGAAACTAAGCTTTGGCTATCGTATTCCACCAAACTATCATCGACCGCTAATACCCGCACGACTTGTTCTTTATCCCAGTTTTTCTCGTTAAAGGTGAGAGTAATTTCTCTATTTAGTTTTTCTCCATTCAGGATAATTTGGTCATCACTTGGGATAACAGTTACTTTGACTTCCCCGACTGGTTGACTCTTGAGGGTGACTGTGAAGACGTTGGTTGTACCTTCCTCAATTTTACCCGCATCACCGCGCAGGTTGATGTTAACGCCTGCGGTGTCGTCGTCGGTATTAGTTAAGTTAATTGGTGCAACCTTGAGCTTGTGATATTTGAGGTCTTCGCTCTCAAGCGTGGTTAACAGTTGGTAAGAAACCTGCTTATTAATGCCATCATCAATTTTGTCATCTACACCAACTACTGTAAACTTTTGCGGTTTATCCCAGTTGTCGGGAGTGAATGTCAGAGCTTGAAAATCAGCTAATTTTGGATTTATTGTCGAAGCCGGCTGGGTTATAATTTTCGCCTTTGTTGGTTTATTCGCGCCAACAAATACGGTGACAGCTGTAATCGGTTGAGAATTGAGGTTTAGTTCGTAATCTAAAGAGTTACCAGTCTCTGTAGTTACGTTTGTTTGTTGTAAAGCTTTGATAGTGACACCAGCTTTGTCATTATCATCTTCCAAGGTAATCTGAGTCTTGAAACTAGATGGATTTTTGGGGTCTAAGTTATACTGTGTCCCGTCAAATAGTTGAATATCAATGCTTTCGGTATTTTCGGCAATGCGATCGCCTATTGGCTGAATATCGATGCTGGCGCTAGTTTGACCCTTAGCAATTTTCACGCCGGGTAGATTAATAAATGTAGCAAAAGTACCATTTAAGTTACCTACTACCAAATCTTGTTGGCGATCGCCATCTAAATCGACAAATACCGGACGGCTATTATTACCAACACCAGCGAGGTCATTGTTAGCTGTTGCGCTTAATACTCCATTGTTATTCTGGTAGTATTTGAGCGTGCCATCAGCGCTACCAACAGTTACATCTAAGTCACCATCTTTATCTAAATCTGCAAAGCCAAGTTGACCGTTGAGATTGTTAAACGGATTAGCAGTATCAATTTGCTCGATGTATTTTGTTACATTCCCTTCTAGGATAGCTTTGTAATATTTAGTACTACCATTGCCAGCGGTAACGACTAAATCGGTTAAACCATTCAGGTCGAAATCAACTAAAACGGGGGCACTGTTATTACCGACATTGATACCATTGAAGGGATTATTCTTGTCAATTTGTTCGGTAAATTGAGGTTGTTCTTTGCTACCGATATAATATCTAAGAGTGCCACCAGTTGTACCTATAACTACATCAGCTAAACCATCTTTGTTTAGATCAGCTATTGCGATCGCCCCGTCAGGGACAGTAACCCCGTTAAAAGGATTAGCAGTGTCGTATTTTTGAATAAATAAAGGACTATTCTCAGTATCGTTACTTTGGTAGTAGTTAATAATACCATTGGTTCCAACGGCTAAAGCATCCAAAAGTCCATCATTATTTAAATCGCCGAAGGCAATACTAGCATTTTTGCCAACATTAAAGCCATTAAAGGGATTAGTATTACCAATTTGACGCAATAAGGCAAAACTACCGCCAGTAATCTTATAGTCAACATTCTCAGTGGCGCTACCACTAACTACGCCGTATTTAATTATAGTATCTGCTGGCGCAGCTTGATCCAGGTTAACGGTTAGTTTGAGTGGGTTGCCATCTTCTTTCAATACAGAATTACTGAGAGAAAAACTCGCTTGCGGACTCGTATTGTTGACAGTGGTGAAGTCAAGATTAACTTCTTTTTCCAAGTCTTTTTTAATATCTGCTTTGGTTTGTAATTCTAGCTTTTGAACCGACTCCTTAATTTCTTCCTGGCGGTTCTCCTTAGTTAAATTGGGGTCATTTAACTTTTGGACACTGATGAAATTACTATCATTATCGCGATTATCAATTTCGATCAGACTGATGTCATTACTTGCATAGTTCGCGTCTTTACTAGTAGTCTTAATAGCAAGTTTGTAGCTAAAATCACCATCGAACACTTGATCGTCAACACCAGTAACAATAACTTTTTGATATTGATTCCAGTTATCCTTAGTAAATTGCAACGAAGGGGTACTAAATTTACTTTCGGCAAAGTTAATACCGTCGAAAGTAATTGTCACATCATCTAGAGGTTGGCTATCCAAGCGCACTGCAAAGGTTGCACTATTTCCATTCTCTGAAGTCGTTAAAGGACTAAGGGAAATAGCAATAATTTCCTGCAATTCACCATTTTGCTTAATTAGGGTGTTGACATTAACAATCTGAATCCTGGCTTTGTCATTGTCTTCGATATCAATGGTTGCAGACTTGTATGTATTATCGAGAATGTAGCCATTACGCTGGGATAAATCAATCGTTATCGCTTCTTTTTGTTCGTCAAAATTATCATCAATAACATTAAAGCTGATTTCCCCCTTTTTCTCACCAGGGGCAATTTGAATCTTGCCTATATCGTTACCCAGTAGCTGATAATCTTCCGATCGCTCTGCCGAACCACTAATGTTGTAATATATATTCAATCCATTTTCTGGTGCAGGGTCGCTCAACTCCACCAAAAATTGTCCATTTTGATCGATACCTTCGTTAACGGTTTTATTAATAGAACTAATCCGTATTAATGGCATCTTTTGAGAAGTCTTTTTGCTCCTTTTGGTCGTCTAGTTTGTAGCGGTAATACAACTTATAGTCAGAATCTGGTTTTGTATTGGCAATAGTTCCCCTTGTTGCTTTACCAGATTCAACTGTATCGATTCCTGGCAATTGTAAATACAGGCTAAAGTTTTGCGGTGGCTTTTGGTCGAATACGACTTTAAATTGTCCGTGTTGCTTGGCTTCTATCGGATCTTGTAGTTTTTCAATGCTGATCAGGGGTTCGTTGTCTTTAATTGTGTATGTTACTTGTTGTTTAGCATTATCAATCTCGTAGTTAGTCCCAGGATTGAGTTTAATAATTACAGTCTCGTTGGGGTCGTAAACTTTATCATCTACTGCGGTTAAGCCGTTGCTAACTGTTTTCGTCCATTTACCATTTTCCTCAGCCCAATCTTGCTCGTTTGTAGTTACCGGGCCAAGAGTATAATCTGCTGAACTAGCTGTACCACCTTGAGCTTGAAAGTTTAAGGTGGTGCTTTGTACTGGTTTGCGATCGGCAATCAGTTTGATTGTACCTGTAGCACCCCCTTCTATTGGATCGACACCTTTCTCAACTCCAATCCGAGTGTCGTTGTCTTCAATCGTAAAGGTGGGTAATCCCCACTCTACGGTTATTAAATTGAATTTTTTACAGTAGTTTTCTGGTAAAGCTTTTTGGTTAAAAGTTATATCGAGAAGATTGTTCACGCCTAAACGTGGTGAAACAGCATTTATTTTCTTTAAACAGTCGATAATGTAAATAAATGTAATAAAATCCTCAGGCAGGACAGAAGCATCTATGCGTGTAATTTTAATGACCGGTAAAGGCGGCGTGGGCAAAACTTCCGTTGCTGCTGCAACTGGACTCCGTTGTGCGGAACTAGGCTATCAGACATTGGTTTTAAGTACAGATCCCGCTCACTCTCTGGCAGACAGTTTTGACATGGAACTGGGACATGCACCCCAAAAAATTCGCCCAAATTTGTGGGGTGCAGAACTGGATGCGCTGCAAGAACTGGAGGGAAACTGGGGTGCTGTGAAACGTTACATTACTCAAGTTTTACAGGCGAGGGGTTTAGACGGAATACAGGCGGAAGAATTGGCAATTTTACCAGGTATGGATGAGATTTTTGGCTTGGTAAGGATGAAACGCCATTATGATGAAGGTGAGTTTGATGTCTTAATTATCGACTCAGCCCCCACGGGCACAGCACTGCGCTTGCTGAGTTTACCTGAAGTCGGTGGCTGGTATATGCGCCGTTTTTACAAACCATTTCAAAACATCTCGGTGGCACTTCGACCTTTGGTTGAACCTTTTTTTAGACCAATTGCTGGTTTTTCGCTACCTGATAAAGAAGTGATGGATGCACCTTATGAGTTTTATGAACAAATTGAAGCTCTGGAAAAAGTATTAACAGACAATACTCAAACCTCAGTGCGGCTCGTTACTAATCCCGAAAAGATGGTGATTAAAGAGTCTCTGCGTGCCCATGCTTATCTGAGTTTGTATAATGTTGCAACAGATTTAGTAGTGGCTAATCGGATTATTCCTAGCGTTGTCCAAGATCCATTTTTCCAACGTTGGAAGGAAAGTCAGGAGCAATATCGCCGGGAAATTCATGATAATTTTCACCCTCTACCTGTGAAGGAAGTTCCCCTGTTTGCTGAGGAGATGTGTGGATTGGCTTCATTAGAACGCCTGAAGGAAACCCTTTATAAAGATGAAGATCCAACTCAGGTTTATTACAAAGAAACGACTCTTAGAGTCGTGCAAAAGGAAAACCAATACAGCTTAGAACTTTACTTACCTGGTATTCCTAAAGACCAAGTTCAACTGAGTAAAACCGGAGACGAATTAAACATTACTATTGGCAACCATCGTCGTAACTTAGTTTTGCCGCAAGCCTTAGCAGCCCTACAACCAGCAGGGGCAAAGATGGAAGACGACTATCTGAAAATCAGCTTTGCTGACAATATAAGCGTTTAAGTTTGTTGCTCCGGCAATGTTTGACAAAAACTCAAAATTAAAAAGCAAGAATCTTTTCTTGTAGCTAGTACAGACGCAATTATTTTAGCGTCTGTTTTTGTGAGATCTTGGTGATTTTTTATAAAAGGTAAATAAAGATTTTTATTAATGATTTACCCGTAGTTGCACTGAAGACAAATTGATTAAATAAATACCAGAATGGCTTTAGATTTAATTATGCCAGTTTGCGAATTATTAATTTATTTTGTTATAAGCAATGACCTCCAACCCTGAACAAGATTTACCCTTATGTCACCATCAAGAAAGTTTACTACGCCGCATTACAAACCGTATTCGACGAAGTTTAGAGTTCAAGGAAATTATCACAGTGACAACAGCAGAGGTGCGATCGCTACTAAAAACTGACCGAGTGATGATTTACAAATTTCATGCCGATGGCAGTGGTCAGGTGATTGCTGAGTCAATTCACGAAAATCGGTTGCCGTCGCTAGTGGGATTGAATTTTCCTGCTGATGATATTCCACTGGATGCCCGTGAACTATTTATCAAATCACGGGTGCGTTCTGTTATTAATGTTGATACTCAAGAGATTGGTCAAAGTCACCTACGTGAGTTGGAAAATGGAGAAACCATATCAGAGGAGATCCGTTACCGCCCTGTAGACTCTTGCCATATTGAATATTTGACGGCAATGGGGGTAAAGTCCTCTGTAGTAGCGCCTATTCTCCATCAAGATCAACTTTGGGGGCTACTGGTGTCTCATAATTCGCAAGCGCATTTGATTTCAGAATATGAACTAGAAGCAGTACAGATGGTAGTTGATCAGCTATCTGTGGCGATCGCTCAAAGTACCCTCCTGACTCAAGCGCGTGAAAAAGCCGAACGCGAAGCTATCATTAATCGCATTTCTACACTACTGCATTCACTACCCACGATTGTATTACAGCCAGCCTTAGAAGCGGCCGTAGCTGCATTTGATGGTGTTGGTGGCAGGCTTTGCATTAGAAATGAAGCTTTTAATTTCCACAATGGCAACGTAGCCAGTTTAACAGAATGCTTAATACCAGGAAATAGTTGTATCAAGCTTTATATCTGTGGACAGCAACCTATGATGCCAGAACAAACTATATATCCACTGATAGAGCAGTATAGTGTCTGGCAGGAACACTATAAGTCTAGTAATTATGATGTTTGGGCGATTTTAGATATATATAACACTCCTGGCTTGCGAACTTTGCAAGTTGCTTTTCAACCAACTAAAATTCGCAGCATGTTGATGATCCCACTCCAGTATCGTCAGCAGTTGCTGGGCTATTTAAGTATTTTCCGCAATGAAATAGATACAGAAACTCTATGGGCGGGGCAGTATGACAGCGATCAAAGGCAACTTTACCCCCGACAATCCTTTGAGGTTTGGCGCGAATCTAAAAAGGCACAAGCTCGCAAATGGACACTTGAAGAGATTGAACTAGCTAGAGACATTGGTAAACACTTTGCTTCAGCAATTCAGCAGTATGAACTTTACCAACAGGTTCAAACCTTCAATGAAAATTTAGAACAACAAGTCAAAAGGCGTACACTTGAACTGCAACGGACAGCTGAACAACAACAGGCTGTGTTTAAAGTTATTACTGAAATTCGTGAGTCTCTTGACACCGATACTATTTTTCAAACAACCACTAAAGAGGTTTGTCAATTAATCAAAGCTGATCGTGTTTCTGTTTATCGTTTTGATTCTGATTGGGGTGGGAAATTTGTCGGCGATTTTGAGGCTGCTAGTCCATATTGGTCGAATCAATCGGAACTAGGAATTAATACTATTTGGAATGATACTTACTTACAAGACACAGAGGGAGGGCGCTACCGCAACAATGAAACATTTGCGGTAGATGACATCTATAATATGGGATTTGCTCAGTGTCATATCGACAATCTAGAGCAGTTTCAAATTCACGCTTTTGTGCTTGCTCCGATTTTTGTTGGGCAGAAACTTTGGGGTTTGCTGGCAACTTATCAACACACTGGGCCGCGCCAATGGAAAAAATACGAAATTAACTTTCTCAGCCAGATTGCTGGTCAAATAGGTGTAGCACTCCAGCAAGCTGAATTACTCACGCAAACAAAACAGCAGACGTTAAGTTTGCGACAAGCGGCAGAACAACAACAGGTGTTGTTTGAAGTTGTTGCGAAAATTCGGGAATCTCTTGATCTCAAGACAGTTTTTGCCGCAACTGTCTATGAAGTCCGTCGCTCTTTGAATGCTGACAGAGTGGTAGTATACCGCT
Organism: Nostoc sp.; assembly: GCF_036917615.1. Lineage (GTDB taxonomy): Bacteria > Cyanobacteriota > Cyanobacteriia > Cyanobacteriales > Nostocaceae > Nostoc. The sequence continues at coordinate 161,142 of NZ_JBALCZ010000026.1, forward strand.
TTGACCCGAATTCCGAACTCGATGAAGGTGAAATTCTTTCAGAGGGTGTTTTGCCAGAGTTTACTTCTGCTTTAACATTAAAAATTCAAGACAACTGCTTTAAGAACAAGTATGATGCTCTCTATCGTCAGGGACGCATCCATGCGATCGCTGATATCCACAACTCTGGACTGAATGTTTGTTATGTCCAAATGCTGGAGCAACTCCAAGTTAAAGCCAATTTAGTTTTGCCACTGGCTAAAAGTGATGAACTGTGGGGTTTGTTGTGCATTCACCAGTGCGACCAACCGCGTGAATGGCAATCCTCAGAAATCCAGTTCGCTACCCAAGTTGCTGCACAGCTTTCTGTAGCACTGGAACAAGCTGATTTACTAGAACAAACTAAGCATCAGGCTGTTGATTTGCGACAAGCGGCAGAACAGCAACGGGTATTGTTTGAAGTTGTTGCAAAAATCCGAAAATCTCTTGACTTAGATATGATTTTTCAGACTACCACTCAAGAAATTTGCAAATCACTGCAAGCGGATCGTGTGGCTGTCTATCGCTTTCATCCAGATTGGAGTGGTGAATATATCGCCGAGTTTGTGGTTGATGGTTGGGTAAAACTTGTAGGTTATGATCTTAATACAGTTTGGAAAGATAGCTATTTACAAGAAACCCAAGGTGGACGATATCGCCATAATGAAAGCTATATAGTTGATGATATCTATCAGTCTGGCCACTCGGAGTGTCACATTGCGGTTTTGGAGCAATTACAAGTAAAGGCGTATGCGATCGCACCTATATTTATCGGGCAACAGCTATGGGGCTTGCTAGCAGCTTATCAGAATTCTGCACCCCGCCATTGGGAAGCCTCGGAAATTAAGTTCATCACTCAAATTGCTAATCAGCTTGGGGTTGCACTTCAACAAGCCCAATTGCATAATCAAACCAAAGAGCAGACAGAAAAACTGACTCAAGCTTTGCATGATTTACAGCAAACTCAAACCCAACTGATCCAAACTGAGAAAATGTCCTCACTAGGTCAACTGGTAGCTGGTGTTGCTCACGAAATTAATAACCCGGTGAACTTCATTTATGGCAACATCAATCATGTCAATGATTACGCCCAAGATTTACTCAGTATACTAGACCTCTATTTGCAAGACTGTCCTAATCCCAGCCCTGAGATTCGCGATCGCTCTGAAGAAATAGACTTAGAATTTATCATGGAGGATTTGCCTAAAACTCTATCTTCCATGAAAGTTGGAATTGATCGCATCCGGCAGATTGTCTTGGGTTTACGGAATTTCTCCCGCCTTGACGAGGCGGAAAAAAAACCAGTTGATATTCATGAGGGCATTGATAGCACCTTGCTAATTTTGCAGCATCGCTTGAAAGCAAAACCGGAAAGTCCGGCTATTAAATTAGTCAAAGAATATAGTAATCTTCCTTTAGTAGAGTGCTATGCCGGGCCACTGAATCAAGTATTTATGAATGTTTTAAGTAATGCGATCGATGCTCTAGAAGATTACAGGGAATCTCCATCAAAACCTCATAGCAATCAAATTACTATCCGTACTGCTCTTGGAGAGCTTGAAGGTAATGTCAAGAGCGTAGTAATTCGCATTGCGGACAATGGCCCAGGAATATCCGAAGCCCTGAAGGCAAGAATCTGCGACCCATTTTTCACTACTAAGCCAGTGGGAAAAGGCACGGGCTTGGGGTTGTCAATAAGTTATCAGATTGTCGTGGATAAACACGGTGGTGTGTTTAAATGTGATTCTCAGCCAGAGTTAGGTACAGAATTTTGGATTGAAATTCCGGTGATCCAAATCACCAAATCGCACCATCAACTCCCGTAGGTTGGGGAGCTACCACCGTGACTCTTGTCGTGCAATTTTAACCCGCCCCGCCACAGTACCTGGATACCAATAGCGGTTTGATGTCGATGTTCTAAGTAACCCCCTAAACGAGCTATGTCTAGCGACAAGCCGAAGAAGCGTCTACGCAACCAAGCACCCAACTAACTGTTAATATCTTGGGTAGTTTAGGTGATTTAGCGCTGATTATGTGAAGCTGAAGAGGATTGAGGACTTGAATAGCGTCGGCAGTTGCCTGGGTGCGGTGTAGAGAAGTCAACTGCAACAGTTCAACAGCAATTATACGTAAAGATTTCAATCAAGTTCTTCATGCCATCAGCAGCCAGTCTGTATCGCTCCACCTGGCAACCCGATTTCAATATTTTGTATAATTTCCGCTGTTGGGGAGTTAGTGCCGGGTTTCCCCCACCAAAAGCTCCCCAACACGGAAATGCTATTTACTTACCACTGTCTTGTGTCTTGAAGTTACGAGGAAATTTGGAGTGCCATTACCACCATAACTACCAACGGCAGGAATTTCCAGTAGACTATCTGTGGCTTTGCCAGTACCATCATTGATCACGTATGTAGAATCACCCGGATGTCCATTTGGAACAAACAGTTGTGGGTGATCAAATGGCGCCTTTTCATAGCGGACTCGCTCATCAGTGAGTGATTTGAGGAAAGCTAGCAAGTCATTTTTTTCGGCTTCAGTTAATCCCAACACGGCAAGAGCGCTTTGCTTGCGGAAGTCTCCGCCACGATTGTATAATTCTATCACTTGCTGCAAAGTTAAAGAACCACCATTGTGGAAATAAGGGGCAGTCAGTTCGACATTGCGGAGTCCAGGAGTTTTAAAACTACCATCCGCAAGTATTATGTCCTTAGAGCTAACTATGGTGTTGGATGGAGAACCGAGAAGTTGCTGGAAAGTTCGCAGTAGAGCCAGTTTCGTTTCAGAAAGCGGATTCCCAAATGGGTCATTACCTCCAACACTAACATCTTCTAATGTCGGTCTAATGCCGATATTGAAAAAGCCATTGTCAAAGACAAATCTGCTGAAATTAGGGATGTTAAGAATCCCAATTCTTTGTTTCTGCACAGAACTCACAGAAGCACTGCTAAGTTCTGCCCCATTATGACAAACGTTGCATTGAGCTTTACCTTCAAACAGTTGTTTCCCCCGTTGCTGTTGCCCAGTTAGGGCAGTGGTGTTTCCTTCCAAGAAGCGATCAAGTGGGGTATCGTTAGCGATGAGCGTAGATTCGTACATTTGAATTGCCAGCCCAAAAAATAGCGAGAAGTTGTACTCTATTAACCTGTACTCATTGGTTTCCAAAGAGCGATCCGGTTTATTAACAAAAGTTCTGACACCCTTAGCATCAATTTGAATCAGTTGATTAGACTTCCACCATTCCGGCTTGAAGGCATTTTTAATTAGGCGACTATAGCTTTTATTTCTCAGTCCGGGTTCAGGCCATCTGCTATCTGCACCTAAAACACTGTCCTGTGGATGCACAAGTTGTTTCCCTAGCGGTCTCAGAGGAAATAACTTTTTAGCAAGTTTTCTGGGGAGCTTCTTACCCTTGCCAACGCTGCCGGATTTGTGATCAATTGATCCGAACTTATCACCTATTTCTTTCCATGCTTGATCTCCAGTACCATCGATTTGAGCAAAAATCGACCTTTGCAGGTTAGCAGCAAAAACATTGGAAAGCTAGCAAAAAGCAATCCCAAACTTAGTATGCGTAAAATTTCCATATTTTCATCTCAGAAAACACTTAATAAATTTTACTACTTATCTAAAGCTTTTTACTTATAATCAGCCGTATAAAATTTGACTGTTTTATGACTTACGCATTAAGTACGAAATGTAGGGGCAATTCATGAATTGCCCTTACGGTAAATCAAGGCTTTCACTGCCTTTTTGCGTAAGTCCTGTATTTTATTGTTAATAAAGAAGAGGGGAAAAGGTTAGATTGTGTTAATTAGTAACAATTAGATTGTGTTAATTAGTAACAAGTTAAAAGCGAGTAAATTTTATCAATACGTCTAGGTATAAAAAAAATCTGTATAATAATGATAATCGTAATAGTGGAAGCAACGCGATTTTGTGAGGTCAGGGAAAAAAGGTGTTAAAAAGGCTTGGTTAATTCCCTCCTTAAAAAGGAGGGTTAGGCGGGATCAAATCTTAACCCAAGCGTATTGGGTAATAAAGCTTTTGTTGAGTTTATACCATTCTTTTTAACTTCTAAGTTGCACCGGCATAGCTAAATAGGTCATTTTCAAACCACCCAATGGCGTAAAAATCACTGGAGTTAGGCTTTGATTCAAATGCATCTGAATTTCGGAAGATGGTAACTCTTTCAAGCCTTCCATCAAATATTTAATGTTAAAAGCAATCTCAATATTTTCTCCAGAAATTTGTGCAGGCATTGACTCTCTACCACTGCCCACATCTTGAGCTTCACAAGATAAGGTAATTTCTTGAGCTTCGCTGTCAATAGTGAGCTTGACAATATTATTTTTCTGATCGGCTAGCACAGCAATCCGTTCCAAAGTGCTTACGAATTGTCGCCGTTCAATTGTCACTTGTCGCTCAAATTGGCGGGGGATTAATTGTCGATAGGCAGGATATTGCCCTTCTAATGTGCGACTAGTCAAGCGTTGATTTTGCCATGCAAACACGACTTGACCTTGATCGAAATATAAAGCTACAGGTTCATCTGATGAGGCGCTATGAGCTAACATTCGTTGGAGTTCGCGTAATGCTCTAGCTGGTACTGTCACTTCTAGTTGACTAGTTCCGCCTAGAGGACGCTCGTTGCTAGTTTCTACTACTGCTAGGCGATGTCCGTCGGTAGCTGCAAATTCTAAAGTATCTTGTTTAACTGTTAAATGCACTCCGGTGAGTACTTGCTTGGTTTCATCAGCACTGGTAGCAAACAATGAACCCCGTAATCCCTCAATTAATGCGGTGGTAGTAAGATGGATTACTTCTGTATTTTCAATTACAGGTAATTCAGGAAATTCTTCAGGCCCCATTGCTCGTACTTGGTAATGTCCACTCTTAGGTGTGAGTGTGACAATTAAACCTTCTCCACCTGGTGTTGCACCTGTGAGGGCTGATTCATCATCTAGAGTGATTTCGCCCTCTGCAAGACGAGAGGTGATGTCTACAAGTAACTTAGCAGGAAGTGCGATCGCACCTCCTTGCCATACCTCAGCGTTAAAGCTGGTGCGGATTCCCAAGCTGAGATCAAAAGCTGTTAAGCTTACTTGGTTAGTTTCAGCATCCGCTTGGAGCAGCACATTGGCAAGTACTGGATGAGTTGGCCGTGAAGGTACTGCACGACTAACGAGTGAGAGGTTTGTACTGAGATCGCTTTGGGAGCAAACTAATTTCATAAGTCAGATTCAACTGGTGAAAGATATCCTAACACCCTTATTGTTCATAGGCGAGTAGGGTTAGGCGTCTTGTTTGTTTACTTATATCTTGCATCTGCCCAATCTCCCGCCAAGAAATAAATTTCTTGGCTTATAACATTTACTACAAGAATTTGTCAATAAAAATCATGAAAACCTGATGATCGCTGTTTCTATTGATCTAACAGTAGATGATGCAACAACTGATGCAGCCATCAACCGATTCAAAACTCAAGCTGTTGATGGCTATGACCTCGCTGCAACACGGTTGTTAGACGGTGCTTTTGACAGAGGTAGGCTCAAGCACTTCATACCTTGATTGACCTGTATAGATTTGGAAATAAATAGAACGAGCTAACTGAAATGCAATTAAGGGTGGAACAGCATTTCCAACTTGTGTGAATTGGCGTGCAGAAGAACCACAAAAAACGAAGTCATCAGGAAATGTTTGCAATCTTGCTGACTCTCAAACAGATAATGTTCGCGGATAAATAGGATGAAGATGCGATCTCCCACCACCTTTTGTACCTCCACTAATCACCGTTTTAGATGGTAAATTGGGGTCTAATCGAGCAACTCGACCAAGATGATCTCGCTCTCCATAGTTTAAATCCATGTATCGAATTATGGAATTTGCTTTATGCTCTCGTGTTATGTGGTTTTCCAAACCAATTACTGGCTTTTCAAAGGCTTTATAACATGGCACAGCACCTGAACATGACGTAGGAAAAGTAAATTCGTTAGTTGTAAGATGACCTATTAAAAATAAACGATATCTATTTTGTGGGACATTGTAATCTCCAGCGTTTACTATAGTTGGTTCAGCAATTGAATATCCAGATTCTGCCAAAATAGCGAGAGCCTCAGACAGTTGTATGCCACTATCTAAATCTAATAGACCTGTAACGTTTTCAATAAGAAAAGCTCTCGGCTTGAATTCTTTAACGTACCAAATAAAATCGAAAAGAAGGTCGCCATATTCAGAGTGAGAAAAACCCACTCTCTTAAAATTTTCTCCATCTTTAGAAAATCTTTGGTTAGCAGCGATGCTGAATAGTTGGCAAGGTAGACCTCCTACAAAGATTCCTTCAAATGGTGTGGAAACACCAAGTAATTTCAAAACCGTATAAATTTCCTCTCTATTTCGCACATCTCCGCTGTAGTTTGGTAGTCCGATTACAGACCAATCGGGACGATTAGCGCTAAGTGTTTGACAGAAAAGAGAATTAATCTCAATTGCTACTAAATGTTTAAAACCTGCATATTCAAAACCAACGTCAAGACCACCCGCACCAGAAAAAAGCTAACTATTGGCACTTCATGGTGATCACAAAGCAAGCTATCTAGCGTTAGATATTTGGTAGAACTATGAACTATAGGGCCGTTATTCTTATATCTCAGATCATCATAGACTAAGCCCAGATTATCCAACTCTGTGTGAAGATTGAATTCCTTTGAAATACATTTGGTTAGAAGAGATAGTTGACGCTTAAACGAAAGTTTTGAAGCAATTCTCATATTTGAATCGCCTTCCTTGCTGACTGATACACTTCTCTAGCTTGATCCTTTGATGAGAAATCATTCACTAAATCAGAAGTCAGGGTGCTGAGGACTGAAATCTGCGAAGAGAGCATGAAATTTAAAGACAGTCAGAAGGTCAGATTGCTAAGATTTTTATAACCTTGATCTCAAACCCGATTATGAACATCGCTGAACAGATTTACGCACTCGTTAAATCCCTTCCCCAAGAGCAAGCCAGCGAGGTCTTGACTTTTGCTGAATTTATTCGTACTAAGCACCTAAATGCTAAACAAGACATCTTACGGGAAAGTCTCTAGATGTACGTTTTGGATACCAATACTCTGATTTACTACTTCAAGGGTCAAGGACAAGTTGCTTACAACCTTGTCAGTATCCCTGCTGAGGAAATTAGTATTCCGACAATCGTTATCAATGAAATTGCAAGTCGGTATTGAAAAATCCACCTCCCCAGCAAAACGCACCCAGCAACTTCAGCAACTTTTGAGCCGAGTAAATCTGGTTCCGTTCGATTATGATGCTGCTCTTGCTGCTGCTACAATTCGCACCCAGTTAGACAAGCAAGGAACTCCAATTGGCCCGATGGATATTTTTGATTGCAGGAATAGCGATCACATCGCACTTCAAGCGACTCTTGTCACTCACAATATCAAAGAATTTTCTAGAGTTGCGGGACTTGCGATCGCTGACTGGTATTGACTATCTATCATCAGTGGGCGATGTCTAACGACAAGCGGCTGCGCGTCTACCCATTTTCATCGAGTATCTATTCAATTTTCAGTTGCATCGGTTTCAAATTGCACTTGTAGATACAAATGAGCGTAGGCGTAGCCCGCACTTCTCTACGAGACGCTCTTGCTAGCTTGCTTCCTGCAGGGTAGTGGTACGACAAGCTCAGTGACCATCGTAGACATCGCTATTTCCATATCCATTGAATTGCTACCCTGACCAAGCACTAATGCTGTAGCATTTTATCTCATAGGTGGTTTCTGGCGATCGTACGCTCTGTCAGAATCGCTATTGTAGGCGATTATGCTTGTTAGAAGTGGTATGTGCAATTAGATGCGTAGCTGGCTTAGGCGATGCCTCGAAAAGAAAACTTTCTGGTCGTGTTTCAACAGATAACTTAAGCCAGCTAACGGTGAAGGTCAGCCGCAGCCAGTAACCTCTCGGTCTAAACCGATCACTTTGATCCGGTCGGCTGCACTGCATTATTCGACTGCGATCGCTACATGTTTACTTGTCATCCTCCGATCGCCCGTTACCATAAATCAGTAAACCAAAAAGTTTTTCTGCAAAGAGCGATCGCGGAAATACTTATATTTTTTAATACTTTTTAATACACAACTCTCTAACTAGCAGACATAGTATAGATTATGATTACTTATGATTAGTTGGTCGAGAAATTGTTAGTACTAACCTGTTGGAATATAAATGCTTTCAACTACTTGATATTTGCGCTGTATGGCTTGAGATAAAAAGGACAACATCTGTTTTAATACAAAAAGTGTCCTATAAATTAATCGGCTACCTTTCCTTTTACGACTGATTCTCAGCCAAAGGATATTTACCCAAATATTAACTAAAAGAAAATAAATCCCCACAAATAGTAATCTCAATACTGGATTTTTGTTGTTTGTTCTAATTCGACAAATATTTTTTAGCCGATAACTACTTTCGAACCCAAATCTTTTTCGATAATCTTCATATATATAATCTAAATTTGTTTTAATTTTATAAGTAACATAAGCCAAGTATTGCACCCCATGTTTTTTACGCTTCCCCTTTCTATACTTACAGATAATCCATAAGTCAAAAGTGACTAAATCATCTTTGTCTTTTGTAATGGTATGGGTAGTTTTATAACTTTTTCTCCCCTTGAAAAACTGTTTAATTCCTCCCTTTTTTCCTGTCTTGATAGCAGGCATCATAAATGGAATGTCTAATGCTTGCAACCATCTGATTACAGGAGTATTAAAAAATCCTCTATCTAGGTAGAGCTTTTTTACATTTATTTTAAGGGATTCAAGTTCTGCCAATAAATAAGTAATTATTGCTACATTAGTGTCTAGTCGGCGAACACCTCTGACGGCTAGAGTTACACGCTTATTCTTGTTAATAACATATAAAGTTGCATAGGCATAAAATGAATGAGTACCAGATTTGGCTTGACTTCGATATATGTAAGGTAATTCTTGTAATGTTGGTTTACCATATTTGACTGCCTGCTGGCGGGCGCGTTCGGCTAAATTAGCGCCGCTAATGTCTTCGGGAAATCCCATGTAATTCTCAATCAAGGAACTGGTGCCTGCTTGTCCTCCGACGGCGTGACGTTCAATCAGAACCGTGCGTAACCCTTCAGATGCGGCATATACGGCTGCACTTAAGCCAGCAGGCCCCGCACCATAAATCGACAGATCATATTCTTTGAATCTGGGTTGTGTTACCCAACCGAGCCGTTGGGCAATCTCTCGAATGGTCGGGGCAAAAATTTGAGTGCCATCTGGAAATTCAATAACAGGCAAGCGGATATCGTTCAGCGTTGAAATTCTAAGTTCTCGATCGCAATCCTCATCGCCAACTAATTCAATCCAGTCAAATTCGACAACGCTGCGGTTAAGAAAATCTCGAATTTCGTAGGCTGCTGCTGAATTAGGTTGTCCATAAAGTTTGACTCTGCGGGGATTAGAGGGTGAGCCTAAATGGTTTGTCATAGTGTTGTCCTTATCGTTTAGATCAATCGTGTTAGTTTTTTGCTTCAAGCAGTTGTCAATTCATGCATTGCGTTTTGTAAGGCAGCAAGAAAAACATCAACGGATTGAGCGCCAGATAAAACTTCTTGACCAATGCGAATATTGGGGACTCCTCGAATACCTTGAGCGATCGCTTGACGTTCCAATTTTTGCACTTCTTGTATCCCTGTATCAGACAACAGAAATGCTTTTGCTGCCTTTGCATCAATGCCAACCTCAGCCGCTAGATTGGCTAAGATTTCGACTTCGGCAATGTTTTCTCCTTCTGTGAAATACGCCTTCAGAATGCGTTCTGTCATCGTTGTTGCTTTATCTTGCTGCATGGCAAACCAGGTTAAGCGATGCGCTTTCAGTGTGTTAGGCGTAATGGTCATCAAGTCATAGCGAAACCCAATTCGATCATTTTGTGTTGCTTGAACCGTTTTCGCATCCAATTGCTGCGAGTATTCCCAACTGCCAAATTTTTGGGTGCGGTAGGTTTTGCGATCTATCCCCATTTCCGGCATATTCGGATTTAACTCAAAAGGATACCAAACGCGCTGGATGTTTACCGCCGGATTGAGTTGGGCGATCGCTCTGTTGAGTCGTGTTTCTGCCACTAAACACCAGGGACAAATAAAATCTGAGGTGATTTCGATCGTTAACGTCATGGCGGTTTCCTGAATAATTTGTGATCTCACCAGAACTCCACTCATAAAAAATGATAATATGTCTTTGCTGCTAAACACCTTTGCAATTTACGCAAAAATAGACTTCAACAAATGGATCAATTTGCTGCTATGCAAGCCTTTACCAAAGTGGTTGAAACGGGCGGTTTTTCCGAAGCCGCTCGGCAGCTAGGCGTTGCTGTATCCTCTGCAACCCGTCAGGTGAACGCACTAGAAAAACTGCTGCATACTCAACTCTTCAACCGCTCGACTCGCAGCGTTACTCTCACCCCCCAAGGGCGTAAATACTATGCCAAAGCGGTGCAAATTCTTCAGGATGTGGAAGCGGCAAATTTGTCGGTGGCAGAACTTGATGAAGTGCCACGGGGGCTACTGCGGGTGAATCTGCCCGTTGCATTTGGACGACTCCACATTGCACCGATAGTGCAGGATTTTCTGGTGTAATATCCGGCGATGCAACTCGATTTAAAGCTGAGTGATGCTCTGTCCAATCCGGTGGAAGAAGAACTGGATGTGGTGATTCGGCTGGGGAACCTCGATCGCTCCGGTGCCAGTTGGATTGTCCGCAAGCTCACCGCCTATACCCGCGAAGTCTGTGGGAGTCCCAGCTATTTTCAACAGTATGGCAAACTCGATCACCCGAATGAGTTAGTCCACCATAATTGTTTACGTTTTAGCTACTCCACAGGCTATGAAATCTGGCGATTTAAGCGAGACAAAGAAGTCTGTGAGGTGAAAGTTAATGGCTCACTCGTTGCGAATAATTCGGAAGTTCTACGACAAGTTTGTCTAGATGGAGCAGGTTTAATTCTTATGCCCACCTGGTTAATTGGCGAAGACATTCGGGTTGGCAGGCTACAAACCGTACTTAGCGATTTTCAATTCTATCCGCAAGTAGATATGGACATGGGCATTTATGCGCTTTATCTGCCCAATCGCCGCCATTCCCTCCGAGTCCAAACGTTCATTGATTTCTTGGTGCAACGATTGGGCTATCTATGAACCTATCCCACTAATAAGATTTTCTGAATCCAGATGTGGATTGGTAGCGAGATCAATAAATGCGTCGAAATAAACCTTTCGACGCTCCCATCTAACAACATCAAATAACTTCCATTCCAGGTCAGCCCCAACTCTTGGAGACGCTACGCGAACGGGGAAGTCAAAAGTCACTCATTCAAAATTAAGATTAAGAACCACCAAAATAAATAATGGGGCTTCTATTTAAAAAAGGGCACGCCCGTTAAGCCTGCCCTTTAGCTTTAATTTTCTTGTCCCGTTGGTCGGATGAGGATTTCGTTGACATTAACGCGTGGTGGCTGGGTGAGGGCGTAAACGATCGCAGCTGCAATGTCTTCGCTTTGCAGAGGTTGAATTGACTTACGTCGTTCTTGAATCCGTTCTTTGGCAACGGGATCGGTAATTTGGTTGTCAATTTCCGTATCCACCAAACCTGGTTCGATAATGGTGACGCGGATGTTGTCCTTGTGGACTTCTTGGCGCAATGCTTCGGAGAGAGCATTCACACCCCATTTGGTAGCATTATAAACACCGATGCCCGCCCGCGCTGTCCGGCCAGCCACTGAGGAGATATTGACTATATGCCCGGATTTTTGCGCCTTCAACAGAGGCAAAACAGCATGAGTAGCATATAGCAGTCCTAGTACGTTGAGGTCAAACGATCGCCGCCAGTCTGAGCTATTCCCGGCTTCAATGGTGCCGAGTAAGGCAATCCCTGCATTATTCACAAGGATATCGACCCTTCCCAATTCTGCATTTGCCTTTTCTACCAAGTTATTTACCTGGGTTTCGTCAGTCACATCGGTGACAATGGGCAATGCTTTGCCACCACTAGCTTCGATACGTTCTGCTAATGCCTGAATGCGATCGCCACGCCTAGCAGCGAGTACTACTGTTGCTCCTTCTGCTGCCAAGGCGATCGCAGTTGCTTCTCCAATTCCCGCTGAAGCGCCAGTAATAATTGCTACTTTCCCCTCTAATTTCCCTGTCATACGATTATCTAGCTCCTTAGTAATTGATAATTGAATATTGGACATTGGGCATCGGGCATCGGGCATTGGGCATTGGGCATTGAGCATTAATTATTTCTCCCCTGCCTCCCCTGCCCCTGCCCCCTGCCTCTTCCTGATCCTTAAAACAGATGCAACTGCTGCCCCACACAGTATTAGGGCTGCGAAGCGAAAAGTTCCTTGGAACCCCGCAACGATCGCCTCAGGAGGGGCAACCGAGACATCTGCACCCGCAGACATGCTAGCGATTAGCGCTCCAAATACTGCCCCGATTAGAGAAACTCCTACCGTATTCCCTGAAGTACGTGACAAAGACAGCAACCCAGAAGCAATCCCTAGCCGCTCCCTCGGTACTGCTCCCATGACAGTGCTGTTGTTCGGCGATTGGAATAAACCTAGTCCAATGCCGTAAATAAAATAGCGCGACACATAGCCTAGCTCAGTAATTTGAGCATCAAAGGTGCTAATCCCTAAACAGCCGCCAATCATCAACCCCAGCCCAATGGAGCTGATCACTCGACCGCCAAAGCGGTCTGAAAGTATTCCAGCCAAAGGGGCAATTAACCCACTAAGTACAGACGACACAGCTAATAGCAGCCCCACTTTTACCGTCGGATAATGCTTGACGCCCTCTAGAAAGAAAGGGACGATGAGTAGCGAACCGCCAATAACAGTGAATGCTAGCCAGCCACTTAGCAAACCCATACTTAACTGAAGATTACGAAACAGGTGTAGCTCTAGTAGCGGTTGCTCTATGATCGCTTCAACTACCAAAAAAGTTATAAAACTCACGGCAGCGATCGTTAATAATACCAATGCATTAATACTGCTAAAGCCCTGGCTTTGCCCTAGCGTCATACCCAGCCCAAAACTACCCAGAGTCAATAAAGCCAATATGGCTCCAAAAAAGTCAAATTTCTGTTTGCCCGGAATGCGTACAGAAGGTGGCACCACCCTAGCTATTAAGAAACTAGCTATGATCCCCAGCAGTACATTGATCAAGAATATACTATGCCAGCCTGACAAGCTGAGGAGCAGTCCGCCAGCAGAAGGGCCAAAAGCAATTCCCAGTGACACTACACTACCGATGATCCCAACAGCCCGACCTCGTTCGGAAGAGGGAAAAACTTCTGTGATGATTGCCAAACCAAGCCCAGAAATGAACACAGCACCTAGTCCTTGAAGGGCCCGAAAGCCGATCAACCACCCAATACTAGGTGCAAAAGCACACAATAGGGAACTGAAAGTGAACAGAACAAGTCCCCCTTGATATAAGGACTTCTTGCCCCACATATCCCCCAGACGCGTTGCCCCCAAAACTAAACCAGAACTGACCAACTGGTAACTCAATACAGCCCATTGGGTCGTAGGGAAACTGGTGTCAAAGGCTTGCACCAATGTCGGCAAAGCAACATTGATGATGCCGAGATCTAGGGTAGACATGAATACCCCAAGTCCGACACCGAGTAAGACCCAATTTTTTTGAGAGCCTGACAAAGCCGGAGGTTGTGTTTGCAATTGTGCCAACGTTTAGCCTCCACCTTTGACTTTACGGTTGTGAATAGTTTGCATACGTATATTCATTGTAGGGTGCTATCCTCACTACCAAGTTCAAGAAACTAAAGATCAGCTGCTCAAGCTTTATGAAAGTATCGAGTCAATAGCCAGGATGCCTGTATATAGGATTCATACTTGAATATTGAAATATACTTAGAACTGGCAATGCCTACGACATAAGGATTTTGGTGAGCTATAGATACTTAAATTTTTTCATAAATCAAATATGAGTCCTATAGATACTCTAGGTATTCCAAAGAAACTTTCCTGAGCGCAGGTGTTGGTTGCACGCACCACAACTTTGTCACCTTCAGCAGCGGGTAATGTTAGTATCATCCAAACTAACCAAAATCGCTTCTTTCTTGCCCTCAGCATAAAGTGTAAAGATGTGTATATTATTAATTATTTCACAATAATGAGAGAGAATAACGATAATAGTATTTGCGTTACTCAGAAACTTAAAAATCAAAAGGATTTATCAAAATGAATTTCGGTATTTACACCCTTGCTAATGATGTGGTGTTTGACCAAGTAGTAGCTTTGCCAAACAGCATTGAGGTGAATGTTAGCGCAGATATTCCTATACTATTGCTTTCTCAAACAACCAGAACAAAGACCAAAACAGCTAAGACCACTTAGGATAATTGTAAAAACTAGTAATTTATCACCGAAAGCAATGAATAAAATTCAAATAAATATTTGCTATATTTAGCTTTATTGGCGATTCATTAAATTAGCAATTGATATAAAATTTCTATTTTCTAGATTCTCCACTTATTAGTATATAACATGCCTAAAATTACTGTTTGCATTCCTACTTTTAATCGTGTTCATCTCCTCCCTTATGCCATTGACAGCGTACTCAATCAGTCTGAGCAAGACTTTGAACTAATTGTTTGTGATGACGGTTCTAGCGATGATACACCTGAGTTGATGTCACAGTACACAGACCACCGGATAAAATATATCCATCATCTGCAAAATATTGGCAAAAGTAATAATATGCGCTCTGGCTTTGATGCTGCCAGTGGTGAATATTTTATGAAATTTGATGATGATGATCGGCTAACACCCGATTTTCTCGCAAGTACCGCAGCTATTCTTGCTCAAGACTCTAGCATTGATTTTGTTGGTACAGACCATTGGATAATTGATATTAACAATGTGCGGGATGAGGCAAAAACTCAAGAAAATTCTCATCACTGGGGTAGGAATAATTTACCAGCAGGTATTGTAGATAATTTGTTGGAAGTTGCATTTATTCACCAAAGCTTTCAAATTGGGGCAACATTATTTCGCCGTAAAACCTTACAAGAATTAGGATATATGCAGCCAAATCTGCAAAATTGTGAGGATAATGATTTATTTGTGCGTCTAGCTTTGGCTGGAAAAAATGGCTATTATTTACCAGAATTATTGATGGAATATCGCTCCCATGCAGAGCAGCAAGGTATCAATCGAGCCATTCCTTATTTATTTGATAAAATGCGGTATTTAGAAAGTTATAAATTTGAGTCTGAAAAAATAGAGACAATCAGGAAAAATCGTTTAACTGAAACGCAATTATTATTAGGTTTGCGTTTAATTGAAAAGGGTGAAATGCAGAAAGGCAGAGAGCTAGTTTTGGCGGGAAAGTCTTTTTCAACTCCTAAAGCTTGGACTGGTTTAGGATTATCGCTGTTACCAGTTGGGTTGCGAGGTAAAGCGTTTAATGCACTGCGACAGGTGCGGGGTTAAGCTATAGGAATGTGTTGACGCAGCCCGCCGCAGGCATACACCTTTTTTATATCAAGTACGTAGTGGATAATTTCTCACGCAGAGGCGCAGAGAAAGCTATGCAGAGTTTTTACATTGCGAAGAACTTATTTTAATAACTACTAGCTTCTTGACCACTCATCAATAATAGTCAAAATTGTTTGATCACCCAAGTTTTTAACAGATTTTACTACATCACGGTAATCTTCAAATTGTTGCTTTGATTTTTTGCGTCGAGCATCAAATATGTCTTTTGCAAGTTTTTCAGCCCCACGAATTCTAGAGCGTTGTAACTTTATAGATAACTCGTCCTTATCCAAAGAGTTCAATAAACTAAGTGGATTACTCTGTTCACCCTTTTGGGGAATAAGGTTTTCAAGTTCCTTGAACTGACTATCTATTCTCTGTCTTTCTTGTAAAATTTCTGACTTAAATTCATTGAATTGCTTCTCAAGACGTAATTCTAGATTTGCCAGACGTGGTTCTAACTTTGTTGTTTCAGGATGTGGTATTACTGTTTTATTAGAAAAATCAATTTCTTTGAGAGATGCAACTTGCTTTACTACTAAATCCTCTAATTTTGGGGCGATAACAAAGGCATTAACCATTTCAGCTTGCCGAGGATTTTTTTCTCGTGCCCTGACAGCAGCATAATATTCACAATGTCCATCAACTACCGTATAGCTCTCTACTCCTGTCACTTTTACTACTAATGGTCTGATAATTCCTCCAGTTTCTATAATTATGTCTGCGAGGTTTTCCAAATCAGCCTCGGAAAAATTTGCTCGAGGTTCATTAGAAGTAATACTTTTTACATCTACTAAAGAAAAATTAATCATTTATTTAACCCTATTCCTATTAACACTTCATCTGCTAAAACTTCAAATTCCATAGCAGATTTTTGAGCATCTGATTTTACTTCTTCTGCATATTTAACAATAGATTTCGGATCAGGATATTCCAAATCTCCAACTGTTATAGTCTGATTCATGCATTCGGATAGTACGGTTCTATCATAAATTACTGCTTCCATCAAAGGCAAATTGTAACGTTCTGAAATCACGCTCCTTTGCTTAGGAAAAGTATATTGTAAAAATTTAGAATTAGTAGAGATTTTTGAAGCCAGGATACCTATTAATATAATGTGTGGTTTTCCTATCATTTCTCTAAATTCATTAACTTCTATAATAAAGTTTTTGACACTTAACAATCCTTGGTTTGCAAATGGCTTTAAATCTGAAGGGATTATCAGGTAATCAGCAGCGACAAGTGCAACTTTCGCATATAAATCTCTGGATGGAGGTGTATCAATAATAACAATGTCATATTCTGGCTCTACTTTTTTTAATTTCGTAACTAACCTAGTCTTACTAGCATCAATTTGATTAAGTTTATACTGTCCTTCTATTAAATTAATATGTGCAGGAATAACATCTAATTCAGGATTGTTAAAGTAATGTGATTTTCGGGTAACATCGGGTATTAAGAAAAAATCACCTGATTCTAATAAATGATAGATATTAGAATCTCGTAAATCATCATCTTCATCAAATTGAAATTTGATTAATCCTGTAGCAAAAGTACTATTTGCCTGGGAATCTATATCAATTAAAAGTACCCTTTTACCTTTTTTACTCAATGCTGCTGCCAGGTTTACTGCAACAGTAGTCTTACCAACGCCGCCTTTATTGTGGTAGATTGCAATCGTTTTCATTGAATGTTGCCTCTTTGTTTCCAAATTTAAATTATTTTCTATTTGAACTTCTGGTTTAGCTATTAACTGTCCTTCTTTCAGGCTATCTCTACCAATTAAACTTTTAAGATTTTCTAACTTAGTCTCAACTTCTTTCCCAGAGCATTGAAATATTAACTGAATATCAGTCTGTATTTTTTGATAAATTCTAATCTCTTTACCATTAGTCAGCAATCCATACCTTATATTCAAGCTGGTTAAATAATGCCTGAGTCGGGGGAGATGGTTGTTTAAGTTTTGTTTGGGATGCTTTGCCTCCATAACGACACTCAGCGGTGAGTTGGCATCTAAGACAAAGGGAATCACTTGTGCGGCAAATGCTAAGAAATCTAAGCGGATGCTACCAAGGACAATTTCTTGATGCCAGGTGTCAGGAGTATAACCTAGCTGTGGTAGCAAATATTGCACTATGAGTTTGCTTTCGACTTCGCTTTCGTTACGGCACAGCTCAGGATTAAAAGGCAATATTTTTCTACCTCTAAATAATTATTAGACTTGGAACAAAAGCTCATATTTAATAGATTATGACATAGCGTTAATTATTTTGAGTGATATAAATCACTTATAAAAATATAAAAAATCAGCATAAATTTAGTACTTTTACTGATAAAATAACCACTTTTGAGAGCTAGCCATATTCAAAATTAACAGGCTACGGATGTATTTCTCCATTACCTCTGTAAATGGCTAGAATCAAAGTGTTTACTTAACTTATTTGCACTAAAGGTTTTGGCTACTGTATCTTGTCCCCACTGCCATCAACTCGTTGATAGTCAAGCTATTAATTGTCCCTATTGCCGGACATCACTCAAAGCTTACGGTCATCCCGGTATTCCATTGCACCGCGCCACTGGGGATGGGTATCTGTGCGACACCTGCACTTATCACGCTGATGATACTTGCAATTTTCCCCAGCGTCCTTACGCCAAAGACTGTACTCTCTACCAAAATATTGAAGAGACAAAGTTAGATTTGCAACAGCAGCGTTACACTCACAGTTTTGCAACAACTGTGAAAAGTTGGGTAAAACGCAATCAGGCTTTGCTGTTGCTATTAAGTTTATTATTGGTCTGTTTGTTGTTCGTTATATTAAGGTCTTGATTTGTGCTTCCTGGGGACTGGAGACTGGGGGACAAAGGGGACAAAGGAGAATTATTGAAGAAGTCTCTACCTTGTCTTTTCCCAATGCCCAGTTCCCAATACCCAATACCCAGTCCCTTGTCTTCAAGCTGTGGTGATTTTGGATGCTTCTGCAACAGGCTCAATCAGTATCGGTGGAGCTTTTTCCTCAAAAGCAGCTAAGTCGAACCAAAAAGTGGTGCCAATGCCGACTTCACTGACTAGATGGACTTTACTACGATGCCTGTCGATGATATTTCTGACAATCGATAAACCTAAACCTGTGCCTTCTAGGGTGTGAACTCGGTTTTCGACGCGGAAGAAGCGTTCAAAAATTGAGTGTTGGTCTTCTGTGGCGATGCCAATTCCAGTATCGGAAATTTCAATCCGCACTGGAGAAGATTGGGTGTGACTGGGTTTGAAATCTAGTTGATAGGCGCGGATTGCTACTTTACCACCGGCTTTTGTGAATTTGAGGGCATTACCAATCAGGTTGCCAAACACTTGTACTAACAGATCATAATTACCCATTACCAACGGCAAATTAGGATCAACTTCCTGAACAAGTTCAACACCTTTATCTTTAGCATTGAGTTGGTAAGTACGCAGGGTTTGCTCGATCGCTTGGGCTAAATCCACCCCATCGAAGTTGTAGTTGCGACCAGATTCGAGTTTTGACAAATCCAAAACATCGTTAACTAGGCGGGTTAGGCGATCGGTTTCATGGTTAACAGTTTGCAGAAACTCTTGCCGTTCTTGTAAAGCTAACTCTTCGCCGTAGTCATGCAGGGTTTCAATATAGGTTTTGATGTTGAATAGAGGCGTTCGCAGTTCGTGAGAAACGTTACTGATAAATTGACTTTTTGCCTCGTTTAGTTCGACCTCACGGGTAATATCTTGGATAGTAATCGCAATGCCTTTGATGCTTTCCCTTTGCACGTTGAGTACTGTAGTCAAGAGAATGCGGATCGTCCGCGGGGTGGGTTGGTTAATAAAAATCCGGAATTCGGCGCTTTCGCATTCACCTGCTGCCATTTCGTACAAGGGACGGATGATTTCCCTTTGTACCACTGGGGGCAAGTGATCTAACACATTGCACCCTACCACATCAGCGGCTTCCCAGCCAAAAATTCGCTTTGCTGTGGGGTTGACTAAAATCACCTGCATGTTGTTATCAATCAACACAGCACCATCTGCGATCGTCGAAACTAGGGTTTCTAGCTTGGCTTTTTCTGCGGTCAGTTCCTCAATATTCTGTTCTTCATAGCGCTCTAATCGCTCTGCCATTTCATTAAAGCTTAAAATTAACTCCCCTAGTTCGCCCCCTAAAGGTAAATTAATCCGTTGCTTGAAATTTCCGGTAGCAATTTGCTTCACCCCCACCAGCAGTTCTTTAATCGGCTTAGTGATGGTCAAGGCGTTAATCACTCCTGCCAAAATCACCATTACCCAAATCGTGATAAAAACGGCAATGGTGACATCGCGGGTAAAATTGGTGGAAATGACAGCGGTCTGATTGGGATTGATACCGATCGCTAATACACCTAAGTATTTTTTATTGACGATCAGGGGAATAAATACATCGGTGACTGTGCCATCTGGGGTCGTGTGTTGCCGCACCATCGGCTTTTCCCCATCACCAGGGTAATCTTCTGGCAGTTGTATCCGCCGTTTAATTGTGAGGGAGTTTTCTACCTCCGCTTCCCAAAAAGGAATGCCAAAAAAGATTTCCCCGGTTTCATCAGCGTAGAGCATATAACGCACACTGGAGGTGCTGCTGTAGAAGCGTTGAGAAAATTGGGCAACCTCAGTCAGATTATTGTCAGCGACTAGGGGGGCAACGTTGGCAGCAAGCAGCAGCCCCAAATCACGACCGAAGCGGGTGTCATTCATCCGCGCATCCTGCTGAATTGTATTCACAGCCCAGAAGGTCAAACCACTCATCACCAACGAAACTACCATTGTGGCCACAGCCAACAGTTTGGTCTGGAGTGTGAACTCTGACCACCAACTAGCGATCGCATCTCGAATTGTTTTTAACAGACTTAGCATCTTAAATAAAGTTGTTAGTAGTCTTTGTTATAAAGCCCAACAACTAAAAAATTAACAGTTAATTTGACAAAAATGTTAGGGGAGAGAGGGAGATGGGGGAGTGCAGGGGATATTCCTGTTAAGGTAGTCTTAACGAATTTACCTGATTTCAGCCATCGGAGTTGATATCCAGTTGAGGATTAACGGGTTAAACCCCATTTTTTCGACTGGTGGGTTACGCACAGATGAGCAGTCTAACAAAAATTTAACTTGTGGAGATTTTCAGCTAGTACAAATCGGCGTCAGTTTGCCTAATCAGGCGATCGCTTATAGGGTTTGCTCCCCCTGCTTCGTACTTGCCACTCTATGCCCAATATCTCTCCGGTAATATATCCCTTCAAACTGAATATATTTGATCCCTGCGTAGGCTTGGGCGATCGCTTGCTCAAAATTTTCTCCGATTCCAGTCACATTTAATACTCGACCCCCATCTGTCACTATTTCTTGTTGCTGGTTCAACTTCGTACCTGCATGAAATACAGTTGCTCCTGTTGCTTCTGCCTCGCCAATACCAGTAATAACCTGGCCTTTCTGATATTCTCCTGGATAACCCCCTGAGGCTGCAACGACAGTGGCAGATGCTCCCCCTTTCCAAGCAATGGGCGGCAATTCACTTAATCGCTGCTGTACACAAGCTAAAAGCAACTCTTCTAGCGGTGTTTTTAACAGTGGCAAAATCACCTGCGTTTCTGGATCGCCAAAACGACAGTTAAATTCCAAAACCTTCAAGTCACCATCGGGTGCAATCATTAACCCAGCATACAGTACACCTCGGTAATCAATGCCTTTAGCTCGTAAAGTTGCGATCGCTCTTTCTAAGACTTCTGTTTGAATGCGTGCCATCAAAGAAGGCGTAGCAATAGGTGCTGGGGCATAGGCTCCCATCCCACCAGTATTTTCCCCCGTATCGCCATCACCAATCCGTTTATGGTCTTGAGCTGGCAGCAAGGGTCGAATTGTTAACCCATCCGTTAACGCTAAAACTGACACCTCTTGCCCAATCAAACATTCTTCAATGACGACAAATTTACCAGCACTGCCAAACTGTCCCTGAAAAATCGCATCAACGGCACTTTCTGCCTGTTCAACTGTTTGTGCCACCGTTACACCCTTACCAGCTGCCAAGCCATCAGCTTTGACAACAATTGGCGCTCCCGTAGCTCTCACATAGGATTTTGCTGCTGCTGCCTGCGTAAATACCGCAGCCCGTGCCGTCGGAATCCCTGCTTCTTGCATCAGGGCTTTTGCCCAAGCTTTACTCGCTTCAATTTGCGCTCCGGCTCTAATTGGGCCAAATACCATCAATCCTTTGTCTTGGAGATAATCTGTGATTCCCTTCGCCAAGGGGACTTCTGGCCCAACTATCACCAGAGTTATCCCATGTTCTAGAGCATATCGGCTAATGCCCTCAAAATCATCTCCTGCCAAGGGCAAGTTCTGGCAACGTTCCATACTTGCTGTGCCCCCATTCCCTGGTACACAGAGAACTTGCTCAATTTGCTTAGATTGCAACAGTTTCCATGCCAGAGCGTGTTCGCGCCCCCCATTACCTACAACTAAAACTTTCACTGATTTCCTCGTGCGTTCCTTGCTAAACGAGAATGCCTTATCGGCTCTCGCGGATCAATTTTTTCATCAATTCTCACACTTGTGCAAGCCCCCTCATGACTAAAAAGCCTAAGGAGCAGGGGGCAAGAAGAAATATAGCTATTGAATTTCTACTGTATTTATTTTGAAAATCCAATTTTGCGAATTAGTACAATTATAATAAATGTTATTAATAGCAATAATTCAATAAATATACTGATTTTTTTTCATGTAAGTATAATTTTTAAGTATTTATAATGACTTTTTGAACTGTTGAAATAATTGAGTAAAAATAAATTGTCTTTAGGTAATGACGATTATTGATTACAAGTATTAACCTGTGAATATGAAGATTAATCAAAATATCAACAAATAGGCAACATGGCTAAAATTATCGTTACTGGAGCCGCCGGCTTTATTGGTTCTCATCTTGCAGAAACATTGCTGCAACAAGGAGAAGAAGTCATCGGGATTGATGAATTCAATGATTACTACGATCCGATGTTAAAGCATAAAAATGTTGCACACTTACATCAGTCACCTGGCTTTACATTAATTGAAGGTGATATTCAGTTTTTAGATTGGCACAAACTTCTAAAAGATGTTGATGTAGTTTACCATCAAGCGGCACAAGCAGGTGTTAGAGCAAGTTGGGGTAAAGGTTTTCGAGGTTATACAGAACGAAATATTAACGCGACACAAGTTTTGCTGGAAGCAGCTAAGGATGCTAAACACCTGAAAAGGTTAGTGTTTGCCTCTTCATCGAGTGTATATGGTGATGCGGAAACATTACCTACCCATGAAAGAATTTGTCCTCAACCAGTTTCTCCTTACGGCATTACGAAGCTAGCAGCGGAGTTTTTGTGTGAACTATATCACAAAAACTTTGGCGTGCCCTGTGTGACATTGCGCTATTTCACAGTTTATGGCCCCAAACAGCGCCCAGATATGGCATTTAATAAGTTTTTTAAATCCATTTTGCAAAATGAGGCGATTCCTATTTACGGGGATGGCCAGCAAACACGGGAGTTTACGTTTGTTAGTGATATCATTGCCGCCAATTTAGCCGCCGCCACCGTACCCGAAGCAGTGGGAGAAATTTTTAATATCGGTGGCGGTAGCAGGGTGGTTTTAACAGAAGTCTTGGATACGATTGAAGAAATTGTTGGAAAATCAATCAAAAGAAACCACATAGAAAAAGCGATGGGAGACGCCCGCCACACTGCTGCTGATGTATCTAAAGCGCAGAAAATTCTGGGATATCAGCCGCAAGTCTCTCTAAGAGAGGGTTTAACAAAGGAATGGGAGTGGATTAAGTCGTTGTATTAACTCTAGTAATTTTCGTAGTGATGAGCATTTGAGTAGCGCTTAAGCTTGTCAGTGTGTGTGAGTTACTTGATTCTTTAAAGCTACCGTTTTGAATAGTGAATGAGTATAGCAATCCTATAATCATTCGTGAAAATTTGAAATTATTGCTACCCCCTGTAGTCCCCCCTTAGCAAGCAGGGGACAGCGTTAGCCGGGGGGTAAGTTTTTTTTACAACTTATTTAGGGTTGCTATAGCAGCCAGTTAAGAAGTTCTTACAGGGAAGGCGGAAGTTGCTACAGACTGCGCCAAACACCGAAACGTCTTGATGGAAGTTCTTACAGGGAAGGCGGAAGTTGTTACAGACTACGCGAAACACCGAAACGTCAACCCTGGAGCAATATTTTTTGATGGATACTAAATTAGGACTTACGCACTTTACAAATAGGCTATTATGTGCTAGGGCAAACATCAAATTTGTCAGCGATTTGCTGCCATTTTTTCTCCTCTATAAGTGAATAAGTTGATAGATCTCAAACCTATAAAGATGACAGGAAGATTAGCTCAAAAAGCTTAACTTCTGTTCAGTAACCAGAACCGAGTTAACTGATACCATTTCTTTGTGAGGCTGCGCCAAATTTTCTTGGCTTCTTATTTCTTTCTTTGTGTCCTTCTCTACGAGACGCTAGGCGAATGCGTTCAACTCTTGGAGACGCTGCGCGTAGCTTGCTTCTCCGTAGGAGTATGCGGTTAGTTCCTCATATAATTTGGCGCATCTTCATACATAACTGGTATGACATAAATTGAATTTTGTCAATGCATAATTCCTATAAATGTGGGATTCTGTTAGGGACTTCCAACAAATAATAGGACTTACGCAAAAAGGCAGTGAAAGGCTTGATTTATCGTAGGTAGGCAATGGCGATCGCTTTGTGCGTATATGCGTTGGGATAAGTTTTCAATTTGTTTTGTTCGTTTCAAAGTTAACCCTTTTAGAATCATTATTTTATAACGATTCTAAACTAAGTTTTCACTCCATTAAAGAGCAACGATGGAGACTTTGCAATATTTAGATTTGACAATAAGATTAAGCAAAAATGTTCAAAATAAAATCTTTAATCAGTATCGTTATTCCGATTGGTGTTTTGTTAGGGAGTTGTGGAGCTAATTTTCAGTCTGTAAAAGACTTTAGCAAGAGTAGAGAGATAGTTAAACAAGCTTCTAATGATTTTGCTGAAGATATTTACCAATCTTGTTTACGACGTACTAAATATATCGACTTAGTTAGTGAGAATGGAATCGATATTCGCAAAAAACGGCGAGAGAGTTGTGAGACAACTGAGCGACTTGATTCTAATAATTTCAAAACAACAGTCAGTATTTTAATTGACTACATGGATGCTCTAGGTGCTATAGCAAGCGGAAAAGATTTATCTTTAGATAACTCAATAGATAACTTAGATCAAAGTATCAAAGATTTATCTATTAGCGGTAAACTAGATGCAAATGCAGTGGACGGAGGTAGTCAAATCCTCAAAGTACTATCTGATTTAGTCACCAAGAAAATTCGAGAGGATGCTCTCCAAAAAGCGATTGTTTGTACCAATGAGCCTATCCATAAATACGTGACTGGTAATTCAGTTCCAGCAACCGATCAAAATGGTGTTGATCTTTATCAACCTGCTAAAGGAGGCTTAATATTTATTGTAGAACATACCTACCTTGGTAAGAATGGAACTTTAGACCTAGAAGCACAGGCAATTGATCTTTACTATAAATCTGACTTTACTACTTTAAATAATCTAGGTAAGGATCCAAAAATCAATCCAAGTAATTATCAACAATATCAACAACTTGTTGATCTAATTGCAGTCGGCCACAGCTTAACAGCAGACTACAATAACAATATGGAAATAGTAGCTGATAAAGAACAAGCAGCTAAGGCTTATAATAAGATTCTTTTAAGTACAGTTAAAACCCATAATCAACTGAGAAAAGAATTTGAAGAAGGGCTAAAATTCCAAGATATTAATCGATTATGTCAGTGTAATGCTAAAGTTTCATTAAAAAAAATTGATGAGAAAAAAATAAAACGTATTCAAAAAATTCTCAATGAATACCTCATCTCAGTCAAACCTCTAATAGAGGAAGTTAATCGCGCTTTCTAACTAGATTTTATCTAATTTTTTCCAATTGTCAATTCATGATTTTAAAAAGGAGAGTTATTGTTTATGTCCTTGAGAGATCAGATGATAGAACTAAAGTCCGCCCTTGAGAAAAGAGCAGCAGAGCTTTTAGATGAGCAAAAAATTAGCTTCAGTGAATCGAAATTAATTAATAATGAGTGCCAAAAAATTTTGGACTTTGCTGCCAAACTTAATAGCATAGAATTAAATAAAGTTTTAACTGATATAAATGAACCAGCCAAAAAAATAATTGAGGCTACTAATTCTCTTGATAAAGCGGCTGCAAAAATTCAAGAAGCTCAGAAGTTTATTGATATTTTAAGTCCCATAATCAGATTAGGGGAAGCTGTTTCAAATGCCATTGTAAGCGGCGGTGTAGCTGCAATTGGCAATCTAGTTAGGGAACTTCAAGATATTGGCGATCGCCTTAATACCTAAAGTGAAAGTGCAATCATGGATTATAATTCAATGCGCTTGGGTTAAGGATAATTGTAGGTTGGGTTTCTGTTCGCGCAGCGTTCCCGCAGAGTTCCGTAAAACTCACCTTTTGGGAATTACAACTAATTAGCTGGATTTGATATCAATTGTGTATTCCGAAAGAGTACACAATTACAAATTAGGAGTTATAAATTTTTAATCCTAGCCCTATTCCCATGATTGAAATTCATCAATGGCACTACGAATTAAGGAAGTTATTTGAGCGCGACGGGTTTCAAAGTTGGCGGCAATATAAATCAGTAGGATGCCGACTAGCAAACCAATAACCCATTTTAAAAAGGAGTACTGCAAGCTGAAAATTACTGATTGATAGATTGTAGTGATTAAAAAAGTGGCTGTACCAATGTAGAGAAAAGCCCGTACTCGCAAAGCTAATCCGGCAAAAATGGCAATGAGGCTGAAAATTCCAGGTATCCAGGCGGTGTGTTGATGAAATAAAATTGCCCACCCACAAATTAAACCACTCCCTAGCACTCTCAGAATATGGCGAGCTGCTTTATACTCTGGTAGCCTCAGTTGAAAATCTACTTGAGCAATATAAAGCAGTGATAATCCAATGGGTGTTACATACCACAAAGCATCAGTCAGATGTAAGGAATTAAACCAACGGTAAAGCGCCCAATCAATCAACGCCACACTAATATAGGTAAAACGGATATTTTCACCCACTTTTGCGAGGAAGATGTAGAATCCAGCTGCGAGTAGCAAGGTAATGGGGTAAACTCGCACTCTGGTTTCCCATAAAATGATTAATGGCACGATGTAGGCGGCTTGCTGCCAAGGTTTTTTAGACCAACCCCAACTTTCCCAAGGTAGGATGTACAGAAAATAGGCTACCACACAGGCGATCGCACCGTTCCAAGGAACTAACGGCCCAGCCCAAAATTTTCCTACTGCTGTCTCGCGCCAATAAACCCTCATCCCGGCTACCTCTAATAAGCCGAGGTAAACCCACATCTCGCCTATTGTAATTCCTCGCAAAATACTAGGGGAAGTGCGCGAATTTCGTCCCTCAAAGATGGCATAACGAATCAAAAATACTCCCATTGCCAATCCCACCAAACGGTTAACTCCAATGGGAAGAGGAATGGCAGCCATTAATAAACAGCTACTCCAAGCCCAGTGAATATGAGCAATTCCTTTCAGTTCTTGAGGAGTCAGGCGTAAGTAGCTGACAAGCCAAGGCGACAGGATGCGGTAAGCATACATAATACTGGTGCCAAGGGTAGACATGGCAATCAATCCATCACCTGATGCTCCTCCTGAAGCTTGTAACATTTGATAGAACAAAAGTTCATAAGCAGAAATTGATACGCCAATGATTCCTAAGTACAGCAGGGGTTTAAAGTTCTCGCGCCGTCGCCCCACGCCAATGATAATTAAAGCTACACCCAAGGAATACAAACCAGTCCACTCGGTGAAGGTGTTCAAACGCAGCAATACACTGAATGCACCATAAATTAATGGCAAAATGTGAAAACTGCTGGGAAGCCTTTCTAATTGATGTCGTCGCCGCCACCATTCGCCGACAAGTTGAGCAATTAAACCCAAGGCGATATTTGCAAACGCAATCTTAACAGTTGAGCGTTCCCCAAATCCCAGCACCTGGGCAATCAACAATTCCAAACACCACCCAATGCCATAAAATGCCCAATTTGTCGGTTCGCACCAACTACGATAAACAATGGCTGCCAAGGTGATAGCAGTGGTAGCTAAGTACAAAAATCCAGAAGTCGTAAAGCCTTGGTAAATCAGCACTGAGTGCAGCGTCAAACCCAATAACTCAAAACCACACAAGGCGATCGCCCACTGATCACTGGCGGCTGCATAGATAACTGCTAATTCGTTACCGCGTCGGCTCAAAACTGTCCGCGCTAACCATAGACTTAGAGTTGCGATCGCTCCGGCGACAAACCAACCTGCTAGGGCGAGGCGAGGTAAACCAGGCACACCCGTCCATAGCAGCGCCCCAATGAAACTCAGAACAAATCCTTCTGTAATTACCGCAGATGCTTGGTTTCGGAAATAGCGCGTATTTACGAACATCAGTCCCGCAGCCACAGCCAAACCGATTAATCTGGTTTCTGGTAGCTCTAAAGTCAGTAGCTGGGCAACTCCCACAGCCAAGACACTCAAGTAACGGCTAGTAATCCGCCGCTCAATAATTGTGCAATTGGCAACACCCGTGAGAGCTATAGGCGTAACTAGCCATAAGGTTCCCAAATAAGCTCGGCTATCAGCTACACCATACCAAGATGATTCTGTATTTATCCACAATAGGAAAAAACTAGCCGCGGCTAGTCCTAAACCGATGTCCCATGCACTATGTTGCCATAAACCTTGGCTGAGGCTAAATCGCCATTCTGCAACCATCAGAGCCAATAAAATACTTGCCCAGGCTTGTTGACTCAGGGTTGGTAATAACCAATTAATCGTAGAGCAAAACGTCAGCACCCCGATGATGTGAGTGAGATATATCAAGGGAAGAGATGACGGAGAGCGGCGTTGAGTGACGAATGCGAGAGTGGTGGTGGAAAATAGCAGATTTAGCGATCGCAATGTGGGATTTACTAAAGCGATCGTTGTTAAAAAAGTTCCAAATAAGAGGGTGAGCAGTTCGCCAAACTTAGCTAATTCTCGCTTTTCGGTGCGATACAGGCTATCTGTGAGCGCTACCATCAAAACTACGTATGGAAATAAAGCTACACCCAGTAACGCCCAAGGTTCATTTTGAGAATTGGTGAGTTGGGTGCCAGTTGCGATCGCCCATTTCTGTAAGTTATCAGGTATTAACCGCCAAAAGAGCCAAATCGTCTGTAAGCCGATCACAAAAACTGCTGCTAAGTCAGCCTTTAAACTGTACCGCTGCAAGCAACTTCCCACAAACCACAAACCCAAACCACTTACAGCTATTGCTTGCCAGGGATAATTTACTACCGAAACCAGCCAACCCAGGAAGAGTAAAATACCACCGAGTTTTTCCCAGATTAACAGGGATGAGAAGAATGAGGGAGATGAGGAGAATATTACTGTTACTTCCTCTGCTTCCCCTACTCCTCCTCCCCTCTCCCCTTGCTGTGCTAACCAAGTTACCAACCAGCCGCAAATACCAATAGCTAACCCCAACTGCGTGACATTTACCCCAGCAATAAAAATTGCCCGCATTAGCAGCACTATCAAGGCATAAATAATCACAGCAGCAGGTAAACTAATACTTAATCTAAGGCGTAGGCGTAGCCCGTCGTAGACATCGCGCCGATCTTCCTCGCTGACAGTATTAGGCTGTTGGTAAAGATTGTGATAAACAGTAATGATAGTTGTGCCGATCATTGCTACATAAACGGCAATCAAGGGAAATCCTGATAATCGCCAACCCCAATGCAGATAACTCAACCCTAGAATATTTGCTAAAGGTAATTTACCGCTATGCAAATTAGCAAAAATAGTCCGATTTTTATAGAGTAAAACAGTAATAGCGGTGAGAGTAGGCCAGGCGATCGCAACTACAATCCAATCCAGAGGATTTTGCCACAACCGAAAGCTATCCATTGCCCAAAAGTTCACTGGGACTAACAAAAGGGTGACAATCAGCAATGTCTGAGCCGTCAATCTGAGGTTGCTTTGCCTAGTCGCCCAAAAGCTTAATCCCCAGAAACTCAAAGTATAAGCAAATAAAACTCCATACTGTCCAGAAGCAGGAAACCTCTTCCACTGACTCGCAGCCAGTACCCCAGAGGACACAACTACCAGAAATACCCCTAAAAAAAGTAGCCAACGCACACTCAGTTCTGCCCCCAAGGACAGCAACATTGTGCTGATAAAGTTGGGTTTAGCTGGTTTTTGTTGCGGTTGTCTACGATTACTAGATTGTAAAGCTGCTACAGGCGACTGCTGCACGGGGTCAGAGGTTACAAACGCTACCTTTGTTTCAGCTTCAGCCTGGGGTTGCAACACCACTGTACAGACGAGAAACTCTTGGCATAACTGCCTAACTTGCGTATCGGATATCAAACCTAAGCGCAGCCATATGTCCAGTCCTTCTAATAACTGAGGATGGGAAGATGGCAGTCTGATTTCAAATTTTAGCGGGTGGTCAAGAGGCAATGACATAAGCCGCAGCCATATGAGTATATACTTAAATTTTGGGTTTAATTAAAGTATATTTTGGCTCTAATTGTGCCACTTATTAGGCTAATTGATATTAATTTTTAACCTACGAACGATATTCAAATGCTAACTGTCTGCTTTTAGGTTCTGCATTGCAGTCTCCCAAACGCTAGATGTACCTGTATTTTTGGTTTAAAGGATGTTTTAAAAGTGGTGGCTGATGTATCAGAAACTTTAGATCCTCCTAAATCCTCCTTATAAAAAAGGACTTTGAGAAGGTTATTCCCCCCTTTTTAAGGGAGTTTAGGGGGGATCTTGATACAACCGTAGACTTTTCAAACATTCTCTTAGGTGGATTTTGTTATTTTCCAGAGTAAGTCGTTGATCTGCTGTAACTTGGAGTTATAAATTTTCTCAATTCCAGCTTTTAAGAAGTCAGAGGGCTTAAACAAGAATATGTCAGTAAAGCCATTAGTAATCTCTGGTAACTTATTTGGTTCTACAATTTGAAATCGCACTTTTGGATCAACTAAGTGACCAAACATTTGTATTGATATAATTATGCTCTCTTCATTAAGATCACTAATTAAAAGCGGTTTATTACCTTGACTAATAATGTTAGCTATTTTAGGGTATTCTTGGTGTCTTTCAGGGAGTTTGTTCCACCACATCTGGGCTTGAGAGTGGACGGTACAAGATATAAATCCGCCCATAATTACTATAACCGCTACCAGTGACCAGAACTTTTTTTGCCAAATTTTAGTATAAATAGACGTGATCTTAGTGGTAAATAGGTAAGAAACAGCTAACTGTATACCTAAAACTGAAGGAAGTGTATATCGACTAGTAGCGTATCGCTTTTGAAAGACGAAATCTACTATCAGTAGGGGAAGCCCTACAGACCCAATCAAGGTTAAGACAAATAACCAAACTTCTTTAGAGGTTCTTCGACAAAGAACATAAATTGAGTAGCTGATGATAGCCAAAATAATTAAAATAAAAGGAATTAAGGCAATCTTAAGTTTTCCTGGATCGTTAGGGCTAATACCTAAATCAAAAAATGTCCGACTAAAGATACCAGCCCACCTTGCAGCTGACGCAAATAATGTTTGTTTAGGATTCGCCCAAATTACTGCTTCTGGCTGAGGGTAGGTAATAATAATCCACAGCCAAGGTACAAAAGTCATAAACCCTGCAAACGATGATAGCAGGTAAGAAATCAATGTTTTACTGAATCGGAAACGTTCGATTGCAACTACATAAATTCCCTGTGCAAGAGCAACAAATGTAAAAAATATATGAGTATAAAACCCTAGTACCAATGTTGCTGTATAAATGCACCAACTAACTTTTGTTTTAAGGCGCATGGCTCGTAGCAGTGCTAGGCTCGATATTAAGATGGCTACTATCCATAAACTGTATGATCGTGCTTCTTGTGCATACACGACATGAATAGGTGAAACGGCTACCAAGGCGATGGCTATCCACCCTATTAGTGAAGACTTAAATAATTCTTGACATAGCCAATAAAGACAAGGAAAGGTGAGCAGACTAATAAATGCCGAAAAACTTCTTGTCACTGCTACAGAATTGCCAAACCATTCTACCCAAAACCGGGTCAGCAAAATGTATAGCGGCAAAATTTGTGAGTCTTCTAAAATAATGCCTTTAATTGTATCAATTGTGTTTTTTTCATGATTGGGATACTGGTATTTCTGCAAATCTTCTATGCTGAGCAAACGACCATTACTTAACTGCTCATTCATTTCTGACTGCATATAGCCAGATATGCGTAATGATGAGTAAACTTCATCAGGCCAATAAATTTCTTTGTCAATATTGACGAAGCGAAAAAATATACCTGTTACTAATAAGATAATGATTAAAAAACCTAACCAAGATTTAGAAATAATCGACTTCTTTGACAATTGCTTTTTCATGCAGTTTTCAATCTCCTCAAAACCTTAATAAACGGTGGTAAAATTTTATTCTGACGGTCAGAATCGTTTCTTAGCAGACATTTTGGTTCCAATGCTACTCTAAGATGTGGATGTTGTCATTCACTGTGATAAGTATGAATCACTAGAGAAAAATATTTGTATCCACATTTTTCAGAGGCAATTAAGACATTTTTAATAGCCAATTGGTAATGGCAAAAGTAAATTAGTATCTCAGAATATGCTAATGGACAAGAATTAGGATTTAGATAATCTACAAATTAAACACAAGGGAGTTTTGATTAATTATTAGGAGCTTAATTTTAATAATTACCTGAAATTTAAGACATGATATTTCGTTAGAAAATTAATTTCTGAAGTTAAAAATATTTTTTATTATTGCCGTTTATCTAAGTCTTAGTATTTAGCATAATAGCAAGTAAACTTGTAGATTTTTTCTGTAAGCACGTTTGACACTTAACCAGGATCAAATTTTCTATAAATATTTGAGCTAAAAATATCCTATGTCCACAGAATCGGTTTCAATTATTTTGCAGTTTTTGGAAATAATATTCCAGACTAAATACAATTGTTTATCTGTTATTGTCTAGTATAAATTAATCGAGACGAAAAATACTTATATGAAAAATAAAATATTTGATAAAGTTTATATGAAAATACTATAAATAAGCCTTCGAGTAACATTGAAACCAAAGGTACGTTAACGTTTGTTTAAACCTCAACCTTGTAACAGAGGAAAATCCTGAGTCTGGTTTATCGAGTAGACTAGGGACTGTTTTCAAACTCGAAGATCCCCCCTAACCCCCCTTAAAAAGGAGGGAAAAGAAACTCTAAAGTCCCCCTTAAAAAGCAGGGCTGTTTCATTCCATCTTAAACAGAATTTGTCAATATGCTTCGTGCGAAATATTCTCAGTGAGGGTGATGAGTAGATGAACTTTTAAGCACTTCAACAACAGTCAGATTGCTGAACGCTTACGCTGAATTGCTTTTGGGTCAGGATTATCCTCAACTGTGATTTTTAGCTCTATTATCCGAGTTATCAGCACTAAGTGCGGTTAGAGTAACATGAAATCGCACCGTCAGGGACACCCAGAAACGGAGAATCCAACGTCATTCATCTGTAAAATTAGCTCTAGTCTGACGCCATTTTGCCCCCTTGTGTACTTAATTCCTCTCACTTTGTCTCTTCCAGTAATAGAATTAAGAACGAAGCCTTTGTAAAGCCTTCAACTATCAAAAGATAGAAGCTTTAGTAGCAGATTTTACATGTAGAAGAACGAAAATCTGTATTCAAAGTAAGCTTGTAGCATCTAAACGCTTGTAAGATTTTTATGACTTCCCGTATTCGCTTTTTAATGTGTCCCCCTGATTACTACGATGTGGACTATGTGATTAATCCCTGGATGGAAGGGAATATTCACAAATCATCGCGCGATCGCGCCGTGGAACAGTGGCAGGAACTACACCAGATCCTTAAACAACACGCCATTGTAGACTTAGTACCACCCCAAAAAGGTTGGCCTGATTTGGTTTTTACCGCCAACGCTGGCTTGCTACTGGGGGATAACGTCGTCCTCAGTCGCTTTATGCACAAAGAACGCCAGGGAGAGGAGCCTTTCTTCAAACAATGGTTTGAGGCAAATGGTTATACAGTCAACGAACTTCCCAAAGATTTGCCCTTTGAGGGAGCAGGGGACGCACTGCTGGATCGGGAAGGACGCTGGTTATGGGCGGGATACGGTTTCCGCTCGGAATTAGATTCTCACCCTTATCTAGCTAAATGGCTGGATATTGAGGTGCTCTCCCTGCGATTGATAGACGAACGTTTCTATCACCTGGATACCTGCTTTTGTCCTTTAGCAAATGGCTATTTGCTCTACTATCCAGGCGCTTTTGATTCTTACTCCAACCGCTTAATTGAAATACGAGTCGCACCAGAAAAGCTGATCGCAATTGAAGAAGCTGATGCACTCAACTTCGCTTGTAATGCGGTGAATGTGGACAGCATCGTGATCATGAACAAGGCGAGTGATGCTTTGAAAACCCGCCTTACAGATGTAGGTTTCCAAGTGCTGGAAACGCCGCTGACCGAATTTCTGAAAGCTGGTGGCGCGGCTAAATGCTTAACTCTACGAGTAACAGAACCAGTTAGGGATGAAGTCCATGCCAATGTCTCAGTAGAAAGCCGTGTCATTCGCATGGAAGGACACTTGCTAGATGCTGGCTTAATTAACCGTGCTTTGGATTTGATTGTAGATGCTGGGGGAAGCTTCAAAGTCCTGAATTTCAACTTGGGAGAACAACGACAAAGTACCTCAGCGGCTGATGTGAGGGTATCAGCACCATCCCATGAGGTGATGGAAGAAATCATCTCAATGTTGATTGATTTGGGTGCTGTAGATTTACCGCATGATGAGCGAGACGCTAAACTGGAGCCTGTAATCCAAGATGGCGTTGCGCCTGATGATTTCTACGTCAGTACGATTTATCCTACCGAAGTGCGGATTAATGGTCAGTGGGTGAAGGTGGAAAATCAGCGGATGGATGGGGCGATCGCAATTACCCAAACTGCTAATGGCTTAGTCGCTCGGTGTAAAATACTCCGCGATTTAGAAGTTGGCGAACAGGTAATTGTAGACGTGCTAGGTATCCGCACCATCCGCAAAACTGAATCGCGGGAACTACGCAGCACCCAAGAATTTAGTTTTATGTCGGCGGGCGTTTCCAGCGAACGGCGTGTGGAATTAGTCGTTGAGCAAGTGGCTTGGGAATTGCGGAAAATCCGCGATGCTGGTGGTAAAGTAGTTGTCACGGCTGGGCCTGTGGTGATTCACACTGGTGGCGGTGAACACCTAGCGCAACTGATTCGGGAAGGATACGTGCAAGCGTTGTTGGCTGGTAATGCGATCGCGGTTCACGACATCGAGCAAAATATGATGGGCACTTCCTTGGGTGTAGACATGAAGCGGGGTGTCGCCGTGCATGGTGGACACCGCCATCACTTGAAGGTAATTAATAGTATCCGTCGTTATGGCAGCATTCCCAAAGCTGTGGAGGCGGGGGCAATTAAAAGTGGCGTGATGTATGAATGTGTCCACAATAATGTGCCTTTTGTGCTTGCTGGGTCGATTCGGGATGACGGCCCTTTGCCCGATACCCAAATGGATTTGATTAAAGCACAGGAGGATTATGCTAAACACCTCGAAGGTACGGAGATGATTTTGATGCTGTCATCAATGCTGCACTCCATTGGCGTGGGGAATATGACTCCGGCGGGGGTGAAGATGGTATGTGTGGATATTAATCCAGCTGTGGTGACTAAGTTAAGCGATCGCGGTTCTGTGGAATCGGTGGGTGTAGTGACGGATGTGGGATTGTTCCTTAGTCTGTTGATTCAGCAGTTGGATAAGTTGACAAGTCCGTATGTTAATAAGGTAGGTTAAGAAAGGAACCGCAGAGGCGCAGAGGGCGCAGAGAAACGGAGATGACAAGAGTAGCTTTCAGTGAAGAGTTGGGGGTTAATTGGGTCAGTTTAATTGCTGATTTTATGCTGGCGGGGATGGTTTTTGGCCCGCCAGTGGCTCCCTTTCTGGCTGCGTCTGGAGTATGGTTGGTTCCTGGAATTGCGGACATCATTTATTTCATGGGTAATCATGTATGTCCACAACCATCTATGGGGTTATATTTGGCACCAACGTTTATTATGGCTGTGTGTATGCGCTGCTACGGCACTGTCACGGGTTTGCTGATTACTCGCCTGTTATATGCGCTTGGCGGTAAGGGATTTTACTGGTTAAGTCAGTATGGCTTACGTGGTGCTGCTTTAGCTAGTGTGCTAATGATGGCTTATCCTTTGGAGTTAGCAGCGCAGATTTTCGGTTGGTGGAGTTTTAATAACTATCTGGTTACACCTTTTGGGTTGATTACGGGTTTGGCGTGGGGATTGTTTACTATGCCCATTTTGCACGGGTGGCGGAGTGCTAATCCTAGCTTGGATGAATTGTAAAAATGGTTTTCCGGGATTTAATAGAGACGTTGCAATGCAATGTCTCTATACACATCAAAAATCCACAAAAAATCCTTAATTGAACAGTATTTGGTATAGTTCACCTGTCTATTTCGTCAACTAGGCGCAACCTCTTTTTTAGGGAGGTTAGGGGAGATCAAGCCTTAACCCAAGCTTATTAACTTACAAAACTGCGGGCTGATTTATGTTTACGTTTCCGCCGTAAGCCTACACCTAATGCTCCAAAAGTTAATGCACCTAATGCAGAAGCAGGTTCGGGAACACTGGCAATAATAGACTTATTCTCTAAACTATCGGTAATTCCTCCAAACTCGTACGACTCTAATTGATAGCTAAATAAACCGTCTGAATCACCGATAAATTCCAGAGGTGCTGAAAATTTCAGCACAGTACCATCAAGGCTGTATGGTACTGAACCCCGAATCTTACCCCAGCCTCCTGAATTTGGTTCCGATGCGCCAATTGAGACAACATCACGTATCCGAACGTCACCTGCAACGTGAATTTCTTCTCCGCGAATAATTGACTCAAGTTCACTATAGTATGGAGAACCTCTGAATACAGGCAATTTCCCATCTGCATCAATAAAGTATTGGAAAGAGTCGGCTTGCCTCCCGACTTGATCAACTGTGAGAAAGTCCGGCACTTTATTAAAATTTATAGTAAATAACACTTCTTTAGCATCAAGATTTACTACGGCTGACTCTGATTCAACTAATAGTACTGCCTGCGCTATTTGCCCTGTGCCCAAGGCAATTAAAGCTGCTCCAAGCATAGACACTGAAAACTTTTGGGCATATGTCATAAAAATTACTTCATTAACCGTAGGATGACATCAAGATAATACAGCAAATAACATATTAATTAAAAGTTATCGCAGTAATTTCACTTAAAATTTATGATAATTTTACAGAATTTTTAACAAATATCATACTATCTCAGAATATGCGATCGCATTTGTATCCAATTAGTTATTAGTCATCAGTTAGCGATCGCACTCCAGTTTCAAAGGCGGCGCGATCATACCCCCTCTGGAAATTGCAGATTACAAAGACACGCTTAAAAACAAAAGCAAGTTTTGTTTTCTCTTTTGTGTAACCCCACTTGCTACAACAAAGAGGCAGCGAAAGTGAGCAATTGTTAGCTTATTAGATGCTGTTGATTAACCCCCAGTAACCTCCAAGTTAAACCCAGTAATGTAGCTTGCCTCTTCACTCATCAGAAACGCTACTCCATTCGCCACCTCTGACAAACTTCCTAAACGCCGCATTGGCACTGAATTAATCATCTGTTGCTCAACTACCTTGGGGTCGGCATCAAAGTACTGCGACCCTGCTGCTGCTTGCAATTCTGTTTGCCGCGTCCACATAAAACCAGGGCCGATCAACGCCGGGGAGAGGGCATTCACCCGAATGCCGTAAGGAGCCAAGTCTTTCGCTGCCGTCTGAGTAATTCCAATGACAGCAAACTTTGAAGCGGCGTATGCCAACATATTTGGCGGCCCAACTACCCCTGCATAACTCGCCATATTGACGATCGCGCCTCCACCTGTATCGCGCAGGTGCTGTGCAGCTGCCTTGAGAATGTGGAAAACGCCGACAACGTTAATATTTATCACCTTTTGAAAGTCATCCTCAGGATATTCGTCCGTTTTAGCAAACACTCCTTGATAACCCGCGTTATTAAATACATAGTCGATACGCCCAAGCTGCTCAACAGCACTAGTAAAGGTTTTGGCAACATCATCACTAGCTGTAACATCACAGCGAAACGTGCCGACTGGAACGTTGTAACCTTTTAGTTCCTGAGCCACATCTGCCATCTTCGGTTCATTCAAATCTAGCAGGGCTATACCTGCGCCATTAGCAGCAAAACGGTGTGCAGTTGCCTTGCCAATATCTCCCGCACCGCCGGTAATCAGGATGGTCTTACCTGCAAACTGATAGGTTGCTTTTGCTGTCATATTTTCAACCTCTTATACCATTTTGGATTTTGGACACACTTACTGAATTTTAATGTTATACTTTTAGAAGACCTGGATCTATGCGATTGCAACACCCAAATCTTGTCAGAACCGGAAGGTAGCAGCAACACGGGAGGCTTGTGGTAGGCGTAGTCTCCGGGTCGCCCTATTTTTAGGAGCGTTCAGCAACAATGCCTGGTTTTGGAGATATTGTTCAAAAAGCTTTTTACCTCGGTGTTGGATTAGCTTCTTACGCGGGTGAGAAAGCAGGGGGAAAATTAGCCCAAGTGCGATCGCAAGTCCAAAAACTGGCAGATGAAATGGTGGCAAAGGGCGAAATGAACACAGAAGAAGCCCGCCGCTTCGTTGAAGAGATGATGAAGCAAGCCCAACAGAGCCAAGCATCTGCTGAAACCTCACCAGAAACACCCCCTTCTGAACCTCGCCGGATTGAAATTTTAGAGGAAGATGAAGAACCAACGGTGAAAGAGGGATCAACTGATGAGAACGTAGATAAATTACGCCAAGAAGTGCTAGACCTGCAAGACGAGTTAAAACGATTGCAACGCGATTAATAAAAAGCATTCTTTGATCGAAATATCAGTAAATAAGTGGCACTTTGACATGGCACTTTAGATAGAAATTTGATAAGATACATTGCTTAGTGTATACTCTAGTGCTTCAACCCAGATAGCACAAACCGTCTTGTTTATAGCCTGTAAGGGCGTCAAGTTTATGGAACAGTGGCAAAAAGATTTAGTAGAAATCGTCGAAATAGTGGCTGATGAAGTAGAGCGTTTCTTCCTGGGAATGAGTGAAATGGTAGACGCTTTTTTTGAGCTAACCGAAGAAATCACCGAGCAAGTCCCTAACATTGTCACTGATGTCGATCAGTATTTACAAGATTTGGCTGAACCAATGTTGGAAGCTTACTGGGAACTGGAAGACATCGTAACAGATATAGATCCGGGTTTTCCTTATTCAGTTGAACCCACAGCCGAAAAAAATCCTGCCTGCATGGGTTGCACTCACTACCACGGTCAAGTTTATGGTGGTAATTTGTTAGTTTGTGCCATGCATCCCCACGGTTGTGAAGATGAGAATTGTCCAGACTGGGAAAAGGAAGAGTATTGAAAGAGTGCTGTTAGCGGATAGCTATGGTTTAGCCCGTCATGAGTCCTGAGTAAGGATTTATGATTTATTAATCTCCCCATCTCCTCCTTTGCTCAAACTAGCAAATAATCATATTTTAAGAACTTATGAGTAATTCCTCAGCTGAAAGTGTATCCCAGGCAAGCCAAGAAATGAAGTATGGCGAACGCGACATTACCGAAGGTAAACTAATTACCTTTCCGAATCCGCGTGTGGGGAGGCGATATGACATTAACATTACTTTGCCGGAATTTACCTGTAAATGTCCGTTTTCCGGCTATCCTGACTTTGCGACAATTTACGTTACTTATGTGCCTGATCAGCGGGTAATGGAATTGAAGGCGCTTAAGCTTTACATTAACAGTTACCGCGATCGCTACATTTCCCACGAAGAATCTGCTAATCAAATTTTGGATGATTTTGTAGCTGCTTGTGATCCGTTGCAAGTCACGGTGAAAGCAGATTTTACGCCTCGCGGTAATGTACATACCGTGGTTGAAGTGCGTCACCAAAAGTAATATCATCACTGATTAGCACAGATGGAGATTAATCGGCTTTATTCAGCAATTTTTTTGATGGCAGATTGCACTTGAACCACAACTTTTTTAGACAAAGGAATATATCCGAGTTCCAAACTGGATTTTTGCCCCTCAATCACAGCCCAATCAAGAAAGTTTTTCAGCACTTGAGCTTTGACTCGGTTTGGATATTGGTGATAAGTTAAAAGCCAGCTGTAAGTGACGATGGGATAAGACTGGGCATATGTAGGATCGGTGATAAAAGCAATCAAGTTATTGGCAGGTAATTTCACTGCCTCTAAGGTTTGAGCTACAGATTTTGGTGTCGGTGTAATATAATTACCAGATTTATTTTCTAAAGCAGCCACAGAAAGTTTATTTTGTTTAGCGTAAATGTACTCTACA
This sequence comes from Nostoc sp., assembly GCF_036917615.1. Taxonomy (GTDB): domain Bacteria; phylum Cyanobacteriota; class Cyanobacteriia; order Cyanobacteriales; family Nostocaceae; genus Nostoc. The sequence goes on from NZ_JBALCZ010000026.1 coordinate 201,381, forward strand.
TAGCCAATAGCTCCTGGTATCTGTTGAATCAGGGCGGTAACACCTTCGTTACCCTTTCCACCAATTCCCACTTGCCATGCTACAGCTTTACCAGCCCCAAGTTTCCTTTTCCATTCTGGACTTATAGCACTTAGGTGTTGCGTCAACACGCTCGTAGTCCCACTACCATCAGTTCGGTGTACAACCTGAATCGGTAAATCTGGCAAACTTACCCCTGGATTAGCTACGGCTATTCTAGGATGATTCCAATTCGTAATTTTTCCGAGGAAGATATCTACGTAAACTTGGCGTGGTAGCCTTAGAGCAATTGGCACATTGACTTGAGGCGACTGGTGTGCAGCTGGTGTGAGGTTATAAGCCAGCACAATAGAACCGGCAGTTATGGGTAAAGCGATCACTCCCCGTTTTATTTTGGCTGCTTGTTCACCTGTAATTCCTACATCACTAGCTGCAAAATCCACAGTACCTTCAATGAGTTGTTGCACTCCAGCACTGCTCCCTATAGCTTGATAGTTAATTTCCACATTGGGATTTTTCTGGTTGTAATCTGAAAGCCAGCGATCGTACAAAGGCGCGGGAAAACTTGCTCCAGTACCAATGAGGGAAACATGCTTGATGTTTTTCTGATCACCAGTGCAAGAAGCGATACTCAACGAAATAGCGATTAGGGGTAAAAGGTAAATACGTCCCTTGGATTGAAGTTGAGCAGACATAGAAATCTTTTGTTCCAATGTTTAATAAATACCTCTAGTAATTTCCCAATTTGTAGTCGTGTGGACGTAATTAATTATAAATAACTTTGAAACGCATAGGCACTTCGCCTTCCCGTAGGGTAGGTACGCAAAGTTATCACTTATGCTCTGCGTTCGTCTGCGATTTCCTTTGCGCCCCTGGAGGGTTTAAACTTCAATTGGCGTCTCTTTCTCTTCACCTTTTGGCTGTGAACTCAGCCGATCTAAAATCTCCAAAACCTCTTGTTCAAAAGCAACTTGGGCGCGATTAGTTTTGCCACCCACATACAAGCGATCGCCTTTTTGCAATGCCCATATTTGCGAATGGGAGAAGTAACTCATCACCACACCCAGCATTAGCAAGCCAAACCCTGAGTAAACAATTGGTATGCCTGGATCAGCTTTAATTTGTAAACCAGTGCTACCAATCACATCCAGAATTTTCAGCTTCACGCCATTGATTTGAGTGGACATACCAGCGCGGACAGTATCAACAAGTTTGCCAGTGGCATCATAAATTAATACCATCCCTTGCAAGTCTTTGGCTAACAGGGATACACCCTCACTCAAGTCGGGTTTAGTCGGAACCCAGGTTCCCCAAATGCGCCCGTTACCGTTGGTCTTCAATTGCGCCATCGGTAGCTGAAAAATCGGGCTGTTGTTAAATTGGACACGAATACCTGCGATTCCCCAATCAGTTTGATAGAAAGTGACGCCATGATAGCGCAGAGGCTCGTTGACAAAAATCTTCTTGTGGTCAACTTCCTGTCCCTGATTATTCAAGACAGACAGATCCGAATAAAATTGATTAATGCTGCCAGATGGAGTGTAGTCAATCCAAAAACGATTGACGCGCACAGCCCAATCTTTCGGGACTTGGGCTGCTGCTAAAGGCCCAGCATCGACAATATTTTTTACCTGAAATGTATCGCCACTAGCAACCATTTCCTGAGCAAGAAACCCAGTCATCGCCCCCCAAATTCCTCCTAGCAGAATAGCTACGATGCCAATATGAACGATAATTGGGCCGATGCGTCCGACTATTCCCTTGCGGGCGTACAGTAAATTTTCTTTTTCTTGATCTTGAAAAATTTTATAGCGGCGTTTCTGTAATATTTGGTACAGAGAATTCAGGGAACCAGTATCTAGTTCTGCACTTAAAGCTAATTTTTGAAATTGCCGTGGTTCTTCGTAATATTTCCAGCGTTGGGCAGCTTTTAAGGCTGGTAACTGACGGGTAAAAGAACAAGCAGTTAAGCTAGTGCCAAATAAGATGAGTAATGCCAGAAACCACCAGGTACGATATACGTGGTCTAACCCAACTACCTGAATTACCTTCCAAGTTAAGAAACCAAATAAAGCTGGATGTTCTGGGTAGTTAGCTTGGTAGAATGCGGGTGAGCGACCTTGTTCAATTACAGTACCAGTAGAGCTAAAGATTGCAATTAATAGCAGGAGTGCGATCGCTAGTCGTAAATTGGTCAGTATAGGCAAAAGCTCCTGCCGTAAGAACTGCCCAGGTACTGCCCACCATTTTAATTCTTTGTCCGCTGAATCTTCTAAAGTCATTACGTGTAAAATCTAACAAAAGTATTGATAATAAAATCTCAATCAAGCACATCAAGGATTGAAATTAAAAACTGCCAAGGGGAATCCGAGAAATTAAGGAAAATACACCGAATCCTACCAATAGTGCCCCGCTAACTGGGTTAATCCAACCAGACCAGCGACGCAATTCTAGTAACTTTTTAATTGAAGCTGTAAAAGTACCCGCCAAAATCAATGGTGCTACATAACCAGCTGTGTAAGAAAGTAGCAAAACAGCGCCTAAAATTAAGTCTTGTGTATTGGCAATCCAACCTAATAAGCTGGCTAAAACAGGTGTGCTACAAGGGGATGCAACTAAGCCGAAAGTCAGCCCCAGCAAATAGGAACGCAATCCTGCTGGTAAATCTGGCGAAATCCAATTCGTTTTGCCCAAGGATGGAAATTGCAGAGGTAGTGCTTCTAATAAGTTTAGCCCCATGAGAATAGCGATAATGCTGACGATAATCGGCAAACCAATTCCCACTTGACCGTAGACTTTTCCCACAAAAGCTGCTAAAATTCCTAATCCGGCTAATGTAGTTGCTAATCCCAGAGCAAACCAAGTTGATTGGGCAGCTGCTTGCAAGCGGCTTTTGGCTTCATAACCACCGATGTAACCAATAGTAATTGGCAGCATAGAAAGCATACAGGGTGTGAGACTGGTGAGCAAGCCGGCTGCAAAGATGATACCAATACTCACCACGCTAAGGTGTGTCAGTTGGTTAGAAACGAGACTGTTGGCAAATTGTTCTAGTTGGTAAATTTGGGTTTGCAGGTTATCAAGCATGGGAAGTTTATGAGCAGGAAACGCTTACTCTGCTTGAATTGTAGCTTATTTTTGGATGTAGAGTCAGTAGAACTAATTATTTAAACCTGATATCATCTAAATTTCATCTGCCCAAGGAAATATATATATTTAAAATACAATTACAGCTTTTTTCAACTATTTAAACCATAATCCCCTGTAGCGCACAGCTGTGCTACCTTACCTTATGATTTAATTACCTGAAAATTACTGTAGTCTCACATCATCCCTGAAGAAGCACGCTGGAGTATTTGGCATGATGATTGCATTACCCGGATTTCAGATTGTTACTTTGTTAAAACAATACTTCGGACAAAATCAGGCAACTATAGCACCGTAGGACAATAGCTCCTGATAGTTAGGATGAGATTTAATTGAAGTCGGCTCCAACTCTAACTCTAATACTTTTTCCGAGATATACAGGCACCATGCATTGCTACCCCCAGCTTCAACCCAATACAGGGTAGATTCCAATAAATGCGATTATTGATAACTGGACGTTAGATTTTTGAAATTACCTCAATAGCGCTTGTCCACTGGACATCAGGATAGCGCTCGTTATCCAATGGCTGATTTTGTCAAATTTTGTTCTTTGGTTATTTCCGCGACGGCGGCATTAATCGTGATTTGTCCGCGCCGCGTTTCAATATCGCCGTTTTCAAAAACGATAAGACCGGAGTTGAAGCCGCGCATCATTTCGCTGTATGCGTTGACGGCTTCAGGCGAAAAGCCGAAACCAGAAAGCGTCGCCTGCCATTCGCTTTCGGGAATGGCGACGGCTTGCACGTCGCGTTTGAGAGTAGCGGCGAAGGCGGCGGCGACATCGTTCGGCGAATAGTCCGCCGCGCCGTGCAGTTCGATAATGCGCTTGCCCGTCCAATTCTCGGTCATCGCTTCGGCAGCGGCGCGCCCGATGTCTCTGGCGGAAACCATCGGAATCTTTCGGTCAAGCGGAGCGTAAAAACTCGGCATCACACCTTGTCCGGCGGCGACCGCAGCCACGCCGCTCCAGTTTTCCATAAACGATGCCGCCCGCAAAAATGTGACGGGAATTTTTAAATCGCCGAGAATGCGCTCTAAATGATACGTTGTTAGAATGTTGCCCGTGCCCTCAGCGTGCTGTGAGCCGACCGAAGACAGCAACACGACTTTGCGCGCGCCGGAGTTTTCAACCGCTTCGAGGTAACGCTTGCCGAGGTCTTTCGCCACCGCAAACATATCGGCGACGTTATAAGCCGTCGGATTAATAGCATAAATAGCATCTGCTTCACGCATCGCGGCGGTCATCGCATCCGTGTCGGTCAGTTCGGCAAAAGCGACTTCCGCTCCCTTCGCACGCCAAGCGTCGGCGGTTTTGCCCGAGCGCAGCACGACGCGCATCGGAAGTTGTTTTTTAAGCAAAGCATCGGCAACCGCAGAACCCGTCTGTCCGCTCGCCCCGAAAACTACATACATAAATTTCTCCTGCTTAATTAGGTATCTAATTGCTGTGTACACCCAATAATATAGATCATCAGCAAGCGATCGCTGTCGGATTTCAACAGCATATTTCCAAGCCTGTAGATTCACAGGAATTAGTGAAGGCGATCGTCTTGTAAGCTTTTTCTAACTTGTAGGACTTACTGTGCAACCAGGCTCAGGAGGATGAGATAATTCGGAATACTATCCATTAATGTCCATCATTAGACCAGTGGGGACGATCGCTAGATAATTTGATTACACCGTAAGAACGACCTACCTGCCATAAAGTAGAATTTTCATAACTCGTTCGTGGCTCACCAATGCTGACGATAGTTCCACTAAAGTTTTTGATTTTTAAGATTCCTGACCAAGTAATTTCCCAATCAATTGCTAATCTTTGGGTATGACGAGAGGTAAGAACAGGTCGAAAAGCAATATTATAGGCAGACACCATTTCTTTAGCAGCTTGGACAGAGCCAGCGTTAGTGTAATGTAGCCAATTAATATCTACATTGGGCATAGGTGGAACATCTTTGGCAGCAATTTCATTATTACTAATACGAAAAGCGTAGTGCATTAAATAAGCCCGTTCTGAGGAACGAAATACTGAAGCGATATTAATAGTAGCTCCGGCATTTATTAAGGCTTGCTCAAAAGTTTGTACTTTTTGACGGAAGGGAGAAGCCAAATCATCAATTAAATTGCTGTCTGCAAAAAAACTAACCCAGTTTTTTCCACTAAGTTGTTGTCTTAATCTTTTGGCGTATTCGGTTATGTTGTCTAAAGCCAACTCAAAATCAATACCAAGCTTAGTTTTTGTTGCATTAGAAAGCTGTTGAGCTAACTCGGCTCGAAAATTGATGTCTCTTTTCTTATAAGTTTCGGTTAGTCCTCTTATACTGTTGGGGCCAAAGTCTCCGTCAACTGCTAACGAAGGATTTAAAGCAGCGATCGCTGTTAAACTTTGTTGTAAGTTTTTGACCTCATTATCGCCAAAGTTAAGATAGGTTAAGAATTTTTTGACGGCATTAGTATAAATAGCAAAATAGATGGGAAAACCTTGCTCTAGTGCTTTTTTATAAGTAGCAGTATCCACAACTCCCGTCACTGCTAAACCATTCCGATTCTGATATTCACGGGTTGCTTTATCTGTAATATTGCCAAAATCTCCATCAACGGCAGCAATCGGGAAATCATTATCTAAAAGAAATTGCTGCCAAGCAATTACATTAAGTCCTTCAGACTGTTTTTGGAGAGTAGGAAGTTGCAAAGCTTGAAGTTTAAAGCCCATAGTTTTTATGTAATGAAACAATTGTTTTAACCTAATTGTTCTATCAATGTTCATCGGTTAATTTCAGTCACAATCGCTGCCAAATGGGTATCTCGTACTTCATCAGAGCTATTGGGAGTCCAACAAACGCTGTTTGATAAAACCCACTTTGGATTCTAACATCCGCAGTTATGCTAGCTTTCCTTTAGAAGTACTCAAAAGAGAGAACAGCGAACGCATTCTCAGAAATCCGCTTCCAGGAACTTATAGTAATAACTTGTTATATTTGACACCACACCTTGATTTACAAGCAAATTTATGCTGGCTAAATTCCCATCACCTGTATTCATCCCTCTATTAGAAATTGTCATAACTCAAACCTTTGGATGCACAACTCATAAAGATAGTTCAGCGATCGCTCAAACTTCACCTCAGCCAGCACCCCAAGAAATCAATCGTCCAACCAGGAGAAGTTCTGGCTTTACCAGGCAAGTTGGATACAGTACCTGTTTTTAACAGCAATAGCCCAGAATGGATTAAAACTGAGGGTATTTTACTTTCTACCTTTCCTAAAAACGGTAAAAAAGTTCCAGCAGCGCACCTCAATTTTCCCTTTCAGGGACGCTTTGACTTATTCGCTCACCACTACACCCACACTCCCAAAGATTTACAAACCCTTTATTTGGGTGTAATTGTGCATAACCCTGGTAAAAAACCTTTAACAGTAGATGTGTTGCAAGCAGCGAGTTATTTGATGCAGGATGCGCCCTTTGTCACCTTACCCCCCTACATAGAAAATAACGATGGGAAGGCTTACTCAGGGCCAGGCGATCGCGCTGTTGGTGATGTACTCCGAGGTGTTCGACAAGCTGATATTAAGGCAAAGCTGATAATTCCCCCAGGACAAAGCCAGATGTTGCTAAATCATCCTATTCCTGTACGAAATCTAGAAAAGCCAGTGAATGGTAGCTCTACCTTTATGCGGCTGCGTAGTAGCGATCAAGTTTATATGGCAAGTTTAGCAATGTTTGCCAAGGAAAATTCTGAATCAAAAGAACGCCCACCGACTCTTGCAGAATGGCAAGCTTTACTAGATACCGGGAACTTTGCTGGGCCGCGAGATAAAACCCCTACTCCTCCAAATGCTACCAGTGGCGCACTGATTTATGGGCGTGTAGCTGGTGTGTCTAGTGGTTCCCAATGGCAAGCAAAGTTGGTGGATAATCCCCAAACCACAAATTTGACTATTCCCCAGCGTGGCAAAGCTATCTCATATACTTTAGACACATTGCTCAGTGGTCGATTGGGCACTCAACAAATCCAAACAGCCAAGATGCTGGTACGTTATCCAGATACGGCATACGAAGCACATGGCAATTATGGGGTGGAATATAAACTCACCTTACCCTTAAGCAACAATACCAACCAAAATCAGACCGTGACCGTTACTTTGGAAACACCTTTGAAGGAAGATAAATTATCCCAAGGTGGTGTGCGTTTTTGCAAACCATCCCTAGATTTTCCTTTCTTCCGTGGTACAGTGCGGCTACGCTACTTCGATGACCAAGGTCAACAAAAGACGCGCTACGTACATCTATGGCACAGAACTGGTCAGGTGTTAGAACCATTGGTGCAGGTTGTACTTCCACCTTCGACTAAGCGGATAGTACAGGTAGATGTGATTTATCCGCCAGATTCGACACCGCCGCAAGTGCTGAGTGTAAGAACTTTAGAAAAGTGAGAATTGACATACTCCCACGAATAGAATTCGGGTTCCTAAAAAGTTTTAGTTATTTTCGGAAATTGACTTTCCAATTTTGGAAAGTCAATTTCCAAACTTGACGATGTGCATCTAATCAAATTTATCTATTGTAAAGGAGTGCAGAGAGGGCAAACACCTAAAACGCCAGCGCCGCACAGACTCAATTTACTAACCTGCCTCAATTAACTAAGGAAAATAAAACAATGTCTAACATCAACGACCAAACCCAAGACCTCTATAGCATCGAATTGGTGCAAGACCTTGACCACGAAGCCGCTGCTACTGTTACTGGTGGTTATTTATACCTTTCTACCGGATATAATGGTTCAGGAAGTGAGACACCTCCTCTCGGAAAAGCATATCCCGATTTAGGAGGCTATGACAATAAAGTATCTTGGTACAAGGTAACGGGTAACAAAGGTTGGTATGCCTACACTGGTAAGAATTACACAGGTAAAGGATACTATCTAAAACCAGGTAGCAAAGGTAACTTAGGCGGCTATGCTAACAACAATTGGGAGTCTGTCAAACCTGCATATTAACTCGGTTCTATTTCATACCGCAGACTAGAAACCTGAAAAACTAAAACAGAAAAGAATGCTCTCACCTTCGCTTTTAGCTGAGTAACATCCTTTTCTCGCAGTTTGTAGGGGCGAGGTCGTTTTCGCTCCTACTTTTTCATTTCAATGAAAATAACACAAATAAACGTAAATGGTAATACCCATAGCAAGATTTGAGCGTCAGAGTATGCGAACAGCATGAGAATCAAGTCGCACACGGCGTAACCAAGTAATCCCCAGATTTTTTATGAAATACCAGGTTGTTCTCCAACATAGTGAAGAAGATTGCGGCGCTGCCTGCCTTGCAACTGTTGCCAAACATTACGGACGCACTTTGACTCTAAGCCGGGTACGAGAAGCGGCAGGTACGGGGTCGAGAGGTACTACCCTGCTTGGTTTGAATCGGGGTGCAGAAGCTTTGGGATTCAATGTCCGCCAAGTCAAAGCTTCTCCTCAACTGATCGACAGTTTAAATAAAGCTCCAATGCCCGCAATTATACATTGGAAAGGCTACCACTGGGTAGTTTTATACGGTCAAAATAGAAATAAATATGTAATTTGTGATCCTGGTATTGGTATCCGCTACCTCAGCCGTCAGGAATTAGTTGAGGGTTGGAGCAATGGGATTATGCTGCTATTGCTGCCAGACGACACCCGTTTTTCCGAGCAGCCAGATGACAAAATGACTGGCTTTGGGCGCTATCTGGTACGTGTTTGGCCCTATCGCTTCCTTCTGGGTCAGGCGATCGCAATCAATATTGTGATCGGAATATTATCTCTGGCCTATCCTTTGATGATGCAACTCCTCACTGATGATGTGCTAGTGCGGGGAGATACTCAACTATTAACTACCGTGGCAATTGGGGTAATTGCCATGAACTTGTTTAAAAGTGCGATTGGTTTGGTACAGTCTCACCTCATCGGTCACTTCGGTCAACGGTTGCAATTAGGACTGCTGCTGGATTATGGTCGAAAACTTTTACACTTGCCGTTATCTTACTTTGAAGGACATCGTAGTGGGGAAGTCGTCAGCCGAATTGCCGATATTCATGCCATCAATGAGTTAGTTTCGCAGATTGTCCTTGGTTTACCTAGCCAATTTTTTATTGCTCTAGTTTCCTTGGGCTTTATGCTCTTTTTGAGTTGGCAACTGACTCTGGCTTCTGTATTGGCCTTTGTGATCGTCACCTTAGTTAACCTGCTTTTCCTACCCGCCTTGCGCCAGAAAACCCGTAAGCTGATCATTTTAGGCACTGAAAACCAAGGTTTTTTGGTGGAAACCTTTCGTGGTGTCCAAGTACTCAAAACGACCCAAGCAACTCCGCAAGCTTGGCAAGAATATCAAACCAATTATGGTCGCATCGCTAACTTGGGTTGGAGTACGATGAAGTTGGAGCTATACAGCAGCACATTCACTAATATTCTTTCAACTTTAACTAATATAGGCTTACTCTGGTTAGGCAGCTATTTAGTAATTAATGGGACATTATCCATCGGTCAACTGCTAGCCTTTAACGGCATGAGTGGTAACTTTCTCGGTTTTTTAAGTTCAGTAATCGGGTTAGCTGATGAGTTTATTACTGCCCAAATTGTCATCCAACGGATGGCAGAAGTGATTGACGCTACCCCAGAAGATTTGAACGCAGAAAAAAAGCCTTGGGCAAAAATTCCCACTGATGCAAATATTATCTGCACTAAAGTTAACTTCCACCATGCTGGTAGAGTTGAGCTGTTGCAAGATTTTTCGTTGACTATCCCTGGTGGTAAAGCTATTGCTTTAATTGGTAAATCTGGTTGTGGTAAAAGTACCCTAGCCAAACTGATTGCTGGTTTATATTCCCTCCAGTCAGGCAATATCCGTTATGGCATCTATAACAGACAAGACTTATCTTTAGAATGTCTGCGACAGCAGGTAGTCTTAGTACCGCAAGACCCGCACTTCTGGAGTCGCTCAATTTTTGATAACTTCCACTTCAGCTATCCTGACGTGACTTTTGAAGAAATTGTCACAGCTTGCCAGATAGCAGGAGCTGATGAATTTATTAGCGAATTACCTGACAAGTATCATACCGTCTTAGGAGAATTTGGAGCTAATCTTTCTGGTGGACAACGCCAAAGATTAGCGATCGCCAGAGCGATAATTACTAACCCGCCGATACTGATTTTAGATGAATCCACTGGCGCTCTCGATCCGGCCAGTGAAGCTGAAGTACTAGATCGACTACTTACCTATCGCCAAGGCAAAACCACAATTTTAATTAGTCACCGCCCCAAGGTCATTGAGCGAGCCGATTGGATTGTATTACTAGAGCGAGGACGTTTGCAAATCCAAGGTTCTCCAGAAGAATTGCGCCAAATTCCTGGTGACCACTTGGGCTTCTTAGAAGATGTTCGGTCATCGACTCCTAGTTTACTGGTGAAATCTTCCGATCATGCTAACGGCAAATACGCCACCATCAGTTAATGCCATCCTCTTTCTTTGAGGATTTTGGATTTCTCCTTGACCATCCCTTGCCCTCAAAAATCATCCCTCCCTCATCCTGATTCTTTATTATGGTTAGTCAGTCTAATTCTGTCTTATTACCCCAAGCTGAAGAAAACGATTTTCTTCCACCACTTGGTAGTTGGACTACTATTGGCGGTGTGATTACATTGGTGACTGTGACAATAGCAGTTGCCGTCGCTTCTGTAACTAAATACAAAGTCACCGTTCAAGCACAGGCAAGTCTGCGTCCTGCTGGTGAGTTGCGGCTCGTTCAGGCTGCTACGGAAGGCCCAGTTATGCGTATTTTTGTGAAAGAGAATCAAGTTGTCAAAACAGGAGATGCGATCGCTACTATTGACGACTCCCGCCTGCAAACCCAAAAAAGCCAGCTAGAAAGTGGTGTTGGGCAAATAAAATTACAACTGGTTCAAATCAACGCTCAGATTCATGCCCTAAATAACCAACTTGTAGCCGAAACTGACCGCAGTAACCGTGTGGTTGCAGCGGCTGAAGCTGAATTGAGCAGTCGCAAGCGGGACTATCAAGACAAGCAAATTACCACTGTTAGTGATGTCCAAGAAGCCTCTGCAAATGTGAGAGCAGCAACTGCCGGTTTAAGAGCAACGCAGACAAAGCGAAACCGATATGAGAGCGTCGCCAAAGTTGGAGCTTTGTCACAAGATCAATTTGAGGAAGTACAACTAGCTGTTGGCCAGCAAGAACAAGCACTCGAGGCTGCCAAAGCCAAATTGCAAAGCCTACAAGCTGCCCTGAATCCAATTCCTGCAGAAGTAGCGATCGCACAAGAACGCATTGCTCAAGAAAAAGCTACGGCGCAAGCTAACATCGCCACATCAAGCAAAGAACGCAACGCGCTTATTCAGCAACGGATTGAAATGCAAAAACAGTTCGAGCATGATAGCCGCGAACTTAAACAAGTGAATATCGAGATCAAGGAAACTATCATTTCTGCAACAGCAGATGGTGTTATCTCCAAGCTCAACCTACGTAACCCCGGCCAAACATTGCGTCCTGGAGATGAAATTGCCCAAATTGTCCCTACTTCTGCGCCCTTGGTGATTAAGGCAATGGTAGGAACTGAGGATAAAAGCAAGTTGAAGCCAGGACAAAACGTGCAAATGCGAGTTTCTGCTTGTCCTTATCCAGATTACGGTACTCTCAAAGGTAAAGTGAAATCAATTTCTCCAGATGCATTTTTCCCAGCAGCGAATAATGGTGCTGCTACAAGTTCTCCTACAATCGCAACTACTGCTAAAGGTACTGCTGCCTTCTATGAGGTGACAATTGAACCTCAAGGTCTGTCTTTAGGTCGAGGAAACAAACAATGTTCCATTCAAATGGGAATGGAAGGCAGAGCCGATATTATTTCTAAACAAGAAACTGTACTCCAATTCTTTTTGAGAAAAGCAAGGCTAATTGTAGATGTTTGACGTTGCTAATTGCCTTTTGGCAATATATCTAGAGAAACGATTGTGTTGCCAGTTTATCTAATTTTTAATAAAAAAGAACTAATGTCATAAACTAAAGTATCCCAAGAGTTACAGGAAATTTAGCTAAATAGCATTTTTTGATAGATGCTGCTTTCAACATTAATTTATCCTCTATATAGCAGTCCTAGAACATATGTGAAAGCTTCTGTTTCTTTTCTTCTCTACGAGAAGGAAAGGCGCTCTTCTCTAACGAGACGCTGCGCGAAGGCAGTTCGTTCATTTTCATAAATCAGATAGGATTATTACAGCAGATTGCAACTTCTCTTCTTAGGCTACGCCAAGGTGAGGTACAGATCATCGTAGGGGCACAACATGTTGTGCCCCTACCCGTATACTTCATTGAGCTGCAATACACTGTATATGAATTAGCGTGTTGAGAAAATTCTTTAGTAAGGTTGAGACTGCAACAGTTGAACTTCTCCAACTGTTGCAAGTTAAGGATTTAAACCTCTAAAATATGATGCATCTAGTGCAATACTTGACGATATCTACGCAATTTCCATGCTGGGAGACAAGACAAGCCAATTAACAAAAAACCAGAGATTGATGGTTCTGGGACTTTAGTAATTACCAACGAAAGATTATCTGCATAAGCGTCGTTTACTCGTCCTCTTACATAATTGGCGTTCAGCAGTACATTAATTTGACGTGTACCCACAGGTACAGAGCCATCATTTGACTGCAAAAATAAGCCTGTGATGTTGTTTCTTTGCGCGGGAGTTGGCGAAGTAATACTAGCTATGCCTAGAGAGTTGTTAGCTTGATCAAGAAAAGTAATCTTCAGTGCTGCGCTATCTTCATCGGTGCTATATCCCCCCAACCAGCCCTTCAAGTTAAACGTACCTTGACCTGCATCAATAGTTGAGGCCAGATCAGATATATCGATTAATTGCGAAGCACTGGAAGAGGCTCGATCAGCACCGCCAAAGAATAAATTTGCGCCGCGATCGCTTGGACCAGGAACATTAATACCAGGAAAAGTAACGTTTACTACATTGCCTGAGGGGTTAGTAAAGCTAAAACCTGTTGCCCCGTACTTTAATACACTGAAACTACCTGTCGTAGTCCAGCCAGGGATAGTAGGTATATTAGCCCCAACAGCGTTACCAATTGGGTCTCCTTGCCCTTGTTCTGCATCACCATTTACTATCAAATTAGTACCAAAGGTGGCAGCATAGATGGGGCTAGAAAGCAAGAGACTAAATGCAAGTCCTGCTATCAAGGTTGTACCAATCTTGGCCATTCCTTGAGAAAAGAAAGGAAAGGTAGTTAGTTTATTCATAGTTTGTTTTTTCCTGGGATTTACTAACAGCTTGTTTCAAATTAACCAAATTACTCGATTTTCTAACTATTCTATTTTTCCGATTAAAAATATCATACCAACTTGGTTGGATAAAATCAATTTAACTACGTAATTAAACGCTGAATTTATCAAAACTTTAAGTAAAAACTTTTGATTCTTTATACAGATAAAACCCGCCTACGCGGGTTTCAAATTTTTTGAGTCCGTCTACGCGGACTACCCTTCGGTTTCTCCAAAAAAGTATGTTTGCAAGATGAGCCGCGATTTCTAATCAACACGTGTATTTGCTTCTCTATGTCCAATTAATCTCTTTTGAACGAAAAGCTCTATCCCAATCGTTAGCAATCACTTCCATGATATTGATCATGCCTTCATAGCCAAAATATGGCTTGTCAACATAAGTTTCTCTGTTAGTGGGGCTAAATACATCAAAAGCAATTTTGATTCCCAATTCCTCTGCCATGTATTTTTCCCATGCCGAGCCAATCACAGCATCAACACCAAACTCTTCTAAGGTCTGTTTTACCTGATAGCCATCTGCCGAAAATACTATATGGGAAGTAAGACCGAGGCTGTACAGTTCTCGCTCCAAAATTGAACGAGAATCAGGCATCGCCGAGCGAAATAATAAGATTTCTGGAATCATCTCCAATTCTTCAAAAAGCATTCTGACTAGTCCAATACCAAGCGTCCCATCCGCAGATACGGCAATTCGACAGTTACGATATCGGGGAATAATCATCAATGCTCGTTTGCGAAGTGTATCTACGACCATTTCTTCGCCTTGTTTGATGATTGGCTCCACTTTTTCATCTATCTTGAAATGTGCCGCCAATGCCTTCAACCACCGAGTAGTGTTGTTTACACCTATTGGTAAAGGTATATCATCGAGGATAAACGGGATGTCATGAGTCTGTTGCATTTTCCGAGCAAACTTATACCCAACATCATGACTGAGAACAATATTGGCGGTTGCTTCACCAGCTTGTTCTAGTTCTTCAAAAGAGGTATTATGAGAAAATACCGTCTGCACTTTAATTTTTAAAGACTTTAACGTCTGCGTTACCCAATGCAAATCAGCCCACCAAGTAGGATTCAGATTTGCCTGTGGTGCAATAATATTTACAATCTTTGGCTTCCTGCCCTTTCTCTTGGTCTCCCTTTTTTTTATAAAAGGAAGTAAAGCCTCCAAACCCATCTCCAAGCCATCATAAGCATTGCCCCGAAACCCACCAGCCATTAAAGGAACGAGTTTGGCTTTGATATCTGGCTGAAGCTGGTTGCATAATCCCGCAATATCTTCACCGATAATGTCTGCCGCGCAAGTACCAACGACAAACATCACCTTAGCATCAAAAGATTTATCCGCGTCTTTAATCATCCCTTTGAGTTTCTCAGACGCTCCCATTACAATGTCTGACTCAAAAAGACGAGTACAAGCTACTTTTCGCTTGGTGAAATCAACCTCATGAGCATCATACCCAGCTGCAACAGTGGACGCGCAACCCTGTGGAGACTGAATTACAATACTGACATCTTTAATACCAGCAACTGTAGTTGCAATACCTTCAAGGGCACAGCCAACTACTGGGTCTTTACTATGGTTACAATTGTCAAAAGTTGTTTCAGCAGACATTTTTTCCTCCTATTTTTATAAGGCTTGACTATGGTAAATGCATTTCACGCAGCCTGTAGCGACTTTTGCCTTAACGTTTCCGTGTTTCGCGCAGCCTGCAACGGCTTCTGTTGTCCCTGTAGCAACTTCTGCTTTGACGTTTTTGTGTTTCGCGCAGCCTGTAACGGCTTCTGTCTTCCCTGTAGCGACTTCTGGCTTAACGTTTCCGTGTTTCGCGCAGCCTGTAGCGACTTCTGCCTTGACGTTTCTGTATTTCGCGCAGCCTGTAGCGACTTCTGCCTTTCCGTGTTTCGCGCAGCCTGTAGCGACTTCTGCCTTTCCGTGTTTCGCGCAGCCTGTAGCGACTTCTGCCTTGACGTTTTTGGCTTAGTACCAATTCGGTATAAAGATACGCCAAACTCAAACTATATGAGGAACGAACCGCATTCGCACAGCGTCTCGTAGAGAAGAACGCAAAGGACACAAAGAAAGAAGAAGCCTAGTCATTTGGCTGCGCCTCTGCGTGAGACAAATCCATACTTTTATTTAGCAAAGTCACATTTCATTTATTACTCATTCATACATTTTCCCCGTCTCTTCTCTGCATATACGGTACAATCAGGCATGTCTTGAGCTAATTTTCCGCTTAGTGATTGAGTAGATGCTAACCCGGAATCTTTAGGGAATACCATTTGCTTGGTTAAAGCACTCCGAGGTCTAAAGGCATATTGGAGTGCTGTTTCAATACACCTTGCGACCTTTAAGGCTCCGCGATAGCCAAATCTGGGACGATTTAAGATAGCATTTAAATCGACTACGGGAATATGGGGGAAACTCAAGGAAGAACCAAAATAAACTACCGATTCTGCATCAAGACCACCAATGAAATCCAGTAATTCATCTTCCGTTTGTTTCATGGACTCGTACTTGCCAAAGGCCAGCGTCCCTTTCGTAATCAATATTTCCGGGTCTAACCCTGTTTCCAATAGGTAGTCTACACTGGTTTCTCGTGCTTCTGTACTCCAGGGATGAAAATTATAGATTACTACACGCATCCCAAAATCACGATCCAACATGTGAGCAAGGGATAAGCACTTGATAGCATCATGTCCTTCGATAATCGCTAACTTCCCTTCTATATAACCCTTAGCTGCTTCAAATTCAGTCTTAATTGCGGCATATTCCTTTTCCATTAGGGCAGCCGCTTGTTCTTCCATGCCTAAATATTTTGCCGCCCCTTCGAGCCATTTTTCTGTAGCAGCGATTCCATAGGGAAGGATGGTAGAGTTTAGCGGAGTACCGAACTTGTCTGACATGGCTTTGCCGATGGTATAGCCAAGATCCAAACATAAAGTACAGTTGACTGCCGCACTCGGTGCTTGCTTGAGTTCTTCTAAAGTACAGTCACCAGCGATGACGCTATGAACTCGTGCCCCCATTCCTTCTATCAATCGCACCAGTTCTTTAACATCAGTTTCGACTTCTGTTCTTTCAGGGCCCATCTTTGCGCCCACAATATTGACAGCATCGGCTAGTTGTGCTTTCCGCTCTGGAGTTGGCGGCTCCATAAAGTCTACGATTTGCCGAAATACGATATCAAATCCACTGCGATATTCCCCGGCAAATCCTTCACAATGTATCGTCATGATTTCAGACTGGATTTCGCCACGCGCCTTATTCACGACGTCATCAACACAGTCCCCAATAATACCAGACGCACAACTAGTGGCAACAACGATCGCATCTGGATGGTATTTTTCATTTACTTCTCGAATCGCGCCTGCTAATTCTTTTTCTCCACCAAAAATTACCGCTTTTTCACTCATGTTCGTAGTCACCACGGGTTCATAAGGTGAACCACTATTGCGGCTATTGGTCAGCTTGTATGCTCGCTTTACACCATAGGCACAGCCACTCGGCCCGTGAGAAATGACGATCGCATTTTTAATCCCACTTAAAATCTTCGTTGCAGTCCAAAATTTACAGGGACGGGTATGACTACCTTGTAAAGTGGTCTTAATCTTCCCCTCTTTTGCCAAGCGATACAGTTCGCTCAAATTTCCGTAAAATACGACATTCTTATCTATACTTGTTGCAGTCATGATCACTCTCCAATCTTTCAATAGCTTCTGTAGCAATACCCTGTGATTTGTAAACCAGGCTACTAAGCCGCCCTCTGATACTAATCAGTTAAACGGGTGCTGCCTGGTTTACAATTGACATAGGATTGCTAAGTATCGTAAAAATTCTGATGGAAATACCATCTAATCAGTTGGGGGTGGATGACAGAAATATCACTGCGGATAGATGCCATCCCCCATATACATCAGCTTTCTACCAAACGTTTAAGATCCACTCACGCTCGTGCTTGTTCTCCATATCTGCAAACATGGTGTTAGCAATGGTGTCTGCTAGCCATTCTGCTCCTTTATAGCCAATAATGGGGTATTTCCACAGACCTGCCCGGTCAAAGCTGGGGAAGCCAACCCGAACCATTGGAATTTTGTGATCGATAGAAATATATCGACCTTTGGAATGACCCAAAATCAAGTCGATTTGCATGGATTTATCTTTAATGCGGCGCTCCAATTCCCAGAGGTCTGCATTCCAAATGACTTCGATATCACAGGCTGCTTGCTTCTCCAACGCAGCAATTCTTGGGTCTTTGCTGGTAGCTCTGTTGTCGTCTCCCAACAACATCAGTGCTGGCTCTAACTCACATTCCAAGCAGAACTCTGCTAGGCCAATTACCAGATCGGGATCTCCGTAAATAGCTACCTTCTTGTTAGCGAAGAACATGTGGGCGAGGTCGGCGATCGCATCGATAGCTTTTCCACGTTCTCTGACTAAAGATTCTGGTATTGCTTTCCCAGTCAGTTTCTGGATATTTTGCAGCCAGACGTCAGTGTTTTTGATGCCAATTGGTGTTGGGCCAATGATTGCAGGAACCTTAAACTTCTCTTGTAAGAATTCAGCTGAGCTGCCTCCTTCATATTTGCATAAGGCAATAGTTCCCAACGCATTAGCAGAATCAGCAATTTCTTCAATGGTTGAATTCCCAAAGGCAAAACTTGTCTTATCGGGCATGGTAGGCGCATCGAAGGATTCTGTATCCACTAAGATGTTTGCTGGAACATCCATATCTTTTAAGATGCGCTTAATTTCCGTGACATCTCCAGGGTTAAGCCACCCAGTAATGAGGTTCAATTTGCCAGTTGGTTCGCCTTTTTTTGCCAGGCTAGAAATGATTGCATGTATGCCGACATTATAGCCACTGACCTGGCTACCTTTGTAACTGGGGGTATGCACAGGAACAAGGACAATCTTGCGATCGGGATAGGCTGTCTTTAACTGGCCGTTGAGTTTGTTAATGGTTCCTTCGATATCGTCCCCAATCGTCTCAGTTGAACAAGTTGTAATAATTGGGATAATCCGTAAATCGGGATATCGTGCAACTAAGGTGTGTACGGCTTCCTCAATGCGTGGCTGTCCTCCAAGGACAGCGCTATTTTCATGGAGTGAAGAAGAAGCAATGTCAAAATTTTCCTTCAAATGCTGGGCAAACAGCAAACGAACGAACATACTACACCCCTGTCCTCCATGCACCAGGGGAATACAATCTTTTACTCCAATTGCAGCATATTCAGCCCCAGCAGGCTGACAGGTAAATATAGGATTGATTATTCCCTTGCGTTCTTTTTGTTTAACGACTAAAGACATCCTATTGACTCCTAGATAGTGAGAAACTCGTGATTGTATTTGTTTGACGTTGTTGAAAGAAAGAATGAATTGTCATCCTGTTCTGTAGCAGGCGCGTCAGGGCATAGATAACGAAGTAGAATGTCTGCATGAAGGCGTTTTCATGCCTCTAGGTCGAAGTAAGCGATGCGTAGCATCGACTACACCAGAAGCATAGAATTGAATTTCTGAAAAGCCTTGAAAACTAAACGAGATGCTACGCAAACACTTTGCTACTCTTGAGGAATGGGTGAAGGCGATCTCTTCTCCCCAAAGAAAGAAGCGAAAAGCGATCCAACCCTACATAAAGGCTTCTCTACCAGAAGCTACGCCAACGCGAACAGAATGACAAAACTCTATTTCAGCAACACTGTTCGTTTAATGAGGCAGTCTAGTCTTGGGGTTTCCCCCAAGAGGAACTGCTGTTAGCGTCAGCGTTAGCGACGCAGGAGCGTCACCCGGAGGGTTGAACTACCGATCTAATTGCTTTAATAAAGCGAATAATGCAATTCACCATTCTTCGACTTGGTTATTACAATATCGACCAGCATTGCCTTAACAGACTCCAGTACTGCTTTCTTTTGCGAGTTCTCCATCTTACTTAACCATGAAAACCTGATTTCTAGGTCAGCCGAAAGGATCTTCGCATCTGCATAAAAACCTCTCTCAATCAAGGTATCCAGAACCACCTTTTCTCCAGTCAAGATTTGGGCGGCCTTATTGAGAACACCATTGATGTTTTCTTCCCGATCCCATGCACGCGAGTGAAACTGCCACAAACAGCGTTCTTGAATTAATTTTGTGACTTCCGCAGCTCGCTCTTGAATGTATACCGCGATTTCGCTAGCTTGCTGTTGAACCTGTGGCGCAGCTTCCTTAGCTTGTGGCTGAACCTGTGGTGCAACTTCCTTAGCTTGTGGTTGAACCTGTGGTGCAACTTCCTTAGCTTGTGGCTGAACCTGTGGTGCAACTTCCTTAGCTTGTGGCTGAACCTGTGGTGCAACTTCCTTAGCTTGTGGCTGAACCTGTGGTGCAACTTCCTTAGCTTG
>NZ_JBALCZ010000027.1:0-358623 GCF_036917615.1 Nostoc sp.
CTATCGATTGTGGAATCAGTCAAAGGTTGGCTGCTAAAAGTACCGTCTCCATTAGAGAGATAGACTTGAGCAGTCAGGAGATCGTCAACAGCATATGCACCTTTTTCTTGGCGAATAAAGTCATCTTTGCCATCGCCGTTATAATCTCCCACAATCAGATTAGTTAAATCACCGCTATCGATTGTGGAATCAGTCAAAGGTTGGCTGCTAAAAGTACCGTCTCCATTAGAGAGATAGACTTGAGCAGTCAGGAGATCGTCAACAGCATACGCACCTTTTTCTTGGCGAATAAAGTCATCTTTACCATCGCCGTTATAATCTCCCACAATCAGATTAGTTAAATCACCGCTATCGATTGTGAAATATGTCAAAAGTTGGCTACTAAAAGTACCGTCTCCATTAGAGAGATAGACTTGAGCAGTCAGGAGATCGTCAACAGCATATGCACCTTTTTCTTGGCGAATGAAGTCATCTTTACCATCGCCATTGAAATCAAAAGGCATTAACTTTTCTCCTTTTATAAGAGGGTTATATGCTAGCCATCAAAATGTTAATTAGATTATAAAGCCCATTTGACATCTTTATACTGGGTTAAAGTAAAGTTACCGCAAAAGTTGTATCCAACAGCTATGCCATACTCTAGCAACCTCACAGACGAAAATTGGATAATCCTCGAACCCCTACTGCCTCAAATATTGCAGACTTTGAAGCAGACGTTCAGCTGATGCTTAAAAGGCTTGCAGCCTCTTGTTAGATGTCAAATGAGTTCTATAGGCAATACAATTGCAAACTTTTAACTTTCCTCTTGGGAATCACTATTTTTATCCCGTTTGAGGCTTTCTTCTAAGGCTTGAATTTGTTCACGACGAGCTTCCAATTCTAAGGAACGTCGCGCTAAGTCTTGGTTTTGCAACGTCAGGGATTGTCGCCAATGTTCTGCTCGTTCAGCTTCCTGCTGCAAAAATTCCGGGGTAATGCCGATGGTGAGGTAGCTTTGTACCAGATGGAGTACCCAGTTGGTGGCGTCTTCTAGTATTTCAATGTCGCCTGTAGGGGAAAGTTCCACTAAAACAAGCAAGTTTTCACTCATGATCTTTCCCTTTCCCAGCAGAATAAAAGCTTCTTCAGGAATTATCGCCCACAAGTTATCAGCTTCTTGACGCGCCAACAACCGTAACTGGTGCTGGTCTAAAAAATCGTTTTTACGCACCTGGGCTAGATATAGCATGAGGGTCGCTTTGCTCCAATTTAAAATTAAAAACTAAAAATTAATAAAAAATTAATAAAAAAATAAGTGCCAAAATTAATATTTGGATCTTGTTAATTTGGTAATGGGTAATTGGGAATTATTGACACTCCCATTACCCATTACAGTTACCCTAAGCCACGCAGGCGATGCCTACGGCAACGCCTTAAGGCGTACGTGCAAAATTTCTGCTTGTTTCTGTGCTTCTGCTAAGGCATCTCGCGCCCCTTGTACCACGTCGGCTCTAGCTCTGTCTACAAAACTAGGATTGTTTAATCTGGCACTCAGGGACTGAACTTCTGCTTCAGCTTTACTCAAGCTTTTTTCTAGCTTGCCACGCACAGCTTCAATATCTACTACACCGCCCAGAGGAATTAGCACTTGTATTGTACCAATTACACCAGCAATGGAATTTTCTGATTCTTGTGGTTGTTCTAATTCTCTGTGCGAGAAAAAGCCTCTCCATAGCCTAAGTCTCGCTTGAGCAGTTAGTAAATTTTGGCTAACAAACCAAGCTGTGTAACCAAAACCAATTATTTCAAAAAAAGTTCCGACGATGGGAGTCTCATCAATTGAAGTCCCCACAGCTAAACCCAATCTACCAAGGACAATGGCCACAATAATTAAGCCAATTGTCTTCAAACCCCTTTGAGGTTTTTTAGCAGCAACAGTTTGGTTTTCTTGCTTGTCAGTAATGGTTAAAGTCTCAACCTTAGCCAAATCTTTTATATAAGACTGTCCAGCAGTGAGAATTTCCCGCTCCTTCTCACTTTCAGTTTGCAAATTCGCTGTCACTTTTACGCCTGGCTTAATATCCGCCTCAGCACGCAAATTCCGAATTGTGCGGATAGTGCCAAGCAGCAATTCAAACTGTTCTTCCAAAGCTGGATCAATCAAGTTTGCATCCACCTGGGGATAGAGTTGTAAGGCTAAAGTTTGCGGGGAATCTGCTGGTTGTTGGGTGATAGTTTGCCAAATTTCCTCGGTAATATGCGGCATGAAGGGATGAAGCAGTTTCAAAATTCCTTCCAATACGTAGGCGAGGGTTTGTTGAGCTACGCGCCGCGATCCTGGATCTGCATCTGCTTGCAATCTGGATTTCACCAGTTCAATATACTGATCGCAGAAATCACCCCAAATAAATTCGTACAATCCTTTAGCTGCTTCCCCTAAACCGTAATTATCGATGTAATTGATGGTTTGTTTAACAACTTGATGATACCGCGAGAGAATCCAGCGATCGCTCAATTCTATAGCTACTGGGTTCCCCAACTGTTGTGGCATCTGTCCATCCAAATTCATCATCACAAACCGGGCAGCATTCCACAACTTGTTAGTAAAGTTGCGGGATGCCTCCACCGATGCTGATTCATCCTTTTTGCGATCGTACTCCAATCGGATATCTTGACCCGCGCCAGCCACTTCCCTAATTAGGGTATAGCGCAGGGCATCAGTACCATATTTGTCAATTAATAACAACGGGTTAATGCCATTACCTTTGGTCTTTGACATCTTCTGACCTTTTTCATCCAGCACCAAGCCGTGGATGTAAACTGTTTGGAAAGGCATTTGCTGCGTAAAATGCCCAGCCATCATGGTCATTCTGGCAACCCAGAAAAAGATGATGTCAAAGCCTGTCACCAAAGTGGTAGTCGGGTAGTAAGTTGCTAAATCTTGAGTTTGTTCCGGCCAGCCCAAAGTCGAAAACGGCCAGAGTCCAGAAGAAAACCAGGTATCTAACACATCTGGGTCTTGTTCTAGCTGGACATTTTCGCCAAATTGCGCTTTAGCTTTCTCCCAAGCTTCAGTTTCCGATTTTGCCACCACAAACGGCGTGTTATCAGTAATTTGCCCATCCGTTTCACTGACAGCGTACCAAGCAGGAATTTGGTGTCCCCACCACAATTGGCGAGAGATACACCAATCAGTGAGTTTTACTAGCCAATCACGATAGACCTTTGTCCAGCGTTGGGGGACAAACTCTGGAGAATTTTGCTGGTCGAGAAATTCGAGAGTTTTGTCAGCTAGGGGGCGAATTTTGACAAACCACTGAGTTGAAAGCAGGGGTTCAATGGGTACTTTACCGCGATCGCTGTAGGGAATAGTATGCTTATAATCTTCAATCTTCACCAGAAAGCCATCTGCTTCTAGGCGAGAAACCACATTTTTTCTAGCAACAAAGCGGTCTTGTCCTTGAAATTCCCCAGCGTTGGCGTTGAGAGTGCCGTCTTTATTCATAATATTGATCAACGGCAGATTGTGACGCTTACCCATGTCAAAATCGTTCGGGTCATGGGCGGGAGTTATTTTCACGCAACCCGTGCCGAAAGTAGGGTCAACAAATTCATCGCCAATGATCGGAATTTCTCGGTGTAGAATGGGCAGAGTTACAGTTTTGCCAATGAGATGTTTGTAGCGATCGTCATTGGGATTAACTGCTACAGCCGTATCGCCCAGCATCGTTTCTGGTCTAGTTGTCGCCACTTCCACATAACCAGAACCATCCGTAAGCGGATAGCGGAAGTGCCAGAGATTTCCATTCACCTCTTGATTTTCCACTTCCACATCAGACACAGCCGACTGAGAAGCTGGACACCAGTTAACTAAATATTCACCACGATAAATTAAGCCTTCCTCATAAAGACGAGTAAACGCCTCGACAACAGCTTTAGATAAACCCTCATCCAAGGTAAATCTTTCCCGTGACCAGTCCACCGAGACACCCAAGCGTCGTAGCTGATTCAGAATCGTTCCCTCTGACTCCGCCTTCCATTCCCAAGCGCGTTCTAAGAACTTCTCGCGCCCCAACTCGTAGCGAGTTTTTCCCTCTGTCTTGAGTTGCTTTTCCAGCATACTATGCACAGCAATGCTGGCGTGGTCAGTTCCGGGTAGCCATAAGGTATTGCGCCCTTGCATCCGGTGGTAGCGCACGAGGGTATCAATCAACGAACTTTCAAAAGCGTGACCCATGTGCAAACTGCCGGTGACATTAGGCGGCGGGATGACGATGCAGTAGGGTTCGCCGCCTTTGTTGGGGTTAGCTTTGTAAACTTGGTTGTCTTCCCAGAATTTTTGCCACTTGGCTTCGGTGGAAAAGGGGTCGTAGAGACTGGGGAGATTGGGAATGGTTGCGGTCATGCGGGGAAAACTAGGTATGGAAGGACTCTAATAAATTTTGCCACAGGGTTGGGGAGGGATTGATGGAAACGAACCGCAGAGGCGCAGAGAACACAGAGGGAAGAGAGGTGGGAGAGGAAATGAATCGGTTGACGGGTGAGGTGATTGGGGCGGCGATTGAGGTGCATCGGGTGTTGGGGCCAGGATTTTTGGAGGAGGTGTATAAGGAGGCGCTAATTATAGAATTTTTCAGGTGCGGGATACCTCATCTGGTTGAGAAGTCAGTAACAGTAAATTACAAAGGACATGAAGTAGGCAAGGGTAGATTAGATTTTTTGGTTGCTAATTGTCTAATTGTGGAATTAAAAGCTGTCCAAAATTTAGCCCCAATCCATGAAGCTCAAGTCCTCTCCTACCTTAAAATGACTCATTACCCCCTTGCTCTCCTGATTAACTTTAACGTCCCCCTCCTCAAAGACGGCATCAAACGTATTATCCTCTCTTAATCTCTCTCTGCGTCCTCTGCGCCTCTGCGGTTCGTTAACCCAAACCCATGAAAA
This sequence comes from Nostoc sp., assembly GCF_036917615.1. Lineage (GTDB taxonomy): Bacteria > Cyanobacteriota > Cyanobacteriia > Cyanobacteriales > Nostocaceae > Nostoc. Next base: position 4,924 of record NZ_JBALCZ010000027.1, read on the forward strand.
ATCAAACAACCTCCCCTTGGACTTTCATCCCCACCCTCTACTTTGCCTCCGGCATCCCTTACATCATCATTAATACAGTTTCCGTAATCTTTTACAAAAAACTCGGAATAAATAATACTCAAATCACCTTGTGGACAAGTTTTCTCTATCTACCTTGGGTCATCAAAATGTTTTGGGGCCCAACTGTCGATATTTACTCTACCAAACGTAAATGGATACTTTATACCCAATTTGCCATGTTCTGCTGTTTGGGTTTGATAGCCTTCTCCTTACAACTGCCAAATTTCTTTTTCATCTCCCTCGCAACATTAACAATAGGAGCATTTATTTCTGCAACTTATGACATTGCCACAGATGGCTTCTATCTGCTAGCTTTATCTCCTGAACAACAAGCCTTCTTTGTCGGCATTCGCTCACTGTTTTATAGACTTGCTTTAATCTTTGGCTCTGGGATATTAGTAGTTTTAGCAGGTCAGCTTGAAGTATCTCTCAACAACATTCCTTTAAGCTGGACTATAGCTATTGGCTTCTCAGCTTTGATTTTAGCAATCGTGTTTATTTTCCACCACCTAATTTTACCCTTACCTGAATCAGATAACCAACAACAAATACAAGCTAGGGAAAATATACCTTTTTGGTCAATCATTAGCTCATATTTTGCTCAAGAGAAGATTATAGCTATTTTAGCATTTATCTTACTCTACAGATTTGGTGAAGCAATGCTTGTCAAGATAGCTTCTTTATTTTTATTGGACAAACCAGAAGTAGGGGGCTTAGGGCTATCAACATCAGATGTCGGATTAGTCTACGGGACATTTGGAGTAATATCCCTAATTTTTGGAGGAATTTTAGGAGGCTTGCTAATTTCTAAATATGGATTAAAAAAATGTCTGTTTCCTATGGCTTTGGCGTTAAACTTGCCTGATATATTTTATGTGTATATGGCTTACAGTAAACCTTCGCTAACATTAGTGTATCCTTTGGTTTCTTTGGAGCAATTTGGGTATGGCTTTGGATTTACCGCTTTTAGTGTTTATTTAATGTATATTTGCCAAGGCGAATATAAAACTTCTCATTTTGCTATTTCCACTGGCATCATGGCTTTAGGAATGATGCTACCAGGCTTAATTAGCGGTTATCTGCAAAAAGCATTTGGCTATCCATTATTTTTTATCTTGGTCTGCTTGCTGACGATTCCTGGAATGATTGCTCTCTTTTTTATACCTTTAAAATCAGAATTGAAGCCTCAGTATAATTAACATTATTGCAGTTTATGAGTTATGTTTTGGGAATAGATGGCGGCGGTAGCAAGACTGTTTGTATCTTGATGGATGATTTACGTCAAGTGCTAGGTCGTGGTGAAGCAGGGCCATCTAATTATCAGAGTATAGGTATTGAAGCCACTTTACAATCTATTCAATTTGCAATTTACAATGCGGTTAAAACAGCAATAATTACAAATACCCTGAAGATTGATGCGATATGCCTGGGTTTGGCAGGTGTAAGTCGTGCAGCAGATATCGAAGTAGTAAAAGGTTTAGTACAAGAGTTGCAGAATAACAAATATCTGTCTATTAATTGGGCATTACAGCCAGCGAATATTGTAATTTTTAATGATGCTTTAATTGCTTTAGTTGGTGGAATTGGTCAGCCTGTAGGAATTGTGGTTGTAGCAGGTACTGGTTCGATAGTTTTCGGGCGAAATCATCAAGGACATACTAAGCGAGTCGGTGGCTGGGGGTATATTTTAGGAGATGAAGGTAGCGCTTATAAAATTGCGATCGCTGGTATGAACGCAGCATTAAAATCTGCTGATGGACGTGAGATGTCAACGAGTTTGATAGAAGGTTTCAAACAGTATCTTGATTTAGAAAGTATAGAAGATTTAATAGAAGTAATATATCGCCGAGAATGGGGAGTCAAACAAATAGCTGCTTTAGCACCAGTTGTAGATTTGGCAGCAGCATCAGGTGATATAGCAGCGAATAGCATAATTGACGATGCTGTAAAAGAGTTAGTAAAAGCTACATCTACAGTAATTGATGCAATTTTTAGTTCTGACTCAGTTTTGGAAGTAGTCACCACAGGAAGTGTGTGGCGAGGTAAATGCAAAATGCATGAAATATTTACAGCGTCTCTTGTTAAGAAGTTTCCTGAAGTAAACGTGATTTTTCCAAGGTATGAGCCTGCTTACGGTGCTGGTTTGTTGGCATTGCAGACAACTCAAAATTAACGGGCTACTAACTGTTAAGCGAAGAAAGCAATAATAGGAGTTTTCAGTCTGCAAATATGCGTCCCAAGAAAGTTACTATTTCAGACCAAGCAGCGGTGGTAGTACTAGAATCATAACGATAACCGTCGTCGCGCATGAATGTATGTTCTGCTTCATACAAAAAAACTTGGTGAGGTATGTTAGCATTCTCAATTGCTCTGATTATAGTTTGACGATCGCTCTCTGGTATATGAGGGTCAAAAGTACCGAATACCATTAGCATCTCGCCTTTAATTTCACTTACCCTCTGGATTGTATCGGCTACCTCCTTACCCAGTTTGCCACTGGGAATACCAGTAGGGTAACAGCAAACACAAGCCCGAATTTCGCTTTGAAATGCGGCGCGGAAAGCTAAATGTCCACCTATACAAAAGCCGAGAGTACCTATTTGATTTGGAGAAACCGCACTCTCTGTTTTCAGAAATTCAATCACAGCAAGGCAATCGGCATCATAATCAGCTACGGAGGTTCGACGCGCATCGTCATTACCCCGCATCCGTCCCAGATCGTCTGGCTCAATTACTAAACCAACTGGCTCAATTCGGTGAAAAATTTCTGGGGCTGCTACTACATAGCCGTATCCTGCTAAGTAGTTAGCTAAACGAATCATTGGATCACCTAACTGATAAATATCACTGTAGAAGACAATACCAGGGTATTTTCCTGCTGCTTTGGGAGCCGCTACATAAACACGCATTAAGCTGCCATCTACTCTTAACTCAACATTGCGTTTACTGATTTGCACTTTTTTGTCTCCGTGTTACGCTTGCTATCATTAGCTTCTACACTGTAGCGCCGCAGCATCCGGTTACTTTCAACCCACAATTTGGCGTTCTTTTACCATCACTGCAATCGCCTTAATAGTTAATAAATAAGTATTAAATGTTATAAAGTAATGAATTTGGCTATTTAGATCATCTGTGATATGAATCAAAAAAATATTCTTACTTGGGATGATGTAGCTTACGCTTCACGAATTGCGACTGGAGGATCAAAGCAGGAATGGGAAGCTTTAGAACTGATTTGGCAAGCATGGGAAATAATAATCCACGCTGGACTTGCGACTTATTCTAACAAACGTGAGCTTTTGCAAGTAGTTATAAGGTTTTTTGCTATTATAAGTTTTTATCTAGAATTATTTAATGATTATTGTTGGAAATATTATGTTTATAATTACAGCGTAGAGTGGCTTAAAGCTATTAAAATAACTAATGAGTATAATGAATACATAATCGATTGTGTAGATGCTTTGGACTGCCCTCTAGTACTGAAATCTGAACCAGATAATCTACTTGTGTACTTTGTCGATAATGCTTTAAAACAAGTAATGCAAGTACTCATGGATAGGCTAGACAGTGACTCAATGCGATTTAAATCTGTATGGAAAATTAACCACCAGCAGTTTAAAGTAGATGAAGATATATATGAGTTGCAGAGAATAGAAGCTGAACTAATTAGTGAGAATATATTTTTGGATAAGATCGTCAACTTAGCCGAAATATATGAAAGTTATAATCAAAATAATGGATTTATTAGAGATGAAACTGCAATCATAGAAATATTTTTTTACGAAGATAATGCAGACGCAGAATGGATGAAATGCACAAATAATAAAGATTTTCACCAATCTCAAGAAGTTATAGATGCTACTAATAAATTTGTGGCTTTTTTTTCCTGTTATGAAATAAACCCTAACTTTTCTATCAAGCAATGTTCTGAAATAATTGGATTTGATGAAACAGATTTAAAACGGTGGATATGTACAATTAATCGCAAAAAACAGGTAATTTTAAGCGGTTCGCCTGGAACAGGCAAAACCTTCATAGCTGAAAAACTTGCAAAACACTTAATCGGCGGTAGTGATGGTTTTTCAGAACTAGTGCAATTTCATCCAGCATACTCTTATGAAGATTTCATTCAAGGTATCCGTCCTCAAAGCCAAGATGGACAATTAACATACCCTTTGCTTCCAGGCAGTTTTATAAAATTCTGCAAAGAAGCAGAGTATCATCAAGGAAGTTGCGTTTTAATTATTGATGAAATAAACCGCGCTAATCTTGCACAAGTTTTTGGCGAATTAATGTACTTACTTGAGTACCGAGATAGAGAAATTCCACTAGCTGGCGGTAACAGGTTTCGCATCCCGAAAAATGTCCGCATTATTGGCACCATGAATACAGCAGATAGGTCTATTGCCAATATAGATCATGCGCTAAGTCGCCGCTTTGCATTTATTGAACTTCGCCCAAACTATCAGGTGCTACGACGTTATCCCCGAAAAACAGATTTTCCAGTAGAGGGATTAATTAACATTTTACAGCAATTAAATCAGGCGATCGCAGATAAAAACTACGAAATTGGTATTTCATTCTTTTTAACAGACAACCTACGTGAAGATATAGAAGATATAGAAGATATATGGCGTATGGAAATTGAGCCATATTTGGAAGAGTACTTTTTTAACCAGCTAGAAAAAGTAGATAAGTTTCGCTGGGATAAAATCAAGGATCAGGTTCAGTTATGGATATAAACCCAGCACAACCAAAAATTATTGAAATTACAGAACACGAAAATAAATTATTTCCACTTGATAAAATACCGGATTCAGCCGGTGTCAAGTTATATGAGAAATACAAAACACAAGTAGATATAGAATTTCCTACCTATACAACGAAAGGACATTGGAAACTGAAAGCTAAAGGATGGGTAGGTTACATTCCTGTCACTCCTGAATTGCATCTAAAAATAAATCCGAAAGTGCCTATCCAAAACCTCTTCGGAATGATGGAATATGCCTACAATTTAAAAGGGTTTCGCTTTCTCGAAGGGCTGATGGATTGTGAATCTCTAGAGGATTTTTACAATAATCTGGCTCATATTTTAGCCGATAAAGTTTTAGAGCAATCCCGCAAAGGATTATATCGTACTTACTTGCTTAAAACACAGCAGCTTTCTTATGTGCGGGGAAGGCTAGATGTGCGACAGGTAATTCAAAAGCCGTGGAATGTTAAACTTAAATGCGATTACGAAGAACATACGGCTGATATTAAAGAAAATCAAATTTTGGCATGGACACTTTATATAATTGGTCGTAGCATTTTATCTTCAGAAAGAGTATCACCAACAGTACGAAAAGCTTATCACGCTTTACAAGGATTAGTAACGCTGCAACCTTGTAACGCAGAAGATTGTATCGCCAGACAGTATAATCGCCTCAATCCAGACTATGAACTATTACATAATATATGTCGATTCTTTTTAGAAAATAGTAGTCCCAGTCATGAAAGGGGAAATTATAAAACCCTACCCTTTCTCGTCGATATGGCACATTTATATGAACTTTTTGTTGCAGAATGGCTTAAGAAAAACACGCCACAAGGCTATTTTTTCAAACAGCAATATCCAATAGAAATTAGTGAGAATAGGCACTTTAGTATAGATATATTGCTGTGTGATGCTGATACTGACAAAACAATAGCAGTTTTGGATACAAAGTATAAAGCCCCTGAACAGCGAGGAAATACAGATATTTATCAAATGATCAGCTACGCCAACACAACAAAATGCAAGCAAGCCTTTTTGATATACCCCAAAGACTTGACACAGCCACTAGATATTAAAAGTGATCAAATCCGAGTCCGTAGTCTCACCTTTTCCCTAGATGATAATCTCGATCGCGCAGGTCAAACCTTCTTAAAAAACCTTTTCTCCTAATCCCCTCAGAACTCACACCAATCATTAGTAAAGGGGACAGATGACATTCGCTTGCTGCGAAGCACCCATCCCCGAATAGCTGCCCAGATAATTAACCTGGAATCATAAAGTCCGGTATCTAATCATCCCAGTATGGCCCTAGATATGTCGATTGTCACTGGGATAGATACTGATTTACAAGATATCTACAAAAGATAGTTACACAATTACTCTTGTTCACTCCTTCTTGCGTCCCCCATCGCCAACAGCGCTGTCCCATAAGCCGCTTCTGTATACACTGACGCTACTACAGGAACCTGCAAATAACGCGCCCTAATCGCTGTCCAAGTGTCATTCGCCGCACCACCACCAGCAGTATAAACACGGGTTAACTTGTCTGCACCCATTTGTTGTAATAATTCATACCCTCGCGCTTCTATCCGGGCAATGCTTTCTAATAACCCATGCAAAAATTCCACTGGGTTATTTGGGCGTGGTTCCAAACGTGGGAGTAGATTGGGATCATTAATCGGAAAGCGATCGCCTACCTTCAACAACGGATAATAATCTAACTCGCTGGCAATTGAAGCATCAATCTCCCGGCTAAGGCTTTCTAACTCAGCATTTGTGAAAAATTGCTTAAGTACTGCACCCCCAGTATTAGAAGCACCCCCAGTCAGCCACAAATCCCCCAGGCGATGGCTATAAATCCCATATCGCGCATCTTCTACACGGGTACGACTTAATAACTTTAGTACCAACGTTGAACCAAGGGAAGTCACGGCTTCACCAGGTAATTTTGCCCCACTGGCGAGAAAAGCAGCAATACTATCAGTGGTACCAGCACACACCAGACAATCACGGTGGAAATGAAACTTATCTGCAATTTCAGGACGCAATTGGGCAATGGGAGTCCCAGGAGTTAAAACTTTGGGTAGCTGAATCGGTATTTGCAACTTTTCTAGCCATTCTGGGTATTTAAACTCTTCCACGTCATAACCCAGCTTTAAAGCATTATGGTAATCGCTAATACCCAACTGACCATGTAGGAGAAACGCCAGCCAATCTGCTTGATGCAGGAAATATCTAGCTTCACTAAAAGAGGGTAATTGCCTCATCCACATCAGTTTGGCCAGGCTGGAGGTGGCACTCAACACAGTATGATTGGGAGGTGCTATACTCCTCAAATGCTCTAGTACCAATGATCCCCGCGCATCGTTGTACAGCAGTGGTGCATCTGTGGGATTGCCAGCAGCATCGACCAACAAGACGGTGGAAGAAGTACCATTAATGGCGATCGCTTTAATTTCTCGCCGCAATTGCTCAGGTATTAGTTCCACCAGCACAAACAAAGCCTCCTGCCAAATTTTTAGCATCACAGGGGCTGGTGAATCCTGGAAGGGATATCGCACCTCAGCCTGGATACAAGAAGCTTCCTCGTCAATCACCACACCGCGGGCGCCAGATGTGCCGAAGTCGATACCCAAATACAAATTCATAATTTTTATCAATCCCGGATTTATCCGTGGAGTCAATCCAAAATCCGTCTTGGAAAGTTCTGATGCCTACGGCGGGCTGCGCCAACGGATAGCGCAGCGTTAGCGAGTCCGCGAGCGTCGGAAACCTCCGCTCAGACTTTCCGCAAAATCTAAAATCCAAAATTGTCTGACCAATAACTGCTTTTGTTGCATCTTGTAACAAGATATTCCACAATCTTGGCAAAACAAGGAAAAGTAGTAAACGAACTGTTCAAAATCTATTCAGGTTAGGAGGTTTTCAGCCATGCCTATCTTAGATACTCTGTACATTGCTCAGATATCTTCCATCTCAGATACTCAAGTCTACATCGCTCTAGTTGTGGCGCTGATTCCAGGAGTTCTAGCTTGGCGATTAGCCACAGAACTTTACAAATAACGCTACGATGTGACACAGTTAAAAAGCTAATAATCCTGGCAGTACGGGGTGCAATTTCCAGACGCTTATGGCTTTATGCCATCGGTAGCTAGAAATCTTGCACTTACGTAAGCCAGGTTATTTTTTAATTAGTGCAACACTTGTAGCTATTTCCAAAAAATGAAGTAATATGACAGCTAAATCAAGCAGTAATTAGCGTCAGAGCGCTTTTACAGTGCTTCCCTTCACTAAGAGAGTTTATTTTTTAGGATCATGAACGCGATTCAACCCTCCAGACCACCGTTACAACCTATACAAAAACGCCGGGTCATTCCTAGACCAAAGCGGCATCTTCGTCAACGTTCTTACCAGGTGATGGCACTGGAAAGCACAGCTAAAATAGCGGTTAATCTAGCCATTACAGCCGTTGCAGCATCTGCTTTAGGACAACTTTTGCCTTATCATTGGTTACAGCAAGAAAAGTTGCGAGAGATTGGTACTGAAGTCAAGCTGATGGAAGGACATGTAAATGCTTTGCAGGCGGAATTTAGCCATAACTTCGATCCTCAGCAAGCTAAAAGTATTAGACAACAGCAAGGATACCGATTTGATCCCAGCCAGCGTCGGGTGGTGTTGATGAATCAGGAGCGCCAAGAAGATGAACAAACATCATCACCCTAAGACAAATAGCGCATTTGGGATTATTTAGGTTTCTTGTGATTCAGGCTACGTATAAACCGGGTGTTAATTTATATTATTGCTAATAAATAATGGTTAATAGCTAATTTTTGAATAGCTATGTAGTTATCATCTATTAGTCATTAGCGATACCGCGTCACTAAACAATTCAAAATTTAATCAATTATTTTGAATTTTTAATCCCCCAGTAGGACTAATCTACCAACTAGGACGCTGAATCAGATAGCAGCTCGTTTAGCCAATTTTCGAGTTGTAAACGCAAGCGACAACCAGTAATATCCTTACTGTTGTCGATAGAGGGCAGTTGAGTGAGGGCGCGACGATAATCAGCGATCGCACAATTCCAGTCGCCCCAAAGATGGTAAGTCCTGCCGCGTTCAGCCCAGATATGACCTTCTAGTTGACCGAAAAGCAGTGCTACCTCAAAATTCTCAATTGCCTCTTCATATTGCCCCAAGTCACGCCAGGTAATGCCTCGGTTAATCCACGCCCGGACATGGCGAGGATTCAAATCAATCGCTTGATCGTAGTCGGCAAGTGCTGCTGCTAATTCTTCACAAGCAGCGTAGTAATTTGCCCGATTATTATAAGCACTAGCTAAATAGGGATTAAGTTTGAGGGCCGTGTTATAGTCGTCAAGCGCTTTTTGCCTTTCACCACTTTGGAAATAAATCAGCCCCCGGTTGTTGTAATCAACGGCATTGTGGGGATGGCGAGAAATTAGTTGGGTTAAAGTTGCGATCGCCTCAGTATATTGTCCTTGTTGAGCCAACCTCAAAGCACAAGAGCGTAAGTAGCTGTCCCCAAAAGCAGATCCGCCACTGTCATTTTTCCGATGTTCTTGGGCTTTATGTGTAATATTTAGAACAAATTTATATTTGTTACTTTGCTGGTCACCGTCAGCTAAAAATGAGTGAATATTCATCTTTCCCTAGATTATAACCGTGCTTTGTGGAATCAAATTCTAGTTTTTGCCTGGTGGTGATTTTACCACTATGTCTATTTCTAAAGTATTTAGGGTTACATTAAAGCCATCTCAAGAAAGAACTTAACCTAGTCGCACAAGAGAAATCTACGCCCTAAATAAACAATTGATCCTCAAACCTAATCATGAATACCTCATCCCCAAGGTGAATTCCAGAAATAGTAGATGTCAATCTCAAAGACTAGTCAAGTAGTAAGAGCGACAAATTGGTAGAATGCCAACAAGCTGTTCATTAGAGATTGGAAAGAAGACACGGGGACTCTTAAGAAGCAAGGGACCAGGGAGCAGGGAGCGGGGGGAGAATAACAATGCCCCATGCCCCATGCCCCATGCCCGAATGCTCAGTCTCTGGATTTAATTTTTAAGTTTTGAGAAATTTTCCGATGACAACCGCAATTTCCTATCCCAATGCCCCTGATTTAGCAACCGATGATTACATTGTTATCGGCTTGGCAACCTGCTTCGTCAAAGAAGATGGAGAAGTTTTTCAAATCGAAGTTATAGAACCGATTCCCTCTGCGGCTTTGGAAGCGCTTTTAAAGGGCATCCCCACCTCCTATAAGCTGGCTCATGCAACAACTTTAGGATCTTTGCTGGATGGCGATTCACAACTGGTGCCACATGGCTTCCCAGAGTCGGCTCAGTTTGGAGAAGAATTTGTGCCACGGGCATTTGCAGCAGCTCGTACCTACAAGCGTCGTGAATCTGCAAAATCCCTGATTCCCTTAGGTACAAATTACACTGAGTTTAAGTATTCCATTGAGCGCAAGCGGGTATTAAATGCTGCTAGAGTTGTCACCAAAGAAGACAATGTTAAACAGCATTCTCACACTCACAAAATTCTTTAAGTAATTATGCTAAAACTTTACGGCGGCGCTCGTAGTCGAGCGTCAATTGTTCACTGGTATTTAGAGGAACTAGGAATTCCTTACGAATTCGTCAAGCTCGATATGCAGGCGGGTGAACACCTCCAGCCTGCATATTTGGCAATTAACCCAGTTGGTAAAGTTCCAGCAATTGTTGACGGGGATTTTAAACTTTGGGAATCTGGGGCAATCTTGCTGTATCTTGCGGATAAGTATGGTAAAACTGCACTTTCTCCAGAGGAACGTGCTGTATTTTCCCAATGGGTGTTGTTTGGCAATGCTACCCTTGGGCCAGGAATTTTCGTAGAAGCAAGTCGGGAGCGGGAAATGCCCCGCTTGTTGACTGCATTAAATGAAATTTTCAGTAAGCAACCTTTTTTACTTGGCAATGAGTTTACTGTTGCTGATGTGGCAGTAGGGTCTATTCTGAATTACATTCCCATCATGCTGAAGCTAGACCTCAGCTCCTACCCAGCGGTGTTGAACTATATGAAGGAGTTATCTGAGCGTCCAGCATTTCAAAAAAGTATTGGCTGAGGGGCTTGATTGTAGTCAACTTAAACCTCGGCGAATGGAATTCGCACGCCAGTTGCTCAAGTGAAGCAACTGGCGTGGAAACCCCCTTCTCTACGAGACGCTTTGCGTTGGCGTAGCCCAAGGTAGAGAAGGTGCTAGCCTCTCACGAATGGGAGAAGACAGCACTGGCTTGACTACACAAACATAGACGCAGAGCGGCTTCCCGCAGGGTAGCCCACCTGCGTGGGCTAAGAGAAAATTAAGGTTTTTTAAGCCGCGCAGGCGGGTAAAGCCTCGTGTAGACGCGGTTTCTAACCGCCCTTTTAGCGTTAAGTTAACTACCGTGGATTATATCCAAACAAAAAATCTTTACAAAACTTAGTTTGGATAGGCACTGCCACGATGTAAATCTTTTAACGATAATTTGTAAATTGCAAAGCCACCGGGTAGTCTTCTTGTTTCAGCCGCTGCATGACGACTTGTAAATCATCTTTAGATTTGGCAGAAACTCGCACAGCATCCCCTTGAATTGAAGCTTGTACCTTTTTGAATTCGTCGCGAATCAATTTGGAAATTTGTTTGGCAATTTCTTGACTGATGCCTTTTTTGAGTTTGATTTCTTGACGCACGCGATTACCACTGGCTGATTCAACCTTGCCAAAATCAAAGATTTTCTGGGAGAGGTTACGCTTTGCGGCTTTTTCTCGCAGGATGGTGTGTACAGAATCTAAGGTAAACTCGCTATCAGTACTAACGTTAATGCTTTCTTCGACTAACTCGACAGTAGTTTGAGTGTCTTTGAGGTCGTAACGACCTTTAATGTCTCGTATAACTTGATCTACAGCGTTAACCAACTCTTGTTGGTCAAAATCGCTCACAACGTCAAAGGAAAAAGTAGAAGCCATAAAACATTTTGGATTTTAGATTTTGCGGAAAGTCTGAGCGGAGGAAACCTCCGCTCAGACTTTCCAAGACGGATTTTGGATTTTGGATTGGGAAAACTTTTGCCCAGTCCCCAGTCCACACTCCCTATGCCTCAATTAACTAGTAGCTTGGATGATGCTCAATAAAATCAGAGTGGCAGAGCCAAGGATGCCAATGCCAAACATCAGTGAGCCTCTTTCAGAGGAGCTACGCTAACGCAAAAGGGGTATATTCAAAATATAAAAAATTGAGTATAGCAAACGGGCCACCACAAAGGCGATGTCTGGCGACAAGCCGCTTTGCGTCTACGCAACCACTTGTGCTCTAGAAGAATTTACACCAGTTACGTATGCTATCAATGCAGCTGCCGCAAACAACATAAACGCTTCAAAGGTGTTCTGATGTGCCCAAGTCGCTCGTTGGGCGTATGGTGGCAATTGATCAAACATAGCATGAGGAGTAGAAAACATTTTATACCCAATACGCACACGGGCATAAGCTACCACCAAAAATGGCACGTAAATCAGAACGGCAGCAGCAGCGATCGAGTACAAAAAAATTATCATTACTTATTAGTTATTGGTTATTAGTCATCAGTCATCAGTCATCAGTCATCAGTCATCAGTCATCAGTCATCAGTCATCAGTCATCAGTCATCAGTCAAATACAAAAGACAAATGACATAATGACAAAGCGCAAAGTCTGAGCGTCGGTTTCCGGCGATCAGAACTTTGTAAGAGAAGACAAATGACAAATGACTAATCAAAGTAGAAGAGGGTCACCACTTTTCTTTGTTCTTCTGCATCTTGACAAGTTTGCAACAGGGTGCAACTGTCGTGAAATGCAAAGCAGATCAGTTGCTGGCAACGAGAGACAATTTCCTTGTTGCACAGGTAACTAGCTTCAGCAAGGGACAGATTATCATTACTGGAATTTTCCACTAGATGCATTACCTGTTCTAATTGCTGGCGCGATTCCAAAGGCTGGCGTTCCAGGCTTTGGGGTAGAATCACGGTCAATAAATTCGCATCAGCCCGCGTTGCTCCCTTGATGGCAGCTGAATTTGTACCTGTAGCACCAGAAGTAATGATTCGATTACCCGATAAAACTAGGGCATATGTCATCATTTCAATAAGATTCTGATGCGTAATCGGGACGTGACGAGAACCCAGCAAGGCAATTCTTTTAGAACCCGTTTGCTGGATTGTCGCCAGTTCTTGCGCTAATGTATCGAGGTTAATAAGGTCTGTTGATTGGCTCAAAGATGGAGATAATCAGATTAAACGACCCAGATATTTTACCAAACAGCGTGTAGGTGCGAGGCGAACCTGAGTTAGACATTGCTACAATTTTTCGATTGTTTGGATTACTTGGTCACACCAAGTCAGCCAATATGTTTCATAAGTGATGCCATTCAGGAGAGTCAAATACTGAAATTTTGCTAATTTTGGGAGTTCTTGCGGATTCTGAAAGCATTTTTGTTCTAAATCCTTGTACGTAGATAATTTTTTTAAGTGGGCTTTTTGATGACGCTCTAGCTCTGCCAAGATCATCTGGTTAGAAGCAATATGACCAGCAAAAATTTTAACAAGTAAATCATCTTTAATCGGTGTAGGTTCACAAGGTTGAGCAATCCACTCTTTAAGCTGCTGTTCTCCCAAGTCTGTAACTCTGTAGAGCTTTTTATCTGGGCGTCCTGCTTGGACAATCGACTCGGAACTGATCCATCCTTGATCTTCTAGCTTTGACAATTCCCGATAAATTTGCTGGTGACTTGCTGACCAGAAAAAGCCTACAGAGCCATCGAATCGTTTTGCTAAATCATACCCACTACAAGGGGCGTCAACGAGAGCAGCTAATATTGCCTGCGCTAATGCCATAAATTTCAATTCACTACTTGACATATGCAACTAATTGCATATTAAACTGAAACAACATTGAGTAGTAATAAATGCCTCAAGTAATACCAGGAAGATTTACAGCCGAAATTAATGAACCCTTTGTTGTGTTTTTGATTGGGATGCGAATTAATAAATTATTCGCTTTCTCCAAATGGATTCCGACTGCAACGGCGATGTCACCCATGCTACGAAGCCTTTACCAGAATCCCGAAAAAGGGTTTTTAGGGGGAGAAACTTTTGTTTACTGGCGAGGAGTGGGACTGATTCAGTATTGGCGATCGTTTGAAGATTTGGAGCGTTTTGCCAGAAATCCAGCTGATGCACATCTAAAAGCTTGGCAAAGGTTTAATCAAGCCATTGGTGCTGATGGCAGTGTCGGCATTTGGCACGAAACTTATTTAATCGAACCGGGAAGATATGAGGCGGTTTACGGGAATATGCCTGTGTTTGGATTAGCTGCTGCAACTAAGCACGTCCCAGTTATGGGGCGGAGGGAGACAGCACGCCGTCGCCTGGGAGGTGACAGCGAGCCAGCTGTGCCTTCGCCAATAACCAGCCCTCTAACTGATGACTGAGCATTGATCCTCTTGAATTGTTTGAGTTGATCAGCCTAAGACAATGCGGCTGCGGGAGTTAAACCCAGTTTAGATAACAGGCGGTCAATGTCAAAATGCTCTGACATTAACTGGCGAATGCACTGAACCTTAATCGGCTCGTGAAGGCGGACTTGCCCGAAAGTGCGGTCAACAATTTCTACAGTGGTGAGGGTGTCTAAGTCAACAGATAAAATCGGGATTTCTAGTTCTTCAGCACGACTGAGAATGAATGGCGGGGGTGGTAGTTGCCCGGTGAGAATTAAACATTGGGTAGAAGTTTCCAAAGCAGCTTGCTGAATTTCCACACGATCGCCTCCTGTTACCACTGCCATATTCCGGCGTTTGCGGAAATACTTGACAGCGGAGTTGACATTCATCGCTCCAATTGCTAGACTTTCCACCAACAAATCTAGGCGATCGTTGCGACAGAGAACATCAGCCTTTAACTGCTTGACTAGTTCGCCAACACTCACGCTACGGAGCAAATCGCTGTTTGGCAACATTGCTAGCACCGGAATCCCCTGGTGTTCCAAAAATGGGCGCAAGAGACTGTCAACCGCTTCTAGTTGGGTGAGTGGGATATCATTGATCACAACTCCAATCAAGCGATCGCCCACACGCCCTTTAGCAGCCAATAGCGCCTCAACCGAAAGCAATGATTTATAGCGGGTTACTAACAGCACAGCAGCATCCAATACTTCAGCCATTTGCAGCAAAGACAAGTCAAACAAATTGCCTTCGGACAAATCACCAGGCCCTTCCAGTAACACCAAATCTGCTTGGGACATTTGCAAATATTGCTGTATTAAGGACTGCTGATAATCGGTTTTGTCTTCCCCCCGCAAGCGCTTTTGCACATTCAGTTCATCCAAAGCCAGCATTGTAGGTGCAACGCGGTTTTCCGGCAAATTGAGGCTAAGAGCGATGAACTGGACATCTTCCTCAATTACGGTTCCACTAGCCAAATTTAAACACGTACCGAGCGGTTTACCGTAGGTAATATCCAGTCCTTTTTGCTGTAGCTGATGAGACAAACCCAGAACAGTTGCAGATTTACCGCTGTAAGTCTCGGTTGATCCAATCAGCAAATATTTAGGGGATTTTGGCACACATGCACTCCTAATTTCAAAAGTCAGAAGAACCCAGCTAGGTGTTTCCTAATTCTAGTTCCTTCTGGCAAAAGCTCTCGCTCTCACAAATTAAGGTTTCCCAGAATTACCTTCTGATTGGACAAGCAAAGAGTTATCTGAGCGGAGGCTTCCAACTTTTCGCTGCGACTGTGCGTAGCGTCTGACTCCTTCGCGCTTCTCTATCATGACGCGCAAGGGACGCTATTCCTTGGCGCAGCCCGCCGCAGCGAAAAGTCGAGCTAGGCGCGAAGGGCGGGTTTTCCCACTTGTTCGCTCTTTGCGTTCCCGCTCTTTAGCAACTGGCGTCTCTTGCGGCGGTTCTTACCGTTGGCGCAGAGAATACCGCAGGCATCTGTTAGCGCAGCCTCTTCTCTACCTTGGGCTGCGCCAACGACTGTATGTAGCGTCACTTTTCAAGACAGGTATCAGAATTTCTCCTGTGGTCGCCGCTGCGCGAACGGAGGGGACAGGGGAGAGGTTTTCTTTGCTTGTGCCGGCTCTGCTAACCTGTACGCCTACTCTTCAAGCCTTGTGATTCTCAACAAATACCAAACTAAAAGCTTCGTTGCTAATAGCCTAAGTCCGTTCCAACGGACTCAATTAAGTGAGTTTGAGTCAGTTTTAACTGATTTCTGTTACACAGCTATCTGTGTTGTCCATATTTTGAGGGCAAAATTACTTTTATGGATATGGATTTTAAGTAAATATAAACTTGTCAATAGTAATATTGAGTAATTTTTGAATTTATGACTAATCTTGTTGACTTTTATTCTTCTTTTATGGCAGTATAAACACATAAGTATTTCAGTTATTAAGTTTACAAATTTTACAGGTTTTAAAGAAAATTTAGTGAGTTTTGAGGATTGGATTATCCGCAAAGTTTAAATCTGTTTATGGTACTTCATTACTATCAGGTGCTGGAGTAGAGAGATTAAAAAAATCCTATATTTTAGTTTGGCTTAACGCTCTCAAATCTTTTTGTTTGAGATTGAAAGAGCGTTTTAATTTGTTTACTTTCAAAGCCTTGAATTTAAGCGAATTTTTGTCAATAAACCACCATTAATAATAGGTAAAAATTGAAATAAATACTGCTGAAATTAATTCTGTAGAAAGTCAATTTATAAGTAATCTTTTTCAAGAGCTTCAAGATAGTTTAGTTCAAGGTTGGCAAGATTTTAATACAAGTTAAAACCTCAAGATATTTAGCGGATTTTTTGAATTTATTTTCCAGGCTGTATTTGACGAAAGCCAGTATAGGAGAGTAATACCTAACCCTGCCTATGACAATAGTGCTAGATTGATTGGCAAACCTTTTTTGGAAACTGCAAGGAAATTTGAAATTCATTTTGATGAAATTTTTCCTGGAAGCTTTTCTGAATCACAAGAAGCACAAAAGGAAGGTTTTGAAGTTCGCATGTTTAAGCTACAAGCTTTTTATAGAAATAAACCTTTATGCCTATTCTTACTTAAGTTTCCTCATTATCATGAAAAATTTGGCTTTCCACTCTCACCAGAATTAGAAATTTTAGAGTTGTATTGATTGCGTGAAAGACCCAGCGTCAGGCAAAAATCCTGAATCTAGATCAACTAAATAACTGATAAAAAAAGCTGCGATCGCAGTAGATGATCGCCCCAACCCTTCTTTGGAAATGTGCCAGGGGAAAATCTAATACTTAGCTTCAAGCCACAAGTTCTAAAGAGCGCACTCGCGGCATAATTTCTTGGGCAAAGCGCGTCATTTCTTGTGCAAAGGGATTGAATTGCAGCATGAAAGTCTCGATTCCGGCATCAACAAAATCTGCAACTCCTGTAGCTACTGTGTCGTAGCTACCAACCAATCCTGCTGCTGTCCCACCATTGCCGCCAACAGCTGGATTTTTGGCGAAGAGTTGGAACATCATGGCTTCTGGATCAACTCCTTTGGCAACACTTAATTTTAAGTGTTCTTCTTGCTTCTGGAGTGCCATAAGTCGCTCAAGTTCTGCTTGGGCTTCGGCATCGGTGGAACGAGCAATCACAAAGGCTGATAGACCAAAGCGCACTGGTTTGGTTAGGGTTCGCGGTCTACTTAAAACTTGTTTAATCACCTTGCGGACATCCTGAATCGGTTGACCGTTAATAAAGTAGATATCTGCCTGTTCAGCAACTAGTATTTGCGCCGGATCAGATGCCCCTCCAAGGTAGATGGGAGGATGTGGTTGGGCGATGGAAGTGGGCCGGAAACTCAAATCCTCTATTTTGAAGTATTCCCCTTGGAAGTTAACCCTCTGGCCACTCCAGAGGGACTTGACAACCCGCAACCACTCACCCGAATAGCGGTAGCGCTCATCGTGGGGCGGGAAGGGAATATTAAGTGCGCTCCATTTCTGGTTTAAACCAAGCACTGATTAGATTAATGGCAAAACGCCCACCACTAATGGCATCAATGCCCAGCGCCATCTTCGCCAAAACTGCTGGATGGAACAGCAGGGGTTTAATCGCGGCGATAATCTCAATTCGTTCTGTGGCTTCAGCTAAGGCTGCACATGCCGTCCAGGTTTCTAGCTGTTCCAATTCCAGGCTACGGGGGTTGGCGATGTGCTGTGCTACCAAAGTGGTGGCGTATCCCAGACGGTCTGCTTCTAAAATAAGCGATCGCGTGCGCTCATAACTTGCATCCACAGGTTCTTCTGGGGTGTTGAGAGGCCCAAAATTACCACCGACAGGTGCCCAAATCCCATAACGTGGTTTTGTCATAGTTATCTCCTAGTAAAAAGTTAGTTACAAGTTCCCGATTCCAGCATTAACTAAACCTGCTAGATGTATTTGTCTATTTGTCTGATTTTGAAAGCTCCTGTCTTTTTTCCAAGGTTTTTCTGAAAAATAGACTGATTGCAAAAATACGAATTTAATATTTGGAACCACAAATAAACACTCAGACTTCTTTTAAATACGGTATTTTGGTCAAAAAACAGTAGTATCGTAATTGAGTACGAAAATCTCACATATAGCTAGAAAAAGCAAGAGCAGTAATGAAAATTACGTATAACTAAGGTGGAAAGCTTTTCTTCGGTAAGATCAAGTTTTGAAAAACTGTAGTATTTAGTCAGGAAAATCTCAATGATTATCGATCCCTCCCAGAACGACCCACGGAATACCTATCAATTACTTGTCGGTTCAGTGGTTCCCCGACCGATCGCTTGGGTGTCAACGATCGCCAGCGATGGTACGCCTAATGTCGCACCTTTCAGTTTTTTTATGGGCGTCACAGCTAACCCACCGACTCTAGCCATCTCCACAGGTCTGCGGCATGGTGTTAAAAAAGATACTTTATTGAATGTAGAGCAGTCGGGTGAACTAGTGGTCAACATAGTTGTTGAAGAATTAGGGGAACAGATGAACACCACCAGTGGCGACTTTCCGCCAGATGTGGACGAATTCCAAGTAGCGGGATTAACTCCTACTCCCTCAAAACGAGTGCGTCCGCCACGAGTTGCAGAATCACCCATTAATATTGAGTGTGTGCTCAAGCAAATAGTTTATCTAGGGAATGAAGGTAGCCAATCGGGATTAATTATTGCTGAGGCGGTGCTGTGGCATATTCGAGACGATTTACTCACACCACAAAATACAATTGATGTCGCAAAGTTGCACGCGATCGGTCGGCTGTCGGGTAACTGGTATACCCGCACCCAGGATTTGTATGAAATTATTCGCCCCACTTAAACAATATTGGGAAGATGAGTTCTTTGGAGATAAATTTTTTACCACTAAATTTATTTATGGGGATTATTAATCTGTGAATTTTAAATTTTGAATTCGGAGCGTCCCTTGTGCGTCTCGTAGAGAAGCGATGTGACTTCATCTGTATGCATTTGTATTTATCTGTGGTTTCATTTATATCAAGCGAAAAGTCAGAAGTTTTTAGTTTTCTTATAAAAATGCAATATGTTGATTATCAGATTAAAATTTAACTACTTAATCACATAAATAGCGTATTAAAAGCAGCTGCTTTTAGTAATTTTAAAAAGTATTTAATTTCATCTAAAAGAACTTGGTGATTAGAAGTCTAAATAAATAGTGTAGTGGCGAAAGCAAGCTACACCTAGCATCAAATATAGAAAAAGCATTCACTTGCAGGGTGAACACAGTTAATAATGCCATTGCAGATGGATTAGCACTACCAAGTATTGCAATCGCTTCCAGTCTGCCGGAAGCGATCGCAAATGAAAAGTATTTAGGACTTTCCTCAAAAACCCAACACCAGGATTGATTTTTCAATAACTTCTTTGGGGCGAAATGGCACTAATATAAGCCCAAAGTATTGTGTAGCCTAGTTCCCAGCTTTTGGGCTGGGAATGTATTCTCAGAGGCTCTGTCTCTGGTCAAGAAAGAGGAGGCGGAGCCTCCAAGGATGGGTTCCCATGCTTGAGTGCTCTGCTGATAAAGCTGTGCTTTATCAGCAGAGCACTTTGAGAGGTAAAGATACTCACAAGCTTCAGGTGTTCAGCCTTGTATGAGTCAGTTTTGGGCGTTCCAATGGCGATCGCTTCCAGTACCCGCTCCTTGGCTCGCAACGGTACACAAATCAGAGCGCTAAAGTTTTTCTGCCCCTCTAATCGAGGATCGGCATTAGAGAAAGGCAGAGATTTAAATCTATGGAAGATTCATGTTTATTGTTGCTGCTACTCGTAAATTGGGAATCAGCTTTTTTGAGCATGTAAATGGGTGCATTTCTGAGACTGGAATAATTTCCTCTCTATGAAAACATAAACAGTGTACCAAAAGTAGCTGCTTTTGGTACTTTTAAAAAGTATTAAGTTAAGCAGTAGCTTCAGTTAGATTCGAGAGTAGCGAAAACGAAGTCTGAATAGCCGAAGCCAACGTAACCACATTTGTGCAGGTTGTTCAAAGAAGGTGAAAATATCACCGAAACCTAAATTAGTTTTGTGATGATGTAACCAGTGTCTCTCAGGAGTAGTAATAAATAGAATTTGGCATAAAATATTTACAGGTTTTGAAGTTTGCCAACCCAGTACACTTATGTGTCTCCACCATACATGAAACTGACCAAGCAGTAATCCAGAGATCACGCCGATGGGAGAGAAAGACCACAGGACTACTGCTATAAGTACATAAGGCAAAGCTCCCAAGATACCATCTAAAAGAACCTGGGGATTAAAAGTTAAAATAGCGTAGTGACGGAAGTCCTTCTTCCAGGAGTGGTGCGTTTTTAAATGAAGGCTACCAAAAACGTGCTCGGGTATGTGGTAAAAGAATGTAGATAGAAAATCGCCAAAAAACAGTAATAACCAAGCAACAGCGATAGCCTCAAGCATTTCTACTCCTCAAGTAAGTTAAGAAAACTCCACAAAAAATATGCAAATCTCATGCTGTCGGCGTAGACATCTGGTTTTCCGCTATGCAAGCAGCACCTGTGCGTCTCATCGGTCTACGCTCCAGTTAATTTGACTCAGAGTATATGTAATTGGGTCAGTTGCAGTTTTATGAATCTTTGATCCTTAATGCAGTCAACAGCAACTCGTAATAACCTCCAATTTGACTTCTAGCTCTGGGTTAATGCTAGTAATACATCTATAACCTGATGTAAATACCGTACTTTACTATAGTTACTACACAATCTTCTTACTAAGGCATACAGCCTAAGCAAAGGTTGAGTTAAAGTTAGTACAAATTTAGGTTAAGACTTTCTTCAACATTGTTAATTTTAAATTGATTGTAATTAAGCTTTAATTATGAATCTAATCAAAACGATAAAAATAGGTATTATGCCAACATAACCTGGGTTATTTAGGTGAATAAAGCAGGTTTACAATTAAATTGAGAGGCGGCAAAATTTGGAGCATCTAGAATTAACTAGATGCCATAACAGAATGCGTATAACATCCTTACTTGATTGTTCGTATATCACTTATGGACAAGTTAGTAAATCAGTAAAGCATACCTGCAATATTTATTTACAACGTGTCCTATTGAAAAGGTATCTCGGCACATCCCAAATTTAGGTTAAGTAGGTTGGCGGGGAAAAATCAAATCATGTAAAGGTATGCAAACGAGCAACTAAGTTTAATTCAAGCACATCTCATAATCCTTACAAAGCTTTACATAGTTATCTTTAATAGCACCAACCTACTTACTTTCCAGTTGGAAGGTAAAATCAGGGTTTGAAGCTATGATTACACGATTTATCTGTTAGAGCATGAACAAAAAATGGGCGGTCAAGCGAATCACTGTAAACCTGGCATCAAATGAAGCCAAGAACCTAGAAAAGTATTGTGAACAGACAGGCAGACCAGCAACGGATGTGATTCGAGAACTCATTCGAGCCTTGCCACTGACGAAATAAAAGTAGATTTGCGAACCATTTCACCTTGGTTCATCAAGATACAAGCATTATAATTTGGTTGAATTGGAGGTGTTAAATTAACGAGTGGTAATTTTTTGTGAGGATTGAGAGGGACGTAAAAATTGAGTAAAGGCGTGCTACGCCCGCCGTAAACGAGCGCAGCACGCCGAAAACAAGATAACGTGATAACTATTATTAAGTTGCACAATGAGGAGTAAAAGACTGTTTCTAGGGTTCGGCGACTATCTTTATTCTGTCGTCATCTCCGTCAGAGAATAATCTATAACCCTTGTTTTTTAGTCTTTTCCCCACAAACAACAGTATTAAAATAGCAACTACCAGTCGTAAGGGTCTAATCTATGATTACCGCCCTTGAATTACTTTCATCAAAGTAAAGTTAAAAACCTTTGTCTAAATCTGCAATACCTTCTACTTTAGCGATGACTCTTCTTTCCTAGACCTTTTCAGACTTGGTGTGAAAAGTCAGGTCAAGGCAAGGCTTGAATGAGTTCCCGAATCACATCTATTGCTGATCTGCCTGTCTGTTCACAATACTTTTCAAGGTTCTGGGCTTCATCTGATGCCAGGTTTATAGTAATTCGCTTAAGCGCCCTTTTTTTACTGGAGGTTGCCAAACGGGGAAATTTAAGTGCAGCAGTTTTATTCATTGATTGATAGGCTAGATATATACAAACTTTCCTTATCAAGATTGCCAATTCAAAACTGTTTTTACAAGTGAAAATCGAGATTTTGAGATTGAACTTAAGCTTTACGCCCCAAACAAACATATTACTGAAAAGTCAAAGTATTAAACAACTAGCTCCATACGTAATCAATCTGCCATTACCCAAGTGCAAGAAGCTTTCGGCTGAAAAGCTGATGTCAGCAATGCCCCACAGACCAGATTGTCTGTTGAGCAAGCGGTGTTGACTTACTGAGACGAGTGGATTGCCAAAGGTGTTTTTCATCAGTGAATATTTTGGTAATATACCTGTTTTAAATCTTTTGCAACATGAGATTATCCGTTTGTTATGGCTATCACCTCATATCTATAGCAACCTAGTAGATAATTCCTTTTAGTCAAAGATAATTACACGAACAGTGAGTTAATACATGACTTTACAGAATTGGAGACGCAAGCGTGGTGTTGCACTTACTACCAAAGGTTTACAAAAAATTAAGGAAGCAAAGCATCAGTCAGAAGCAAAGGAAAATTTTGGAAATAGGTATACTCTCGAAGAAATGAGTGCACGCTCTGGATTATATTCCGCTACTATCTCGAAAGTATTGAATCGCGAAGGAGGAGTTGACAAACAAACTATTGAAAACCTTTTTTCGGCTTTTAACTTAAAAATAGATAAAAATGACTATTCAAGCTCAAATAGTCGTCTAGATTGGGGAGAAGCTATCTTTAACTCAGTTTTTTATGGACGTACAGAAGAACTTACTACGCTAGAGCAATGGATTCTCGATGAGCACTGCCGATTGGTCGCACTATTAGGAATAGGAGGTATTGGTAAAACGGCACTGTCTGTAAAGCTTGCTCAAAAAATTCAGGACAACTTTGAGTATGTGATTTGGCGATCGCTACGAGAAGCTCCGCCTGTTAAAATTATTCTAAGTAACCTAATCCAATTTCTATCTGACGAACACGAAACAGAAGGTAACTTACCAGAAAGCTTTAGCGATCGGGTATCGCGGCTACTCTATTATTTACAAAATTATCGCTGTTTAGTGCTCCTTGATAATGCAGAATCAATTCACCGCAGTGGTAGCCGCGCTGGACTTTATCGAGAAGGATATGAGGAATATGGTGAGCTTTTAAGACGGGTAGGAGAAGCAACTCACCAAAGCTGCCTAGTGCTGACTAGTCGTGAAAAATCTAGAGAAGTGGCATTATTGGAAGGACAAGCACTACCTGTTCGCTCATTGCCACTGAGTGGCTTGAAGGTGGCAGAAGGGCAAGAAATCTTAAAACTCAAGGGGCTATCGGCGGCAGAGGATGAATGGAAAGTAATGATTGAACGTTATGCAGGCAATCCATTAGCCTTGAAGATAGTTGCCACGACCATTAAAGATATCTTTAATGGTAATATGACTGACTTTTTGCAACAAGATACGTCTGTCTTTGGAGACATTCGCGATATTTTAGAGCAGCAGTTTGAGCGCTTGTCAGATTTAGAAAAGGACATAATGTACTGGCTAGCGATTAATCGGGAGTCAATTACACTCTCCGAATTGCGAGATGATATTGTATCACCAGTACCACAAGCAAAATTACTAGAGGCTCTGGAATCTTTAGGAAGGCGATCACTAATCGAGAAGGCTACGCCTACGCTCATTCAAAAAACCGGATCACTTTTTACCCTCCAGCCTGTGGTCATGGAGTATGTGACTAGTAGCTTGATAGAACATATCTGTGAGGAGATTGTCACTCAGAATATTGATTTATTCAGATGTCATGCTCTGATGAAGGCAACGGGTAAAGACTACGTAAAAGATACTCAAGTTCGTCTCATCATCAAACCAGTTATAGATGGGTTGCTTAATGTTTTAAGAAGTAAAAGAAACATTGAAAATCAATTAACTCAAATTCTCACAAAACTCCGAGAGACATCGCCCCTAGAACCAGGGTATACGGCTGGAAATATTTTAAATCTGCTTTGTCATTTAGAAACAGATTTAAGTGGCTATGATTTTTCTTATCTGACTGTTTGGCAAGCAGATATGCGGAGTATGAATTTGCACAATGTAAATTTTGCTCACGCCGATCTAGCTAAGTGTGTTTTTGCTGAAACATTAGGGGGTATTCATTCGGTAACATTCAGCCCAGATGGACAATTATTAGCTACGGGCGATACTAATAATGAAATTCGTCTGTACCAGGTTGCAGGTGGGAAACAATTGCTCTCGTACAACGGACACACAGGTTGGATTTGGTCGGTTGTTTTTAGCCCTGAAGGTCACATGATTGCCAGCGGAAGTGAAGACCAAACGGTAAAGTTATGGGATATCAGTACTTGTCAATGCCTGACAAGCTTATACGGGCATTGCGGTGGGATTTGGTCGGTTGCCTTTAGTGATGAAGGTCACATGCTTGCCAGTGGTAGTGAAGACCAAACAGTAAAGTTATGGGATATCAGCACTGGTCAATGCCTCAAAACTTTGCAGGGACATAATAGTCGAGTCTCATCAGTTACCTTTAGCCCAGATGGTCAAACTTTAGCTAGTGGCTGTCATGACCAAACGCTGAAGTTGTGGGATATTGGCACTGGTCAATGCCTCAAGACTTTACATGGGCATACCAGTGGAATCTGGTCAGTTACCTTCAGCCCGGATGGTCAAACTTTAGCTAGTGGCTGTCATGACCAAACGGTGAAGTTGTGGGATATTGGCACTGGTCAATGCCTCAAGACTTTACAGGGACATACTGACTGTGTAAATTCAGTGATCTTCAGTTTGGACGGTCATACACTGGCAAGTGGAAGTGATGATAAAACAGCGAAGCTGTGGGATGTCAGTAGTGGTAATTGCTTTAAAACCTTACAGGGACATAATAGCAGGGTGTGGTCAGTCGCTTTGAATCAAGATAGTCGTACACTCGCAAGTGGCAGCGATGACCAAACGGTTAGGCTGTGGGATGTCAGTACAGGTAAATGCCTTAAGTCCTTAGAGGGATATTGTAATGGAATATGGTCAGTTTGCTTTAGTTCTGATGGTAACATGCTTGTCAGTGGGAGTGGCAATCAAACGATGAAGCTTTGGGACATTGTTAGCGGTAAGTGTATCAAAACTCTACGAGGACATAGTAATCGAGTCACATCGGTTGCCCTGAGTTTCAATGATCTGATCCTTGCTAGTGGCAGTGAGGATCAGACTGCGAAGTTGTGGGATATTAAAACTGGGAAATGTCTTAAAACTTTGCAAGGGCATAGTAATTGGCTGATATCAGTTGCCCTCAGTCCAAACTGTCAGATCCTTGCCACTTGTAGCGATGACCAAACAGTGAGGCTGTGGGATGTCAACACTGGGCACTGCATTCAGGTATTAGAGGGACATACAGATAGAGTATGGTCTGTCGCTTTCAACCCAAATGGTCAGACCTTGGCAAGTGGCTGCCACGACCAAACGGTGAAGTTGTGGGATGTCAGCACTGGGCAATGCATTCAAACCTTGAAGGGACACGACAACTTGATCTGGTCAATTGCCTATAGTCCTGATGGTCGCGTATTAGCCACTGGCAGTAGCGATCAAACGGTGAAGTTGTGGGATGTCAACACTGGGCAATGCATTCAAACTCTGAAGGGACATGCCGGTTCTATATACTCAACTGCTTTTAGTCCAGATGGTTACATACTTGCAAGTGGTTGTGATGACCAAAGTGTAAAACTGTGGGACATCAACACTGGTCGATGCCTTCAAAGTTTGGAGGGACATACAGAATTAGTTTGGTCGGTAGTCTTTAGTCCTCTTGGTGAGATCCTAGCCAGTAGTAGTCAAGATGACACGATTAAGCTTTGGGATATAAACACTAGTGAGTGTCTAAAAACTTTGAGGAGTGAAAGACCCTATGAAGGTATAAACATCACTGCTATTACAGGTATAACAGAAGCTCAGAAAGCCTCTTTGAAAGCTTTAGGAGCAGTTGTCATGGAAGAATAATCCTACTGTATTTTAAGCTGAAATAAGTTTAAATTATGATAGAAGTAACTAAATCATTTTTCGATAATTAGGTTCTCGATACACGTAAGAATCTGTCTCCAGTCTTCTGAAATTCATAGGATGCTTGTCTAATTTCTACTTCATATCCCTTTTTGATCAGTTGGTCGACAACTGGCAGCAAAAATGGAGATGGCTTTCCAGACGTGTCTAGCAGTGGAAAAATGCGTGTCTCTATAGCAACTCGACACATTTCTGCAATAGAAGCGAGATGGAACTCTTGAGATAGATGTTCAGAATAGATGAATAAAAAATGAGAGCACAAGGCTAAATCAAATTGCCGATCAGCAAATGGTAAAGTAGGTAGCTCACCTGTAACGTAACGTTTCTCCCAAATTCCTAAAGGAAAGTCTTCAATGAATTCCTGCATAGCGGATTTTCTAATATTTAGTAGCTGGCTTGGCGATTGAACATCCTGCCAAACAAAATTATCTGGATTTCCTTGCACCGCATTCATGACTTCACGGTTAGCTTCTTGGATGCGTTGAGTAATCTCACTTTTACTTAATTTGTAGATTGGATCGCAAGAGATAACATTGCCTCCTCTACGAGTCATCTCAACATTAAAGCTCGCAGGACCAGCTGCACAGTCAATAATTTTCAGTTTGACATCTTCAAGAGTTAGACCAAACATTCTGGTGTATTCCTCAGTAGAACGTCCCCATATAAGGATGTTCTCAAACTTGATCCCCATAACTTTGATCCCAAGATTTATATTATCAATTCAGTACTTTGGACTTTGGCTATCGAGAACTTCAAAAACAGGCATAAGCACAATTGTTGCCCTAACTTTAGGCTCATCTTTGTATCTCTCAGCCGCGCACCCAACTGCACCTAAAACACCAAGCGCCAATATCCCTAATACAGCGGAAGGTTCGGATACAGGTACTGACTTCAGGACTGAAAAAGCTAATTCTCCAATTAGCTTATGAGCCGCGGTTGTCGGATGGATTTGATCCCAGAATAAAAACTTATCTGGAGCACAAGCAACTGGCTGTTTGGGAACATTGATGGGCACTACCGATAAGTTCCCAACACAAGATTCGGTCACATTTGTAAAACCGAATTCTCCTGGAGCAGCAATAATTCTATTGAATAGGGAATAAACATCAAGAGGAATGATATTAATATCACGGCTAAGTTGCTGGTTTAAAAAGTTGAGATTTGCAGTCAAGCTGGAGTTATGTTCCTTAGTAAAAGTGCTTAGTAAGGTGGAATCTTGATTATTGCCGCCTGTAACTGGAAATTTTCCTAAATCTGGTAAGTTAACCACCAGAAAGTTTTTAGCACCAACAGCAGCAAGTGATGTCACTGCCACTGATAAATTATTGACTGCTTGGGTAGGATTAGGAATGTCACCAAAAAAATAATCTACATAATCATTCACACCAGCCCAAATTACGTAAAGAGCGTTCTGGTTTGCAGACGGATTTGCTAACGTAAAACCATTAATCTGTTGCTGCAATCCTGGTAAACTATCAATGCCGATATTCTTAGACCCTGTGGTTGCGCCACCATAGGCAAAGTTAGTGTTTAAATTCAACTTTAATCCTAAATCTGAGGCAAGATATTCTACCCAGATTGGACCATTGGAAAAACGTCCATTAAAGTAAGTTGGACTTGGAGGAATGATTCCTCCTGTGGCATTGAATACATTACCCGTATCAGAAAGGCTATCACCAAACACATAAATCTCGTCATTATTCTGCGCTGAAACTTTGAGCGGAAAGATGAGAGATAAAAGAAAAATTCCTGTCCCAATAATTTGTTTCTTCACAGCCAATTACTCAGATAAACTTTAAATTTTGGTAAACATCATTAACAAGCAGCTTTGCTTCTGTCTTTAGAACTTGTCACTGCCAAGTCAGATTCAATAATATTTAGAGGGGCAGAACTTAACGCCACTTTGCCCCAGCGCATCACACTTGCAGAGGCAACACCAGTTACACCGAATCCATAGATAAGAACCAAGTCGTTTTCACGAATTTTTCCCAGCAGTGCAGCATAGTACATATTGGCTACAGTGAGTACTGGCCCAACATTTGCATAATGCGGATACAGATTGATTGTGCGCTCTTGGTTAATGCCCAGTACGCGCGTGCAGAAGTCTGCGAACCAGGCAGTGGCTGTATTGAAAAGGAAGAAGTCTATTTCCTCAAGTGTTACACCAGCAGCAGCAACAGCACCCTCGCAACAGGTACGGAGAAGATCAACAGACGTTTCGCGGAATAGTTGGTTTGCGCTCTTGTTTACCTTCATGCGAAGTTGCGGATTACCATGCTTGTCCTGAGTCAGTTGAGGTATTAAAGTGTCACATAACACAGATGTGTGAACTGTCTTTGTCCCAAGCACACCCTGATCTCGTTCAAGTGAACTGACGACAAAAGCTCCAGCACCGTCGCTCATACACCATGATACAGTATCGTCTTCATCAAAAAAGCGAGAGTACGTACATGAGATGACTACTAGCACATTGCGGTATTCTCCTGCTCGGACTAGGGCACAGGCAGTTTGCAGTGCAACTGGGGTAACTCCGCACGCCCCATCAAGATTCCAAGCCGCACCCTTCAAGCCAAGCTGTCCGGCAAGGAAGGCTGCATTGCCAAAGCTTACTTGTTCAGGCCAAATTGAGGCGACTAGCATCAGATCAATCTCATCGGATGAAAGCTTGGCTGCTTCAAGGGCATCCTTTGCTGCTTTATACTCCAGCGTCAGCGACGACTCGCCCTGACCAAGCACCTGTCGTTCAACAGTGCCCCGAAAGGGATCTGAGAGATAGGGCATCATCTCTAAGTCAAACTCGTTACCGGGGGTGGAGCCAGCAAGCGAAAACAGCTTTGCTAAACTTTGTTGCTCTGCCTGCTCAATTAATTCTGGATATTTGTCTCTATAGTAATCGTTGGTACGTCTAATGCTGGGTAGGGTCAATGCAAGTGAACGAATACCTACTGGGGATTGTGCCATAAAGAATTCCTTTTCACTGTCAATAAGTTAGTAGCAATAATTAGTTTCGCTCTCGGCTATTAAGTTAAGAATACGACTTTCAATTGGTGCAAACTGAGTTGAGTCAATGACCACATCAACTACGAACGGAGCGATCGCTGCCATTGCTTTCTCTAGAGATGCCTCAATGTCAAGCTCTCTCTCGACGCGAATCCCATCCGCTCCCATCCCGCAAGCAATCTTAACAAAGTCGGTCTGCGGAATCTCTGCATCCACACCTTGGAAGCCCAACATTGCCATCCCCCGATCACACATATTGTAGTGTCCGTCATTAAGTACTATCCAGACAACTGGAATCTGGTACTTTACAGCTGTGCTAATCTCATTATTCATTAGCATGGCACCGTCACCAACAATGGCGACAGTTTTATCACGACGAGCTAGTGCCGCACCGACAACGCCAGTGGTCATATGCCCCATAGACGCGAAACCGCTACAGTTTCGGTAACGATGTGGCTTGGCAAACCGCAGCATGTAATTTCCCCAAGCAGACGAACTGCTTGACTCGGTCATCACCAATACATCACTTCCCTCAACTATCAGTCTTTGAATAGCATCCATAAGCACTACGGGACGCACTTTTCCGTGTGTACGTGGATTGATTATACTATGTTTAGGTCTAGGTAGGATCGGTTTTGTCAACTGAACAGGATGTTGCAAAAAGTGTTTCAACAGACCCTTCACAAACACTTTGATGTCAGACGGAATGGCAAAGGTTTCAGCAGATGGATATGCAGTTCCTGGTATCTCTGGGTCGATGTCAACATGCAAAAAGCCCCCCAAGGGTATCATCACAGGGAGCAAGAGTGATGTGCGTTCGCCTAAGCGTGTTCCCAGAACCAAGGTGCGTAAAGGACGGTACTCTTGCATGTACCTGAGAACAGACTCATGCCCACCGAAGCCAGTAACGCCTACAAACTGAGGATGGTCTTCAGGAAAAATACCTTTGGCCCGTGGTGAGCACATTACGGCAGCCCCTGTTTTCTCAGCAAGCTGGCGAATCTCTTTTGCAGCACCCCGTGCCCCAAAACCGACCCAGATGGCAAACGGTCCCTCAGAGAGTAAGCGGACACATTCGGCTATTGTCTCTTCACTTACGGTTACCAGACCATGAGACAGAGTGACTCGTGGCAAAGATGTATTTACTGAACTTGTCTGGATGTTTGTAGGAATACTTATATGAGCTACGAATCCTCCAGGTCGTGCTAGACCGAGAGCAATCCTTTGAGCAACCTCTGGGAGTTCATCACTGCGTTCGAGGGTTGTCGCATAATGGAATATTGGCCCCGAAGTAAAAATACCTGCGCTGGGCATTGTGTAGGTGCTAGTTTCTTGGCAAGCCCAACGTCCTCGCTGTGGTGCCGAGGTTGAAGCTGATACGAAAATGACCTTAGCGCCCTCCCAACGGGCAGCTAACAACCCTGTCAAAGCGTTGGTGATCCCCGGACCTGTAGTAGTGAATACCACAACCGGGCGATCGCTAGCAAAATACGCTTCAACAGCTGCAAAAGCGGCTCCGGCTTCATGGCGAAAGTGCAGCACCTGGATGGAACTTTGATGTAACGCCGCCCACACTGGGGCGATCGCACCTCCGGAAACACCAAAGGCATACTCTACTCCCATCTCTTCCAGGATTTTTACCACTGCCTCTGCTACCGAAAAAGTTACAGGTGGCTTGCTATCAAATAGCTGTTTAGTTGAGTCTAATTGTTCAGTGGTATTCGCTTGTGTATCCTGAAATTTAATATCCATACAAACATCTTAGGTATAACTCCTTATATTTAGATAACATTATCCCACACTAGAAGTAAGTCGGCGTAAATATTTGTCGTTTAAATTAGGCAGCAAGTAGAAGCCAGCAGGCAAGAGACAAGAGGCTTTTAGCTTACTTCATCTTTCTTAAGATAGTTTAGTTTTTTATACCCATTTAGTTGCTTATATTCACACAATTTGGTATTTTATTGTCTACCTACTTAAACTCTGCTTTGATATAGAAAAAATGTTCAGAGACTTTAACAGTGGCTAATGTGGCGATGCCTGCGGCGGGCTGCGCCAACGCAGATGGGTTCACCCGTCTTTTGGTTTATGAAAACTAAACACTATTAATCAAGCTCTGGAGTATAAAAAGGTGATTAAGTTCAATCAGTACAAGGCTTTAACTTTCGATTGTTACGGAACCCTAATCGATTGGGAGAACGGCATTTTAGATGTACTAAATCGACTTCTGCTGGCACACAACATTAATTTGGATGACGATCAAATTCTGGAACTTTTTGCTGAATTTGAAGCAGAAGTAGAAAAAGGAGAGTATATCAAATATCGAGAAGTTTTGAAAAAAGTAGTCCAGAAATTTGGTGAGCGATTTGGCTTTGAGCCAACTGCTGAGGAACTAAATTCACTTGCTGATTCGATTCAGCATTGGCTGCCTTTCCCCGAAACAGTTCAGGTCCTTAAAACCCTCAAGCAAAAGTTCAAGCTGGTAATTATCTCAAATGTCGATGACGATCTCTTTGCTTTCTCGGCAAAGCATTTGGAGGTGGAATTTGACCAGATAATCACAGCAGAACAGGCAAAAAGCTATAAACCTTCTTTAAACAACTTTAGACTGGCTATTGAGAGAATTGATTTGCCGCTAGAGCAGATATTACACGTTGCTGCTAGTGTATATCACGATATCGTTACAGCCAAATCTCTGGGACTATCAACAGTCTGGGTAAACCGTCGAGCAAACCAAAAAGGAGTTATTATCACAAGATCAGCAGGAAGTCAACCTGACTTAGAAGTGCCTGATTTGAAAACTCTCACTGCTTTGAGTTAACCGAAACAATACTGAGCAATAAGTGCTGAGTGCCTAGCACTGTTTCGATGAGGATTTGTTGTTACAAAACGAAACAGGGATTGCAAGATAGATTGATTCTGCCTTAATCTGGAAAAACTACTACGCCAGTTTGATGCCACGTTGGCCCTTGTTTTCAGGGCGACGCGCAAGAGACGGGTGACGCTCGTACCAATGCTCTCCTTCTGGCTCTCCAGGATCAGCGTGCTGATAAACTTGTTCAATAAAACACTTTGATAGCCTAAAACGATGAAAGCATCTGCTAATTTCGACTTTGAAGACGAGAAATTTAATGCACCGCCTTCTCAAGTCATCCCCTGGTGTCAGATGATTAATCCTCGGTATGGCACAGATGGTATGCAATCCCACGGTTTGGCGATTAAGCTAGATAATGCCAATGCTGTCGGCTTTGTGCCAGATGATAATTGGCAGCAGGTAGAGCATGAATTTAGCTCTGGAGTCGAAACGGTGTTTATTAGCACTAGTCCACACTTGGTTTTAGTGCGTCGGGGACCATTGTCTGTCAAAGACCGGGAAAGTGGTCTAAAACTGGGTACGCTCAAAGAAAATTATGATGCTTTTTTAGCCGACAAACTTAAATTTAAAACCTTTACTCGCTATCTAATTTTTATAGTCGGTGAGAATAAAAAGTTTTTACATGAATCACCATTACAACTAACTCTTAATGGTGCAGCTGGAGCCAGTTTCAGCAAAACTTACTGTGAATTTCAACAAGGCAAAATAGTTAGTGGATTCGTTGCTGAACTAGAAAAAGCTTATGCTGTCTACCGCAAGCAACCTTTGACACCAAAAGGCCCTTTGTTCCACGCTCACGGGATTTTTTGCCCGATAATTGAGTGTGAAGAAAGAGGTATTGAACCAAATACAGTTCTGGTAGCTTCAACTGTAGACTACAAACATCCCACGGTAGGGACTTTAACGCAATATTTAATTGCTTCGGATTCTCTTGAGTCTGCAATGATTTGCAAGACTTTTGAAGAATACAAAGATTTTGGGA
Source organism: Nostoc sp. (assembly GCF_036917615.1). GTDB lineage: Bacteria > Cyanobacteriota > Cyanobacteriia > Cyanobacteriales > Nostocaceae > Nostoc. Next base: position 38,321 of record NZ_JBALCZ010000027.1, read on the forward strand.
AGGAACCTGTAAAATCAGAAACGCCTAAATTGGCAATGGCAGGAGTTTCCAACTCTTACGTTTATGCTGATGAAGATGATTTTGCTTATCCGCCGTATTAAAAAAAGTGAGGAGTGAGGAGTGATGAATGATGAGTTTTGAATTAATAACTCCTAACTCCTGTACAGACGCGATTAATCGCGTCTGTACTCTTAACTCTTAACTCTTAACTCCTAACTCCTAACTTCTAACTTTATTCTTTGAGCAGCAAATAATATAGTGAACCATTGCCGCCTGAGATGCCAGCGCGATCGCCTGCTAGTTTACCAGATCCCATGAAATAATCTACCCGTCCTGGGCCTTTGATGGCGCTTCCTGTATCCTGGTCAAGCACAAAGCGGCTGACGGTACGATTTTCTAGTTTGCCACGAGCAGCAGGATAGGGAAATGAATTGTAAATCAGCGCTAGCGCTCCTGGTGGCATGAGAGACTTATCTGTAGCAATGGAACGTTCTGCTGTCACTGGCACATGAATACTGCCTGTAGCTGCGGTACCACCAGTTTCTTGAAAGAAAATAAATCGTTTCCAGCGTGGCAGATAATTGCTCAACTCCTGCGGCCGTCGCCGGAAGTAAGCAGTCATCCGTGGCAGTGTCAATCCATCTAGTGAAAGTTTGCCATCTCTGGCTAGTTCTTTGCCGATACTAGTCCAAGGGTAATCAGTTCCACCTGCATAGCCAACTGACGTTGTTTTGCCATTAGTTAAGTTAATTTGGGCAGAACCTTGGATATGTACCATGTATGCGTCAAAGCGATCGCGAAACCAAAGCAGTTCTAAACCGCGCAACTTGCCCTTATTTCCTTGTAAACCATCCTTCCCTTCCAAATCAATTCGTTTTGGGTGAGGTTTACGCCATTGGCTGAAATCAGGTGGTAGTCGGTAAAGAGGATACTTATATATTGAAGTCCTGACACGGCTAGCGGTGTAAACAGGTTCGTAGTAAGCAGTGAACTTAACAGTACCCTTGCCATCGTTGCCCACGGACTGGTAGAAGACAAACTCACGACGAACAGCAGCTTGTAGTTGCGCTGCTGACATACAACTGACAACCAGTTCGCGGAAACGTATCAAACTCCGGCGGACGCGATCAAGGGTAATTTCCTTAACTGGATAATTTTGATATGCTGCGATCGCGTCATTCTTTGTTAGGTAAAGCAAACTGTTATCAATGGAAGCCAACAGCGCGTTGCGATCGCCTGTTTTACCTGTTTTACCCCAAATTTGGTCATCCCAACCCAGGCAAGTCTGCCGGAGCGTACAATCAGTTCCGATAGCGATTGGTTTTAGCGGTGGCGTTACCTCAGGAGTAGTTGGTATTGGCAGAGGTGGGAGATCAGGAGTAGTCGGTATTGGCAACGGCAAGTAGTTAGGAACCTGAGCAACGGCCGACCAGAGAGGGTTTACAACGGCAATTCCCAAACTTAAGGAAAGCAAAGCAAGGGTTTTTCTCATCATTTAGTTGAATCTTTCAACACTGGAACTAAAAATGGGTTCTACGCGGATTGCCACGATCCGAGCGGGTCTTACTACCATATACTCCCCTTGAATATTTTTAATCGGCACGCTAATAAAGTCATTAGAAGCAGACTTTGGCACAAGTTCGCCGCTATACCACTTCTGAAACTCTTGAATAGTAGGAAAACGTACTTCTTCCCGGTGACCGCTTTCGAGTAGGAGGTATACGGCATATTCATTTGCAGTTCTAGTCATAAGGTTGAATCATTTAAAAAACATTCAACCCATTGTTAACCACGTAACCCCCGAATGAAAAGGGTAAGCATACGGGAGCAGAGGAACAGGGGGGCAAGAGGGAACAAATGACTAATGCCCAATACTTCTCTTCTTAGGCTGCGCCCTAAGCGTAGCTATGCCGCAGGCTTTACGACTACGGCTCCATCGAGCGAACGCAAGAGCGTCTCGTAGAGAAGTCGAGATGCTCAGTACAAGTGCCCTGTTTACCCAATGACTCTTCATTCTAGACGGCTAATTTTTTAACCAGTTCCTTAAAAAGTGTAAGTTTACGTTAGCTCTTGTTTGAGACTCTCTTCTCTAGCAAGAGGGGATTCTAATTTCATCCTAGCTAGTTGCTGAACCAGGCTTTCGCTTTTTCAGAGTAGAGGTTGCTAGTCCATTTGTATTACTTTGGATCTGCCCCATCCTAGCGATGCCGCGATTGAGAATATTCGCTGCTGCCTTCACATCTCTATGCAATTTACACTCACAAGCACAGTTATCGGTGCGTGTTGATAGAGGGCTGTTTCCTCCTTAGCACCTTGGATGAGATCAGTCAGTTACGGATATTTGTAAGATAGTTTAGCTGATTAATTCACCCATTTGTGGGAGGTAATTAGCAAGCCAATAAGTGTACTTTGATTATAATCAGACCAACACAAGATGGTTTGAAGCAGCATTCACCCAACATATGTATCAATCATGTTTAACCTGATATTCACTGGATGTATAAAAATAAAACCCTTGCTGGTTTCAACAGCTTTTTTGCTGGCTGTACAGAGTTCTGCCAATGCTGAACAATCCTTCTCTAGTTTGACTCCAGTACAAGCTCAACATTTATCCCGTGACTTGGTTCCATTTAATTCTCAAGACTTTTTTAGGCAAGGAAAAGATTCAATTGAGAGAGAAATTCAAATTCTTAGGCAAAGGCAACTGCGCTCAATTAAACCTGTTCTTAAGATTGATTTAGTGCCGCAGATAAAAAGACCACAGATCCAGCAAAACCCTAATATTTTATCTAAATAATAATTATCATTTTTCTAGAGTAATCATATTTTGTTTTTGAAAAAACTCCGTATATTTTAAGAGTCTGAAAATTGAAAGTAGTGTGTCGAATAAACCACTTTTTCCATCTACTTAAAAAGAGAGAAGGAACAGCTATAGGAATCATATTTGATTTCTGAAAAAGATTGCGAGATAATACGGAAGGAGAAATCTGTCCAATAGCGAACAATGATAAGTCAGTATCTAGAAGCGGCAATCGCAGAACTACCAAATATTAGTCCTATAATCAAACAAGTCGTTGAGCAGCATTAAGATACCGTGTATTCGTCAAGCTCAGTGACCAAAAAATCCAATTAAAGGAGGACTGATAATGAACATTCAAAGACTAACAGTTGGCAGCAACCTAAAGATAGATTCCTACTTGCTGGGGAACTCAGTTGAATGGAAGCCGACACAAGGATCTATGCATCTGCACATCCCATCACAAATGACGCTCTTACATTAATGGTGCTGTACAATCAGCCCAGCATAATTACGAGTTATAACCTACGGTTGGCACTAAATTGGATCTCAATTGCTACTTTGAACAATGGCAATGTTCACCTCAACTAGATAAAAAAACATTTACTCAGATTCGCAGACACTTGGCACTTAAATGCTTTAAGTGGGATGCCCAAATCGGTAATGTTAGTACCCTGGCTCCCTTTGCCTTAATCCTACCAACGCTGGTTTGGCAGCAATTAGCAACACTTGCTGAAAAACTTACATCTGAAGCAAATGCTGCTGAATTACAAATATTGCAACGTCCCGAACTGATTCAGCAATTGGGTTTACCTCGTCAAATTGTCAAAATACTTTCCGAAAAATCCGCACAACCGTCACCAGCAGCAGCCCGTGTTGTGCGATTTGACTTTCATCCCACATCTGATGGTTGGCGGATTTCCGAAGCAAATTATGATGTTCCCGGAGGTTATACCGAAGCTTCAAATTTCTCAAAATTGATGGTGCAACAGTTTCCTGGTGCAACATTGGCAGGTAACCCCGCGAATAAACTTGTTGATGCTTTGACACAGACAATACCACCAAAAAGACATATTGCTTTACTGTCTGCTGCTGGGTATATGGAAGATCAGCAAATTACTGCTTACTTAGCTGAACTCCTGCGTCAGCGAGGATGTAATGCTTACTTAGCAACTCCTCAGCAAATAGTTTGGCACAATGGTTTTGCTCATCTCAACAGTGAGTGGTATCGTGGTTCTCTAGATGCAGTAATGCGCTTCTATCAAGGTGAATGGTTAACTAAGTTACCTCTAGATTGCAATTGGTCATACTTTTTTCACAGTAGTCAAACTCCTATATGTAATCCTGGGTCTATGTTGCTTGTTGAAAGTAAGCGCTTTCCTCTCGTTTGGAACCAGATTAATTCGCCCCTGGATACTTGGAAATCTTTGCTAGCTAAGACTCATGACCCCCGCCGTGTCAATTTGGTTACAAATCGCCATTGGCTATTCAAATCAGCTTTTTGTAACACTGGGGATACAGTGACTATGCTCGGTATGAGCGATCGCACCAATTACATCCCGACAATTTGTAATATTTTACTCTACCCTAACAAGTGGATTGCTCAACATTGTTTCCAAACCTTACCCCTGACAACACCTCTAGGAATTATGTATCCTTGCATCGGAGTATATACGGTTAACGGCAAAGCTGCTGGTATTTATGGGCGCATTGCTCCCAAGCCACTAATTAATTTTGCCGCTATTGATATTGCCGTACTAATTCAAGATGGATGAATCAACTGTTTTTGACCTTTGGTCTCCCGCAAATAGCATTTGGTCACCTTGGGTAAAGCCAGTATTGTTTGCCCACTTGCCCAGAAGATTGCCAATAATTACCCAATTACCAACGCCAGATTTGAACTGGGTTCCACCTGTTCGGCAAGGTAAGGCGATTGTAGTTGATTTAGCTGGAGTGGATTCCGTATTTCTCGGATTAGCATTAGCTAAAAAAGGATATCGACCCGTACCTTTATTTAATTCTTGCCCTTTGCCAACTGCATTTGTTCAGGAACGAAATTTATCTTTAGAAGCAACGAAAGAATTGACGAGAGTAGATGTAGAATCCATTTTGGCAACATTGGTACAGGGCTGTGATAGCTTGCACCAACTCGATTTGCCCGAGAATGCACCCCCCGCCTTCTTGCTAGATGCTAATCGTCAAGGTAATTCTTTAGCTTTTCGCATTGTTCCAGAAAATTTATTTGACAATCGTTCTGTAGTTTTTATTACAGATTTTCCTAGTGTAAATTTTTTCACTGAACAACGTATTAATAATGTGATTGTTGTTCGCCAATGCGATCGCAAATTTGCCAGCGATTTGACTTATATATTAAACACTTGGCAAAAAGCCAAGCTCTCACTCAGTTACAAGCCTCTATATGACCCGCATCCTATTCAACCGCTGAAGATTTGGGCATTTCCTTGGCTAGGAATTTGGGTAAGATTGATTGCCAATCTGACTCTCCATAAGCATCCTAATGGAGGTTTTGGCGGATTTCTCCCTTCGTCCTCCAGTGGTTAAACCTAAGTACTTCCGTAATTTCAGTTTGATTTGAGAGCGATTTGCTAGGACAATTCTCGTCATAAAATGTCCCGACTTTCATCGTTTTCTCTGTTGGTGCAACGCCGACCAGTCCTTGGCTTTACCCAAAATATAAATACGCTGACACGAACATGCTCACCCATACTGGTAGCAGTAACCAAAACTCTCAGTACTAATCCCAAGGAATCGACTGTTAAAAAACGTTTACCTAAACCACACCCCCAGGCATCACAATCACTATGTCTCTGCTTCCTGTTAGCAGAGCTTTTGTGTTTTGAATAAACTTTGCAACACAAATTTACAATCTTAATCGTCTAGCAAACTCATCAACGCTTGAATTTCAACGTCTTGCGTGTCTGATAATTGAGACTGTAACTTTAATAATTCATTGTGTAAGGCTTCTGCTACATAGAGCATATTAGATTCTTGAGCAATTTTTAGCTGATTTTCTTTAATTTTGATTTGTTTAAGCAAGTTGTTTTCAACATGAATTGAATTGTAATGTTGAGCAATCATAGCTTTATATTTCTTATTAATCTCTAAAGTGCAATTAAATTTACCACCTACGTATTATTCCACACTTCTCTGATTTTTTAAATATCTGGTGATTTAATGTTCATTACTCGTAGTCTTTACGGAGATGGCGTTTCTTATTGCATAAGTAGTTTAGTTTCTGTTTTTTGGAGTTTTTGAGGTATTAAATCGGACACTCAATACTATTTTTCTCAATCCCTATAAGGAGCGGATTTTTAACGATAAATCCTCAAACAAGAAAACTGCATAGTTTTTTTCACACATTCATTCTCAATAGTTTGAGAATATTGGCTTAATACACCATGTTTATATTTTTACAGACTTTTACAAAAATGCAAATCATGATATAAGATTGGTTGACTTAGGCGAAATTTTAGATAATACACATAAATTTGTCTGTTACTTCACAAGTATTGTAAATATGTTAAACAATTTTTTGGTGAACAGGATGAACTTAAAGTTTATAAAGAAAAACATTTTTACCTTTATAAAAATTATATCTACAATACTTATAACAAGCGCAATTGCATTGGAATCGTGGAATATTTATGCAGTAATAACTAATAGTAATGTACCAAGCAGCCTTAATCCAATTTTTTGGATTGAGCGTTTTGCTATGACAAGCCATTTTATCGAAAGCATTATAGCAGCTTTTTATGCACCTTCCAGAAAAAAGATGCCAATAAAATATGCTACTTATACTTTTTTTGTAGGCACAATTGGGTTGTTAGAACTATTTGATCAAGAGACTATTGACGCTTCTACGCTTTGAAGGTGTAAGATTTTTGAATTAGGTCGGTTGGTAGGGTGCGATCGCGATCGCACCCTACGTAAGAAAGTTATAGGTTATTAAATCCACGCTACTCAGCAAAACTCAGTTGCAGGGGTTTGCCAATGTCGGTAACTGGTAAATCTGACAGGCAGAAGGGAGTATAGTTTGTATAGTTAGCTTTTTGCTGCAATTTTAGTTTGACACTAAGGAATTAAAAAATGTCTACTGATACTGACATAGTTGCTTACGTTCAAGAAAGCGAATTTGATGCTGTTTTAACTGAAAGTGAAGAAAAAGTCGTTGTTGTAGATTTTACTGCTACTTGGTGTGGCCCCTGTCGCCTGATCAGTCCGTTAATGGAGCAACTCGCCCAGGAATACAAAGGTCGTGCCAAAGTCGTTAAGGTAGACGTTGACAGCAACAAGCCGATTTTCAAAAAATTCGGTCTTCGCAGTATTCCAGCGGTTTTAATTTTCAAAGATGGTGATTTAGCAGAAACTATCGTCGGAGTTTCTGCTTACGAGGACTTCAGCAACGCTGTTCAGAAGCTTCTTGAGGTTGTTTCAACCTAATTCGTAATTCATAATTAAAAAGGGTTTATACCCGATGCCTAATAACGGCAGTAACGTTTCAGGTGAAGTTTAAATTCCCCGAAGTTCCGAGCCTCAAAAGCCGATCCTCGGACTTCTCACTACTTGAAGCACAATTATACATTTTTAAACCTTTACTTTTCGCCTATAATGTGCTTGGAGTAAACCACTAGGATATTGTTTTGAGTTAATCAGCTCCAATTTTTCTTCAGGGCTAGGCGGTGGGAAAAGGTGTATACCGCTACCTAAAATAATTGGAATAGTTGAAATAATATATTCGTCAATCAAGCTGTGCTGAAGAAACGAATTGATTAATGCTCCCCCACCAACTAGCCAGATGTTTTCAAAACCTTGAGCCTCTATATTTGCTAAGGCCTGTTTTACTGTGTCTGAAACAAACACAACGTTCTCGCGGTCAGATTTGAGTTGGCGCTGGGTAAAAACGAAGGATTTTTTTTCTGGATAAGGCCACTCATCGAAACTAAGCCCTACTTCATATGTATTGCTGCCCAAGACCATAGCATCAATCGATTCGTAGAAAGCAGTATAACCGTAGTCTTCTCCTTCTATGTTAAGGATTGATAGCCAATCAATTTTGCGATCACTGTGAGCAATGTAGCCATCTAAACTAGCTGCAATATAGAGTGTAACTTTCCTCATTGTGCTTTTGAATGTGGTAGTTAAATGCCAATACGCTTGGGTTAAGGATAATTATAGGTTAAGGTTTTTGGCTTTAACCCCAGCGTATTGAGTTAAATGCTTCTGATAAGCAGGCGGATTCAACTGAAACTTTTCCCATCGGGCGTAGGCGAAGTCCGCCGTTGGCGAACGCGAACAGTGTGTCGCAGACAAATAGACATCTCCAGAAAAGAATGTAGAGACGCGAAATTTCGCGTCTCTACAAGGGTTTGAGTGAACGCATAATTAATATTTCGGAGATGTCTAATCTCTCCTAGAGAAGGCATTGCACCCCCAAGTCCTGCGGCTTTACCTAACCCAGTAGAGCTTAAATCATAGCTCCTTCGGAGCTGCTTCACTAACGCGCAAATGACAAACAAACCCTAACTGTACTTCTAATCTTTGCTATGTCAAGGTTTTAGCTATTTGGAATCCTGTGACAATACTTTGTGAAATTGACAAATAATTAGTTAATGTACAAGTTTTTTAACAATTTACGTACAAACGTCTAAGCACTCGCTAATTGATGACAGCTAATGATAAAAAACAATTAGCGATTCGCAATTAGCAATTAGCACTATGGCAAATTTTCTCCAACCGCCAAGGTTACGCATTAGTGAAGATACCGGAGAAGAACGACGCGCCACTTGGCTGGAACTGTTTTATGATTTGGTTTTTGTAGTTGCAGTTTCTCAACTCGCCCACAATCTCAACGAGGATATCTCTCTATCAGGATTATTTGGGTTTGTAGTTCTATTTATACCAGTTTGGTGGTCATGGATTGGCACTACATTCTATGCCAACCGCTTTGATAGCGATGATGTGGGACATCGGCTGCTGATTGGTATACAAATGCTGACAGCAGCAGCAATGGCTATTAATATCCACCACGGTTTGGGTGAGAGTTCGCCTGGTTTTGCCATTTCCTATGCTCTCGGTCGGGCTGTGCTTGTAATAGAGTACGTCCGTGCTGGAAGACATATCCCTTCAGCGCGTCCTTTGACTACTCGCTACGCTATCGGTTTTGCGATCGCAGCCTTACTTTGGTTAATATCAGCATTGGTACTCATTCCTTGGCGATTTGGACTTTGGGCACTGGGAATCATTATTGACTTTGCTACACCCTTAATAGCACGCAAGTTTCAACTAGGGTTACTCCCCCACGCCTCCCACTTACCGGAACGTTTCGGGCTGTTTACCATTATTGTCTTGGGCGAAGCAGTGATTGCGGTGGTCAATGGTGTTTCTGAGCAGAAATGGGATACTTTAACCGTGATTTCTGCGGTGTTTGGTCTAATTATCGCTTTTAGCTGGTGGTGGGTCTATTTTGATAACCTGGGTGGCACACCTATTAAGATGGCGCGAACACATGGAAAAGTTGGTGTTGTTAATCTCTGGCTCTACACCCATTTACCGCTAGTGATTGGGTTTGCTGCTGCTGGAGTTGGCGTAGAACAAATCTTGTTGAGTAAGCCAACTTTAGCACTACCCGATTCCCAGCGATGGCTGATCTGTGGTTCAGTGGCACTATGTTCGCTAGCTGTTAGCATTCTGCACAGATTTGGGGTAATCCGTTATTGCAAAATCCGTTCCCAGTATCGACTTGGGGGTGCAGTTGTGCTGCTAGCGATCGCCATCTTTGGCAAAGGTTTGTTACCTATTGCAATCATTGCCCTTGTAGCTGTAGTTTCTGCTGGGCAAGTAGTTCAAGATTTGTATCAGAGTCGTCCCACTACCCGTTTGGTTGACCCAGAAATCTAGCTCATAGCGCAGTGGCGCACAGCTGTGTGCCACTACGACGTATCCACATAATTTAATTATGAGGCATTTTCTGAAACGCATCTATCCTATGGAGTATTTTATAATTGATATAAATAAATATTTATATAGTTATTTAAAGATAATGTAATCTCAGCATTCAAACGCGACGCTGTAATCCTGAGAACTCAATGCATTACCGTCTATCAGAGGTGACACAACCAAAGGGGAATGTCAAGATTATCAGATGTACCTTTGGTTAATGAAGTCAAGTGACTGAAATATTTATTAATATTATTTATAGATAAATGTAAATTCAGCGTCAGGAGTCTGAAAAAATTCCCAATGGCAGGTATTTCTCATCAATCACCAAATTTTTCATCAACAAAGCAGAAGATCATGAACGACCAAAAACCATCAGACTCTAAGGAATTCGTCGGAAATCTCAAGACTGGGATTTGGCTGTTTGGACTGTCATTCTGGGTATTTGGTATTACCGATCGCAGTATTGCTTCATTTGCGGATGGCTATTTATCTGCTTTGGATTTGACGCAACTATTCACAGCGGCTACGTTCTTTGTGGCGTGGCTATTTTTGAAACCGACATCACGAGTTTAAGATCGGCGACTGGTTGAGTATCGAGTCACTGTGCACGTTAGTTATGTCAAGATTCGGAAAGTTATCTAAAGGAGAACACTTTTGATCGCCATAAGGGGTGCGCCACAGAATGCATCGATTCTTTTGCATTCAAAACAATCGGAGTAATTCTGTAAAATCGCAGAATTACCCTGATTTCTAGTTTTTACGGGAGAGAATCAGGATCTATAGCGAGTTCGCGCAATCTTTGTGCCAGTATTTGGGCACGTTCTTCCGGCGTTAGTAAACGTCGTTCTTGCTCGTTATACCAGTACAGCCACTCTCGCGTGATATGTTCCTCGTTCTATGCTAATTCCCAAACCTACCTCTGGTAGCCAAACAGGATTTCCTGACAGCAATTGATACTCGTTATTGATCAATTTCTAGACTTCTAAGTGTGGCTTGCGACGGCGAGTAAGATTATAAACTACGTATTAGCAAGGAGAGGGGTGGGGGTGAGGTTGAAAAATGTACTTCATGCAAATGAGAACTGCTATAGAAAAATTTTTCTAATTTTCCGGAATTGATTATGCTCAAGTGGTAGTCTATATCAGACTACGGATTTATACTGAAACTCTATAACTAACCTTCGGGGAATATAACCCCATTGCGGATTAAAAGCCCGGTCTTCATGGCCGGGCTTTTGACTAAGGAATTAAAAAAAATTGGGGTAACTTTGGAAAATCCCAGAATTACCCCGAATTTTAAAAGTTAGGAGTTAGGAATTGTTTTTAACTCATCACTTCTGATTAAATTAGGCAAACGCTGCGGTTGTCACATCGTTATTCGATAGAATTTCTTGCAATTCTTCGGCGTCTACCGTTTCTTTATCAACCAACATTTGCGCTATCTGATCTAAAATGTGGCGGTTACGCACCAATACTTCTTTAGCGCGTGTATAGGCTACATCCACAAGTTTGCGGACTTCTTCATCAATGGCGGCGGCGGTTTCTTCAGAGAAATCACGCTCTGACATGATATCCCGTCCAAGGAACATGTTACCTTGCTGACGACCGAGGGCGACTGGGCCTAAGCGATCGCTCATGCCAAATCGGGTGATCATCTGACGGGCAACCCGTGCTACCTGTTGTAAGTCGTTGGAAGCACCAGTAGTAACTTCTTCTTCACCAAAGATTAATTCTTCAGCAATCCGACCACCTAAAGCCACTGCCATCTGATTTTCCAGATAAGCGCGGCTGTACAAACCAGTGTCCATCCGGTCTTCGCTGGGGGTAAACCAAGTTAAACCACCTGCGCGACCGCGAGGGATGATGCTAATTTTCTGCACAGGATCGTAGTCTGGCATCAAAGCACCAACTAAGGCGTGACCAGCTTCGTGATATGCCACCAAGGTTTTGCGCTTTTCGCTCATTACCCGGTCTTTCTTCTCTGGGCCAGCTAATACGCGATCAATCGCGTCATTGATTTCATCCATCGAAATCTCAGTCAAATTCCGGCGTGCTGCCAGAATTGCGGCTTCATTCAGCAGGTTAGATAAATCTGCGCCAGTAAATCCAGGGGTACGACGGGCAATTTTATCCAAGTCCACATCTTTCGCCAAGGTCTTACCACGGGCATGAACCTTCAAGATTTCGCTGCGTCCGGCATAGTCGGGACGGTCTACCACAACTTGACGGTCAAAGCGACCAGGACGCAACAGTGCTGCATCTAGGACATCAGGACGGTTAGTAGCGGCAATAATAATGATACCAGTGTTGCCTTCAAAGCCGTCCATTTCTGTGAGCAACTGGTTGAGGGTTTGTTCCCGCTCATCGTTACCACCACCTAAACCTGCACCCCGTTGACGACCTACGGCGTCAATTTCATCGATGAAGACGATACAAGGAGCATTGGTCTTAGCTTGTTCAAATAAATCGCGGACGCGGGATGCACCCACACCTACGAACATTTCCACAAATTCCGAACCGGAAATTGAGAAGAAGGGTACACCTGCTTCGCCTGCTACGGCACGAGCCAGGAGGGTTTTACCTGTACCAGGAGGGCCAACTAACAGCACACCTTTAGGAATTTTTGCACCAACTGCGGTAAAGCGATCGGCGTTTTTCAGAAAGTCTACGACTTCGTTTAATTCCAACTTGGCTTGGTCAATACCAGCAACATCGCCAAATGTCACCTGAGTTTGTGGTTCCATTTGGACTCTGGCTTTGGATTTGCCAAAGTTCATCGCTTGGCTACCTGGGCCACTTTGAGCGCGACGTAGCAAGAAGAATAAGCCAACCAAAAGCAATACAGGAAAAAATAAGCTGCTCAGTGCCTTAAACCAAAATCCTTCATCGGTTTGGGGCAAAACAGAAATATCAACGCCTTTTGAAGTCAGAGTATTGATCAGGTCTGGATCGTTGACTAAGGTCACAACCCGTTTATTTCCGTCATATTTGGCTGTAACCACTGCTGTAGAGCGATCTGCACTCAAACTGACTTTTTCTACTCTGCCTTGTTGAACTTCTTGAATAAAGCGACTGTATCGCCATATCTCTCTGCTCTGGGGTTGTTTGTCAAAAAATGCTGTTCCCAGCGCAATGACGACAATAAACAGCAGCGCGTACAGCCCTGCATTTCTCCATCTTTTATTCACTAAGGTCTATCCTCGTGTATTTTTCGGCCGTTAGCTCTCAGCGTGCGCTTTGCACCATCGCCTAGCGTCTCTGTTCGGAGAGGTGATTATTAAGAATTATGTTAACTTATCTTAAGTGTAACAAGGTGGCGTAGCGATCATGCTATAAAAAGCTCCCTTATTTGCTGAAAACTAGGATGGTAGGGATTATATTCTAGCGACTCTGAAGGCTGATGAACGGTATGAATGGGAATTATCTCTACCACACTATTAGTGTAGGCGATCGCTTCAAATCTCTGGACTAACTCCCGGCTCCAAGTTTCTTCTCGCACCGACTGCTGGTGGTTTTGCAACCAGTTTACAAGTTGCGATCGCACAATTCCTGGCAAAATTCCTGCCTTTATTGGCGGCGTCCACCAACTGCGATCGTACCATCCCCAAAGGTTGCCTGTGCTGGTTTCTAGCCAATTTCCTACAGCATCGACTAATATTGCTTCTTGAGCATCTAAGCTAGTTTTTGCCAACCAAGCACTCAAATAGTTTCCGGTTTTATGAGACGGGAGAGAGCGATAAAATTCTGATCTAGCAACGGCGCATACTATACCAGTTTTTTGTTTTTCTGTCAATTCCTCTGGTAATAATCTGCCAGTTATCCACTCCCGGCCATCGGGAAAAAGGGTAATTCTGAGAAGGGGAAAGTGTGCCTGGAGAATTTCGGCGCCTTGACGCACACGATTCCAGTCTGGTTGCTGCCAACCAAAAGATTGTACTGAGAAAAGTAGGCGATCGCAGTGTGCTTCCCAATTAGTTAAATTACTATCTAGCGAGTTCTGATAAATCCGCAACGTTGTAAAAACAGTCGCCCCATAAAGTAACCCCGGATCGTTAATGTCTAATTCTAAAATTCGGGACTCAATTAATTTGCCGCTATACCAAAAAATATCATTTTTCACAACCAGATTGCTTCTCGCTACAATTCTATTCCAAAGTGATGACTTGTAATGCTCATGCGCTGCATGAGATAAAACCTGTGAGCTGCAAATCGCTGAACACCAGAATCAAGACTCAGGTGTTTACAGCCATGATTTCTTGCATATTCAATTAACCACTGAAATAACTGTTTCCCATAGCTATGTGACCGCTTTAACTCATCAACAACTAAGTCATCAATATATAAAAACTTTCCTGATGATAAACACGTATAAATGCGAAATCCAGCCACTGCTACGGCTTGCTCCTCTACTTCCAAGAATGCAAGTTGATATCCTTCTTTCATTTGATATCGAACTTGTTCTACAAACTTAGCTTGCTCAAGGTGAGGTCGCAATTGGGACATAACAGGAAAACACTTTAATATTTGAAAGTCAGATTCTCCTAATTGTATTGACATGAGTATTTATCCTGAAAATCTTGGGCATAATTATATTCATTTCTCAAGCATTTGAGAAGAGCGCAATTTCATAAAACTTTCTTTTTTTTGCAGCAGAACGCTATGAATATAAATCTAATCCTTTGGTGGCAATATAATTTTATTAGTACCTTCAGGAGTTGTAATTACTTTTCCTCCCAAAGCTTCAATTTCCCTAATTGCTCGTTTTCGAGTTCTCTGATCAACTTGATTATTTAAAACCATTGACCAGGTAGCAATCTGAGCATATTTACTGTTAGGATTATGACTCAGAAATTCAGCAGTTTTTTTGGAAGTATTAGCTACAAGCTGACTCTCAGCATCTGAAAATTTACTAGCCCAGTTTGCCGCAGTTACAAAAGACTGTTGAGCAGCTTGAGCATTTCCTAAAAATAATAACTCATCAATTCCTTTATAACGCCACACGTAATAAGACTTTTCGGGAACTGAGGGAGACAGTGATTTTAAGCCTTTCTGTGATAGTGCGATCGCGCGTTCTGGCATAGCAGCATACAATGAAGTACTGACAAAAAGACTCTGATACGCTGCCAAAAATCGCGGATCACGTTCTAGAATGACTTCAAAATATTCTGGACTTAAGCTATAACCTGTTTTATCCCGAACTTCATCATCTCCGAAGTACTGTAAAAAATCGAGATAGACCAAATCTGCAATGAAATTATCATAACCAAAACTAGGCATTTTTTTGAGAAACTTGAGACGTAGATTTTCTGTTTTAATGTCTTTATTTAGAGTTTCTAAGGAGGCAGTTTGTTTGCTAATTAGCAGTTTTTGTAGTTGGGCAAATTGAAGTAAGCTAACTCCTAATATACATACACAAGCTACTAAAGGTGTAGCGAAAGTTTGACGAGATAACAACATATTTTTCTTGTCTTTCTCAGCATAGTCACATCATTGTATACATAGTGGCATAGGAAAAGTCGGTCAGCACTTGCGCGTCTACACTTTGCTAGGTCAAATAGAAAACAGGTTGACTAAAATAAATTGATTCAATAGCAATGTATTACTTTATACTCGTATTATATTTCCTCTGAGATATACCTTAGGTTTCTATGTCTATAAGTAGGAGCTAATTTATACTGATTAGAACAAAGCGCCCAAAAGCTAATTAAATAATTCTTTCAGAATCACGCCACTTTGGACAACGGGGGGAACCCCTAGCGCAGTGCTGAACTCACTGCAATACAATGGCTCCAAAATCTTAAATCGTATAATCCTTTGTCTAAGATAAATTTGGCTTTGGGAAATCATAACTTTACTTTTCTTTAGAAAAGTTTTCTGAAATTATTAAGTTGTTTTGACTTTAGTTACTTTTCTTAAGTAAAAGCCTTAAAAGTTTTGACATAACCTAACATTGTCTTTTTTTTATATTTAAATCTCTAACCTCCAACATGTCATGGTAAATACTCCTGTTAACGAAAATATAGAAAGTAATGGTCAAGCTAGCGAAAAGGGGGAAAATAATAGTCAACTTAGCAAGCCAAGTAGTGAGTTTAAAAGAAAAGTTAAGAAGCTGAATACTAAGGGAGAAGGATTCAATATTGATGACGTTATTGATGCTATTCAAACAGCAATAGTTGAAGTTGTAGAGTTAGAAATAACCACTTGGGTTCCAGATTCTTCTACTCAATTGGAACAATCACAAGGGCAACAAATTGCTAAACCAGGTAATCGAATGCACACCATAATCAATCTAATTGATGGTGATATAAACAATGAAGTTAGTAGTCAGTTTGTTGGTAGTGGTCCATATACAGAACTTCGCGAATTTCATCTAAGTCAAATCAAAGAAAGTCGGGAGATTATGCAAAAAAATATAGAAAGTTTGCAGAAGTTGTATGTATTTTTTCTAGAAATTATTAAATCTCGTAAAACTTCACAACAATCATTATCCCGTCTACAGTAGACGTTATCTATTATCAGTCATCCTAAAATACCTACAGCAACTTAGCATTATCTGTAGGCTACTTTGCTTTTCTCTTTACTTAAATTTAAAAAGTTATCACGATGTCTAATGATATTCAAAAGCAAGCTAAAGATTTGTTAGAGAAATTAGTCTCGTCTGTACAGGTATTAGTCGATGATATTACAGCTTTAGAAGTAAACACGATGGTTGTTGAGCAAATTACTGGCGCAAAGTTTAATGCTTGGCAAGCATATCAAGGAATTTATTCAATAAATGACAAAGACTACTTTGATGTCAAAGGAATTCCAAATCCAGACAATTTAACAGAACCAGAAAAAACTCAAGCTCAAGAGCTACGTAAGCGTTATACAAGTCTATTTTCGCAATTAGAAAGAGAATATTTTTACATTCTCCTTGAACAAAGTTCTGAAAGTAGTGAGCCAGACCCCAGAATAATACAATATCAAGATCGTCTTAAATATGAAGTGGAACATAAAGCAAATATTGTTCAAACTGATCAGATATACATAAAGCTAGCTCGACCAATATTGCCTGCTCCAGCTCCTATTGCAGATCAAGAAGATAATGATCAAAAAAAATTGCGACAAAGGTGGCAAGAGATTGAAGACCTTTTGAATAATAATAAATTTATTCGTACCCTGCGGAAAATGTCTGAACTTAAAGCTGCACTTGATGGTGGTCATATTACCAGCGTAGATATTGATATTATTTATGCTCAAACTGTTATGCAGTTAGATGGAGATATTATCAGCCGTTACCATAAAAAGCTATTTGAATTACCTGAAGGGGATAGAGATTTAATGCTCAAAATACATAATGAAGGGATAGTTGCTGGAGAAAAACAGTGGCGTGGAACACTAGATTTTCTGATTAGTATTATACAAAAGCTCGCACAAATTATCCCCAAATGAAGGCTTATAAAACACACACAGATCATCAAAGTGATGTCCAACTCTCTTTCTTTGTGCAAATCCCTCAAAGCACTCCTATTGAACTTGAAATTAAGGTTGAGCCAGCACAGTATACTTTTTATCTAAATAATGCAGTTTTAAAACAAATTGAGCAAGCGCGAAGAATAGGTTGCTCTCTGTACATTCCGCCAAAATTACTAGCTTATCTTTGGTACTACAACTGCTTTAGCGATAACATTTGCTTCAATAAGAATACTGTGCAATACAATAAATTAGTAATTGCTAAAAAAAACTTTAATGTTTTTAATAATACTTTTATAGTAAATTTTATCAAATTATTGTGGAGTAAATCATTACAAAAAAAATCGACGTTACAGTATGGACTGACTTTTAATTCTTATTATAGAGAAGATACATCAGCTTTATATTTTTGGAAAGAACAAGATATTGTTTTACAAAGTAATATTTTATTTTATGGCGACATGATTCACAAAATAAGGAGTGATTTGATCCAAAACCCTGAGTGTTTAAATATTGTTTATGTGCATTATTGGCTGATTGAACAAATACTAAACTATCTTCGGACTAATCTAAATCTGCTAGTTTGGGAGATAGCTTCGCTGTTTCCTGCTGGTTTTGTAGTTTACAATCTGCATCGAGCAAATTGGATGCTATTAATATTTGCTTGGTTAGGTTTAACTATATTATTTGCTAGTACTCGCTATGTACTTGTCAATCAACTTCAAAGGTGTACTTCTATCAACTCTAAATTTATAAATAGGTTGATATGGACGCTGATTTGTCTCATCCCTAGCGTTGTTGTTGGTGCTACTAGTAGCTTTAGTAACGTTAACGCCTTATTATTACCGCTTTCGTCCCTGATCGCCCCAAAACTTGCACAGTACATTTTAAGTTTTATCGGGCCGCGAGTTTGGAAACTTCTCATACGTAGGTTCCTGTCGTTATGAAGATTTATAACTGTCTATTTAATAACTGCCAACATTGCCCGGCGATCGCCAAATTTCTTTAGAAACTTTGGCACTTTTTATGGATCGAGTAGGGCGAGAGTGTTGGGTGTTCAAGTATAATCCCTCTCAAAAGTTGCGTCAGGCATTTGGTCGTCTACATATAAGGCATCATCTGAAAACGATATTTCTACCACGCAACCAATTTGTGGACAACTTCAAGCCTGCCTGATAAAATCACAGGAGCGAAAAATTTGAGTTTTTGATCAGCCAGGAAGTAAGCCCGATCAGGTAAAAAGCTCCGTCACAATTATATGAACGCGGTTCATTACCTAATGCCATACCAGAAGTTTTTGGCTGTATGTATACAACGTATTGCCTTATGATCATCATAGAAAAATTTCTTTGTTAACAAAATGTCCAAGCGTAGTTACGCCATTCTAGGAACTGGTGCATTAGGTGGCTTTTATGGTATAAAACTGCAAAAAGCTGGTTTAGATGTCCACTTTTTGCTGAAGAGTGATTATGAATATGTCAGTAAATCTGGTTTGGTTATTGAGTCAAAAGATGGTGATTTCACCCTTCCTCAAGTCAACGCCTACAATGATGTAGAAAAAATGCCACAATGCGATGTGGTGGTGGTAGCGCTAAAGACGACACAAAACCATTTATTGCCGCAGATGTTACCGCCTGTCGTCAGGGATGATGGGGTAGTGTTGGTATTGCAAAATGGACTGGCGGTGGAAGAAGAAGTTGCCAAAATAGTTGGCAATGTCAGCATTATTGGTGGGTTATGTTTTCTCTGTTCCAATAAAGTCGGAGCAGGACATATCCGCCACCTCGACTATGGACAAATTACTCTAGGAGGATATGCTTCTGGCTATAATCCTACTGGGATTACAGATAAAATGCGGCAAATTGCCGATGACTTTACTAATGCTGGTATCTCAATAGAATTAGCTGAAGACTTATTACTAGGGCGATGGAAAAAATTGGTGTGGAATATTCCCTATAATGGACTGTCTGTAATTCTCAACGCTAGAACAGATGAATTAATGTCCTATGTCCACACCCGCAAATTAGTTGAACAGTTAATGTATGAAGTTGCAGCAGGTTCCAAAAGTTGCGGACGCATCATTCCTGATAGCTTCATTCAAACAATGCTGGATTACACTGTGAAGATGAAGCCTTATCGTACCAGTATGAAAATTGACTACGACCAAAGGCGACCTTTGGAAGTAGAAGCAATTTTTGGGAACCCATTACGGAAAGCGCAAGCAGCAGATGTGGATTTACCGCAGATTAGTTGTATATACCAGCAGCTAAAGTTTTTGGATGAGAAAATAAGAGTGGGAGATCGCCATTTTGCTTAATTGCTGTCGCATATCAACACATGTTCTTAACATTAAACAAAACAATTAGAGAGTGATCATCGTGTCTTACTTTCCTTGTTGGTTTTACTACACGTCTTGTTTATCTTGTCAATGCGTAAGTCCTACATTTTTTAAAGCGATCGCTGTTTAGATGCCCTTTTGTTAAAAAATATTGTAAGTGTGAGTAGTGTTTATAAAAATTAGAGCTTATGTTTGACCATCTATCGTTTGGGGTGAGTAGTTTAGAACGTAGTCTAGCCTTCTACGATGCTGTGCTTGCGCCATTAGGCATCAAGCGCCTGTTTAATTTGCCTGATATTGCTGCTTATAGTGCCGGTACTTACCCCATGTTTTGGATTGGGAATCGCCGAGAGTTTACCCATGAGATATCCGAGGGGTTTCATTTGGCATTTGCGGCTGATAATCGCCCTGCGGTGGATGCTTTTTATCAACAAGCGATCGCTTTGGGAGCTAAAGATAATGGCGAGCCTGGATTACGTCCACATTACCACCCCAATTATTATGCTGCTTTTGTAATTGATCCTGACGGGTATCGCATAGAAGCCGTTTGTCATCAACCAGCTTAAGTGATCGCCACAATTGAGTGCTGAGTTAGGAGTTAGGAGTACAGACGCGATTAATCGCGTCTGTACAGGAGTTAGGAGTTAGGAATATTATCTCCTCTGCCCAATGCCCAATACCCAATGCCCAATGCCCCTCCTCTCAATTTGGTAAACCCTCTACCCGCATCAAATCCAATTCCCGTTCAAATATTTCATCAATTGGCAACATTTGACCATCAACAGTCATAAATTTATGATCTTTTGTTGCCCGAATCAATGACCCATCTTCCAAACAATACTCAAACACTTCTTGTTGTCCGCGATCGTGCCACTGTAGCACAGGTTGCGTGTAAATATTTCCATTATTATCAACGCTGTACACAGTACATTCAATGCGTTTTTCTACAATTTTTCCAATCGGCAGTAATCCATATTCTACTGTCAATATTTCCGTATCATAACTTAAACAATATTCAGCAAACTTCAACATTTGCTCAAATAATTCATCCGCAACTTTTTTATGAACACCATTTTTCGCCGCACCATCTACGAATTTTTCTCGCTGCTTTTGCATCTCCGAAACTTTCTTTTTACCCATCGCCCGGCGCAGCAAGTCTGCTTGTCCTAAAGAATATCCAGCCATATCCTGAGCAATTTTCATGATTTGCTCTTGATAGACCATAATTCCATAAGTTTCGTCTAATATTGTTTCTAGAATTTGGTGTTGATAATCAATTTGTTCTTGACCATGTTTGCGCTTAATAAATTTAGGAATCAGTCCCGCATCTAATGGCCCCGGTCGATAAAGTGCCAAAATTGAAGAAATATCTTCTATATTAGAAGGCTTCAAATCTCGCACAATCTGACGCATCCCAGAAGATTCTAATTGAAATACCCCTTCTAACTCACCTGCTTCTAATAATTCATAAGTTTTTTGTACATCTTTAGGTAAACTGCTATGCTCACCTTTAGCTAATATCTTCTGGGCTTTTCTTTCCTGGCGCGGAATTTCATCAGGATCAAGCCGATATCCTCTAGTTTCTTGAATCAAATCAACGGTCTTTTGAATCAGCGTCAGGTTCCGCAAACCCAGAAAATCCATTTTCAATAAACCCATTGATTCCAGGTCTTCCATGAAATATTGGGTAATTACAGAACCGTCATTATTCTTCTGTAGTGGGACAATTTCATCAAGTGGATCGGCAGAAATTACCACACCTGCGGCATGAACACCAAATGTTTTATTAGTTCCTTCAATTCGCATCGCCATATCAAGCCAATGGCGAACATGCGGTTCTTTATCATATTTCTCTTTAAACTCTGGTTCTGGGGTTTCATTAGAAATCATCACCTTGAGTTTCGTTGGTTTCCCCCGCACCACAGGAATTAATTTCGCCATTTTGTCAGCTTCACCGTAGGGAATATTCAATACTCTGGCGACATCTTTCAAAACGGCTTTAGAAGTTAGGCGGTTAAAAGTAATAATTTGGGCAACTCTATCTGCACCATATTTATCAGTTACATATTCAATAACTTTATCCCGTTGTTCAATACAGAAATCCGTATCAATGTCTGGCATCGATTTCCGTTCCGGGTTCAAAAAACGTTCAAATAGTAACCCATGATGTACAGGGTCAATATTAGTAATTCGCATCGCATAGGCAACTAATGAACCAGCCGCAGAACCCCGACCTGGCCCCACAGGAATGTTATTATCTCTAGCAAATTTGATGTAGTCCCATACAACTAAAAAGTATTTGGAAAAACCCATCTGCTGAATCATTTTCAGTTCGTATTCCAATCTCTCTTTATAGACGGAATCGACTTCCTGGCGAGATTTGCGATTTAACCGTTCTAAAAGTCCGAGCCATGCAACATCTTCGGCGTAAGTGTCAGCAGTATGACCAGAGGGAATTGGTGGTGTAGGAATCTGAGGCTCACCCATAATATGGTAAGGCTCGACTTTATCGGCGACTTCTTCAGTAGTGGCTACAGCTTCTGCAATCACATCATCTGGTAAATGGTCACGAAATAGCTGCTGCATCTCCTCACCAGATTTGAGATACTCTGTGCCGCTATAACGCATCCGCTTATCTTCAATAATTAGCTTGCCAGTTTGAATACATAGCAAAGCGTCGTGGGCTTCAACGTCAAAACAAGAAATAAAATGCGAATCATTAGTAGCAACAATTTTAATACCTAGCTCCCGCGCAATTTTGACTATTTCAACATTAACAATTCGGTCTTCTTGGGAGCCGTGGTCTTGAATTTCTAGATAATAATCATCACCAAATACATCTTTATACCACTGAGCAACTTTTCGGGCTGCATCTGGTCTATTACTAAGAATCGCTTGGGGAATTTCTCCACCCAAGCAAGCACTGGTGACAATCAAGCCTTCATGATATTCTTTTAATAAATCTTTATTAATACAAGGACGAGAAAAAATTCCTTTGCCTTGAACACCTTTGAGGTGAGAAATTGTGGTTAATTTAACTAAATTTTTGTAACCTTTGGTATTTTTAGCTAAAACAACTTGATGATATTTCGGACGGCGTTCTTGTTTCTCGATATCGCCGTTAATGACATACATTTCATTGCCGATTATCGGCTTAATATTTTGACTACGGCAGATTTTGATCAATTCAACCGCGCCATACATGACGCCATGATCAGTAAGGGCGATCGCTTTCATCCCCAGTGCGATCGCTTGATCCACCAACTCTGGTAGCTGACTTGCCCCATCGAGTAGACTGTAGTCACTGTGAATATGTAAAGGGACAAAGGACATAAGCATCTCCAACCACAAGCCAAGATATCTCTACGGGCCTACCTTGTGGTATACCCTTTCGAGCTAGATTTTGCAAAGCAACGGAATCTTAGATTAACAGTTTTTAACCAAAATTAAAGCTGTTCTTTTTCCGAAATTGTCACTATCATCAGTGTTGTTTTAATAGTTACAGCAGTTAACCAGTATCTAGCCAATGAGTCAAACAGAGAGTACTACTTCGCCTGCAACCAAAGCTAGCCCTTGGTGGCAGCGTATCCCTCTCACATTGCAAATTCTCATCGCCCTAGTAGTAGCAGTCAGCGTTGGCATTGCCCTTGGTGCGGGGAATCCCAACCCCAGCAATGCCACTTTAATCAATAATTTAGCAATTCCAGCGGAATTGGTGCTAAAGGCTCTCCGCGCCTTGGCTACGCCCCTGATTCTGGTAGCGGTGCTGCATACCTTAATGACTACGAATATCCCCGGTACAGCCGGACGGCGGCTGGCAGTGCTACTTTTAACCAACACTACCGTAGCTATTTTAGTAGGACTTTTGGTAGCGAATGTGCTACGTCCAGGAACTTGGGGCAATGTAGCTACCTCAACAAGTACACAAATTACTCCTCAGAGTCTTGACCCTTGGGGAATACTCAAAGATGCTGTACCAGAAGCTGTCCTCAAGCCATTGGTTGATAATAACGTCATCCAACTGATTGTGATTGCCCTGAGCTTTGGTATCGTCCTGCGAGGATTAAAATCTGAACAAATAGCTCAAGGCAAGAACGGATACCAGCCTATTGAGGATGTTATTGGGATTTTATTTGAAGCAGTAGTCCGTATCCTCAACTGGGTAATTGCCTTAGTGCCGTTCGCAGTCTTTGGAATTGTAGCTAAAACTATTGCCATGCAGGGCTTTGCACCGTTTAAATCTTTGGGTGCATTCATCGTGGCGGTGCTGTTAGCACTGGTATTGCAAGCGTGCTATTACCTCACCAGAGTAAAATTTGGTTCTTGGGTACATCCGTTAAAATTCCTAGCTGGCGGTTCTGATGCGTTTTTGACAGCTTTCTCAACTTCTTCCTCTGCGGCGGCAATGCCCGTAACCTTTGAGGTTTTGCAAACAAAAGTCGGTTTAAGGGAATCTTCTGCTGCCTTGGGGGCATTAGTCGGGGCAAATTTCAATAATGATGGCACTGCCCTCTATGAAGCAATGTCTGCGTTGTATATTTCCCAACTAATTGGACAACATCTGAGTCTGGGACAGCAGTTAATTGTCATCCTTACCTCTATTTTTGCATCAGTAGGTGCGGCGAATATTCCCAATGCTGGACTGGTAACGATGACACTGGTGTTCACTTCTGTAGGCTTACCTACCCAGTACATCGCTTTACTAGTTACTGTAGACTGGTTTCTAGATCGCTGTCGCACCGCGATTAATGTCATGGGAGATATGACTGTCAGTGCTTTACTTGACGGCAAAAAGCCCCGTTCTGTAGACGAGGCTTAGTTTGCCAGCTTTTAAGTTGAGTGCAGCAGGTTTTCACGTATCTAATGTTGTTGAGGCCCTTTTGCGTCACATTCTTTAGTCCAGCAGCGTTCTAGAAGTTGAAAACGCCAGATCAATGCAAAGCGTTGGGGATTTAATACTAATTTAGGATCGCGACTAAATAAAGGCTGGTTCAGATACTGCCAAAGGGGAAATTTAATTTTGGTGTGTTTTGGAGTCATAAGAACAACAAAATATTATAAAAGTTTAGTGGCAATAATTAGCATTTTGTCTAGCAACTGCCTGATACTGTTTTTCTAGTTAAAGACTACACTGCTGAATAGCACTTGTCTTGGTGGCAATTGCGGAATTTCAATAAGTGAATTCATGTTGTTTCCGCTTTAATACTGAAATTGCACACACCATTTTTCTGATTCCACATCCTGTGAAAAGTCATACCATTGAAATTGCTAGAGATACGTTGGTAAGGGCGTACAGGTATACGTCTCTATAACCGATTCATCTTAGGACTTACGCACTTGTACAAATTAATCATGGTATGTATTCACCATGCATAGGTCGTTTCAGGCTTTAATTAATCATTCTTTAATAGTAGATAGACCAGCACTGTAGGGGCACAGCAATACTCATGCGTGTCAACTTAAGCCAAAACCCCTTTAAAATCTCGTTTTCAGCCTCTGGCTAGGAACGAGAGAAAATTGGGAGAAGGGTTGGGGGTTACCAGATAGAGAGGAGTCACGGGAGATAACGGCAGACGACTCACCATCATCTGTAATTACTGGTTTTGGCACTAGCATAAATAGTAATTATTTCCTAAACGCATATACCCCTCCAGATTTTACGACTGGAGGGGATTTTACTGCTTAACTGGCATCCAGCGTAGGCGTAGCCCGCATTTCTCTGCGAGACGCTGCGCGTAGCTTGCTTCCACGTTCGCGGAGCGTCCCGTAGGGAAGTGGTACGGCAAAGCTCAGTGACCACCGCAGGCATCGCTCTCCCTGATAACTAGCAATTTGGGTTAGTAAATGACCAAAATTGGTCAAAACAATGCAATTCTTTGTGACACTCCCTAGCTTCTCAAAGACAGAGCTTTTCAAATTACTCTGAGCTAATTGTTCTATATCCGACGTAATTAATGCAAGGAGGTAGGAGGTAAGAAAAGTTAGAATATCAGCCTTTGCGTTATTTCTAACTCTATAGTTATTTTTGCCTTGATTTACTAGTCGGATGTCTCCAAGATATTTTGCCGCCCCAATTTTTTAACTCTTCGATTCCACCATGATGGTAACTTTAGACATTCTGGGGAGTCGAAATGTTAGTTTGTTCGGATGCTGGGTGGGGAAAATTTGGCAAATCAATGCCGCTGTGACTAGAATTGCGAGTTTTGAGTGCTAAACGGTAACTCACACTTTGCAGTTCTGCTTGTAGTTGGCGGTTTTCCCGTTGTAGCATTGCTACCTTTTCTCTGACTGGCGTCATCCGTTCCTCAAACTTTCGACGGTAAATTTGAGGCAACTCTTGTACTACTTGCTCCAACATCCGACTGCGATCGGTGAGTTCTTGAACTGACTGTCGCAATTGGTAAATTTCGGAGTCACGAGTTGTAATTTGCTCTTGGTAGAACGCCACCTGCTGCTCCACAGCTTGGAGTTGTTCTTGCAAAGTCTGTAACTGGGTCAAATCGCGCTCAAGTTCAGGCTGCTGGGGCATAAAACTAGTGTTACCCTTTACCAGCCGGAAGAGTTCTTGAGATAGTTGTTGCACTAATTGATCGCGAAGTTGCAACTCTTGGCGTAGCTGCGATACTTCCGTAGAGAGAACTTGAATATTGGGTGTATCAGATTGGCTCACAGTAGTTTACAGCTCCCATTCAGAATCTTGTCCACTCTTAGGTATAACTGCGGAAGTACTACATTTGGCAAGTATTTGTTAATTTAGCATTCCCAAATAAGTCACGAAAAAAGAAAAAGACAAAATTTTATTGAATGGGATTGGCCATGGGGCATGGGGGAGCCAGTCGCATGGGCGGGTTTACCGACTTGTGCGACCTGGCGTCATTAGGCATTGGTTTCTCCCACTCGTCCCACTCTCCCTGCTCCCCTGCTCCTCTGCTCCCTACTTTCTACTCCTTAGACCGTTGCAGCCACTTTAGCGGGCTTTTCCTTTTCCTCTTTAGGGGGTTTTTCCTCTGCGATATCCTGCTTAATTGTCAGATAGCGAATCACTTCTTCACTCAAGCGCATGGCGCGTTCAAAGGGGGCGATCGCAGTTGCAGGCGCAGTGTAGTTTAACTGGATGTAAATACCATCGCGGTGTTTTTTGATTTCATAAGCGAGACGACGCTTACCACGATTTTGAATTTGGATATCCTCGGCGCCTTGATCGCGCAGCAAATTCTGATATTTAGTAATTGCTTGCTCTGCCTGTTCGTCTCCCAGGTCAGGACGCAGGATGTACATTGTTTCGTAATTTGTAGTCATATTTTTCAGTTTCCTCATGGACAAAAGTGGCTGCTGATGTTAATTTATACTTGCTTTTAATTTAAAATGCCAGCATTAATCAACATCTGAAGCAACAAGGAACTATAATCTTACCAGTTTTCAATTTTGTTTCATTAGCCAAATCGCCGAAGTTTGGATTTTTTAGATGTCCCTAATGAAAACTAGGTCGGCAGGCGACCCCGATATTTCTTTAGCAAGTAAGAATCCAGTTTTTGGTACTCGCCAGCAAATTGATCAAGCTATCAGCTTCGCCAACGGGTATCTTTCCTTAAGGGCATCTATAGCGATCGCTTTCAGGCTCAAGGCTCAATCGGTTTGCTAAAAAGCTAACTGAGGATTGCTACCCGCTCACAGCAACAAAAAAGCAGATAAAAGGATATTCATCAAGGTTATGGCGCAGCGTTATGTGCGAATTCAAAATCCAGAAGGACAGATTTACTATGGTTTACTACAACTATCCCTGAATGTGCAGGTGCTAGATGCTCCGCCCTGGTTACAAGGACAACCCACTGATTTAACATTGACACCAGAAAATTACCAAATTCTGGCTCCCTGCGCTCCCTCAAAAATTGTGGCGGTGGGTAAGAATTATGCAGACCATGCAGCTGAAATGGGAACTCCAGTACCTTCTGAGCCACTAATCTTTTTCAAGCCACCCACGTCGATCATTCCATCTGAGTGGGAAATCAAGTATCCTCCCCAGTCGCAACGAGTTGACTACGAAGGAGAGTTAGCATTAGTGATTGGCGATTACGCCTTTGAATGTACACCAAAGGTAGCCCAAACCAAAATTTGGGGCTACACCATCGCCAATGACGTAACAGCGCGGGATTTACAAAAACTGGATGGTCAATGGACACGAGCCAAAGGTTTTGATACTTTCTGTCCCTTGGGCCCTTGGATTGTGCGGGAATTAAATCCAGGAGCGAGATTGCAGACTTTTGTGAATGACCACGCCAATCCAGTCCAATCTGCCTGTATCGATCAGATGGTGTTTTCCCCCGATGTTCTAGTTTCCTATATCAGTCAGGTTATGACGCTATTACCCGGTGATTTGGTGCTTACAGGTACGCCGCAGGGTGTAAGTCCATTGCATCCAGGCGATCGCGTCCGCGTAGAAATTGAGGGTATTGGTCGCCTGGAAAACACCATAGTGGCCCGTTAACTTCTAACGCACTTGCATATACACTGCATCGGAAATCGCCGGAATTTCCGCATAACGTCCGCTCAACGACTGGATAACTGAATATCCAACTGCTGCCACTACGCCTAAAAAGATGGTGTTGGCTACTGTTTCTATTGCAAAGCCAGTACCAGGAACCTTTCCTAAAGCTCCCACCAGTATGGAACACAGAAATATAACTATGTCCAGAAGAATTGCCTGCATTGTGTTGAAACGAATGAAGTGACTGATTTTTTCGTTTCTTACCACCAATAGGAACAACGCAAAGAACACGATTATTTGTCCAAATTGTCCTAAACTACCGTAAATTATTAGCACTGGTCGCAGCACTAAAAGCAGGACTTTTAGTGCTGGAAACTGACTCAACAAAAAGCTGCCAAAGACTAAACCATAAATTAGGGGCAGCAAATAAGGCAAGGAAGCAAAAATCCGATCTGAAACTGTTGTAGACCCGCGCCTAGACATTATGCGTTCTCCTGTGGTTAAATTTCTATAGTTACTTGAGCTTAGGATAACGCAGTTGCTTGGTCTTGCTGGCAAATTCAACTATTCTATATGGGCAATGCGAAAGCCCATCATACACTCATACTGGTCTGGCTGCTGTTGAGTAAGCTTGCGAATCGCTTGACCACAGCGCAGTTGACCCCCACGCCAACGGGGTTGACCGCTCCCGTCAGCGAGTAAACAAGACTGGCAAACTTGCTCAGGGGCAAGGATTTGCTCGTCCATTAAAATGACTAGCATCGAATCCCTCCTGTAAATCCTCATTGTCACCCATATTTGACTCAGGTGAGGACACGCTTTGTAGCGGCTCTTTGAACTGCTTCAGGTAGGTTGGGCGCGTTTATACTTTTGTTAAGTGTTGTGATTTGCGATGGCGCTTTGCGCCTGGCGTGGGCGATCGCACAGGACACTTAAGAGCCACATCTACCTCTTTGTAGCAGAAATCTAGGCAATCACAATTCAATAAAATTCTCAAGTGAATCTTAAGTTATTGTATGTTGTGTCTATTGCAAATTGGACATATTAGTAAAAATAATCCAAAATTATTCGCAATAAGGTAGAGCAGAGACAGCCAACGGTATTAATTGCATCCCTGTTAATTTAGCGCTGGAGAGTGTCACGTCGCTTTTCTACCAGACGCACTTGCGTTCGCTCCAAATTCACGCATTCACGCATTATATAATCCCCATAAATAAAATTTAGTTGCTCACGTCTTAAAGACACCTTGGCTTTGCGGTTCGCCTGGGCACCGTATTTCTCTCTACCAGACGCACTCGCTTCCTCAAAGCGCGTCTCTACATACATATTTTTATTCTCCATAAATAAATTTAGTTGCTCTGTATCCTTTGATTTTTCGGTCAAAGTTAATATTCAGGAAACAACAAAAGGTTTACGCACAAGCAACACGGCGACCCATTGAAATTCCCTTGACGCGACTAGTTAAAGTGCGAGAATTCAAGTAAGTAAAACTCAGTTAACTTCATAGTCATCTAAGTGATGCATTTATAAAATACTGAGGTAAACTTGCAAGCAAGGTAATACACAATATAACTGTGCGGCTCGTCGGTCTGGGCATCACTCACAATGGAACACTGGCAATTTCTGATACAGAAACAAGGCGATCGCTCGTGGCATATCCTAGAATCGCCAAATTTAGAAATTTTGGAAGGGCAGTATAGAGTTTTGGCTCGTTCTAACCTTCCTAATACAGATGTGGAAGTGCGGGTAACTCACTCTTCAATCCAGAAAGTTCAACCAACGCGGCGAATTTTCAAGCGCTCGCGTCGCACTAACTCAGAAGGCTTAATAGCGGTAATTCCTTTTACCTACTTCCAGACAGGAGTTTGGGAGTTGCGCTGTTCCGGCGATTTGATGTCGGAGCTGCTCGGTAAATCTTGGCAATACAGTGTCCAACTTAAAGTATTGTCCCAAGAAGAAGCAGGGGAAGTAGAGAGAGCAGGGAAAGTTGAGGGAGCAGGGGGAGTAGAGAGAGCAGGGGAAGCTTGCCCTCAACCCCACTACTCTGAGGAAAGCGAGGCTACGTCAGTCTACGTGGAAACATTAGATAACGCGATCGCTGTTTCCACAGAAGTGGCAATTGCTACAGATATTAACCCTGCTACCACTGTTGTTGCAAATGAAGGGAACTTGGAATGTACTGTCCCACCAGAACCCCTAATTAGAGTAGATAAAGCGATCGCTGTCCCCACAGAAATGGCAATTGCAAAAGACAGCAACGCTACTACTACTGTTCTGCTAGATGAAGGGAACTTGGAATGTACTGCCTCACCAGAACCCCTAATTAGAGTAGATAAAGCGATCGCTGTCCCCACAGAAATGGCAATTGCGAAAGACAGCAACGCTACTACTACTGTTCTGCTAGATGAAACGAAAGAAGATATAGTTATCGATCAGCCTGTGAGTCCTGTGTGGCTCAAAGATGGTACGGCAGAGCAGATTTTACAAAATTTAATAGATTTAGCTTTACCCACCTCTGAACTCTTGCCTAAAGATGAAAAGGTTATAGTTATAGATTCTTCAGTAACACAACCACCGCCACCATTACTGCTAACTCTAGGTCAGGATAGTTATATTGCTCGTTGGGGACAAGCTCTTACAATCAATGGGCACATAGAACTCAAAGAAAAGACAAATCTAGATCAGGCTGAAACATTATCTCCAAAAAGCTTGCGGGCACTTGAAGTAGGAATTGAACTGCGATCGCCCAAGAACTCGAAAATCTTGACCCAGGTATGGCAACCCTTACCAGACCAGGACTTGCCCTTCACCATCAATACCTCAATTGATATTCCTACTGACTGTGAATCCAAGTTAATTTTGGCAGATCTCAGTTTGTATGGTAGATTCGCCGATGTTGATGAAGTTATCCGGTTAGCCAGCCAGTCCTTCACCATTACAGCAGATGTAACAGAATTACTGGCAATCACAGCCGCAGCAAAACGTAGTACATCCTTAAATGACCCCATAGTACCATCAGACTCATCTGTAGTTTTCACAGAACCAGAGGCAGCTGTGAGGCTCGACTTGAAACTATTCAATCTGGTCAAGATTCCAAAAACAGACCAGTCTGAGATACTCAATCCATCCCCAAACACACCCCTACCACCGCAAATTAATCTGCAAGTTCTGCGAGAAGCCACCCTGCGGACATCTCAGCTCAAGAATTCAGCCACTTCGCCTCAATTGCCGAAACTGCCCCCGCCCCCGATTCAAATCGATGCCAACACTCCCACAGATGTTGTTACAGAACCCCCTACACAGGAGGAGCTTCTAGAAAAGGATACGATTATAGCTGCCATCAACTTGGAGCAATTGGTCATCAAGCAACGTCGAATGCCAATACTCGACACTACTTTTCCATACTTGAGACGACTACAAGCTTTGCCAGGTGATGCAGAGGAAGTAAAAAGCAATGTTTCCCCAGATGCATTGCAATTTCCAGCGGCTGAAGACTTACCACAGTTGGACGCAACTGTAGCTGAAGATGAAAATACACCTGAATTAGTAATAGGTGATGCACAATTCCAGGAGGAATCTGTTGCTGAAGTAGAAGCCCAACCGAATACACAATTTCCAGAAGAATCTGTTGCTGTAGAAGCCCAGCCAAATACACAATTCATTACAACAGGTAACCTTTACTCATCTCCTTTACTCAGGAAGTGGATGGAGAGCCAAGGATACTCTTTGCCTGAATCCATTAATGATTTGCAACCTCAAGACTACGATAACTATGTTCCAACGCAGCAGACGTCGCTTTCTCTAAGTGCAGAAAATGCGGATGTTGATGTCAACTTGCCGTTAAATCTAGATGCCAATACTGAGAATAATTTGAGCGAAGGTTGGGGCAGCTCAGAACTTCTGCTGACACAGACGCGCAAGGGACAGGGGACAGGGGAAGAAGTCCAATTGGCTTCCGATCTAGGGAATTTTAGGGAAGATGTAGACACAGCGCAGGAAGCGGATCTGGGGATAGGAGAAAATACTGAATTAGAAAAAGTATTAGAATCAACACTCTCACCGCCTCTGTTAAGACAACTACCGCCCCCGCCTCCTCCGATAAAAATAAATATAGCATCAGCTTGGTTAGCGCAAGAAATCGTTGTAGATGATACATATAGTGAACTGGAAGCCGATGCAACGAGGAGTTACCGCTTTGAAGAAAAGGAGCAACCACTGTTAAATTTATCCCCTTCCTTACCTATAATTGCGGCAGCCACTGAGCCTTTGCCAATTCCCCAGCTGGATGTGCCAGAAGGCGAACTAATCGCTGGCAAGTCTGTCATGGTGCGCGTAGTACTGCCTGAAGTACCTCCGCAAGTTGTTGTTAAGTTATGGCTTGAAGATTATCAAACTCGCTGGTTATTAGACGGGCCGCATTTATTGACAAATTTACTACCTAATGCATTGGGAGGGTTGGAAGCGATGACACAATTAAACATTCCCTTTGGCTGTTTGGAAATTCGCTTGGAAGCGATCGCACTTGATCCAACAACCCAACAAGAGAGTCACAAAGTCACAATAGTGCGAACTGTGATTCCTCCAGACTTGCCAAGCTTGCAGCTAGATGAACTCCTGGGTATATGATCGCGATTAGGGAGTAAAAATAGTAACTTAGAGATGAGGAAGACGCAGGCAGGGGGAGATGCGGTAACACTTTGGTGCAGCAATTTAATCCGGCTCCGGAATGGGTTTGAAACTCCTAAATTTCAGAGATTTCATATTGGTACAGTTTTATCTCTGGCGATGCCTGCGGCGGCAAACTACGGAATATTGAAAGCGGCTGATCAAGTCCAAGGGCGTAACTTTCGGAATCACTGCTCATTTCACCCCCTCTAAAGCAGCCATTGATAATGCAATCGTTTCACTCTCTTGCAACAACGGCAGTCCTGAAGACTTTGCTGCACTAGGGCTGTTGCTCATTACCCACAGTCGTATTCCCGACAACTCCCGACAGTGGGGCAGGTGGTACGGAGAGGTTTTGGTAAAGGTGCGATGCGATCGCTATTTTGCCGACATAGCGCAATCAGCTTGCCACTGGCGGGAAGTCAAGTAAGCAATTAACAACGTCAAAATAGTAGCAGGATTGAGCAATGCTTACTTAATAGTAGAGATTACGGAGTTGCTGGAGTTAAAGTTCACAAATATTTCAGTAGACTTCGGGGCGGCAAGTGTTAATGCCTAAGCAGAAAATCATAATCAGCAGAAAAATAGTAACGTCAAAGTTCTGAGCAGCATTCGTGTCAAAAACTCATCATCTTATCTGAATGTCTAAAGCTTCTGAATTTACTAATTGGGCATTAATTGATGAAAATATTTGTTTCTATCGTCATCACAGTTTACAATCGAGAAAACTACCTTGCTGCGGCAATTAAAAGTGTCCTAGCTCAAACTTGGTCTGACTTGGAATTGTTAATCTGGGAAGATGGCTCTACAGATCGCTCCGTTGAAATCGCCAATGAGTATGCCCAGCACGATCAACGCATCCGAGTCATAGCCGCCAAACATACTGGTATTGCCCCTGCAATCCACGGGGCTGTTGCTGCAACCACTGGAGATTATATCGGTTGGGTAGACAGTGACGATATTCTGGCTCCTACCGCCTTAGAACAGACAATTTCCATTCTTAATAACCACCCCAAAGTAGGACTTGTCTATACAGACTATCAACTAATGGACGAACAGGGAAACCTGCATGGAATCGGGCAGCGTTGCCAAATCCCCTATTCCAAAGAACGGCTGCTTGTTGACTTTATGATCTTCCATTTCCGCTTAATACGCCGCACTGTTTACGAGCAAGTGGGAGGTGGGGCAATTTATCGCCTTTCTCGATAGCGATGACCAATGGCTACCAGATTACCTGCAACATCAAATTGACACTCTCAAACAAACACCCACTGCTGTCCTCAGCTACTGCAACTATATCGCCATCACTAGTGAAGATCATTTTGGCGACCGAATGAGCCTCAGTCCAAGCCATCCTGATGACCTAATTCTTTCGATGCTTTGGCGATGCTTCATTCACACACTCTCTCAAGTCGTCGTACCCAAATCTGTCTTCCAAACTGTTGGTTTATTAAACGAACAGTTGAAAGGCTGTCATGACTGGGAGTTTTACTTAAGACTGTTTGCACACGGAACTCCAGTACACATCCCCAACTATTTAGTTCGCAAACGCTGGTTGCCTGACAGCATCGTTACCCAATCCAACTGTACTGCATGGTTAGCAAACGGACTTCAAGTTCTAGAAGAATTTTATCGTCGCCCCGCCAACGCCCGCTACAGCCATTTGCGACCAACCATTGAAACTCATTTTCGTACAACTGTCGAACAATTCAAGTTATACATTTTTTCCGCTTTCAATCAAAACCAGAGCCAGTCCATCACCGCCCCCCTAGTTTCCATTATTATCTCCAGTTATAACGCCAGCAGATTTGCCGCCTGTCTACACAGTTGTCAACAACAAATTTATCAGAATCTGGAAATTATTATTGTTGAACAGGACTCGACTGAGAACTTGAGCGAAATAACTCGCCAATTTGCCAGCACAACTAAAAGACGTGTAATCTTTACTCAATGCCAGCAACCAGGAGCGAGTTCTGCTTACAATCATGGATTAGCTTTAGCTACTGGTGACTATATCCAATGGCTTTCTGGCTCAGATGAATTGACAAAAGAAAAAATTGCATTGCAAGTAGCAGCATTAGAACAAAATCGTCAGTTTGACATTGCCTATGGTGATTGGCAATGGTGCTTTTATCAAAACCAGTAGTGTCAATTGAGAATTGCTTTTGCATTCCAGCATTCGGACGACGAAAGAATGCAGAGACTAATGCATAACTGGCAACCTCTTCATGCCTTCCTAATTCGTCGCTCTACAGCTGTGTGCTTGCAAGAGTTACAAGTGTGGAATGATCCACAGACTCAATTGGATGCAGACCGCGAGTATTTAACTCTAGCAGCAATAGTGGGGTTTCGTTTTCTTCACGTCCAACATTCTACCGTCCTCTACAATCATTTCTCGTCCAGTCAGATGATTTTGTCTGACTCTAACCTTCTGAGAGTTGAAAGACTCAAGCAAATGTTTTTACGCTTTCAATACCATGCCACAATGCAACCACTAGGTGAGATTACAGAACAACATTGGTTTCTGCTCAAGCAAAATTGGGATTTGTGGAAACTCGCACCAGTGACATTTGAGCAACACGGAGAAGAAGTTTTTTTTCTTCAGCACTCTCAAAAAGAGCTAGGAATGCCACTCAACTTAGTTCAAGCTAGGATAGTCAGCGCGTTACACAAATCTGAATCAGCTTGCACTTTAGAAGATCATGCTCGTCAAATTGTGCGGATGTTTTGGAAACAAATCGTTCAACAGTCTGGAGTGGAGGGTTTAAACGTCGCAGCCGAGCTATCAAGATGGGTAGGGCTGACTCATCCCGAAATTTCCGATTCTGACTCTCGCCAGTTAGCGCAGGCTTCACGTCAAAGTACATCTTTACTGCAAGCGAAAATTGATGCAATTCCGTTGTCTGCCCCGTTGTTTATAGAACAGCAATTGGCAGTGCTTTATGTACTGGAGAAACTTCGGGCTGCTGGAATGCTTAACCAATTTTCTGATTCACAGTCACAAATCAATCAGTCAATGCCAGCTAGATAAATCTTTGAAATTGTTTTTATCAAAAACATAGAAAACATAGAAAACATATAATAACTTTAATCCAACTATCAATTCACTTATCAATTTTGAATTTTACATAAAAAAAAGCAAGTAATAATTTCCGTAAAGTTTCGGTAGCCGTCAACGGAAATATTATCTTATCTTCAATTCAGTTATCTACATTATTCCCACCTCCGAGGTTTAATAAATCTCCTTTTTGGGAGTTCGCTCCAATCATAAATAATTGAGAATTACTCAATCATTTATGACCGAAACTATCTGAGGAAAATATATTTTTTGATGGAAGCAAGCATTGATTCAAATCTTAATTAATAAAAATGGCTCTTCAGTATATATGCTAAATCAATCCGCCCAAAAGCTGAAAACCTTGATTGAAAATCAAATTGGCATTATTTTTGGGAATTTTTCGGCTGATGGGAGCATTTTCCGGATTCTAGCTGGTATTTTCCGGCTAATTTCTGATGTTTAACTAAAAATTAAGTACATTTCGTACTGAATTAGCAGAGAAATTAAGATTTGGATTTCATCACAACAAACTCTCAATAGATAATTATCCGGCTCAGTTTTGACTCACAATAATTTCTAATTAAAAAGATATAAGTTATGCCAAGTTCTGATCTGATTATCGCCACTGATGCTGATTCATTTCAAGGAAGGTTCTTACCATCTTCTTTTACAGTCACATCTTTCAGCAGTGCTGAGGAGAATAATTCGTCATTAATCGGGTTGCAAAAAACATCTACTACAAGTAGTGCTTCTAGTCTGATTGGCTCTAATCAGGATTCTCTGACTAATTACAGTAATTCTGTTAGTACTATCTCTGATAGTTTACCATTATTCAATAAATCAGTTGTTTCTACATCTCTTGCAGATCAATCACTTCGGAACAATCCGACAACTGGTTTAGACCCACTAACTGGAAGTGGTAAAAATCTGTCCCTAGCTGGAATTCCTAGTAACGATTCTCTTTTAAATCCTAGTCCAGTATTTAAGGGAAAGTTTGGAAATTTCGATAATCATAAAAATTTCCAGTTTACTCTACAAGATGCGAAGGGAAATCCAGAAAGCTTTTCTCTGACTGGGCATGGTGAAGGTGAAGTATTTCAAACCTCCGAAGGTGAGCAAATTATTTTCACTGGTACTGATGTCACCACAAATGTCCAAATTTCAGCATCGAATAATCTTCAATTTGGTGATTACATCGGGTCTTCTCTGAAAGTGCAAACCAAAGGCAGTATTAAATCTGGCAATATCACTCTCAAGAATACTGCTCTTGACAACAGTCCTGGACTCAGTTTGCAATCGGGATTGAGCGATTCACAAAGTTCGACTGATAGTGGTTACAGTGTCACTGACCTTACCACTCTACTTGGAGGCGGTAATAACTATGCTACGGCTATCAATGACTCTGGTCAAATTGTTGGTTATTCTATCACCAGTAATCATCCTTTTCTCTACAGTAATGGACAGATGATTGACCAAGGCACTTTTTCTCAAAGTTTTTCCCACCCTATAGCTATCAATAACTCTGCTCAAATTGCTGGTGTTGACACAAACATTTTCACAAACAATAATCATACCTCTAATGCTTTTCTCTATAGTGATGGTAAGACGACTGACCTCGGCAGTCTTGGTGGCCCCTACATTTATGTAACAAGTATCAATAACTCTGGTCAAGTCATTGGTGTGTCCCAGACCAACACTAATAGGAGTATTTATCATACTCTGAACGGTTCCACTTATAATGGTTTCCTCTACAGTAATGGGCAGATGACTAGCCTCGGCACTCTTCCTGTAGGTATTCACAGCAGAGCACTAGCTGTCAATGATTCTGGTCAAATCGTTGGTTCTGCCGACACAGCAGACTTCATTGACGCTATTAATGAAATGACTGGTAGGGCTTATAGCAGCGAACCTGGCTTTCTTGAAGGACCGTGGTTTCAACCCAAAAGACCACGCTTTTCTCTACAGTAATGGGCAGATGACTGACCTTGGCACTCTACCTGGAGGCAAGTTCAGCGAGGCTACAGATATCAACAACTCTGGTCAAATAATTGGTATTTCCAGTGCCTATAGCGACGGTAGAGATTACTTTTCCCACGCTTTCCTCTACAGTGGTGGACAGATGATTGACCTCGGCACTCTTGGTGGCAGCTACAGCACGGCTACAGCTATCAACGACTCTGGTCAAATCGTTGGTTATTCCAAGAATGGTAATGACGTCTCTGATGCTTTCCTCTACAGCAATGGCAAAATGACTGACCTCAACAGCTTGATTCCACAAGACTCAGGCTGGACTTTATCAGACGCTACAGCCATCAATAATTTTGGGCAAATCCTTGGAGATGGCTACATTGGAGGGGAAAATCACCAGTTCCTTCTTAGTCCCATTTCTACAACAGCAACGCCCAAAGATGGTATTACTACTGTAGGCAATATTTCTACTCAAGGTAGTTCTGTCCTCTTGCAGGGGCTTAAGATTAATCTCACTGGCTCCAAAGTTGTCACCAAAGGCGGCAATATTACTTTTGATGGCCCCACAATCCTCAATAGCAGTACTGGTGCTTACACTTTTAACTCTGCTAAATCTACTGCTACTGACAAGGGCGGCGACATCACCTTTAAAAATACTCTCGATAGTAATAGTGCAGGTGCTTCATCTCTCAGTCTGACAGGTGGTTTGGGCAATATTACTTTCAATAATGCAGTTGGTGGTAATGCTAGTCTTAAGGACTTGACAGTTAATAGTGCTAAAACTTTCACGGTTAATGCTGATATCACCAGCAAAGGGAATATTACTGTCATAACAACCCAGGACATTACAACTAAAAATCTCACTTCCAACAAGGGTACAGTAAAAATAACTAGTCAGCAGGGGACAGTGGCGACTATTGATATTACCAGTGGTAGCAATACTACTGTTACAGCTTCCCAAAATCTCAGCACTGGTAATGTTCTTGTTAATAGCGGTGCTGTTAGCCTCACTAGCAAACTTGGTGCTGTTACTACCAAAGACATCACCACTAGTGGCAATGCGGATGATATCACTTTGAAAGCTGCTAGTGACATCTCCACAGCAAATTTGTCTGCCAATGGCTCAGGTAAAGTCAGCATTTTTCTCAATAAAGATACTAACTCAGAAAATCAACCTAGCGGTGATATCACTACTGGTAGCATCACAGCAAAGCAATTAGAGATTCTTAGCTCTGGCGCTGTCACTACCTCTGGTGACATCACCACTAGCGGCGGTATAATTATTGCGGCAGTTGGTGATATAAATACCCGTAATATCAGAGCGCAAAATGGAGTGGTGGGCTTGTTTAGCAGCCTGGGTGCTGTTACTACTCAAGGGAATATTATCACCAGTAGTTACACGATTGCACCACAAAAATCACTTGTTGGCAGTTACGCTCTGGGTAACATTGAAATTATTACTACAGGTGTTAGTGGAGATAAATCATTACAAAATCCTGGTGCTGTCAATTTTGACACTCTAATCGATAGTGCAATCGGAGGTACGCTAGAGGCCAATAACCCCCCTGGAATTGGTCCAGGTCCTATGATGAGACCTGGCAATCAGCCTTTCCCCTATTACATTGGTAACGAGGCGCATAAAGGCATCGCAGCATTCTATGCTGAAATGCATGAAGGGGAGCTAGTGTTTACCAACTACGTTAATACAAAAACAATCTTAAAGACGTATCAAGATAGGGGTGAAACATCTAACATAGATGCATTGTCTCCAAAAGAGCAGGATGCAAAGCCGGATATTCTCAACGTGCCAGAGCATACCCTTTATGAGATTAAGTCACAAACTCAGAGTAGCCTTGCCCTTCCTGAAGCCCAGGAATACGCGGCTATATTTGCAAAAGCAGGTATAACAATTAACTTGGGTTCAAGTACTGACCCTGGGACTTACGGTGTTATCTCTGCTCCAGGTGGATATTACACTTTCGCATCACCGCAAGCTGGTACTATTATCTACCAGTATAAGAAAGGAACCTTTTCGAGTGTATCTGAAAATCAAACACAACAATCAGATTCGACAGATCCTATAGAATTAATAAAGAAGTATACGGGTCTGACTGGGGCAGCGCTCTTTGTCTACATAGTTGTTTCCGAGGGTTCGCGAATTCTTTTGCCACCACGTAACTTTGTACCTATTCCATAAGGAGGAAGACCTGAGCAAATGCCGGAGTGTCAATCGACATATTTTTCCGCCAGTGAAAACTTCATCAAAATATCGCATAGGCTTAAATTATTGAGAATAAACCAGATGAAAATTTTACCTTTCATCTACGGATAAAAAAATCAGATTGGCGATAAGTCTTATTTGCTTTTGCGTCATATATGCAAGTTACATTTATTTGTTGATTTGTTTTTGGAAATTTTAGATGCGTTTGTCCTGGGAGGAAAACAGTGCATATTCCCTCTTCGTTCTATGGTCTTTATAGAGACGTTAAGCCCCGTTGTCGTCGGCT
Organism: Nostoc sp.; assembly: GCF_036917615.1. Taxonomy (GTDB): domain Bacteria; phylum Cyanobacteriota; class Cyanobacteriia; order Cyanobacteriales; family Nostocaceae; genus Nostoc. The sequence continues at coordinate 78,553 of NZ_JBALCZ010000027.1, forward strand.
TGTTACGAATCTTGCCCGTGGTGAGTCATTGAATGATGCTATAGGTACTGATGACACTGTTGATACTGCAACTCAACCTGGTATGCTAGTGCTTGAAGGCCCCAGTCCATTGCTCGGTGGTGAACCACATTTTCATTGCTATCTTCTTCATTTCCAAATTAAGAAAGCGCAGTTTGAAGGTCGGCTGAATGCCGACATGGTGGAGGAAATTTTCAATGCTTCGTTACAAACGGAATGGGCGGTACTTGGTCTTATAGCTTATCAAAGTGCAATGTGGTTTGACCCCCCAGAGAAATGGCGGTCTACACGATACCAACCCATGCTAAAAGCTTGTCTTCAGTTTTGGGATACGTTCGAGCGCGAAGGAGAACGCTATTCTGCTGGCTCGAATACTAGTAATAACTTGTGGAATCTGCCAAATACAATTAGGTATATTCTAGCTAATATGGGAGTTTCCAAAGCTGTTCTGAAAGCACCTCTTCCTGCCACGGGGTTGGCAGGCGTAGTAGCTTTAGCCTTGGGAGGGGATGACCAGTCGTATTGAATCGTTTCTTCTAATGCATAAGGATGCTTATGAAATTCAATTACTGGAATTATACAACTTGTGTTCTTGTCACAATTTAGATCCAATTGAACTAGCTCTAACTCAGATTTTAAAACTATGGGCGGAGAAGCTTACTGGTACTATACTGATTATCAACAGGATATCAACGTAGCATTGGATACGCTACGAAAACGTGAGTTTCAGGCAGGTCGCTATAATCCTGCAATACCATCGCTCAATTTTCCCGTTACGGAAAATTCTCCCACTCCTGGAGCGCAACATCCGTCCATCGAAGCAGCAATAGAAGCAAAAGGATCTGATGGAACACGTTCAATCCTCGATATTCTTCGCGTTTCTGATACGCCATGTCCACTTTCAAGAGATGAATTTAAAACATCATTACGAGGAACAGAAGAAAACAGTGAAATACTTGGAGAAGTGGTTAAAACTGCCTTTCCAGTTCCTCCAGCAGAACTCATTGCCCTATTTGGTACAGAGCAGCCTACCCGTGAAATGATTCTATCTGTCATTTTTGGCAACACAAACTCTGATGCTGGAGAGGAAGATGAATTTAAAGATGAAGATGAATTTAAAGCAGCATTACGAGGAGGAGAAGAAGAGAACTATGAAACATTTAGAGAAGTGTTTAATACTGCTTTTCCGCTCCCTCTAACAGAACTCGTTGCTCTATTTGGTACAGAACAGCCTACCCATGAAATGATTGAATCTGTCATTTTTGGCAAGACAAACTCTGATGCCAGTAATGCTTTTTGGTACTCTATTGATAGAGGTACAGCTAGATATATCATCGTCTACACAGAAAATCAGCCTAGTGAGATTTTCTTTATCGGTTATTCTTTCGATTAATAGCGATAGCGGCTGGGTCGAAAGAGGCGTAGAATTTAAAACCCAATCACCGAAACCGCCTTTGGCTTCTGCTCTAGCCAGAACATTACCATTAATAACATCCACTTGCAGAATGGAACAGTTACCCTAAGTACTCATACTGCTGCTGTTACTACTAATGGCGACATGATTACAGACAAGCACCGCCTACAAACTGGACTGGCGACGAAATTTTTCGAGCTGTTAATGGTCGTATGCTCACAGTTGACAATAAAACAGGAATAAAAGGGATTGATGTTGTGGAATTTGTTGAATTTCTTTACAAAGACACAGCAGGTCAAGCCCAGAAGCTTGTCTTCCAAGTGCAAAATGGGAAATTAGTTATGCTCCCTTGAAAAAATTAATATGCACAATCAATCAATTGACAAAACAGTACCTCCAATCGAACCTCTAAATGACACCTGGGGGGGGAAGAAGGATGCTGGTTCCTGGGGTGTAACTCCATCATTCGATTTTACGAACCTCTCTATTCAATCCGTCAATACTTGGTATGTCAATAGCTTGATGGAAACGCTAAATGCTTTTTCTGATCTGGCAAGGGTTTGGAGCGTTTTCTTTTACCCAAGCCCCGAATCTGAAATTAAGAGAGTGGTGCTTGAGTGGAAGCCAGGAGACTCCTATGAAAAATACCTTAAAAAGGTCTTAGAAGCAATAGGAGAATACTCTGCGGCTATTGAAGGGCTAGAAATGGAAGTTGATCTGCTAGTCTTTGTTCGTACTCAAGAATCTCCCAACCAACCTGTACGAGCTTGGGTTAGAAATCTTGGCAATTTGGTAATTTGGGGAGGACTAGAGTACGGAAGACCATACCTTTTCTTCTCTATCAATCACACACTTTTCTATTCATTTTCGTATCCTCTCGGCGAAGACAACAGCGAACTGTACTCTCTCAATCAGCCGCTACTGGAAAATGCCCTGCGACGTTGGGAGGAACGGTTTGGTCCAATAAGCGAAGTTGAGGGTTTAAAAGGAATTTATGAATACGGATTCTTACCAGAAGAAAAATGGAATACAAAATCAACTAATTGATAAAACTGCACCGCCAATCGAACCTCTACATGACACCTGGGCGGGTAAAAAGAGTGCTGGCAGTTGGTGTATAGTTCTACCATTCGATTTTACTTCTCTCTCTATTCCAGAAGTCAATGCTTGGTACATCAACAGCACGATGGAAACACTAGATGCTTTTTTTGAGCTAGCAAGAGTTTGGGAAGTTTCCTTCGGTCCTAGCAGCGAATCAAACATTAAGGGAGTGGTGCTTGAGTGGCAACCAGGAAACTCTTATGAAGAATACATTGAACGTGTCTTAAAAGCCATACGCGAGTATCCTGCTGCCATTGAAGAGCTAGCGATGCAAGTCGAACTGCTGGTCTTTGTCCACACTGAACAATCCCCCAAAGAGCCAATTCGAGCTTGGGTGAGAAACCTTGGCGAGTTGCTGATTAGTGGTGGTCCAGAGTACGGAGAGCCAGATCTCTCCTTCTTTGTGCATCACACGCTTTTTTATCCATTCTCCTATCCTCTCGGCGAAGACAATAGCGAACTGTACTCTCTCAATCAACCGTTACTGGAAAATGCCCTGCGACGCTGGGAGGAACGCTTTGGTTCAATCTGCGAGGTTGAGGGTTTAAAAGGAATTTACGAATACGGATTCTTACCAGAAGAAAAATGGAATGCCAAATCAATTAATTGACAAAACAGCAGCTATAGTTATACCTTTGCTTGACACTTGGGCAGGAAAAAAAAGTGCTGGTTCCTGGGGTGTAACTCCACCATTCGATTTTACTTCCCTTTCCATTCAGTCAGTTAATGCTTGGCACATCAACAATAGCATGATGGGAACGCTAGATGCCTTTGACGAACTAGCAAGGGTTTGGAGTGTTTACTTCAGTTCAAGCCCCTTTTCAGAAATTAAGGGAGTGACACTTGAGTGGCCACCAGAAAACTCTTATGAGGAATACCTTGAGAATGTCTCCAAAGCTATGCGAGAACACTGTGCTGCTATTGAACGGTTAGAAATGGAAGTCGATCTGTTTGTATATATCCGCACCCCAGAATCTCCAGATAAACCGACCCGATCTTGGGTTAGGAATCTTGGCAGATTTGTGATGTGGGGAGGACCAGAGGACGGAGAACCATATTTTTCCTTCTCTATGCATCACACACTTTTCTATCCATTCTCCTATCATAACAGCGCAGACAATAGCGAACTGTACTCTCTCAATCAGCCGCTACTGGAAAATGCCCTACGACGTTGGGAGAAACGGTTTGGTTCAATAAGCGAAGTTGAGGGATTACAAGGAATTTACGAATACGGATTCTTACCGGAAGAAAAATGGAATACAAAATCAACTAATTGACAAAACTGCACCACCAATCGAACCTTTATATGATACTTGGAAATGTCCGCATTGATGCCAGTCAGTCGCCACGAACAAAATTGAACGGCGAAGAAATTGGTCGGTTTGTCAAAGATGAAGTTTTGGCTTTAATTGAAAGCAACGTAATAGGAAAAGACTTAGTAGAGTATGTAGAAGTTATCTACAATGATTCTGCTGAACAAGAGCAGAGGATAACTTTTCAAGTTCAAAATGGCAATGTGGTTATCTAACCCTGGAAAGATTGACAATGCTGCGCTGTTACTGTAGACATAAAGTTGTTTCATATTAATCACAGACTTGACAACCTGCCAGACAATAGTGAAAACCTTACCGCTATCAGTCTTATGGCTTCCCTGGTTGAGAAAATGATCGGGTATATAAGGAACATCAGATAATATTCGGTCAGCACTGGCTTTATCAATATGTCCCAATCCATAATGATCGGGGAACAAATGAGGCTTTCTCCCTATAACCTGAAGAGTTACATATCCCCATCTCCTCGTGTCCTCTTCCTCATCTCCCAATATGGGCTGTGTTAAAAATCTTTAGAATTTCAAAAATATTGGCAGAATTTGCAGTAAGCTCATTTTGAATTGTAGTGTTATTTAACAGGAACCTTTACTATGGCAGCTTCCTTTTTGCCTTCTATCTTAGTTCCCATCATTGGTTGGGTTTTGCCAGCTGTGACGTTCGCGTTTCTATTTTTATACATTGAAAGCGACGATATCAGCTGATGTAGTCGTTGGGAGCCACTGCCTTGCGGTGAGTCCAGCACTATAGGCGGGTTTCCCGCCGTAGGCGACTGGCGAACCCGGAGGGAGGTTCCCACCGTTGTTTGCCTTGGTTTCCCCTTCTCCCATTCGTGAGAGGCTAGCGCCAAAGGAGAAGCAAGTGGCGTTCATTAGTCAAGTTTTTGGACAAGCGAAAGTTATCAATTCTGTCGGATATGTTCTAGACTATTGACTAAAATTAATACCGCCTGTCTTTATCAGACAGGCGGTTTTTTAAGGTTGATTTCTCAACAAATGCTCGGAAATTCTAACTTATAGTGTTCGGTTCAAACTAATGTTAAATCGAAGAACCAAGTCCGGCATAGGCACCATAAAAGAAAATGCCCAGGACTGTAATTATACCTAAACCTGCGATCGTAGCGACGACCCACAGGGGAATTCTCCCACTTCCAGACACAGCTTCTCTCCTCCCTTAACAACAAATCAACATACGTTCAATAAACAAAGATTAACAACAGTAGTTCCAGTTAGTTAAAGAAGTAACTGGAAAACAGAATCCCCAGAACGAAAACTAGTAGTAGTCCCAGGTATAGCGAAGTCCGGTTTAGTTCAACCGGCTGATTATTGGGATTGGGCGATCTTTCTACCATAATTGCTCCTAACGGTGAATAAATTGCATTGCGGCAATCGCGCCTAAAAAGAATACAGTTGGTACACCTAAAGTGTGAACTGCCAGCCATCTAACGGTAAAAATTGGATAGGTAACTGGTTGATTGATATTATTGCTGCTTGTCATGATCTCAAACTACTTTCCGATAAATTGTTCAACTTGTTTTTTAGCTTCAAAACGGTTCTTCACAATTGGTACTTCCTGCCGCGCTTGTGTGAAATACTCATTGGGACGAGGTGTGCCAAAAGCATCATAAGCCAGCCCAGTTTGCACAAATAGCCAACCTGCAATAAACAATGCCGGGATGGTGATGCTGTGAATTACCCAGTAACGAACGCTGGTAATGATGTCTGAAAACGGACGTTCTCCAGTGGTACCTGACATTTAGTATCCCTACCTTCACATAGAGTGTTATTGAGTTTATTATCCTACAAAGTTAAGAAAGAGTTACAAGTTGCAACGTTCTTCTCAGAAATAGGGCATTGGCAAGAGGCAAAGGGGCAGGGAGCAGAGGGGAAAGAGGTAATTTTTTATTCTCCCCCTGCCCCCTGCTCTCCTGCTTCTTTTCTACTCCCCACTCCCTCTTACTCACTAAGCCGCCTTTGCTGGGGAAGTTGTTTCAGGGTTTGGTAGATATTTGAGCAAAACGCCGCGATCGCCAATTATAAATCCCCGTTCTGGCTCTAAGAAAACAATCTTGTACAGATTAGCAGCAACTTCTTCTACTGCACGGTCTTTTTCCCAGGTTTTGCCACCGTCGGCACTCCGTAGCAAATTACCACTACCGCCACCTATCCAAATTTCATTGGGTGTGCGATATGCCAAATCCAGTAAACCCCAACTGGTGGATAACTCTGGATATTTTGCCTTTTGCCATTCTTCTGGTTTAGTTGGGTCACTAAACTGAATTTGACCTCCCCTAGCTAGCATCCACAACTGCCCACCATCAGCAAAACCCATGTTTTCTACCCGCCGAGAACTATTACGGTTATGGGGTACCCAAGCATTTTGCCCTGGTTCCCAAGTCGAGTAGAAGTTACCCTTAGCGGAAACGGCAACATATTTACCATCGGCAGAACGTTCTAAGTTACGCACCACACCGACTGCTGATTCCACCTGCGCTTTCCAGTTTTTGCCGCCATCTGTGGTCTTATATATGGCTCCGACACCAGTAGCCATTTCAGCTGTCTTGTCTGCCAATGCCTTAATTGCGATCGGGCTACCTGGTAGCTTTTCACTCAATGGTATACGCAACCAAGAACTACCTTCATCAATAGTGTGCAGCAACAGTCCAGGCTCTCCGGCAATCCAGCCTTCTTTACCAACAAAACTTACTGAGTCAAAGCGATACTTTTGCTCATCAAGTTGCAGTATTATTGGTTTCCAGGTATTACCACCGTCATTGGTTTCCAATAGGGTGGCGTTGCTACCCACTAAGTAACCATGCTCAGGGTTATTAGTAAAAGCAATATCCAATAGATTCGAGTCTGTTGGCACAGAAATGATTTTCCAGGGGTTGTAGCTAACAGAGGGGATTTTGCTACAACCTATGCACATCAGGACTACTATCAACAAGGCAGCTATTCGTTGCCAACTTCTCACAATTGAATGCATCAGTATTTCTTAGTTGTTTCTAAATTTCTGTAGGTGTTGTCTAAAAGCTTTACTTTATACCAATTTTGGATTTTGCGTTCGCGTAGCGTGTCGGAGACAAAAGTTGTAAGCAGGGCTTCCAACGCCACTTGCTTTTCCCTACAGCCCTTAGGACATCCTACGGCAGGCGCTAGCCTCTCACGAATAGAGAGACAGAGGAGACCAAGGCGAACAAGTCGGCAAACCGCAAGGGCGCAGTGGCTCCTGTGTGGCAAACTTTTCAAGACAGATTTGGGATTTTGGATTAAAAGTTTTTACTAAAAAGCCTTCCAAGAATCCCAAAAAATATTATTTATCCCAATTTGGTATTGAAGTCCGTGGTCGCTCTCCGGAACTGGGAAAACGACACATTTATGTGATTTTAATTACACAATAGACTCCCTGTTACCTCTCACCTGTCACTTGTTCCCTATATCCGAGATCAGCTTTTCCACATTTGATTTGCATAGAGTTGGCAGTCAAAATGCTGGGTAATCCTGGGTTTTTCATTTTGAATGCGTGAATGCGTGAATTGCTTAACGGCTGTCATTGTAAGCCGTAGAGACTGATAAAAAACAAGAAGCCAAGAGCCAAAGCGCCAAAAATTAGGATATTCTTTTGGGCTGGCGTTAGGTTATTGACACCTAAACCGTAACCGAGATTTTCTTTGAAGCCGGATGCAGTACCCGCAGGGCCGATGTTGGCAAAAGCGGTTTTCTTAGCAACACAAACTGGACAGCGCCAATTTATGGGCAGTTCTGCAAAGGATGTCCCTGAAGGAATATCATCCTTGTCGTCTCCCTTCTCAGGTTCGTAAACATAACCGCAGGCGCGACACTCGTAGCGATCTAACGCCGTAGTCTCAACAGCTGGTTCGCTCATGGCTAAGGACTCACAGAGGAGAAATCTTAAATATACGTTAAAAATTATGACATAATTGTTAGACTTTTCTATCACTAGCAAAAGCGAATCAAATACCTGAAGTGCGTCTGTTTCCCAGATTTCAGAAAAATCAAACAGATATAATGTAAAAGAAAGTAACGTAATTGAATGGGATTGGGCATTAGGCATGGGAAAGAAAACTTCTTTGTCCTCACACTCCTAAGTTCCTAGTCCCCACTCCCTACTTAAAATACTCCATAAGCGGTAGATACTCATTGTGTTTGTCCTCAGCGGTTACGAGTACCTTCTAGGCTTCTTCATAATCTGTAGCCTAGTACCTGCCTTAGCGCTCTCAGCATCCAAGCTCTTACGACCCAGTGGTTACAGTCCAGAACGGCGCACCACCTATGAATCTGGCATGGAACCGATTGGGGGAGCCTGGATTCAGTTCAATATCCGCTACTACATGTTTGCTCTAGTCTTCGTCGTCTTTGATGTGGAGACTGTATTCTTGTATCCTTGGGCGGTAGCTTTCCACCGTTTGGGGCTATTAGCATTTATTGAAGCGCTAGTCTTTATTGCAATTCTTGTAGTCGCCTTAGTTTACGCATGGCGTAAAGGAGCTTTGGAATGGTCTTGAATTCTAACTTAACAACTCAGGACAAAGAGCGGATCATCAACCCCATTGAGCGAAGTACAATCACTCAAGACCTTTCAGAAAACGTCATTTTGACCACGGTTGATGATCTCTACGACTGGGCGCGGCTTTCTAGTCTGTGGCCGTTGCTGTTTGGTACTGCTTGCTGTTTTATTGAGTTTGCAGCTTTAATTGGTTCCCGATTTGACTTTGACCGTTTTGGATTAATTCCCCGTTCTAGCCCCCGCCAAGCCGATTTAATTATTACGGCAGGGACTATTACGATGAAGATGGCCCCCCAACTGGTACGTCTTTATGAACAAATGCCAGAGCCGAAGTATGTAATTGCGATGGGAGCTTGCACAATTACTGGCGGGATGTTCAGCGTTGATTCCCCTACAGCAGTGCGCGGGGTTGATAAACTGATTCCTGTGGATGTGTACTTGCCTGGTTGTCCTCCCCGTCCAGAAGCAATTATCGACGCGATCATTAAACTGCGGAAGAAAATCTCCAATGAATCGATGCAAGAGCGGTATAAAATTAAGCAAACTCACCGCTACTACAGCACGACTCATAATTTGAAGCCAGTAGAGGAAATCTTAACTGGTAAGTATTTGCAGTCAGAAACTCGCTCTGTACCACCGAAGGAATTGACGGAAGCGATCGGTATGCCAATACCACCTGCACTGCAAACAGCAAAGGCGCAAAAGGAGGAACAAACCCGTGCCTGAAGAAGAATCTCAACCAGTAGCAGAAGACGAAGAAGAGTCTAAACCAGTACCAGCAGCCAAAGCAGAGTCATTGGTACAAGCCGGTAAAGTTTCTCAGTGGTTAACGGAAAATGGTTTTGACCATGAGTTTTTGGCACCAGACAAGAATGGTGTAGAGATAATTAAGGTGGAGCCAGATTTCTTGCTTCCCACTGCTACAGCCCTTTATGCCTATGGGTTTAATTATCTCCAGTTTCAAGGTGGTGTTGACCTTGGACCAGGAGAGGAATTGGTAAGTGTGTATCACTTGATTAAAGTCGGTGATAATAGCGATCGCCCCGAAGAAGTCCGGCTGAAGGTCTTCTTACCACGGGAAAACCCTGTAGTTCCTTCTGTGTACTGGATTTGGAAGACCGCAGATTGGCAAGAGCGCGAGTCTTACGATATGTTGGGCATTGTCTACCAAGGACACCCAAATCTCAAGCGGATTTTGATGCCAGAAGATTGGGTAGGTTGGCCTTTGCGGAAGGATTATATCTCGCCTGATTTCTACGAGTTGCAGGACGCTTATTAGATAGGGCTGAATTTCGGCAGTGATTAACCCCTTTCCGGTGGCGGAGAGGGGTAGTTTTTTTAACGCAGAGGGACGCGGAGGGAAGCGCAGAGGTTCGCAGAGAAAGGAGAGATGCAATCGCTCTGGGCATCTCTATCGTACTTAGTGCAATGTCTAAAATGCTCAGTGAAATTTCTTAGTAATCGGAATTGCTATCTCTATCGTTGTATTTATAATGTGGGAAGATTTAATCTAAATATTTAAAGTAATATGTCAGAAACACCCCAAGACGATCGCATTTGGATTGTGACGGATGATACCCCTCAAATATCGATTCCTGACGGTGCTAAAGGCGGGAGTACTAATACACGCAGTTGGGGAGAGGAAACTATTAGGGAAAGTATTGGTAGCAAAGGGGTAGGAGATGCCATTAAAGTTAGCGCTCAAAAATTAGAGCAAAATATGACTTACTTTCTCAAAGTAGTGGGAAGTTTGTTTAGTCAAGCTGAACAGCAAGCAAAAGTTAACTCCAGGATGCAGCTAGATGAAATTGAGCTATCGGTGGAAATTAGTGCCGAAGGAGAAGTTAAATTAATTGGCAGTGGTGCTAAAGCTGGAAGTAAAGGAGCGATTAAGCTGAAATTCAAGCGCCAAGAACCAGGGTGAGATGGTAAAAAATTGGGCGATCGCGATCGGAATTAACCAGTATGATTATCTGCAACCGCTAAACTTTGCCAAGCGAGATGCACAGTTAATGCAGGAGTTTCTGAGCAAGGAAGCAGGATTTGAGCGGATTTTCTTCTTCTCTGATGACTCCCCTGAACTTGCTGGAAAATCGACTCGCCCAACTCGCACTAACTTGCTGCGAATTTTGCGGCAGTTATTTGACAATCCCTTTATGGGAGCAGGAGATAATTTCTGGTTTTTCTTCAGTGGGCATGGGATAAGATACGCTGACCGTGATTATCTCATGCCCTGTGATGGCGATCCAGAGGATATTGAAAACACGGCAATTGCGATTAACTTTGTGACTGAACGCCTGCGTCGCTGCGGTGCTGATAACGTTGTCTTGATTCTGGATGCTTGTCGCAATGAAGGCAAAAAAACAGGTGAAGGAATTGGGCGACAAACAGCAGAAGAAGCACGTCAACAAGGAGTTATCAGCATTTTTTCTTGTATTCCCCAGGAGTATTCTTATGAAATTGAGGCTTTACAACAAGGTGCTTTTACTAGTGCATTACTAGAAGGGTTAGGAATTCAAGGTAAATGCGCTACTGTTGAGCGTTTGGATCAATATCTCAAGTTTCGTGTGCCTGAACTGGTTCGCCAGTATAAGAATACAAGGCAAACGCCTTATCTTATTGCTGAACCTGTAAATAAATCCCACCTAATACTTGTGCCACTATATGCAACTCTAGCAGATATCGCCACGTTAAAAAATGATGCTTACCAAGCAGAAGTAAACGGGAATCTAAATTTAGCAGAGCAATTATGGATTCGGGTATTAGCAGCCGCTTCAGGGCCAGATATGGACGCGGTGAGAGGTTTACAAAGAATTGAACGGTTGCGAAATAGTTCTGCAATTCCTGATTTACCTCAGCAAATAATTCCACAAGCATCTAAATCAGTTACAAATATACCTATAAATCAACCTCCTCAAACACCTCCCAAGGAAACCTCACCAATTACTAATATTCCGACTTCTGGTACGGGACAATTTGCAACATCTACAATTCCAACATCTTCAACGCCATCAAAAAAACTAATATTATCTAACTTGTCACGGCGAAGGATGATTCAAACTGTTGGGTTTGCGGGTGCTGGGTTGGGTTTGGCAATTGTAGTACCGCGTATCTGGCAGTCTGATTCAGGAAAAACTACACTTGTGGCAGACTTAGGGAATGATATCACCTTGGAAATGGTGCAGATACCAGGGCGAACCTTTATGATGGGTTCACCGGCAGGGGAAGCAGAGAGAGATAAAGATGAAAGTCCACAGCATGAGGTAAAAGTACCTGGGTTCTTCATGGGTAAATATGAAATCACCCAGGCGCAATATCAAGTAATTATGGGTAATAATCCTTCCAACTTCAAAGGTGAGAAACGACCTGTAGAACAGGTGAGTTGGGATGATGCAGTAGAATTTTGTAAAAAATTGAGCCAAAAGACAGGAAAAACCTATCGACTACCCAGTGAAGCTGAGTGGGAATATGCTTGTCGTGCTCGAACCAAGACCCCATTTTCTTTTGGTGAAACGATTAACACAGATTTAGTTAACTACAACGGTAACTATCCTTATGGCTCTGTACCAAAGGGCGAATATCGTCAACAAACAACAGATGTAGGAAAATTTGCGCCTAACTCTTTCGGTTTGTACGATATGCATGGTAATGTATGGGAATGGTGTCAAGATGTATATAATGACAATTACCAGGGTGCGCCAAAAGACGGTAATGCGTGGCTGACTGGTAAAGATAATAACATTAAGCTGCTGCGTGGCGGTAGTTGGTTCAGCCTTGCCAGGTATTGCCGTTCTGCCTTTCGCGGTACGAACGCGCGCGCGAATCGTGGCAACGTTGTTGGTTTTCGCGTGGTGGCGGTGGCTGTGGTGTGAGGATTCCTTGCCCTTTGCACTCTTCCCCTTTTGCCCTCTGCACTTCTTATTCTTTTCCCTTCTTCACTCTCCGCCGCAGGCGGCTAAAAAATTTTTTTCAAGAAAGTTGTATCTTGATATCAAAACTATCATACACTACATTTAATCAGATTTCTCACTTAGTTTGAGAGTTTGAGCATGGGGCAGGTCGATTTAGCTGCTGCGTGGCGGTAGTTGGATCAACAATGCCAGGAATTGCCGTTCTGCCAATCGCAATAGGAACGCGCGCGCGAATCGTAACAACAATGTTGGTTTTCGCGTGGTGGCGGTGGCTGTGGCGTGAGTACTCCCCATTGTCAGAGTTGGTAAGTGGGAATTTATCGAGCGTACACCAGGGAGTCCAGACCTGAACCAGCGAGGAAGGCGACAACCTCCGAATATAAAACCGAGTCGGATAGCTTGGTAGGTTGCAAAACCGAACAGTTGTTCGACTCAATTAAGAAATACCAAATATGGATAAGATTATTTGAGAATTTGTAGTAGCAAATCAGGTTATAAGTTTGTTACAACAATTGTTGCAATGACTTAAACGTTTCTTATACATGGAAGAGTATTTGTTGCAAAGCTTTAAGGATTTGTGGCAACGACTTATATATTTGCAAGAAATACTTAAACGTTTCTTATACATGGAAGAGTATTTGTTGCAAAGCTTTAAGCGTTTGTGGCAATGACTTATATGTTTGCAGGAAATACTTAAACGTTTCTTATATATGGAAGAATATTTGTTGCAAAGCATTAAACGTTAACTGCAACTGGTTATATATTTGCAAGAAATATTTAAGCGTTTCTGATGAATCAAGCAACGTTAGCTGCAAACGTTTAAGCAAAATGGCATTTTACTTACTTATTTCGGTGTATTCTGCAAGTTAAGCCTAGAAAAGAAAAGTCTGTAGGTTGGGGAGCCAATCTACAATTAAGTCTCATTTGGAGTTTGAAAACACTTTTAGTCCTTTTGCGATCGCACTCAGCATCTCCATCATCATTGGTGCGTAGGCTTACTATGGGACAGGATTGATGCAGAGTGATGATGCATTTTCAATTCGATTCTCCGATGAGTTTGAGCAAGAACTTTACAGACTTTCAAAGAGATTTCGCAATATTCGCTCTGATGTTGAATCGGTTATCGAACAATTACAATAAGGAAATATTGTCGGCGATGCCTACGGCGGGCTACGCCTACGCATTGGGGTATTGGTGAGGATTATATTATTTACAAAATGAGAGTTCGCAACAGTAGTATCCAAAAAGGTAAGAGTGCTGGATACCGATTGATTTATCAAGTCGAGTCATCTACAAGTATTTTGCTACTAACGATTTATTCCAAGTCTGACCGAGAAGATATTGGTGCAAACGAAATCTTAAATATTGTGGCTGATTTTTTGAGTGAGTCACGTTAAAACTACCAGGATATTTTTCCTTGCACAATCAGTGGTGCGCTGAATAGACATTTATATTACTGTTATTCATGGAGAGATGCCCCCGACGCAGAGCGGCTTGCCAATAGGCATCGCCATGTTGCTTATCGAAAATACTTACGCCAAATCACCAAACACTGCCAAGACTGCGTAAGTCCTATGATTAGCACAAGCGCCACTTCTAAATATCTGGGAATGTGAGGAATGTCAATTTTTGTTAAGCGCAAAACCCGTGATGGCGAAAAGCGATCGCCTTACAGCGATGCCTACGGCGGGCTACGCCAACGGCAAACGCTACACCAAAGCGCGGAACGCCAATTCAAACGCCAATTTTTCGGTTTACTTTTGGTAATTGTAACGTGGAGCCTAGCTATGGGCTGGCTTCTAGCCTTGGCAACTAACGCCCAAAGTGCTACTCCCACCGCTGAAATTGGCACTGTTGACGTAGTGCCTGCACAGTACCAACTGGGGCAAGAACTGTATTTAGAAAACTGCTCCACATGCCACATCGGCTTACCACCAGCCGTTTTACCCACTCAAACTTGGAAAAATCTCCTGCAAGACTCGCAGCACTACGGCGCACAACTAAAGCCTTTAGTCGATCCGCCGCGTATTTTAGTGTGGAAATATCTTTCGACTTTCTCCCGTGTCCAGTTAGACGACGAAGAAACACCCTATCGCATCAACGACTCGCGTTATTTCAAAGCTTTGCATCCAGGAGTTAAGTTACCACGTCCCGTCCAGATTGGCAGCTGTGTCAGCTGTCATCCCAGTGCTAGTGATTACAATTTCCGCCGCTTGACAGCAGAATGGAAGTGAGGAGTTGAAAAAGAAGCAAGGGAGCAAGGGGGATAGAACAGAATTGGGATTCAACCCCATCTGTTGCCAGCTTCCCGCTTTTTACGAGAGCCACTTAGTAGAAGTGGGGGACTTAGATCCATGTTCTGCCCGGCTCCACAACATGAGTCAGGGGTCATTTCCCCCTTTTCCCTGCCTCTTCATTGAAAAATTCATAATTCATAACTCCTCACTCCTCACTTTATTCCCCCACTCCCTCTCTGGCCCCATCTAGGGGCAAAATGATACTATAAAGAAAGACTAAATATAAGATAAAAGTTAAAACCAATCATTTAGTAACTGATTGGCTAATTTTTCTCCTGTTTTTGAGTTAATTCTCATTTCACACCCATCCACGACCAAGCCGGTTGGGTTGGGTTAAATGTTTATAATCAATACCGAACCTTTAATCCCCATCCCCCTTGATTGAGTTCTATAATCTGCCATGCTAAAACTCTTGTTGGGCGACCCCAACGCTCGTAAGCTTAAAAAATACCAACCTTCTGTTACTGAAATTAACCTTTTAGAGGAAGAAATTAAGGTTCTTTCCGATGAGGAGTTAAAAGGTAAAACCGCCGAATTTAAACAACGGCTTGCCAAAGGCGAACCTCTGGATGACATCTTGCCAGAAGCTTACGCCGTTGTCCGGGAAGCAGGACGGCGAGTCTTAGGCTTGCGGCACTTTGATGTCCAACTCCTTGGCGGGATCATTTTGCACATAGGGCAAATTGCCGAAATGAAAACCGGCGAGGGTAAAACACTGGTAGCCACCTTGCCGAGTTATTTGAATGCCCTCACTGGTAAAGGTGTACACGTGATCACCGTGAACGATTACCTGGCTCGTCGGGATGCGGAATGGATGGGACAGGTGCATCGATTTTTGGGGCTGAGTGTGGGGTTAATTCAGGCAAGCATGACTCCCAGCGAACGCCAGAAAAATTACGATTGTGATATTACCTATGTCACCAACAGTGAGATCGGGTTTGACTACTTGCGGGATAACATGGCGACATCAATGGCAGATGTGGTGCAACGCCCGTTCAATTATTGCGTGATTGACGAGGTAGACTCAATTTTAGTTGATGAGGCGCGGACACCACTGATTATTTCTGGGCAGGTGGAAAGACCTACAGAAAAGTATCTGCAAGCTGCTGAAATTGCATTCACACTTAAGAAAGACGAGCATTACGATGTGGATGAAAAAGCTCGTAACGTGCTATTGACAGATGAAGGCTTTGCTGAAGCCGAAAATCTTTTGGGAGTCACAGATTTATTTGACCCAGAAGATCCTTGGGCGCACTTTGTTTTCAATGCGATTAAAGCCAAAGAACTTTTTCTCAAGGACGTAAATTACATCGTCCGCAATGGGGAAGTGGTAATTGTGGATGAATTTACTGGTCGGGTGCTACCCGGACGGCGTTGGAGTGATGGATTACACCAGGCTATTGAAGCCAAAGAACACGAAGAAATTCAGCCAGAAACTCAAACTCTAGCGACAATTACTTATCAAAATATGTTTTTGCTGTATCCAAAACTCGGTGGAATGACCGGAACGGCAAAAACGGAAGAACCAGAATTTGAAAAAATTTACAAACTGGAAGTCGCGGTAATTCCCACTAATCAAGCCAGAAGACGCGAAGACTTGTCTGATATGGTCTTTAAGACAGAAGCGGGCAAGTGGGGTGCGATCGCAAAAGAATGTGCCGAAATGCACGAACTCGGCAGACCTGTGTTAGTGGGAACCACTAGTGTGGAAAAATCCGAACTTCTCAGCCGACTGCTGAAACAACTGGAGATTCCCCACGAATTACTCAACGCCCGACCGGAAAACGTCGAGCGTGAGGCAGAAATCGTCGCCCAAGCCGGACGCAAAGGTGCTGTAACTATTGCTACTAACATGGCTGGTAGAGGTACAGACATCATTCTCGGTGGTAACTCCGAATATATGGCGCGTCTGAAGCTGCGGGAATACTTCATGCCCCGGATCGTCATGCCAGAAGATGAAGACACGTTTGGCGTTCAAAGACCAGCCGGCTTGCCTACAGGACACGGCGGTGGTCAAGGCTTTGTCCCTGGCAAAAAAGTTAAAACTTGGCGGGCTTCCCCAGAAATTTTCCCCACCCAGTTGACAAAAGAAACAGAAAAACTGCTCAAAGAAGCAGTAGAAATTGCGGTGCGTGAGTATGGCGATCGCAGTTTACCGGAACTGGAAGCCGAAGACAAGGTAGCTGTAGCCGCAGAAAAAGCTCCCATTGATGACCCGGTGATTCTGAAATTGCGGTCAGCATACAACCGGATTAAGCAAGAATACGAACAATTTACTACCCGCGAACATAATGAGGTAGTGGAAATCGGCGGTTTGCACGTCATTGGTACAGAACGCCACGAATCGCGCCGAATTGACAACCAGTTGCGCGGACGTGCAGGAAGACAAGGCGACCCTGGAACAACAAGATTCTTCCTAAGTTTAGAAGATAACTTACTGCGGATTTTTGGTGGCGATCGCGTTGCCGGGTTAATGAATGCTTTCCAAGTGGAAGAAGATATGCCCATCGAATCTGGGATGCTTACCCGCAGTTTGGAAGGTGCACAGAAAAAAGTTGAAACCTACTACTACGACATCCGTAAGCAGGTGTTTGAGTATGACGAGGTGATGAATAATCAACGTCGTGCTATTTATGCCGAACGCCGCCGGGTATTAGAAGGTCAAGACTTGAAAGAACAGGTGATTAAGTACGCTGAAAAAACGATGGATGACATCGTTGACTACTACATCAACATAGACTTGCCCTCGGAAGAGTGGGAGTTAGAAAAGTTGGTTGAGAAAGTTAAAGAATTCGTCTATCTGCTAGCGGATTTGCAGCCAAATCAATTAGAGGATATGTCGGTTACTGAGATTAAAGCCTTCCTCCATGAACAGGTGCGAATTGCTTACGATCTCAAAGAAGCGCAGATTGACCAAGTTCAACCCGGACTTATGCGCCAAGCTGAACGCTTTTTTATCTTGCAACGCATTGATACCCTGTGGCGGGAACACTTGCAACAAATGGATGCCTTGCGTGAATCGGTGGGGCTGCGTGGTTACGGTCAAAAAGACCCGCTGATTGAGTACAAGAGCGAGGGTTACGAACTCTTCTTAGATATGATGGTTAACATTCGCCGAGATGTGGTGTACTCATTGTTCATGTTCCAGCCGCAGCCGCAGCAGATGGTGCAAGCATCATCAGAGATGGTTTGATATTAAGGTAGAACATAATCTCACGTAGAGACGCAAAGACGCATAGTAGTTTTTGCGTCTTTGTTTTATTGAAGAAATATCAATATTGCTAATAACTAGTTACACAATTTATTTAGTATTAAAAGTTCTAAATATTTATACTTAATACAATTATCAATCAAGGAAATTCTGGAAATTGTATTTAATTTGCTAATCAGAATTTATTTTTCTGATAAAGTTTAGTAAAGCCAAATTTTACATCTTCTTTCTACTACTACTAACACGTCGTAACAATACCTATTTTTTTGATTAGCCATCAAGGAGGAGAAGATATAAGAAATCTTGTATTGTTCAAAGATAACGTGTAATTAAATACACTTTTCTATTTTCTATTTGGTGTTGTTGCCACAGTATTTCCCAGATGTTTTCCATGAGAACTGAGGCATAGAGAATAATATGTTTTTAGACATTTTAGCTAGTCTACAACGGTTATTTGTGGGTTACATCCCAGCCGCTGTATTGGGTAGTTTCATAGGATATTTAATAGGCATGAATAGCATGATTTATCAGCTATTTAGGCTGATATTTCAGATACCACATAGTATCCCTCCTATAGCTTTGTTACCTATTGCCTTAATAGCGTTTCAAGAGAGCGATTCGGCTGCTATTATAGTAGTTTTTCTAGGAACTCTGTGGACGATGATCATTAATACAGCAATAGGTATGCGGCATTTTCAGAGACAGAATAATAACTTTCGAGTAGCTATATTTCATATATTTCATGCTTTGAAAGTTAGCATTTGGGTAGCCTGGTTTATAGTTATTGCTATAGAAATGTTAACGGGCCCAAAAGGACTTGGTTTTACTCTCTGGGAAGCTTATAAAGCTGGCAATGCCGATTACATAATCCAGGTAATCTTATACATCGGTATCATTGGTTTTTTGCTGGATCAGTTACTAGATTTCGCAGCCTATATTCTCTCGCAAATGGTTTCAGATGGGAAAAAATCTTCCTAAATTTTATCTAGGCTTGCGGACTGCACCTTGCCAGCTAATAGTTTGCTTCGCAGAACGTATTCCCAAAGAACGAGTCGCTACGACTTCAATATCAACGTTGACACCAGGGCGTAAGGCTTCGTCAGCAATTTTGAGCTTACCCAAAGCTAGAATAAAACGGTTGTA
The DNA here is from genome assembly GCF_036917615.1 of Nostoc sp. GTDB lineage: Bacteria > Cyanobacteriota > Cyanobacteriia > Cyanobacteriales > Nostocaceae > Nostoc. The sequence goes on from NZ_JBALCZ010000027.1 coordinate 97,503, forward strand.
GTCACGAGTCACAAGTTCGTTAGGAATATCCCCTTCATATTCAGTTTTGTAGGCAGAAAAACCGTCCTGTGCGCGACATTTCACGCGAAACTGAGTATTAATAGCATCAGATTTTGCTGCCAAATCGACTATTTTTAAGTTGAGGTTTTGTCCGGCATCGGCAAACTCTGCCACAGCTAACCGAGTGACATCTTTTTTGGGAATACAATACCAGCAAATCTTTTGCTCATTTTTATGGGAGTTTGGTTCGCGAATGATATCCGCGAACCAAACTCCCCTTTCCACATCCCGTGAAAAGTCAGGTCATTCTGAAGGTTAAAGGGCGTTGTAGCGGGTTAGAGAGTGTTGTAGGGCATTCTAACGTGTTGTAGCGGCTTGGGAAGTGTTAGAGGGTTGTCAGGCGTTGGAAGGGTTGGAAAGCTGTTAATTGCTAGCAGTAATGCATGTTGTAAATTGCTAACAGTAGTGTGTAGTGTAAGTGTAAATTAACAAAAAAGGTGGAATACAATTATGGATACTTGGAATTTGGGTAAAGGTTTAGGAGTCGTAATCGTTGGTGCAATAGCTTTCTCTGGAAACTCTGCTATTGCCAAAATCAATCAGGGTGTGACTTTAGAGAACAATCTGAATGCACCTACCTTAAACACAGCGATTAAAAAGCATAATGCATTAGTAGATGCGCTGAAAATTAATCACAGTGTCAAACAAATTCAATCTCAAAATAGAAATGCTGTAGATAAGAAAAAAACTTTGGTAGCACTTTGCAGTTTTTCGAGGACTTGTTCTTAAGCCTTAGCGTTTTTTATTTCATCTTAATAAAAAAGCTGCCTAAATCACAGCCAGCTTTTTTATTAGGTTGGATTAGGCGCGAACGCACTTATTCACTCATCAAATTTAATAGGCTTGCGATTGAAGTGACCGTAGATAATTTCCGGTCTGAGCTACACAGGTAGGGAGCATCCCAAATGTGCAAATATACAGAAAGAAAAATTATTCATGAGTATCAATTGCGAATAAGATAGGGATTCAATCTTGTGGTTCTTGCGACTCTTGCTCAGATCCAGAACTAATATGGGTGTGGTCAAAAATAGTTGGTGGATAAGCGATGCCTCTGGTACGAATAGCGATCGCTCAAAGCCTCAATGCAAATTATTTTTGAAAGCAAAATAATAATGATACATGATGACCGTTATACACTAGCCACTGGAAAAGTAGGCGCAAATCGATTGCAAATTCTTCACCAAATCCATAAGCCATATACAGAGTTTTTACTTGGGCGAGTTGGACTCAGCGAAGGGATGCATATAGCTGACATTGGTTGCGGTATTGGAAGTGTTTCCACTTGGTTAGGGGAGCAAGTTGGATTCAACGGTTCAGTTATTGGTGTAGATGTGAGTACAGAGCAGGTAGAACAGGCACGAGGAAATGCAGACGCACTGGGCTTGAGCAATGTAAAATTTGTCTTGGGCAGCGCTTACAATACAGGATTACCTCATAACTCCTTTGACATAGTTTATTGCCGCTTTTTGCTAACCCATTTAACTCGCCCTAAAGATGCACTGGAACAAATGCTGGCACTACTTAAGCCGAGTGGGTTGTTAGTGTGTGAGGAAGCCGACTTTAGCACTGGTTTTTGTCAACCTGCTAACCCTAGCTACGACCGCTGTATTGAGCTTTTCCTTAAACTGGGTAATGCTCGTAACCAGCACTTTTGTATGGGAAGCAAGCTTTACCAAATATTTCAAAATGCTGGCTTGCTGACGCGAGAAATTTTTTTAATGCAGCCTGTCGCAGTTCACAAAGAAACTAAGCGTTTCATAGATTTGTCACTCAAAGAGGCAACTGATGCTTTAATTGAAACTGGAATAACAACACCAGAAGAGATTAAGCAAACTCTAGAGCAAATAAGAGAGTTGGCAGAGGACGAAACAACACTGTTTGGCATCCCTCGTGTGACACAAATTTGGGCGCGAAAATAACTATGCAGTTTATTGAAGCTTAACAGAGTTATTGGATTGTGAAGAGAAAATCAATTCTCTAGTGAATAACTGAAAGCAGATCATAGTTGATTAACCTTTGAAATGCGATAGATTTGCTGTTTAACATTCTCAGACAGGATAATTAATACCAATTGGTAATTCGTAATTCAGAAATTTAGATTTAATCTGTAGGCGCGATCAAGATGAACTTGGCATTAATAACTACAAATTCAGTGGGAGCAAATTTATGCTTACTCAATCAGAATCTCAAGGAAGAAAAGAGCCTTTGTGGCATAAAATTGTCCGACTTCTAAGATGGGAAAAGCCCACTGGACGGTTAATTCTAATAATTCCAGCCCTTTGGGGTATTGTTTTATCAGCAAAGGGAATGCCATCAATACCACTTGTTAACCTGATCATTTTTTTTGCTTTAGCTACCAGTGCTACAACTTGCGTGATCAACGACTTGTGCGATCGAGATATTGATGCACAAGTGGAAAGAACGCGTGAGCGTCCCTTAGCTTCTGGTGCGCTTTCTGTCTCTGTCGGGATCACGGTTGCTGTGATCTCTGTGGGCTTGAATGCAATGCTGGCTTTTGCTCTAAAACCACTCTCGTTCTGGTTATGGGTTGGAACACTTCCGATAATTATTTTATACCCATTGTCTAAACGGGTATTTCCAGTTCCCCAGTTATTACTGGCAATAATTTGGGGCCTTGTAGTTTTGACTAGCTGGACTGCGGTGAATGAGCAGATAGAATTTACTACTTGGTTGCTATGTAGCTCAACTGCGCTGTGGGCTGTGGGATTCGACACCATTTACGCTATGTCTGACCGCAAGGATGACCAACGGATTGGCGTTAAGTCCAGCGCTCTGTTTTTTGGTAAGTATGCGCCTGTTGCTGTTATGATTTGCTATGCAACTGCTGCCTTACTATTGGGTTTGCTAGGCTTTTATATGCAATTGCAACTGAGTTTCTGGATTAGCTTGATAATTGCAACTATTGCTTGGATTTGGCAGTTTATACGGCTGCTTGACTCACAACTTCCAAATACTGCCTACAATCAAATGTTCACTCAAAATGTCTGGATTAGCTCTGTATTGCTTTTTGGAATGATTTTCGGGTTTTTAAAATTATAAATTCAGGAACTTAATAAGGACACGCTCCAGAGCACCGGAGGTTCATCGCTTACAACGCACTCAAGGATGCTTGAGCCTACGGAACGCGATGCCTGCGGCTGGCGGAGCGATCGCATCCTTGAGTGCCCTGGGGCATTTTTAGTATTGTTCGGAAACGCCTATAGGTGATTCAATAACTGATACACCATTACTTGAGATTGTTAGCAAGCCCTTAGTGTTTGAACCTCATCCATCATTAATGTTGCTTGCACAACAGAAAAATTGGCTGGTTACCAACCGGAATGATATTGTCAAACATGTTATGGAGTTAGGAAACACCTAAAAAAAACTAAGGTATTGCACAAAATAGAGCATCTCTTCTCTACGAGAGGCTGCGCCAACGAGACGCTGCGCGAACGAACCCATGTTTTAGCCTGCAACCAAATATCCTCAATGGGATTTTGTACTCTTGCATTGGGAGTGAAGCGAAGACAATCTATTTTCCATTGTTCAGATGACATTACGCACCGATTAAGCCGCTGTTGGGTCGTCACTGACCTTAACAATCAGCTTGCCAAAGTTCTCACCTCGAAGTAAACCGATGAATGCACTAGGAGCGTTCTCTAAACCAATAACTACATCTTCTTTATACTTAAGTTTACCAGACTGCAACCATCCAGAAACATCATGCAAAAAATCATCAAACCGATGTTGGTAATCACTAACTAGAAAACCTTTAATCAAAGCCCGCTTGATTAGTAGTGGTCTTAAATTGGGCCCTGGTGGAATAGATGTGGCGTTATACTCCGAAATCAAACCTACTAGTGGAATTCTTGCCCCAAGATTAATTTGCTGCAACACAGTTTCTAAAATCACACCTGCTGTATTGTCATAGTAAACATCAATGCCATTAGGAGCAGCTGCTTTGAGCGCTGAATCAAGTTCTTGGGTTTTGCGGTTAATGCCAACATCAAAACCTAATTCCTTAACTATATAGTCTTGCTTATCATCACTCCCAACAATTCCCACTACTCGCGCACCTTTAATTTTGGCAATTTGACCTGCTACTGCACCGACAGCACCAGAAGCGGCTGAAACCACAACAGTTTCACCTTCTTTCGGTTGACCGACATCAAGCAGAGCAGCATAAGCAGTCAGACCAGGCATACCCAGTACACCTAGACTATAGGATAAAGGTGCTTGAGTTGGATCAAGTTTACGCAGTGTCTCACCCTTTGATACAGCATAAGTTTGCCAACCGTTACTGCTAAGAACAAAATCTCCTACTTGAAATTGAGGATGATTTGATTTAATTACTTGGCTGACTGTACCACCCACGATCGCAGAATTCAATTCTACTGACGCAGCATAAGACTTGCCTGCACTAATGCGACCACGCATGTAAGGGTCGAGAGATAGATAAATGGTGCGGCTAAGAATTTCGCCTTCACCCGCTTCGGGAGTTGGTGTTTCTACTAGAGCAAAATCACTCTCTTTTGGTTCGCCGACTGGACGGCTTTTGAGGATGATTTGTTTATTAATTAAATCAGACATAAGTTATTTTCCTCTAGCGCCCCTACTCCAAAATCCACGCAGCCTGAAAAAAGTCGCGCTCACAAAACATAGGATAACGGTAGGTTGAATGCACAACAGGATTAGTAATAGCATAATTGTCAACCAGACTTTCTAATTGTTTTGTTAGTGATTGAAAGTCTGGGCTGCTGTAAGTACGAATCCAGTCTGCATATTGATGATTAGGAATACCGTTACCAGCTAACTGTTCTCCCAAAAAGGCATACAAACGCATACACGGAGACATCGCCGCAGCAGTTAAACCCACATCTCTACCCCAAGCGGTTGCTAACAAAAAGTCAGTATAGCGGCGGGTGGTGGCTCCTGGTTCCACAGAATCCAAATTGATTCCCCACTGGGAAGCATAGCCACTATGCAGCCGCAGTTCTTCTAAAGCTTCACTAGCTAGGTTATGAAATGTGGTGAAACCTAATGAGTCTGGTGCTTTAGCTGCGGCGATACTGTAGGCACGGGCAAAAGCTTCTAGGAAAAAAGCATCTTGCCCTACGTAGTAAGCAAATTTCGCCTGCTCAAGAGTACCATCGCCAATGCCTTGAACGAAAGGATGCTTTAGGCAAGCTTGGGCTAAGTCTTGATTTGCTGCCCATAATTCCTTAGATAAAGTCATTTGTCATTTGTCATCTGTTATTATCCCTCTATTCTTTCAACTCTCCCTCTCAAAAAGCAAGCACTCAAAAAGGTAAGAACTGGAGCAAGACTGAGCCAAGACTTCCCAAAAAGTCAACGAAACTGGGGCTACCAGCGCTTACCTTCTCATTGACGGGTGTTTGCAGTTCTTTAATAAAAGCTTGGGCTGTTAGTGTTCCAGGGCTGTTGTTTTGAGATGTAAACAATTTTTCAGCAACTTGGGCATCTTGGAATGCACCTTCTCTATCTAGTATTTGGTAACGAGCGACACCACGAGCTAAAAAAGCACCTGCATATTCTGGTTTAATAGCGATCGCTTGATTAAAATAACTGATTGCTTGCTGTTGGTTGCCTTTTTGCGCTTCTGCGACACCCCAAGCATAAAATTCTTCTGGTGAAGCAATTTGTAATGGTATACCAACTGCACCCTGGAAGTTAGCACCATTCAGGTAAGCACCAGTCAGTTCTGCATTTGCTAGATAGGTATTTCTCAAATCAGCACCCGTCAAATTTGCCCCACGAAATTTAGCTTCGCTCAGGTTAACACCAAATAAACTAGCGCCACTCAAGTTTGCACCCCGCAAATCTGCGCCGCTCAAGTTTGCACGGCTCAAGTTTGCACCTGTGAGATTAGCACCGCTCAAATTGGCTCCAGATAAGTCAGCCATCACTAAACCTGCACTGCTTAAATCGCAGTTTTGACATTGTTTGGTTGCCAATAACTGTTTAACATGTTCAGAATTTGCAGCTTGTACGGTTGTTGTCAAACTAATCGTGGTTAAAAAGGCAGCTGCACCTAGAATTTGGTTTTTCATATTCGCGTAATATTTATTACTCAATATTCAACATTAACTGAGACGGATTTATACCTCAGCCTATGATATGAGCAATCTCAACAATTTGCCCTCTGTAGTTGCCTATATCACTTGTAAATTTGAGTAAACACTATCACCCTGTATTTCTTGCCTCAGGCAAGGGATGAAGGGTAAAACCATTTATGAATTCGCAACAGGATGATTATGTGGTTTCCCTTTCCCCCTTACCCTTTACCCCTGTTTCTCATCACTGGCGGAAACTGGATTCAACAAGCGTCCCCAGTACCCAGTTCCCTTTTCCGGTAACAATGGTCAATGAGCATCATTCGTCAAGAAAAATGATACACCTCCACGATAGTCAAAACTGATGTCACAACACTAAACTCACTGCAAAACATTGTTTCAAAGAAAGCATCTGTAACATCCAAATAATCAGGATTTTCTGTAATCAAGTAAAACTGTAGAGCAGTATGCAAGCCTACAATTTGCCCTGATAACTGGATTAGCCATTGTCATCTAGGATGCTCTCACTCAGGAGCAAAATGATAGTTTTGCTTTTGTATGCCCTGATTTTAAATAAATATGAGACTATAGAAATATTAAGACAGTCAGGAAAACGTGAGTCAGCAAGACAAACTCTTAGAAAAAATTCTCTCTGGGACTTCTGATACAGACATCCCTTTCGCTCAACTGTGGCAACTTTTATATAAACTAGGCTTTGAGGAACGGATTCGTGGCGATCATCGGATTTTTATCAAAGCCGATGTCGAGGAAATATTAAACCTGCAACATAAGAGAGGAAAAGCCAAAAGCTATCAAATTAAACAAGTTCGGGCTGTGATTCTCAAGTATAAGCTAGGAACTAAAAATGATGTTTCGGTATGAAATTATTCTCTACTGGAGTGAATTAGATCAAGCCTTTATTGCAGAAGTGCCAGAATTATCAGGCTGTGCTGCTGACGGCGATACTTATCAAGAAGCCCTACATAATGTAGAATTAGTTATACAGGAATGGATAGAAATAGCTAAGGATTTAGGGCGTCCAGTTCCTGAGCCTAAACCGCGTTTGATGTACATTTAATTGATACACAAGACAAGTCAAACTGGTTTTTTAGCATCATCAGAAATATTTGACACCATTTTAGATCTGAATTAGAAAAATTTTCCCTAAAAGACCTAGAAAATTCTATTAACTGCCATAATCGTATCTATAGCACAATACGCTTGGGTTAAAGCCAAAAACTAAAACCAGCGTAGGTTGGGGAGCCACTGCGCCCTTGCAGTTTGCCGACTTGTCCCTTGCGCTTCTCCCATTGGTGAAAGGCTAGCGCCTGCCGTAGGATGCCCAAAGGGCTGTAGGAAGAAGCAAGTGGCGTTTGAGGAACGTAGCAAGATCCCGAAGGGTAACCCAACATTATCAAGAGTTTGTTGGGTTTGACTTTGTTGAACCCAACCTACAAATATCTTTAACTGTGATTTTAGGCACTTATTGATCCCCCCTAACCCCCTTCAAAAGGCTAGGGTGTACACACAAGTCCTAAAAACCTAGCTTGTATAAAGTTTTCCTCCTTTTCCTCGTTCCTATGCAGAGCATGGGAATGCATTCATTGAGTCTGTGACTCAATTCTGACTCAATATTTAACTGGAGGCAGAGCCTCTAATCAGCCATTCCCGTGCAGAGCATGGGAACGAGAGAAGAATGAAAAATCGAGCTTTTTTCGACTTGTCTGTACACCGTAGCTTAAAAGGAGGGAACCGGAATCAAAGTCCTGCTTTTTAAGGGGGATTTAGAGGGATCTAGAACTTGTTATACCGACAATAGGACTTTTAAAACATCCTCTTACAAATCACCATAATATGTGATTTGTATTTGTCAGTACTATAGTGAATAAGTTCTAGTCCAGAACGTTCTAGTTCTTGCAAAAGTTTAGGTATTTCAAACTTATGATGTCGCCAAATAGTAATTTCTTCACCTTCAGATATTTCAATTTTTTTATCTATCCCTATCCGATTGAAATTTATAGTGTAATTATGACGTAATTTCATATTAGCAACTATACTATCTGTTTTTAAATCATACTTTCTCACCAATTCACAATCTTCAGATTTAATCCCAATCTTGCTTTTAACCCATTCATATATTCCTTCTACATGATACTTGCAGCCACCTCTAACTATTCCATCCCATGTAGAGTTAGAGCCAATTTCGTTAGTGAACACCAGAAAATCATTTTTTCCCATGCTATCTCTAAAGTTTTTGAGTACCCCATCTCTATTTTGATGATTACCAATAGTAACTCCTAAGTGGAAAAATATTTTTGCTGTGTCGTCAATTTCAAGACTAGCTTTATTTTGGAATAGAGTTTTGGGTACACAACTATTTTCTATATCAATTGTGGAACTGATAAACTCCACAAGAGGAAACCATTTTTTAAAATTATTTTTTGATAAATTAAGCAATTCCTCACTAATATCTAAAGCAATATATTTATTAACCTTTCCCAATTTATTAAGTCTTTGAATAAAATTTTTAACTGGATATGAATTTCCGGCACCAACATCTACAATATTTACTTTTTTGCCAATTTTAATATTGTCATTCAAATATTTAAAATTGTCCTTTAAAAGGTCAATTTCTACATTCGATGTTTTATACCATGTAGGAATAATATATTTAAGATAAAAATCATTCCAGATTTTTGCGCCTCTACCTTTATAAGAATACTTTAGAGGTATTTCTCGTCTTATTTCTAATGCATGAATTATCCCTAGAACTTCTTCTTCAGAAAAAAGAGAGTAAAACTCAGAACTTGGCTTTGCTGTGCGACTGATAGCAGTTGAGATATCCGATGGAAGTTGGGAATTGCTAGGAAAATTTTGAGCCATTATTCTTGTTATTTGGTTTTCTTAATTTATTCTCCTAGACCCAATTTACACCAGATGTGTCAACCATATCTGGGACCGACCACAGTACTTCCATCTGGCATAATAGTGTACCAGTAAAAAGCATTGAAAAAACTGTTAAATCTCCAATTCTCACATAGGACATATGAAATTCTAGCTCCTTCAAAGTTAGTTCCGATCAAAATAGTACTTTCCATATTTCCAGTGATTCCGAATTCAGCATTATTCAACCAGGCATTCGTCAAATTAGCTCCCTGCAAGTTGGCATCACTTAGATTAGCTTCTCTCAAGCCAGTACCCCACATCAAAGCACGTTTGAGATCGACACCTTGCAGGTTAGCCTGAATCAGATTAGCACCACTCAAGTCGGTTCCTTTCAAGTTGGCATTCCTGAGATCAGCCTTCCTCAAGGCAGAACAATTCAAGTTGGCACCAGTCAGGTTGACGCCTCTCAAGTTAGCACCTACAAGGCTAATACGAGTCAACTCAGCTTCTCTCAAATCAACACTACTCAAATCAACACTACTCAAATCAACCCCAGCAAAATTTCTCTCCCCAGCAGCATACCTTCTCAACAACTCCTCAGCATTCATACCTTAACTCTCAAATCAATTACTACTTAGAATGGCTATTTTAACGACTTTAGTCAATTTTGCGACCTGAGTTAGACCATTATCAAGCGCGATCGCTTATACCATAAAAAATAGAAGATAATTTTCCAAAGATACAGGGGTAAATACCATTGGTTCAGCAACCAGAACTCCAGGAAACTTCGTCGATACAGTCAACCCAGCGTGTGCTTAGAAGTTTGAGTACTTACCGATGGACTTCGCTAGGAGCATTGGTCAGTCTGTTGCTGTTGACGATCGCAAACGCAGTTACCCCGCAACTATTTCGCTGGGGAATTGATCAGGGCATCATCAAACAAAACCTCCAAATTGTGCTATACAGCGCCGCCTGGATGGTAGTCGCGGCGATCGCTCGTGGTTTATTTAACTTTGGACAAAGCTATTTAGCAGAAGCAGTGTCTCAGGGTGTAGCCTATGACCTGCGAAACAAGATTTTTAGCAAGATTCAAAATCTCAGTTTCAGTTATCATGACCAGGCGCAGACTTCCCAATTATTAACCCGTGTCACCAGCGACATTGAGCAGATCCGTACCTTTGTTGGTACTAGCTTAATTCAGGTCGTGGGTTCAGTTGTGACATTGGTGAGTATTTCGGTGATTTTGTTGGTGATGAACTGGCGATTAGCACTAATTACGCTGACAGTAGTGCCCCTAGCCGGATGGGTGATGGCGCGATTCATCACCCGAAATAACAAACTTTTTCGGCAAGTACAAGAGCAACTGAGCGACCTCAATGCTGTATTGCAAGAGAACTTGCTAGGAATACGGGTGGTGAAAGCGTTTGTGCGAGAGTCAACCGAAAGGTCGCGTTACACGACGATGAATGATGCCCTAGTCAGGGCAAACATGAAGACCATAAGCGCCATCCGTGATACCTTCCCGTTGATCTTTTTGCTGAGTAATTTGGTAACACTAGCAGTTTTCGCCTACGGGGGAGCGCAGGTGATTGGGCGTAGATTCTCCATTGGCGAACTGGTGGCGTTTAACTCCTACCTGGCGTTGATTCTCCAACCTATTTTATTAATTGGATTTGCTGCACCTGCGATCGCTCAATCAGCTGCTTCGGCAGAACGGGTTTATGAAGTTGTAGATGCAGAAGTAGAAATTCGCGATCGCCCTGGTGCTGTCCCATTTGACACCTGCTGTGGTAGAATCACCTTTGAAAATGTTTCCTTTCGCTATCCAGGAGCGACAACCGAAACTCTCAAAGAAGTTTCCTTTGAAACGAAACCTAACGAACTGATCGCCGTTCTAGGGATGACTGGTTCCGGAAAAAGCACAATTATGAACCTGATTCCTCGCTTTTACGATGTCACAGGGGGAGCGGTTCGCATTGACGGACGGGATGTAACAAGTTTCACACTAAAAAGCCTTAGATCGCGTATTGGCATTGTATTTCAGGAAACCACCCTCTTCTCTGGCACAATCCGTGAGAATATTGCCTACGCAAAACCCAATGCAACCCTAGAGCAGGTGATTGAGGTTGCAAAAACCGCACAAATGCACGATTTTATTACCAGTCTGCCTGATGGCTACGAGACGATTGTGGGTGAACGTGGCGTGGGCTTGTCTGGTGGACAAAAACAACGAATTGCGATCGCTCGTACCTTACTGACCGATTACTGCATTCTAATTTTGGACGATAGTACCTCGGCTGTAGATGCCAAAACCGCTGCTCAGATTCAAGCCAAACTAGATGACTTAATGCGCCAAAAAGCTTGTACAACTTTTGTCGTGGCTCAACGCATCAGCACCGTCAAGAATGCCGATCGCATTTTTCTGATGGATAAAGGACGATTGGTGGCACAAGGCACTCACGAGGAATTGATGCAAACCAGCCCTCTCTATGGTGTGATTTTGGAATCTCAGGTAAAGCCAAAGGAGAAAAATCATCCCAAATTAGCATAATTAGTCTGGCTGGAAATTTTTATCACAGCCTTGTAATAAAGACTTTTAATCCCAAATCGTTCGACTGAGCCAACGCAAGAGCGTCTCAAAGAGAAGCCGAAGTCCAAAATCTAAAATCCAAAATTTTTATGAGAGGCACAGTTCCTGTTGTTGCATCTGAGGAAAAAACGAGTCAGCAACTTTCCACCCTGCGGCGCTTTTTGCAATACGTGTTACTCTATCGCAAAGAAATTCCTATCGCCCTGACATTAGTATTTATTGGTGCTGGAACCCAGGCAATTGGGCCGTTTTTCATCGGCTGGTCGATTGATCACCTGATTGCACAAGGGAATTTGCAAGGATTGCTAATGTTATTAGGGCTACTAGCGCTCAACTATGGACTTGGTGTCTTGGCAATCCGCGGTCAAATTATTCGAGTCGGCTGGATTATGCAGCGATTGCTGGCTCAACTAAGACAAGATATTTTCACTAAAATCCAAAGTCTGCCACTTAGCTTTTTTGACCGCAGCGAAGCAGGCGATTTAATGAGCCGCTTGCTAAATGATGTCAATACCGTAAATCAGGCATTTGGACTGACGATCGCTCAAATGCTGGGCAACACTTTCAGTTTGGTTGGCATTGTTATTGCTATGCTCTCAATCAATCTGCAACTCGGCTTGTTGAGCAACCTAGTTGTGCCACTGATGATTTTTACTACAGGCTTATTTGCACGTTGGGCAAGAGTTAGATTTCGCGTCACCCGACAAACCATTGGGGAGCTTTCCGCCAAATTGGAAGAAGATATTGTCAGCGTCCGAGAAGCACAGGCATTTAATCGTGTACAGATGAATATCGCAAAATTCGACATTCTCAACGCTGCCAATAGAGATGCCAACGTTGACGCTGTGGCAATTACTTCCGCCTTTTTGCCCTCCATCGATTTTCTCAACACATTAGCAACCGCAGGCGTGCTGGCCTATGGTGGCTATCTCGCTGTAACAGGAGCTGCAACAGTGGGTGTGGTGACATCTTTTTTACTTTACGTCCAGCAGTTTTTCCGCCCTATCCAGATTCTCAGCCAGTTTTATACCCAAGCTCAATCTGCCTTCGCCGGATTAGAGCGAATCTTTCTATTGCTAGATGAACCGTCAGAACTCAAAGACGCACCCAATGCGACAGAAATGCCGCCCATTCAGGGTGAGGTGACATTCGAGAATGTCAAGTTTGGCTACAACCCAGATCAACTGGTTCTCAAAGGGGTGAATTTGCACGCCTATCCAGGGCAGATGATTGCGTTAGTAGGGCCGACCGGTTCGGGAAAAAGTACGATCATTAACTTGATTTTGCGCTTCTACGATGTATCTGGCGGTGCAGTGAAAATTGATGATATTGATGTGCGTAGCGTTACTCAAGCAAGTCTGCGGCGTCAAATTGGCATCGTCCTGCAAGACAATATTCTGTTCAGTGGCACCGTCGCCGAAAACATTGCCTTTGGCGCTCCTTACAGCACTCAAGCTGAGATCGAAGAGGCTGCACAACTAGCAAATGTGCATGAGTTCATTACCTCACTGCCACAGGGTTATACAACTCAATTGGGTGAACGGGGCGCTCCCCTGAGCCAAGGACAACGACAACTGATCAGTATTGCCCGTGCGGTGTTGATCAACCCGCGAATTCTGATTCTTGATGAAGCAACCAGCAGCATCGATACCCGCACAGAAGCGCTAGTACAAAGTGCGATCGCCCGCTTGCTGCAAGGCCGTACCAGCTTCGTGATTGCCCACCGCCTCAGTACAGTTACTCAGGCAGATCAGGTATTAGTAATTCAGCAAGGACAAATTGTAGAGCAGGGTACTCACACCGAACTGATCAATCAGCAAGGTGTCTATGCCAACCTCTATGCCCTGCAACTGGGTGCAGCAGACACAATGGTTCTTCAAAACCAAAAGTAAAATATTATATATAGCTCGAATTTAGCAATTGCCAGCAAAGGAATGAAGCTACCTAACCTCGATTCACAAACCATCGATCGGATTATTGAAATGGCATGGGAAGATAGAACATCTTTTGATGCCATTGAGGCTCAGTTTGGGCTACTGGAGAAACAAGTAATTGCCCTAATGAGGCGCGAAATGAAGGAATCTAGTTTCCAGATGTGGCGAGAGCGAGTCACCAAACGCGATACAAAGCATTTATCTAAGCGAGAATTTATTGCAGGTCGGTTTAAATCGCACAATCAAAAAACGTAAGTAAGTGGGAAAGCGTAGGCGTAGCCCGTCGTAGACATCGCTCTTTTGTGATCTGTTCAATCAAAATATCGTCCAGAACCATCAGAGGCTAAAATACTGTAGAAGAAATAAGCCTGCGATCGCACCACTATTTGCAGTAAAAACTTTAATACCTGGGACAGTCACATAATCACCATCATCGGTAATTATGTGACTCCAGCTTTGCCAATCGCCTCAAGTATCAGCAAGTCGTAACCGTCAAGTAATATCATGTCCGACTGATTGCCAACTGCTGATAAATAAACCGCTTACCTTTACCTGAAGTAAATAACTCCGGCTCTTAGTCTTTCAGCTTTTTGAGCATAGTGCTGGCTATGTCAAAACTTAACCCCACAGATAGCCAATATGACATTGCAGCCAGTTCCAGCAAATTAGACTTTGAGTAATAAATACTACGTCATGTCCCAGCATCACTGATCACAGGAACTTAATCTGTTAATAGGGACAAATAATTAGTTAATGTACAACATACAAAGCGGGAGATGGGACTCGAACCCACGACGTTCACCTTGGGAAAGTGACATTCTACCACTGAATTACACCCGCGAATTGCTGCCATAAACTTAGAGATAAAATGAAGCATACCACTATTTACAGCTGTTTTCAATTGGTTAGAACATAGACTGTTTTGGCAACTGCTGATGCATGAGTCCTGTGGCTGTTCAGATTGGGAAATCTTTTTAGCTAGCTGATGACGGCACTTACTACCATATTTAAGTGAACTACTTACACTGACCTGAGTACAGATAAAGCAGGAGGCTTCTGGCAAAGCTAGCTAAAGAACAATGTCCTTACCTCGCTCGGTGAAGCGAACCTCTTTAATATTCCATTGGGCATTACTCGTTAGGGTTTTGCGGAGACTGCTAAACAGAGCAAACTGTTCACAACTAGAAAGAGAAGCTATTTGTCGCTTTGAATCAGGAGATATTCGCAAATCAACTGTAGCAATGCCATTTTTGACGTTGACACGATACCCAGACAAGCTCAAATCGCTTGTATCTCGTTTCTCTATAATTTTACCCACTACATTTTTCACTGGTTCCTCGGCTGGTACTGAAACCTTTTCGGGAATTAGTTCTTGGCATTGAGTATCACTTGTGTATAGTGTGACTTTGGTAGTTTTGCTAGTGGCAGCTTTAGAAGTTGATGAGGAAGGCGTATTTTCCTTAGGAGATTCTTGCTTGGGAGATTTTTCTCTCAACTGAGCTACGCTAGGAATTTGGCTGAGAGTCTGAGACGATGCGCTATTCGTCGGTGTTGTGGTAGGGGATAGCGTTTCGCTGTCAATATTACGAGCGATGGGGTTAGAACTACAACTGCTGAGGCTAACAACCATTGTCACAAAAATAAAAGGTAAAAAATATCTCTTGGTTGTGTTCATAAATTTTGCTCAGAAGTGATGTTGGTGCTATAAACTTCAGTGATGCTGGTATCAATTCCGCATAAATTTGTGAATCTTCAGCCAGTCTATAAAGTGTCAACCCGAAGTCTGTTAAAGTCGAGGGTTATACTATGCACCGAAATTACAACATCTGCTGTATACAAGCCAGACTGACTGACAATGACAATGCCCAAGCTTTGCACTTGCTGATCGCCTAGCCGCCAGTAGTTGCCCAGTTGTGCCAATGTTGACGCTAAAATCTTCTAGACTTTGGTTGTTAATTTCAATTAAGCGCAGATCATCAAGCTTTAGCACCCGATCTAGTTCTGCTCAGGTATGGACTTTTACCAAAGCATTGATTAATCGTGGTTCGTTAGAAAAACTTGTGCCTTTAGGTTGCTGATTAAAAACAAATTACTAGTTTTCACTACTTTTTTGCTTGGTCAACTCCTGCACTAATAATTGCACTCCTAAAGCCAACAAACCAATTGCTACTATACTAAATATTCCACTTCCTAAAGCAACTACACCAACAACCAGAGTCCGAACAGCAGTAGAAATCTTAATTACCAATGGATTAATTGAATGGACAGGTTTAGTAGCGAAATTTGTAGTGATCGCAATCATCAGCGAATACACTGCATATCCCATTCCTCCAGAAATCACCGCCCCAATTAAACAGCGTAACGGACTCGCTGTTGCCTGTATTTTAGTATCCGTTTGTGGTGTTAAATTTTGGTCACTCATACCATTTTAGATTTTAGATTTTGGATTGGCCATTAGGAATAATTCTTGGCTATTCCCGATGCTTCATTAACGAAAAAGAATTATTTAAACAGACGATGCCACTTTAATACCATGTGTGATTGTTTGAGTTACCAACAATTCTAAGTCCTGATCAATAATTGCTTCTCTTACTTGCAGTTTAACTTGTTCTGCTTGCTGTTGAGACTCAAAAAGAGCAAATACTGTTGGTCCAGAACCAGACATCATTGTTCCTAAAACGCCTTCCTGATTTGCGAACACTTCTCGCAGTTGCAAGACTTGAGGATAGGCTGGCAATACCACACGCTCTAAATCATTGTGCAGTTTTTGGGCAATTTCTCCCGCATCTTTATCCAGGACAGCTTTTACTATTGCTCCTGAATGAACCGCATTAGCACGCCCTACTAAGTTGTGGCTATCTCTAATATCAGAATTACCAAACTGCTGTCGATAAGTTTTGTATGCCCAAGCCGTGGAAACTTCCAGACTGCGGTATTTCCCCAATAATACATATATATTATCTAAACTAGGTAGGGGAGAAAGTTGCTCACCTCTACCTGTGGCGATCGCAGTTCCACCCGCTACACAAAATGGTACATCTGAACCAAGTGTACCTCCTAACTCTTCTAATTCTGACTGAGTTAATCCCAATTTCCACAGTAAATCTATCCCCAGCAACACAGCTGCTGCATTCGTCGAACCCCCAGCCAACCCAGCAGCTACAGGAATCTGCTTGTTGACGGTAATCTCCACACCCCCATATTTAGCAAAGGCTTCGGGAAATTGCCTCGCCATTAATTCTGCTGCCCGATATGCCAAATTACTTTTATCTGTCGGTACTTGTGGGTGGTTGCAGTGAACACGGATGGTGTCAGTGCTAATGGAACGCACATCAATTTTGTCTGCAAGTCCGATACTTTGAAGTATCATGGCTAACTCGTGATAGCCATCAGGACGATTGCCAATGATTTCCAGATACAAGTTGATTTTAGCAGGGGCAATTAGGCTGTAGGAATGCATTTTGAAAGTTAAAAGTTAGGAGTTATTCAATTTTGGATTTTAGATTTTAGATTTTAGATTTTTTCTTCAATCCAAAATCCAAAATTCAAAATCTAAAATTGACAGAGTTTGGAGTTTGGAGTTTGGAGTCTAAGCAAGCATCTAGTAAATCACGGTATAAATAAACTACCCATTCCAAATCAATGAAACACTTGCGGTATAGAAATTACGAATTACGCGTAGCGGTACTACCCGTTCACTCTTAACTTCTCACTTCTCACTCCTCACTTTTAACTCCTAACTCATTTGCTAGGATTACCCATTGCTGAACGCTGAGGTCTTCGGCTCTGGCTTGGGCATTTATTTCTAATTGTTCCAGTAAGTGGGTCAGGCGATCGCGTTCCATAACAGATTGCAAATTATTTCGTAACATTTTGCGCTTTGCACCAAACCCCAACTTTAAGAAGTTCTCTAACCGTCTTGGATCAAGTGCTGGTATTTCTATTTTTCGGGGACGCAATCGCACTACTGCTGAATCAACTTTTGGCGGTGGATGGAATGCGGCTGCTGGAACGGTGCAAATTAACTCACACTCAGCCAAATACTGTACCCGCACACTCAACGCCCCAAAGGCTCTTGATCCTGGTTTAGCATACAACCTTTCTGCTACTTCTTTTTGTACTAGTAACACTATTGAGTCAAATGGTTCTGGGTTAGGGTTGGCGATCGTACCCAGTAGTTTCTCGATAATTGGCCCTGTAATATTATAAGGAATATTGGCTACTACTTTATTTGGCTTTTGGAAATTGGGAAAGGCTACCAGATGAGAAGGTAAATCTAGGGTGAGAAAATCGCCTTGCAGCAATAAGAAATTTTCAGTCTTACCCAGTTGCTTTGCTAATAGTTGGCATAAGTCACGGTCTATTTCAACTGCAACCAGAGATTGCACTAGGGGTAGTAAACGACGAGTCAGAATGCCGGTTCCGGGCCCAATTTCCAGGATGCGTTCGCGTTCTGTACATTCTGCTGCTTGAATAATTGCGTCGAGCGCCTTTTCACTTTTTAGCCAATGTTGAGCAAAGACCTTGCGCGGTCGGATCATCTGTATTTCCTGCCTAGTCTAGTTTTTAGCTTTTGAAGGAAAATTTATTTGGTAGAATCAATGGGCGGTATTAAGCTAAACCACATCTAGTTTGCATAATCTGAAATTGTACATTTCTTGTGGGGTGGGCGACACGATCGCCTGGAAATTTTGTAACTGGCGATACTTTTTCTTTGCTACGGTAAAAGCAAGTATGTCGGTTAAATATAATAATTGCTTATAAACTGGTGGTTTGATGGGTAAAATTAGTCTAAACTCCAGTCAATTGTGATCGTTGCGATTAGGTGCTGAGAGTTTAATCATCTGGGAAAAACGTGAGAAAGTGAAAGCTAAATTCTCAAATTTTGTGTAGGCTGCTGCATGGCATTCAAAAATTTTCATCCTTTGCGTAAATATGATAATTGGTAAAAAGCTGCTTTACGTGCTAATTTTTTTGGGGATGGGGGTTAACGGTTCTTTGTATCTGAGCTGGTTTTTATCACCTCCTAACCCTGATCGCGTAGGCTACTGGTTCTGGATATATCTATTCGTATTTCCTTACCTTGGCTTTTTGGGAATTGCTTCTTTAGCACTAAAAGATGTACTAAGGATCCCTTTGAGTATTGGTATTGTTCTGTTGCTATATGTCGGAATTCTAACAATTCTGGCAAACTCATTTCAGCTAGGCTTAGGCTGGATGTTGAGTTGGTTACCTAATTTAGGGTATGAGTTTTTCCATGTGATTCTATTCGTTTTAGCACTGTTATGGCTGATTGTCGTTGTGCAACGGCGATATTAACTGTTTAAGATCATCTCCATGAATAATGACTTTTTCTCCAGAGATGAACATTACTGAATGTAATTTATGGCGGCTCAAATGTCTTTTTGTCTTTAGATGTCTGTTTTTATTCCTGGTTGGCTTTTTTGTCTAAGTAATTTCAGTTTATGACAGTTGGGGTGCGGAAGGTGGGTTATAAATGGTGATATTACGCAATCCGGAAGAACAAGGGGATGCCTGCGGCGGACTACGCCTACGCTAAATTGGGAGAGTGCATACTATGAGGTGGGACATCAAAAGCGATCGCTCGTCCAGCCTGGAAAACTTACAGAGCGATCGCTACCTTCAGTTTTGAAGCCAAGCATGGGAGGTGAATTTCATGCTTGGGTTAAAGGTTTATCGTCCTCTTCCTGTCGTCCCGTGTCCCCCTCCCCTTGAGGTGCAGACATGATTTGCTTTTGCTGTTCTTGTAGCCAGGTTTCAAAGAGTTCATTTAGCAGGCGCAATTTCATAAATTCATCCAGTTGTGCTGAAATCAGTTTTTCCAGCCGCAAAATAACGAACCATTCAGCGATGCGGGTAGGGGGCAATATCTGACCTGGTTGACTGCTAGAGAGCATTTGCACCATTACCGGATGTAGTGTATTCAGTTCAATCGGACCTACTAAACCGCCAGTTTGGGCTTCTGGTCCAAGTGAATATTCCCGCGCCAAGTCAGCAAAAGAGCTTTCTTTTGCCTGAATCCGGAAGTAAAGTTCTTGGGCAATTCCCACATCCTGGGTTCGCAGCAGGGAATAAATTACTTTGTCTAGTTTTGCCTTGGACTGAAAAAAGTAAGATTCCAGTTTATTAGCCCACGTGGCTTGCTTGAATTTTTCAATTTTCAGCTTCCGAGTGGTAATAACTTCTAGTTGTTCGGGAGTCAGCCCTTGACGTGCCATCCAAGCCTGGATGTCTTGTTCATTTTTGAACTGTTTTTCAGCGTAAAACTGCTGTTTAGCTTGGGCTACTTCCTCAGGTGTACACTCTATTACTACCTTCGCAAAGCGTGAGTTTTGCTCTATCGCCTCATCAATGAGCAATTCGCGCTGCAACTGTGGCAGCATTTGGTAACTTGCCAGTAAAGAAATCAGTTCACTAGCTGTGATTGTACGATTACCGATTTGGATCGCTTCAGTCATTAGCTTTCGGGCATCTCAAGAATATCTAGTTTGTTAAAGAAGCTAAACCGTAGCCGATTCACTGGGAGCTTTTGTCTTAACCCTACCGAGTTAGGTACGCTAACCTCAGTTTCGCAATAATTAAATCGTGACTTGCTAACATACTTTAGAATATACAGTTTATATGAGTTTTTATCAAAGATTCTACGTAAATACGACCAGATGTGAAGACAAGGACAGGACAAAGGAAAATGACTAGTGATAGTTCACAGTTCTCGCCACTGCGACGCTAGAAGACGAAGTGATCAAACTGAGCTAGGGTGCTTTGAGATAATCCTCTTTGAATACTAACTCTAGCTTTGTTTCATTCTGAAGGTGCGCCCCGCACATGGACTGCTGGTGACAAATCGCCCTTGCCTTCCACATCTACAAATTCTTGCCGTCTGTTAAAAATTGTCAAAGATAGAAAAAGGCAGCACATCCTATGCTGCCTTTTTCCATGAAGGATTTATATATCCCGCAACCAAAAATTCTAACGTCTACAACGACTCTAAATAGTTCAAAAGATCCGCCATTTCTTGGGCACTAGGTTGGAATTTTGGCATTGGCGGTGTTTCGCCACTAATCACTTGGTGAATCAGCCCATACCGAGACTTGTGCTTTGAAACAGCTTGCAAACTGGGTCCGACTCGCCCGTCTGCTTCCAAGCCATGACAACCAGCACAGTTAATTTGAAAGATCGCGTGTCCTTGAATTGGATTTCCTGTTAGGGATAGAACACTCTTGACGTATGGATCGGAGGCTTGAACCAACTGAACACCCAAAAAGCCTAAAGGGACTGCTAGCAGTATGGCCAGCGTCAATAAAACGATCCGCTGAATCAAAATTTCAGGTTTGCTAATCTGGTTATCCAAAAGGTTTGTTGTGAAAGTCTAGGTGTGCTAAAAAGTTTTCATTTCCTACACATAGCTTAAAAGTTCTTGATTGTGTCTGCAAGCACAGAAGACTATTTTCTTGTGGGCAGTCTCCCTCTAAAAAGGCTGTAGGGCACAGGATTCATACAAAATTTGGTAAAATCAAAAACAGGCAACGAATATTTAATAATTACAAAGAGGAGATTTCCAGTGGTTGAACCCCTGCTATCAGGTATTGTCCTTGGTCTAGTTTTCGTCACTCTCGCCGGACTGTTTTACGCTGCCTATAAGCAATATAAGCGCTTCAATGAGTTGGGGGGATGAAGAGTGCTGAGTCTTGAGTGCTGAGGCAGGAGGCAGGAGTCAAAGTTATTTCTCCCCCTGCTTCCCCTGCTCCAGAAGCTCCTCTCATTCCACAATTGTGTAAAAAGTAAGTGATGTGTTGCCGTAAACTTTCTCGCGGCAAATTTCCCAACCGGTAATCTCTAGCGGTGTCCAACCTTGTGAGGCGTGTTCAACTGCGATTTCGCCGCTAGGATCTAAAAGTTGATAGTGAGCGATCGCTTCTAAAACTGGCTCATATAATCCACTGGCATAAGGTGGATCAAAGTAGATTCTGTCAAATTGCTTGCCTGATAAAGTCTTTAACTGCTGGGTAATATCTCCCCGCAATACCCGAAGTTCTTGCTCGGCATTAGATACCTGCTGCCAATTTTGTTGGATGATGGCACAGGCTTGGCTCGATTGTTCAATTCCCACTACTAGGCTGGCTCCTCTACACAAAGCCTCTGCGCCCATTGAACCACTACCGGCGCACAAATCTAGCCAGCGACAACCTGCAATTTTTCCCTGCCAAATATTAAAGACTGCCTCCCTTACCCGCGCACTGGTGGGTCTAGTTTCTTTTCCTGGTAAAGTTTTTAGCTGGCGATTACCGTAAATTCTCAGGCTCATTGGTTATTAGTCATTGGTCATTAGTCATTGGTCATTAGTCATTAGTTTTAGACAAAAGACAAAGAACAAATGACAAATAGTAGTATTAGGCAGGAATTTTTTCGCGGACTTGAGCAACAAAATTAGACAGGATTTGCAATCCGATATTAGAGGATTTTTCGGGGTGAAATTGGACTGCCATCAGGTTTTCATAGGCGATCGCAGCTGTTACGGTTTGAGTACCGTGGGTGACAGTTGCTGCACGGATTAGCGGGTCTATTGGGTCAACATAGTAGGAATGGACAAAATATACCCAAGGAGCAGATGGTAAATGCTCCCATAAAATACTTTTTGGCTGAGTCACTTCCAATTGATTCCAACCCATGTGAGGAATAGTGATGTCAGGTTCAAGACGAAACCGCCGCACTTTTCCTTTGATAATTCCTAGTCCTGGTTGGGTACCTTCTGCACTTGATTCAAAGAGAATTTGCAATCCTAAACAAATTCCCAAAAAAGGTTTACCAGATGCGATCGCTTCTTTAATAGGTTGTTCCAAACCACGCGCTCGCAGGTGTTGCACTGCTGGATCAAATGCTCCCACTCCCGGTAGGACTATTGCATCTGCCTGCTCTAATTCCTTTGGAGAATAAGTAACATTAGGAGTTGCCCCAGATTTTTCCAAGCCTTTGCAGACTGAGTGCAAATTTCCCATCTCATAGTCTACGACCGCAATAACTGGCATTTACCTGCTCCTTGTAAATTTATTATGGAGGGTTTTTCTATTCTAAATAATATTTGTTATGAAGAAAAGAATTCTATTAATTTCTTTTGATATTTGGCTAAAGGATCAACAGTCAAATTCTTCAGTCAAATTCTTCTGATGATTTATTACTAGAAGTTACCAAACTTGAGTTGCTCCCCCATGACTTAACTTTTTTGCACCAGTTACCCGTAAATGTGCAACTTGCCAGTGATCGGGTAATTGAAAAAATCAATGCAATTTAACCTGATTACATCATCTGTTGTGGCATGGCTGCAAGCTGTAGACAATTAAGTATGGAAGCAGGTGCTAGCTGTAAATAAATTATTTTGCAGAGAAAAGTTGATTTGGAGGAATTAGTGGCGGGAGCAGCGGCAATTGAGATTAGCCACGACTGCGGTAAATTTATCTGCGAACGCAAGTGTAGACGCACCAAAGGGTCTTTACTATTCAATGTTGGACTACTTAAGCCATAACCAACTCACGGCACGTTGTATCTTTGTCCCAATACGGTTCGGTTAAGCTGCACAGTCCTTAAAGATCCCTTATTATCCACGCCAGTTCCTAAAGAGCGGGAACGCTAAGAGCGAACAAGTCGGAAAACCGCAAGGGCGGACTAGCTCCCCTTAAAAAGGGGGAAATAGAGTTATTTTGAGCAAGCCAATTTATTGGGGAGCCACTCGCTCAGAGCGGTTTCTCCAAGTGGAGGAGCCAGCCGCATGGGCAATCCCGACTTGAGCGGACTGGCCTCAAGTGGCGTGGGTTGGGGGGATCGAGTCTTATCTGAACCGTATTGACCTTTGTCCACGTTGCGATTCTCAATCAAGAAAATTTGATCGGGATTCTTGCAGATTTCATATTAATTATTAATAAATTGGCACTTTCATAAAGTTGTTAGTGTCTGTATGGTGGAAGAAATATCTAAGTATATGTTGCCATTGTTACTAATTTTCCCAATTGCCCAATCAATTCCTGCCACACCACCACCTGAAGAAGTGGTGCAACCACAAGAAGTACGACCTTTACCAGGTAAGTTGGATACAGTGCCAACTTTTAACAGCAATAGTCCAGAATTGGTGTTGAAAGAAGGAATTTTACTCTCGACTTTTCCACCCGATGGTAAAAAAGTGCCAACGGCACATTTGAATTTTCCCTTTCGGGGACGATTTGATATTTTTGCCCACCACATTACTAAGGCGGAACCACCAGAAAATTTGCGTTCTCTTTATTTGGGAATAATTCTGCATAACCCTGGTTCTCAAACAGTGAAGATAAATATTTGGCAGGCGGCGAGTTATTTAAGTCAACCGGATGCACCATTTATTCAGTTACCATCTTTTAGTCAAAATCTTTTAGGTACAATTTTTGCCGGTCCAGGCGATCGCGTCATGTCTGATGTGCTTAGAGGAAAACGACAAGAGATTTTTCCTGCCCAAATTGAAATTCCACCAGGGCAAAGTCGGATGTTACTAAATTTACCAATTCCTGTGCAGGGATTGACACCACCCCTTAATGGTCGGTCTACATTGATGCGACTGTGGAGTAATGGGACTGTTTATGCAGCTAGCCTTGCGATGTTTGCGCGGGTAAATCCCGATGGCAGCGAGCGATCGCCTACCTTAGAGGAGTGGCAAAATTTATTAGATAATGGTGATTTGGCGGGGCCACGGGATAAAACCCCCACTCCCGTTGAGGAAACTGGTAAGCCTATAGTTTATGGGCGTGTAGCCGGAGTAGCTGGTGGTTCCCAATGGAGAGCCTTATTAGTAGATAATCCTAAAAAAAGGTATCTAACTATTCCTCAGCCTGGTCAAGTATTTTCCTACGCTCTGAGTACCATCATGCAGGGTACGTTAGGAACTGGTCAAATTCAAAGTGCTACCATGCTGGTGCGCTATCCTGACACCGCATATCGCGCTCATGGCAACTACGGAGTTCAATATAGTCTGAAGTTGCCGCTATACAATAATACTCAAAGTCCTCAAACTGTGATTGTGTCCATGCAAACGCCACTCAAGGAGGATCAGTTAGGAAAACCGGGGTTACGCTTTTTGAGTACACCAGCCAGTCAAGTATTCTTTAGAGGAACGGTGCAGGTACGTTACAAAGATGACCAAGGTCAGCCGCAAACTCAGTTTGTGCATTTAGTGCAAAAAAGAGGTCAACCAGGGGAACCATTAGTTTTATTAAATATGAAGGCAGGCGATCGCTCCTTAGTAGAAGTAGACTTTCTCTATCCCCCGGATGCTACACCACCGCAAGTCTTAACAGTCTCAACCCAAGCTGAACCTCGCTAATGAGTCATGGGTAATGGGTAAGAGCTTTTCTCCAATTACCTGTTACCAAGAAATATTAGTCAACTTTGTGAATACTACAAAAACGCCATTGCCAAAACCTAAAAATATTAGAGGAAATATGAATAAATTTAAATTTATAAAACTTATTTTAAGTTTTGTGTGATTCGATATTAACGATAAATCAGGTCAGCTAAATACTTCTAATTACGACTGTAAAGCCCTGGACTTCGACTATTACTGAAGACAGCACTTTGCTTGTAGAAACCATACGTATAATTCCTCTGGATTCCTACGCCGTCTGTTTGAGCAGCAAAACTCTGAGAATGGCGTTGCACAATGTTAAGTAAAATTAGGGAAATCTTATTTTTCTATGAAAAATGCACTAATTATTAAATTCTCGTTAGATACTGTGACATTCACTTAGAGTGAGGCTCCTGGTATGCCCATTCCTAACACTTCTACATTGGACGGATTGCGAGTACTAGTGGTCGATGATGACCTCGATTCCTGTGCCTGGATGACTTGTTTGCTTGAATTTTATGGGATTGAAGTTCATTCAACTTTCACGGTACATCAAGCCTTAGCAACGTTTGTCGAACTTCGCCCAGATTTAGTACTTAGTGATATTGTCATGCCCGGTGAAGATGGTTATTCGCTGCTACGTCAGATCCGGCAAATCGAAGATAGGCTTGACAAATCCACTCCCGTTATCGCAGTCACGGCACTCGGAGAGTTAGAAGCGGGATTTCCGAAGTCAGAAGCAAGGTTTGACCAATGGTTATTAAAGCCTGTGGACATAGATGAGTTGCTCGGGGCGATCGCTTTTCACGGTACATCAAGCCTTAGCAACGTTTGTCGAACTTCGCCCAGATTTAGTATAGCAGTGGACAAAGCCGTTAGGACAAGTTGGCGGTAGATGCTTTCAACAAGCGTACATTGTGAATTTATTTTTGTCCTAAGCTTCCTGTCCGTTGCTATACTTAGTGATATTGCCATGCCCGGTGAAGATGGTTATTCGCTGCTACGTCAGATCCGGCAAATCAAAGATAGGCTTGACAAATCCACTCCCGTTATCGCAGTCACGGCACTCGGAGAGTTAGAAGCTAGATTTCCGGAGTCGGAAGCAAGGTTTGACCAATGGTTATTAAAGCCTGTGGACATAGATGAGTTGCTTGGAGCGATCGCTTACCTAACAGGACGGTCAATGTTGATCGGTGATTTAGCTTCTTCATATTGATAAAACTTTTCACCCTAAGTTTGTGTATTTAGGGTGAATACTTATTCTGCTCCATGCGTTGCAATAGAAATAGCAGACTATAGCAGGCAATAAAAGGACGGCATGGCAACAGATCAAAAAATCAATCAAGAAACTGAGTTCAATCCCCTCCAGCACCTTATTGGAACCCTGATCTTACTGGTAGAGGATGAGCCAGATATTGCAGATTTGCTCATCTTCATTTTGGAAGCAGCAGGTGCAGAGGTAATGGCTTTAACCGATGCAGAAGCAGCCCTTGCCTTGGTAGAATCGCTTCATCCCGATCTTCTGCTGTGCAATGTGAAGTTGCCCGATCATGATGGAAATTGGTTAATTGAGCAAATTCGAGTGCATTCTTGTCCATCTATAAGACAGTTACCTGCGATCGCTATCACTTCTTATACACGGGAGGTTTCAAGTCATAAGGCTTTGAATGCTGGCTTTAATCGATTTCTAGTTAAGCTTGAGAGTCCAGAGGAAATCGTAGCTGAGATTGTTCACCTGCTATCTAGCGATGTTTAAATCTAACTATCCGGTTTTTATCTCGTTTTATCACACTGATTTTACCCAATACGGACTGGAAGCACACAGCTAGCTGTACGCTCCGACAAACGACTCTACCTTGGAAACCATATAACCCTAAGTAGTAGAGTGAGATATTGGATATATTTTTAACCTTATTGAAAACCTTTTGCTGGCTTTTTTTGCCCCTTACCCTTGGGCTTAGATTTGTTAACTTCTCCTAAAGCTTCTTGAAATAAGTTGTGTAAATGTATCGGGACACTAGCAATTTCTGGTAACTCTGGCTCAATAGGCTTGTTGAATTGTTGCAAAAGTGCGTCCAAGTCACTTTCAAGGCGAAATGGACGTTGCAGATATTTCTGCAACACATTTTCTAATTGAGTTGGATACTGTTGCGCTAATCGATGCCAGATAAAAGCGTTAATACTTTTATCTTCAATATAGTAGCGAATTAATTTTTCAGCCCCTTCAATACTTTGCCAGTCCTCTGCCGCTAAAATTGCTTGTACCTTACTATATGTTGGTAAAAACATTTGTCCCCAACGGGGATGAGAAAGAGCCGTTACCTGTTCTGCTTTCTTGAGTTCGGCAGGTAAATCAACTTTTGGCATAACCATTTTGCTATTGCCGCTTTTGCTGTTAAACATCTGAGAAACTGCGTTTGAGTCAGCACCAAACTCTTCTGCTGCTGCTTTGATTTCCTCATCTCCAATGCCAGCAGCTTCTGCCACTTCAGCCAATGACTTAGAAGTATCAATTCCTGCTGCTGCCAAGCTTTTTTCAGTAATTAATTCTTGAAATTCCGCTATTTTTTTATTAAGCTGGTATCCCGGTAATGTAATTTCATCAGTGCCGAAAAAGTCCACAAACTGCTGATGATATTGTGCTACTGATTGCCAAGCTTCTTCTAGCAAGTCTGGAGCATCGCTGTAAAGATTACTTTTATAGTTTTCTTTAAAATTACCAATTGCTACAGCAAGTTTTGGTTTACCCAATTTACCCATTATTGTATAAGGGCCAGAAAACATCCAGTAGTTATCGGTAACGGGAGAAATGCGAGTTAGCAAGATTTCTCCTACTTTCAACCGAGATATTGCCTGTAGCGTTTGGACATTGTTTGGCTTGACGATGTAGCCTTTATCTGTCAACCAGTTTGTCAATTCAAAACCATCAGGTAGGATGTTGGTAATGGCAAATAAGCCAATAAAACTATAATGCCAGCTGTTGATCAGGTTGCGATCGCTCTGGTCTAAATCTGGACGGCTTTCGATAAACAACTCTAATGGAGACTTCTCACCGACTTTCCCCGCTGTCAGAAAGCTATCGATGATTAAGTCCTGCTGTGTACTATCTCCACTTCCACGGCGCGACTGTGCTGCTGCATAAGTTTCCAGTGCTTTTGCCAGTTCGCCTTCAGCATCAAAGACAAAATCAACTAACGCTTGTTTTAATTCGTGCGATCGTTCTAAGATGACATCCACAAGTTAATCTCTCGGTGCAACAGATGTAAATTATAGCTTTTGAGAGAATTGCAGCATCTAGCTATTGCTAGATTTATGAAGATGCACACTTAGCGGATTTAGGCGTCAAGCTTCTCTTAAACTAGATAAAAGGCATCACACAAGGTTATTGCAGATGGTTGCAACTCCAAATTCTAGCTATATTTTCCCAGAAGACTATCTCAAAGGAGAAGAAACTAATCCTATCAAGCATGAATATAAACAGGGACAGGTTTATGCAATGGCAGGAGCAAGTAATGCTCATGTGATTATTTCTCTTAATATTGCTTCAATGTTGAGAAATCATTTGCGCGGGAGTGGTTGTCAGGCTTATATCTCAGATACCAAAGCACATATTGAGTCGATTAATATCTATTACTACCCCGATGTGATGGTAAGTTGTGACCAACGAGATAAAGCTTTTAACAACTTTCTGCGTTACCCCTGCTTAATTGTAGAAGTGCTATCTTCGACAACAGAAGCCTTTGATCGAGGTGATAAATTTGCTGACTACCGACAGATGGAGTCACTTCAGGAATATGTACTTGTGAGTCAAACTCGGTTAAATGTTGAGTGTTTTCGCCGCAATTCAGAGAGACAATGGGTACTTTATCCTTATGCACAACAAGATATCATTCATCTGGCAAGTGTAGATTTTCGGTGTGCTATTGCAGATTTCTATGAGGATGTTACTTTTGAATCGCCGTAAGTAAGTCGGCGCTAATATTTCAAGCTATGTTAATAAATTTAAATGTAGGGTGCCGTACTCTCTAAGAGGATGTTTTAAAAGTGGTTAGCTGTGATTTTAAGCACTTATTGATCCCCCCTAGCCCCCCTTAAAAAGGGGGGAACCGGATCAAAGTCCCCCTTTTTAAGGGGGATTTAGAGGGATCTAGAACGTTTTGCTACCGACAAGAGGACTTTAAAAACATCTTCTAAGACGAATGGCACAGCGATCGCCTGACTCATTCCATTATTAAACAACAGGACTTACGCAAAATCATGAAAAAACGTAGACGCGGAGCGGCTTGCCGCAGGCTATCGCAAAGGACGCAAAGGACACAAAAGAATAAGGTTTCAGAGAGTTATTGCGTAAGTCCTAAACAAATATGATTCCTTTGATGGTATTTTTGGTTCAGTAGCCCAGAAAAAAAGCTAGCATCCTCTCAGAGACTACGGCATCATCAGCAATTCAAGGTGCATTAGCCTACGGCATAACACACCCTACTCCTACTAGTGGTTTGTGTCATTAGTTTTGATAGGTGAATCAGCGTCCTTCTCTACGAGACGCTGCGCGTAGCTTGCTTCTCCGTAGGAGTATGGGGGTCGTTTTCTTAGCCATCAAAATTAATCAGACAGACCACTAGGTTGAAAGCCAGAAAAGAGAATCTTGAGGATTTAAAAATGTGTTTTTAGAGAGCAAAATAAAAAGGCAAAAGAAGATTTTCTTTTGCCTTTTTACTTTTTACCTTTTAATAGAGACGCGAAATTTCAAGTCTCTACTCATCGTCGAAATCATCTTCGTCGTCTTCCTCTTCTTCCTCGAAATCGTCGTCGTCTGCTACTTCATCGGCGATTAATTCATCTTCGTCATCTAGAATTGACCTTTCTGCACGTCTGCTACCAAAACCAGATTCCCCAAGAGTAGGAGAATCTAAATTATAGGTGCGAGCTGTGCGGTCATCTAAGACCATATCCAGGGGGTCATCAACTTCATCCAAGACACTACTGTTAATCTCAGCAGTATAATCATCGATCGCACCGGGTTCTTCATAGGTATTGTACCCAGTACCAGCCGGAATCAATCGCCCGATAATCACGTTTTCCTTTAATCCGCGCAGCCAGTCGGATTTGCCTTCGATAGCTGCTTCGGTAAGTACTCGTGTTGTCTCTTGGAAGGATGCGGCAGAAATAAAGCTGTCGGTGTTCAACGATGCTTTAGTGATACCCAACAATACTGGGGTGTACTGTGCCCTAGCACCGCCTGTAATTGCCATAGCTTCGTTCACCTGCTCAACTTGGCGCAGTTCTACCAATTCACCGGGAAGCATGGTGGTGTCACCACCATCATCAATCCGGACTTTGTTGGTCATCTGGCGAACAATTACTTCAATGTGTTTATCAGAAATATCAATTCCCTGAGATTGATACACCATTTGCACTTCATTCACCAAGAATGTCTGTACCTTCTGCAAAGCATGGCTAGCACAAGCATAAACTCCGTCTTCGGAACCCAGGCTAAAGAAGATTTCCAAAATTTCGTGTGGATTGGATGGGCCATCGGTCAACGGTTGTCCTGCTAACACAGTCGCTCCATCTGGTACAATCAAATTTTGTCCTGGACCTAGAGGATAATCAGTAACCACGCCATTTGATTCTACGACCTTGATGGCGATCGCTTCATCACCATCGCCGTAAACTACCTTAACTTCACCCGCCCGGCGACATAAAATGCACGCTTCTTTCGGTTTGCGAGCTTCAAGCAGTTCCTCAATCCGGGGCAAACCTTGAATGATATCTCCGGTTTTGGCGCGTTCAAATACCAACAACACCAAGTTATCACCCCGTTGTACCAAATCGCCGTCTTCTATCTGCAACACGGCACCAGGGCTGACTCGATAAGGGCGACCTACACGGGTAGTAATAGCGTAGTTCTGAGTTTGGAGTGAGGAGTTAGAAGTTTCGGAATTAACTCCTAACTCTTCACTCTTAACTCCTAACTTTTTAACGTCCACTACTTGCCCTGATTCTTGGGCAAAAACTCCAGGAGCAACTTCTGTACCTTCTACTAGCAAGTCACCCACCTTTACTTTAGGCTGAGTACTAGTATTAACCGTAAGCATGTCAGTATGGCGCAACACCAAGCAGCGACGCACGTTTTCGGTTCCTTTTTGAACGCCCCGCACTATCCCCCCTTCTTTACCCAGGATTTGGGTACGTGCGACCACAGAACCGGGAGCGATGGTTAACCCATCTTCTACCTCAAGTGTGGTCTGGGTGCTGCCTTGGGTGGCATCAGCAGTAATGTCTCGACGAATTACCAAGGACTCCAAAATCACCAGCTGCAAGCGTTGAACTTCTGAGTCTTCGGTATCCTGTACCAATTCAATATCTGCTGCTAAAGGCGAAGCATTGTGGTCTTGTTCTCCTTCTTGCTCAATTTCCAGTACTAGCTGGGTTCGCAGCAGTTCCACACCTTCAACAGACTTGACGCGTTCCGAATCTTTGTAAGGCAGTCGCTGCACTGCCCGCAGCTGAATCGATCGCCCAGTTTGTTGGCTTACTGATGTAGTTGATGGCACATCTGGATTATCGGGCACGGCAAACTCAACTACTGGACGACTCAACAGGGCGGGCCCTTCTGGTGTCTCCACATACTGGATATAACGCAATTCCGTGGCGACATTGCCTTGGAATTCCTCACCTGGTTGGATGAAGGTGTTATCTCGCCCGATAACTGCTTCTGGATCGTCCACCATTAGCAGTTCCCCTGGCTTAACCACAACTTCCCGCAGGATGTCGTTTTTCTGAGTTACTTCTACCACACCGCTGTTTTGGCAGAAAATATCCTTCACCACCTCAGTGCCAGCTTCCACAAACTGACCGTCTTCTACCAACAGCAAGGAGATATCTTTATTGACTTCGTGACTTTCTTCGGGAATCCACAAAAGGGTACCGCCCTGCACGACTTCATAACCCAGCTTGGCTTTGCCTTTTTTCTGGACTTCTACACCCGCGAATTTCAAAAATCCACCAGTGCTTGTGCGATAACGGTCATCAATTAACTCAGCCACTACTTGACCATTTTGCACTTTTGTGCCTGGTGTAGCTCGGAGGTTAAATACCTGGTTGTTGCCAGTGGAGACTAGGTAATTATTGCGACCTTGGGAACTTTGGACTGTTACCGTTGCCTGGTCTAAGACTACAGAAGCAGTGATAATCTCAATTTCCCTGGTACTCTTACCTGGAGTAGCTTCGGGCAAGCGCACCACACCACCGTGCAAAGTGGTTAACTTGGTTTCTGCTAAAACTCCATTAGAGGCGATCGCATCACCATTTTTGACAATCAATTCTGCGCCAGGCGGCAAGTTATAAACTTCCCCAGACAAAATCCAAATCAAACCACCGCGTGCGGCTGTAGTTGTGGTATTACCCTGACGGTCGGTTTTTTGTTCTGGAACTACTTCGGCAAATTGTACTTCCCCTGCCAAGTCAGAGGCGACATCTTTAACTGCTTTTTCTGTATTAGTCCGAGTTGTGCGTCCACCGAGGGCAACCTCTGCCAACAACTGACCTTGTTTTACTTGATTTCCATCAAATACATATAGTGTTGAACCTTGAGTCAGATGAACTTCCTGGTTGTCTGGGGTAACATCACCTACTTTTGTTGGCTCCAAAAGCAGGATACCATTAGCCTCAACATACAGGGCATCTTCCCCGTGGCGGGTACGATATGTTCTGGTCTTCAGTTTGCGGGGAAGCTTGACAGTCCCATCGATTTTAGAACGAACTTGTTGCGCCACTTCCCCTGTAAACACACCACCTGTGTGGAATGTCCGCATGGTTAGCTGAGTGCCAGGTTCGCCGATACTTTGGGCGGCAATAATCCCCACAGCTTCGCCCAAGTCCACCATTTTTGCGTGGGCTAAACTCCAGCCGTAGCAGTGTTGACAGACAGAACGTGCAGCTTCACAAGTTAGGGGCGATCGCACCACAACATCTGCCACCCCAGATTTTTCAATTTTCTTCGCCAAGTCCTCAGAAATTGGCGAATTGCGTGGTGCAATCACTTCTTTTGTCACCGGATGCACCACATCTTCGCCAATTACCCGTCCCATCAAGCGGGTTGCTAGAGGAATCAAGGTTTTGGCACCTTCTGTCATTGGTCCAATGGTAAGACCTCTGGTAGTGCCGCAGTCAAATTCCCGAATAATTACATCCTGCGATACATCCACCAATCGGCGGGTGAGATAACCAGAGTCAGCCGTCCGTAAGGCAGTATCCACTAATCCTTTTCTGGCACCATAAGACGAAATAATATATTCCGTCACAGTTAGTCCTTCACGGAAATTAGTTTTGATGGGCAAATCGATAATTTCCCCTTGAGGGTCTGCCATCAGTCCCCGCATCCCCACCAATTGCCGGACTTGGGAGATGTTACCCCGCGCCCCGGAAAATGCCATCATGTATACGGAGTTCAGGGGATTAGTCTTCTTGAAGTGGACGACTACTTCATCTTTCAAGGCTTCACTGGTACCATTCCAGGTATCGATTACCTTTTGAAAGCGTTCTACTTCAGTGATTTCTCCCCGTTGGTAACGGGTTTCAGTGGCGCGAATTTCTTCTTCGGCTGCTTCTAGCAGCAATCGCTTAGTTGGTGGCACCATCAAGTCATCTACACTGATCGAAACCCCTGCTTTGGTAGCGTAGCGAAATCCCAAATCTTTGAGTTTGTCCGCCATCACTGCGGTTCGCGCCGTACCATAATGCGTAAAGGCCCAAGAAATTAAATTTCTCAGTTGACCTTTGTCAACCACTCGATTGCGAAAAATCATTTTTTCGTTAGTCATTAGTCATTAGTCCTGAGTCATCAATAATTAATAATTCGTAATACTCGCCAGAGGCGAGAAGCAAGCTACGTAATTCGTAATTCGTAATTGAAGAATTAATTACGAATTACGAATTAGAAATTACGAATTAACTTGCTAATGCTTCCTGAATGGCATTATTGTAAATAACGCGACCAGGAGTTGTGTATATATACTGGGAAAGTACATTGCCTTTAGCGTCTTGTCTGACTCGGCGGAACTTATAGAGTAATGTCCGGGTACCATCCTCGTTTTCCGTCACTTTCACGGGTTCTGTATCCGGTTGGTCTGATTCTATTTCACCGTCAAACCGCACGTAAATATAGGCGTGCAAGTCAATTTGCTCTTGCTGGAAAGCCATAATTACGTCATTCAGCGAAGAAAAGTACTTTCCTGCGCCTTTTGTAGCACCGGGATTTTCTGCTGTTAAGTAATAGGCTCCCAACACCATGTCTTGGCTGGGCGTGATGATGGGTTTCCCCGTGGCTGGTGACAAAATATTGTTAGAAGCCAACATCAACAATCGTGCTTCCGCCTGACTTTCTAACGATAGCGGTACGTGTACCGCCATTTGGTCGCCGTCAAAGTCGGCGTTAAACGCTGGACACACCAGAGGATGCAGTTGAATCGCTCTACCTTCTACTAAAATCGGTTCAAAAGACTGAATACCTAAGCGGTGCAACGTTGGTGCCCGATTTAGCATCACAGGGTGTCCTTCTATCACTTCTTCCAACACATCCCAGACACTGGGATCATTGCGGGATATCAGCTTTTTCGCCGCTTTGATGTTATTCACCATGCCGCTACGAATAAGGCGGTTAATCACAAATGGTTGAAATAGCTCAATTGCCATTTCTCTAGGCAAACCGCACTGGTGAATTTTCAGCTTTGGCCCGACCACAATTACAGAACGTCCAGAGTAGTCAACCCGTTTACCTAACAAGTTTTGTCGGAAACGTCCTTGCTTACCCTCAATAATGTCGGACAAAGATTTTAGGGGTCGGTTATTTGCCCCTACCACAGTGCGTCCCCGACGACCATTGTCAATCAAAGCATCCACTGCTTCTTGCAGCATCCGCTTTTCGTTCCGCACAATAATCTCTGGTGCCAAAATTTCTTGCAAGCGTGCCAAACGATTGTTGCGGTTAATTACCCGCCGATACAAATCATTTAAATCGCTGGTGGCAAACCGTCCGCCATCTAGCTGCACCATTGGGCGCAAGTCGGGGGGAATCACGGGAATAACTGCCATTACCATCCACTCTGGTTTGGAACCAGTAGCGATGAAGTTGTCAATCACCCGCAATCGCTTAATTAGCTTGGCCCGCTTTTGTCCCTTAGCGTTGCCAATTTCTTCGCGTAGGCTTTCCGCTTCTTGTTCTAAATTAATATCGGCAAGCAAGCGCAACAGTGCTTCAGCACCAATACCTACCTCTACGCCTTGCAGCTGAGAATCTTCGCTATAAATTTGGTCTTCTATTTCCAACCACTGGTCTTCACTCAGTAGCTGTTTGTAAGTTAAAGTTTCGGCATTACCTGGACTCAGGACAACATAAGAGTTGAAATAGACAATCTGTTCGACATCCCGCAAGGGCATATCCAACAGGATGGAAATATAGCTAGGAATGCCTTTGAGATACCAGACGTGAGCTACTGGTGCAGCGAGTTTAATATAGCCCATGCGGTGGCGACGCACCCGTGACTCGGTGACTTCTACCCCACAGCGCTCACAGACAATACCTCTGTGACGGACTCTTTTATACTTGCCACAATGGCATTCCCAATCTTTCGCGGGGCCAAAGATGCGCTCACAAAATAAGCCATCCATCTCTGGCTTGAGAGTTCGGTAGTTAATGGTCTCCGGCTTGGTAACTTCACCAACTACCTGACCATTGGGCAATGTTCTTTCGCCCCACTGCCGAATGCGTTCAGGGGAAGCCAAGCCGATTTTTACGTAGTCAAACTGATTAGTTTGGGCAGGTCTCATATTTAGTCATTAGTCATTAGTCATTGGTCATTAGTCATTAGTCATTGGTCATTAGTCATTGTCATGATTCATAGGACAAAGGACTAATGACTGTTGACTATTGACTATTCGTCATCTTCCAGCGATTCGCGCGAAAGAGATTCATAGGTGGGTCGAGGAGGTGTGCGACGGGCTGATTGGTCTGCCATCAAATCGACTTCCACATCTAGGGAACTGCCGTCTGCTTGGGTTTCTACTTTGTGTACGGCAATGTCTAACCCCAATGATTGCAACTCGCGCATTAGCACCTTAAAGGATTCTGGGGTTCCAGGTCGGGGAATTGCCTTACCTTTAACGATCGCATTTAACGCTTCATTCCGTCCTTGCATATCGTCAGATTTGACTGTGAGCAATTCCTGTAAGGTGTAAGCCGCACCAAAGGCTTCCAATGCCCACACTTCCATTTCCCCAAACCGTTGACCACCTTGTTGTGCTTTACCACCCAAGGGTTGCTGAGTCACCAGTGAGTATGGCCCTGTAGACCGGGCGTGGATCTTATCATCCACCAAATGCACCAGCTTCAGCATGTAAGCCACACCGATAGTAATTGGTCGGTCAAAGGGTTCGCCTGTACGACCATCAAATACCATGATTTTGCCTGGGTCATCTGGGTTATATACCCAGTCTTTGCCTGTTTCGTCTCGTGCTTCTTGCAATTTGCCATGCACGATTCGGCGGGATGACTCTTCACCGTACATTTCATCAAAGGGAGTAATCTTAAATCGCACTCCCAAGGTCTGACCAGCCCAACCCAAGAGGCACTCAAATACTTGTCCAACGTTCATCCGACTGGGTACACCCAAGGGGTTAAGTACAATGTCTACTGGTGAACCATCGGGCAAATAAGGCATATCTTCCGCTGGCAATATCCGAGAAATAATCCCTTTATTACCGTGGCGTCCTGCCATTTTGTCACCAACTTGGATTTTCCGCTTTTGGGCGACATATACCCGCACTACCATATTGGCTCCCGGTGGCAGTTCATCGCCTTGTTCACGAGTAAACAACCGCACATCAACTACGCGACCTTTTTCACCATTTGGAACTCGCAGGGAATTGTCCCGGACATCCCGTGCTTTTTCACCGAAAATGGCCCGCAACAGTTTTTCTTCTGGCGGTTGGTCAGATTCACCTTTCGGGGTGACTTTTCCTACCAAGATATCTCCAGCTTCTACCCATGCCCCAATGCGAATGATTCCCTGTTCATCCAACTGACGCAAGGCATCTTCCCCAACGTTGGGAATTTCTCTGGTGATTTCTTCTGGCCCCAGTTTTGTCTGTCTAGCTTCAATTTCATATTTTTCAATGTGAATTGAGGTGTAGACATCATCCTGCACCAGTCTTTCAGAAATTAATATTGCGTCTTCGTAGTTGTAGCCTTCCCAAGGCATATAGGCAACTACGATATTTTGTCCTAGCGCCAATTCACCGCCTTCAGTGGAGGAGCCATCAGCCAGCACCTGACCAGCAACAACACGTTCACCTATGCGGACGAGAGGTTTCTGATTTAAACAGGTGTCTTGGTTGGAACGTTGGTACTTGGAAAGGGTGTACTTAATTTCGGAGGTTGCTGGTTTCGGACGCACACGAATTTCTGTGGCATCCACATAGGTGACATCGCCATCGGTGCGCGATACAACCACCATCCCAGAGTCTCTTGCTCCTTGCGCTTCCAAACCTGTACCCACCAGAGGACGTTCTGGCTTGAGCAGGGGTACTGCTTGCCGTTGCATGTTCGACCCCATCAGCGCTCGGTTAGCGTCATCATGCTCCAAGAAGGGAATCATGCTGGTCGCTACCGACACAATCTGTACGGGAGATACCGCTACGTAGTCCACCTGCTCTGGTGTTGTGGTGGAAAATTCTTGGCGGTAGCGGACTGGCACTTGCGGCCCAATAATGTGTCCAGTTTCATCTACAGGAATATCTCCTGGAGCAACCCGCAGATCATCTTCTTCATCGGCTGTCATGTAGGCTGGAGGCAGATCAAATCTAACTCGCCCGTTTTCCACAGGTCTAAATGGCGTTTCTAAGAAGCCGTACAGGTTCACCCGTGCATGGGTTGCCAAGGAACCAATCAATCCGGCGTTGGGGCCTTCTGGTGTCTCAATCGGGCAAATGCGTCCATAGTGACTAGGATGAATATCCCGCACAGCAAACCCAGCGCGTTCGCGGGTTAAACCACCAGGTCCAAGGGCACTCAGACGGCGTTTGTGGGTCAGTTCTGCCAGAGGATTGGTTTGATCCATGAACTGACTTAACTGGCTGGAACCAAAGAATTCTTTAATTGCTGCTACCAATGGTTTGGGGTTCACCAAGGAAGCGGGGGTTAGGACTTCGGCATCGGATACGGTCATCCGTTCCCGAATGATTCTCTCTAGGCGGTTTAAGCCTACCCGCACTTGGTTTTGCAGCAATTCCCCGACGCTTCTCACCCGACGATTACCTAAATGATCAATGTCATCGATATTACCAATGTCATATTCTAGGTTGATCAAGTAATCCACGGCTGCCAAGATATCCCCAGCAGTCAACACACGCATTGTGTCGGGGACAGAAAGGCGCAATTTCTTGTTGAGTTTGTACCGTCCGACGCGACCAAGGTCATAACGTTTTGGGTCAAAGAAACGAGAGTCTAAGAGCTGTTGTCCACCTAGTACTGTGGGTGGTTCACCAGGACGCAGTTTGCGATATAACTCCATCAGGGCTTCTTCTTCAGAGAATTGCCCTTCTTTTTCGATGGTTTTCTGGAAATATTCTGGATGACGTAAGGCGTCAAAGATTTCGTTATCTGATAACCCTAAAGCTTTTAGGAGTACCTGCGCTGAGAGTTTGCGGGTTTTGTCGATGCGTACCCACACCAAATCGTTACGGTCTGTTTCAAATTTCAGCCATGCTCCCCGGTTGGGAATTAAGCTAGCTGAATAAGTGCGTCGCCCGTTTTTATCGATTTCTGATTTGTAGTATACTCCTGGCGATCGCACTATTTGATTGACAATTACCCGCTCGGCTCCGTTAATAATAAACGTGCCGCGATCAGTCATCAAAGGCAAATCCCCAATAAATACTTCTTGCTCTTTGATTTCCCCTGTTTCTTTGTTAATTAGGCGTGTGGGAACATACATTTGGACGGCATAGGTACTATCCCGCCGTTTGGCTTCTTCGACGCTGTACTTTGGCTCCTTGAGTTTGTAGTTATGACCTAAAAAGTGCAGTTCTAGTTTGCCCGTATAATCTGTGATCGGACTAAAGGAGTTAAGTTCTTCTATCAGCCCTTCTTCTAAAAACCAGCGAAAGCTTGACCGCTGGATTTCAATCAAGTCGGGCAACAGAAAGGCGGGTTCCATATACGTTTCTTTAGTCATGCCTCTTCCTTTGTCAACCTGGTAAAATTTTCCCTTGGACACTGCTGTTTGACGCTTCCCACTGCTAGCCAGTGTCCTTAGCTGTTTGGGAACTCTTTCTGACACACTTGCATTTACAGGTGTGGGCAAACGCAGCGATTAAAGCTCGAATGAGCAATTTGGACAAGGGGGTAATCGCCCCTAATCGGTTACTCAGACGCCAAAAACCCACTATAGTCTTGATTTAAGAAGAATATACATTGAGATATTCCTGAGTTTTATCTACTTTCTTCATTTCCCCTCCAAAAAGCGCGTTAATTTGCTGACGCAGCTCTAGACGGTGTGTTTTAAATTCACCCGACTGTTTATACTCTCAGTGATATTCTAGATATCCTAAGACTGAGGGAATGATCCGAACCTTGTTGGCTTTGAATCAGAATCACTTCATTTTGCGCAATTGTATTCACAAGGCAATTTTGTTTAACGATTTTGAATATGTTCAATACACACCAAGCTGATGTTGTGCAAAAGTCTAGCTCAATTTGGGTTGGCACGGTTCGTCATGTGTGGAGAGCATCCGCTTGTAGAGATGTTGGAGGATGGCCAAGCCGATAACAGCACGGAAAATTAGGCTCAGAAATTTTAGGTTCCTTCCTTTATCATTATGGCGCAAGCAAAATGTTTTTGAGGGAATAATATTAACATATTTTTGTCCCCCTAAAGTTTTATTTTTTTTAGCACAACTGAATAAAAGAGATGAAAGCACACTTTATATTGACAGACCGAATAATTCACAGGCATTCTGGGTCGTTTGATGGGCGATCGCCTCTACCGTTTCCTGACGCAGTTTAGCTACTTGCTCGGCTACATAAAGCACGTAGGCAGGCTCGTTACGCCTCTCGCCGCGTTTAGGAACTGGAGCTAGGAAAGGACAGTCTGTTTCAATCAGTAGGCGATCGCTACTTACCATCGCAGCTGAGGATTGAATCGCTTTGGCGTTTTTGAACGTTACCGTTCCACTAAAGCTGATGTAAAAGCCTAAATCCAGGAACCATTGAGTTTCTTCTGGCGTTCCTCCCCAGCAATGCATGACACCCCGCACTTTTTCTCCCTTGATTTCCCACCATTTTTGCAACACTTTTCGGGTTGCCACGGCAGCATCGCGGCAGTGGATAATCACTGGTAAGTTGAGTTCAGATGCGATCGCCAACTGTGACTCGAACACCATGTACTGTTGCTCGTAGTTATCAGCTTTGTAAAAATCCAGCCCCATTTCCCCAATTGCTACTACATTCGAGTCGGAACTCGCTAAAGTTTTGATTTTCTCGGCTGTCTCACTATTCCATTTATCAGCATCTAAAGGATGTAATCCCACAGCAAAGCTGATTTCGGGAAACTTTTGAGCGATGGATTGAATACTGGAAAACTCCTCAGGGTGAACACAGGAATGTACTAAACGCACTACACCTGCTTCTTGCCACCGCGATCGCACTGTTGCTAAATCTGGCTGGAAACTATCAAAGTTGAGATGAACGTGCGTGTCTATCAGTTGCATTCTTTGTCCTTTGTCATTAGTCATAAATTATTACTCCTGATCACGCACGACTAAGGACAAATAACCCTCCGCGTCAATTATTCTCCAGTGGGAGAAGCTACGCGAACGCATTGCGAGCACCAGCTGCTCAAGAGGTAAACCACGCCCGCCACTTGTTTTAATTCAGCACAGACGACGCCAGTCGCTCATGGAGAGTTCCTGCGGTGGACAGGTTAACAGGCATAAAGGAGCCTGCCGCGTGGGCGAGTTTCCCGACTTGAGCGGACTGGCGTCAAGTGGTGTGGAAACCCTCAAGACTGCATTGGCTTCCCAGACGTTCGCAGACTCGTTAGCGCACTCCAAGGTAAAGAAGATGCCGCGCATAGCGCAGCATCGTTTCACGCCACTTGCTACCACTTTGGTAAAGTTTGTAACACAGTGACTCCCTAAGCCAGAAGAGCGCACTGGCTCACCAATGACTATTCAGCTGCTGCTTGAGTTAAAGGTTTTAGTTTATGAGCCAATCTGGACTTTTTCCTTGCCCCATTGTTGGGGTGAAGGACACCCCGTTTGATCGCTTTATCGATTTTGCCGTAAGCCTCGGATAACCGAGCCTGTACTTCTTGTTTTAATTCTGGGGTAGGATTAGCTGCATAGACAGCTACAGCATTAAAGTATTTCTTCATCAGCGTCTTGACTGCTGATTTGTAAGCTTTATTACGCAGTCGGTTACGTTCTGCGATTTCGGCACGCTTGAGAGCAGACTTTGTATTCGCCACAGTCAATTCCAAAAATACTATTAATATGTACACACACTACTAGACTTACTAATATAGCATCCCAATTGCCAATGTTATAATTTCCTAAAAAAATTCTCTCATTGGGGATTGGGCATTGGGATTGGTTAAGAGTTCTTCTTCCCCTGCTCCCCCTACTTCCTCATCTCCCCAGTCCCCAATCCCTATTCCCCAATTCAGTTTGTCGTCAATTTAGGAAATGCGTTAAAATGAGGTACATCAAATAAAATAGTAACCCTAACTCATCACCTGGTTAAGCAATGTGATTGCCAATGAAATCTGTCCCTAAAACGGATATATTCTCAAAAGCAAGGAACTGTGAACAGCTAAATTTCAGAGGTTTCAAACTATAGAACCGATATAAACTAGTGTCTGTACACATGTTAAATACTTAAAAGTTAGGAAAATAAGTAAAAATTATACTTAGACCCTACCCCCTGTAAATCCGGGGGACTGGATGTACAAACACACTACCTGCACTAGAGCAAGGAGTGAGGGTAAGGGCATAAGGGTAGTGGGAAATGGCAGGCCCGCTTGCTGCCGCTGGTCTGCCGAGGCTTGTCGGACTGAGCAATTAAGTTGCCTTTTCAAGTAAACCATGTGCTGGCAGCCTTGAGAGTATCAAAAAAATCCAGGTTAAGCTAGAGAAGAGAATTAGAGTCAGCTTCCACACCCCAGTTGGTCAAGAGCAATACTAAATCTCAGGTGTGAATATTATAATTTTGGCATTGTCCTTACTCCATGCTGCGAATCATTACTCAGCAGGCAGACGTCAGAGCAGAACTACAACGGATCTGCGATCGCACCCATGATGAACAGGTGCTTCACAAAGAAGCAACGGTGCGGGAAGTTTTGCAAGCAGTGAAGCGCCAAGGCGACAAAGCTGTATTGCATTACACAGCCGAATTTGACAAACAAACCCTGAAAGCAGAAGAACTTCGAGTTACAGGCTCGGAACTAGATGCAGCCTATCAGCAGGTGTCAAAAGAGTTGATGGACGCAATTCGGCTAGCTTGCCGTCAAATTGAAGCTTTTCATCGTCAGCGAGTACCGAAAAGCTGGGTACACTTTGGTGACGATGAAGTAGTGCTGGGCAAACGCTACACCCCCGTAGACCGAGCGGGGTTGTATGTGCCTGGTGGTCGCGCCGCCTATCCCAGTACAGTGCTGATGAATGCAATTCCGGCTCATGTTGCTGCTGTACCCCATGTGGTGATGGTCACACCACCAGGCCCAGGGGGTGCAATTAATCCAGCAGTCTTGGTAGCTGCCCAAGAAGCAGGAGTACAAGAAATTTATCGCATTGGGGGCGCACAAGCGATCGCTGCTTTAGCCTATGGCACAGAAACGATTCCGAAAGTGAATGTGATTACTGGGCCTGGTAACATTTATGTTACCCTAGCGAAAAAACTTGTCTATGGCACCGTCGGGATTGATTCTTTAGCAGGCCCCAGCGAAGTGCTGGTAATTGCCGATGAAACCGCAAATCCGGTGCATGTAGCTGCTGACTTGTTGGCCCAAGCCGAACACGATCCAATGGCGGCAGCAATTTTGCTGACCACAGATGCTGCTTTGGCGAAAAACGTGCAATTAGCCTTAGAAAGACAGCTAGTGGATCACCCACGGCGAATAGACACAGAAAAAGCGATCGCTCATTATGGGTTGATTGTCCTTGTGGAATCCCTCCAAGCAGCAGCAGAATTCTCAAATGAATTTGCCCCCGAACACCTGGAATTAGAAATCAAAGACCCTTGGGCACTCTTACCACAGATTCGCCACGCTGGGGCAATCTTTTTGGGTTACTCAACACCAGAAGCTGTAGGAGACTATTTAGCAGGCCCTAATCATACCTTGCCAACTTCTGGTGCTGCCCGCTATGCTTCGGCATTAGGGGTTGAAACTTTCCTCAAACACTCCAGTATTATTCAATACTCCCAAACCGCACTGCAAAATGTGGCTAGTGCAATTGATGTGCTAGCAACAGCAGAGGGCTTACCTTCCCATGCTGATTCAGTCCGACGCCGAATTCAGCAAGAAGAGTGATTTAGAATGCTTATTTTTTTTCTGTACTGTTGACAAAAGTCACTCTATAGGTTGTGACTAAAAATTTGGATGGCGATGTCTGACGACAAGCCGCTACGCGTCTACGCACGCCATTTGCTATCCTACCTTCAGCCACCCTTTAAGCGTTCACAAGTCGGGTATTGCTGACGGCACAGTTGTTTCAAAAGTCGGGGATTGATTGCCGGATGGCAGTTCCTTGGCAGGGTTTCCCTCTCCAAGGAACTGGTGAAAAGCTTCTCCACACCAGTTGCTACAATCCACTAGCGTGAAAGTCGCGTAAAATTAACCTATGGCGCAGCCTCGAATATACGACTCATATTTGATTTTTGAAATGTAGAGTGTGTTAGACGAAAGTACGGCATTGTCTGAGCGTACCCTAGATAATACTTAGATTTTTTCAAAAATCAAATCGGATTGCTATATACAGCGTATTGCAGGTAAATGAAGTACACGGGTAGGGGTACAACATGTTCATTGGTGTCAACTTAACGTGAAAGCCTAGTACCGCAAGGCGGAAGTCAAAAGTCAAAAGTCACTTGTACTGAGCGTAGCCGTTGGCCCAGCCTCTCGTAGAGAAGTAAAAGTCAAAAGTATTATGGAATGGGCTTTTTAGGGATTTTAAATGGTTGCTCTATTTCCGCCGTGGCGTACTAGTACCGCAAGTCAAAAGTCAAAAGGTTTTAATTTTGGGCTTTCTGGCTGTTTTGAATGGTAGGTTTATTTCCGCCGACCTGTACTAGTCTGATAAGAAGAGTAAAAATTTTTCGATGTATCAGCTAAATTTTGATCCCCCCTAACCCCCCTTAAAAAGGGGGGGGCTAGAATCGAGTGCCCCCTTTTTAAGGGGGTTGGGGGATCTAAAACGAGGGTAAATTGGGTGTTTGAGCTTAAGTTGACACCCATGCAACATGTTGTGCCCCT
Source organism: Nostoc sp. (assembly GCF_036917615.1). Taxonomy (GTDB): domain Bacteria; phylum Cyanobacteriota; class Cyanobacteriia; order Cyanobacteriales; family Nostocaceae; genus Nostoc. Next base: position 141,962 of record NZ_JBALCZ010000027.1, read on the forward strand.
ACGATGATCTGTACCTCACCAAGTTGCAATCTGCTGTATAAACTAACGCGATGTGCGACTTAATATTCTGACCTCTCTCCAAACCTCTCTCCTAAAAGGAGAGAGGCTTTGATTTTTGCTCCCCAACGCTACAAGGGTTGGGGTTGGGGGTTAGGTTTGAGAGAAAGTCGCACATAGCGTAAACTAAGTAGTCAGATGGAAAATTAATTTAGTGTAGCTGCTAACAAATTTTGCTAGATACTTATGTAAGGGGTCTACTCTTTAGGAGACGAGAGCGGTGCTAAAGAATATTTTGGTAGCTCTAGACGGTTCGGAAGTTGCAGAACGAGTAATTCAGACTTTAGATGATTTGGCGTTGTCAAAAGATGCCAAGGTTATTCTCTGTCATGTGTTTCCCACGCCAGAGTCAGAGATGGAACTAGCCGCTGATCGTCCTCAGCCAGAGTCCCCAACGTTTTCTTATTTTCATATTGAAAAACAGCTGCAATCATATCAGGAAAAGTTATCAGTCAGAAGTGAGTTAGAACTGGTAACTGGTGATCCTGCTGATGAGATTATTCGCCTTGCCAATATTTACAAAACTGACTTGATTATAATTGGCAGTCGGGGGTTGATTGGGATGAAGCGAATTGTCCAGGGTTCTGTTAGCAGTCAAGTTGTGGAAGAGGCTAATTGTTCGGTGTTAGTCGTCAAACCAAAATAAAAATTTGCAACGGGAAGCAATGACTATAACTACCCCAAAACTAATCTTTGAGGAATACCTGAAATATGATGATGGCACTGATACCCGCTACGAATTGGTGAATGGAGAACTAATTCCCATGAGTCTAGGAAGTGGACAACATGGGCGTTAGCGGAATTTCTCAATATTTAGTTTAGTTGTATTATCATGCCCGTACACTTTCTAGTCGGGACAATAGCCTTTCTAAAAATTCTCTTCTAGTTGTAATTCGTTTGAATCTCTGTACATTTCGTCCAGGTGCTCCGTTTTGTCCAGGTGCTCCGTTTTGTCCAGGTGCTCCGTTTTGTCCAGGTGCTCCGTTTTGTCCAGGTGCTCCGTTTTGTCCAGGTGCTCCGTTCGTTATAAGTGTAGTATTAATCGTACTCTCACCACCAGACAAGTTTGCTTCTTCGGTTTGAGTTAGTGAGATAAACATTGGGGATGTTTGAGTGCTTTCCATAGTTAACCTAAGTTGCCAATTATCAGTTTTGAACTTTTGACAAGGCTGTTTTTACTTAAGATAACGAGAGCAAGGGCGTACCAAAATAGTTATATTCCATATCTCAATAGAGAAAATATCGGGAATTTTGGTATGTTTATCTTACTTACTCCAAACGAATAGACAGACTTGCTTATTCGTTTGGAGTAAGTAAGGTAAAAAGAGTTTCGCTATCCACAAGTTATTAGATTGTGATCAATATAGTAGATTTTTGAAGTAGCAGCGCTTGTTTCCCTACTGGACTACTCAAAGGTGAAGAGTATGTTTAGGGAAAAGCGCTGCTGAAACTTATCGACAGTTGCTGGTGGGCGACGTAAATGTTAAGTTTCGTTAAGGAAAGTAGATGGGGAACAAAAAACTATGTAAGATTAGTGCGTTAAATAACTAGCTAATGGCTGGTAGGTCAATTAGCAATTGAAGCGCCTGCAAAAGTAACTTAACCTGCGACAACAGGGTAAATTATTTCAAACGCGACGCTTGATTTCTCTAAAGACGCGGTTAATCGTGTCTTCAAAGGCGCGGTTAATCGTCTGTTGACGTTTATTGTTTCCCTTCTACTAAACCTCATAGTTTTGCCTATGGCGATGAATTTTCTATCCTATGCCACTTCCACCAAGTCCACCATTTCCACCAATTCCACCAACTGCACCATTTCCACCAGTCGTACCTCCTCCAGTAGTATTGCCAACAACAGTAGCATCACCATTGTGAGTAACACCACCAAAGGCATCGCCGCCTCTGCCGCCTCTGCCGCCTCTGCCGCCTGCGCCACCATTGGCGTTACCACCACCAGAGAGATTGGCTTCTTCGTTGTTGCTTAATGCAGTAAACAATGTGCTTTCCATGATTTTAGTTCTCGCTTGATTGTTGGGATTAAAGTCACGTCACTCCAAATTACTAAATATCAACCTCAAGAGTATATTTAGTAACTTTAGGAAAAGCTAAGTAGGGAACAATCAACTATGTTACAATTAACGCTACAAAGAAATAGCTAATTGCTGATTACGATTAAGTCGATTAGCAATTGAGTCACGTGTAAAAGTAATTTAATCTGAGGCAACAGGGTAAATTATTTCAAACGCGACGCTTTATTTCTCTAAGGGCGCGGTTAATCCTCTGTTAACGTTTATTGTTTCCCTTCTACTAAACCGTCAGATGTTTGCCTATGGCGATGAATTTTCTATCCTACGCCCAATCCACCAGCTCCACCAGCTCCACCAGCTCCACCAGCTCCACCAGCTCCACCAGTTGTAGTTCCTCCATTAGTATTGCCAACAACAATGCCGCTACCGAAAACAACGCCACCAAAGGCATCGCCGCCTCTGCCGCCTCTGCCGCCTCTGCCGCCTGCGCCGCCATTGGCGTTACCACGACCACCAGAGAGATTGGCTTCTTCGTTGTTGCTTAATGCAGTAAACAATGTGCTTTGCATGATTTTAGTTCTCGCTTGATTGTTGGGATTAAAGTCACGTCACTCCAAATTACTAAATATCAACCTAAGAGTATATTTAGTAACTTTAGGAAAAGCTAAGTAGGGAACAATCAACTATGTTACAATTAACGCTACAAAGAAATAGCTAATTGCTGGTTACGATTAAGTCGATTAGCAATTGAGTCACGTGTAAAAGTAATTTAATCTGAGGCAACAGGGTAAATTATTTCAAACGCGACGCTTTATTTCTCTAAGGGCGCGGTTAATCCTCTGTTAACGTTTATTGTTTCCCTTCTACTAAACCGTCAGATGTTTGCCTATGGCGATGAATTTTCTATCCTATGCCCTGTCCACCAGCTGCACCAACTCCACCACGTCCACCAGCTGCACCAACTCCACCAGCTGTAGTTCCACCATCAGTATCGCCAGCAATAGTGCCACCACCGAAAACAACGCCACCAACGGCATCGCCGCCTCTGCCGCCTCTGCCGCCTCTGCCGCCTGCACCGCCATTGGCGTTACCACCACCAGAGAGATTGGCTTCTTCGTTGCTGCTTAATGCAGTAAACAATGTGCTTTCCATGATTTTAGTTGTCGCTTGATTGTTGGGATTAAAGTTACGTCACTCCAAGATAATAGATATAAACGTAAAAGAGTATATTTACTAACTTTTTTGTGTCGCTGAATGTATTATACGGCTGTTACTAAATAGGTCAAGCAACTAATTGTTTAAGAAAAAACATACTACATGGGTAGTATTTATACAAATTTCATTAAAAATCAGCTCTGATTTATCAGAAAATCGCAGGTGTCAATATATATATTTTGATAGATTGATATGTTGATAAATATATGAGTTTCTAAAAGCTGAATTTTGTTTTAAAAAAATCTATAGATTAATCTACTTAGCTATTAATACTTATAAGTCATGAAAATTACTCGGATTAAAGATATAGTCAAGTAAACCAAATAACATTTTTTATACGAGTTGTACTTAAAGAAAGTTATAAAAATTAAAACTGGGATTCTGGATTTTTGAATAAGTATTTTTATGTCTGAGAATTGTTTTTCAAAATTATTTTATACAACACTAAACGGGTGAGATATAATTTATTCTGATATGTAAGCGTTTAAGTTCGCTTAAACATTTATTAATTGGAAAAAGCTTTATAATACAAATTTTTTGCAAATAAATTAAGAAAGGATAAGATTTTAGATAAAAATTATAAATATTTAGTGTTCGTACTAAAATACCTAATTGTTATTTAGACTTAGCTATATATAAGCTTGATATTAACATATTATATACAGGCAAGGCACTTATCAGTAAAAAAAGCCAAATACTCGGAAATCTAGCTGTTTTCAAGGGCGTGAAGTACAGCAATTCGTAGGGGCGTACAGCTAGCTGTGCGCCCCTACCTTGTACTCATTCAAACCAGAAGCGGTATATCCGGCAGAATCAGTTACAACGATCGCAAATCGATGTACAACTAAAAGCCCTAGAAACTCAAGTCACTCCTGAGTCCAATGCAATACCACAGGCGATCGCATCCGCAAAAGCAGACTTAAGTCGCAGTCAAAGAGACTAGCGAGACAGGAGAATTAGAACTCAGACAGAAGTGCAAGAAGCAGAAGCCGCTGCTGAATTAGCTAGGGAGGAAATGAACTGATATCAGCAGTTAGGAAATACGGGGGCGATCGCTATTCTTCAAATTCAGGAAAAAGAACAAGCTTTCAAAGCTGCTGTTGCTAGACTAGAACGCGCTAAAGCGGGACTCAATCCCAGCGATGCTAATGTGGCGATCGTCCAAGAACGCATTGCCCAATAATTTTTCTCTAGTCCGCGCAGGCGGAATAACCTGCGATAAGGCTTTGCCTACGCTTGTTTAACCTGAGTTCGACGACTCATGTAATAACCACCTAATTAGCATAAATATTGAAACCTCTAAGAGGTTTTACTACACAAAACCGTCCCTCTCTGATTCAAAGCTACGGTGTACACACAAGTCGAAAAAGCTCGATTTTCCATTGTTCTCTCGTTCCCATGCTCTGCACGGGAATAGCTGATTAGAGGCTCTGCCTCCAGTTAAATATTGAGTCAGAATTGAGTCACAGATTCAATGAATGCATTCCCATGCAGAGCATGGGAACGAGGAAAAACTTTATTTCTTTAAAGGTGCGGTTAATCGTCTCTTGACGTTTATTGTTTACCTTCTACTAAACCTGATAAGCTTGCCTATGGCAATGATTTTTCTATGCCATAGCAACAGTATTGCCGTTAACTCCACCTCCACCACCTCCACCATTTCCACCACCTCCACCATTTCCACCAGTTGTAGTTCCTCCATTAATAGAGCTATTATTAATACTGCCGGCGATTACGATAACAATGCTAATAGCGTTGCCGCCTCTGCCGCCTCTGCCGCCTCCGCCGCCTCTGCCGCCATTGCCACTGATAACGCGAATACCACCAGACAAGTTAGCTTCTTCGTTGGTGCTTAATGCAGTAAACAATGTGCTTTGCATAATTTTAGTTCTCGCTTGATTCTTGGGATTAAAGTCACGTCACATTTAAAGTAACAAATAGACTTTTTGTCTATTTGTTACTTTTTTTGTGTCAATAAAAGTATTATTAGGGTTCTTGCTAAAAAAATCAAGAAAGTTGTTATTTCAGAAAACTATAAATATTTGCTCTCGTCTCAAATAGGATAATTGTTATATTAAACCTAGCTATATATAACCTTGATATTTACATCTTTAAAACATATATTATAGGACCATTAAAGTATTACTATGGTTCTTGCTAACAAGAATCAAGCAAGTTGTTGTTCAAAAAATTATAAATATTTCCTTTCGTCTCAAATGGAATAATTACTATATTAAACCTAGCTGTATATAACCCTGATATTACATATTTAAGACATATATTATAAAACTATGAAAGTATTACTATGGTTCTTTCTAACAATAATCAAGCAAGTTGTTGTTTCAGAAAAATATAAATATTCTTTCAAAATTCAACTTGGATTCCTATAGGCAAGGCACTTATTAGTAATAAAAGCAAAAGCCATCGCTTTCGCCCTCCAGGGCGAAAACACCAAATTATGGGACTTTTGCAAAAAAGCTCATTTAAAAAGAAGACGGCAATATCCGGCAGAATCAGTTACAACGATCGCAAATCGATGTACAACTAAAAGCCCTAGAAACTCAAGTCACTCCTGAGTCCAATGCAATACGACAGGCGATCGCATCCGCAAAAGCAGACTTAAGTCGCAACCAAAGAGACTAGCGAGACAGGGGAATTACAACTTAGACAGAAGTGCAAGCAGCAGAAGCGGTTGCTGAATTAGCTAGGGAGGAAATGAACTGATATCAGCAGCTGGAAAATCCGGGGGCGATCGCTATTCTCCAAATTAAGGAAAAAGAACAAGCTTTCAAAGCTGCTGTTGCTAGACTAGTAACGCGCTAAAGCGGGACTGAATCTTAGCGATGCTAATGTGGCGATCGTCCTATATGGAGCAGTTACGACTAGTGAATACTGGCGTTTTGGAGTTTACCATCGGGCGAATCGTCAGGTGACTCAAGACCAGAAACGCTATCAAGTTCCAGAAGATTTATCGGTGTTGGTAAAAATTATTGTAGGTATTATTTCTGGTTGATAAACTGCTCTACAATTGCACTTGAGAAGAAAATAGCGATCGCACTCTTCCCGAAAGTAGAAACAAGACTGGGGACTAGGGATTGGGGAAGAGTTTTTCAATGCCCCATGCCCAATCCCTGTTCAGTCGAATCAACGTCCTTGAGTTGCCAAAAACTGACGCAAGCTCAACAAACTTAAAGTTTGACCCAAACTCAAGGGCAAAATTGAAATTCCTTCTAAACGGGATTGTACCCAACCTTCTCCCCAGTACCATTCGTGAAACCCGTCAATGCCTCCGCTGAGTACTAAGCGGAGACAGTTGGATTTTACAACGTCTACTTGATGATGAATCGAGACTGGCCCAGTCCAGGTAGTAAACTGGAATCCTGGAAGCAGTTCTTCTGGCATTCCTGGCGCAAAGCGTTGCCCTAAGAGCCATTTTTCTAGTTGTACAGGATGCAGCAGACTGTCATGAATTGCATCTGTTGAGGCTTCGATTTCGATCCGTAGTTGGCTTTGTTGAAAATTACCCAGCATTTTTCTCTGATTACCTAAAGGTGAGACATCGCTATTTCTAATATTGCAAATACAATCACTGATTATTACGGCGTCACTTTTCTACCAGCAGAGAACTTAGAATGGAAAAAGTGAACTTGTTAAGAAATGTAAGGTTATTCATGGCGGATCAGTTAATTCGTGCAACAGCAGCCGAAGGTGGAATTCGTGCCATAGGTGTGATCACCACACGTTTAACAGAAGAAGCACGGGGACGCCACAAGCTTTCCTATGTGGCAACGGCAGCACTGGGTCGGACTATGGCGGCAGGCTTGTTAATGGCTTCTAGTATGAAGCGAACTGGGTCGAGGGTCAACGTTCGGGTAAAGGGCGATGGGCCTTTGGGTGGCATATTGGTAGATGCAGGCTTAGATGGTACGGTACGCGGGTATGTGGGAAATCCATCTGTAGAATTGCCTCCCAATGCCAAAGGTAAGCTAGATGTTGGTGGTGCAGTGGGTGGCGGCTACCTCTATGTTGTCCGGGATATCGGTTATGGTTACCCTTACTCTAGTACGGTAGAACTAGTTTCTGGGGAAATTGGCGATGATGTGGCTCATTATCTTGTAAATTCCGAACAAACACCTTCAGCTTTAGTTTTAGGTGTCTTCGTGGGAGCAGGTGGAGTGACGGCAGCTGGAGGATTACTGGTACAAGTATTGCCCAAAGCTGCCAGAGACGAAGCCCTAGTAGAAACGTTGGAATCACGAGTAGCTGGTTTAGCAGGATTTACGCCATTGTTGCAAGCTGGGAAGACTTTGACTGAAATCTTTGGCGACCTGTTGGGAGACATGGGGCTGGCAATCTTTCCGGAACGGCAAATGCTGCGCTTCCACTGTGGTTGTTCTTTTGAGCGCGTTTTGGGGGCACTTAAGATTTTGGGAGAAGCCGAACTGCAAGATATGATTATTAAAGATAATGGTGCTGAAGCAACTTGCGAGTTTTGCGGCAACGTGTACCAGGCAAGTAGCGATCACTTAGCTCAACTAATTGCCGATTTGCAAGCTGAATCTACCGTTTCAGGATAAAGTATAAAGTAGCACTGATTTTTGAGATTGCTAATGGTATTCTGTCGAGAGAGATAATCAAAAAAGTAGCTTTTTAATCACGAGAAAGCTACTATGGCAACAATGGAATTATCGACCTAAAGCAGAGCGCTATTCAATTATTTTGGTGTGAGAGATGACAGAGCGGGATATTCCAGACAGTTGGTCTTCAGCCAGAGCAAGAGAGCCAGATCAAAACACAAGATTATCCCGAACAGAAGAATTCGGTGAAACTCAGCCATTTGATGTCCCAGCTACTGGTTCTACCTCCAACTCAGTGAAGCGGCGAAAAAAAACCGATACCGTACTACAGGGAAGCAAGCTACGCAAAGCGTCTCGTAGAGAAGGATTACCTATAAATAGTCATTCAGAAGAAACTGCCCAACTCAGTAGAAGTCCAGGAAAATGGCCACGCTGGATGAAAAGCTGGATATTGTGGCTAGCACTGATAATGTTGATTCCTGGCAGTGTAGGATTCTTGGCAATGGCAATGCTGCTGAAGTTGCCCTCTGCCCCTAATTGCCCATCGATTTTCTGGCCCCTAGCAAGTGCTTCTGTGCGGCTACACTGCGCTCAGTTAGCGGCTTCTAAGCAGACAGTGAACGACCTATTGCAAGCGATCGCTCTGGTGAAGCAACTACCACAAAATCACCCGTTGCATGGAGAAATTGATCGTTTCATAGAAGAATGGTCACGGGATATTTTGAAGCTAGCTGATCAAAGTTTCCAAACAGGGAATTTAGATGAAGCGATCGCTACTGCTCAGAAAATACCCCAAGACGTGGCGGCTTATAAATTAGTCGATGAGCAAATTGGCAAATGGCAGTCAATTTGGTCAAAGGCAGAAGCCACATACAACGGTGCGATCGCCCAAGTAAAGGAACGGCAGTGGCAATCGGCATTCATGTTATCCGCCAAAATGCTGCGCGTAGACAATCAATACTGGGCGGGTACTAAATACGACCAATTGAATCGTCTAATTGCCACAGCGCGGGAAGATGGCGATAAGTTAGGAAAAGCCGAAAGTTTAGCAAATAGCAAAGTAGTCGATAATTTACTAGAAGCTATCAAGCTAGCCGAGTCAATTGGGCAGGAAAGTTACATTTACCAAAAAGCTCAGGAAGCGATTCCCACATTTGGACGCAAAATGCTGGAATTGGCACAGGCAAAACTAGACAAGCAGGATGCCGAGGAAGCACTGAATATTGCCAGACAAATTCCAGAAAGTACTAAACTACAGGGCGAAACAGATGACTTTATCGCCATAGCTGAGGCCAAAAGGAGTGCTTGGATCGGTAATGTTTCTGGTTTAGAGGCAGCGATCGCCCAAGCACAACAAATTGATCCTTCCAGACCAGTGTATAACGAAGCACAAGAACTGATTGCTCGTTGGCAGTTGGAAATTGAAGATGTTGCCCATCTGGAAAAAGCGAGAATATTGGCTAGCCAGGGAACAGTCCCTAATTTAACAGCAGCGATCGCCCAAGTGCAGCTGATACCTACTAGTAACCCTAGAGCTACAGAAGCTAGGCAAGAGATCGGTCGCTGGCGTGCTCAAGTGGAGACAATTGAAGACCAACCTTACTTAGAACGTGCCGAACAGATAGCAATATTCGACGATATTAACTCTTTGCAAGCTGCGATCGCCCAGGCCAGCGAAATTCGTAGAGGTCGTGCATTATATCCAGAAGCACAGAAAAAAATTCGTACTTGGGTAGGAAAGATTCAGCGAATTCAAGATCAGCCTTACTTGGATCAGGCACAAGAACTCGCTCAGAGTGGAAATCTCACCGGGGCCATTAGCACAGCTCAACAAATTGCCTCGTCCGGAAGGGCGCTTTCACAAGAAGCACAAGCTGCGATAAATGACTGGGAAGGGCAAATCCGCACCAGAGAAAATTGGAAAAAAGCCCAGGAAGTGGGGGCGGCTGGTACGCCAGAAGCCTTGATTGAAGCAATACGGCTGGCAGATCGGGTTTCAAACAATAGCATCTTACGGATGGATGCGAATCAGGCTATTGACCAGTGGAGTCAGCAATTGTTAGAAATAGCACGCTCTCAAGGTCAGTCTGATATTGCCAGAGGGATTGACATTGCCAAATCGATTCCACGTGGTAGTGCTGCTTACAGTGCAGCGCAAGAGCAAATTAAGACTTGGCAAGAATTTCTCAATCCTCGACCTGAGCCTCAGCCTCAGGTTCAGCCTCAGCCTGAGTCTCCACAATTGCTACCATCAACGACTACGAATGGGCAGTAATATCCTTAATTAACGATTAAAACCTTTTCATTCAGCATTTTCAAAGTGCATATTAGGGATGCAGGGGTGTAGAGAGAAACTTTTCTCAATGTGTCTCAATTTTTAACATTTTTCAAGTAAATAAACCACGGGTTAGGGTAGCACAGCTAGTTGTGCTACCCTACAAAAATTTATTCCCCGATCGCTTCTCCCCATTCCTTAATTACAGAAAATAGTGATGAGTAGTCATCATCAGCAAATGACATTTTCACAGCTGTTTGCAAGATTTGCCGCACACCTTTAATACTGCTGAGATCCAAACTCTGAGATTTCGCTTCAGAGATAAACAATTCTGTATCTTTGAGCAAGTGTTTTGTGGGGAAATTCGGATCAGCATAATTGCCATCCAACATCCGTTGTAGCTTTTTGTCAAAGGTAGGTGCGTAGAGTGAACTGTCGCGCAATATTTGCATAAACACATCCACATCGACACCCTGACGCTGGACAAAAGCCAGACTGAGAGCAAAGCTAGTTGTTAGAGAAGCTATTAGTTGATTTAGTGCCAATTTAAGCGCCGCAGCAGCTCCCACAGGGCCTATAAGTAAAGGTTCTGTCCCAAAATTTTGGAGTAGCTTTAAATGGCGTTGATATTGTTCTGCCTCTGCCCCTACCATAACACTCAACTTGCCAGCTTTTGCTTCTGGGATACTCCCTAATACGGGTGCTTCTAAATACTCACCACCCCCCCCAACAACTGCATCTCTAATTTCCTGGCTTTCTGTGGGAGTAATTGTTCCCATTTGGATGATAGTGCGCCCTTGCAGAGTTTGCCAAGCAGTATCTGAAAGCAACACATTATAAATGGCCGGGGCATTAGTAAGCATGAGGATTACGCACTCAGCAGCACGAATGGCGTGGCGGGGATGTGTGACAATTTCAGCCCCAGCTGCTTGTAGTGGTGCTAATTTTTCTGGGGTGCGATTGTAGGCAACTAGTTGTATATCTGCGGCTAATAACCTTTGAGCCATTGGTAGTCCCATCAGTCCAGTTCCCAGAAATGCCACCTTCATTTTTCACGTTCCTTTGGTACAGCGTAAGCATAGCCTGTTGTAGACATCGCGTTTCTATCGTTTGATTTTAATATCAGTTATTAGTGAACAGTTATCTTTGAACACTGATAACTATTCACTGACTACTGAATTATCGTATTTGGTGATTAGCCCCCAGCGGCAAAAGTCATCATAATTATTACTGAAAGTAAAATACCTGGAGTAAGTAAGGTTACTAGCATTAGCAGGTCATGAGTGGACATAATTATTACTTTGGTAGTGTGTTTAACTTTACAGTAATCACTGTTATGCTAGTCTAAATAAGACTGAGACTGCATTCTTAAATAGAGTTTTAACTTTTCTTTGTTTACCTTTACTCTGGCAAGGTCAATCCGAGTAGTGGTTGAGAAATTTCTGTATTGTCCAGACCTTTGCTCTGAACTAGGACTCCAAAGCCGCCTAGTCCTGTGGGATCTAGAAGCTGGTGTAGTGAGTCCCGGCGCTGTAGTAACTGTGAGAGGGGTTGCTGTTGATAAGAAAGGGCAGCAATGCGATCACCTAACCCCAACGCCATCAAAAATAATCCCTGCTGCATAAAACCAACATTCTTTAAATTGCACTTCTCACCCCAGCGTTCCAAAGCCGTAAAGTCAACATGGGCAGTGATATCTTGTCGCCCAATATTGATATAGGGGTTGTCATGGAAACGGTGATGGTAATAGCACTGTAGGGTTCCTTGCGATCGCCTGGGATTATAGTAACGACTGGCGGGATAGCCATAATCAATTGTTAACACATAGCCGCGCTGCAAGCGGTCTGCTACTATACTCAACCAGTCTAGAGCAGCTAAATTAATTTCACTGCGGTAATCATCTGGGTATGCACTTTGGGTAAAGTTGATTTCCACTAAATCCAAATATTCAGCCAGTTGGGGCGTTGAAAGTTCTCCTGTGACTTCTACAAATGATGGGTATGGGGCATTGGTTTCTTTCTCATTCTTGTCTGTTGTCACATAAATTTCTCGGAGTTCTCCCGTTTCTAGGATGAATTGATGCACTGGAAACGCATCTACTAACTCGTTAGAAAAAAAGCAGCCTGCGATCGCCTCAGATGATATATCCTCTAGATTGCACCAACGCACGGGCAAATTTTGCAAGCGTTGCTGCTGTTCTTGTCTTAAAGTTGGGGACTTTTCAACAATGATGTACTCCAGTGCAGTAAAAAAATCTGGGTAGCGTAGCTGATGATATTTGAGGATATGCAATGCTAGCAGTCCTTGACCTGCTCCCATTTCTACCAGAGAAAAGGGTACAGGTTTTCCTAAAATCTCCCACATTTGGAAAAATTGTTCTGCTAGTAACTCACCAAAGTCAGTGCAGAGGTTGGGAGAAGTGAAAAAATCACCACCTTGAAAGCCAATTTTGACAGCATCGCTAGAATAGTAGCCATGTTCAGGGTGGTATAATACCATATCCATGAATTGGGCAAAAGTAATTCGTTGCTGGGGACTGGTGGTAATGTGATTTGCGATCGCTGCACACAATGCTGGATTTGAATCCATAAAATTTTAGGTTTGAGATTGGGGTGTTGAGAAATAAATGAATTATGAATGATGCAAAACAAAATTCATAATTCATAATTACCCTAACGGTCTACAAACCCCATAATATCGACCACTGTGCTATGAGCGCTGGCATTCATTGACAGACAAAACTTGAGAAGTTTGCAGTTCCATGCGATCGCCCACCAATGCAACGCCACAAAATGGTTTAGTATCTACTAGATACATCAAATCCTTACTTTGTCAATACATCCTTCAAAGCAGAAATCGACGGTGCAAAGAAGTAGCCGCCACCAGTAGGAATCACCCAGTCTTCAGGTGCAGTCAACTTCTTAGTTCGAGGTTGACCTTGGTCATCCTCAAGGTGGATAAAGAACTCGCGTGTGCGATCGCCATTTGGTTTGTTATTTTCACTTTGACCAATAATTGGATCGTGACCAAGGGGTAGTTTACCGTCAACCTTGTGATTGGTAGCCGCCGGTTCACTGAAGTCTGGATTGTTAACCCATAACTTGGTTACAAACTCAAACTGGTCTTCAATTGAGGTCTGATAAGCCAAAAAGTGCAGACCACGATCAACAAAGTTCGGGTCTGGTAGCGGATTGTTCGGCGTTGAAGGAGACACCGGGCCATAAGGAATGCCGCGACGGAGCAAGCGGTGTGTTTGAGTGGTCACTTCACTGCGGTCAATCTCTTCGGGGCCAGGATCTCCACCTCCTGGTGTTTTGTCATTACGTGGATAAGTCTTGCGGGTATGGGCAATAAACGGGCAACGCAGACCCGTTGCATCGTCAGAAGGTGGAACTACATCGTTTTTGAAGAAATGATTCTTGGGTAGATCATCACCGTTAAATTCAAAATCATTATTGGCATCGTCATTATCACCCAAACTTGGGGCATCTTTTTCGGGCGTGCGGACAGTGGGAGCGCCACTAGGCCAGCGACCAATCAGCTTTGCGCTCACCTTTGGAGGGTCGATGTTCAGGTAGGCAGCAGTATCGTTTAAAAACTTGTGGAACTTATACACATCTTGACGCAATCGGCGGAATACAAGGTAAGAGCCATCATTCGCCCAGTCTAGTCTTAGTCCTGCCGACACAACCTCACCTTTGCTATCTTCCAACGTTTTAGCCTCATTGTTTTGACCCTCATAGCCAAAAACAAACTCTCCTGGCCACAGAACATCCTGTCCTGGTTTGCCCTGGTTTGGGTTCTCTGAATTCTGCCGAGGAGTAAGAAGGTCTTTAGGATTATCAGAAACCCTGCCACGAATACCAGGTTGTGATATTCCATCCTTGTTGCCGAAATGTTCATGTCCAGACAGGGGTGCGGGTAAGTTGGCTCCCTCTTCCAAGAAGGTAATTCTGGCTCCGCTGCTCTTAAGTTTGCCTTGATCGTCTCTAAATGCCACAATGCTTTCTAAGATGCGCGAGACTTCTGCTAGCAAGTCCGCGCGTTCGTCGCTGGCAATAATGAAAACTACATCAACTTTGCCATTATCCGGCCCACCCACAACCCAGCCAATAGGCTTGCCATCCTTGTCCACCGGGTCGTTCAAATCAACAGCGCGTGCTGCTAGCCCAGCTTTAAAGGATGTATCTGTGAATGCATCGGCATCATTGGTTAGTTTCTTCAGCCCCTCAAAGGAGAAAGCGATATTGACCCAGGTTGCCTTAACAGCGCCTTCGCGGCCTCGTCGTTCTTTGCTGGACTTAAATAGGCGGTTGAAGGCTATCACTTCTGAGGCGGTGGCAATGAAGTCGATCTGTAACTCAAGCCACTGCTTGAAGGCATTTGGATTTTCAATTTCAAGGAACAAGAGGGCCTGGTAATCTTTATTGAACCCACCTAGAATGTTGCCTTGAATGTTATTGACATTGAGAATAGGATCATTAGGCGCAGAGGCGTAGAAGAATGCGTTTGCCTGTTGACCTTCTAAGGTTTCAGAAGCAGGTGCTTCACGAATTATTTCTTGTGTCATGATGAAAGTCCTGTTGATAGTAAAGCCTATTGGCTATTCCAGAATGGAAAAATGAAATCAGGTATCCCTGATGGGAACCTGTGTTAACTTATCGGACGTTGGTAAAGAATTTATGCAGCAATTCTCCCCATATTTCAGCGCATATTTCAATATAATTAAAGCGCCTAACACAGCGCTACATAACACGGTGCGTTAGGCTAAAGCCGTAACACACCCTAACTTTTGATTTATTTTGTAAATGGTTTCTTAAGTATTGATTTTCGCCCAAGCGATCGCGATGTCTACGACGGGCTATGCCAACGTCAGCCCAATTAATCGCGTCCAAGGAAATTCGATTACCTAGTACAACACGGCGGAAATAAACATACCATTTCAAATGGCGTAAGAGCTTGGAATACAATTCTTTTGGCTTTTGACTTTTGACTTTTGACTTCCGCCGACCTGTACTAGCCACTCACCAACGACACAAGCACGCCATTAGGATCGCGGACACGAGCAATAGTGTGTCCCCCAGGCTGAGTTTTAGGGGCATCTAGTGTTTTTGCGCCTGCCCCGATCGCTCTCATATAAGCGCTGCCAACATCAGGTGTGATAAATGATATCTGGATTAATGTCGGTGGTTGTGTGGCGTCGTTGGGATGGAAGCCGCCAGGAAATAATTTATGTGCCTCGCTACTGGAGGAGAAAGCTAGTGTGGTGTTTCCGGTTTCGATTTCAGCCCAGATAGATTGCCCCTTATCCTGGAGAGTGCGACGAACTAGACCAAAGGCTTTTTCGTAAAACTCAACGGTTTTAACTACATCGTCTACCCAGATGAGCGTGTAACCAAATTTCACAGTTATTTCTCCTTATTAGAAAAATCAGTACTAGCGAGGATCTTTGCTACTTCACTGTATGCGATTTGAATACACAGTAGCTTAATCCAGAATGTTACGATCTGTTGCTATTTGTGCCCCTATTTGCATCATTTCCATATCTGATGGCGACCTAATAATTACGCCCTTAACAGTGATGTGCTACGAACAATCCCCATAGTCCTCTAAATATCAAAATTGGTACAACCAAGTTGGTGGGAATCTGCAAATTGCGGAGAAAATCTTCATGACAAGGCTGGATTGGCTTTAATTCAATATCAGCCTTTACCCGTCCTACCAATCAGCTAACATGGTTAAAAACCTTCATGCTTGCGCCATTAGTATTTAAAAAGGCAGCAATGGTTTTTACGATTTCATGTTCCATTGCTTTATCTTGTTTGTTTGGCGGCAAATTTAAAGGTGCAGTAGATATCAATTTGAGTTTATTACTCTTACCTTACTAAATTAATGCTAATTTTTCTGATTTTCCAAACATTGGGGTAAAGGTACGGTAAGCTTCTAATGCTGCTTCTTTAACGGTTGCATTAACAATCGGAAATGTTGTGAGGATGTAGCTAAATTCATCTTCAGTTAAGCCATAAAGGTGTGCTACCATTCCATCGAGTTCGGCGCGGAGTTTAGCGCGTTCTGTAATCTGATTTTTATACTGTTCTGATGAACGATAATAAGCGCTGACATAAGGATATTGACTTTGATAATCTAACCAAGTACTTGCAATTATTGGATTTTGTAATAGTTTACTCTGTTCTTTCTCAAAATCCTTGATATCCATCTTGTTCTTTGTCACCAGTTCATTATGCTGTGCGAAGAACTCTTTAGCTTGTGGCTTAAATATTTCCCACGGCGGATTAGTGATAATCGCATCAAAACCGCCGCGTTCTAAAACCTTGTCAAAGTGATAACCCCAGTGAAACGGCTTCAAAGCTGCAATATCCTCAACCTTCAAAACACGCTTCTGTGATTTTCCAGTTAATTGAACTTCCTCATACTTGATACCCAAACGCTTACTAAACTCATCCAATAGCAAAACATTTAACTTTTCTTGCGATTTTTTGTTGAGTTGTTCAATATTTTTGCGAAGGTGTATCAATCGAGTATCTTGAGGTGTATCTGTATCAGGTAATGCTTTAGGTAAAAAAGCGTGTTTTTTGTACAAATCAAGAGATTTATTCTTTTCTTCAAGAATTTTCTTATAATTATCTGCGGCTAAAGACTGTAATAGATTCCCTTGTAGGGAATTTCCGACTGCATCAAACGCTGTTTCATCTACCCGAATTAAGCCAATTAACGAATTACCAGCCATAATATTAAAATCAATATTAGGCAATGGTTCTAACTCTTTAACATCGTGAGCAGAAGAAACTAAAGCTAAGAAAAGGCGTAATTTAGCAATTTCTGTTGCTTCCTCCATGATGTCTATACCATAGAGATTATCAGAAACAATACGCTTCTTGATAAAATAAGGTAGTGATGGATGAGAATTTTCTATATCTTCAAGGTTCTTTTTGAGAGTACCATCACCCATCAATTTAATTGTCCCGAACACCGCACTGTAAACTTGGATGAGCGTCTTCATCGCCGCGACAAGAAAAGCACCCGAACCGCAAGCTGGGTCAAGAATTGATAAATTACGAAGAATATCTTCCATTAGTAGATGACAAACATTTGTATCCAGCTTGATCAGAAGTTCATTGATATCCTCAAATCGCCTATCCTTATCAGATAGCGCATCATTTACGCGGTCTACAATTAACTTGTGGATAGTTCTGTCACAAAGATATTCTGTAATCTGCGGTCTTGTATAATATGCTCCAAAAGCCTTTTGATTAATGTACTTTTCAAAAATATATCCTAAAACATCGGGGTTTATCTCATCGTCTTTACCTTCCGGCGTATCATCCAGATTCCAAGAATAACGCCCGAATAAATCTAAAACTTGCTCAAACGCCTCATCAACTATAGAAATATCATATTTATCTTCAATATGATGCTTGAGAAATAGTCCACCATTCAGGTATTTAACTTTACCTACCAATTCTTGTACAGATAAATTGCGTTCAAACTCAGGTTTAGCAAAGCTTTCAAAAAATAAAGCCTTGAGAAATTCACCATAAAAATGATTTTCACCTTTTTGTTTGCTTTGTTCAAGCTTATTTTGCAGATAGTTTAAATCCTCATTATCAATAAAACCCTTACGCTGGAGAAAATAAACAAACATCAGACGGTTGAGAATTACTGATGTGTACCAACGTCTATCTGTCTCATTATCAATTCCTTTAACAAACAGCAAAAACTTCTGGTGTTGCTCTTGAAATTATTTGTAAAACTTCTTAGTTACTGGCTCAACATCAAACCCGTGTTGTAGCTTATAGGCAATTTCGACAACAGTCGGTTCCCCATGTTCTAATTCAGTAATATCAATAACTAAAGAACCAAGCTTACTTAAAAATAAGTCTCCTGGTTGACCTTTCACATATAAATGATCACGGACGTAGCTTTTACTTCCTTCTCGTTTAACCCAATACCAAAGACTACGTGTGCGTTCTTCGGTAATAAAAATTAGGAGATTTTCATTTATTAGCTTAGTAATTTCTTGATGAATAGTAACTCTAACTTTAGCCTCTGGTATTTTCCCATCTGTCGCAGTGATTTCAAAGATTGCAACACCTGAAAGTTCAGCAATTTTCTGGTATTGATATGTCTTATTATCAATCTTTAAGGTTATAGCTTTTTGTCTTGTAGGTTTAGACCAACCTAATTCTTCTATGAATAAATCACTGAATTGGAAATTAGAGAGTAAATCGCGTGTTCGTTGAAAATTAAGCGACATAATTTACCGTAAATAGCTTGGGAAAGAAAAGCCAAGCATGGTAAACTTGCAACTCACAAAATAAATCTGGAGCGATAAAAATTAAGTCTGCGCTGGCGGACTTGAAGAAACTCTCTTTATACAAGCTAAATTTTAACCATGCTTTTTATACTTTATAAATCCTTTATGCTTCATTACGGTTGAGAGATACTACTGAAGCGTTGGCTCTGTTTGGGCAGGCGTGATTTTTAATCGCCAGGTATATTCGCTGATTACTTTATCAAAATGCCTAATTGCTTTCTTAAAATACTTAAATACTTTCTTAAAATACTTAAATGCTTTCTCAAAATGCTTGATTGCTTTCTCAAAATGCCTGATTGCTTTCTGATTTCGGTAGATTTAGCAAGCAAAAATGCATATTGCTTTCTCAAACCCCAGTTTGCTTTCTCATTTCGGTAGATTCAGCAAGCAAAAAGGCATTTGACTTATTCATTTTGGTGTTTTCCGCAAGCAAAAAGGCATTTGACTTACTCAAACCCCAGTTTACTTTCTCATTTGGGTGTTTTCCGCAAGCAAAAGCCAGGGCGAAGGTGATTTGCACGCCAGTTGCTTATGGTGAAAACCTCTCTCCGTTTCGGGGAGAGGCTTTTATTTTTTCTCCCTAACGCTAGTAGGGAAGGGGTTGGGGGTTAGGTTTGAGAGTAAAGTTGCACACGGCGTTAAGTAAGTTTTTTTAACGAACCGCAGAGGCGCAGAGGACACAGAGAGCAGAGAGAAGAAAAAATGCTTAACCGAAATGTATTGGTTTCTAATTCTTACTCCTGAAATAATCCTAGAGAACAAATAATCTCAGGTTCTCGCTTTTCCAATTCTTCTCTCACAATACACAGACGGTCATCCATCCGTAGCGCCACTACTAATTCAGCTAACTGCTGATTATTAATACCGCTTCTCAGTTGACGGTTGAGAGTATCAATGGCTGATTGTCGCAAAGGATAACGGTAAATTTCATCAATTGCTTTTAAAAGTTCTTCGCTGACAAATACTGTTCCTTTCATCTGTTGAACATAACTCTTCAGTCGTTCATAAGTGCGAAACCTTGCACCTGATGGTCGTCCCAATTGACCGCCTGCATTTTTCTCTTCTTCAGCAATCAATTCAGCACCCTTTTTAACTAACTCGTGATGCTGTTTATCTCTGGGTATTGCTGGGGTAGATTCTTCACACGCCGCCACTCGAAGAACCGCTAATTGTGATTGAGTAACGCTGTTACCATCGCGGTCAACATAAATTAAAGAATCATTCCCTTCAGTGGTTTTCATATAAAGCAATACCCCCTCTGGAGGCAGTCCGTTGCGCGGGTCTCCCGCGTTGTAGGAACTGCCGTGTTGCACAGGTTGCGGAGTATGGGCGCGGGTAGAATAAACCACATTTTGCATTTCCTCAATCGTTTTTTTCAAGCCCGGATTACCATCAGTGGCTTTTTTCCAAATTTGAAACGCTTCTGAGGTCAAGTCAACTTCTGTATCTTCTTCCCCATCTAAAACTCCAGATTTCTCGTTGTAGAGGTCGAGAATTACTCGTGCATCATCATCTTCAAAAAATGCTTCATCAGTTCCTACCACTTCAGCATTTTCTTGCAGTCGTTTGCGGAGTCGTCCCCGCAAATTAATAATCCGTTCTACTCCCTCGGCTGGTAAAAAAGAATAACAGAGAATTTGGTCAGCATTTTGTCCAATGCGGTCTACTCGTCCGGCGCGTTGAATTAAGCGAATAATTGCCCAAGGTAAATCCCAATTCACGATAATTGCACAGTCTTGCAAATTATGACCTTCACTCAAAACATCTGTGGCTATTAAAATACGTAACTCATCTGATAATGAAATTTGCTCCCGTTTTCCATTACTCACAGGGCTAAATCTTCCTGTGATTACTGTAGGGTCTTGAGATTGACCTGTTACCCCAGCTACTTTAATAATATGACTTGACTGCAAATTGTCTGTAAGGTAGCGGACTGTATCGGCAAACTGGGTAAAAATTAGTACTTTATCCTGGGGGTGAGTTATTGTTAACAGTTTGATTAAAGCAGCAAGTTTTTCATCCTTTTGAGGATTCCACTCGCCACACTGTTGCAGGACATTAATAAGTGCTTTGGCATCTTCTAATAAATCCCGTTTCAGTTTTTTAATGTCAAAAAGTGTAAAACGCAACCACTTAAATCGTCGTTGATATCGAGTTGTATATTCTTGGTAAATTGACTCTGCTCTTTGACGAAAGACTTTTTCTGTTTTAGATACCTTCTCTTCTTCATTAGAAAAAGGAGTTACTTCTCTCTCTACTTGCAATGAAGCAGTAGAATCATCTTCTGTTTCTGTATCAAACAAAGCTGCTGCCACAGAATCGGCATCTTCATCATTATTACTTGTATCTAATAACTCAGCCTCCTGAGTTCCAATCGGAATATCAAGCCCCTGCTCTAAGGCATATAAATAAATGAAGTTCCGTAAAATGTGGCGTTCAATTGATTGGATAAAAGCAACACCACTACTTTCTAAACGTTTAAACAAATTAGTGCGAGAAAAACCCATTAACCTCCTACCACCACGAAATAAACTATTAATAAAGCGTTGTTCGGTGTCTGTAGGCGGTTCTTTATGTTTAGCAATAACGTAATTTCCTAGCCCATAACGAGGTAAATTAAGTTGATTAATTACTTCTACGACTAACTCAGAGTAAAGACGAGAATAAAAGTCTGTGTTAGAACCTTCTAAGGGAAACTTGAGACTACGAGGTATACGCTGGGGAAAATAAGAATGTCTGCCATCAGAAAATTCTAAATATTTCCGCCCTGTTTCATCTGTATGAGCATAATTATCTTTAATAAAAGAGCGAGTGCGTCGCACCATGTAACGCTTCATTAATTCTCGCCAGTCATCAGGGTGTTCGCTTTTCTCAAAAGCAGCTAAAGAACGTACTGAACATTGGTGCTTTCTAATAAACTCTAATTCTCCTACAGAACTGCCACCAAGTTCATTAATTAAAGCTTCTGGTCTTAATCCCAAATCTTCGTCTTCTAGCACAAATAGCCGGAGTTGGGCAGAAAGGTCAAGATAACTCTTATTGTAAGGAGTAGCTGATAATAAAATACATTTACTTTCGTTAGCTGCAATATATTCTGTAATTGCTCGATAACGTTTACCTTCGCGGTTACGTAAGTTGTGACTTTCATCAATTAACACAACTCGGTAACGGCGGAGTTTTGGTAATTTATTTTGTACTTGACTAATTGGCATAACTTCGGCAAGTAGTCGATAGTTATTTACATATTCTTGCCACATTGGCACTAAGTTTTTCGGGCAAATAATCAGTGTTTCTAAAAAACAATCTTCTTGTAATATCTTGGCAAGGGCGGTTCCAACTAAAGTTTTACCCAAACCAACCACATCACCCACTAACACGCCGCCACGCCTAGTTACATGACGTGCTGCTAGCTGCACGGCGGCTTTTTGGAAATCAAATAAGTTATTAAATTCGCGGGGGATGCGAAATTCTGAAAGTCCAGCGATCGCTTCATGGGATAAGTGGTAAGCTATCTTCAGGTAGATGTAGTAAGGTGGGATTAACTCAACTCTCGCCCAGCTTTGATCGATAATTTCTGCCAATTCTTGGGAAATATCTACACAACCGTAATCTTGCCAGCGATCGCTAAACCACTTTTGCAGCTTATTGCAAGCATCGTGATCTAAAATATCAACATTCAACTCCCCTTGTTTCGCCAGTCCTGGAAGGGTTAAATTACTGCTACCCAAGAATCCCACTGTGGGAGTGTTGGGGTCATGGCGATGCACAAGATATAATTTGGCGTGCAGGGGATGGCCCAGAAATAGTTTAATAATTAGTTTTTGAGTTTTTAGCTGATGACTTAACCGCCGCAACCCCGCTTCATCCTGATTAGTCGGCGCACCGATAGTCAACTGCTTGCGAAATTCTGCCGCCATGCGTTTTTTAAATCGCACAATGCTACTGTTATCAATGCGTCCATCACCACTAACAAGGGTAAATGCTGCATGAACTTCATCACTGGGCAAACTTTGCATCCCTATTAGCAGACGGCAACAAGCTTTTTCACTACCAACATATTGTTCGATTAAATCATCAATTTTTCGCCAACCTCTGAGGTTGAAGTAGCCAACGCAAAAATCTGCCCGATAAGAGACTTTAAGAGTTTCTCGCAAAATCGGTAGCAGTTGTAAATCAATGTTGTCAAATATCCGGGGCATTACTCAAAACGTTTAAAAAGAGATCATTTATGTTATATGAGTAAAAAATTTTTCCAGCCAGAGTAGGCGTGATTCATTAGTGAAGGGTGCGGTACTAGACTTGATATATAGCAGTTCTCGTTTTGATGTAACAGATGGTAGGGGCACAGCAATGCTCATTGGTGTCAACTTAAGCTAAAACTTCTTTAAAACCTCGTTTCCAGCTTGCTTGTTCCCAGTCTCCGACTGGGAATGTCTATAAGAGGCTCCGCCTCAAGACTAGCGGCAGAGCCGCAATTGAAGAGCATTTCCAGCCTCTGGCTGGAAACGAGGTTTGAAAAAAATAGAGCAGTTGCACTGTATACAACTGCTCTAAAAAGTACTTGGATAGATATTTTCTACCTATCCACAGAACCCATGATTACGTCAACACTGCCGAGAATGACCACAATATCTGCAACCTTCATTCCGCGCAGTAAATGTGGGACAATCTGGAGATTGTTGAAATCTGCTGCGCGAATCTTCCATCGTGCAGGGAAGACATTATCCTCCCCAACCAAATAAATTCCCAATTCACCTTTGCCACTTTCTACACGAGAGTAGATTTCACCCTTGGGAATCTTGAAAGTGGGGGAAACTTTTTTGCCGATGAATTGATAATCAAATGCGTCCCACTCTGATTTTTTACCTGCTGCTAAACGCTTGGCTTCCAGATTTTCGTAAGGACCGCCAGGAAGTCCTTTAATTGCTTGGCGAATAATCTTTACAGATTCGCGCATTTCCCGCATCCGCACCACGTAACGGGCAAAGCAATCACCGGCAGTTTCCCACTGCACATCCCAGTCAAAATCGTCGTAGCATTCGTAATGGTCAACTTTCCGCAGATCCCATTGTACGCCAGATGCGCGTAACATTGGGCCAGAAAGTCCCCAGTTAATTGCTTCTTCACGGGTGATAGTGCCAAGACCCTCAACACGTCGCCGGAAGATAGGGTTATCGGTTACTAAGCGTTCGTACTCATCAACTTTGGGTATTAAGTAGTCGCAGAATTCCAGACACTTATCTACCCAACCATAGGGCAAATCGGCTGCTACTCCACCAACGCGGAAGTAGTTATTATTCACCATCCGATAGCCTGTAGCGGCTTCCCACAAATCATAAATCATCTCCCGTTCCCGAAACTGGTAGAAGAAGGGAGTTTGAGCGCCCACGTCAGCTAGGAAGGGGCCAAACCACAGCAAGTGGTTAGCGATGCGGTTCAACTCCAGCATGATGACGCGGATGTAGCTGGCGCGTTTGGGGACAGCGACACCTGCAAGCTTTTCTGGGGCGTTGACGGTAACGGCTTCGTTGAACATTCCCGCAGCGTAGTCCCACCGACTAACGTAAGGGACGTACATTACATTAGTGCGGTTCTCAGCAATTTTTTCCATTCCCCGGTGCAGGTAGCCGATGACTGGTTCACAGTCAACGACATCCTCGCCATCCAGAGTCATGATTAGCCGCAGAACCCCGTGCATTGAGGGGTGGTGTGGCCCCATGTTTAGCACCATCGGTTCAGTGCGGGTTTCTAGTCTGGTCATAGATTTCGTGTTCTCCCGTTGTGTTCGTGTAGCGTGCCGAAGCCAAAATTTTGAATTGAACCGCCAAGATGCCAACCAGACCCGATTTATCTAGTCTGCCAAGCCAAAATCAAGCTTGCAGGAGCAATACTCTCAGGAAAACTGCCTTTGAGGCGTCTAGATGTATTGCCCATACAGGGGTATGTTGGAGAAGGGGTGACAGAGGAGGGATTTTACTTGATGTTTAATTTTGTTGCACTTCTTCAATTATTATATGGAAGCTCGATTTCAGGGAGTTGAGGCGCAGGAATTTTTTCATGTGCCAGTTTTAGGTGGGCAGGTAATTGAGGGTTTGGCGGTGCGTCCGGGCGGGCATTATTTAGATGTGACAGTAGGCGGTGGTGGTCACAGTCGCCTGATCTTAGAATCTGCTGCGGATGTGCGGGTAACGGCAGTTGACCAAGATGAGGAGGCTTTAGCAGCCGCAAAGAAGAATTTAGCTGAATATGGCGTTAGCGTTCGCGAAGCGTCTCCGTCAGGAGAAGCTCCTCCGTTCGCGCAGCGTCTCCGACAGGAGAAGGAGGCTCGCGTACAATTTATTTATAGCAATTTTGCTGCCTACGAGTTTCCCCCCAACACTTTCGATGGTATTTTAGCCGATTTGGGAGTGAGTTCTTACCATTTAGATCAAGCAGAAAGGGGTTTCAGCTTTCGCCAAGCTGCGAATTTGGATATGCGAATGGATCGAGGGCGATCGCTAACTGCTGCTGATGTGATTAATAATTGGGATGAAGCGGATTTAGCAGATATTTTCTTTAAGTACGGTGAAGAGAGATTATCGCGGCGCATTGCTCGTCGCATTGTTGAACGCCGTCCGTTGCATACGACTGTTGAATTGGCTGATGCGATCGCTTCTTCAGTTCCCCCGAAATACCGTTATGGGAGAATTCACCCCGCTACCCGTGTTTTTCAAGCTCTGCGAATTGTCGTCAATGATGAGTTAAAATCCCTAGAAACCTTTTTGGATAAAGCACCAAATGCCCTTGTCCCTGGTGGCAGAATTGCGATTATCAGTTTTCACAGTTTGGAAGACCGCCCGGTGAAGCATGGTTTAAGAAATTCGCCTTTGTTAAAAGTCTTGACAAAAAAGCCGATTATTGCATTAGAAGAGGAAATTCAGAGGAATCCGCGATCGCGATCGGCCAAACTGAGGATAGCCCAAAAGCTGCTGTAAATGTAATGAATGCAGCGTTAAACTGCTCCTTCTCCTGGCTCAGAACTGCTGCGAATACGCTCAATGAACTTATGATAATTTTCTAAATCCTGTTATGACTGTAACGGTGGCATTTCAATCCAATTACCTTCAACATGCAGCTTATCCACATAAGCGTAGAAGGCTTACTGATCTTCCCGATGAGCAAGAACGTAATCATGTAACTCTTTCTGACTCATTGCATGAAAATTAGGCTTGCTCATCCTATATATAAGACTCATATCTGATTTTTGAATGAGATTTCAGATCAAACCGCGATCAAACGGGCTTTTCAGTCTCAGGATGTTTTCATAAATAAAATCGGAGTCCTATATCTCCCTTTACTATTAGGGTATATCTCTATAATATTTTCCTCATCTGCCAAGAAATTTTATCAATTAATTTTACCAATCCAGCAATACTCTAAGGAAAAATACGATTTCAAAAATATTTTTTATCCAGATAAATTAACTTTTTTAAATTTTATTTTTATAATTAATTCGACTTAATGTAATATTTAAGCAATTTCTAGCTGCTAATTCTCACTAAATAACTGTTTTCGTTTTCATAAGAAGATATTCAAATATATGTCAAATCCAGAATCAGCATATACCATTGAGGTTCTTGAAAAAGGTATTTATTCTAAAGTACCTGGCTATTATGTAAAAAGTACTGCAACTATTAATGTTGAAGATCCACCTGAACCTCAACAGCATAATGATAGTGTATATATAAAGAAAATTGCTGAGTATCTCATTAATAGCGATCAACCGGAATTAGTCTTCCATATACATGGCTATGCTAATTCTGAAGAAGATGCTAAAAACCGCTATAATAAAGCCTGCAAATATGCAAATTCACAAGATTCAGGACTTACACCTGACAATCGCAATTGTGTATTTATTGGCTATCGCTGGCCTACTGAAAGTCCTTTAGTTCAAACTGGAAATTCCTTAGAATCACTACCAAGTTTAATTGTGGGAATATTAATCACTTCCCTTGTATTTAGTTTAATAGCTATTATATTAACACTCTGGACAAATACTGCATCGAATTTTATTTTCAAATCTCTGTTAATTATTCTCCTTGCATCTGGGCTTGGAGTTTGGATAACACACATAGCAAAAGCAACAGATTCTTTACGCATCATCCCGAATGGATTATTATTGGTTTTTTTTGCTTGGTTGTTTGGTGCAATTTTCAGTCTATTTGTCAAAAATCCTTATCCGTGGCTAATATTTGTCATCGTTTTCTTCGTATTGTTGACCGGTATAATTTTAGCACTAATCATGCTTCGTGTGACATCTTACCCTCGCGATCGCTTTCGGGCTAGTAATTATGGTGTAGTAGATTTAGTAAGATTCTTCCAAGATTTACAAAAGGAAATATTAGATAAATATCCCAATAATAAAAATAGGGAAAACAGTAGAATAAAAGTATCATTTATTGCTCATAGCTTAGGTTGTGAAGTAGCAACTCAGACGATTCGTATTCTCTCTGATGTATTTGACCCTCAGGCACTTAATGAGAAAGCTTCTTCTAAAATTGGTGATGTATTTAAACTAGGAAGATTGGTGCTTGTTGCACCAGATATTCCTGTGGAATCGATTTTAACTTCTAGGGCTAATTTTCTTAAATCTTCGTTGAAGCGTTGTGAAGAAGCCTATATATTTTCTAACGAAGCTGATTTAGCATTACGCTTGGCTTCACCCGCTGCTAATTATTTTAGTTTTCCGACTAAAACTAGGGATAGAGGGTATAAATTAGGTAACGTAACTGTTGATAAGAAAAAATCGTTACCAAAAGATTATGGTATAGTGAATTGTCAGAATGCCGATTTTACTAACCCTGCTCCTCCTTCTGAATATCTGGAAATCCGAGCATCCTCAAACGAGCGTAAAAGTTTACATTGCCTGAATAATAACGTTCCACTTCACGAGAAGGCTATTGCAGACTCTTTTACATATTTTGATTGCACTGATTATACTGATTGCACTGATACAGAAAGATCAAAGAGAGGAATTCTCAGTTTCTCCAAGAAACAATCTGCTCTCAATTTTTGGGACTATGTTCAATTGTGTGGAGCGTACTTTTTTAAATTTCCCTGGTATATCAACGTACATGGAGGATATTTGGAGGGCGAATTTTGTCAACTCCTAATTAATGAACTTGCTTTTCTTGGTTATAAGGGACTACTTAAGAGATATTCAGATTCTATACACCAACAGACAGGCTCAAATCAGTCTGATGAATTGTTACTTAATTCAAAATTTTCTGAAGATTGTAAAAGCAAATATATTCAAGTTCTGCTTGCAACTCGTAAAACTCCGTTTGCTCAAGGCGAATCCGCAAAAGGACAAATCCAAACAATTCGCATAACTTGAAAATGTATAACTTTGGCTTTCCTCCAGATGGAACC
This sequence comes from Nostoc sp., assembly GCF_036917615.1. GTDB lineage: Bacteria > Cyanobacteriota > Cyanobacteriia > Cyanobacteriales > Nostocaceae > Nostoc. The sequence goes on from NZ_JBALCZ010000027.1 coordinate 169,858, forward strand.
CATGAGATAATGTATCATCAGGTCTATTGCAGTCCCGCCGCAGGCTATTCGGCGTCGCAAATATGCGAGTAAATTAGGGTTATATGAAGGGTCTGAAACGACGAAATTTCATAATCCACATTATGGTTAATTTGTACAGTGCGTAAGTCCGATAAATTAGCCCTTTCAAGGTGGGTAAAAATGTTAGTCGAAAAACCTCTTTTTAACTTCTTACCTCTGTGTCGCGCCAGTTGCTTCTCAAGACAGGAGACGCTGCGCGTAGCAAGATCTCCGTAGGGGTACAAGTCGGGGAACCGCATCGCCCTTGGCGTCTCCCCTTGGGAGAAGGGCGCACTGGCTTCTCTGTGCCTTTGTGGTTAAATAAATTACTTTTAAACCGCAGAGTCACAGAGAGCGTTGAGAAAAAATAAGAGATTTTACGAGTCACCTTGAAAGGGCTAGTCCGATAAATTTAGGCGATGCACTGAGCTTGCCCGCTCGCCGAAGTGGGCTTGTACCTTTTTCTTTATAGTCAGAGGTGCTACAGCTTTATCGCCTTGATAATGTAATTAGTGCTGTCCCTAATGAAGCGAAACTAGGTAATGTAAATTAGTAATCGGTAATTGGGATTAGTTCACTACTTGTTACCGATTTTGCTATCCAATTTTCAACTCTAATAGTGTTCTAAAATAACGAATAGCTTTTTTCGCTAAAGTTTTTGAGGGAATACTCTATGACTATTTGGGTAAATGAGCAAATTGATCCGTCTGGAATGATTCATGCCTGTATTGCCACTTGTAATGAATCTCAAGCCAAAGATTGTCATGATTCCTTTGAGAATAATTTGACCGAGACGCAAAAGGCAGCAGGTTGGGTAGCGCAATTGCGGACAGTCGATTCTTGGGATGAAGTGCCGGTGAATTCTTTAAAACTCAATTAATTGGGTGCAATGGAAAGTATGCTGCATCGGTTAGCCATTTCCAAAGAGACAAGATTACCTTTGTTTTTTCTGCTTGCCTTTGGCAAAACTCCAACGCGCTTTGCCTCACCAAATGCCTGTTTAATCCTGCTTTGCTGACAGTTAGACCATTTTGGTTTGAGATGCAAATCGTCTGAGATGGAGGTCATTATTTGGTTTTGATCGAACAGATTTCAGGAGCGTAGGTGTAGCCCGCCGTAGGCATCGCTTGTTTACCACAGGCTGCACCTATGCTAATGCCTAGAGCGATCGCAGCAAATCCCATTAGAAAAGGTTAATGAAGGATAAAATTCGGATTAAAATTCTCAAATTATTAACAACTGCTTCCAAAAAAAGTAATATATTAAAGAAAATTGATGATTTTTTGGAACTTTTAAGAGTTATCATCTATACCGTAGATTAAATCAAAAAATTTGCCAAAACCGAATCAATTTAGTGAACTATCCCAGAGTTTACACTTCGGAGCAAGCCTGTCCCATTAATTTAGTTGACGAAAGGGGACAAGCGGTTCAAATTTCAATTCATGCTCCCAGTCAATATATCTGTGCCAACTGCGAACGGATATTACCAGATTGGAAACGGCAGCCATTTTTACGAGTAGTGATTGTCTTACAGCAATCGCGTTATCAATTAGTCGAAAAGACAGCAGAAGTAGAGACAGAGAAAGAACGCTTGCGAGAAAAGTTTATGAGATTTGGCTGCGATTTAGCATTTAATCTGCGTGATCGCAGCTATTTAACAGACTTGATCGATCCTCGTACAGGCTATCCTTTACTGTCTCATCCCGGAGCAATTCCCCATGATGACACAGCAGTTGTCAAAGCTTTGCTCAACTATCCAGTGATTAAAAATCGTTGCCGTGTGCTAGTGCATCCCGACTGGGGTGCAGCAGTTTATCCTAGCATTTTGATATCAGAAGCTCCCCCAATTGCGATCGAATGGGTTACAAAAGGTATAGCAGGTATGCATGGGTGGAAAGAAATTGATCAATAGTCAAGGGTCAAGTGTTGAAATATTGCTTGATTTCTGAGTGAGAATATCATCGCATAGATGGCGATCGCTCTCGTTTGTATTTTCGTTACTATTCAGATAATCCCGCGCCAAATTACAACCTCGTTGTAGAAGTTCATCTAAATCAAAATCCCATAATGCAACTGTGTCATTACTAGCAGCAGCTATACTTTTACCATCAGGACTAAAACTCACATCTCCTCTCCCAAGACGTTGGTAAGTACTGAGTAATTCACCGTCTTCAACATTCCAAAGCTTGATTGTTTTCTCTATAGCTGAGGCAATCATTTTACTATCATGACTGAAACTAATACTACTTACCTGATCGGTTTCTGAAAGTGGCTTATAATTAATAAGAGTGCCATCCAACTTCCAAAGCTTAATCTTTTTATCATCACTAGCTGAAGCAATCATCTTACCATCTGGGCTAAAAATTACACGGTTCACTTTACTTTCATGCTGTATAGGTGTTTTGGTTGTGATTAGTGTACCATCACTCCGCCAAAGTTTGATAGTTTTGTCACTAGCTGAAGCAATAATATTACCATCTGGGCTAAAACTAACGCTATTGACTTCATCGCTATGTGGTATGTTCTTAATCAGAGTCCCATCGTCTCTCCAGATTTTAACAGTTTTATCTTTACTAGCTGAAGCGATCGTCTTACCATCAGGGCTAATACTCACACTGTTGATTACATCCTGATGTTGAGGAAAAGTTTTTATCAACTGTACTTCTCTACCCGGCTCGTTTGGAATTTGCCAGAGTTTTACAGTGTCACGAACTCCAACAATAGCTATTGTCTCGTTATTAGAAAGAAAGTTTATATTACTGATTCGATTTATATCCGGCTTTTTTTTCAAAGGTAGCAGATATTTAATTTCTTTACCATCAATATGCCAGAGTTTTACTTCATTATCATCAGCATAGCTTGCTAAGGTTTTACCATCTGAAGAGAATCTGAGATTTTTGACTGGACTTTCGTTTTTATTGAGGATAGGAATTAATTTGCCATCCTGCCAAAATCGTAGGCCATTACTATCGCTATAAGTAACCAATATTTGGTAATCTACACTATAAACCGCGTCTGAGGTATCAATAGTTTGAATTACAGTACCATCAATCCTTCGGACTTGTATATGGGTTTGATATTCAATTCCTATTGTCTGAAGATCAGAACTGAAAACTATGTTACTTATGACCTCATCCACCTTACCATAAATGCTACTTTGGGTATAAAAACTTGCAATTTTAGTGCCATCAATCTTCCATAATTGTATGTAGGTGCTATATTGAATGCCTATTGTCTGACTATCAGAGCTGAAAACTATTTTTTCTATACTCTCCTGGTTTTTTCCTGGAAGTATTTTCCAGGGTATACCATTAATCTTCCATAGTTGCACCATGTTTTCTTTATTATCTAGATTGCGAATGGCTAGTGTTTCTCCATCAGGACTGAAATCGATTTTTATCAAATTACTACCCTGTTCTGGGATAGTGTGAATTGATTCGTTATCTCGTTGCACGAATTTCAAAGTATTATCCCCGTCTAAAATGACAAGGCTTTTGCCATTATGACTTAAACCCATACTCTCAATAGAATCGGTGTGGTCTTTCAGAGTTTTTATCTCTTTACCACTATTTCGTTTCCAAAGTTTGATAGTTTTATCTTTGCTAGCTGTAGCAATGGTTTGTCCATCATTGCTGAAACTGATTTTGTAAACCGTATCCTTATGTCCTGTAAGAGTTGAGATTAGCTTCCCATCACTTCCAAATAATCTCACACTATAGTTATTGTTATTAATGAGAGCAATAGTTTTCCCATCGGGGCTAAAACTTCCGTCGATAACCTTTCCCTCAAGAGTGTTTACAACAGTACCATCACGCCGCCGCAGTTGAAGCATACTGTCTTTACTTGCAGATGCAAGTATCTGACTATCTTTGCTAAAACTAACTGCCGAATTACTACCTGGGAGAGTGGTGAGTAGGATTTTACTATCACGTTGCCAAAGTTGTACCCTGTTCTTCTCACTAGTGGAGGCAATTATTTGACCGTTTGGGCTAAAACTAACGGTTTTAACTAGACTATTATCAGAGGTTTGGAATTTACTACGTTCAATATTCCACAATTTTACTGTGTAGTCATTACTCCCTGAAGCAAGCATCTTACCATTTGGACTCAAACTTAAGCTAGTGACAAATTGCGTATGTCCGTTGAGGAATTCAGCGCTATCGTTAATGTGATCTGACGAAGATACTTGAATGCTACTACTACGAAGTGAAAAGAAAGCTAAAATTTGAGTTTCAGGGCTAAATTTCATATTATCACGCAAAAGTAATACATTATTAATCAAATTACTACTGCTATGCCACAGCTTTAAGCTGCCCCATCCAAAAGGATTAATGCTTTTACCGTCATTGCTTAACTTAACACCAATAATGTCGTCAATATCGTTGCTGTTCAACTGAAAGTTTTTACTGCTTTTAGCATCAATATCCCATACTTGTACGAGTTTATTGCTATTTATAGAAATAATCTTTTTTTGATCGCGACTAAAAATAAATTTTATAATTTCACCTTCATAATCTTTAAATTCTTTAATTAATTTATCATGATTATTCCAGAGCTTTAGAGTTCCGGTTTGACTAAGCCAAGCAATCATCTGTCCATCAGGACTAAAACTGATCATAGTAATAAGTTCGTGATCATTTTTAATATTTTTGCTTGCTTGAGCTTGAATATTTTGAGGTTTTTGAATCGAATTTATATGGTTAAAAATATTTTGTTTTTTATCATTACTGGCAGTAACCTTATTTTTATCATCCTGAAAAGTATTGATATTCGTGGGAATTTCTGCACCGTCAATTTTCCAGAGCTTCACAGTTCCATTCCTAGTGCCAGCAACAATCATTTTGCTATCTGGGCTGAAACTAAGACTGGTAACGCTATTGGGGTGTTTAATAGGCTTTCCAAATTTTCTGCCATCAGAATGCCACACTATTATTGTTTTGTCATCACTACCAGAGGCAATAAACCTGCCATCAGGACTAAAACTAACGGTGTTAACAGCACCGCTATGTCCTTCTAATGTATTGCTTTCTCTAATTCCATAACTTGCTGATTGTAAAGCTGCAACTACCTGATTCCTAGTATTATCTTTAATTCCAAATTTCCAAAAGTTCCACCACTGTAATTGCTTCCCTGCCTTTATACCTTGTATCAGTGCCTTCATATCTTGAGAAGCAGCTAAACGCCCGTCTGAAACTGCGCTAATGGCCTTTATCTCAGAATTATTGCCATTAATAAATGCCACGAAAGAAACGATCGCAAACCCACTAGCTACGACCGTTAATCCTGCCAGTCCAATTCCAGCTCTCAGTGCATCTCGTAGCTGCTTTTGCAGAACCCTATTAAGTTCTTCTTGAGTGCGCTGTTGCTGTTCTTCTGCTTCTTTGATTTTTGCCAGCAATTCTACGCTGCGTTGTTGGCGGATGAAAGGCACTAAATAATCATGCACCAATTGATAGCGGTTAGCTGGAGTTTCTAGTACCCGAAACACCAACCCTGAACCCACTAAAATCTCTAGCACCAAATCTAAATTTTGTGCCTCTGTTGCTAAATCTTTTTCTAATTCAGCGCGAGTCTTGAGAGGGCGAGTGTTATTTTCATTTGTCAGCAAATACAATACTAACTGGGCAGCGCGTTCATTTTCAAAGCCACAATCTTTAACGACTTCTTCTAAAAATCGCTCTACCAATTTTTCTTTTAACCAGTGTTTCCTATACTGCTCTAATGTTGTAATTTTCTCTGTTTGCAGTTGTGCCCCGATCACCTGCAATTCAATAGGACGTACTTCTCGCAACTCTCTTGCTAAATCTTCTACCAACGCATCTATCAAATCAGGTGCTAGGTAAAATTGAGAGTTTTCAGTGAAGCTTTGAATTACAGATTTGGCGACTGATGGTGAAAAATTACCCAAGTAGTACAATATATTCTTATCTAAAATGTCGTCGTCAATGATTGGTAATTCTGTGGTGCGACTCCACTCTAATAAGTAATATAGATAATCCTGTCTGAGTAATAAGATAACTTTTACATAGGAAATATTTAGACAATCGCGCAAAAAATCATAAAATGGTCGTCTGCTAGCTTGGTCTTTGTAAGTAAAGAAAAACTCTTCAAACTGGTCAAAAATTAGGACTGTCAACAGATTACGATTTTCGTTTTGCTGTAACTGTTCGATAATCGCTGCTGATGTTTCAACTGGTGCAGACAACCGGAGGCCTCTCACTTCCTCCAGTTTTTCTGCCACAAGCCTGCCACATTCCTTCTCCCAAGCAGTATAAACTTGTACTAAAATTGGTAGAGTTTCTCGTCCATCAAATGGGGTAAGTTGTAGGACTGGGAATAACCCAGCCTGCACAATCGAACTTTTACCTACTCCCGATTGTCCGTAAATTACAGTGAGTTTACAATCTGTTCTCCCAATGCGATGCAGTAGGCTTTTAATATCCTGCTGTCGCCCAAAAGCTGCTACAACTTCCCCAGCTATCTCTTTTGATTGTGGATTGGGTGAGTTGTCTAGGCTAATTACCTGTCGTCGTGGCTGCAAACGTCCCGCTCCGATAAAAGCTCGAAACCCATATTGGCTCTCTATCTGACGCTGCTTTTGCTTCAGATGAAATGCTTGTTTATATTGTTTTTGTTCAAAGTAAAGGCTATGCAAATCTTCCAAAATCTGAATATAAAGCAGCGGATTATATTGAGGCTGACTTTCATTACTAGCTGTTTCTAAAGTATTAACAGCTTCATTAATTTGCCCCAAATTTCGCAAGCTTTTCGCTAAAAAAAAGTGATATTGTCCCTGTTCTTGTGGTAGAAAATTAGGGATTTTTTCTAATATTTCTAAAGCTTTGTGAGCCAGTTCATGGGCATCATTCCAGCGTGACTGTTCTAGGGCAACTTCCGCTAAAAAGCCATAATCTTGAGCAACTTGGTTGGGTATGTCATAGTTTTGATGCAGTTTCAGTGCTTTGTGAGCCAGTTTATGTAATTCTTCCCAAGCTTTTAAACGGCGCAAAACTTCCCCAAGTTGACTAATATGTTTAGCAACTAATTCGGGATGTTGAGTCCGTTCAAAAATCTCTAGGCTTTGCTGGAAATAACTTCTCGTTTCTTCCCAATAAGTTTGATTTTTTGTGCGCTGCTGTTCGGCTTTGCTGTAATATGTTAAGGCGATATTCAGTAGTAATATTCCTTGGCGATCTAAATGGTTATTTTGTTGCCAATAAGTCAAGCTTTGCTGATAATGTGCGATCGCTAAATCTAGCCGATTATTTCTATAGTCCAGCAAGCCCAACATAAATGCCAAACTAGCTTGGAGTTCTGGATCTGATTGTTGTTGATCACTAGCTAAATCCTGTTGTACAGCTTCTAGGTCGTAACCATCTAAAGTAAAGTCAGTATTACCAGTAAAGGCTTGCTCTGCCTTTTGGCGTAAGGAATTGACCATATCATCGGGTGCAATGGTAAATTGAATCGGTGGACTAGCCCAGCTATTGAAATCTGGTGCCAACCGCCCCAATTTATGCAGTATTGTATCTGTGACCCACAATATTATCGGGAAAGCAAAATCGCTCTTGAATTTATCTCGCGCCTTATTAGCAGCAACAAGTAGATCATCGAGTCCTTGAACTGACTCTAAACCCAAAACCATCAAAGCGGCTGGCGGCTGATTTTCTACTTGGTGCAGGATGCTGCTATAAAGTTTTGTGGTAGATGACGGTAGGACTAATTCGGCAAAATTAACAGTGCATTCTCGGCGTAACCTTTGGAGTATCTGCTCTCGAAAGCTAGTGTAATTACACCGCACCAAAATGAAGGAAAATCGTCTTTGAGTTAGTTTGAGTGTGCGTGCCAATGTTTGCAGCGATCGCTCATTATCTGGCAAGATATTTTCTAGTCGGTCTGATTTAGCCATAATCTCATTTCCTTAGCTGCTGCCATAACTTAAATTTTGCCGTTTCTGTCAAAAGCGGATTGAGAGCAAACCAGCGCCCTTGACTATCCTGATATTCAAAGACGAACAGGCTACGCAACAGGGTTTGGTATTCTTTGTCTCCCTTGACTCTTTGCTCTTGTACTACCTGAAACAGCAAATCCCATTCTTGATCATCAACGGAAAGTGTGAGGCGATCGCGGGCGTCCCGAATTACAGTTTCTAGGATACTCCGAGAAATTGGCGGGTCTACTTCCTGCAGACAACGAAACAGCATTCCTAGCAAATTTCGTACATGACCACCACTAACGCTACATAACCGATATAAAGTATCAGGAGAATCAAAAACTTTTGTAGTTAATCCTAGTCGTTCCTGTGGCTGAATATCCGGAAAGGCTCTGGCCAGAACCATCTGCTGCAATAGTTGCATTCCTTCAAAATACTCAGATCCATCTCTGAGTTGCACTGGAATCATCGGCAAAACTTTTGGTTCAACTCCACCACCCAAGCGGTTTTTCAGCACTTCGCACTCATTAGAAAAAATCAACGATAGCGGTAAAGTATAAACCAAATGGCAATTTAGTTTGCGTAACTGTTCCCCCCGTTCAATAAAAAGATATTCTGGTAGCGATCGCCCTGATGAAGTGGGTCGATTGTCTATTCGATCCAGATTATCAATAATCACCACCAGTCCTTTTTGACCACGTTGCTTTAGTTGCTCAGTCGCAACTTTGATAATCTCTTCGTTAATAAACTGCAAAATTCTATTTGTTTGCGGTTCCAAATACTGTCTTAATTTAGAACGTAATTTGGGACTATCTTTCGTTTTCGCGGTGATTTTGCCAATACCTGCTGGGAGAGAAAATTCTAATTGACCCTCAGTGCTGCCCTTGATTTTAGCTCCTAGCAACTCAGTTTCAGCCGACACTACTACTGGTGTTTGCAAAAACTCCCATACGCTATCGAGGAAAGATTTAAAACCTTGGGGTTGCAAAGTAATGTTAATCTGCTCTAAACTTTCACCTACCCGACGGGCGATCGCCAGCATGATATCTGTAATATCTACGTCTGTTTCATCCAAATCTTTGGTAGACTCAAAGTAGACTACATGAAACCCCTCACTTTGTAACTCCGTTTTCAACCGCGATAACTCAGTAGATTTACCACAACCAATATGTCCGGTAAATAACTGGCAGGTGGGTTTATTAGGGGATAATCGGATGATGGTTCGCTTCAGGGCATCGATAATTTTTCCACCCCGCACAGCAGCAAAGTCAATATAGTACAGTTTATCCTCTGAATTAGCCAAGACTAATGTTCTACTGGGATCGCAGGCATCAAAGAACCTCTGTAAATTCAAGTTCATGATAATTTTTACGTTTTATTTATGACTAACTGAATACAGATCGAATCCCAATACGGTTCGGTTAAGGCAAGAGACGCGATAAATCGCCGTCTCTAGGAAGGATTGATTATTGACAGCGATTTATCGCGTCTTTGTGATCTAGAATTTTCTATCAAAAAACCTTAACTGAACCGTATTGGGTCGAATCCAACCTCACCACAGAACAATTCGTTAACAGTGAACTCGAAAAATCTAGGCTGGCTCTCCGTAATTATACCAGGTTTATTCTGATGTAGAATTTAATTAATAGTTGCAAATGTTAAGGAAATTCAGGGTTACTCAAAGTGAAATAAAAAGGCGTAGGCGAAGCCCGCCGTTCGCGTAGCGTCTCGTAGAGAAGGCATCGCCAAAAAAATAAATTCTTTTGATCAATCCCTAAGTACTTATCAGTTATTATTTTTAGGTTTACGCAATTTCTGAGAACCGATTGGGCCGAGAATTTGGTTAAGGTCACGCAACTGTTCGGCTGTACCCATGCCAATTAGCCGATCTCCTGACATTAAAACTGTATCACCGGTAGGACCACCGATTAAAGTCCCATCAAGGCGGCGAATTGCCAGAACTAATGCCCCAGTTTGCGATCGCAATCTCGCTTTTTGTAAAGTTTGACCAACAAAAGGACAAAAAATCGGATCGAGTAAAAATTCTTCCATATACAATTGGCGGTCTGCACCTGTCAAAATCCCGTCTACAAAGTCCAATACTTGGGGTCTGAGAGCCGCAGCAGCCATGCGCTTCCCACCTGTTATATAGGGGGATATCACCTCATCTGCACCACCGCGTTGTAACTTCTGCAAAGCTTCTTCTGTACTTGCGCGGGCGATCGCTCGAATTCCTGTATTTAGTGTCTTTGCTGATAAAACAATATATAAATTTTCGGCATCTGAAGGAAGTGCTGCAACGATACAAGTCGCTCTTTCAATACCAACTTTCAAAAGTGTGTCATCTAGGGTAGCGTCACCTTGGTATGCCGTGTAACCTTCCAACTGCGCCCTTTGTATAGATTCCATCTCCGAATCAATCACCACAAAAAGTACACCTTCTGCCCGAAATTCCTTAGCAATTTGACGACCAGTCCGACTAAATCCACAGATGATGTAATGTTCTGATAGGGATTCCATTAACCGCCTCTGCTGTTGTAGCCGAATTCCTTCTTGAAAGTAGCCTTGAATGATCGCTTCTGTAAATCTGTTGACAATGTAACCGATATTCATTACACCCAACAAAATCAGGGCAATTGTAAACAATCGTCCTCGGCTACCCATTGGGTGGATCTCTCCATATCCCACAGTCGCTAAAGTGATGACTGTCATGTAAGCCGCGTCTTCCCATGACCAGCCCTCCACTAACCAATACCACAAAGTGCCAATGACGAAAACACCGCCCAGAGCGATCGCCCCAGCCATTAATTCCTTTTGGATACGTTGATATTTTTGCTCAAGTGTTGAGAATGACGTAACAATAGTATTTTTAGCCTACTTTTTTTAGTTTTCTACTAACTTTATAGCATTCGTCCTTTTTAGTATATTTAAACTCTCTACGAGACGCTCCGCAAACGCTAACGCAAAATTTTTCGGGCTACTGACATTGTTCTAGTACTGATCAATCACCATACTGTACTGTGTAGATAGTAGCTGCAAAGTAAATAACTAAAGATGATTGCTGCTGTTATTCGACCTCTAAATTTGGTAATTGGTTTGCTGCTATGTTGTTGTTTCTTGCTTACAAGCTGTCACCCGACACAGATGAAAAGCAAAGCATCTCAGGTAGATCAATTAGTTCTAGTTTCGCTAAATGACCCGACTACTTTTAACTTTGCGATTAATGATTCTCCATATAGTGTTTTTTCTTTAATTTATAAGGGATTGCTTGATGAGAATATTATAACTACCAAGTTGGAGCCAGCACTGGCAGAATCTTGGTCAATATCTGCTGATCAAAAGCGAATTATTTTTACCTTAAAAACAGGGTTAAAATGGTCAGATGGTGAACCTCTCACGGCAGATGATGTAGTCTTTACCTATCGAGACATTTATCTGAATAAAAAAATTCCCACTTTATATAGAGATTTTTTGCGTATTGGCAACACAGAAACTTTCCCGTCAGTGCAGAAACTAGATGATCTGCGAGTTGAGTTTACTTTTGTGGAACCTTTTGCCCCTTTTTTGAGATACGCCGAAAAACTAGCAATTTTGCCAGATCATGCCTTGCGTGCTTCTGTACTATCCAATGATGCCAATGGTAATCCTCAGTTTCTCTCAATGTGGGGAACCAATACTGATCCGCAAAAAATCATCTGCAATGGGCCTTACCAAATAGAAAGCTATACTCCTGCTGAACGGGTAATTTTACGACGCAACCCCTATTACTGGCGCAAAGATCAAAGACATCCTCAGCCTTATATTCAACGGATTGTCTGGCAAATTATTTCTTCTACAGAAAATCAGTTAGTGAGATTTCGCTCAGGGGAACTGGATACTTTGAATGTGACTCCAGCAGTATTTGGGTTACTCAAGAAAGAGGAAAAGCGAGGAAAATTCATTATTTACAATGGTGGCCCGACTGCGGGTTTTAGCCTTATGGGTTTTAATCTCAACCGAGCTATTAATTCCAAAGGTAAGCCTTTCATAGACCCGATAAAGTCTCGGTGGTTTAATAACTTAGTTTTTAGACAAGCAGTTGCCTATGCCATTGACCGCAACCGAATTAAAACTAATATCTATCGCGGTTTAGGTGAAATACAACATTCGCCAATTGCTGTTCAAAGTCCTTATTACTTGTCCCCAGCAGCAGGGTTAAAAGTTTATGATTATAATCCCCAGAGAGCTAGGCAGATGTTGTTAGAGGCTGGTTTTAGGTACAACTCTCAAAAAGAACTGTTAGACCAAGATGGAAATCGAGTGCAATTCAATCTATTGGTGAAATCGGAAGATCAATCAAGAATCGATGCCGCAGTTCAAATCCAACAAGACTTGAGTCAAATTGGTATCAAAGCAGATATGCAGGTAGTCAGTTTTAACATAGTATTGCAAAAGCTACTCTCTCGTCGAGATTGGGATTGTTATGTCGGTGCGTTTGGTGTTGACGGTGCAGATGTTGAACCTAATCTTCTATCTTTATTTTGGACTAGTCAAGGCTCATTTCATCAGTTCAACCAAGGTGCTCTACCAGGAAAACCCCCATTGCAAGGATGGGTAGTTTCTGAATGGGAGAGAGAAATTGACAGTCTTTTTAGCGCCGGATTCAAAGAACTAGACCAGAGCAAGCGCAAGGCGATTTATGACAAATTTCAGCAAATCGTTGCAGAACAGTTGCCGATATTCTGCCTTGTGAATCCAATCTCGTTTGAGGCGGTGCGTGAACGTGTCAATCCCATCAAGTTTTCTGCTTTGGGGGAAACTTTATGGAATATTGATGAACTGAAAATCACAGAAAAATAATTCCAACTAAAGATTTAATACCAATTTAATGTGAAGCTGCACTAAATAAGTAACTCTCTATTCTTGGCGCTCTTGGCGTACTTGGCGGTTCGTTTAATATTCTGTGCATCTTGATACATTGACATTGCAAGGAATTGTCAAATTTAATTCGCTACGAATTAATGAAATGCTGTACTTAGCTCCCTTGTAGTTTTCCCGCACACAGCAAGGGGAATTTCCTCATGTGTCTTAGCGCCATCAAAACCGCAGACTAACAACGAGTCAGGCTTGGACATCAGTGAGAAAACCCCTGGACTCCACCTAAGACTTGCGATGCGTACGACGGGCTGCGCCTACGCAAACTGCCTATTACTCAAGTGTTGAGTACAAAGTTTTTTTTCACCACCGCCAAGCGTTTGAGGTTATATAAGCGTTAGCCTAAAAGGAAGTACAAGTTGTACTAAATAAAAAGTATTTTTGAGGGATTTCTAGGAAACTAGTAAATAACTATATAATGAAAAACTTTCAGGAGGAGCGGTAGTGAGCCTACAAACTCTCGTTGACCAAGCCACCATCCCCCCAGATTCAGGGTCAGCATCCAGTCCCTTTGATGCAGATAGCTTTAATGAAGCTGTTATGTCTACCTACGCTCGGTTTCCTTTAGCCCTAGAACGGGGTGCTGGATGCCGGGTTTGGGATACACAGGGGCGAGAATATCTGGACTTTGTAGCTGGAATTGCCACTTGTACTTTAGGACACGCCCACCCAGCTATGGTAGAAGCGGTGACACGCCAAATCCAAAAGCTGCACCATGTCTCTAATTTGTACTACATTCCAGAGCAAGGTGAATTGGCAAAATGGATCGTTGATCATTCCTGTACCGATCGCGTATTTTTCTGCAACTCTGGAGCTGAAGCTAACGAAGCCGCAATTAAACTGGCGCGAAAATATGCCCACACAGTATTAGACATTGAAAAACCGATTATTCTAACCGCCAATGCCAGTTTCCACGGGCGGACTTTGGCAACGATTACTGCTACTGCACAACCGAAGTATCAAAAGTATTTTGATCCTTTGGTTCCTGGTTTCCACTACGTAAATTACAACGATATTAACGCTGTGGAAGTGGCGATTAGCGAGTTAGATGAAGGTGATTATCGGGTAGCGGCGATTTTGATCGAGCCATTGCAGGGAGAAGGCGGTGTGCGTCCAGGAGATATTGCCTATTTCAAAAAGCTGCGGCAGATTTGCGATGAAACTGGCATTTTATTGATTTTTGATGAAGTGCAAGTTGGTATGGGGCGCAGTGGCAAATTATGGGCTTACGAACATCTCGGCGTTGAACCGGATATCTTCACCAGTGCCAAAGGCTTAGGTGGCGGTATTCCCATCGGCGCAATGATGAGCAAGAAATTCTGCGATGTTTTTCAACCAGGGGAACACGCCAGTACTTTTGGCGGAAATCCTTTTGTGTGTGGTGTGGCACTCAGTGTTTGCCAGACATTAGAGCGGGAAAATATTTTGCAGAATGTGCAAGATAGGGGTGAACAGTTGCGATCTGGATTGAGGGCGATCGCAGCAAAATATCCTCAGCACATTAATGAAGTTCGGGGATGGGGTTTAATCAACGGTTTAGAGTTCCGAAGCGACATTGAGCTAACCGCAGCCGATGTTGTCAATGCTGCCATCAACGAGGGCGTATTGCTGGTACCCGCCGGGCCAAAAGTAGTCCGATTTGTGCCACCGCTGATTGTCACAGAGGGGGAAGTAAACACTGCTTTGGAAGCTGTAGAAAAGGCGATCGCGATCGCTACAAAATAAATGATTAACTTCTCGTTCCTTGGCTCTGCCAAGGAATGGGTTTGGGGAGGCTATGCCTTTAGTCCTTGTCGGCAGAGCCTCTAGATAAGCATTCCTATGCAGAGCATGGGAACGAGTTTGATATCCACGTCTTTGCGTCCCCGCGTCCCTTTTCATTCTGGGGTAATTTCCCGATAAGCTTGCCGACACTGCTCATAATTGTCTGACAAAATTTCAGCATTACCAAAACATAATTGCTCGTGAGTGGTAATTAAAGTTTCATAAGGCTGTATGGGAGTCACAGACGATCGCAGCAATTGCAGATATTCTCCATCTGTACGGCTGAGTTTGTGGGGTGCGTAGGCGCCCTGCGGCTTGTCGCTAGACATCGCGTTTTGATCCAACTGCTGCAACATCGCTAAATAGACACAACGGCAAGCCTCACGGTAGTTACCCTGACGGTAAAATTCTTGCGATCGCTCCAACAAAAGGGCTATAGATGACTCACTAGAGCGATTTTTTACGCGAAAATCAGTAAAATTGCCACTTTTATTCAGCCAAGAATATACATAAGGACTGAATTCTCGCCATAATCGCCAACCCACCCAAGCTATAAATAAGCCTATTACCAGCCAAAAGAGGAATTTCAACAACTCACTTAGCCAAGGGCTAATCGACCATCCATTAGGCAATTCTGGCATTGCCTGTTGAAAGCGGTAAAACTGGTATTCCCACCATTCTCCCGCTTGTTGTTGAAATTGAGAAAGCTGCCAATTCCAGCTAGTTTTTTCAAAAGCATCTGTAGGCATAGGTAGGGAGTGGGGAGTGGGGAGTGAAGAGCAGGGGAAGCAGGGGAAGAATAATTTTAGATTTTAGATTTTGGATTAAAGAATTGAAATTTAATCTAAAAGACGCTCTCTACGAGACGCTGCGCGTAGCTTGCTTCCCCGCAGGGGTACGCGGACTCTCGTAGAGAAGCCATGCCGTTGGCGCAGCCTCTCGTAGAGAAGGCTTTACGCTGCGCTATCATCAATCCAAAATCCAAAATTGAATTGCCCCATGCCCCCATGCCCATGACTATTGACTATTGACCATTGACTCTTTTTTTATCACTATCGAGCCGATAACAATAAGTAGCGCACCGAATGCAAGAAATCCTAGATCCCAAACTAACTGATTTGGGCCTGGTTTGACATGATGGATACCGAGAATTTGGTGGTCAATTAGACCTTCAACGAAGTCAAACAACCCAGCCCCAATTATTAGTGAGCCAATAAAGGTTTGTGATGACCAAGGAACATCATCACGCCCTCCTGCACGCCATAGCAACACAAGTCCTACCACAGTGAATACCCAATCAAAGGCATGAAATAACCCATCCCATACCATGTTCAAATCTATATTCGCCATGTTTGTCAGAGGTCGAATGCTACTGAGCATATGATGCCACTGGAGGAGCTGATGTATTAAAATTCCATCAAGAAATCCTCCAAGACCTACACCAAGAAAAATTCCAGCAGTAATTAGTGGTGCGCGTTGGTTGGGGGTTTCACTTTTTGCCTCCATTGTCAACCTCATAGATAGGCTTTCTTACCAAAATACAACATCTTTTGGGAGAAAAATCTTCTATCTTGAGGCTAGTATGATCATTCAACTTAAATTAATAATTTTCAAATTTAATCTGCATACCCGCTTTCACTGGGTCGAAATCTTGAGGAAAATGGGTGCTGCGATCGTAGTCTGCTTTTTCCAGGTTCGCTCCTTTGAGGTCAGCTTGGCACAGATTCGCTGACATCAATAATGCTCCTCTCAGATCGGCATCCTTCAGATTAGCTTGACCCAGAAAGGCAAAGCTGAGGTCAGTTCCCCTCAAATTAGCGCCACTCAGGTTAGCTTCACTCAAGTCAGCATAGCTGAGGTCAGATCCTTTCAAGTTAATGCCTTGCAAATCAGCATTACCCAGTTCTGCTTTACTAAAGTCTCGTTTTCCGGCTGCATAACTCTCCACAAGAGTAGTAGCACTACTTATAGGCTGTTGAGAATTGACTTCAGGCATATAATAGCTTCACAGGTTATCTCATTATTACTTTGATCAGCTAAACCACATCTAGTTTGGATAATCGGAAATTGTACATTTCTTGTGGGGTGGGCGACACGAGCACCCAATATCTGCTTTGGTTTTTGTGGAACAGCTTATTAAGGATGAAAATTCTCCCACTTCATCCTTCCTAAATGTAATACATGAGTTCCTTATGCTTGCGGATTGATCTTCGCTCACAAAGGTCTTGGAGTGTATATTTTTCCAAAACGGAGTTTGCAGCCTGACGTGCTTCCTGCCAGACTTCCTGAATTAGCTCACCTTCTACCGTGTTGGGAGTTGGCTCACAAGTAGAGACAACAATATCTGATCCTTCCATACAGCTAAAAGCATCAAACACTGTAATCTTACTAGGGTCTCGTGCCAAAACATAGCCACCTTTGGCTCCGCGTATACTCTTAATTAAACCTCCACGTCTTAATGTTGCCAGGAGTTGTTCCAAATAGCGGTTCGGTATGTCTTGCAATGCCGCTATCTCTCGAATTTGTAGGGCTTCACCGTTAGGGTAGCAGGTTGCCAACTCTAACAGGGCTAGAAGTGCGTATTCTGATTTGTTAGAGATTACCACAGGTGTAATATTTTAAACTCATATTTCAAAGATACAAAGTTTTTGAGTTTGTTTCCCTAAGCTACTGCTAAGAAAAACTTTACAATCAACTTATTGTTGACCAGCTAACTTCACTTTAAAGACCTTCCAGCATACAAGCAATTACTTTTTTTTTTAAATTAGATAAATAAAAGTGATTAATTATTGTACAGTCTTCCTAAATTAAAAGGCACTTAAAAGCCTATCCTGTCTGGTTTTCAGCCCAATTTTATCAGTGATTATTGCAGCTTATTAACCTAAGATTGTGATGTCGATGACCAGGCGCTGGGGTGTCTATGCATCCATTGGAAAGTCGAATTGGAGCGCAGCAAAATTCTTAGTGCAAGCCGCTATACATGCAAATTTCTCGAAAATGGCAGAATAACTGTAAAAGTAGTTCCCGCGCCGATCGCACTTTCGACAATAATCTCGCCGCCATGCAAATCTACAGCCTGCTTGACGATAGACATCCCCAATCCCATTCCTGGAATATTGTCTGCATTACTGGCGCGATGGAAGGGTTCAAAGATGTGTTCAATGTCAGAAGGGGGAATGCCAATACCAAAGTCTTGAGTCTGGAATATAGCTTGATCGTTGGCAGTGGTGACAGAAAACTTAACTGTGCTACCAATGGGAGAGTATTTTAGACAATTCGAGAATAAATTACTCAAGATTTGCCGCAGTAGTTTAGCGTCTAAGTTAGCTGGGGTGGATTGGCACTCGCCGCAAAAAGCGATCGCATGTTGTGAGCGATCGCTCTGTTCTAATTCTTCTAATAAATCACGGCAAAATTCCACCAAATTCAGGGGTGTTGGATTCAACTCTAAGGAGCCTGTTTCATCCTGACTCAGCACCAATACATCATTCAACAACTGGGTCATGTGCATAACTGATGTTTGAATGCGACGCAGGTGGGTCTGTTGTCGTTCCTTCGTCCATAGGTGGCGATAATATTCTAGTAGTTCCGCAGAAGAGTGGATGGTAGCTAAAGGCGTGCGAAACTCATGGGAGGTGATGGTAATCAAGCGGGATTTGAGTTCACTAAATTGCTTTTCTTGGATTAGTGCTTGTCGCATTGCCTCTTCTGCCCATTGCAGCTTGGCTTGGGTTCGCTTGCTTTCCCTAATGTCCCGCAATAGCCAGCGCAGACCAACTAACTTACTGTATTGATTACGGATAGCAACCACCTTAACCGCAGCGATAATCGGCGTTGTGTTAAATGGTCGCAGGTTTACTTCCCACTCTTGCATTTTCCAGTCTGGGATTTCGGCGTGATCGCCCAGATGAGTCAGTTTTAAGTGAAAAGCAATCAGCTCTTTTTCAAGCACAAAAATCCCTATGGGTTTGCCCAATAGGAAACTCTTTGAGATGTTTAACAAGGTAGTAGCGGCTAAGTTCGCTTCTTGAATTACCCCTTCTGTATCAGTCACAAAATAAGCATCTGGTACTTCTTCAAACAATTCTTGGTAGCGTTGACGTTGTGCGACCAAATCCTGTTGAGCATTGAATAATTCTTCATTCTGCTGGTGTAGTTCTTCATTAGCTATTTGTAGTTCTTCCAAAGCTAGGTGGACTTCTTTGAATACTGCGGTGACAAGTTCAATATCTTCCTGTGCTTTTTGCTGTTCACTCTGGCATTGCAAAAGGGTGACTCGCTGACGCATATTCTCTAACTGTAAGGTTAAATCCTCCAAATTCACGTTCTTACTCCTAATTGGATATCTAAAGTTAGGTTTTATTTTAGATTCCCTACTTGGACGATTTTAGCTTTTGGAATTTAACAGTAAATCTTAAGTAGGGTGCGTTACGGCTTTAGCCTAATGCACGATATTATATAGCGGTGCGTGATAGCCGAGAGTCATGTTTCTTGTGACAAACCATATCGAAACATGGGCCTAACACAACGCCAGTTGCTACAACTCTTTTGATCAAAGCAACGCACTGGCTCCCTTAGAGTAATTTTATTTTTACTTTATTAGGACTTACGCAAAAATCGCCAAAAAGCTTAATTTATTTTAAGGAGGGTTGGGGAGGATCAAGCCTTAACCCAAGGGTATTGGTCTTTAATTTTGAATTATTAATTGGAAGTCCCTTAATGTTTTTGTCTGGCAATGTTGCTTAATTAGGACTTACACATCAAGTACGAAATGTCGGGGCAATACCCTGCCCATTGGTGTCAACTTAAAGTGAAAGCCAGTAAGCGAGAATGCTTTGATATCGTATTCGGTTAAAGACTTCTCATTAAGACCGCAGTTCTTGCTGAGGGCAGGGGGCAGGAAGCAGGGGGAAAGAGGGTTTCCTGGTTTTTGCACAGATGCGAGAATTATAACTAATTAGGCGAACATGATATGAGACATTACCTCGTTAAGAGTCTCTGACTCTTAATGCCCCTGATTGAGGCTCCGCCTCCCTTACTCGCGGCAGCAGCCCAATGACGAGCATTTCCAGGCGGAGGCTAGAAACGAGGTTTTAAAGGGGTTTTTGCTGAAGTTGACACCAATGTACCCTGCCTTAAGCCGCTTCTCTACGTTCGCGCAGCGTGTCGCAGACAGACGCTTTGCGTAGCTTGCTTCTCCGTAGGAGTATGCGTCTACATGAATTGCCCCTACGGTAAATCAAGGCTTTCACTGCCTTTTTGCGTAAGTTCTGTGAATTTTGCTCTTAAATCTGCCCATTTGATGCCTGCTAGGCTGGGGAAAACAATATGAGCGGCTCCAACTCGTTCAACAGGGCCGAGTCCTACTGCCCACATACCAGCGGCTAGAGCCGCGTCAACACCTGCTGCGGCATCTTCTACAACTACAGATTGCCCTGGTTCAATTCCTAGTTGGTTGGCTGCGTACAGAAATAGGTCGGGTGCTGGCTTGGGTTCCTGTACACTATAACCGTCAGCGATCGCATCTACTTTGTCAGCAATGCCCAATCGCTCTAGCACTGTGCGGGCATTTTTGCTACCTGAACCAATACCGATCTTAATACCAGCTTGCCGCAGTTCATCCAAGAAGGCGATCGCACCTGGCAACAAATCCTTGGGCGTCATATTTTGCATCAATTCCACGTAGTAGCGATTCTTGCGCTCCATCATCTCCTGGATTTGTGCTTCCGAATACGGTCTATCCCCAAGAATCAGCATCAGGGAAGCACGACGGGATACACCCCGCAACGCTTCGTTAGCCTGCCGATTAAACGGTATACCCTCTTCATCTGCTAGCTTCTGCCACGCTAGATAATGGAGTTCTGCTGTATCTGTTAGCACACCATCTAGGTCGAAGATGAATCCTTGGATGTTGGGGTTGTGGGGAACACGTGGCGCTCTCTGGGGAGTGGGGGTAATGGGGAGTGGGGGAGATGAGGAAGCAGGGGAGGCAGGGGGAGCAATTTGGTGTTCAGAAGCTTCTGAATGGAAATCTGGGGGATTTGCAGAGAGGGAAAGTTGGAGATATTCTAATTGACGAGTTATATCTTGGGCGACTTGTCCCCGATGCAGATCGAAGTCGTGCCATTTCCCGCGCCAGTGCAGTTTAAACTTCAGCCGTGTCCAGCCAGGGGGCAGATGGGGATTGGCTACGGGACCATTTTCGGTTAGTTGGATGCCGCCGAATCCAAAAATTACAGCTTGCCAAACGCCACCAGCAGTAGCGCCATGAATTCCATCGCTGGTGTTACCTCGGTTATCTTCAAGATCCACCATTAACGCGTGCATAAAGACTTCGTAAGCTTCGGTTGATTTGCCCAAATCGGAAGCTAAGATGGCGTGAACTGCGGGACCAAGGGACGAACCATAGGTAATGTCGGTGCGGGGTGCGTAGTAGTCCCAGTTTGTCTGCAATGCTTTTTCGTTGTAGGGAAAATCTGCTGATTCCCGCATTAAATAAAGCAGCATCAATACATCCGGCTGCTTGAGTACTTGATATTTATTGGTTTTCTCAATACCCAAGATGGCTTGCATGGAGCGATCGCGCCCTTCATAGTCTGCTAAGTTGATATCTTCCAATTGGAAAAATCCCTCGATCTGCTCAATTAGTTCTGTTGATGGGTCATAGAGAAACAATATTTTGGCGATGATATCTTGCCAGTGCGTTCGTTCTTCTGAAGTGAGTTTTAGTTTCTGCTCTAGTTCGGTAGCTCGTTCGGGGAATTTGTGAACCAACCAGTCATAGACTGCGATCGCTTTCTCTAAATGCCATTGCGCCATGCGGTTTGTAAAGGCGTTGTTGTGGACGAATTCATGGTATTCATCCGCTCCGATCACTCCCTGAATTTCATACTTTTCGCGCTCAGGATTGAATTCGACCCGGCTACCCCAAAAAATGGCGGCATCCAAGATCACCTCTGCGCCGCACTTTTGCATCCACTCATCGTCACCAGTGGTTTGCCAGTAGTTCCAAATGGCGTAGGGGATATCTGCATTGATATGAATTTCGCGATCGCGACACCAAATCCGCACGTCTTCACCATAAAAATCACTGCCGATAGCCCAACGTGGTGTCACTTCGTCTCCGGTATCAGCACTTTCCCAAGCAAACATTGCCCCTCTATACCCGTAATGCGCTGCCTTACGTCTAGCTCCATTCAACGTGTGCCAACGGTAACTGAGTAAGTTGCGGGCGATCGCTGGTTGGGTAAACACAAACAGGGGCTGCATAAAAATTTCTGTATCCCAAAAGATATGACCGCGATAGCCAAATCCGGAAAGGGTTTTAGCAGGAATGCTCACCTTGTCATCATCCCGTGGGGCAGCAATCAGCAGCTGAAACAGATTGTAGCGAACAGCAAAAGTAGCTGTACTATCCCCCTCAATCAGGATGTCACTTTGCTCCCAAACCTCATCCCATGCCTGCTCGTTGGCTCTTAGTAATGTTGCGTAGTCTGGCAGTTGCGCAAGTTTTTCTTGAGCTGCTGGGACTGGTGTTTCAATCTCCCGTGAGGTAAAAACTGTGACGAGTTTTTCTACTGTTACGGTCTGTTGCGCTTTAGCCTGGTAGCTCGTACTCAAGGTAGGATAACCAGGTGCGGTACTGACTTGCAAAGATGCTTCAGTGCCGAATATTCTCATTTTAGCTGCCATACAGAGTTCAATTCGGGAGCTGCGGGTGCAGCGTTGCAACCAGATTCCTTGGTCGGTCTTGCCCTGATCTAGTCCTTCCCAGTGATTGAAACCCTGATTTTCTGGATAGCCGTTGATACTAGCTTGAACTTCAATTAACCCATCAAAATCTACTGGTGTTAAATTGCAGCGTAGCGCTAACACGTGCGGATCTGCCAGACTAGCAAAGCGTTCAAATATGATGTCTATGGTGTTCCCACTGGGAGAGCGCCAACGCAAGGCACGGATCAGTAGTCCATTACGCAGATCAAGTTGCCGATCATAGCGCAATATCTCACCTTGATCGAGACGGAAGCGATCGCCATTCACAATCACTACCAAGGGTAGCCAGTCCGGGCAATTTACCAGTTCAGTGTACACTACTGGCACATCGTCGTAGACACCG
The DNA here is from genome assembly GCF_036917615.1 of Nostoc sp. Classification (GTDB taxonomy): domain Bacteria; phylum Cyanobacteriota; class Cyanobacteriia; order Cyanobacteriales; family Nostocaceae; genus Nostoc. The sequence goes on from NZ_JBALCZ010000027.1 coordinate 192,624, forward strand.
TTGATAAAAGTAGCTGGCAATGCATGAGGATGACCTTCTTCAAAACTGCCCCTTGTTCCTAGATATCCATTGCCGATTGTAAAGACGGTTTCTTTGGATTGCAGTTGTTCAGCGTCAAACTGGGTTTCGATTAATATCCAGTCTGTGTAGATAAAATGGCGAGAACGACCTTTTGTTTGCATAAAGTGGGGATTGGGAATTGGGGAATGGAGATTTTGAGTCTTTGAGCTAGATGAATCAGTCTTTTAATTGAACTCTGTTAATCAGTCTTTGAGATGGATGAACGAGTCTTTGAGATGGATGAACGAGTCTTTGAGATGGATGAACGAGTCTTTGAGGTAGATAAATCAGTCTCTAATTCTCCTTGTCCCCCTTGTCCTCTTGTCCTCTTGTCCCCTTGTCTCCTCATCCCCCACTTACTCACCCATATGCTTTTCCAAAATCTTGTCGGCTCTGCGTTTATAAATGAGATGAAATAAGGCTTCCATATAGCGATCTCTGGCTTCGTTATTTTCTGGAACAACAAAGTTCCAAAAACTAAACATTTTAGTAAGCAGTAGTAATTGATTGCTATGTAAACGCCAATTATATTTGTGATGAATTCGCTGACTCATCCATTCTGATACTTCGTGCCAGTGTTCAGGATGAGTATCGCATTGTTCAAGGAAGTTTAAAATTTTCTTTGCTGTTCCTTCTAAGTCTGTAGGATTAACATTAAATTTGTTTTCTTGGTTCTCAATAATTTCTAAAGAACCGCCAAATTCAGTAGCGAAAGTTGGCAAGCCGGAAATCATCGCTTCCAAAATACTCCGCCCGAAGGATTCAAAGCGGGCAAAGTGGACATAAATTCCCTGACAATCAGCAACTACCCGGTAAGCTTCGCCGAGGTCGCGGGTAGGAACGCGTATCCCTATCCAGCGAATCTTGCCATAGAGATGATATTGATCAATAATGTCGTGAAGTTTTTGGATTTCTTCTGCTTCTTCGGGGTTTGTAGCTTCATCTGGATGCAGTTTACTACTTAAGAGGATCAGGTTACAATGCTCTTGCAACGCCTGACTTTGACCAAAACACTCAGCTAACCCAGTCAGATTTTTGATTGAAGTGACGGAAGCAGCAGCAAAGATTGGTCGCTTGTTAGGGTGATTTATCTTACCTAATATTTGGGGATCTTCGCGGTTAAATAGTAGGTCGTGGACTTGTGTGCCAAGGTTAGATCGGTCTTCTTTTTGACTATAGGGAAAGAAAATATTCTCATTTACTCCCGGTGGCACTAAGTTAAATTTAGGACTGAACAAATCAATCCCATCAACCACATGATACAACTGCGGCATCGTAAACCACTTGTACGACTCGTATTGACCTATGGTATCAGGTGTGCCGACAATTTCTTGGTAGGATGATGTAATAATAAAGTCGGCTGCATTCATGCTAATTAAATCTGCGGTGAATTGTGCCGAAAAGTGATATTGGTCTTCTAAATCTTGCCAATATAAATTGCTAAATAGATATTTAGGTTTTTCCAAGGAATGGGCAATGTTGCACTGGGTAACTTTCAGATGGCGAGATAGGAGGAAGGCCACTAAATTACCGTCGCTATAATTGCCAACGATCAGATTAGGTTTGCCCTGGAAATGAGTTAGTAATTCTCTTTCCGCATCAAGAGCAAATTGTTCTAAATAAGGCCAAATCTCAAATTTAGAAATCCAATTGTTGGTGATTTCTGGATTGAATTCGCCAAAAGGAACGCGTAATATCCAAGCATTTTCAGTATCTTGGACTTTTTCTAAGCGCAGGTTGCAAAATGTCCCTTCACAGTTAGGGATTAGCCGGGTGAGAATAATTACGTGTGGCTTAATACCCAGCAGGTCGAGACCAGCGAGTTTGATTTCTTCACGCAGTTTGTTTTCTAAGCTGCGAGCTTGTTCGAGGACGTAGATAACTTGACCGAGTGTTTCATCTCGTCCTAAAACATCTTCCTGTCCAACCCAGCCGTGGGTGGAAATGAGAACGACGCGAAAGACAGCAGGGACGCGGGCCACAAATGTTTCTAAGATGCCAGGTTCTGGAGAGTAAATGAGTCGGTCGAGGAGTTGTAGGGTTTCACAGACTCGCGCCGCAGTGTTACCCCAACCCGGTTCAAAGCCGAGTTCTTGTAAGTCAAAGCGGAATTTTTCATAAGGTTCATTAGGCGATCGCTCACTCAGGAATTTCAGCGCTTGCTTAATTTGTTTAGCTAACTGAATGCCAGAGGGAATGCGATCGTTCAACAGCAGACGAATACCATCGTATTCCAGCCTATGTAATGCTTGAAACAACATTTCTACCCAATATTGGGGGTCAGTCAACAATTGACTGCACAGGTAACGGTTGAGGAAGGCTAAACCTTGACCAATATTTCTGGGATCGTCGATTCTTGGAGAACCTTCATAAAAGGGGTGAAGGTCGATTTCGAGAATGTGGTTTTGGTAGCGGTTGACTAAGCGATCTCTCACATCTAGCAGCCCTTGAGGCGTCATCTGCTCGAACCTACTAAAATCGCCTGTCAGTTTCCAAACTTCTTGATTAGCAATCCTGGGTCGAACCACGAACCAAGTACTTTCCTCTTCCAAAATTATTTCGTGGGTATACTGGATCAGCTTGCCAACAGAAGAAGAGTAGTAAAAATAGGCTGGCTTTTGGGATTGATGACAGTACTCGGCAAACAAGAGCAAAATCTCATTTCTCAGGAAGTAACGCTTACCTGAAGCACTCAACGCATAAATAAACTGATGTATAGCAGTTTTTTCATCACCGTTGAAGACAGCTTGAACTAGTTCATGCATGATGACGAATTCCAGAAATTTAGCTAGGTCATGACCTCATTTTTCTTTCCGGTTTCCAGTTCTGTGAGGTACATTTCCCCGACAATGGTAAATAACTATAAAAACCTTCGCGTCTAGCTCTGGGATGAAACGCTGCAAGTCTATGGGATTAGGGCATTGGGCATTGGGCATTGATTATTCTTCTCCTGCTCCCCTTGACCGAAGAGGCAGGGGGCAGGGAGAAAAAGATTCTAGAATTCCCCTGCCTCATAGTCTCAGAGCAACTAAAATTATTTATGCTCAAGAGAAAAATATTTACAGCGTTTTTCAGGTAAATGAGGTATACAGGTAGGGGCACAACAATGTTGTGCCCTTACAATAATCTGTACCTCACTAAGTTGCAATCTGCTGTATTTCTCCTGCTACGCATCTCGAAATAATGCGTCCTTGTTTCAGAGCAACTAAATTTATTTATCTCCCCTCTGCCCCCTGCCCCCTTTCCTCTTTAGTAACTCGTCAATTTCGACTTGACAGACTACTAGCCTCTGAATAATTGGTGTAAACTTTTCAATAATTCTCTGGCCGTATAGGGTTTTGATAAAACTGCTTGCACATTAGCTTCTTCTGTTTGAGCAAACACCTCCATTGAGTTCAATCCGCTACAGGCAATAATTTGAACCTGCTCATTCATTTTTTGCAAGGTGCGAATAGCAGTGATTCCATCCATCTCCGGCATCATTATATTCATCAATACGGCATTGATTTGATGCTTGTGTTCGGCATAGAGTGCGATCGCCTCTATGCCATTACTGGCAGTAAGTATCTTATAGTTATGGTTTTCTAGAATAATTGTGGCAATCTCACAAATTTGGGCTTCATCATCTACGACTAAAATCAATTCTCCCTGTCCTGGGAGCAGATCCAGCTCTTCTATCCCGAACACTTGGGTTGCTTCCACTGCTGGTAAAAACAGGTCAAATTTGCTGCCTCTACCAACATTGCTAGACACTTTCATAAAACCGTTATGGCTTTTAATGATGCCAATCACTGTTGAAAGTCCGAGTCCCGTACCTGCATTGATCTCTTTTGTAGTAAAAAATGGCTCAAAAATTCTATCTAATATGTCTGGCGCTATCCCAATTCCGTTATCTGCAATAGTAATTACAATATAATGCCCAACTTTGGCATCGAGATTCATTCTGGTATAAGCTTGATCAATAAACTTATTTTCCGCAGAAATTTTGATCTGGCCGCCATCTGGTAAAGCATCGCGGGCATTTACTACCAGATTCATCAGCACTTGATGCATTTGTGTGGTGTCCGCAGCGATCGGCCACAAGTCTTCTGGGATAACCGTGGAAAATTCAATAGATTTGGGAAATGTCTGTTTACCAATTTGGATAATTTCTGAAATCAGGTACTGGACTTGGATAATTGTCCGCTCTCCTTTAAATCCTCGCGCAAAGGACAAGACTTGCTTCACTAAAGCTGCTCCGCGTTTGGCGTTGCTTTCTACAAGTGCCATCAATTGCCCAAAATGCTCCTCATCTTGAAAAAATTTTTGCTGTGCCAATTGAGCTGCTGCCAAAATTGGTGTCAATATATTGTTCAAGTCGTGGGCAATACCACTTGCAAGGATACCAAGGTTTTCCAATCGCTGGGTGCGAAAAAACTGCTCTTCGAGTTGTTTCTTTTCGGTGATGTCAGTGTCAACAGTCAGGATAGATTTGGGTTCTCCCTCAGGATCACGCATCAATGTCCAGCGGCTTTCCACAATAATTTTATTACCGGATTTTGTAACTTTAGATAACTCACCTTGCCAGGAGCCACTCTCAATTACGCTTTTTAGCGGTTCTTGCAGTTGTTGAGTTCCTGCTGGGTACAAAATCTCTCGAAGGTCTTTTCCTATAACCTCTGTAGAAAGCCAACCGTACATCCGCTCTGCACCTTTATTCCAGAATAAGGTTTGAGACTGAAAATCTCGAACTAATATGGCATCCGTGGCGATATCAAGTAGAGCAGCTTGTTCGGAGATTTTTTGTTCCGTTAGCTTGCGCTCGGTGATATCTCTATTTGTGCCGATCATCCTGATCACCTCACCGATTTCGTTATAGTAGACCTGAGCTTTGCAGTTTAACCAGTGTAGGCTGCCGTCGGGCCAGACAACTCGATAATCTGTAGTTTGCCTTCCTTCGGCAATCATCCGAGGTATGCTCGCAGCCACAGATTCGTGGTCTTCTGGATGGATTAAATTAAGATAGCCTTCTATGGTTGGACACAAGGTACCGCTCGGCAGACCATAAAGTGGCCCCATATTGGCAGACCACATACTAGTATTGGTGATCAGGTTGCGATCCCATATACCCATTTCGCCAGCTTCCAAAGCTAAACTCAATCGCGCTTCACTTTCTTGCAGTGACTGTTCGGCCAGTTTGCGTTCGGTGATATCTTGGGCGATGCCATCATAGGACTGAACTTTTCCTTGATCATCATAGATAGTAAACCTCCGATCCCAGATCCAGCGCACCGATCCATCAGGTCGCAAAATTCGATATTCTATTGAAGATGACTCACTAGTAGTAAGCTGTTGCTTTGCTGCATTGGTGACGCGATCGCGATCGTCTGGATGAACGGTGTCTATCCAGGACTCGCGCTGCTCCAATAAATTTTGGCAAGAGCGACCCCAAATTTTTTCATAAGCACGACTAACGTACAAGGGATGGAATGAATCTGGGCTGGCAATCCAGATGGCTGCGTGGGTATTTTCGGCAAAAGTGCGAAATTTCTCCTCACTTTGGCGCAGTGACTCTTCTGCCAATTTGCGCTCGGTGATATCTTCGGCAATGCAACCATAGTAGTCAACTTCTCCTTGGTCATTATAGACAGCAAAGCCCCGATTCCAAATCCAGCGTAACGAGCCATCAGGTCGCAAAATCCGATATTCTACTGAACTAGATTTAGTACTAAGTAATTGCTCTACTGATTTGGTGGCACAATCGCGATCATCTGGATGAATTGCATCTAGCCAAGAATCTGGCTGGTCGTAAAGACTTTGGCAAGAGCGGCCCCAAATTCTCTCATAAGCAGGACTAATGTACAAGGGTTGGAATGAATCTGGGCTACCAATCCAGATAACTGCGTGGGTGTTTTCGGCAAAAGTGCGAAATTTCTCCTCGCTTTGGCGCAATGCAACTTCTGCAAGTTGGCGTTCGTGTAGCGCAGTTTGCTGTTCGGTAATATCTCTACCTACCCCTTGGATTTCAACAAGCTCTCCTTTGTGATCATGAATTGCGATCGCATTCCATTGAAACCAGCGGAAACCGTTGACTGTGAATGCACGTCGCTCATGATTAGTCAAGGGATGGAATGAAGATCTTAAAGTTGTGATATTTGCCATCAGTTCAGGCAAGTCATCTGGATGAAGAAACTGAAAAAATGACTGATCACGCAACTCATCTTGTTTCCAGCCGAAGGTTTGACAAGCAGCTACATTGGCAAAGGTAATCTGAAAGTGCAAATCAATGCAAAGAATTATGTCAGTTTGGCTTTCTACGAGATGGCGATAGAGGTTTTCGCTCTGCCGTAATGCTTCCTCGACGTGTTGGCGTTCGATAATTTCTTGTTGCAACAGGACGTTGGACATAACAAGTTCTGCTGTCCGTTTTGCCACTCGTTGTTCTAACTCCTCGTAAGCTTGGGCCAGTGATTCCTTTGCCTGTTGGCGTTCGCTAATATTGCAGAGTAACCAGCGCCAGCCAACTTGCTTACCCTCTGAATCGTAGATGGCAGCGGCTTTGATGTTAGCCGGAAAAACTGTACCTTCCCGTGGTTTTAGGTAAACTTCCCACTCCTGTACCTGCTGTGAATTATTCAGTCGGGTGGTAAAAGTCTGGCGGTCTTGCTGAATAATAAATAAAATTAATGGTTTGTTTACCAAATATTTTTGGCGGATAGCCAGCAAGGTTGCTGCTGCTTGGTTAGCCTCTTGGATAATACCTGCTGCATCAGTTACCAAGTAACCATCTGGAGCGAACTCAAACAAATCCTGGTAACGCTGGCGCTCCGATTCTACTAGCTCACGGGCAACGGCTAACTCTTCGTTTTGTTCGCGCAGTTCTTCATCCACTACCTGGAGTTCTTCGAGGGCTTGCTGAAGTTCCTGATTAACTTGCATGATTTCAGCCGATTGTGTCTCAACCCATAGTTTTAAGTAATTTTGAGTTTGGCAGCGTATTTGCTCTATCTCAATTGGCTGATTAACCTGCCTGAATTCATCTGTGGGTTTTTGTAAATATTCCTGCAAGCCTTCGACGACCCCAACCATTTTTATCATGTCAAAGGCTTGTAGCAAGCTAGTCTCAGTGACGATTCCTAGTAATTGCCCGCGATCGTCCAAAACGGGCAAATAGTGAGTCTGATACTGACGTAATAACGATAAGGCGATGAAAATATCCTGAGAATCTGATTGTCTAAGGGTAACGACTGGCTGCGTCATCACTTCAGCTATTGTCACCGTGGATAAGTCCATTCCAGAAGCTATAAGTTTAACTACATCTTGCTCAGTAAATATACCCAATAAAATAGCTACCTCTACAACCAAGACACACCCAGTTAATGGTTGACTTTCGGGGTTTAAATCTAATGAGGAATTTAAACTGGTAGGTACATAATTACTACATCTTTCCTGACTCATCAAGACAATAGCTTCGACTACAGAACTATCAGGGTTAATCGTTAATGGAGAACGATTAATAACATGATTTAAGCTAGGTAAGTTAATCAGCTGATCGTTTAATCGCATAGTTAATTCGTCAATTCTAATGATTTTATTGATATCAGGCCGAAGTAGCAGAAGCTAGAAGAAGTAAGCTCGACTTTATCCATTTTTTTGTAAGGCGATACTCCTGCGAAGTCGTTGCATAATCGCTAACGCTGAAATCTTTGTGGGACTGTCGTTTTACTTTTTCGATTTCACCGAGAATGAGTGACGTGGAAAAAGTATTTGCGAAAAAGCCAGGGTTTTTGCCGGATAAAGAAACCGAGTTCTTAATTTTGGATAAAGTCGAGGTAAGAGGATGTCTGAAAAGTGTAGGAAAGGTATAATTTTTCATTCTGAGCATAACGAAGTGGAGCGTTCGCGTAGCGTCTCGTTGGCGCAGCCTCTCGTAGAGAAGAGAAGAATCGCAATTTCCCGTGGGTTAATGAGATGCAACACTTGGCTATCGCTCCATTCCGCATGACATTTTTAACTTCTCAGACATCCTCTAAACTGTTGAAAATCATAAATTATTCTCCGACAAGATAAAATCAAGCAAATATATTGATAAATAGCTCCTATAAATCTTACAAGACCTAATACAGGGGACACAATGCAAGTTAGTGGCTAAACCAGGAAATAAATAGAATTTTACAGTGACCAAACTCATTCTATTGTCAAATTAGAGATAGATGATCTGTTATCTCAAGAGATTACCTTAATTGATAGTTTTGGTAGTCTTAGTAGTCTTATTAGTGTGAAATCTTTGAAATTAATTGATGAGTGAAAATATTAAACCCTTGCTCTTAAACGTCGCCAAAAGGTTTGTGCTTTCGGGTTTATTAATAAACCCCGTAACGGACTTAGGGGTTTCCACACCACTTGATGCCAGTCCGCTCAAGTCGGCAGATCCGCCCACGCGGTAGGCTCCTTTATGCCTCTTAACCCGTCCATTGCAGTGGCTGCCCATGAGCAACTGCCGTTAGCGCAGCGTTAACGATGTACCCCTATGGGGAAGCAAGCTATGCGTAGCGCGGACGCACCAGAAGGAGCATCACCCATCCCTAGCGCCTCTTTGTCAAAAGAAGAGTACAGAACTTCGCAGGCACAAGGGAAAAAATTGTCCTCTTGTCTTTCTTACTTCTTTACCTAAACTTGATGTCATTCGAGTAAGGGGTGAATTTAAATCCTGCCTCTTATCTCTAGAGGGACTTCACCTTTCCCTCTCCCCTTTAACAGAAAAGTATTGCTACGCTAGTGGTGCTTCTCTCCTCTTCTCAACCACCTAACCCATCCATCAAGATTTATTGCTTACTTTAATAATCTATTGTTTATAACCCCCGACTTAATTCGAGGGTTTTTAGTGCTGAAAAATTAATTTTTAATTTTGAATTTATTAAGATGCTGCTAATGGGGTTCAGCTTCTAAATACAGCCTCAATCGTCTTCCCACGATTCGTGATTCAGTAGGTCGATAATTCTATCTCTGAGTAGAAATTCGTTTTTTTCTAACTCAAGTTCAAAATTAACCCAGTCACGGTGAGGAATACATTTACAGAGGGTATAAATTGGCTGCTGACGGTTAACAAGTCCCTTTTTAACAAGTCGAAGTGCTTCTTCCTTAATAACCTCAATGTCGTATTTAACCGTAGTGTTCATAGGTGTTCCTTTGTTTTCAATCAAGGAATTAAGAATCAAAACAATAGTTGCTTTGACCTTCCTTAAACTTATCAAATAAAATTGGCGAGAATTGTGAAGAATCAAGACATTAACCCTTGCTGGAAGTTAGATATGTCAGTAAAATACTCTTTGGGTCGCCACGTATACCCCCTTTAGGGAGATTCTTGCAGAGCAAGAAGGCTGGCACAACAAGCTGTAAACACCAAAAGAGGATGTAGATGCTCTCTGTGCGACTTGCCAAAAGATAGGCTAGGGTAAAGAACATTCTCTAGAAGACTTATACTATGCTCCTGAATCTTGATAAAGTTCGTCAATATTTTCCCGCCCTAGCTGGTGAATGGACTTTTTTTGATAATGCTGGCGGGTCACAAACCCTAAAAAAAGTAGTAGATAGAATTAGCGAATTTCTCCTAAGTTCTAATGTCCAGTTGGGAGCTTCTTATGCGGTTTCTCAACTTGCCGGAGAACGATTGGCTCTAGCAACTAGGGGAATGGCTACTTTGATTAACGCCAATTATTCTAAAGAAGTGGTCATGGGTCCATCTACTACAATGATGTTGAAAGTTCTCTCAATTTGTCTGGGTCAAACCTTTACACCTGGTGATGAAATTATTGTTACTAATTGTGACCATGAGGCGAATATTGGTGCTTGGGTCGCTCTTGAAAAACAAGGAATGAAGGTTAAAGTGTGGCAAATTCGCTCAGATACCTTAGAACTTGATTTAGCAGATTTAGAACCATTGATGAGTCAGCGCACCAAACTAGTAGCCTTGACTCATGCTTCTAATGTTCTGGGAACTATCAACCCTATCAAAGAAATTGCTACATTTGTGCACGATCGCGGCGCGATGATTTGTGTGGATGGTGTAGCTTATGCACCCCACAGATTAGTTGATGTCCAAGATTTGAATGTTGATTTTTATGCTTTGAGTTGTTATAAAGTCTATGGCCCACATCATGCCTTACTTTATGGGAAAGAAGAACATTTATTAAGATTGCCTGGTCTAAATCATTATTTTATTGAACAGATAGATATTCCTTATAAATTTCAGTTAGGGAATGTCAATTTTGAATTAAGTTATGGAATGCTGGGTTTATGTGATTATCTAAGTGAGTTAGCACAACTGCACTACGGCAATCAAACTGCACCTGATTTAAGAAATCAAATGGTGCAGGCGTTTGATTTAATTAGCATACATGAAGAAAAGATTAGCGATCGCCTTCTAAACTACCTCAACAGCAAGCCTAATGTGCGAGTGATTGGTCAATCAAAGGCTGACCGTCAATCTCGTGTGCCAACTATATCTTTTGTGGTAAATGGAATGAATAGCTCGACCATTCCGGCAAAAATTGACCAACATTATATTGGGATTCGCTACGGAGACTTTTATGCTAAACGGCTGATTGAATACCTGGGGTTGGCATCGCTTGATGGAATAGTCCGGGTGAGTATGGTGCATTACAACACCCTTGAGGAAGTTAACAGCTTGATTGAGGCTTTTGAGCAGGTATTTTAACTAATTCGTAATTAGTAATGACGCTCGAAGACTCCTGACTTTTCATCTCATGTGGAAAAACCAACACCAGACCTAACCCGCTAGCCCCCTTCCCTACTAGGGAAGGGGGAAAATTCAAAGCCTCTCCTCTTGTCGGCTACGGTGTACACACAAGTCATGAAATTACCCAAACCCAAAACAAAACAAAAACCTCACCTTGTCCTGGCGGACATCCCTCTTTGAACTCATGGAGAGGGAAAGATTTACCCTTGGGTAAAGCGAAGGTGAGGTTTTCCAGAACCTGTAAAAAGTCACTACCTTTAATAAGGGATTTTGCCCCAAGTCTTGTTAATTTAGATATTAGCTGGATTTACGCGCTTGCTGTACTAGAAGCGTCAGAGATTAATAATTAGGGGATGATTATGGTCTGGGACTAGAACCAGGGGCATTACCGTTAACTACTGCGCTAGCTACCCAATTATTTGTACCAGCAATGCGATACCAGCGAGCATCAGGGGTATTAATCCAACGGTCTGCAACACTGTCCCCATAAGTCCAAGCATCAAAGTTTAAGCGTTGATTAGGAGCAGCACGCCCGACAATGGGAGCGTTTGTAGAGGTGCCAGAGCGGATGTTAATACCTTCAGGAGCTGCAATGGCACTGAAATTGACAAGGCGAATGTTAGGGTTATTTCCCCGCACCCAGAAGGAAACATTTGGGTTGTTGATAGCAGGTGTCTTGAAGGTAGTGATTCGGGCATTAGAGCAACCAGCTTCATTAAATAGAGAAGTACCAACACTTTGATTTGCGCCACGGACATTAATCCGCCCATCAGGAAAAATACTCTCAACGATGCCGACATGACCATAGATTGTATTAGCACCAGAAAAAGAGCGTTCCATGACCACAATTGCGCCCGGTTGAGCTCCAACGCGGACAAAACCTCTATTTTGGAGGTAGCCATTATCCCAATCGCCAGCATTAGGATAACCAGAAATGCCGAAACGACTTGCTACATAGTCAGTACACTGGCACACACTTTCAGCATTAGCTGGAGCCACAAAAAAACTTGTAGTCAGAGTTGCCGCGATCACTGTCATACCTGCGATCGCTTTTACACTTGTCAAATTTTTGGATATTTTCATATCGGCTGATTTCTAAAATGTCTATGTAATTAAATTAACTTGTAATAAAAAATACTAAATTGCTATAAGTACGGAATTAATATTTTTTGTGTATAAATCAAAATTGTTTAATTGTGATAACACTTAGATATAAATGTAATAAATATTTTAGAGGCGTTATGCCTAACATTATGCGTTTCCCAAGACCAAGACAGGTGTTATCAGCACTTGTGTAGTTGAGTTTCATATTTGGGAGCGAGGAAACTCAACATTTAGTATGCCAGGACTTACGCAAACAATAGCCGAAAAGAAAGATTTTTAGGTAAGGGTAATACCCTGCCTTAAGCCGCTTCTCTACGTTCGCGCAGCGTGTCGCAGACAGACGCTCCGCGTAGCTTGCTTCTCCGTAGGAGTATGCGTCTACATCAATTGCCCCAGAGCGCGTGTAGTTTTGCGTAAGTTCTATAGGCAATAAATTGTAAAAATAAGTACAAAAAATAGATCCCCGACTTCTTAGAGAAGTCGGGGATCTATCTCCTGGGATACTACTTCAGCTATCGATTTTCAAAACTTGCACTTCTTCTTGTGGGGAAATTAATGTTTTACCCATCGGTAGAACAGCTAAGGCATTGGTTTGAGTTAAATTAATTAAATTGCCGGAACTGTGACTACCACCAGCTTTGTGAAATTCGTAAACTCCATCAATTAAATGTAATTTACCCCAAAGGTAAGTTTCGCGCTTGCCATCCGATCGCAATTCATCATGCGATCGCACTTTCAAAAATACTGGTTCCCAACCTTCAGTAATTCCCGAAAGTTTCTTGATTGCTGGTAGCACAAAGCGCCAAAAAGTTACTAAAACAGCACCAGGGTTTCCTGGTAAACCAAAATAAAGGGCTGTTAGCGGATAGCTATGGTTTAGCCCGTTTTGAGTTGGGAAAGTTGCGACGGTAAGGGGTTTCCCTGGCCTCATCTCCACAGCCCGAATGTGGATTTTTGCTCCTAGTGACTCTAGAATTTTGTCAACATAGTCATAATCTCCCACTGAGACACCACCAGAAGAGAGAACTATATCAGTGATCGCAACGGCGTGGGCAATGGCTTTTTCAAGAGCAACTGGATCATCCTTAACAATACCTAAAATTAACGGTTCTGCCCCACTCTCCTTTACCAAAGCTGCCAGCGTATACTGATTAGAATCCACAATTTGCCCTGGTTGCAATTGTTTATCAACTGATACCAACTCATCACCAGTGGAAAAAATTGCCACACGCGGACGGCGGTAAACACTTAATTGCGGAGATTGTGCTGCTGCCAATACGGCAATTTCTGGGGCATTTAACTTAATTCCTGCTGGTAGTAGTTGTGTTCCAGCTTGGTAAAAAGATGCTTTGTATCTGACAAATTCTTGTGGTTTTGGTGCAGCCAGGATAAATACGCGGTTTTCCTGGCGACGTGTATTCTCTTGGATGACTATAGTATCTGCACCTGCTGGGATCACCGCACCTGTGAAAATCCGCGCGGCTTGCCCTGATTGAATCGTAGACTTGGGCTGATACCCAGCCGGAATATCTTCAACAATTTCTAAAATGGCTGGTTGTTCGCTGCTAGAGTGCTGTACATCTTCGTAGCGAACTGCGTAGCCATCCATTGCCGAATTATCCCAATGGGGAAAATCTAGCGGACTGGTGACAGGTGTTGCCAAAATCCGACTATCGGCTGCCAATAAATCGACAATTTCTGTATCCCGTTGATCATCCAACGGTTGTACTAAATTTAAAATAATTGCTTGTGCATCGCTGACTGATACCATAGCGATCGCCTCCGACTTTTTACCTTTATCCCTGTAAAGTAACACTGACCACTCAATCAAGAGAGCATATGGCAATGCTCAATTGCGTGAAATACAGACCTGAATTTTCACGTTATCAGGACTTACGCAAACAATAGCCGAAAAGAAAAATTTTCAAATGTAGCAGCAATTCATGAATTGCCCCTACAGCTTCTGCTTCCTTCAAAAGAACTAGCTTTTTTCTGCTGGAGAGTAAATGCCAAACTACACACTGTTAGTAAACCTATAATTATGCTTCCTTCGGGCACTTTAGAGACCTTAACCGAATTGTTACTTAAATCTAGTATTTGCTCTGTACGTGCTGCATCTCTCTTGTTCAAATGAAATTCTTTAGCTAGAACCTGATTACTAAAGTTTTCATCTATGAGTGCAAGATTATTATTAAGCCATGTGTCACCAGAAAGGCTATTATCCTTGCCAACATCAAAGGGGCCAAAGATTTGCTCTTTAGTGTTATCAAAGTTGAATCTCAAATACCTGTAGTTAGATGCACCACTCAGCACTGGAGTGAAACTATTTATGAGACTATTCAATGGATCAAAGAAGGAAATTGAGAGAGACTGCAAGTTCTTCGTAACCCCTAAACCTGCTTCAGAAATGACGCTTGGAGCGGTTGTTGTATCGTAGTTAAATAGACCTTTAGCTGAATAACCAGTGTCTCCTTTCCAGTTAAAGTTGAACTCAGCAGCATGAGCTAGATCGTTAGTGGTTATGGCGATCGCTAACATTAAACTAGTACTCATCACCATCCTAAAAGCTGTTTTAGTAAACAGATGTTTCATGGATACAACTTCCAAATTAATTAAAATTAAGTTTCTATAACAATACAATATTTCCCAAAAACAGAATTAAAGCTTAAGTCATTCTGGGAAAGTTAGCAGTACGCCCCTACTGGATCTTGCATCCATGACGCGTAGCGGCTATTCTACGAGAACGCCAAAGGCGAACCGGCAGGGGATGAGAATCGCTATAGCTGCTTAATCCTATTCTTGAGTCGTGCAGTTGGCAATTGCAAAAATTTATGTTGGCTGGTTTTTGTTCGTTTACAGCGCAGCAAGTAGCCAAGTCATCATCTTAATATAAAAAACAGGAGCAATCATTATTCCCCAACCCCTAAATAAAAATACCTATTTTGTATGACAATCGAACGAGTTCCCCAAAAACACTATCCCAAGGCTGAGATTGGGCGACGAGGTATGGCATTAGGGCTTGATTTCCTTGGTGTCTGGTTAGTCAGTTCCCTACTCGGAGGCAGTGATATCGGGATTCAATTTATTGAAATCTTAGTTTTCGTAATACTTTGGCTGGTTTTGCGGGTGCTGCTGGTATACAACAATCAAGGGCAAAGTTTAGGGCGTTGGGCGTTCGATTTAAAGGTGTTGTCAGTCGAAGATGGGCAAGTTATGGGCAGAATTCCAGATTTGCCCTCACTGCTGAAGCGAGAGGCAATCATCGGCTTGGGTGCCCTTTTAGTCTCAATTGCCCTGAGCAATATTAGAGCCAATCCCACTGCTATACTGCTAATACTTCCCCTAGCAATTGATTGTGGTACTGCCTTATCTGATGCCCAGATGCGGCAGGCTTTACACGATCGCTATTGTGGAACTTTCATTGTTTCGTCGCGTCGTGGCTACTCGCTCGATATAAAAGTCAAAAGATTAGTTGAAAATATGCGGCGGAATGTGAGAAGATAGTCATTTGTGTTAATTCTCTTCAGGCTTCACTGTTTGTAAGATTATGGCTAAGAGTAAAGGTGCCCGCATTATTGTGACACTAGAGTGTACCGAGTGTCGGACAAATTTAGATAAGCGTTCTGCTGGTGTTTCACGTTATACCAGTACTAAGAATCGCCGCAACACCACTAACCGGCTAGAACTGAAAAAGTTCTGCACCCACTGCAACAGACATACCGTTCACAAGGAAATTAAATAGAGATGAGTTATTTCCGTCGTCGCCTTTCTCCGATCAAGCCAGGAGAACCAATCGATTATAAAGATGTTGATTTATTGCGTAAGTTTGTCACCGAGCGGGGTAAGATACTGCCACGTCGGATTACTGGGCTTACGTCTCAGCAACAGCGAGAGTTGACATTAGCAATTAAACGTTCGCGGATTGTGGCTTTGTTGCCATTTATCAATGCGGAAGGCTAGAGCAATTTTGGATTTTGGATTTTAGATTTTGCGGAAAGTCGGAGCGCCGGTTTCCGGCGATCAGAACTTTCCAAGACGGATTGTAAAGAGAAGCTGTATTTAAATAAATATTTGGCTTTATTTTTACTAAGACCAAAATCTCAAATCTGAATCAGAGAGTGTAAAATGAATTGCTGCATCAAAAATGATTGGATTTAGGATTAAACACCAGTTATAAAATCCAAAATCCAAGTTGCGCTTCCAGCGCACCAAAGGTGCGACTAAAATCTAAAATTATTAGAGTGCGAGAGTTGTGGAGAAGGGGACGCTAGTTGAATTTAGGGTTCAAAGCGATCGCCGTCTGGGCATCGTAGAACGTCCAGACGGTAAAACTCGCTGGTTTGTGGTAGACGAACGTGGTCAATCCCATAGCCTCGCGCCTAAACAAATAACCTATACAGTTACCAAAGAGACTTACAAGCCCTCTGAGATCGCCAGCTTTTTGGAGCAAGTCAAGCCTTATTTAGATCCATCTAGCTTGGAAGTAGCTTGGGAATTACTGTTTGAAGATGGGGAAACAGTCACCCCAGACCAAATGGCGAATCTGCTATTTTCAGAATCAGCCGCGTCTCATTGTTACGCCGCCTATTGCTTGTTATCAGACGACAAACTTTATTTCAAGCAAAAAGGAGATGCTTACGAGCCGCGAACTGCTGCTCAGGTGGCAGAACGCAAGCACCAACTGGAAGTAGAGGCACTAAAAGCTAAGGGACAGCAGGAATTTTTAACTCGTGTAGAGCAGGCGCTCAAAGGTGAAGCAGTAGAATGGGAGCGCCACGATCGCCAGCGCTTAGAAGGACTAGAGAAATACGCAGCGCTGATTGCTGACACCGTGCGGACAGGGGTCAATTATGACTCCTTAGCTCGCGCTTATCCGCCCAGCGCTCCAGTTTTAGAAACTATGACCATGCTGGGACGGCCCACAACACCCCAAGGAGCATTTCAACTGTTGGTGGATTTGGGTTACTGGAGTCCTTATGAAAACTTGTTCCTGCGTCGTTCTTCAATTCCGATTCAGTTTCCTAATAAGGTATTAGAAGTGGCGCAACAGCGTTTGGATTTCCCACCGATTGACTCAGATACAAACCGCCTGGATCTGACTCACCTGAAGGTGTACACCATTGATGATGAAGCTACCACAGAGATCGACGATGGTCTAAGTTGGGAAGTACTCGCCGATGGACAAGAACGCCTATGGGTACATATCGCCGATCCCACTAGATGGTTAGTGCCGGAAGATGAATTAGATTTGGAAGCCCGAAAGCGGGGTAGTACAGTCTATTTACCTACGGGAATGATTCCCATGTTCCCAGAAGTATTGGCAACTGGGCCAATGAGTCTGATCCAGGGACGGGTTTGTTGCGCCCTCAGTTTCGGAATTGTTTTAGGTACAACTGGAGTAGTAGAAGATTACAGCATTCATACCAGCTTGATTAAGCCGACTTATCGCCTCACCTACGAAGATGTAGATGAAATGCTGCAATTAAGGGTACAAGCAGAACCGGAAATTGCCGCGATCGCCACTTGGGCACAGCGGCGCAAAGCTTGGCGTTACGCCCAAGGGGCAATTAGCATCACTATGCCCGAAGCGACGATCAAAGTTAAAGGTGACGAGATCAACATTGACATTTTGGACGATTCCCCGTCGCGGCAACTGGTAGCAGAAATGATGATTCTTGCCGGTGAAGTTGCGGCCCGTTATGGTAAAGCTAATAACATACCTTTGCCCTTTCGCGGTCAGCCGCAACCAGAATTACCTCCAGATGAGGAATTGCTCCAGCTACCAGCCGGATTCGTTCGCGCTTGCGCTATGCGTCGTTGTATGCCCAAGAGTGAAATGAGCATTACGCCTTTGCGTCATGCTGGTTTGGGTTTGGATACTTACACTCAAGCAACCTCTCCCATTCGGCGCTACAGTGACTTACTCACTCACTTTCAACTGAAAGCCCATTTGCGCGGTGAAGTTCTGCCATTTTCCGCAGAACAACTAAAAGAAGTGATGATGACTGTCACCACCATCACCCAAGAGGTGACGATGGTGGAACGGCAAACTAATAGATATTATGCTCTAGAGTATTTACGCCGTCATCCAGAGGAAACTTGGGATGTGACAGTGTTGATGTGGCTGCGAGAAGACAGCAACTTGGCACTAATTTTGTTAGAAGATTTGGGCTTGCAGTTGCCAATGACTTTCAAACGTTCTGTGAAATTGGGTGAACAGATATTAGTGAAAGTTAGCCACGCCGATCCGCAAAAAGATATGATTCAGTTTCAAGAAATAATTTATCAAGAAGCCCAAACAGCAGCGAATTAACCTTGCTCCAACCCCTTTCGGTTAGGATATAGGGTAAATGGAATGAGGTAATAGTTGTGAATATATCTTTGACCCCAGAATTAGAGCAGTTGGTTAAGGATAAAGTTAGTAGTGGGAAATATCACTCAGTTAGTGAGGTGATGGGTGAAGCATTGAGATTGCTAGAAACTAAAAATTGTAGATGAATAAAATTTCAATAGAGTGGATTTTTATTTATGAATAAAATAGACGCGATTTCAGCTTCAAAACTTAATTATCATGTCATGATTCAGCAAAGAAAAAAAGGACAAGGAGTGTTTGCTACACGAAAATTTGCCCAACAAGAAACTGTCGTGGTGGGTATCCAAATTGAGGAAGTTAGCGAACGAACAGTTTATTCCCTTCAAATGGATTTTAATCTGCATGTCAATCTAGATGAACCTGCTTGCATCATCAACCATTCATGTGATGCAAATACTGGTGTAAGGAACAATCAGTTTGGAGGATATGACTTTGTTGCTTTGCGCGATATCGAAGCAGATGAGGAAATTACCTTTGACTATGAAACTACTGAATATGAGTCAATTGCTGTCAGCCAGTGCTTGTGCGACTCTCTAGATTGTCGGGGGAAAACATTAGGATTTAAATTCCGAGAACAAATGTTGTGCGAGCGTTATAAAGAGTATATTGCAGGTTATCTCAAATAGGTGGGAAGCATCTACTTTTGGAAGAAAAATAATTATTTCGTACCAGAAACCCACTATATGGGTTGTCTAAAAAAGTTTATCTGCCAAAACTGGATGCTCCCAATAGGTGTTGAGTTAGGACAAGCGCAAAAACTTGCATTCCGGATTTTAAAAGGTTTGATTTTACATTGTTTACAAAATCTCTAATAAAGAGAAAGTAATAAATATTAATTTTAATCCACTCCATCCCGATCGCTGTGGCTGATTGAGTCGGTTGTGCCAATATTCGCTGAATACAGCCTAGTGAAAAATTTACACCAGAGTCAATGAAGATGAGGTTTTCGGCAAGAATCCCTTAAACTGTTTGCCAGAATTCTACCCGTAATAATTGAAGCTTACTCTTTTTTGCCCATCTCCTCACACCGTGCTTTTGACATCACAGCCTGGATATAGTTATTTTTACCATTGGTATAAGCCTCGCGATCGCTCCGAAAAGTTGTTGCCAAATCGCGTTTTAAAGCTTCATATCGTTTCGCCTCTTCAGGATGCCTTCTTAGATAGTCGCAAAATAGCTGGCGTTCCTAAAATTCGCTCTTCACCTCGACTAGATGAACATGATGAGTCCGTTGCTTTCCATATGGCGGCATTCCTTTGACAAAAAACATCCGTCCAAGACGCGGGTTTTCACGCCAATAAACGTATCCCAAAGATTCTAATATCGGAACAGCAGATTTCGCATCTACTAAGGAACGGACTCCTACCATGATGTCAATAATTGGTTTGGCTGCCATTCCTGGTACTGCTGTACTCCCAATATGTTCAACTTCCGCAACTAAGTCATTGCCTAGTGCCTGCAAAATACGCTCGGCTTCTTGTGCAAACAAAGTCTGCCAACGTGAGTCATATTCGACTATATTTACTTCATCCATCAGTGAAATTAATTTTATCTACAGCGGTCGTGGCTGGTTAAATCGTTTACTTAATTTCCATTCAAGCAATTTTATTAGTATATAATTATGGATCGTGTCGAATCAAAGCTAGACCATGCCTAAACTAAAAACTCGTAAAGCAGCGGCAAAGCGATTCCGTGCCACCGGTACCGGCAAAATCGTCCGTCGTAAAGCGTTCAAAAGCCACCTTTTAGAGCACAAATCTTCTGACAAAAAGCGTGGCATGCGCCAGAGTGCGCTTGTACATGAACGCGATGAACTTAACGTGCGCTTGATGCTCCCATATTTGTAAGTATTTTAGGAAATAAGTTATGACAAGGGTAAAACGCGGTAATGTAGCTCGGAAGCGCCGCAATAAAATTCTCAAACTAGCTAAAGGTTTTCGCGGTTCCCACTCAACTCTGTTTAGAACTGCCAACCAACAAGTGATGAAGGCACTACGGAGTGCCTACCGCGATCGCAAAAAGAAAAAGCGCGATTTTCGTCGCCTCTGGATCACCCGCATCAACGCTGCTTCAAGGCAACACGGCTTGAGCTACAGCCAATTGATCGGTAACTTGAAAAAAGCTGATATCCAACTAAATCGCAAGATGTTAGCGCAATTGGCAGTCCTCGATCCAGCTAGCTTCGGCAAAGTTGCTGAACTCGCAAATCAAGCTAAAGGATAAAGGTGGCAACGGATGTATAACGGATGTAACAGATGGCAAGTAATTACTCGGTTACATCTGGTATTATCCGCCACTATTTTTTGGATATCTTACTTTTCCATAGTGGGGACAGGATTAACTGCATCTGCTGCCAAAATGCCAGAAATTCAGCAGCGGGGCTATTTAACTGTTGCAGTAAAAGATAACTTGCGTCCCTTGGGATTTAAAGATGCCAAAGGTAATTTACAAGGCTTAGAAATTGACTTGGCACAGCACTTAGCAGTTGATTTAGTTGGTAAAGCCGCCGCTAAGGTCAAATTTAAACCAGTAGCGAATCGCGATCGCCTGTCTGTAGTCTTAGACAAGAAAGTTGATTTTGCGATCGCTAGGGTAACAGCAACTGAATCTCGCAGCCGCATAGTTAGTTTCAGTGTTCCCTACTATTTGGATAGCACTGTATTAGTTACAAAAGATGCCTCTATCCAGCAGTTGAGTGATTTGGCAAAGCGCAAAATTGCCGTACTGAATAACTCCAGCACCATTGCTAAAGTGCGGTACTATGTGCCAAATGCCGAGTTAGTAGGAGTGGATTCCTATGACCAAGCGCGAGAGGAAATAGAAAGTAATGCCGCCGTAGCCTTTGCCGCAGATGCTAGCGTTCTGAGCGGTTGGGTGCAACAATATCCCCAATATCGGCTACTGCCAACCAAGCTATCAACTGAACCCTTGTCTGTAGTCATGCCCAAGGGATTGCAGTACGATGAGTTAAGACGAAATGTAAATCAAGCGATCGCTCGTTACTTGGCAGAAGGTTGGCTCCAGCAACGTTCTCAATATTGGGGCTTACCGTAGGTTAGTCATTAGTTATTAGTCATTCACAAATGACAAAGGACAATAAGCTGATAATAGATAGAGAAACAACTTTTAATATTTGTATTTGCAGCAATGGATAACAGTCTAGCCGTTGTTTATCTCGCAATTTTAGTGGTTCTACTCACAATTGCAGCCGTGGGTGTTTTTCGCCAGATTTTCAAAACTCGCAAGATTGAAGGCTCTTTTGCAAGATTGCGAAAGAAGTTAGAGAAAGAAAAGGGTACGGCTCAAGAATATTATGAGTTAGCCAGTATTTATTCCGAAAAAAAAATGTATTCCCAAGCGATCACCCTGTTTCAAAAAGCTCTTAAAGCTGCCCCAGAAGAGGGAGAAGAAAATATTGCCCCCATTTACAACGGGCTGGGTTATGTTTATTTTACCCAAGAGCAATATGACCTAGCAATTCGTCAGTATAAAGAAGCTCTCAAATCTAAACCAGACTACGTAACAGGGTTGAATAATCTCGCCCACGCTTACGAAAAGAAAAAATTAACTACTCAGGCGTTACAAACTTATGAAGAAGCACTAAAATTTGCTCCAAATAACTCTATTGCTAAACGCCGTGCTGAATCTTTACGCCGTTTGGTTTCTGCGTAATTGTTGATACTGTTAGCAAATTAATTTGGCTTTAGCTTCTTAATTTATCGGGTTTCAGGCTTCGGCTTAGAAATAGATAACTATACGTCTTTTGTAAGAATGTAAAAGATGATTAAGCGGCTAAAGCGTTTTTTGTGGCTAGCTATAGCCATGATTGTCGTTATTTCTATTTCACTTGGACTAATTGGAATATTGACAGCTCAACAGCCTTCAATTTCCCATCCTCTCACTTCGCTAACAGAGGCAGAAATTAATACAGCTGTTTTGGTGATCAAAAGAGAAAAAACTTTGAGCGAAATGGCAGCTTTTCCACTGATCGCTTTACAAGAACCAGATAAAGAAGAAGTTCTGAAATTTGTATCAGGTAAAGCCTTCCAGCGAAAAGCTTTTTTGGTAATCTATGAGCAATCGCAAAACAAAACCTTTGAGGGAATTGTTAATCTAACAAGCAAAACCTTAAATTCTTGGAAAGAAATACCATCTGTGCAACCTGCGATCGTCAATTCAGAATATGAACTGGCAACTCAGGTAGTTAAAGCCGATCCCCGATGGCAAAAAGCGATGCAAAGGCGGGGAATTAACGATTTCGATCAAGTCAAAATCAGTTCATGGGCCCCAGGAATCCTGAGTCAACAGGAACAAGCAACAGGTAATCGTCTTTGTCGGAGCTTATCTTACTACAAGGGTAAAGACTGGAACTATTACGGTAGTCCGATTGAAGGGGTGGTAGCAACAGTCAATTTGAACACGGGTAAAATCGCTAGTTTTGTTGACAGAGGAAACGTGCCTTTCTCTAAAGAAAACTGGAACTACGATGTAAAGTCCTTGGGCAAATTACTTTCACCAGTTAAAGCATTAAAGATTCTCCAGCCAAATGGTGCAAGTTTCCAGATCAAAGACAATGAAATTAGCTGGCAAGGTTGGAAGTTTCGCTATTTAATGCATCCCCGCAGTGGATTGGTGCTGTACCAAGTTACACACAACGACGGCGAAAATATCCGACCAGTTTTATACCGCGCTAGCCTATCGGAGATGGTAGTACCTTATGGCGACCCTGAGCCTACTTGGTCATTTAGGAATGCCTTTGATGTTGGAGAATATAACCTTGGTTTGCTAGCAAATACGATGGAGTTAAGTAAGGAAATTCCCGAAAACGGCTTTTTGCTGGATGCTGTATTTGCTAATGAGCAGGGAGAACCTTACAAGATGCCAGGGGTTATCGGTATCTACGAGCGCGATAACGGAATGCTTTGGAAGCACTACGAGTATAATACTCAGCGCAATGATCTGCGTCGCAGTCGAGAATTAGTCATGACGATGACTGCGGCCATTGACAATTATGATTACAGCATCAATTGGATCTTTCACCAGGATGGAACTTTAGAAGTCCAAAATGAATTAACAGGTATTGTACTTGCACAGGGAACGGCTGCCGAAAAACAGTCAGAGGATAATTCCTATGGTCGGCTAATCACTAAAAATATCTTCGGAGTAAATCACCAACATTTTTTCAACTATCGCCTAGATTTCGATGTCGATGGTCAAGCTAATTCTGTGATGGAAATGAATGTGAAAGCTTTGCCGATGGATGAGAAAAATCCTTCAGGAAATGCGATCGCACTTGCACAAACCCCGCTAGCAAACGAAACTGCTGCTGTGCGCGATTTGGATATGAAAAGCAGTCGGGAATGGATGATTGTTAGTGCAGATAAGAAAAATACGCTAGGGGCTGCACCTGGATATATGCTGATGCCTGGTGGAAACTCCATGTTTTTCCCAGTGGAAGGCTCGAAAATCCGTCAACGGGCAGAATTTGCGACTCATCACGTCTGGGTAACAAAATATAAACCTGCTGAACTTTATGCTGGGGGTGATTATCCAAACCAAACTCAGCCCGGACAGGGTTTGCCAAAATATATTGCAGACGATGAGTCCTTGATGGGTGAAGACATCGTGCTGTGGTACACAATGGGCGTGACTCATATTCCGCGATCGGAAGATTGGCCTGTGATGCCTGTTCACCGAGTTGGCTTTAAGCTAGTCCCTAGAGGATTCTTTAGCCGTAATCCAGCGATTAATTTACCAGAGTAAAATATTAGTTTTTTAAAGTTTGCTTCGTTCAGTTTTTTCGCCATCTGCAAACCTGTAACTTGAATGCTGATAAGCTGTATCGTAGGTCAAAAACTGGCAGTTTTCATTCATAGGATACCTCATGAATTTTCCCGAAATTAATATTCCCGGTGATGGCGCACTGCACGCTCGTTTAATTACTTCCTTGGGTCAAATTATAGTTCGTTTGGAGGAAGACAAAACCCCCAACACCGTCAAAAATTTTGTAGGTCTAGCAACTGGGACAATTGACTGGAAAGACCCTAAGACAAATCAATCTCAGAAGGGGACTCCTGCCTACGACGGGATTCGCTTTCACCGAGTCATCCCTGATTTTATGATTCAGTGTGGCGATCCCCTGGCTCGTTATCCGGATATGGCCAACCGCTGGGGTACTGGTGGACCGGGATATCAATTTGAAGATGAGTTTCATCCTGAATTGAAACACTCTAGTGCGGGTATCCTCTCAATGGCAAATGCAGGACGCGGTACTAATGGTTCGCAATGGTTCATTACAGAAGGGCCAACGCCCCATCTTGACCGCAAACACAGTGTTTTTGGTAAAGTTGTCGAAGGTATGGATATAGTCAACCGCATCGCCAATGTGCCTACGACTAGAGATCGTCCGAATCAAGACGTAGTGTTAGAAAAAGTAGAAATTTTTCGGCAGTAACTAACACCTCTCTAGGTTAATTTATACTCCCTCGAATGAACAAATTGCGCTAGTGTTATTCCCCCCTTTTTTCCTGGTTTAAGGAGGGTTAGGGGGGATCTTGATACAACCTGATTCTTTACAAACATCCTCTGATCTCGATTTTTTCCAAAATTAAGAACTTGCTTCTCTTTATACTCTTTATAGGGCAAAAACCCTAGCTTTTTAGCAAAAACTTTTTCCATATTCTTGATTATCGGTGAAATCTAAAAAGTAAAACTACCGTCCCACAAAGGTTTGGGCGTCAGCTTCAGCGTTGCCAAAAAATGGATAAAGTCGATCTGAGAGGATCTTTGTATTTTTTGAGAAGTTGTACATAAATTTTCTAAATTTATTGGTGATGCTTAACACACCGCCCCAAATTGAAAACAAATTTGCCAAAAAATTAAGATTTATTTTAAAAAAGCAACAGTAATATTGTTAAAGTTCAGAAGCTAGATTCCAATCAGGAACAAGGTTTAGGCGATGCCTACGGCTGGCAAACCTACGGACTTCAGATAAAACCCTTACAACTCTTCACTTCATCAGGGATACAAGTTTTGAGACAATCAGAAACGATTTAATAATAATCAAGCACTTATAGTCCACTCTTATCGGACTCCGTGTTATTTCTGTTGAAAAGGGAGAACACAAACATGAAATTGGCTTACTGGATGTATGCAGGGCCAGCCCACATCGGCACTCTGCGAATCGCTAGTTCTTTTAAAAATGTTCATGCGATCATGCACGCCCCCATTGGCGATGACTACTTTAACGTCATGCGCTCCATGCTATCGCGGGAGAGGGATTTCACTCCAGTGACAACCAGTGTCGTTGACCGCAACGTTTTAGCACGCGGCTCTCAAGAGAAGGTGGTAGATAACATCACCCGCAAGGATGCCGAGGAACACCCGGATCTGATTGTGTTAACTCCCACCTGCACCTCCAGCATTTTGCAAGAAGACCTGCACAACTTTGTCGAACGGGCGCAGTTGGAAGCCAAAGGAGACGTAATGCTGGCGGATGTGAACCACTACCGCTACAACGAACTACAAGCCGCCGATCGCACTTTGGATCAAATCGTCCAATACTACATTGAAAAAGCCCGAAAGCGGGGCGAATTGGCAGAGGGCAAAACTGCGAAGCCCTCGGTTAACATTATCGGTACTACCACCCTTGGTTTCCACAATAATCACGACTGCACCGAACTGAAACGGTTGATGGCTGACTTGGGGATTGAGATAAATACCTTAATTCCCGAAGGTGCTTCGGTGAACGATTTGAAGAAAATGCCCAAAGCCTGGTTTAACCTGGTGCCTTACCGTGAACTTGGTTTAACCACAGCTCGTTATTTAGAAGAACAATTCGGCACACCTTATATAGACATTACTCCAATGGGTGTAGTGGAAACTGCCCGTTGTATTCGCAAGATTCAGCAGGTAATTAACGCTCAAGGCGCAGAAGTTAACTACGAAGACTTCATCAATGAGCAAACCCTGTATGTCTCTCAGGCTGCTTGGTTCTCCCGTTCTATTGACTGTCAAAACTTGACTGGCAAAAAAGCTGTGGTCTTTGGTGACAACACCCACGCCGCCGCCATTACCAAGATTCTGACGCGAGAAATGGGGATTCATGTTGTTTGGGCTGGAACTTATTGCAAATATGATGCAGACTGGTTCCGGGAACAGGTGAGCGAGTATTGCGATGAAGTGCTAATCTCCGAAGATCATGGTGCAATTGGGGATGCGATCGCTCGTGTCGAACCCTCTGCTATTTTCGGTACTCAAATGGAACGCCACGTTGGTAAGCGCTTAGATATTCCCTGCGGCGTAATTGCTGCACCAATCCACGTCCAAAACTTCCCCATTGGTTACAAACCATTTATGGGTTACGAAGGCACGAATCAGATTACAGATTTGATCTACAATTCCTTCACTTTAGGAATGGAAGATCACCTGTTAGAAATCTTTGGTGGTCACGATACCAAGGAAGTTATTACTAGGGGAATTTCTGCTGATTCTGATTTGAATTGGACAAAAGATGGTCAAGCAGAATTGAATAAGATTCCTGGATTTGTTCGCGGGAAAGTGAAGCGTAATACTGAGAAATTTGCCCGCGATCGCGGTTTCAAAGAAATCAACGCTGAGGTATTGTACGCCGCGAAGGAAGCTGTCGGGGCTTAGATTAGAGTTTAATTGATAATATTGAGGGGTGAGGAGTTATGTATACTCTTTACCCCCATTTTTTTTGCTTTAGTGATAAAAATTAAATTATGAGATATCATAAATGTAATATTAATTTTTATATATTTCTCTCAATAACTATTTAAAATAACTAAATTAAATATAATGAAAATATCATCATGTTTAGTAATTCAAGATGAAAAAATCACTAAATACCTACTTGTTTATCAACCTAAAGATGACAAATCAAGATATCTAGCTTTAGCAGGATATAATCTTGATAACTGGGAACTTCTTAAGAACGATATAATAAATGCTGTAGAAGGTTCTGAAATTGCAAAAGTTACCCCTAATGATTGGGGGACGCCGTTTGAGGTTAAAAGCGAGTGGACTGGGCCTAATGGTCAATTAATTAAGGTAATTACTATCTGGCAACAAGATGAAGAAACAGAATTTGTTAGATTTATAACACTATATCCTGATAAATCACAGGAGACTTAAACGATGACAACAGCTAGTTTATTTCAGTGGGTAGAACTGAAGCACAATGTTCCTAATAGTCCTGTAAAAGCAGGCGATAGAGGGGTTGTGTTGGATCATCTGCGTCCTACTAAAACTCAGCAAGAGCCAGGATATATTTTAGAAATCTTTAAAGACAGTGAAACTCTAGATGTTGTTTCTGTGCCTATTTCCTGGGTTAACCCTCTACCTGAAACCTGGGGAAGTATTGAACATGATACAAGGCAAACAGTTTAAGGCAGAAAAAATCAAACTCATGGCTGACTATGGATGCTATCCGCTATGGTGGGTAAGTCCTGAGAAAGTTGGTAACATTGACCCAGAAACATTGCCATTAATTCCAGAAACTATTAAACGCCTAAATAAATGGGAAGAAATTTATAATGCAAAGTTGAACTGGGAAGATCCTGCTAACTCATCAGGTTTCCTTAGTGAAGAAGCTGAAGCGGCTTTTGAAGAAGAAGGAATTAGTCTGTGGAAGCAACTGCAAACAGAACTTGCACCGAATTATCAAGTTGTTTATTTCAGTGAGCTATTAGGCAAGGTTTTAACTTATCCTAGTGAATTAGAAGTTTTACCTGCTATTTAGCAATGATTTCACCTAACATAATATAAATTTAGTGCAGCACCAATAAATTTAATTGCGATCGCGGTTAAAGGAAATCAATGCTGAGATGCTATAGACCGCCAAGGAAGCCGTGCCGTCGGGGTGTAGTTTCGGGATTAATCGAAAAGATTTAAGGGTGAGGAGTCATGTATGCTCTTTACCCTCATCTTTTTTTTTAATTATGAAATATGATAAAGCTTCAATTGAACTAACGAAAAATTACCAAAGCAATAAATATGAATTACTCAGAACTATTAGATATTTTTAAGTCATCTCTCATTCTAACTAATCAAGTTTTTAATTTCTTGAATACAACTTATGAAAAATTAGATGAGAAAAATAAACTAAGGCATCATATTTTATTTAGAATGAAGTCTACTAGCATAACTATTTTTCACATCTTAACTCAAAATATTGACAACCCAAATTTTGTTGATTTTTCATCAGCAGCAATTTTAACAAGAAGCATAATTGAATCTTACAAAACGTTTTTTTATTTAACATCTCCTGACATTAATGAGTCTGAGTTTAAATTTAGATTCCTCATGTTTGAAATATATGATATTTTGGAAAGGCAAAAAATGGTTAGCCAATTAAAAGCGCTTGACTTGAAACAGCTAGGAGAACAAATGGATTTGAAAGAACTAGGAGAACAATTAGATGAATTAAAAAATCAAATTAATAAAAATGAATATTATATACAAATAGAATTACAAAATCAAAAAAACGAAAAATATAAAAATCTTCTTAATAAGAATGGTAAATGTAAAAATTTATTTTCCAACCAATTTGAGAATGCTGTTTATCATACTAAAGGATGCTTTGTAGAACATTATGATGTGCTTTTAAGCAGATTAGTAAAATTTAATTCTGTACGTGAACAGGATAAAGAAAAAATTAATAAAAGATACGGGTTTTTGTATAAGTATTTATCCAATTTTGTCCATATAAGTCCCTATTCCATTTCTCAACCTTCAAACTCTATTTCAATAGATGATTTTAAAAAAGTCATTCTTCCTATTATATTTTATTTGAATATTGCAAATGAAGACATATTAGATGCTTTTCCAGAGCTAGAAAAAGAAATACAAGTGGAAAGCAATTATCCTGATATTTTTAAAGGATTAGAAGAATTTATTCAATTTCTGAGATGTGATATTATAAACTAATCTTGATTCAAACTGAAGCATATAAACCGCTCTAAATAAAGCAATATATGGCAAACTTAAGCTAGTGATTCTAATTTTAGTTACTTTTATTACATTACCAAAAGAACGATCGCACCTCCAACTAGTCAAGCTATTATGTACTGTAAAGCCTACAGCATTAGGAAATTTCCCACCATGTCCAACCAGACAAATTTGACTGATGCTTGTAACAACCTAGCCGAACTCTGCGCTCAAGTGGTAGCAGATAGAGAAGTGATAATTATTACCCGACAAGAAGGCGAAAACGTCGCCCTAATTGCTGTTGATGAACTAGATAGTTTACTAGAAACATCTTATTTACTTCGTTCACCTAAAAATGCAGTCCGTCTGTTAACTGCTTTGGAAAGAGCAAAAGCTAGAACTTTAAAATCTCAAAGTATTAACGAATTACGTCAGGAGTTGGGTATTGACGAAGAAGAAGAAAGATGAAACCCAACCCCAGGAAAATAAACTTCGAGATGCTGTATTTCATCCAGAATTTCGGGAAGACCTCGCCTATTGGGTAGAGACAAACCGCAAAACTGCGCTTCGCGCTTTTAACTTGGTTGAAGCGATTATGCGAGATCCCTTTACAGGTATTGGCAAACCTGAACCATTGAAATACTTAGATTCAGATGCTTGGTCGCGGCGACTCACTCAAGAACATCGGATTGTTTATTTAGTAAGTGATGACCGAATTGATTTTCTTCAAGCTCGATATCACTACTGAAGTAGCAGATAGCTACAACCTACTGTGCATCTACAAATCTTGACAAAGCTTATCTTGCAAGATGTTATCCTGTAGCACTGCTTATAGCAACCCCTCTAGCGATCGCATTCCTTAACCAATAAATTTACTGATAAATAAAAATTAATCGCGAACAAATATCACAATACAAAATTATTACTTCGCGGATCTAATAGGCGGAATAACCCACTAGAGTCTTAACCGATGTGTCTCTTAAAACGAAGTAAAAAAAGCATCATTAAAGCCTCGCAATTTCTCTTATAGAAAAAAAGCAGATGCGTGTTAATGTTTTAATCTCATTGACTTTCCCTTAGCGTCTTTCCCTATGCATCTGCACTATTTACACCCTCAACACCTTGAAGAATTAGTCAATAGTAGTGGTATAGACTTACACTTAGTGCAACTCAATTTTAAGTCACTCCAAGGCGTAACAGCTTATGAGTATTTATTGATTTCTGAACTACTCCCCCGCACCAATACCGGAATGGTGAAAAGTGGATGGTTGCAGCGTTATGCTCATATTACTGAAGGTGGTTGGTGGTGTTCGGGGCTAGACCCTTTGAATAATTGGCAAATGATGGAATGGGGATGCTTTAAGCCAAACCAACCCCGACAGAATCACAATGGTAAGTCCATCAAATACGAGCATCCCCCCAGCACGCCAACGCGAGTATTTTGTTTGCGGGTAACGCTGCAAGTGTGGCAGCAAGTCGCTGGGCGCTACAATCTGGTCATGCCTGATAATATCATCATTACTCCTGATGGTGAAGCTGGAGGCTTTTGGCAATGGGTGATGCAACAGAACATTCCCCTCGTTATCTGCGAGGGTGTGAAAAAAGCAGCCACGCTGTTGACGCAAGGATATGCAGCTATTGCCATTCCCGGAATTACCAGTGGTTATCGGGTTGTCAAAGACGATTTTGGTAAAGTTACCCGTCGTCAGCTAATTCCCGATTTAGCAGCGTTTGCAATTACAAAGCGTAGCTTTTATATTTGCTTTGATTTTGAAACTCAAACTAAAAAAATTGCTGCTGTAAATAATGCCATTTCCCAGCTTGGTTGTTTATTCCAGCAAAAAAATTGCACTGTTAAAGTCATCGAACTTCCAGGAATGGAAAAAGGAGTTGATGAGTTTATCGTTGCGAAAGGTGCAAGTAGTTTCGATAAAGTTTATCGTCAAAGTGTTGATTTAGAAATTTATCTTGCTCAAACCAGACCCCACACCGAGTTAAGCATTCCTGCTGCACTCACCTTGAATCGCCCTTATATAAGTGAAATACCTTTCCCCACCTCTGGATTAGTAGGAGTCAAATCAGCAAAAGGAACGGGTAAAACTACAGCACTGCAAGCCGTTGTTCAGCAAGCAAAAAGTAGAAATCAACCTGTTTTGTTAATTACTCACAGAATCCTATTAGGACGATTTTTGTGTGAAAAAATTGGTATTCAATGGGGAACACATAAAGAAGATGGGGAGAAAAGGATTGATAAAACACTTACCCCTGCTCCTCCCATCCTTCGCTCTCTCTTTCCTCAGCACTCCCTTGGTTTGTGCGTTGATTCTATTTGGAAACTGAACCCGGAAAATTGGCGCGGGGCAATAGTAATTTTAGATGAAGTAGAGCAATCTTTGTGGCATCTATTAAACAGTAATACTTGTAAATACAAGCGTGTAAAAATATTAAAATTATTCCAGCAACTAATTTCCACAGTTTTAACAACTGGAGGGTTAGTAATTGCCCAAGATGCTGATTTATCAGATGTGTCACTTGAATATTTACAGGGATTGGCAGGAATTAAATTGACACCTTGGGTAGTTCTTAACCAGTGGAAACCTCAGCATGGTTGGGACGTAACTTTTTATGATTCGCCGAACCCAACACCGCTAATTCACCAACTGGAATTAGATTTACTTGCTGGACGTAAATGTTACGTTACTACCGATAGTCGGGCTGGGCGTTACAGTTGTGAAACAATTGAACGTTATCTGAAAGAGCGGTTACAAAAATTACGACGGCAATTTCCTAAAACTTTAGTAGTTAGTAGCCACACTACAAACACACCTGGTCACGCAGCGGTTGATTTTATCGCAGCTATCAATCAAAAAATCTCTGAATATGACGGCGTTTTTGTTACCCCTAGCCTTGGTACAGGAATTAGTATTGATGTTCAACATTTCGACCGAGTTTATGGTATTTTCCAAGGGGTGATTCCTGACTCGGAAGCAAGACAAGCATTAGCGAGAGTGCGGGATGATGTTCCGCGTATTGTCTGGTGCGCTAAACGAGGTATTGGCTTAATTGGTAGTGGTAGTACAAATTATCGCTTGCTATCTGATTGGTATCAGGAAAATCAAAAAGAAAACTTATCTTTGCTTAGTCCACTACATAAAATAGATGTCGATTTACCTTTAGTTTATGACCCGATTCATTTGCGAACTTGGGCCAAGTTATCTGCACGCGTAAATGCTTCTATCCGCCTCTACCGTAAATCGATGCAAGATGGTTTGATTGCTGATGGGCATCAAATTCAGATACGGAGTAATGCTGTTCACAATAATATTATTCGAGATTTACGCCTGGCCTTTTTGGCAACTGATGCTGCTGATTTAGCTACCCGCAGAAGATTAATTTTAGAGATTGTCAAAGTTCAAAAAGATTGGACGCAAAGCCGTCAAAAAGCTAAAGAGATTAAACGCAAAATTAAAGATATCAAGCAGCAAAATCAACTATCGGTAGCAACTGCTGTAGCTAATGCTAAAGATATCGATTATGTAGAATATGAGCAGCTATTAGTGAAGCATTCCCTGACTGATGGAGAACGTAACCAAATCAATAAATATGTTCTTAGACAAAGGTATGGTGGAGAAGTTACTCCTTGGCTGAAATTGCAGGATGATCACGGATATTATCGTCAACTGTTAATTCATTATTATTTAACTCACGAAAGCGAGTATTTTCACGTCAGAGATCAGCAAGAATGGCATCAGCAATTGTCTTGGGGTGAAGGGAAAGTTTTTCTACCAGATTTAAAAACTTATACGCTCAAAGTTGAGGCGATGAGAGCTTTGGGAATGCTTCAGTTTCTCGAAGCAGAACGAGAATTTACTGAGAGTAATCCAGATTTGATATTGCTGAAAAATGTTGTTTTTCAGCATAGTAAGCATATTAAAAGAGCGCTTGGTATTAACTTAGTTGGGGAGAAAGAGCAAGTTTCGGCAATAAAAATACTTAGCCGACTGTTAAATTTGTTGGGCTTGAAACTAAAGCGGGTAAATGAGGTTTATCAAATCGACTTAGAAACGCTTTATGATGGCAGGGAGAGAATATTTGCAGTTTGGCATCAACGGGATGAGTTGATGTTGGCTCATGTTAAAAGTGTTGGCTATGAGTTGCCTGATTATTCTTCAGACTGGAAGCTTGAAATTATCCAAACCAAGCCTTATGCCCCATTGGTTAATATCTTGTAGCCTAATATCTAGTGGTGATGCTGTCATGCTTCTAAAACAATACGCTTGGGTTAAGGCTTGATCCTCCCTAACCCTCCTTAAAAAGGAGGGAATTAGAGCAAGCTTTTTTAAGGAGAGTTGGGGGATCTTCTAGGGCAAAATATCACTAACATCAAGCGTATTGGCTTGGGTTTTGGAGGGTTAGGGCGTTTGATTATTTCACTAATCAGGGCTTAGACTTAAGCGATGTTTGACGTCAAGCCCGGAGTAACGGAAACATCTCCGGCTTTGCGCTACGCATCTACGCCTTACTATTAGTCATACAATTATCCCAATTTCTACTTTGCCTGCACCCGCGCTTGCTTCATCATCGCAATTAGAGTTTGATGGGCATCTTCCGCATCTGCTAAAACATGATCAAACTGAATGCGAACTGGCACAGCTTCCCCATTCACTTGCGCTGTTAAATCCATACCTTGTGCATCAATTGACAGCATTTGTGCTGCAATCGCTTCTGTTATACCGCCAAAAGCCTTAGCATAAATAACTATGGCATCAGCATGATCATCATTCATATGCTTGCAGATGCGCGAACTAATATCAGCAGAGAAATCCTTTGACATTGTGAGATTGAAAATGAGCACTACAGTAACAGCTTAAATTTTAAGCTAACAACGTGAATTAAATTTGCTGATTTTCTTTCTTTGCACTCAAGACTATGGATTGTACCCGATTTGGATCATAAATTAATTTTATTTTTGGAATAATAATTAAATCAAAATAAAACTTATTCAGTATTTTTACCTTTCATTGCGGAAACCAGACAGCTTAAACTGTAGCAGAAGTATTAGCCAAAGCTATTGAAGCTAAGAGATAATGAGCGAAATTAGCTCCAGACGAATTGTAATTGGGGATGTGCATGGTCACTATGAAGGTTTGATGACATTGTTGGAGGCGATCGCCCCCACCTCCGACGATCAAGTCTATTTTCTGGGAGACTTAATTGATCGCGGACCTCATAGTGCACAAGTAGTTAATTTTGTCAAGCGAAATAACTACCCATGTTTGCTGGGAAATCATGAGCAGATGTTATTAAACATTCTGACTAATGAAAGGACTTCCTCCTCGACGATGCAAGCATGGCTGTATGGTGGAGGGCAAGCTACCGTGGCCAGTTACCACGAGGCTCCAATCCCTGATGACCATCTGGATTGGTTAAAAGCTTTGCCTACATACCTTGATTTGGGGGATATTTGGTTAACTCATGCTGGTGTTAACCCTTGCAAGTCGGTGGCGGAACAAACTGCCGATCAATTGTGTTGGATACGAGAGGAATTTCATAGTATTGAAAAACCCTACTTCCCAGATAAGCAAATTATCATCGGTCATACCATTACTTTTACTCTGCCGGGTGTTTCTCCTGGTAAACTGGCACAAGGACAGGGATGGCTAGACATAGATACTGGCGCTTATCATCCCCGGAGTGGCTGGTTGACTGGACTGGATGTCACGAATAACTTGGTTTATCAAGTTAATATTTTTAAAAACTCTCTCCGTGCCCTGCCCTTAGAAGATGTAGTGATTCGAGTTGATCCAGCCAAAGTGAAAGTCGCTCGCCGCAATAAGAATTGAGCAATATTCGAGATGAGGGGGAGTGGGGAGAAATAAATTCAAAATTCACGCATTCAAAATTCAAAATTGTACTCCTACGGAGAAGCAAGCTACGCGCAGCGCGATGCCCTGAGCTTGCCGTTGGCGCAGCCCAAGGTAGAGAAGGGTCTCGTAGAGAAGAAAAAGCACTGGGGGAGATGTAGCTTTAGCTTGCCACAGGGTAGGAAATGAGAAAGACAAGGGAAACAAGGGGAATAACCAATACCCAATGCCCTCAAGACCTCGTTAATGGTCGAATATTAGCTTTATAACTAGCTTTATCCAAGCCATAATTTCCATTACTAGGTTGAGAGTTAATTGCACTTCTGAGGGCATCAATGCGATCGCTGGTTCCGGGGTGCGTACTCAAAAATGTCGGAGCAGAACCACTCTTTTTCAGCAGCTTTTGCATAAAGGAAACCATTGCAGACTGAGCATAACCAGTACGTGTCAAAGTTCGTAGTCCTCTTTGATCAGCCTCAAATTCATTTTTACGACTGCGTGGCAAGTCTCGCGCTAACTGTACACCAATTTGCACCGCCGTATTCCGGTCTAAGCCAGCAGCTGTTAATAAGCCACCTTCGAGAGCTTTTTGCTGCATCTGTTTGACTACGTGTTTCCCGCCAATGTGACCAATTTCATGGGCGAGTACACTTGCTAGTTGCGCTTCATTGTCTGCGGTTTTCAGCAAACCCGTGTGGACATATACATAGCCGCCCAAGGTAGCAAAAGCATTAATACTGTCATCCTGAACTACTTGGAAGGTATAGGGGAGATCGGGGCGATCGCTATTTGCTGCTAAACGCCGACCAACTTGTTCCACATAACGATTAACTTCGGGATTGCGGTAAAGCCGGACTTGACTGCCGACTAATTCCTGATTAATCTGCTTACCAAGATCAACTTCTTGGTTAGGGGATATATTAGAAAGCTGAAATGCCTGAACTCCTTGGAGTAGAAGAGGCAAAAAGTCTAAAGTTCTTCCAGGCAAGGGTGTACTCAGACACAGACTCAGGGCGACTACCACGGAAATAAAAGGATAAAACCAGCGACGCCGCCACAGATGGGAATTTGCAACAAAACCTTTCCAATTCAACATAATCTGTACTGAAGATAATTTTTAAAGAACATAAAATGATGGAACAAATTATGAGACGGTTTTAGATCATTCTAAGTTGCATTCTTAACTCAAGACCAAAGGGGTTGTTATACAGCCAATGCTGACGCAAATCTACAGAATTGTGTGGGGCTAGGAATTCCCTCTAGGGATAGGCTTAAACATTAGATTTTAGCTTTTGGGTGCGTCAGTCTTAACAGGCAAAAGTTTGAGAGTCATCTGCCGCCACTCCAAACTTACCAACTCGTGATAAACTGTCGCATAACCGCAACGCCCAGCCGTTTTGAGTTATTACTAAATAGGGAAAATTGCTATTTCCATCGAAAACCTTCTTGCTACAATCAATTACTTCGCTATTACCTTGGAAAATTTTTTATGGCTATTTTAGATTCAAAAGGTCGCTTGTTCGGCAAAATCAATCTCCTAGATTTAGCTGCTGCACTGGTAATTCTGCTAGTTATATTTGGCATCTTTGTCTTTCCTGGCACTTCTGGTTCTGTAGCCCAAGTCGGTGCAAAAACAATACCCATAGAAGTAGATTTAGTAGTCCGTGGTTTAAATGTCCGTGACCCTGAACAATTATTCAATAACGGATTCAAAAAAGGCGGCAAAACTAATGTGATTATCCGCAATCAACCCTATGGGGAGATTGAGATTAAATCCGTTCAACAGCTACCTAGAACAATCAATATTCCTCAACCTGATGGTACTGTTAAAGAATTGCCAGATCCGAAGACCAATAATTTTAGTACAGATTTGATTTTGACTTTAGATGGCAAAGCCCAGGTAACTGAGAATGGCCCAGTTCTGGGTAACAGTAAAGTAAAAATTGGAATGCCATTTGAGTTGGAAGGCTTTAACTACAACTTCAATGCAACTGTTATCGATATCAGATTAAAAGAGAAATAGCATTTACATTTTGCTCTTCAAAAATAGGCTGATAAACCGAACTTTGTGGAATCGAAAAAACTCGGTTTATCAGATTACTCAAGTGAGGTTATAACTACTGAGCAGCTTTCGCTTCAAACATTAAATACGTCCCTTCTAACCCTTCTACAATTGTACGTGTATTAGCAATCATCATTTTCTGATAAGTGTCCGCTTCACTTCCTGGTTCACCAAGTCCCTCAGCATATAACTTCCGGCGAGAAATTTTCACTTCAGCTTCTCTTGCTACAGATTGAAGAAAATTAGGGTTAATTGCCGCCTCAGTAAAAATTGTTGACACTTTAGCCTGTTTAATATTTGTCACCAAATTTTTCACTTGTGCAGGCGTCAGGTTTTTGTCAGTACTAATACCTTGCAATCCCCCTGCTGATGAAATACCGTATGCTTTGGCGTAATAACCCAGTCCATCAGAGGTTGTAACTAACTTGCGTTCTTTGACAGGAATACTGGCAATTCTTGACTTAATCCAGCTATCTAGTTGAGTGAGTTCATTTATAATTTTCTTGGTATTGCTAGTATAAACCTCTGTATCACTAGATTCTAATTTTCTCAGGTTACTATTAATTACCTTCACCATTCTGATTGCATTTTTGGTATTGTGCCAAAGATGAGGATCAGTTACATTCTTACCGCCTGCCTGAAGTTTTTGTGGTTTAGGCACTGCCAATTGACCGACGGCTATTTTCGGTGCAGTGTTTTTAGTCGCTTTAATTAATTTGATCAGATTTGGTTCAAAATTGTAACCAGTATAAAGAATAAGATTAGCTTGCTCAATGGCTTTACGATCTTCCGGTTTTGGCTTATAAAATTGGGGGTCGGCTGTAGGGGAAATTAAACAGGTAAGGTTAACTGTATTCCCGGCAACCTGTCTGGTTAAGTCACACAGAACGCTTGTAGTCGCTACAACTTGGGGAAGATTCTCATTTACCTGGGTACTAGTTTGAGTGAATGCAGTTCTTGCAGCTTGATTTCCACACCCAACAAATCCAATCGTCAAAGCAACAAAAATGGCTCGGAAGGAATTAGTTGATAGTAATTTTTTTGACATCCTCACCTCATACTGGATATATAAAAATAATCATTATCAGTAACAGATTAGTGAAATACCAGGAAGAAGCCTTCAACAAGAAAGAGGTCAAAGGTTAACGGAAGAGGGGCAAGCCTTCGGCTAGGAAAATTGTATAAGCGAAGAAGAATTAATAGACTCTCTCCTTTCCCACTTTCCTTTTACCCAGCGCACATCCAGCAATTTTTGCTTAGTCAAGCAATAGTGCAGTTTTGCAGGCAAAATGTTAGTTAACTTCACGCGACAGACTGGAAAACTGGTAGAGGTAATAGCACAATAATAAAAGCGATGCTGGGGAGCCTCCGGTAAAGAGTAGAGTGTTGTTCTCTCACCGGATATTGAAGGGGCTGTGCCATTGTGCTTACTGCCGCAAAGGTCGTAAATTGACTAGGATTATCAGGTTAAGGAGTGGAACATAGTAACGCTGGGGCTTATTGAGCATACGGGTTGATTTCACAAACCGAGTCGTGAATCTAAGGCAATTGTAGCTGTGGTTTTGTGAGGTGTGAGCATATAGTTGTTACAAAATTCGCGAATTGGCGATTTCAGGACTTACGCAAAAACTCTCTGAAACTCTTAATCCTTTGCGTCCTTTGCGTCCTTTGCGGTTCGTTTTATCATGATTTTGCGTAAGTCCTGGATTTTTTGGGCATGAACCAAAAAATCTAAAATTCGTAGTTAAGTATATAGAGCAATTCCTCAAAGCTGATATTGGTGAAGATAAACAATGGTCATTTTAGTCATCCTCGTTAATACCCTGATTTCGCTGATACTACTCTATGTGGCTTGGCGGGTGTGGCAACTTAAGCAGCAGCTAGCATACATAGCAGATAGCTTAACCGTCTATGAAATTTGTACCCATGCAGCACTGAATAAAGCACCCGAAAATATTTATCTCAGCCAGGATAATATTTATAACTTACGGCAGAGAAATCAAGCGCTACAAATGCAAATCCAACAAGTGCAGCAAATTATCAGTCTACTTTTGCAAGGACAGCAAATCTGGCAGCGTTATTTTCGGGGGCGACAGTTAATATCCGGGAAAAGAACTGTTGCAAAATGAGTTATATCAAGTTCATATGAACATTTATAATTAGGGCTGACACAGGGGCGTAAACATAAGATGGGACAGGGACGCAGGGAGTTTTGAATTATAAGTAATTAATGATTTTAATATTTAACGAATAAAAGCAACATTTTTGGCTGATATTTTGTCACGATAGATTAACTGAATAAAATCGGTGGAGTCTTGCAAGGAGAGAAAACCCACCTAAAATAGGTGTAAGGAGACAAACAACAACATGTCTAATAACCGTTCTGGAGTATTTATTGGCGGTTTTATGCTGGGAGCTACCATCGGTGCTTTAACCGGTTTGCTCGTGGCTCCACGCACAGGACGCGAAACGCGTAAAATTTTGAAAAAATCTGCTAATGCTATCCCAGAATTAGCAGAAGATTTATCAACGAGTGTGCAAATCCAAGCAGATCGTCTTTCTGCTAGTGCCCTACGAAACTGGGATGAGACTTTAGATCGATTACGGGAAGCGATCGCAGCAGGTGTAGATGCTAGTCAGAAGGAGAGCCAAATCTTAAACCGGCAAACATCTGTTGAAGACTCAGATTATCTTCCCCAGCAATTAGAACGCTCATAAATGACATTACCGTGATTGACCCCCTGTTTTGGTTGGGACTCTCCTTACTCTTAGTCGCCACAAGCTTGACTGCGGTTTTAGTGGCGGCAATACCGGCTTTGCAGGAGTTAGCACGCGCTGCTCGCAGTG
The DNA here is from genome assembly GCF_036917615.1 of Nostoc sp. Taxonomy (GTDB): domain Bacteria; phylum Cyanobacteriota; class Cyanobacteriia; order Cyanobacteriales; family Nostocaceae; genus Nostoc. The sequence goes on from NZ_JBALCZ010000027.1 coordinate 232,622, forward strand.
CAGAAAAGCTATTTGATACACTTTCACGGGACTTACCGCCCACTCTGGAAGCTATCCGCGTGACTGGTTTGGAAATCACTGACTTAACTGATGATGTCGGTGAAGGTGTAAAAAGTGCCAGTCAAGTAGCCAAACAAGTTGATCAAAGTCTCGATAGTGCCAGAAAACAAGCTCAAAATCTGCAAGTAGGTACACGTAGCATTTTTGTGGGCGCGAAAGCTGCTTGGAGAAACTTCACACGCCAAAAACCCACCAGGCGAAATAGCGATCGCTTGCCAAGCAATGAAAAACCACCACTAACATTGCGAGAACGAGAAGTGCTCAGGCAAGAAAATCGCCGGATAAACACAGAGGTATACCGCGCTAATGACGGTTATAACGATGCCGCTAGCTGGGAAACCAATTTTGATGATGAAGATTGACTAAAAAAATGGCATGGGGCATTGCTTATATTCTTTATGCGGTGTCAAAACGTGCTATTTTCCCAGGTTAAAAAAAGCAATTTTTGTTTATGGATAAACTTTGGCATTGTATTCAGTAATTTGACAGAACAGGTAAAGCATATTTTAATGAAGCTGTCTTTTTAGGAGAAATGTGCTTGTTCCCAAATTTCTGTCAAGAACCAAGTACATACAAAGTTGTTCGCAAATTTGTAGATACCCTTAATAGCCCAATACGCTTCAGTTAGTAGTGTTCAGTGATCGGAGATCCCCCCAACCCCCCTTAAAAAGCAGGGCTGTTTCATTCCCTAAAGAGCCTTAAATAATCAAGTGTTCTAGCGATTAAAAATTGATTATTTTGTTACCAACGTGCCGAGAAAATGAACAATCTTACTGTTGTTTAAGTGCTTAAAAGTTCATCTCCTCGTCACCCTCACTTACAATTTTTCTCGCAAACCATCTTGACAAATCCTGTTTGAAATGTAATGAAACAGCCCTGCCTTAAAAAGGGGGGCTAGGGGGGATCAAGAAAAAGATTATTCCCCAAATCTAATTATGAAATTACTTTGTTAGTCAGATCTCACCTCTAATTGATTCTCCTTTTATTGTATGGGGAACTCCGCTATGGCTTAGTCAATTTTGAGTATTTTAACTGATTGACAAAAGGCACTTTCTCTTAGACTTTCACGAATATCACTCCCCAATCCCCGATTCCCGAAAACGCTTTGCTTTGATCCCTTAGATTAGAGTAAAGTAAACAAGTGTAAAGAAGTATGATTTTTCCCATACTCTTTTAAAACAACTTGTTCACTTCTACCGTTGATATTTGTATAAAAACGTCCATGCAATCTTGTTTTTGGCGACGAATTCTGTTATCTATCGCAGTATTTTTCCTAGCTGGGTCAATTTGGGTCATGCATTCTCCCCCAGCACTGGCTTATGACAATCCTGAGTTACTCCCTAACACCTTTACTCCAGTTGTAGACTTAGCTAAATCTCTGCCTGTGCTGCAAGAAGAAAAGCTTGTCAAAGATTTAGAACAGTTTGAAGCTGATACAGGTTGGAAACTGCGAGTATTGACCCAGTATGACCGCACCCCAGGTCGGGCAGTTATAAAATATTGGGGTTTGGATGACAAAAGCATTTTACTAGTTGCCGATTCTCGTGGTGGTAATATCCTCAGTTTTAGTGTCGGCGATGCTGTTTATAAACTTTTACCCCGGACTTTCTGGATAGAACTGCAAACCCGCTTCGGTAATTTGTACTTTGTCCGCGAACAAGGCGAAGACCAAGCCATTCTGCAAGCTTTAGAATCGGTTAAAGGCTGTTTACTCAAGGGTGGTTGCAATGTTGTCCCCGGACTACCACGAGAGCAGTGGATTCTCACCTTGATTACCTCAGTTATTGGTGGGGTGATTTGTGGATTTGCAGCTCAACCCCGCGAAAAAGGACAAGTTTTCGCTTGGCAATGGGCTTTAATCTTTTCACCTTTGTGGGGAATCTTGTTTATTGCCTTTGGCATTGGGCCAGTGGTGACACGCACTAGCGACTGGTTACCTCTAGTTCGGAATATCTCTGGGTTTCTCATTGGCGTCTTGGTTGCCTACTTATCTCCTGTTTTCACTCGGTCTTCTTCTAGTAATGAGTTATGAGTACCGAAGATTAGAGTGGCCCAAGCCACGGCTCAAATTTCTCGCGCTCGTTAGGAGTTATAAGTTAATTAAAAACTTATAACTCCTAACTCCTAACTCTCTGAAGCTGATAAGCTGAAAGCTAATATTTGAGAAGCTCAACAAAAATGGAATGGCACGTAACTGATGCTCAAAGTTTAGCAATCATTGATAGTGAAATTGACACTCATGTCTTTTCACCCGCAGAGTATGAGATTGTGCGTCGGGTAATATACTCTACAGCTGACTTTGAGTATAAGTCTTTGATTCGTTTCTCTGAGCGTGCCTTGCAAGCTGGAGCAGCAGCACTAGCCGCGCGTACCACGATTGTGGTAGATGTGCCGATGGTACAAGTAGGTATTGCTTACGAGATTCAAAACACCTTTGCCAATCCGGTGTATTGCAGTATGGAAGCTCTGACACGCCCTCAAAAAGAAAAAACTCGTGCAGCATGGGGAATAGAAACCTTAGCAAAGCGTTATCCAGAGGGCATTTTTGTGGTGGGTCAAGCGCAAACAGCACTAACAGCACTGGTGGATTTAATTGAAGCTGAGGAAATTAGACCTGCTTTAATAATTGCAACTCCAGTGGGATTTGTAAATGTTGATGAAGTCAAGGGGCGCTTACAAGACTCGGTTGTGCCTCACATTACAATTGACAGCCGCAAAGGTAATGCAGTTGTAGCAGCTGCGATCGTTGATGGATTGGTAGACTTGGCTTGGCAAGCCTATGGACAAGATGGAAATCGGGGGAGTTAGGAAAGTCGGCTCTATCATAACCCTTTATGCCAAATAGTATTTAAAAGTATTGAATATCCTGATATTATATTTTTGTTAAGTAGTGCCTAGAAAGGAGCCTTTTGTTATGGTAAATCGAGGTTTCAGGTTAAGCGCATATCTTGTAATTCCCGTGGTATTAGGTCTTTTTGTTGAGCGAGAAAGGATAAAAGTATATTTAGTTGAAAACGTCCCTCAGCTATTCAATAACAAGGAAATGAGCCTATCCAGCCGCCAGCTAATCAGCACTAGTTCAACATCGAAAACATACTATGTTAGTGGTTCTGGAAACGACAAAAATAGCGGACTCTCTACTTCATCTGCCTTTAGGACAATTCAAAAGGCAGCAGATCTCACGAACCCTGGGGACACGGTACTCATTATGAACGGAGTGTACACGAATGCAAACCCGACTGGGCAGGTAGTATCAATTACTCGCTCTGGAACTGCAAAAGCATGGATTAAGTTTAAAGCATATCCTGGCCATTTCCCAAAACTTCAGCACAATGGATGGAATGGAATTTTGATTAGCAAGAGAGCCTCATATATTGAAATAAACGGACTTGAGGTAATAGGGAACAATGCCAATATAACCCTTGATTATGCGATGAGTCAGAAGACTAACAAAGTAAATCCACTGACGAATGGAAACTGCATCAATATTGATGGACGAACTAATGGTCATGTTCATCACATCCGTATTCTGAACAACAAAGTGCATGACTGTGGAGGGGCAGGTATTTCAGCGATGCAATCCGACTATGTGACAATAGATAATAACGTGGTGTTTAATAATGCCTGGTACAGCGTTTTTGGTTCTAGTGGTATTTCGACGTTGAGCAATTGGAATTATGACACCAACCGGGGATACAAGATGTACGTGACCAATAATAAGGCCTACAACAATCGCATGTACATCCCTTGGATTGCAGTCGGAAAGATTACAGACGGTAATGGCATTATTATTGATAGTTCAAGAAATGATAATAATAATTCAAAATTGGGTGCATATAAAGGTTACACTTTAGTTAAAAATAATCTTACCTTTAATAATGGTGGATCAGGTATTCATACATTTTTAAGTGATCATGTTGATATTGTAAATAACACAGCTGTTTTAAATAATCAGAGTCCAGAAATTAATGATGGGCAAATATTTGCTAATATGTCATCTGATAGCAGGATTTTAAGGAATATTCTCTATGGTTTTCCGGGCAAGGATATTAATACTAACAATAGAAATAAAAATGTTGTTTATGATTATAATATATACATCAATAGCTCTAAGGTAAATATTAAAGGTCCTCACGATATTGTTGCAGACTCAGAGTTTTTAAGGAAATATCCCACTCTAGAAAAAATATCTAGCGATTGGAAATCGCGGCTAGATAAACAAAATCCGCCAACGCGGACTTATGTAGAGTCTAAGTCGGCAGGTTTTGTTTGTGGGCAAGTGACTTATCCTTGGGAAGGGAAACTCATCAAAGTGGGATGCTCCCGTTAGCAAGAAGGCAGGAGGTACAGGGCAGAAAAGATTTATCCTGAATTCAAATGCCCAAGCCTCCTAAGCAATCATCAACAAGCCTTGCAGTTGAGAGCAAACTACCAAAATATCTCCAATAGGTGGCTGGTAATTAGTGTCGGTCTGTCTCTGAAAGAGAAGCCTATACTGATTATATCCTCCTGCCTACTTCACTTTTTCAATCCTCTACTCTACGCCGCCGACGCGGCTTTTGTTGTTGGTCTTCACGCAAGCGGCGACCGACTTCGTTAAAGAAATCCCGCCGCAGAAAAGGATAATCGCTAACCCATAGGTCACGACTAGGAAAGTATATATCGCTGAATTCTTCAATACTGCTCAAATCTGAACGATTTGACATCACTACCATTTCTGCAACTTGACCGCGAGTAATAACTTTGTGGGCAGGACGTAATGGTGCTACAAACTCAATGCTAAATCCTGTTTCATCACCCACCTCTAAGTTAATCTGTTTTTCTCGGTTTTCTACAATCACCAATTCGCCTTTGTTGTTGACTGTTTCGGTTTTACCCATCAACTGGTCTGTAATCCACCAATCTAGCACTCGACCACGGAAAAAGCCGCCATACTTATAACGGCGGCATTGCAAATTCCGCATACTTGCTTGAAACACTGGATACCACAGCCAAAAAAAAGCGCTAACTACCCCCAGCACAAATACTATTGAAGCAAACTCAAGCTTGAAAACGAATGTCACAAGCAAAATAACAACTACGGCAACTACAGAAATTAACAGCCGTTGCAAAAAATTTGAGAACTTCCCCCAGTAGTACTTGTACTGCAAACCAGTGGCAATTAGGGGGACAACTTGTTCAAATTTCTGGCGAGTCAGTGGTACTAACATGAGTGCTGAGTGATGAATGCCCAATAGTGTGTTTAAAGTTTAAAGTATCTTTTCTAATCCATATACTAACGACTTTAGCGCTAAGACTTTGCGAATCGCTAGTAGCACTCCTGGCATATAACAAGCGCGATCGCTCGTATCATGTCGTAAAGTATAAATCTGTCCTGCTGCGCCAAAAATAACTTCCTGATGGGCAATCAATCCCGGCAAGCGCACACTATGAATTCTAATCCCTTCATCTGCTATACTGCCCCTAGCTCCTGCTAATTTCTCCGTTTCTTCTACAACAGCAGGGTTAAAAGTTTTACCCAATTCTCCTAATAACTGCGCCGTTTGAATGGCAGTACCGCTAGGAGCATCAGCTTTTTGGTTGTGATGCAGTTCGATAATTTCCACATGGTCAAAATATTTAGAGGCTGCGACTGCGGCTTGTTGCAGCAGCACCATACCAATGGAGAAGTTAGGAATAATTAGACAACCAGTGCTAGCTTTGTCGGCAAAATCTGCTAGGTCTTGAATTTGTTCTGGACTTAACCCAGTGGTGCCGACTACAGGACGAATACCGTAGGCGATCGCACTACGAATATTGTCATAAACTGAATCGGGATGGGTAAAGTCTACAATCACCCCTGGAGGAGAGTGTCTGTCGCCAGCCACATACCCCAACATCGGTTCTAATTGATTGGTAATCGGCACTTCCAGGGCTTCGCTTAAACCCGCCAACTCTCCAGCGTCTTTATCTTGATGTTCCAAACTGTGGTCAATTGCACCCACTAGGTTTAAGTCAGGCGCTTGCGCCACCGCCTTAATCACCTCACGGCCCATTTTACCAGCAGCACCGTTGACAATAACCGGGATAGGAGCTTGATTCGTCATAGGTCGAGAAATACTTTTTGAGCCAACAAAGGAATTGTAAAGACTTTGGTGATCTAGTAGCTAGCTTCTCAAATTTCTGGCTTAATTAGCGACTACCCTGATTTGTGCAGCTAATCGCTCAGTTTTTCTACTCCCCAAAGCGGATGGGTTCTCATTTTCATCTCACTATCTTAGCCAGTAACCCGTTTTATCTTCTCTACTTCACTTACCACACCTCCAAAAACAATCCTATACTGTCCCTGATAAGTAGCTTTTATGGAATTCATCAGTCTTTTTTTGTCAAGTCCAATTGACTATTTGTAATATCTTTGTTAAATTTATTTACATAACTTAGCAAAGCCCAAACTTAACTACCTAACTGGTGTTAGCTAAGAAAAGCAGATTTTGGTATCGCTATATTTCATCGACATTTGGACTTCTCCCATCGACCTCGGCTATCAAGTCGGGGTTTTTTATATTCTCCCCTTATTTCTTTAACTTTATCTTTAGTAGTAACTACTAATTTAGTCATCTTTTAGATCAATACAGTTCAGTTAAGGCTAAAAACTAAAGCTGGTGTAGGTTGGGTTGAGGAACGAAACCCAACATTATCGAGACTTTGTTGGGTAACGCTTAAGCTCAACCCAACCTACTATTCTCTTAACCCAAGCATATTGTCTCTGAGATGACTTTCGCTATTAGCCGTAGGTTTTTAACCTATGGCGGGTGATGGTTCAGGCGCGAGATTGGAAATTACGTATTTGGGAACACCGTGCCAATTTGGTAATTTTGTACGCTAAGAGCAAAAGCTTTTTCAGGTAAGGTTTGTAGGAGATACATTGAATAGCTACACGTACACTAAGAGTAGTAACAAATATTAATAAAATATATTTTTATACCTGAATATAGTCCTGATTTCAATTTAGTAGAATTAGTGTGGCATTCAGCGAAAAAATATATTTATCATTCGATTATTTAAATCAGTATATGAATTAAATAATTGATTAAATAGACGTTGAAATCAGGTAGAATTAATAATTCAATGGGTACGAAAAATTAAAAATAAAGGCAATGCTGCTATTACAAACTAAATCTGGAACAACTTAACAAACAAGATGCACCACCAACTACATCTGAAATCGGTGTTGATTTGGGGTTGGAATATTTCTATTATGATAGCAATGGCAATCATAAAGAAAACCCGCGATATCTTCGCTCATCAGAGAAAGATATCAAGCGGGTGCAACGTAATATTTACAAAAAGAAAAACGGGTCAATCGGACTAAAGAAAGCGCGTGGCATTCATGCCCGGAAACATTTGAGAATAGCAAGATAAAGAAATGAACATGCAAAGAAACTTGCACGCAACTTATGCCTAGCTAAAGATATAGCGACTTTGAAAACACGCCCTAGCGAGGAAATGCTGGTACAGATGTAGTAGTTACGCCGGTTCCAAAGTTAACGTCGAAACTAGGAAACGAGCCGGTAAGGGTGGAAGAACTAGTTGATGTACCCTGTGTGGCAGAGCCGTTCGGATTAAAGTTAGCAATGGTAAATACTCCAGTTGAACCTCCTTGGAATACGGCTGGAGGTGCTGATGGAGATGCTGATTGTTTTCCACCAACTATATTTGCTTCTAATGCAGGTTCTAATTCTTCGTATGTTAAATCAGCGATTATCATCGTGTGACTCCTTATGATTGTTTTACCTGGGCGATATTACAATATGAGATTTTCAACTAATAGATCAAGCAAATTGATCAAACTTGAATTAATCATGGCAATTAAACCTCATCCATCTTGATAATTGGGGTTTTTCCAGAAAACAGATTACTCTGAGTAAGTGAGTGTGAGCAGGAATGAAACAGGAATGCTCAAAGTAGAATGTGATTGCTGGAGCCAAAATCAGTAAATCCCAAAGTTTTCTCAAGGGCGATCGCTAATTATTTTCTCCGTAGAATAAAGTTTTAAATAATACTCATTCAATAATAAATTATAGTATTAGTAAAAATAGTTTAAAACAATGAAATTATAAGGAATATCCGTCTACCCTAATAATGACTATTGACTTCCCCAAAACAACTAGTAGTAAGTAATTCAGAAAGCCTTGACGAAGTTCTTAATTGTTGAAGTGAAAGTATTTCAACTTTGTGTTTAAGATTAGTTGAAAACGAAAGGGTAGGCGATTACTTTATTGTAAATTTTTTTAACAAATCTTAGCGTTTCTACGTCAAGTTGTTGAACGTAAATATGGAACTGTTGTTCGCATAGCGTCTCGTTGGCGCAGCCTCTCCAAGAGTTGAGAAGGTATTGATATTCCATCGGGTTAGCAGTCAGATATAAAAGTTGCTTAACTATAAGTAGAAGTAATTTTTCCAGCTTACGGGTTAAGATAGTTCAGCAAAAAATGTATCTCAAATTACAAAATTTTGATAATCGCTCTCTTGGAAAAAAGTTTGCGATTTACTAAGCCTTGGAATTCATTCCGAGGCGGGTAGGGTTGGAACTGGTAAAATTTGAGGTAAGCGATGTCTACGACGAGCTACGCTGACGCATTTCATACCACTTCAGCAGTAAGGCGATACACCAGGGAGTATTTGCCGACATTTGAGCATCATCTAACGCATCATCCGAAGCGTCCCAGTTGGTGGGAGAATAAAAACGAGAAATGATCCAAGCCTGGTGTTGTCTCCAGCCCAAAGGAATCTGTAGAAATGTGGAAACGAATTGTATTAATTTTGCTATTGGTGTTGAGCTTCAGTCTGAGTAATTCTGGTGTAGCGGTTGCGGCTGGACTCAAAAGCTTTGTAGACACTAGTGATGGCTATCAGTTTTTATATCCTAACGGCTGGCTGCAAGTTAAAGTTGCCAACGGGCCAGATGTGGTTTTCCACGATTTGATTGAGGTGTCTGAAAATATTTCGGTTGTGATTAGCCCAGTTCCAGAAGGCAAAACTTTGTCAGAATTGGGAACCCCAACAGAAGTAGGATATAAGTTAGGAAAAGCAGCTCTTGCGCCTCCGGACTCTGGTCGTTCAGCTGAATTAGTCAATGCCGCACAGCGAGAAGTAGACGGTAAAACATACTACCTTTTAGAGTATGAGGTCAAACTCCCCAATCAACAGGAACGGCACAACATCGCCAGCGTCGCTGTTAGCCGTGGTAAACTTTTTACCCTCAACGCCTCAATTCCTGAAAAACGCTGGCAGAGAGTTAAACGAATGATTGATGAGGTTGTCAATTCTTTTTCTGTCTATTAATGGGAATGGGGAATAGGGATAGAGAAGAAACTTAATCACTAATACCCAATTACCAATTTTGTCATAAAATCTCATGAAAATTCCACCTTTTGTACTTGCCTCAGCTTCCCCAGCCCGACGCCGCTTGCTGCAAACTGTTGGTATTGAACCGATAATTCGACCCAGTGACTTTGATGAGTCGCAAATTGAACTAAGTGAACCAGCACAATTGGTCAAAACTCTTGCCCAGTATAAGGCGGAAACTGTAGCCCCGCAGTTTGAATCAGCTTTGATTATGGGTTGTGATTCAGTTTTGTCCATCAACGGTGAAATTTACGGCAAACCAGCAAATATCTCTGAAGCGATCGCCCGTTGGCAGATAATGCAAGGTAACTTTGGCGACTTGTACACAGGTCATGCTTTAATTGACCTTGACCAAAACCGCACTTTAGTCAAGCCTAAAGTCACAAGAGTTTACTTTGCTCAGATGAGCGACAAGGCCATTCAAGCCTACGTTGCCACAGGTGAACCCCTCAAGTGTGCTGGAGCCTTTGCTATTGAAGGTTTTGGTAGTTTCTTCGTAGAAAAAATCGCAGGCTGTCACAGCAATGTAATTGGACTTAGTTTACCGCTCTTGCGGCACATGCTAGAGGAATTTGGATACGATGTCACTGATTTCTGGCAATAGTCTTTTGTCCAAAGTTAATCACCAATGACTAATGACCAATGACTAATGACCAATGACTAATGACCAATGACTAATGTGTTTGCTAATATTGCAGGCCACAACAGGTGTGGCACGACAGGTTGTAGACTGGCCACTAGATCGCATTCCCAACTAGAATATGTCATTTACTTCTATACCCTCGCTGCGTGAGCAACAACATCCCCTAATTCGTCAGCTAGCTGATTGTATTGAGGCAGCTTGGCATCAGCACCTGGATCTATCGCCCTACCATTTGCCTGATGAGTTGGGGTATGTGGAAGGTAGACTAGAAGGTGAAAAACTGACGATTGAAAACCGCTGCTATCAAACGCCCCAGTTTCGGAAAATGCACTTGGAACTGGCAAAAATCGGAAATATGCTGGATATTTTGCACTGCGTCATGTTTCCCCGTCCAGAATACAACCTGCCGATGTTTGGTTGTGATTTAGTTGGGGGTAGAGGTCAAATTAGTGCAGCGATCGCAGACCTTTCTCCGATTCAATTAGAGCGCACCTTACCAGAATCTTATACTACTGCACTGACACAGCTAACAGTGCTTAACTTTTCCCAACCCCGTGAATTACCTGAATGGGGAAATATTTTTTCTGATTTTTGCATCTTTGTGCGCCCCAGTTCCCCAGAAGAAGAAACAATGTTTCTCTCGCGTGTGCGAGAATTTTTAGACATTCATTGCACCCAAGCGATCGCCTCTAGTCCAGTTTCAGTTGAACAAGTCACACAAAATATCGCTGGACAACACAACTACTGCACCAAACAGCAACAAAACGATAAAACTCGCCGCGTACTAGAAAAAGCCTTTGGCCCAGCTTGGGCAGAACATTACATGACCACAGTTCTATTCGATTTGCCAAATTAATCGTCCCCCTCATCTTCCCTATCCCCCTCATTTCCCGTCTCCCTCCAGACTCACAGTTCCCCATCTGTAGGCTCTGTTACGTTTTCGCGTAACGGATAAATGTAGAATTCATTCAACGAGAGTTTAATGGAGTCCTAAAACAGCAGCAGGGAGAGTAGTAAGGTCTTTGAAGCGAATATCACAACATGGTTTGTTGTCTTGGTAAGTGCAAGCAACTAGAGACAGCTAACTCATTGACCAGAAAATTAAGGAAACTCTGATGTTAGGAATGCTCAAGTTGACAAATATTTTTTAGTTAGTTAATCGTTGATTGACTTAAGGAAGACTAACTTTTGTAACAAGATTGTATCCCGCAAAGGCAACAGTCTATTTTTGATGTTTCTTTTCAATTTTGTGACTAACTTTAGCCGTAATGAATGTAGCAGTACAGTACCGCATCATACCAATTTGGGATTTTGTGTAGAGACGCGATAGATCACGTCTCTACATCTAGATTCATACTGCTTGTGAATTCTGCTAACTCCGATTGCACTCATGTCTGAATAATACTCAGAGTTATTGAATAGCCAGCTACTATAGCGCTTCTCGGTTTGAATACAGACCTAATAAGAACAGCCCCAACCCTAAAAGGGTTGAGGAGTAAGCCTCAAAGTCTCTGACGCCACATGCAAGGCTCGTTGGCACGTAAGGGCGCAGTGGCTCCTCCTTTGAGAAGAGAGGAATGGAAGTGAGGTCAGTGTATTGCATACAAACGAGCGTAGACGCATTGGCGCAGCCTCTCGTAGAGAAGCGGCTTGTCGTAAGACATCGCTATAGAAAACACCATTTTGCAAAGCCATGGTGTTGAACGTTGATCACACAATGGATTTTAAGCCATACCCAGCTTTAAACCACTGTTGTTTGTCCTAAGCGGCTGGCTGTTGATTAAAGACCCTTTTATTTTTACTTCCATCAGCACAATTCAGGTAAACGGGCAACATACTATGTCAAGGGTGACTGAAAAGCCAAAGCCAAGTGAGCAGGCACTTAATCGTGAACAAGCTAAGATTTGGTGGGGTATCGCTGTAGCAGTGCCAATAGTAATCGCTGCTGGGATACTAGGTACAGCAAAAATCGAGCAGCTGAGGAAACTAACTACATCCGCACCCATAATGCCATCTACCAATAGCATTAGTGCTGTAGGACGTTTGGAACCGCGAGGCGAAGTTATTAAATTGTCCGCCCCATCCTCAGGATTAGCACCATCGTCACGAATTCAGCAACTTTTAATTAGAGAAGGTGAACAGGTAAAGCAAGGTCAAATTCTGGCAATTTTGGACAACCGCGATACTCAAATAGCCGGACTACAAGAGGCAAAAGCCAAAGTGCAAGAATCCCGTGCGAATTTAGCACAAGTCAGAGCCGGATCTCCAAGAGATATTCAAGCCCAAAGAGCAGTTGTTGCTCGCCTACAAGCGCAGTTTGTTGGGGAAAGGGATGCTCAACAAGCAACTATCGCCCGGATTGCAGCTCAGTTAAGTGGGGGTAAACTCGTCCAACAAGCAACCGTGAATCGCCTAGAAGCTGAACTTAGTGGGCAAAGAGATGTCCTAAGAGCGACAGTTGGACGTGTCCAAGCCGAACAGCGCAATGCCCAAGTTGATGCCGGACGCTATGATTTTTTATACAGAGAAGGTGCAATTTCTCAGCAAGAGCGGGACAGAAGACGCTTGAGTGCAGTAACTTCTAATCAGCAAGTTGCTGAAAGCCAAGCTACGCTAAAGCAGACATTGGCAACCCTACGACAGCAAGTTGCTGAGGCTAGAGCTAACCAAATCCAAAATGTAGCAACTTTGCAACAGCAGCTAATCGAAGCCAAAGTTAACCGTGACAAAACTTTAGCAACTTTGCAAAGACAAATCGATGAAGAAAAGGCCAAACTGAGCAGAATTCTGGACGTTAGTCCTACCGATGTGCAAGTAGCGCAAGCCCAAGTTAGTAATGCGATCGCAAATCTCAGAAAAGCCGAAGCAGAACTAAGATTAAGCTATGTTCAAGCACCAATCGCTGGAGAGATTTTGAAGGTTTACACTAAGTCAGGCGAAGCCATCGGTTCAAATGGCATTGCTGAAATTGGACAAACCAGTCAAATGTTTGTGATTGCTGAAGTCCCCGAAGACAGTATTGGTAAAGTGCGTATTGGTCAAAACGCCACTATCACCAGCGATAATGGAGCATTTAGCGACGAATTAAAGGGAACTGTCACTGAAATTGGCAGAAAAATTGGTAAAAAAGATGTGCTGAATACAGATCCAGCAGCAGATGTGGATGCCAGAGTCGTAGAAGTGAAAATTGCTCTGCCTCCAGCAGATAGCCAGAAAGTTTCTGGTTTAACTTACGGTAAAGTTGTTGTCGAAATTAATAACTAATTCAGTTATAGGTGAGTAGTAATACAAATTTTTGATTTGATATTTTGGATTAAAAATGTTTTTAATTAGGCTGGCTCATCAATTATAAAAAATATCTAAATTCGCTACTAACGTCGCCCGAATGGATTAAAAGAACAATCTCAAATCTCAAATCGCTAACCCTGCTTGGATGCCTAAAAAATGAATCAAAAAATACCTCTTTCGTGGCTACAACTGACAAGGGAAAAAACTCGCCTAGCTGTGGCTTTGGCAGGAATTTCTTTCGCTGATATTTTAATGTTTATGCAACTCGGCTTCCGGGATGCTCTGTATTATAGTAACGTTCGATTCCATAGCAGCTTGCAGGGCGATATTGTTTTAATAAATAGTCAATCTAGCGCTGTTCTGGCGATGAGGAGCTTTTCTCAAAGACGGTTATATAAAGCTTTAGAGTTACCCGCAGTACAATCAGTACATCCGATATATTTGGACTATACAACCTGGAAAAATCCTGTAACAGGACGTCCTCGTAGTATCCTTGTTTTTGGAATGAACCCAGAAAATAACCTGGTTAACTTACCTGGTGTTCAGGAGAATTTAGATAAACTTAAACTGCCTGATGTAGTTTTATATGACCGTTCTTCTCGGCTGGAATATGGGCCAATTGCTGCTAATTATGAACAAGGAAAGACTGTAACAGCAGAAGTGCGAAGGCGGCGAATTAAAGTAGAGGGATTATTTACATTAGGTGCATCATTTGGCGCAGATGGAAATTTAATTACGAGTGATATTAACTTTATGCGGATATTTCCCAATCGTCAGCAAGGATTAATTGATATTGGGCTGATTAGATTAAAACCGGGAGCAGATCCTAATGTGGTTACTCAAGAATTACGAAAGTATTTACCTAAGGAGGTTAATGTTTTAACTAAGCAAGAGTTTATTGATTTTGAGCGGAATTATTGGGCAAATAGTACAGCTATTGGGTTTATTTTCACATTAGGGACTATCATGGGTTTCATTGTAGGGACTGTGATTGTTTATCAAATCCTTTATACAGAAGTTGCAGATCACTTAGCTGAATATGCTACTCTTAAGGCAATAGGTTATACACAAAACTATTTATTGACAGTGATTTTGCAAGAAGCTTTGCTGTTAGCAGTTTTAGGATATTTCCCTGGAATTATTTTTGCTTTATTTATGTATAAGACCGCTAGAGAAGCAACCCTTTTACCAGTTTTTATGAGTTTTGATCGTGCCGTAATGGTGTTAATTTTAACTATAATTATGTGCATCATTTCTGGTGCGATCGCAGTCCGAAAATTGCGTTCTGCCGATCCAGCAGATATCTTTTAATTAATTCAAGATTAATTAAAAGATATTGTTGATAATCATAGCTTATACTTAATAATTAAGAAATCTTAATTTCTGACATTTACTACAGTGACATCTTGCAATTGCTAACTTATAGCTAAGAGATTTATGATGAGAGAACCTGTAATTACCATTAAAAACCTCAATCATTACTATGGCAAAGGCGCATTGAGAAAACAGATATTATTTGACATTAACCTAGAAATCTATTCTGGTGAAATTGTAATTATGACCGGGCCATCAGGTTCAGGTAAAACAACATTACTGAGCTTAATTGGTGGTTTGCGCTCTGTACAAGAGGGAAGTTTGAAATTTTTAGGTGAAGAACTATTTGGCGTAAGTCAAAACAAACTGGTGCAGATGCGACGCAACATTGGTTATATTTTCCAAGCTCACAATTTGCTAGGGTTCTTGACTGCGAAGCAAAATGTGCAAATGGCGGTAGAATTGAATAATAATATTTCTAAAACAGAAGCAGTGGCTAAATCAAAAGCCATGCTGGGGTCTGTTGGTCTAGAAGAACGAGTTGATTACTACCCAGACAACCTTTCTGGTGGACAAAAACAAAGAATTGCGATCGCCCGCGCCTTAGTGAATCATCCCCCACTGGTGCTAGCAGACGAACCAACAGCTGCATTAGACAAACAATCCGGACGCGATGTTGTAGAAATAATGCAGAGTCTGGCCAAAAATCAGGGAACCACCATCTTGTTAGTGACACACGACAACCGCATTTTAGACATAGCCGATCGCATCGTAGAAATGGAAGATGGTCTTTTAACCCGTAATTCCCCCAATACAGCTATTGGGTCATGATTGGGAAGTGAGAAATCACAACTCATAACTAAGCTGTGACGCAAATAAACATAGCCTATTAACTCGTAAGGGTTTCCTACCTTGCAGGAAGCTTGTAAACAGCCCTTTGTATCTACAAAGGACAAATGACTAATGACAATATCCCTAAAGCTATATTTATTGTCTAGCCGAGCCTGATTTTTTTATTCCAGGTGGGTTTGGCTGAGTTGGGGTATTTGGTTGACGACTAGTGCGAAAAGTTACATTCACGCCTTCATTCGATTGCTCCAACACCAGTAGAGGTGTAGGTTTAGCCTTTTGATCCCACTGCATGGTAGCAATCCGACCTTGAATTATTGGTTGCCAACTATCTTCGCCTTCTATAGGTCTTAGGTAAGTTTCTATACAGTCAATAATTTGACTAATAGTCGCAGAAGTTGCTTGCGTCGGTAACTTCATTAACCGGATTTGAATCCGAAACAGTACTCGTTTAGCACAGTTTGGCGCAGTACCAGTCTCATACTCTACATCAAAAATTTCATCTACTTGTCGTCCAGTACTATTAGCAATTCCGACTGTTCCAAGTTGTGCTTGATTTGGCCGCAGGGCTTGAGAAACTTTTTCTTTGATCTGAATCTTCACTTGATTAAGGATTGCAAAATGAAACACCTCCTCTGACATCCGCATTCGCAGATAATCCAGGTTAAAGTCCCGTGAGTTGACCAAATCGGGATTAGTTTCCATTTTGCGAATTGTTTCCAGCGCCAGCTTAAATTTTTTCTCTAGTTCTCGCGCGCGGAATTGTTCAAACTTAAGTTTTTTCTCCAGCTTATTCATCTGGAATTTACTATACACAATCAAAGCAATCACCGCTAAAGCCAGTCCTCCAGAGGTTATCACCAATAATGGTGGTATTTGAGGATTACTTGCTGGCACTTCCTGGGATGCCTTTTTAGTTATCGTCCCGGAGGATTGGGCAAGAAACATCGAAGTGGGCATGGTTGGAAACTGAAAAACTTGACTCCTGATGTTTAGGATGCCCAAATCTTCAATGCCATCTTGCTGTATGATGAATATTTTTTACAGCTTTTTACAAACCGCATATGTCCAAACATTTGAGCCTCCTTGCCCTGTCTGAGGTTTCATCTACTGCTTTGAGCAATATTCGTCTCATTGCCACAGATATGGATGGTACCCTGACTAGACGAGGAAAATTTACTCCCGCACTGCTGCAAGCTTTAGAGGATTTAGCGGCAGCTGACATTAAAGTGCTGATTGTCACAGGACGTTCTGCTGGGTGGGTGAATGGATTGAATAGCTTGATGCCAGTGGCAGGTGCTATGGCAGAAAATGGTGGATTGTACTTTCCGCCTGAGAACCAGAAACCAGTAGTCTTAACACCCATTCCCGATTTAGCTAAACATCGCCAGCACTTGGCTACGACTTTTGAGAATTTACAAACTAAATTTCCCCAAATCCAAGAATCTGTTGATAATCGCTTTCGCATCACCGACTGGACTTTTGATATAGCTGGTTTGCGTCAAGACGAACTACAAACCCTAGACAATCTCTGTGAACAAATGGGTTGGGGATTTACCTATAGCAACGTGCAGTGTCACATTAAACCTCAAGGACAAGATAAAGCTGTAGGATTGTTGCAAGTATTGCGCGAATATTTGCCTGATTATTCACCAGAACAAATTGTTACTGTGGGCGATAGTCCCAATGATGAAAGTTTATTTGATCGGCGTTATTTTCCTGTTTCTGTAGGCGTGGCAAACGTGCTGGAATATGTGAATCAGTTGAAATATCACCCTGCTTACATTACCACTGCTGCCGAAGGGGAAGGATTTTGTGAGTTATCTAGTTATATTTTGAAAAGCTTGCACATCTCAAGTTAGGCAGAACCAGGCTTGCTTTACAATAATCTTGTAGCACTGATTTACAACCATGACGGCTACTGTACCTGTTAGGAGTATAGCTACAAAGGGATTTCTAAAAACCACTTATAACCTGTTTTAAACTGAGGTTTACCATTTTGTTCAATTATGCTGCCATGTGCCATGATTACTCGTTCAAAATCCCAAGTGAGAAGCTGTTGAATTGACCATTTGACTTTGACTTTATCCGGAGTTGCAAATTTCTCCAACAACGATGGACGAAGTTGGTTGTAAGCACCTAGAAGTTTGGCTATTAACCTTGTGCTTGGTGAACATTGATCATCTCTGTGTTTCAACGAATGCTACACACAACTCCCAGGCGTTATCAGCAAGAAATGAGTAGTATTTTTGACCATACATGAAAACGTTATGGCGATTCTCGCTCAGATGAAGTGGGTTCAAAGAACCAAGTTCTCTATGTATGGTGCTTGAGGATTTGGTATTGTTTGAGATTGCTTAAAATGCGTAACTTGATCTTTTTTAGTATAAATACGTGGCGATCGCACCTGAAGGCGTTTAAAACAGCAAGATTTTTATCACTACAAGCATAGCGCTGCCTAATTGCTGAGTGGGCAACGCTATTTTTTTGCCCTCACTCTGTCAACCAACTACAACTCTTCCAAATATGCTAACCTAGTATGGTTAACTAATCTCGCACATCTAAGAATTCGGGTGTTTCCCTGTTGGGAAATACGCTTGGATGGAGGTTTAACCCGAATCGGAGTTAGAAAATATATGCCAGTCGTTTCATTGGCTCAAATGATGGAGTCAGGGGTTCACTTTGGGCATCAGACCCGGCGTTGGAACCCAAAAATGTCTCCTTACATTTACACTTCCCGCAATGGTGTACACATCATTGACTTGGTGCAAACTGCCCAGTTGATGGATAATGCTTACAACTATATGCGATCTCACGCTGAACAAGGCAAGAAATTTCTTTTTGTTGGCACCAAGCGGCAAGCAGCCGGAATTATTGCCCAAGAAGCTAGCCGTTGTGGTTCGCACTATATTAACCAACGCTGGTTGGGCGGAATGTTGACCAACTGGGCAACCATCAAAACACGGGTAGACCGTCTGAAAGATTTAGAACGCCGTGAGGAAACTGGCGCACTAGATTTATTACCGAAAAAAGAAGCATCAATGCTACGTCGGGAAATGACGAAGCTTCAGAAATATTTGGGCGGCATTAAAACAATGCGGAAAGTGCCCGATATCGTGGTAATTGTAGACCAACGCCGGGAATATAACGCAGTTCAAGAATGCCAAAAGCTGAATATTCCTATTGTGTCTATGCTGGATACAAACTGTGACCCAGATGTAGTAGATATCCCAATTCCAGCAAACGACGATGCTATCAGGTCAATTAAGCTGATAGTCGGAAAATTGGCGGATGCCATTTATGAAGGTCGTCACGGTCAGCTGGATGCTGAAGAGGATTACGAAGATTACGAAGGCGGTGAGTATGACGAAGACTACGAAGAAACCGAATATACTGACGCCGTAATTCCCGACGAGGAAGAAGAGGAATAAGTAAAGCAGGAGTGAAGTAAGTGTCCGAGGGAGGGCGGTGGCTAGCAAAGTAGCAGTAAGCCGCCCTAGCCTGCGGCAAATCGTAGGCAAAGGTGGAGGCGAAAAAACTTATGTTTCATACTTTTGTACTTGATTATTTTTTCTCCCCCAGCCCTGAGTAAGATAGAAATACTCAACACCTGTGAGCGATTACAACTCGAGGTCAAGTTAGGAATTGAGGCAACATGGCGGAAATATCTGCAAAACTCGTCCAAGAGCTACGCCAAAAAACTGGTGCTGGCATGATGGACTGCAAAAAAGCGCTGATAGAGACTAATGGCAACATAGAAGAAGCCGTAGACTGGCTACGGAAAAAGGGCATCTCTAAGGCGGGGGCACAAAGCGATCGCGTTGCGGCAGAAGGTCTAGTAGACACTTACATTCAGCCCGGTGGTCGGGTGGGTGTACTCATAGAAGTCAACTGCCAAACCGATTTTGTTGCTCGTAATGAGGCTTTTAAAGCTTTAGTTAAGAACCTAGCAAAGCAAGCAGCGACTGCTGATAGTGTTGAGTCTTTGTTGGCTCAACCCTATATTGATAATCAAAGTGGGACTGTAGAAGAATTTATCAAGCAAACCATTTCTACGCTCGGCGAAAAAATCCAAGTCCGTCGCTTTAGGAATTTTGCATTAGCAGAAGGCGCACAAGGGATAGTAGACAGCTACATTCACACTGGTGGTCGAGTTGGTGTATTAGTAGAACTGGATTCCGAAACTGAGTCAGTGGCTGCTAATTCAGAGTTCCAAAGCTTGGCACGGAACACCGCAATGCAAGTTGCGGCTTGTCCAAATGTCGAGTATGTGAGCGTAGACCAAATCCCCGCCGAAATTGCCCAAAAGGAAAAAGACATTGAAATGGGCAAGGATGATTTGGCGAACAAGCCAGATAATATCAAAGAAAAGATTGTTCAGGGACGGATAGAAAAACGCCTGAAAGAATTGGCTTTGCTCGATCAGCCTTACATTCGCGCTCAAAGTATTTCCGTAGAAGACTTGGTAAAGCAAGTGAAGACGCAATTAGGCGAAGAGATTCAAGTGACTCGCTTTATCCGCTATATACTGGGCGAAGGCATTGAAAAGCAAGAAAGTAACTTTGCTGAAGAAGTCGCTGCACAAATGGGCGGCAAGTAATAATTAGTTAGGAGTTAGGAGTTAGGAGTTAGGAGTTAGCTTCATAATTCATCACTCATAATTCCTAACTCCTAACTGCTTAAAAGACAGGTCAAGCAAATAGCCTGACCTGTATTTTATTATTAGAGACGCGAAATATCGCATTTAATTTAAAATTTAAAATCTAAAGTCCTCTGGAAAGTTATCCTAAAATAAATTCGTACATTTGTACTATGTAAGAGCTCACATGGGCAAGAACGAAAAGATATGGCAAGAGCAATCGAGCGAATTGAACGGGATATTACAGCACTGAAAGAAGCGATTCGGGCGATCGGAGTAGAACTACAAAGCGCTTATGCTAGTTATCTAAACACCTTGGGGCTAGCTGTACGAAAACAGTTGATTCTGGCGAGTTACCACCTTTGTACTCAGGGGTATCCCGAAAACTTTCTACATTTATCATTGAATCAGCGCCAACAATTGCAACAAGCCATCCGTAAGTTGGGTCAACTGGCATCTGAGCAATTGCTCACTTATATTAAAAGTGAGGAAGTAGGAGTAGATGGAACAGGTGAGGGAGATGAGGGAGATGGAACAGATGAGGGAGATGAGGGAGATGGAACAGATGAGGGAGTAACACCCTCCTCATCTCCTGTGATTTTAGGCACATCTACCCCTGAGCCTCTTACCCCCGACACCTCTAGTCCTATAGAACTGGCAAAATGGCAACAGAACTTAGAAGAGGTCACGCAAGAGATACTGAAAAAACTTTCGCATGATGCTAATCTTTTATTACAAAAAGCTGGGGTATTACCCAAAAAATTACCAGAACCGATTTTAGCAGCAGCGGCTGCGGCAGCATCAGAAGCATCTGCCGAGGTAATGCCAGGGCCACCTAACTTATTAAACTTAGTAATTGAAATTGAAAATGAGCAGCAGTCAGAAGATTCTGGACTGACGCAAATCATGGCTATTAACCTGCGGTTAGGAGAAATTGAATTTGCTGATGTGACACTCTCCTCTGAGCGCAGGCAAATCCGCAGTATCTTAGTTCAGCTAAACAAGCTAGGACGAGAGTATCAAAAAAAACATCAAGAAAGAGCGATCGCTGAAGCTGAAGCTGCATGGCGTGCTAGTTGGTTTGAATAAAGTTATGAGTTATGAATTATGAATTATGAGTTATGAGTTATGAGTTATGAGTAATTTATTCCTAACTCCTCACTCCTCACTCCTTACTCCTAACTCCTCACTCTGCTGACCAATGACTAATGAAAAACCAGACTGGATACGATTGCACAAAGCCTTGGCAATAGAAGCCGAACATGGCTTTACAGACTTGGTGGGCAGACAGTACCGCTTCAGTGAATTTCTTAGCCTGACTTTGGGCAAATTCCCAACAGGCTTGCCGCAAACTGAACGCCGCCGTTGGCAAGGACTAGCGGTGCAATTTGCTAGTTATCCACATCTAGCACTGGAAGAAAGACAACACTTAGTAGCAGAAAGTCGGAGGTATCTCTCCCAACTACAGCAAAAGGAGCAGGAGGAGCAGGGGAGCAGAGCAGCAGAGGAACAAGGGAGAATTTATCAATCCAAAATCCAAAATCCAAAATCTAAAATTATCCCTGAGGTGAGTCGGAGGCTTGCCCCGAAAATTGAGCAAAAACTTAGTGATTTACCAGAAATAGGCTTCAAAAAAGCTGATAATTTGGCACGGCTTGGTTTACACACCGTCCGCGACCTACTTTTCTACTATCCCCGTGACCACATTGATTATGCGCGTCAGGTGAATATCCGCGAGTTACAGGCGGGTGAGACAGTGACAATAGTGGCTACAGTGAAGCGTTGCAACTGCTTTACTAGCCCTAAAAATCAGAAATTATCAATTTTAGAACTGGTAGTAAAAGATAACAGCGGTCAAATCAAAATTGGTCGTTTTTACGCAGGTACGCGCTTTAGCAGTCGCGCTTGGCAAGAAAGTTTAAAACGTCGTTATCCAGTAGGTAGTATTCTGGCGGCGTGTGGATTGGTGAAAGAAAGTAAATACGGCTTGACACTGGATAATCCAGAACTAGAGGTTTTGGCAAATCCAGGAGATTCGATTGAGTCGCTGAATATTGGGCGGGTGGTGCCAATTTATGGACTGACTGAGGGCGTGGTCGCCAATACAGTGCGACAGGCAGTAATTGCTGCTTTGCCTGCTGCAACTCACCTGAAAGACCCTCTGCCAAGTGGTTTGCGACAAAAGTATGGTTTGATGGAATTGAAAGATGCGATCGCTAACATTCATTTTCCCAGTGATAGCGCCGCCCTACAAGTTGCCCGTCGTCGCCTAGTTTTTGATGAATTTTTCTACCTGCAACTTGGTTTATTGCAACGTCAGCAGCAAGCAAGGGCGATTCAAACCAGCGCCATCCTTGTCCCACGCGGTCAACTTGTAGAGAAATTCCACGAAATACTGCCTTTTCAACTCACTGGCGCACAGCAACGAGTCCTCAACGACATTCTCAACGATTTACAAAAACCCGTACCAATGAATCGTCTGGTGCAAGGCGATGTCGGTTCAGGTAAAACGGTCGTCGCCGTGCTAGCTATCCTCGCAGCAATTCAATCCGGCTACCAAGCGGCGCTGATGGCTCCCACAGAAGTTTTGGCAGAACAACATTATCGCAAGTTAGTTAGCTGGTTTAACCTGCTGCATTTACCAGTGGAATTACTGACAGGCTCTACTAAAACTGCTAAACGGAGACAAATACATTCTCAATTAGGAACTGGTGAATTACCTCTGTTAGTGGGAACCCATGCCTTAATTCAAGACCCCGTAAACTTCCATCAACTGGGGTTAGTGGTGATAGATGAGCAGCATCGTTTTGGTGTAGAACAACGGGCGCGTTTACAGCAAAAAGGTGAGCAACCCCACGTGCTAACTATGACAGCTACCCCGATTCCCAGAACCTTAGCACTGACGATACACGGGGATTTGGATGTGAGCCAAATTGATGAGTTACCACCAGGACGACAAAAGATTCAGACAACAGTATTATCAGGTCAGCAACGCAACCATGCTTACGACCTCATCCGCCGAGAAACTGCCCAAGGTAGACAAGTTTACGTGGTTTTGCCGTTAGTGGAAGAATCAGAAAAACTGGATCTGCGATCGGCTGTGGAGGAGCATCAAAAGTTACAAGAAAGCGTTTTTCCTGACTTTCAAGTGGGGCTGCTGCACGGTCGTATGAGTTCAGCCGATAAGGATGAAGCGATTACCAAATTTCGTGATAATCAAACGCAAATTTTGGTTTCTACCACCGTTGTTGAGGTTGGTGTAGACGTACCTAATGCTACAGTAATGCTCATTGAAAATGCAGAGCGATTTGGCTTATCACAACTGCACCAACTGCGGGGGCGTGTCGGTCGTGGCGCGGCTCAGTCTTACTGTCTGCTGATGAGCAGTTCTAGGAGTCCTGATGCTCAACAACGGTTGAAGGTATTGGAACAATCTCAGGATGGTTTTTTCATCTCCGAGATGGATATGCGTTTTCGTGGGCCAGGGCAAGTACTGGGAACTCGTCAATCTGGAGTGCCAGATTTTACATTGGCAAGTTTGGTTGAAGATGAGGAAGTTTTACTTTTAGCACGCCAAGCAGCGGAGAAAATTATAGAGATGGATGTTACTTTAGAGCGTTGGTATTTGATGAAAGAAGAGTTGGAGTATCGGTATGAGCGGTTGATGGGTGGGGCGATTTTGACATAACATATCTCAGTTAGTTTAAGAGAGAAACTGACTATGCATTCCTAACTTTTATATGCGCCTGCTGCGAAAGACATTCTTTAGGTTTTTGATTGTGTCTATTACCATTTGATGCTTCTGTTTCTTCCCTTGCATAAGAAACAGGTCAGCAGCTTGCTGTAAATCTGCCATTGCTCCTTCTTTGTTATCTTCTAAGAGAAAGCGAAGAAGACCACGACTGTAGTAGGCTTCAGGTAAGTTAGATTTAAGCCGAATCACTTGGTTAATATCTATAAGCGCTGCCTGGAGTTTCCCTAGACGTGCAAGAGTCTGACCTCGACTAAGATAGGCTTCGATGTAGTTGGGGTCTTCTCCTAAAGCTTGGTTGTAATCTTCAATCGCTCCTTTCAAGTCTCCCAACCCAGAGCGGGCAAGATCACGATTCTAGTAGGGCCAACTGAGGGGATAGCTTCGTAATTCGATAGCTTTATTGTAATCAGCAATACTTTGCTTGTAGTTTCCTTGTGCCGCATAGACAATACCCCGAAGGTAGTAAGAACGACCATACTTAGGATAGATTTCCATAGCCTGATTGTAGTCGGAGATAGCTTGTTTGTAATTGCCCAGTTTGTAATATTCCCAACCTCGGTCGCTATAGGCATCAGTAAACTTGGAATTTAATCGTAAGGCTTGATTATAATCAGAAATTGCTCCAGTATGATCTCCCAACCCAGAGCGGGCAAGACCACGGTTGTAGTAGGGTTGGGCATTATTCGGATTTAGTCGAATTGCCTGGTTAAAATCTGTAATAGCCCCTCTATAGTCATGTTGGTTAAACTTCTCTACTCCTTGGAACAACAAGTCGCTTTCCTTGTCTATTTCTTGGTCTAAGAAGTCAGAACCGCTATTTTGAGCAATAAGTATTTTTGGTGACTGAGCATAGACACTTTTGGGTAGCCCATTGAATGCAATAGCCACTCCTATGATTAGGATTCCCTTTTGAATCAGGTTTTTATGGTGCTTATTCATCTCTATTTAGTCCCAGTTTAAATTTGGCAGGACTTATAATTATATTCAGAACTAATAGTAATATTTTACACTTTAAAGTTTAACTGTATACGGTAGTCAATCCTGCCAGTTCGTTCACTATCAGAGAATCAGGTATTGAGTTGAGATGCGCGACATGACCAACAAACTTTTAACAGGTTGATTACACGGTGATACTTTCCAAAGGTGTTTAAATCACGATGTTTGCTGCATTTCAGCATAGGCTTCATAAACACCCTTCACGTTATACCAGTTAAGAAAAATTCGAGCAATTTCTAAAGCTAATTGCGGTTTACCTAAATTAATTAACCATTGTAATAATGGAGCCATTGTCCGTTCATTAAGTGTGCCATTAAGTGACAAAATTCCCCACAGTAAGCGATGCAGCCAAGTCATTTGAATCATCATTCGCACTTCCCATGTGGGATGTTTTTGATAAAACAAAACTCCCATACGTCCGCGTTGAATTTCTTGGTCAATCAACCGAGGAATTTGCTCTAATTTAAATGGTGGATGCCAGTGATATCCTACGGCTTCTGGACATTTAATTAGTGTTAAACCTAGTTTTTTTAGCCGCACACCTAATTCTAAATCTTCCCAGCCATAGAGTTGAAAACTAGTATCAAAAAGCCCTGCTTTATCTAACCAATGTTTGGGGATTGCTACATTTCCCGTAGCAAAAAAAGCCGCTGAAAAATCTGTTACTTTGTAAGGTTCAGCAGTTGGGTTGTTGAAATTGCAAGTATTAATAACTGCACCGTAAGTGAAAAAGCGATCGCTCCCCAATTTCTCTTGTCCCTGCACTAGTGCATCCGCATGAGCTTGCAAGAAATTCTTCAGCACCACTAAATCGCTATCAATAAAGATAATTGTATCTCCCAGCGCCTGTTCTACCCCCAAATTCCGAGCCGCCGCTGGTCCAGCATGGTCTTGCTGAAACCATCGCACATGGGGAAACTCTTCTTTGTGTTCTGCCAACCACTCTAATGTGGCATCAGTAGAACCATCATCCACCAAGACAATCTCGTAATCAGTAACCGAACTTGGCTTACTCAACTCTTGCACCTCCAAAGCACGGAGGCACTTTTCTAAAATCGGTTGGCGATTATAAGTCGGTATCACAACGCTGAAAAACACAGTCTCACCCACAACACTATTTACCCATCTCCAGGATAGGACAGATGCGACGCTGACACTGTTCCTTACCTGATTCTGGTCACGAAAACAGTAAGGGTTAATAATTAGTTAATTAATACATAAATGGATGGGTGTAAATAAATATAATATGGACTGTCATTTAACGTAAACATTACCATTTCTTAAATTAACCAGGAGAAATTTTGAGGATATAGCATTCTAAATTAAAAACAAACTCATTACAAATCTTGAGGTGGATATTTTTCAGGCTAATAATGTAGATTTAAAGGGTTTTTTGGGTAATGCTTTCACTTCGATGGGATGAATGTAGATGCGAAAATGCTTCTACAAAAGTGGTTAAAAATCATCAAAAAGACAAAATGTTATGGATAATATTAGGTTTACTTATTTGTTTTTTTTTAGCGCAGTGGAGTGTAGGTTTGTAGAGTAAAAGTTTATCTCTACAAGCAGATGCAGGGCATATGTTCTCTGATATTACAGCCTTGCTAATATCACTATTTGCAAGTTTCTTAGCACGGCAACCAGCTAAGAGTCAGGCAACATTCGGACATCAACGGATCGAAGTTTTAGCGGCTTTGTTGAATGGATTAGGTTTGCTGGCGATCGCTAGTTTTATTACTTGGGAAGCTATTGGGCGCTGGCAACATCCAACAACAATTTTGGGCTTACCAATGTTAGGAATTGCAGTATTAGGTTTAATAGTCAATTTACTCAACATTTCTTTGCTTCATCCCCATACTCACGACGACTTAAACCTGCGGGGAGCTTTGCTTCATGTCATCGCTGATACTGCCAGTTCTGTTGGCGTTATTATAGCTGCTTTAGCAGTTCATCTTTGGGATTGGTGCTGGGCAGATGTCGCTATTAGTTTAGTAGTTGCAACTTTTACTGGTTTAAGTGCTTTACCGTTAGTTCAAGAAAGCCTGAAAATTTTTTTGGAGTATGCACCAGAATCAATTGATCCAGATGAAGTGGAAATATGTCTCAAATCTTTTCCTGGTGTTGCTCAAGTAAAAAAACTTCATATCTGGGCAATTAGCTTAAATCAGGTAATGCTTTGCGCTGATTTGACAGTTCAATGTACAACAGCCCAAGAACGCGATCGCTTACTCAATAAATTACAAACTCATCTGCGAAAAACTTTTAACATCACTGAAGTAACTTTGCAGCTAACTAGCTGTAAATACCCCTCCAAAATACCCATTCATCCTTTTTTCAACCAAGATATAGCTTTAATATTATCGGCAAATCAAACACATTCATCCTGAAGCAATGGCTAAAAATATATCAAATAAATTAGCTTTTACACTTACTTATAATTCAGATTTAAACATGATGCTTATTGACGCTTTTTTAATTGTCAAAGCATAGCCATTGTCTAACAAGCATAACTTATTTACTAGGAGGTTTGCTAATCATGACTTTAATTCAAAAATCAAAAATCGTTTCAGTAATGAAACAGTACAAACGTGCATTGGCTTGGTTCATATCTGGTTTAGTTCTGGCAATCCTGTTGTTCTTGGGAACATTGAATCAACAACCAGCTACTGCCTCTAACCAGAGTTATGTTACAACTTCTACTCAACCAGATGTGAGTGCTACCCACTCAAACTTCGAGAATAATCATCTTGAACCCAATTTTTATCAGTATTAGGACTTACGCATACTCTACGAATTCTTCTCTACGAGATATTCTACGTATTAATATTTAGAAATAAGCTACATTTAGTGTCTTCAAGAGTTAGCGTTAGCCTGCGGCAAGCCACTACGTGTCTACGGTAAATTAAGCTTTTTGGGAATTTTCGCGTAAATATTAAGTATTAACAGCTACTAATTGCTCAATCAATCTGAAGGCATACAGCAATGATTTCATTTTTAGGAAAGTACAGACGCTTCCTAGCTTTGACTATGGCTGGCTTTTTCTGTACCGTTCTGCTGATATTTAGTAATTCTATTTTTCAGCCGACTATGGCCGCTGGTAATGGCATTAACGTGATTATCATGATTGGCGATGGCATGGGTTGGAACATGGCACAGTTCCTCTAAAGGTGACTACAGCACCACAGATCTGGGTAATTTCACACTCTATAGCTCTGTTGTTAAAACTGTAACTCCCTGTCCATCAGGTCAAATCATTCCGGGTACTGCTGGGGAGTGTGTTCCTGTCATTGATGCAGCAGGCAACCCGATTGCTCCCAATGCTCCTGCACCTGATACTGTGCGTCCTCTGGCTGCCGATGAAACCCATGCTAGCTTCATTGCCAGAGAGATTAACGAAAATCCAACTTTGGCTGATCTGAGCAAAGCTGCTCTTAAAGTTTTAGGTAAGGACAAAGATGGCTTCTGGCTAATGATTGAGGGAGGTGATATCGATTGGGGTGCTCATGACAACAACATGGATAACCTGATTGGTACTATGAATGATTTTGACAAAGCAGTTCAACAGGTTATTACCTGGATCAACAATCATGGTGGTTGGAGCAAGAACTTGCTACTCGTTACTGCTGACCATGACCACTATTTAACTCTGAATAATGACTTTGTATCAAAGTTGACTCCTAATCCTAACCAAATCAGTCTAAGGGCTTGAAGTATAACGCCAAGGACATCACTTTCAACAAGCATAATTCTAAAGATGCTGGTCACTTTTGAGGGTCTGATCCGAATTATAAGTACCTCTGGGGTAGTCACAGCCGAAGGATTGTACCTGTTTACTATCAAGGTGCTTATGCATCAGTTCTGACTAAATACCTGGGAAAAGAAGTTAAGTTCAAAGATAGTTCTAATATTACTTACAGTGCGCCCGGTGTCCGAGGAGTAGTTGATCAGAGCCATATCTTTAAGGCAATGAAAACTGCGCTGACGAGTCAGTGAATTTAATCCACTGCTTCACTGAACATTGATTGAAAAGCTTGGTGTTGCAGAGACGTGTGTTACACCATTTCAAACAGAATTTGTCAAGATGGTTTGCGAGAAAAATTGTAAGTGAGGGTGACGAGAAGATGAACTTTTAAGCACTTAAACAACAGTAAGATTGTTCATTTTCTCGGCACGTTGGTAACAAAATAATCAATTTTTAATCGCTATAACACTTGATTTTTAAGGCTCTTTAGGGAATGAAACAGCCCTGCTAGCGCCAAGGGGTCTCCCCAAGTGGAGCGACTGGCGTGGGTTAGGGAGGATCTAAAAGTGCCTAAAGTCACAGGAAAACACTTTTCAAACAACCTCTTAATAGAAAATAGGGACTTAGACACATGATAAACTTTTTGTCAATGCGTAAGTCCTAGATATATTGCATTTTGAGATGAATCCCTTAGCATTGAAAATATTGATATGTTCAAAACCAGATCAAGAATATTTATATACAAGCGATCGCTCTATTTGCAAACTTCGATTAGAATTAAGCACAAATTGACCTATACAGATTCTTCTGTCTGAGTTTGCTGACAATCTGCCTATAGGTTGTTGCATAAAGAAAATATACATACATTAGTTTAGATATAATAATGACTCATTGTTTGTTTTCCTAACTGGAGAAATTAATGGGTCGCGCCAAAAAGGTTGTCTTGGCATATTCTGGGGGAGTCGATACCTCAGTTTGCATCCCCTACCTCAAAAAGGAGTGGGGTGTGGAAGAGGTGATTACCCTAGCAGCAGATTTAGGTCAGGGAGATGAATTAGAGCCAATTCGAGAAAAAGCTTTGAAATCGGGTGCAAGTGAATCCCTAGTGGCGGATGTCAAAGACAGCTTCGTTAAAGATTACGCCTTTGGGGCGATTCAAGCCAACGCCCTCTATGAAAATCGTTATCCTCTAGGAACTGCCCTTGCCCGTCCACTGATCGCTAAGGTATTAGTAGAAACCGCTGAAAAATATGGTGCTGATGCGATCGCTCACGGTTGCACCGGTAAAGGTAACGATCAGGTTCGCTTTGATGTCTCTGTCACCGCCCTGAACCCCAACCTAAAGATCCTCGCACCAGCCAGAGAATGGGGAATGAGCCGTGAAGAAACGATCGCCTATGGGGAAAAGTTTGGTATCCCCTCACCAGTCAAAAAATCCTCTCCCTACAGCATTGACAAGAATTTGCTCGGTCGTAGCATTGAAGCTGGTTTACTCGAAGATCCGTCATTTGAGCCACCAGAAGAAATTTATGAAATGACCAAAGCGATCGCCCACACTCCCAATGAGCCAGAGTACATCGAAATTAGTTTCCACGGTGGTATTCCCACAACCCTCAACGGCATAGCTAAAAAGCCTGTTGAGCTAATTGAACAACTCAATCAGGTGGTAGGAAATCACGGCATCGGACGGATCGATATGATTGAAAACCGTCTGGTGGGGATCAAATCGCGGGAAATCTACGAATCACCCGCGATGTTGGTGCTAATTCAGGCACATCGGGATTTAGAAAGCTTGACTTTAACGGCAGATGTCACCCATTACAAACGTGGGATTGAAGAAACTTACAGCCAAATTGTTTACAACGGTCTGTGGTACAGTCCACTCAAAGTTGCACTGGATGCTTTTATTCAAAAGACACAAGAGCGAGTCTCTGGAACTGTGCGAGTGAAGTTGTTCAAGGGCAACTCTACAATAGTTGGGCGTTCAAGCGATAATTCCCTCTATACTCCAAATTTGGCAACCTACGGAGCCGAAGATCAATTTGACCACAAAGCTGCTGAAGGCTTTATCTACGTTTGGGGACTACCAACGCGCATTTGGTCGCGGCAAAATAAAAGTTAGGAGTTAGGGGTTAGGGGTTAGGAGTTAGGGGTTAGGAGTTAAAAATGCAAAATACAAGAAGTGAAAGTTAAAAGAAATAACTTTTCACTTTATTCCTCACTCTTCACTCCTCACTCCTCACTCCTCACTCTCAGTCTTCACTACTCACTTCCTTGACTTGACGAGACTCCAGCCACAGAGGGACAAAAATTAAGGCAGCGAGGATCAGTAACGCTGCGATCGCAAATTGACCCACCCAAGCAACCAATTGTTCTAAAGAGACAATTTTGCCAGCAAAAAAAGCTAATGTCACCATCAAACTAGCCCAAGCAACTGCTCCTAAAAAGTTGTATAAAAAGAATTTTCCAAAGGGCATTTCGGCTATACCAGCTAGTGGTGCAGCAAAAACTCGTAACAATGCCAGAAAACGTCCAAAAAATACCGCTTTAGCAGAATTTTGACTAAATTGATCTTTAATAGTTAGCAGCCGCACTTCCGAAATCCGAAGTATGCTACCAACTTTTACCAGAAAAGGCCAACCACTAACTCTACCAATCCAATAGCCACAAGTGCCGCCAATTACAGCACCCATAATTGCATCACCGAGAACCAGCCAGAAATTTAGTTCATTGCTGCCAGCTAGAAACCCGCCTACTAAGGTCACGGTTTCACCAGGAAGGGGAATGCCTAAATTTTCTAGCAAAATTCCCAAGAAAATTGCCCAATACCCGTATGTGTGGGCGACTTCCTGGATATTTTCTAGTGAAATCAGCTCTAAAGACATCCCATACCGCCGTCTTTACAAATTTTTACTTTTATTATATCTTTGCTTGTTTCTGCGCGGGGTGTCAATCAAACCACTACATAGAGTCATTAAGTCATTAGTTTAATTCTGAATGAATCATAACTTTAAATCTATGGTAACTATTAATTTTTGACAATTAACTATACATTTTTTGAGTTTATTATCACAAATTCATTTTTTTTGTAAATAAATTAAAATATTTATAAAAAATTTATAAATATGCAGTTAAATTATGAAAATCTTGTAAAAGATACGGTTGATACCGAAATTCTTAGGCGCTTATGCCTATATTGATAAAAGTTATCACAAATTATACGATATGAATACTGAAATAATCACTCTCAACTGCACAACTGCAATTGCCCAAATATCTGCGTAAAACAGTCGTTTTGCCGTTGAAAGAGAAGAGGTATTGATGTCTTTTTTCAATTTTTTGTCAAGTGTTCCAACTACCCTGTTAAATTCATGACTCTCACACAAGAACTTCAAGTGATTTTGTTTAAACCCCAAGCAAGCATAGATTTAGAAGGCGGTAAGGCTTTGAGTGAACAGATGGCTGGAGTAGTGCCTCAAGCTCATCAACTCTGGGTTATTGACCTAGTAGAAGTTAGTTTTATGGACAGTTCTGGGTTAGTTCCCCTAGTGAAAGGGCTGAAAGCTGCACGTCAGAGTGGTTGCCGCTTGGTTTTATGCAACGTGCAAGTTCCTGTACGGTTAATTTTGGAACTTACCCAACTAGATTCAGTGTTTGAAATTTTTCACACTTACGAAGATATTTTTACTACCGTCAAAGATAACAGTCTGGTGTTAGCTGGCTAGCTAATAAATCTACCTATAGAAGGATGGTGGAGTCAAGCAATATTTGCATTTTTTCATATTCTTCAATATATTCTCAGATCGTCAAAGATAACAGTCTGGTGCTAGCAGGCTGATTTTCTATTTTGTCTAGAGAAGAATGTTGAGGAAAACTCATGGCTTTAAGCTAGCTAATATCAATTGCAGATGAATGAATCTGCTTGTTGGAAGCCAATCTATCTAAGCCAACAAAGTAGTAACCCAAGTTGCAGGTTATTGAATTCTGGGTGCTTGGTAACCGCTAGTTCAGGCGATGCCTGTGGTTCTTGCTAGCCTACGCGCACGACAAGTTGACGGTAGCGCTAGGCGCTACCGCGACTCAGACTCAATCAAAAGTACAAACGTTAAATAAAGTCACAGGATCACATTTAACTCAGTGATAGCTCTCCCTCATAACTAGCAACTTGGGTTATTAGCGCCAAACACAACGTAGCTCTTATAAGCACCTATCGAGTACTCGCGGTTGAAAAAAGTTGCCTGAATAATCAGGTCGTCTATACCGTCGCCGTTGATGTCTGCGGCACTGCTGACGGAGTAGCCTGAGTGGTCACGCTCATTAATGCCGTTGAGCACAAAACCGTTGCTGCTTACTTGGGCGTACTCTGCATCTCGACAAAAAAACTGGGACGGGCAAGATGCCCATGCCACCAGAAAAAAGAGAATTTTTGTCGTAAAACGCCTTGGCTATATTTGAGCTAAAGTGGTTCCGTTAGGTTAAATTTCTCACTATCTAATAATGAGTGCCGATTTTACGATGGTTGATGGCAGTAACAGCATCAGGCTTGAGTAATTTACCTTCATCCACAGTTGCATATACAACCCAGTGATCGCCACATTCCAGACGTTGCTTGACTGAGCATTCCAGATATGCTAAAGCGTCTGTGAGGACGGTACAGCCGTTATCCGCAACTGCTGTACTAAAGTTGGCAAATCGGTCTTCCCCAGGCGCAAAAGATTTACGGAAATGCTTCATGTAATCTTGATGATTGCCTTCAGGTAGGATATTTAAGGCAAACTTACCGCCTGGATACATCAAAGATTCGATCGCTCGCTCTTTAGCAATCGCAACGGTGAGTCCGGGTGGGTTGAAGGTGGCTTGAGAAACCCAAGCGCCTAGCATGGCGGTAGATACTTCTCCTTGTTTAGCTGTAACCACGCAAACGGAACCAACAATCCGACCAACAGCCTGTTCCAGTGGAGTAGCGGCTTGTTGTGGTACGCGTACCTTTTTAGCCTTTTTCAGTCCTTGGGCAAAGTCTGTGCCTAGTTCTTCACAGAATTTGAGAGTAACATCATCAGGTTTAAACTTCACCTTCAGAGTGTCAAAGCCAAAGCGATATCCACTATCCCGGAGTTTACCTTCTATTAAGTCCAATGCTTCGCCACTCCAGCCATAGGAACCAAATACCCCAGCGAGTTTGCTGTTGTCACCGCTTGATAGCACGATACCTAAAGCAGTATGAATGGGAGTTGGCGCATGACCACCGATGGTAGGAGAACCAATGATAAAACCGTCTGATTGTGCTAGGTTAGTCCGAATTTCATCAGGGGTGGCAAATTCGCAGTTGATCGATTTCACCGCGACTCCACCTTTAGTTAATCCCAGAGCGATCGCTTGTGCTAAAGTCGCCGTATTCCCGTAAGCTGAAGCATATAGTAGGGCAACGGAAATCTCGCGATCGTTGTGAGCACGGCTCCACTCTCCATAAGCTTTGGTGAGTTCGATTAAGCTGGTGCGTACTAAGGGGCCGTGACCCACAGCATACATTCTTACCTGCAAATCTGATATTTTCTCCAAGGCTGATTCCACATGAGGAGCTTGGGGAGCCATCAGGCAGTTAAAGTAGTAACGCTGGTCTTCTTTGAGCGCTTCCCAGTTATCATCAAACACTTCATCACCACAGAGATGAGTTGCAAATAACTTATCTGTGTAAAGAATTTGGGTTTGCTGATCGTAGGTACAAAGTCCTTCTGGCCAACGCGGACTGGGAATAGGGAAGAATTTTAAAACATGACCCTTGCCTAAATCCAGAGTTTCTTTCCCCCGCATCACCAAGACCTTCAAATCATGGTCTAAGAAAGCAGCACGCAAATTGTTCGCACCCGGAAGAGAACAGACAAAGGTTACCTGTGGTGCCAGTTGTAATATTGCTTTGAGGGTTGCAACTCGGTTGGGATTAAAATGACCCAGAATTATATAATCCAAACGTCGTAAATCTAAAGTCTGCTGCAATGCCTCTAAATAAATTTCGGTGAAGCTTTCTGGGGGTGGATCAATAAGTGCGGTTTTATCAGCTTCAATTAAATAGCAATTGGAGGTAGTACCTCTTTCAAGTGCGTATTCAATTTCAAACCGCAGACGTGACCAACTACGTGCTCTCAGAGCCTTAGTATTTGTAGCAATTGGTAGAACTTGTACGTCGCGTGGCTTGGAATTGGTCATAGCTGTTGGGTAAAGTTGGGGAAATATCTGGAAAAACCAGGCAAATGTTGCCCAGTTTTTAACGCGTTCAAGGAAGCGGCTCAGAGAATTTGGGACTCTCATTTAAATTGTGCGGATGGGGGAGATGGGAAAGTTGGGGGAGTTGGGGGAGATGGGAGAGTTTGAGGTTCTGAGGTTGAAACTTGAGCCTTTGAACCTCAACGTTGAGGTTCAAAGGCTGAAACTTTAAGTTCCAACTCTCCCCCTCATCCCTTTCATCCTCTCCATTAGTAGTAATTACCTACTTTCCGATGGCGAACGGCTGTCAGTCCATCGTTTTTGGAGACACGACCTTCTTGGACGGTGCAGTATAAAATCCAGTGGTCGCTGCATTCCATGCTGGTCTGTATTTCACATTCCATATATGCCAGAGCATCAGTTAGAATTGGAGAACCGTTTTTCGCGGTTTGAGTTTTCACTCCAGCAAATCGGTCAGCACCAGGATGCAAGCGCTTGAGAAAGTGCTTTTTCAGTTCTTGATAATTGCCTTCTTCCAAAACGTTAAGGACGAAGCGATCGCCTACTTGCATTAAGGAATCAATGGCGCGGTCTTTAGCAACGGCAATCGTGAATCCTAAGGGTTGCAAACTCGCTTGGGTTACCCAAGAGGCCAGCATTGCACTTGACACATTTCCTTTTTTAGTGGTGACTATATACAGTCCACTACTAATCCGACCCAGCGCCTTTTCCATGTCGACGTCGAGAGACTTGATTTGCTTAATGTTGCGATCGCGCACCAGCAGTTGTCCCAAGTCTTTACCCGCTTCTTCACACAACTGGAATGTTGATCCGGTAGGAGCCTCTCTAATCCGAATAGCTGGGAAAGCTTCTTTGATGCCAGAGTCGAGAAATTTTCTGCGGAGTGTATCAATGGGTTCATCATCCCCACCGTAACATTCAAACAGCCCAACCATTTGCTTGTTCTTGGCGACAGCTAGCAGCGAACTGATACTAGCTTGGGCGGCGGCGCTTGTAGTCGGGGGCATACCAATAATGATGCTAACTGCTCTCCCGGCTAGTTCTTGGATTTCTTGGCTCTCAGCAGTACTTAGATCCAGGACTTCTACCCCAACCCCAGTTTTCTGTATACCTTCGGCAATTGCATGACCAAGGCGCTCACTATAGCCGTAATCTGAGACAAAAAACATACCAACTGTTGTTTCTGCTTTAGCTTGTTTTTGGCTCCAATTTTCGTAGCAGCCGGTCAGAACATCTAGATGGTGGTGTAATAATGGCCCGTGACCGTTGGCGATAATATTAATCTTCCCTAATTCGCTCATCCGCTTCATGGCATTCACCAAAGAACGAGCGTTAGGGCCCATCAAGCAGTCGTAGTAAAATCTAAAGTCAGCTTCGATCGCTTCTAAATCTTCGTCGAAGGTGCGATCGTCACAAAAGTGCATCCCAAAAGCATCACAGGTGTAAAGGGTTTGGGTTTTGCGGTCAAAGCTAAAGATTGTATCCGGCCAGTGCAGGTTAGGCGCACTCACGAATTCGATTTCGTGTCCTTTGCCGATATCTATGCGATCGCCAGTTTTCACAACCCGTTTACTAAAAGGATCGTGGACTAAGCCTTCCAAAAACTGAAGCGCAACTTTTGAGGCTAAAACGGTGGCTCTAGGAGCTAATTGGAGGACATCTTCTACTAAGCCGCTATGGTCTGGCTCTGTGTGACTGACAATTATGTAATCAATTGTTTTGGGGTTAACAAGACCTTTTAGAGTCTCTAAATACAGCTGACGAAACTTCTGGTGAGAAGTATCAATCAAAACTGTTTGTTCACCCCTAATTAGATATGAATTGTAGGTTGTACCGTTTTGCAGTCCAAATTCAATATCGAAGCGATCGCGGTCCCAATCAAGAGAGCGAATCGCCGTTGTGTTAGGGGCAATTTCTACAGTTTGTATAGTTAGCCGATGTTGAACGTTCTCTGCGTGGGCATTGCCTGTCGTAGACATCGCTACCATTATTCGTCTCCGAGCGCAAATTAACAGGTTTTTCTTCTGCCCCCATTGTCCCTATTATTCTTTTTTTAAGTTGTAATGAATATCAGTTTTTGAAAAACTTAACTTGTGTCAATTATTACTGTTTTTTAGCAAAAAATATAACTTAAAAAATCTATTAAATATTAATTTATTGCTCAAAAATTACTGAGTATTTAATTTTGCTACTTTTCTGATTTTATCCTAATTCAAAAATATCATATTTCTCATATTATTTGACAATAAAAGCTGAAAAATTAAAAAATCTCACACATCCTGGATTGTTATAAAAACCTTTGTTTTTCAGAATTATCAATGCTAAGGACATACCAGGATTTACAAAGAAACTTTGTAGTTGTGGCGCAGAATGTTGAGCGATCACAATATAAATGTCTTAAGAGAATAGATTTAGATGTCAATAAAGTTAGTGTTTTTAAGTTCCTCTATTATAACTAAGTATAAAAGTAGGAAAGGTGGGAAAAGTAGGAAAGGTAAGATAAATTTTTTTTACGTTTTCAATCCGTATCAAATAAGCTGTTAACACTGTTTTTTCCAATGGGTATTGTATATATTTTTGTCTTAACCAAGAATCTGGTTACGTTAAATATAAACTTTCTGTAAAGCTGAGACAATAGATATTTTTTTGGAGATAATCTAAACAAATTTTTC
The DNA here is from genome assembly GCF_036917615.1 of Nostoc sp. Taxonomy (GTDB): domain Bacteria; phylum Cyanobacteriota; class Cyanobacteriia; order Cyanobacteriales; family Nostocaceae; genus Nostoc. The sequence goes on from NZ_JBALCZ010000027.1 coordinate 270,188, forward strand.
GAGACGAGTTGAATAAAAAGGAACTAGGCTTGTATATGTTTTTCTGCTCATCCAAATGGAAACTAGCGTAAAAATGATTTTTAAAGTTTCCATAAATCTCGGTAACCATACGAATAATCTCAGAAATTTAATGATACAGTCCTTTATAATCGACTTTCGACATTAATCAGGACAACGCCAACAAATTCTTATTGTCATAGCTATAAGCTACAGCTTATGGCTATCGAATAAATTTGCCTATACAGGCTAATGGCGTCATTTCTGATGTGCCTAACTTTTTATAAAAATTCATTGTCGATGATAAATTGCAAACTTTGATAGTGTTCTCAAGCCAATACTTTTCGCGTAGCAGCCTTCTAGACGCAGGCATCCTTAATACTTGTAGTTCCGCTTTTAGAATGTGCTATTAAATACGTAATTTATTAAGTATATAGGCGTGAATAGACATAGAAATCGCAAAAATTGACTGTGTAAAAGGTTATTGTTTATGGGATGCCGATTAAAAGTTTTTCTAACTGAAGAAGAAAAGCTGACTTTAGAAGAGTTAAGAAAAGCCAAAGATATTCCTCAACGTACAAAGGATCGCGCTCAAGTTTTACTGCTGAATGCTCGTGGCTTAAAAAATGAGCATATTGCTAAAGGCTTAAACTGGGCGATCTCAACAGTACGTCAAACCCTTCATCGCTGGGAAAAGATGGGTTTAGCAGGTCTATGGGATGCTCCTGGCCGAGGGGGAAAACCCCGATATTCGGAATCAGATTTGGTTTATTTAGAAAATTGTTTAGCTCAAGAGTCAGAGACTTATAACTCAAAACAATTAGCAAAAAAACTGGCATCTGAACGTCAAGTAAACTTGAGTGCAGATCGATTACGACGGGTACTTAAAAAAAGGGGAAAGAGGTTTGGAAGCACACGCAAACAACCCCAGGAACAGAAGAATTAGCTGATTGACAAGTAATAAAACAAAATCCACCTAAACATTAAAGTGTTTGGTGGATTTGTTACTTATTCTTAGTGGATCCGAGCAGAGTCGAACTGCTGTCCAAATTGGGTATTGACTCCCCGCTCATTCACAGGTTTAGCCTTTCTGACCCTCAAGGCGGGAATCGTTCATTATCCCGAACGTAGGATGCTCTGATTTAATCTTAGCCAGCAAGCCAACCAGAGAACGCTTGCTAGAGCATCCGTTGGGGTTTGGTCTTCAGTCCTTAACGGAGTCAAACTAAAGACGCTCGAACCTGTAAGAGGTGTTTTAGGCTGCTACTAGAGCATCCTTACGAGCAAAGTTAACGATGTTATTCGCATTTACTTTTTGTTTGAGCCTTTGATTTCCGAGAGGAGACTCACTCTCGACCTGAATCACAGAGCAGCGTTCGCCAACCTGTCGAAACCGTGACGGACCCATACGCTTCATACTTCAATTATAATACGCGGTTTTGGAAATGTGTTATTGGACAAAAAATTTTTGATTCATGCCAGTACTGCTGAGAAACACAGGGTATCTTTATATGAGCTTGGCTCTAGACCATCAGTATAGTTGGCGCATAGGGTGATCTCTTGGTAGCCGTTTTCCCGTAAACATATAATAAATTCGTCGCGTCCAAACCAATGTAAGGGAAAATTTTGTAACTCTGTAGCAACAAGTTTGCCCTCTTTCCACTTTTCGTAGCGAATCACAGTCGTATTAAGTTGATTAAGCCAGTCTATCCGAGATGTGGATTGCAAGAGGATTATTGATCCATCAGGGCAGTCAATTAGTGGTAGCTGTTTAACAATGTTTTCTGTTTTAAAATCTTCAATAGGCAACTCTAAATCAATAAAGATTCGCCCTTCTGGTTCCAAATGTCGAGCAAAAGCTTGCAGAGCAGATACAGCAGCAGTTCGCTTTTCTAGCAGCATAAATGAGCCGAAGGAAACTGCGATTGCACTGAATTTACCAGGAATGTCAAGATTTTCTACACAACCTTGATGGAGAACCGGATTTAAATTCCTATCAGCACAGTGCTTTCGACAAGCAGCAAGCATATCCGGTGAACTATCAATAACCCTCAACATTGATACCAGCTTCTAGGAGTGGAATGAGTAGTCGTCCCGTCCCTACCATCGCCTCCAAAATTCTGCCACCAATTGATGAAAGGTGTCTAATGTAGTATCGAACATCAGGATAATCTCGATCAATAGGCTTAGTTATTTCATAAACCTCAGTACATAAAGGCCCGTATGCCGTCAATGTCATCTAGTTAAAAGTGCCAAATACTAAAAATAGCCAATTGCTAATCTTAAAATAATTAGCAATTGGCTATATATTACAATGCACTACAAATAAATAATTAGCTATACCTTAAGTTAGTGCTTCAGCACCACCAACAACCTCTAGGAGTTCTTGGGTAATTGCAGCTTGTCGAGCTTTGTTGTAAGAGAGTGTGAGAGTGTTAATCAGTTCACCGGCATTCTCGCTGGCATTACTCATGGCTGTCATCCGCGCTGCTAGTTCACTAGCCGCCGATTCTTGCAGCGCCCGCAATAGCTGGTTACTTAGATACAGGGGCAACAAAGAATCGAGAATCTGCACTGGATCTTGCTCGAAAATCATGTCAGGAGCCAACGGGCGGACTTGCTTAGTCACTTTCTCCCGTTCTACTTCAAATTTACCGCCACGGGTTGTCAAGCGGAAGATTTCATCATCGGCTGCTTCTAGACCTTGCGGATCGAGGGGCAGTAAGGTTTGCACCACAGGACGGGAGCTAACCAAGGAAAGGAATCTGGTATAAATTAACTCGATGCGGTCTACTTTTTCCGAAAGGAACAAGGAAAGTAGTTGATCGGCAATCTGATTGGCTTCCGCAGCGGTGGGGATTTGCTCTAAGCCGCTGTAAGTAGCATCAATGGGCTGATCGCGGCGTTGAAAGTACTGCGTAGCTTTGCGTCCGACGAGCACAAATTGATAGTCTAAACCTTCTGCCTTGATTTCTTTGGCGCGGTTTTCTGCACGACGGATAACGTTATTATTGTAGCCGCCGCATAGACCGCGATCGCCTGAGATCACCAACAGTCCGACTGACTTAACTTGGCGTTTTTTCAGTAGTGGTAGGTTTGCTTCTTCAAAGCGCAGACGGCTTTGTAAACCATACAATACTTGTGCCAAGCGATCGGCAAAGGGGCGAGTCGCTAGCACTTGTTCTTGCGCCCGCCGCACTCTAGCTGCCGCAACTAGGCGCATGGCTTCTGTGATTTTTTTGGTGTTTTTGACCGACTGAATGCGATCGCGTATTGCTTTTAGATTGGCCATATTCTTGAGTTAGGAGTTAGGAGTTAGGAGTTAGGAGTTAAGAGCTAGGAGTGTTTCATTAACTTTTAACTCTTAACTCTTCACACCTAACTTTAATTACGCTGTTGCTTTGAAGGTCTTCTTGTATTCGGTAAGTGCTTCCTTCAAGGCAGCTTCTTCTGCATCACCTAGTGCTTTAGAGCCTTGTACTCCTTGCACATACTGCGGTTTCCCAGTCTTTAAGTACTCACGCAGACCTTGGGTGAAGGTGGTTACTTGATTTACAGGTACATCATCTAAATAACCATTGATACCAGCATACAAAATTGCTACTTGCTCATATACCGAGAGTGGCGAATTTTGTGGCTGCTTGAGGAGTTCGCGCAAGCGTTGACCCCGTGCCAACTGGTCTTGAGTGGCTTTATCTAAGTCGGAAGCAAATTGGGCGAAGGCTTGCAGGTCGTCAAATTGCGCCAGTTCCAATTTAATCTTACCGGCAACTTTTTTCATTGCCTTGGTTTGAGCCGCAGAACCGACGCGGGATACTGAAATACCAGGGTTTACAGCGGGACGGATACCAGCGTTAAACAAGTCAGAAGAGAGGAATATCTGACCATCGGTAATGGAAATTACATTTGTGGGGATGTATGCCGAAACGTCACCAGCTTGGGTTTCGATAATTGGCAGGGCGGTCATACTGCCTTTGCCTAATTCATCACTCAGCTTTGCTGCTCTTTCTAACAAACGGGAGTGGATGTAGAATACATCTCCAGGATAAGCTTCGCGTCCGGGTGGACGACGTAGCAGTAGGGACATTTGCCGATAAGCTTGGGCTTGCTTGGAGAGGTCATCATAAATTACCAGGGTAGCTTTGCCTTTGTACATAAAGTACTCAGCAATAGTTGCGCCTGTGTAAGGGGCTAGGTATTGCAGGGTTGCTGGTTCACTGGCACTAGCAAAGACAACGACGGTGTAATCCATCGCGCCTTTTTCTTGCAATGTCTGCACCACGTTAGCAACTGTGGAAGCCTTTTGACCGATCGCAACGTAGACACAAACTACATCTTCTTCTTTTTGGTTGATGATGGTGTCAATGGCGATCGCAGTTTTACCAGTTTGGCGGTCACCAATAATCAATTCCCGCTGACCACGACCGATGGGAATCATTGAGTCAATAGCTGTGATACCCGTTTGCATGGGTTCGTGTACAGATCGGCGAGCAATGATACCGGGTGCTGGAGATTCAATCAAACGGCTTTCTGAGGATTTGATGTCTCCCTTACCATCGATGGGACGACCCAAAGCGTCTACGACTCGTCCAATTAAGGCTTCTCCTACGGGTACTTGGGCAATTCTACCAGTAGCAGTTACAGAACTACCTTCTTGAATTTCCAGCCCTTCACCCATAAGCACTGCGCCCACGTTGTCTTCTTCTAAGTTCTGGGCAATGCCAATTGTGCCATCTTCAAATTCTAAGAGTTCCCCAGACATAGCCTTTTCCAGACCATAGATCCGGGCAATACCGTCACCTACTTGTAGGACGGTACCAACATTAGCAACTTTGACTTCTTGGTCGTATTGCTCGATTTGTTGTTGGATTATGCTGCTAATTTCGTCAGGTCTAATTGATATGCTCATGTGTCTATCTTTTTTGCTTTCGAGACGGAAAAATTCCAGAGTTAGGAGTTAAGAGTTAGGAGTGATGAGTTAAAAATGCCAAAATTAAAAGTCAAAATAAATTACCTTTTACTTAACTCCTAACTTTTAACCGGACTTTCGGAGTCTCCGGCTTTGCTTCTAACTTCTTACTCCTAACTTTCTAGCTATTAGTTAAGCGCAATGAAAGGCGACGCAATTGACCCCGTAAACTTGCATCAATTACCTGTGAACCTACTTTAATGATCACACCACCAATTAACTCACTGTCAACCCTGGTTTCTAGTTCTACCTGGCGAGCATTCGTGATGGCAATGACCTTTTGGATGATTGCCTGCTGTTGAGCTTCTGTGAGGGGAATGGCTGAAATTACTTCCGCTAATACGGTTTGATTCAGCTGCCGCAACAGCGCCAGATACTGTTGAAAAATTGATTCCAAGAATGCAATGCGCCGTTTATCTACTAGTATTAGCAAAAAATTGCGTAAGTAGGGGTTAGCGCCTTCACCAAGTATTTGTTTGATCAGAGCCTTTTTGCTCTCAGACTGAATAAACGGGTTGCCAAAGAAGTTTTGTAGCTGTTTATCTCCTCTCAACAGTCCCAGGAAAGTACGCGCATCTTCCCCGAACTCTTCTGTCAAATTTTTCGATTGCGCTATTGACAAAAGTGCCTGTGCGTAAGGTTGGGCTACTTCGGCTGTTGCTACCTGACTTGTCATACATTGCCTCCGAGTTGTGCGATGCTGCGGTCAATTAAACTTTGTTGAGCATCGTCGGCAATTCCGCCTTTGAGTTGCGATTCGACTTTTTGCAATGCTAGAGTCGCTACCCGCTGCCGCAGTTGGGCGATCGCTCGCTCTGTTTCGGTGTTTAAATCCGCTGCTGCTGTTTGTTTCAAGCGTTCTACGTCTTGCACTGCTTTCGCTAACAGGGTTTCTTTAGCCTTGATGGCGTTTTCTTCAGCAGATTTGCGGATGCGTTGTGCCTCTGCCTGAGCTTGGGTCAACTGCTCTTGCGCTTGGGATAGCGCCTTCTGTGCCTCTTTTAAGCGCCCTTCTGCTTCCTGAATTGCGAGCGCAATATTGGATTGTCGCTCGTTCAGGATATTGCTTAAAACTTTACGTCCGAAGTAGAATAGTATGCCAACCAGAATCGCTAGATTGATCAGATTGGTTTCAAAAATGTCTAGGTTTAGACCGAAACCACCTTCTGCTGCGCCTTCTGCCAATTCAGAGTGAACAGCGTTCGCTTCTGCGGCAAGTAATAAGAATGTCCCCATGATACTCATTTACAAGTGCGCTGCTCGCTTGCTAATACGTTGTATTTTCCCTTAGGGAAATAAAGTATCTTTCCCCGAAGGGAAAAAAGTGCCTTTTTTTGACACTTAATTAAGCGCTCTGGCACTAACGTCCTGTTGCGCGTATGCTTTCATAAAACCAGGAAAAGTTAGTTTATCTAACTGGAGCTGGTCCCAATAGTTTTTCTAGAATCTGCCTGCTTAGAGCATCAACTTGTTGCTCTAAGGTACGCATAGCTTCCTGCTTTTGTTGCTCTATTTCAACAGAAGCTTGTTCTCGTTGAGACTGAGCTTCTTGTTGCGCCTCAGCGATTTTTTGGGCAGTAATTTTTTTAGCTTCAACCTGAGCTGCTTCGACAGTAGCTTGCGAGCTTCTGCGAGCTTCTGCGAGCTGCTGCTCATATTCAGTGGCTAAACGTTCAGCTTTCGCCAAGCGTTCCCGCGCGTCAAGGGTATTAGTTCGGATATAATTATCGCGATCGTCTAGTACCTTGGTCAGTGGCTTATAGAAAATTACATTCAACAAAGCTGCAAATAGCAGGAATTGCAATGCCATGAAGGGCAAGGTAGCATCGAAATCAAACATTTATCTCCTCTTTGGCTGGAGTAGCAGTTTTCATGGCTAGCAACATCATCCAACCTTTGATATTTTAGAGACCCATAGCCAACAAGGGTCAAGTAATTTTGGATTTGAGATTGAGGATAGCGTAGCGTTAGCGACGTAGGAGCGTCTTTTAGATTTTAGAGTAGCCTTAGCTCAGGGGCATGTACAGAAAACTCTTGATAATCCAAGTTGCGCTGGGAGCGCACCAAAGGTGCGACCCAAAATCCCAAATCTCAAATTGGTAGTCAACTACATCAGAACGACTAAATGCCCAAAATATTATTTAGATTGTAGAGGCGTGATGCTTCACGTCTCCACACTCACAAAAACTTTAAGGTTTTAGCCGAAGGGATTAGCAAACAGCAACACCAGGGCAATAACCAGACCATAGATAGTCAAGGATTCCATGAAAGCCAAGGTTAATAGCAGAGTCCCGCGAATTTTTCCTTCTGCTTCTGGTTGACGGGCAATACCTTCTACTGCTTGTCCAGCAGCATTTCCTTGACCAATACCGGGGCCAATTGCAGCTAAACCAATCGCTAAAGCAGCAGCGAGAACTGAAGCAGCCTGCACTAATGGATCCATGTTGATTTTCCTTGCTTTGATTACAAAACTAACAAAAGTACGTTAACGACTATAGACGTGTTTTTCACGCTGCACCGGGTTCTTACCAATCGCGCTTTGCGATGTTTTGAGCGAACATGCTCTTGGAACTGTGCTATCAACTGAGAAGTTTAATGCTCCTCATGCTCTTCTCCACCATGTCCCTCCATGGCCTCATGAATGTATGCTCCAGCTAGGGTAGCAAAAACCAGGGCTTGAATCGCACTGGTGAACAAACCCAACGCCATTACGGGCAGAGGTACAAATAGAGGAACTAGCAGAACCAGCACCGCTACTACCAATTCATCCGCCAATATATTGCCAAATAGACGGAAGCTTAGGGAGAGGGGCTTGGTGAAATCTTCGAGAATTGCGATCGGCAATAAAATAGGTGTTGGCTCTATATATTTCTTAAAGTAGCCCAAACCCCGTTTGCTAAAACCTGCGTAAAAGTACGCTAAAGAGGTCAGCAGTGCCAATGCAACAGTCGTATTGATGTCATTGGTAGGAGCCGCCAATTCACCCGAAGGTAGCTTGATGAGCTTCCAGGGAATTAAAGCACCCGACCAGTTCGATACGAAAATAAACAAGAACAATGTGCCAATAAATGGCACCCAAGGGCGGTACTCTTTCTCACCAAGTTGGTTTTTTGCCAAATCTCGGATAAATTCTAGAGCATATTCCATCAAATTTTGGATGCCCTTGGGAATTCTTTGTGCGTTGCGAGTAGCAGCTATTGAAGCCACTACTAAAATGCTAATCACAAACCATGAGGTAAGAAAAACTTGCCCATGAATTTTAAGATTGCCCAACTGCCAGTAGAAATGATGACCTACTTCTAATTCGGCGAGGGGAAAAGAATTAAAGGCGTTTAAGACACTAAGCATTTGCATTCTTCAAGCATTTTCCCCAACGAGCGAGGATGGGATTACTATCTTTGTGAGCCTGACTTTTTAAGAATCAGGAATGAACGCAATTTGCACCATATAGACGAGGAGCGTGGCTTTGTAAGTTAGAAATCCCAAAAATATGGGCAGAATCTGTAGCTCACGCCATTGAGTTGCCACGACGATCACTCCCATAAATAGAGCAAAACGAGTTTTGCTCAAACTGGTTTTTTCACTACCTAGCTGCTCAACGTCTCTAGCCAGCATTTTTAAGTAAACCACACCTGTACACGCCCCAATTAAATAATTAAGAGCAATGTTCAAGGAATAAAAAATCCACACAGAGATAAAAATAACCCCCGTCAAGACAAGCGTGATTACCAACAACCGCTGGAAGAGTTCATAGAACTCTTGCATGGAATTATCTGATTCTGTATCTTCAGAAACAGTTTTAGCATCTTGTTGCGTTGTCGGAGTGGGCGCAATTGATTCGTCTGACAAGCTCACGAGACTTGAAACCAGTACAGCTAAAGATGATGACTGCACATTCAGTCAGATGAATCATATCACGATCCGGTAACAATACTTTAGGAAAAAACAATTAACTTCTTGTCAACGTTAGACATTCAGTAAGATCGCGCTCCCAGAAGCGAGAGAGCGGCTGATGATGTGAGTGAGTCAGGAAGTGAATAATCAATAATCGCTGCCTGGAAATTCCAAATTTCTTCCAATTCCAGCTTTTGTGAGTGGATAATTGTCCTTTTAAGTCGTTACATAGCGTCTTAGTGTTTGAATTAAGTCGGTGTCAATAAAATCAACTGGTGCTTGAAGAGTGTATGGGCGTACCGCAAATCAAAAATCGTAGAGTAGCGGCTTGTCATTAACATCGCACCACTGCTGAATTCCAGAAAACTCCAACTTTTGGGATGTACAATACCCCGTTTCTTGGGCACTTTCCTAATCTACATTAATTTGCCAAAAGTGGTAATCGGCGATCGCTGATCACCACGAGTATAAAATCATGAATGTAAAGTTCGGTATAAGAGTACAATACAATTAAACAGGTGTCAATAAAATAAGCTGCTGCTGAAGAAGTTTTCTTACCTGATCTAATCCCAGTTGCACACCTGCTAAAATCTCTGCAACTGTTGAATTAGCATCACATCTTTGCATAAACTCAAACTCTGCAACTGATAAATTAACAATCTGGTAATCGTAATTAAAGAAACATTGACTCGGAAATCCTTCAATACAAGGATTAAGTTCGGGAATCGCTGCCAATAGGGCGTTATCGTCTGACCAGTCGGCCTTGATTAAGGGAGGACGACCGAGGAAAAACTCGTAATGAGTTACTTCTGGGTCTAGTAATTCTATCAAGCGGTAAAGCTGGCGATCGCTCAACTCTTTCGCCCGTTCTACTAACTCTGGTGCTTTGCCTAAAAGTCTCTCCAAATTCCAGAAACTCGGATTCGAGAAACCAATAAACTCCAATCTGGAAGCATCAATTAATTCAAACAGCGTCTCAATGTTATAGTCAATTTCCTGGGGATGAACGTACATATCAGCAAAGTATTCATCCTTGTTGTTTTCTAGTGACCAACGCTGTTTATCGTATTTGACAATTCGGTTATTTTCTGGTAAAGAAGCGAATACTTTTCGTCCGACTTGGACACCATCGCGGTAGTCGCCTTTTTTGTCACCTTGAATAAGTGCGATCGCCTTTTGCATGAGTTGAATTTCCCAGCGTCCCAACTCTCCGTACACAAAAATGTGCATTAAGCCGCCTGGGGCTAACTTCTTCGCCAAAGCTTGAATACCGCGAATTGGATCAGAGGTATGATGCAAAACGCCAACACAATTAATTAAATCAAACTCACCTGGCAACTGTTCCACATCAAACAAACTAAGGTGATGAAATTTAACACGGTTAGCCCCTGAACGCTGACAACGTTCTTTGGCTACAGCTAAAGCGCCAGTACTGAGGTCAATTCCCACAACAGAAGCCTGGGGATTGAGGTGAACCAGGTACTCTGTACCCACACCAGTACCGCAACCTGCATCTAAAATCCGAATATCTTGCTTTTGGGGTTTTTGACCTGTGCAGAAGTTATGAGCGGCTAGCCAATTCCAGCGCCAATTATAGCCTGGAGGTGGTTCATCTAACAGGGCTTCTGGCGGGAAGGGGTAGGTATTGTAGAGTTTGGCAACGGCAGCACTAACAGTTTGGGAATCGGACATGATCAGGAATAACGCAGCATTTCTGAGTTTAGCGGATGGTGGATGATTAGGGCAAAGGTTACTATTGCTTATTTCCTTACTATTTATCCAACAGCAAAGTCAGTAAATTGACGTTTATAAGGAGCGTGAAATCCTAATACAATATCTTCTTTAGCTACTCCAGCAACGATTAATTCGTTAGCGATGCCAATTTCTGTACCATCTCTTTGTATCCAAATTTTTTTCTTTAATATCAACATGAATGATGACTCCATAAATTCTCCGTTGTTCTTTCCAGCCAATATTTAAGACTTGATAATGATGGCGTTCTGCGTCAAACAGCAATTGTACCTCTGTGCCATTAGCCACGTCATTAGCGGAATGGTTAATTAAAATATCTTGAATGATTTGAGAATAGTTTATTCCTTCCATAAAACAATATCCTGACTTAAGGAATTGAAGATTAATAGTTTAATTTGATATTCTTTTAAAGAATCTCGAATAAATTGACGTGAGAAAAAGTCTTGGTATGTATCTTCGCTAAAAGCTAAATATAAAATGCGTTCTGGTTCTTCTTTTTTTAATGCTAAACGATTTAGCAGTTAATAATATAAATATTTTTGATCATATTATTATGTTGAGTGATTCAGGAGTCTATCTTGCTCTAATTACAGTCTATAGCAATCCTAAATGAGATCCAACCTCATGGTACGTTTATACTAAAGCCTTGATGACAGATTATGCCGATGAATAACTTTTTACTAGAACAACAAAAATCAGAGAGAATAGCAATTTTAACAGAGTTCATTCACAGAGATCCAGAGTCCAGGGAACTTCAACGGGCAATAGCAGTAAAAATGGCGTTACAAGGTGAACCATACTCTAAGATTACTAAACTTTTGGGAATGAATAAGTCTTGTATTACAAATTGGAAACAAAGATTTGGAACTGAAGGAATAGACGGTATCCAGCTAGGTTATAAAGGTGCAAAGAGTTATTTAACACCAGAACAACATAGAGAAATTATGACTTGGTTGAGAGGAAAAGATTATTGTAATATAGATGAATTAGTGAGTTATTTAGATGAAAATTATGGTGTGATTTACCAATCCAAACAAAGCTCCTATGAACTGCTGTCATCAGCTCATATTAGTTGGAAGAAATCACAGAAAATTAACCCAAGTTCCAATCCAGATTTAGTCAAAATCAACAGGGAAGAAATTCTTAATTTTTTGACTCAGAACCAAGCTGAGATTGATTCAGGGCATCTAGTTGTCTTTTTTGTGGATGAATGCCATTTACTTGCAAATGATGTCTGTGGATATGTTTGGGGAAAGACAGATATTAGAATTGAGATTCTGATTAAAAATATTAAAGATAGACAAACTTATTTTGGAGCCTTAGATTATAAAACACAAGAGTTTATCGTTCACGAGTATCCGGCCGGAAACTCATCAAGTACAGTAGACTTCATTAAACATCTACAAAATCAACGTCCAAGGCAGAGAATTGCTTTAATTTGGGATGGAGCTAGTTATCAGAGGTCGGATGAAGTTAAAAAGTTTTTGGCAGATGTAAACGAGCGCCATGCAGCAGATCAATGGCCAATTACTTGTATTCGATTTGCACCTAATGCACCCGAACAAAACCCTGTAGAAGATGTTTGGTTACAGACCAAAAACTTTTTGAGAAAGTTTTGGCCTCTGTGCAAATCTTTTCCTGTTGTCAAGTGGCTGTTTAAGTTCTTTACCAATCATCAAGAATTTGATTTTCCCAAGCTGCATCAGTATGCACCCTGTTCGGATCTCAAATAGGATTGCTATACATAAATGAGGTTAGTAATCACTATGTCTGACGTTTATCTAGACAATGTTATTGTTTCTAGTCTAACTCAACTAGGGCTTAAATATACCTCTAATGATTTACAACCAATCAGAGTTTGATTTGCGCTGTGAGTGGGGCTCACAAGGAGTTGCTCAACTCGCACCCATCAGTGATGTAATTGTAATAGTTGACGTTCTCTCTTTTTCCACCTGCGTGGAAATTGCCACCAACAACGGCGCGATAATTTTTCCCTATGCGATGAGAGATGAATCAGTTATAGATTATGCCAAGTCAGTACGAGCAGAGTTGGCAAGTCATAGACAACGTTGGATTACAACTGGATATTCTCTCTCGCCAAAATCGGTAGCTCAAATTACTGCTGGAACTAGACTAGTTTTACCCTCACCTAATGGTTCTTTTCTGACTTTACATACAGGGACTACACCAACTTTGGCTGGTTGTTTGCGAAATTGTCAAGCTGTAGCGTAGTTTGCCCAAAAGTATGGTGATAAAATCGCTGTGATTCCAGCTGGTGAGAGGTGGAAAGAGGATGGTAGCCTACGACCTGCATTTGAAGATTTAATTGGTGCTGGCGCAATTCTCAGTTATTTAGATGGTAATTTGTCACCAGAAGCTAAAGTGGCTGTGGCAACATTTCAGGCTTTCCAGCAGGATTTACTGGGGTACTTGAAAAAATGCAGTTCGGGTAAAGAGTTGATTGAAAAAGGTTTTGAGTCAGATGTTCAACTCTCAGCCGCCTACAACGTTAGTGATTGCGTGCCTTTATTTACTGATAATGCTTATGTAAATTCCAGGCTACACACTTAATCAAAGGTCACATTGATTGGTTTGGCAATATTTGGCATTATTTATAAATTCTTGCAAATTTCTCAAGGGAATTATCTGCAATGCTGACGCACCCTGTACCTGGGCAGTAATATAAGCAAACTTTTGCCCGCGATAAAACTGGTCACGTCCAATTTTGGTGACATATCGAGACTTCTGGAAGTCATTGGCAATGTTGAAATTATAAATATTTTGTAACAATTTCACTGTTTTGGCATTTTTTGTGGTGAATTTAATGCTTGAGTCTCCACTCACAGTTATTCCTTCTTTAGTCACTGTCCCATTTTGAGAAGTGACATCAGCATAAAAGTATAATTTTTCCTTTGTACCCTCGTAGCCGTGGGCTTCGCTGTTGTATTTCAGAGTTGGTAGTTGAGGTCTGGTCTTTGCCCACTTCACAACGGTGTTGATGTTTTGTTCTGGAAGCGCATTTGCAGGAGTGACAGCCAAAACAGCTGCGATCGCAGACAAGGTAGCATTGAATAAATAGTTAAATTTATCACTTTTATGCATAGTATTTCCTCTTAAATAATGCTCATAGCTAAAGCTAAAACCACCACAAATTAACAATTATTTCCAGGATGGCGTTATTTATTAATATGAATTTATTAGTAGCCAAAAAAAAACTTAACATTCAATAATGACTACTGTCCACTGACGTTGCTAAAGGCAACTTGGTTTTAACAAAGATTTTGCACCAGTTAATAATCGTAAGGTAGGCATGGTCTACCGATGCCGAAAACCTCGATTTTGATGTTTGTGATAGCACCACCTACTACTTAGTGACAAAAGTTAGATTTAATCTCAGCAAATAAGAGGAGCTATTTTTGAGATTGGATTGATAAAAGCTACAGATTCTACACACTTCTTAATAAACCCGCCTTGAAAACGCAAAACGTTTTAATCTAAAAGCTAACTGGGTTAATTTACTGGCAGTTTTGCAGGCAGTACTCTCAAGTTCATAAAGCACACACACACCGATGTGTCAAGCCTCAAAACGACCCAGACTTAACACATAAACGATTATGATGGGAGTTTTACAAATCCGATGAGTGTTAAGGCGAGTGGTGGAAGCTCAGTTGCGCGTCCGCAACTATATCAAACCCTAGCTGTAGCGACAATTACCCAAGCCGAGCAGCAAGACCGCTTTTTGGGAAGTGGTGAACTAAATGAACTGGCAAGCTATTTTGCATCTGGTGCAAAGCGTCTAGAAATTTCCCAGAGGCTCACGGAAAATGCCGAGATTATCGTATCTCGGGCTGCCAACCGGATTTTTGTCGGTGGTTCGCCAATGGCTTTTTTAGAAAAGCCTAGAGCAGTAGAAATAGTACCTGTTAGTGCTGGTGCTAATGTTCAACAAGGGATGCAACTGGGAACTGTAACCTACGTTGAAAGTCGTGGTGGGTTCCTAGAAAATTTACGCTCAATCTTTAACTCATCCCCCAGTGGGCCGACACCTCCAGGTTTCAGACCAATTAACATTGCCCGTTATGGTCCGAGCAACATGGCCAAGAGCTTGCGGGATTTATCCTGGTTCTTGCGCTACGCTACTTATGCGATCGTTGCTGGCGACCCCAACATCATAGCGGTGAATACACGGGGTTTGCGGGAAATAATTGAAAATGCCTGCTCTGGTGAAGCAACGCTAGTAGCTTTGCAGGAAATCAAAGCCGGGTCACTTTCCTTTTTCCGCAATGATGCTGAGGCTACAGAGATTGTGTCTCAGTACATGGATGTTTTGCTAACAGAATTCAAAGCAGCCACACCTTCAAATAAACTGCGCCAACGCCCCTCTAGTGACCAGCAAGGGTTGGAACTGCCGCAAATTTACTTTAATGCGGCAGAACGGCGTCCCAAGTTTGTGATGAAGACTGGGTTATCAGCTAGCGAAAAAAATGAGGTGGTTAAAGCGGCCTATCGGCAAATCTTTGAGCGCGACATTAGCCGTGCTTATAGCTTGTCGATATCTGACCTAGAATCCAAGGTAAAAAATGGCGACATCTCCATGAAGGAGTTTGTCCGTCGTCTAGCTAAATCTCCCCTTTACCAAAAACAGTTTTACCAGCCTTTTATTAACAGCCGAGTCATCGAACTAGCTTTCCGTCACATTCTGGGACGGGGCCCAAGTAGCCGCGAAGAAGTACAAAAATACTTCTCGATTATTTCTAACGGTGGTCTACCAGCTTTGGTAGATGCCTTAGTAGATTCTGCTGAATACAGCGACTATTTTGGCGAAGAAACAGTACCTTACCTCCGGGGTCTGGGTCAAGAAGCACAAGAATGTCGCAACTGGGGACCGCAACAAGACCTGTTTAACTACAGTGCGCCTTTCCGCAAGATCCCTCAGTTCATCACCACATTCGCTGCTTACGAACAACCGCTACCGGATCAACATCCCTACGGTTCTGGGAATGACCCCTTGGAAATTCAGTTTGGGGCGATTTTTCCGAAAGAAACTCGCAACCCCAGCACCAGTCCGGCTCCTTTTGGTAAGGATACCAAGCGCATCCTAATTCACCAAGGAGCAGGGATTAATAACCAAAATAGCAATCCCAAGGCGCGGGGTGAAGCTCCTGGTACCCTTGGGCCTAAGGTGTTCAAGTTAGATCAACTGCCTGGTACTATTGGTAAAAAAACTGCCAAAGGTTCTAGCGTCAGATTCTCCGAAAGCTCAACGCAAGCAGTGATTAGAGCTGCTTACCTGCAAGTTTTCGGTCGAGATGTCTACGAAGGTCAGCGCCCGAAGGTATTGGAAATCAAGCTGGAAAACGGCGACATCTCTGTGCGGGAGTTTATCCGTGCTCTGGCTAAGTCAGATGTATTCCGTAATCTGTACTGGTCATCGCTGTATGTTTGTAAAGCGATCGAGTATATTCACCGTCGCTTGTTGGGTCGTCCGACCTATGGTCGTCAAGAAATCAACAAGTACTTTGACATCGCTGCCAAACAGGGCTTTTACGCGGTGGTTGATGCCATTATTAACAGCGTAGAATACAGCGAAGCATTTGGTGAAGATACAATTCCTTACGAACGGTATCTGACTCCTGGTGGTGTAGCAGGGCGACAATTGCGCGTTGGTAGCATTGGCGAAGATATCGGCACTAAAGTCCAGAAGGAAGTAACGCCGAGCTTTGTAACACTGGGTACAGTCACAGAAAAGCGGTCAGAACCAGATATTCAGTTCCGCATTAACCAAGGTGTCAGCAAGCAACGGGAACAAACCAAAATCTTCAAGCTGGTGGCCAATACCAGTGACAAAGTTGCAGTAAAAACTTTGATTAGCGCTGCGTATCGTCAGATATTTGAGCGGGATATTGCACCCTACATCGCTAAAAACGAATTTACAGCGTGGGAAAGCAAGCTGGGGAATGGCGAAATCAGCGTGAAGGAATTTATTGAAGGTTTGGGTTACTCTAACCTCTACCTGAAAGAGTTCTACACACCCTACCCCAACACCAAAGTGATTGAGTTGGGAACCAAACACTTCTTGGGACGTGCGCCACTAGACCAAGCAGAAATCCGCAAGTATAACCAGATTTTGGCTACTCAAGGTATTCGTGCTTTTATCGGTGCCCTAGTAGATAGTGTGGAATATAACCAGGTGTTTGGTGAAGATACGGTGCCTTACCGTCGCTTCCCGACCCTACCTGCGGCAAACTTCCCGAATACGGAAAAGCTGTACAACCAGCTTACCAAGCAAAACGATGACGTGGTTGTACCAAGCTTTAAGCCAGTACAAGCCCGCGTCGGAGTTAGTAACAATACACCGCTTTTGACGCAGGCGATCGCAGATATAGCAGCGCAAACAAATGGTATAAACCAGAGCAAGCCCTCATTTGCGGAACTGGGTCGTTCCTACAACGATGGTAGCGGACAATCCGTGGAACTAGATGTGCGTAAACATGCACGTATTTACCGTCTGACGGAGAGCACCAACCAAGCCGAAAGACAACAGGCAATCAACACCATTTACTGTCAAGTATTGGATGTATTTAACGGTGAAGTGCCTGATAATTTCCGCTGTACTGACCTAGACAGCAAACTCCAGAATGGTGAAATTTCCGTCCGGGAGTTTGTGCGTGAACTAGCCAGTTCCCAAATCTATCGCCAGCGCTTCTTGTCACCTTATCCTCATGCCAAGGTGGTTGAGTTCCTCTTCCGTCACCTGTTGGGGCGTACACCCGCAACTCAGGAAGAAATTCGCCAATATAACAAGCTGCTAGCCGATAGCGGTTTGTCATCTGCCGTAGAAGCAATAGTCGAAAGCCCTGAATATAGCCACTACTTCGGTGAAGATGTTGTGCCTTACAACCGCTTCCCATCTCTGATGGCAGGTAACTACCTCGGCAGTGTACAGGCGGTTGATTAAGGAATAGGGAATAGGGAATAGGGTACAGATTATTTCCTGTCCCCTGTCCCCTGTGACCTATCCCCTGTCCCCTTCGTAACCTTTCGTAATACTGCTCTCAGTTTGCAGCTAAAACAGTAAATTCTGAAAAGCAATATTACAAAGTGTTAAGAGCAGTCATAAATGCTCAACAGAATGCCGGAAAATGTTTTGCGGAAGGTAACTGAGTTTAAAAGCTTGTGTACTTATGTTGACTCAAGCAAACTCGTAATTTTTTAGCCGTAGCAGTTATTAAACTCTTGTGTCTAAAATGACGATCAAACAAACTCAGTGAACCAAATTTAAAGTCGCACCAGTTTAATCAAATCCTGGTTTCATTCGTATTGGAGGAATCCATTAATGAGTATCGTCACGAAAGCCATCGTGAATGCTGACGCAGAAGCCCGCTATCTCAGCCCTGGCGAATTGGATCGGATCAAATCCTTTGTTGCAAGTGGTGAGCGCCGTGTGCGGATTGCTCAAATTTTGACAGAAAATCGCGAACGGCTGGTTAAGCAAGCCGGCGATCAACTGTTCCAAAAGCGTCCTGATGTTGTGTCTCCAGGTGGTAACGCCTACGGTCAAGAATTGACTGCTACTTGTCTACGTGACCTAGATTACTACCTCCGCCTCGTTACCTACGGTATCGTTGCTGGTGATGTTACCCCCATCGAAGAAATTGGCGTTATCGGTGCCCGTGAACTGTACAAGTCCTTGGGAACTCCTATCGATGGTGTTGCTGAAGGTATCCGTGGGTTGAAGAATGTCTCTGCTAGCCTGCTGTCTGGTGAAGACGCTGCTGAAGCGGGTAATTACTTCGACTACCTAGTTGGCGCCCTACTGTAGGGTGAAGCTGTTTACCTACTCAAACAGAAGTATTGCAATACGGTTGGAAATAAGGAATTAACAACATGGCTCAAGACGCAATTACCGCTGTCATCAACTCTGCAGACGTTCAAGGTAAGTACCTAGACTCTTCTGCTTTAGAGAAGCTAAAAAGCTATTTCTCCACTGGCGAACTGCGGGTACGTGCTGCTAGCACCATCAGCGCCAACGCTGCTGCGATCGTCAAAGAAGCTGTAGCAAAATCTTTGCTGTACTCTGACATCACTCGTCCCGGCGGCAACATGTACACCACTCGCCGCTATGCTGCTTGCATCCGTGATTTGGACTACTATCTGCGCTATGCTACCTACGCTATGTTAGCTGGCGATCCTTCCATTTTGGATGAGCGTGTATTAAATGGCTTGAAGGAAACCTATAACTCTTTAGGTGTTCCCGTTGGTGCTACCGTGCAAGCTATCCAAGCAATCAAGGAAGTAACCGCTAGCTTGGTTGGTTCTGACGCTGGTAAGGAAATGGGTGTTTACTTAGACTATATCTCTTCTGGCTTAAGCTAAGAGCTAGTTTGCGCTTAAGAATTTAGGTGCGGCTTTATTAAGGTCTGGAAATCAATCGTGAGTGCTAGAACGTTATATTGCTTATCTTGGTAAATTATCAGTGATGAGTGTTGGTGGTCTAGTATTGATGTTTGATTTCCAGCCTTTGAATGATTAAAAGATTTGCACTCAAGATTTTGAGATAAAAAAAGTTTTCACAAATTATACAGGAGATTTTCAAAAGATGGCCCGTTTCTTTAAAATTACTGCTCTAGTTCCCAGCCAAAGCCGAGTTCGTACCCAGCGCGAACTGCAAAATACTTACTTCACTAAGCTAGTTCCCTATGAGAACTGGTTCCGCGAACAGCAACGTATTCAAAAAGCAGGCGGCAAAATCATCAAGGTGCAACTGGCAACTGGTAAGCAAGGCGCTAATACTGGCTTGTTGTAATTCTGTAAATAGAAGGTTATTTTAGGGAATTGGTAAGGGGTCAGCAAAGACCTCTTTTTTGTTAAGAATTGATACTACAAAAAATCTGTATTGCGTTCGCCCTACAGCCCTTCTCCTAAAGGAGACGCACTCGCGTTCGGGCATCCTACGGCAGGTGTTCCCATTGGCGCAGCCTCTCGTAAAGAAGGGTACGAAGTGAAAGAATCGCAAAGACTGAGATTGCAACTCTTGGAGACGCTACGCGAACACTCCACTGCGTTACGTACCCTACGGGAAGACTTACGCCAACGCAATGACATTTTATATTTAATTTCGCCCAGCTACTTATGATAAGAAAGATTGATAAAGAGGTCTAATACAGACCTCTTTCTTTTTTGTTGTTTGTATTTCTGAAAGTTAAAAGTTAAACATTTCTACAAGGCGATACCCACGAGTGTATAGCGGAACTGGAGCGCCAGAATTCTGTTTTTTCCTTGCTTGTTCAGAAGTTTCATCAAACACAATTAGCGTTTTTTTACCAATCTTCAGCCCTGATCTAAGGAAGCATTAGATTCAGAGAGAACTCTGAATTCTGAATTATTGTTTAAATCACTGATATTATTTGTATAAAATAATGATTATAAGTTGCTGCGTAGCAAACGCAATTTGTCAAAAATATTATCGAGCGGTGTATTGAAGTTAACAACTATAAGATTTATGCTTGTGAAGCCTACTTATGAGTTATAAGTTATGATTTATGAGTTTTATTGCTAACTCCTAATTCCTAACTTTTTACCTGTACTGATCGTGAATCTACGCCGCCTGATTCCAATTTTTGATAGTTCAGTCTCTAACTGGGCATTAGAAGCGCGGTTGTTGCGCTGGTTAACGTTGATTTGGCTGTTCGTCGGCTTGATCATGCTATTTTCAGCATCCTATCCCGTCGCTGACGCCCGTCATCATGATGGATTGTACTACTTTAAACGTCAACTGCTTTGGGTGTTAGTTTCTTTAATCGGATTCAATATTATTGTTAATTTACCGTTGCAGAAAATTTTGGGATTATCCCATTGGTTTTTGTTACTGTTTTTGGCGTTAATTTTCGTCACACTGATCCCAGGATTGGGAAAGAAGGCTTTTGACGCAGCGCGTTGGATAGCGATCGGGCCAATTCCGATTCAACCTTCAGAATTAATTAAACCCTTTTTGGTGCTGCAAAGTGCGCGGCTTTTTGGTCAGTGGGAACGAATCAGTTGGCGGATTCGCTTGGCTTGGTTGAGTATTTTCGGTCTAGTACTTTTAGGAATTCTTGCCCAACCTAACTTGAGTACAACAGCACTTTGCGGCATGACAATTTGGCTAATTGCCCTAGCAGCTGGGTTACCTTACAAGTACCTGGGAGGAACAGCAATTGGCGGAGTGATGTTGGCAATACTCAGTATTAGTATTAAAGAGTATCAGCGTAAGCGGGTGATGTCATTCCTCAATCCGTGGGCGGATGCGACTGGAGATGGCTACCAGTTGGTGCAAAGTCTACTAGCCGTGGGTTCTGGTAGAACTTGGGGAGCTGGATTTGGGCTTTCTCAACAAAAGCTGTTTTATTTACCAATTCAGGACACCGATTTTATTTTTGCGGTGTTCGCTGAAGAGTTTGGCTTTGTTGGCAGTATGGTGTTGTTAGCACTTTTAGCTACATTCGCCACTCTTGGATTAATTGTAGCGCTGAAGGCGAAAAATATAGTGCATCGATTGGTAGCGATCGGCGTGACGATTTTGATGGTAGGACAATCATTGCTCCACATCGGTGTTGCTACAGGTTCTTTACCGACTACTGGCTTACCTTTGCCCATGTTTAGTTATGGTGGTAATTCCATGATTGCCAGCTTAATAGCTGCTGGGTTGCTGATTCGGGTAGCACGCGAAAGTAATGAAGCTGAGGTAGTACCGTTGCGAAAACCCCTATTTGAAAATGGGCGCAGACGTCGAGCTTTTCAGAAAAATAGGAATTGAGCTAGTACGCTCTTTGCACGAGCAAATTGAATAGATTATGAAAGAACCTAAAACAAACAATAATCAGCTACTCCAGCAGAGACCTCGAACAGCGCAAAAATTGGTATTCTCCAGCAGCAGAAGCTTACAATAAGGCAAGACCCCGCTATCCTCAGGATTTGATTCACCAAGTTGTGGAACTTGCTCAACTTTCTACTGACTCAAAAATTCTGGAAGTTGGATGTGGGCCTGGAACTGCAACGGTAGCGTAGGCAAAGCCCGCCGTAGGCATCGCTCAATGGGTTGCTCTATAATCTGCTTAGAACCCAATCCAGATTTTTTCCAGTTAGCTCAACATAATTGTCAACCGTATTCTAATGTAGAGATTCAGAACACATCTTTTGAAGAGTGGGAACTCAAGCCATTTGAATTTGATGCCGTTTTAGCAGCTAGTTCTTTTCATTGGATTATTGAAATGCATATTATATTATTAAATATCAATGTCTAATAAGTTTATCAACTTATAATATTTATTTTGAGCGATTTAATATTTGGTATAGCAGTTCTATTTAATTCGTGAAAAATATAAATAAGAAAACGAACCGCAAAGTACGTCATCGCGTAGCGTCTCGTTAGAGAAGGACGCAAAGGGAAGAAAGAAGAAAGAGATATATAATTTTCACAAATGATTTAGGACTGCTATATAATTCCTATAAAAACTTGACAAACCAAGTTTTTATCCGAAAATTGAGCTTTTCAGTTTAAACCAGCATATAGCTTGATTTTTAATCCCCATGCTATATGTGAGTTACAAAACTCTGTAAAACTACATATCAAATTTTTATTGCTTTACAAAAGCGTCAACTTGCTAGATAATAGCAACGAAAGGGAAAATGATTAGTAAGTATATTAGTATATTTTTAGCTATCGGTAGTTGTGTGGAAATCCTGTAATTACGCGGCTGAAATCGGTTTGAGTTTCCCTCATTACCTTAGCTCGAAGTAAAGAAATGCCAACACTACATACCTCACACTCCCAAGTAAATTCTGCAACTTCCACCTCCTATGTTCATAGTTTAGTCTTCATCGACATGGCGGTTGAAGACTATAGCGATTTGGTCAATGGCGTGCTTGATAATACCCAAGTGTTCGTACTTGACTCGACACAGGACGGTGTTGAACAAATAACAGAAATTCTAGCGAGTTACGTTGGCACGAATTTAATTAATATTCATATTGTGTGCCACGGTGCCCCAGGTTGCTTACAATTGGGCAACACCTATTTAGGACTGGATACCCTCGACGAATACAGCCAGCAATTGCAACTATGGCAAAAGGTATTTTCAACCTCTGCCAAAAGCGATAACCTTTGGAACTTACTCATCTATGGTTGCAATGTGGCTTTGGGTGATGCGGGGACAGAATTTGTAGACAAACTGCACCAACTCACCAAAGCAAATATTGCTGCTTCCCATCAGCGAATTGGTAATGCAGCATTAGGCGGCAACTGGGAGTTAGAAGTCCGCACGGCTGATATGGAAGTGAGTTTAGTTTTTCCAGAAACGACGCGGCAGGCTTACGCAGGGGTACTGGCAACGTTCACAGTGAATAATACTGGGGACACGGATGATGGCAATCCAAACAACGGCATCACGACACTCCGGGAGGCAATTAACTTAGCCAATGCTACTGCTGGGGATGATGCGATCGCTTTTGGGGGAATATTCAAAGATACTACCCCAGATACCATCACGCTCACCTCTGGGCAACTGACGATTACCGATGATGTTACCATCTTGGGGACTGGGACATCTCAGCTTACTGTGACAGCAAAGAATGCCTCTACAGTATTCGATATATCAGGATTAGGGACAGGTGTCAATATTAATGGACTGGGGATCGCTAGCGGCAGTATTAAGATTAATAGAACTTCCATCCTCAACCTAGCAAAAAGTAGTGTGTCTGGTAATACAGCAGGAAATGGCATCTCTAATAGCGGCATCCTCAGTCTTGCTTACACCAGCGTCTTTGGCAATACGCAAGGCGGTATCTATAATGGTGGTAGTCTCAGCCTAACGGGAAGCAGTGTTTATGGCAATACCGGGGCAAGCAAGATTTATAATGGCAATACTGCCGGAGGCGGCATTTTTAATGACGCTTCCTCTGGTAAAACTGGTACTCTCAGCCTAATTAATAGCAGTGTCTCTGGCAATACGGCAAACTCCGGTGGTGGCATCTATAATCAAGGCGGTACTCTCAGCCTAACTAGCAGCACTGTCTCTGGTAATACTGCAACCTCCGGCGGTGGTATTTTTAACGGAAATGATAATGGTTATAGTTCCGGATCAGCTACTCTAACTAATAGCACCATCTCCGGCAATACAGCGTTAGAGGATGGCGGTGGCATATACAATGACTACGCCTACGTCGGTGATAACAGCCTCACCCTAAGCAGCACTACAATTAATAACAACACAGCTGACTCAGATAGTAATGGTACTGGCAATGGCGGGGGTGTTTTTAGTGTCTATGATGACCCTGTTAACGTTAAGGTTAGTAACACCATCATTGCAGGCAACTTCGACAAGTCCACCTCAGGTGATATAGACCCTGACGTGAGTGGTGGGCTGGTTGACTCCGGCAATAACCTGATTGGCAATAATAGTGGTAGCACTGCCTTTACCACCAGCACCCTCGTCGGCACAAGTGCTAGCCCCATTGATCCCAAACTCGGACTACTGCAAAATAACGGTGGTGCAACCTTTACCCAGGCGTTACTTGCGAATAGCCCTGCTATTGATGCTGGCAAGAATTCCTTATTTCCTATTGGTGTCATCACTGACCAACGTGGCACTCGATTTAACCGAATATTCAACGGTGTTGTTGATATTGGTGCTTACGAAGTCCAATCCCCTGTCACCCCGCCACCTGTTAATACTGGCACATTTGTGGTGACTAATACCAACGATTCTGGATCGGGATCGTTGCGGCAGGCTATCCTCAATGCCAATGCGACCGTTGGAGCAGATACGATTACCTTTGCGGGCGTGTTCACCGATGCTACCCCAGATATCATCACCCTGACCTCTGGCAAATTAACCATTACCAATGATATTACCATTTTGGGGACTGGGGCATCTAACCTCATTGTGAGTGGAAATAATTCATCAGGTGTGTTTGAGATATCGGGTTCTGGGACAGATGCCAGCATTGATGGCTTGAAGATTGCTAATGCTAATGATCCCTTAGGCAGTATTTTGCTTAATAATAGCAATACCAGCCTCAGCCTAACTAACAGCACTGTCTCTGGCAATAGAGGGGAAGTAGGCGGCATATTTAACAGAGGCACTCTCAGCCTGACGGGAAGCACTGTCTCTGGCAATAGGGGGTCTTCCTTAGGCGGCGGCATCTTTAACAAAGGCAACCTGAGCCTAACTAACAGCACTGTCTCAAGCAATAATGCAAACGTCGGTTTCAACACAGCCTATGGCGGCGGCATATTCAACACAGGCAAACTCAGTATAAATAACAGCACTGTCTCTAATAATAGTGCGTTCGCCAGCGGTCTTAATCGGGGAGGTCCCGACCCTTACCCTTCTTACGGCGGCGGCATTTATAACTTAGGCACTGTCGATATCACTAACAGCACTGTCTCTAATAATAGTGCGGCAGACGGCGGTGGCATCTCTAACTCAGGTACTTTTAACCTGACTAACAGCACTGTCTCTGATAATAGTGTATATTATACCGGCGGCGGCATCTTGAACAGTGGCACTCTCACCCTTACTAATGACACTATTACCAATAATACAGCAGAGGGCTTTGGCTACAACAATGTTAGTGGCAACGGTGGGGGTGTTGTCAGTAATGGCGGCACTGTTATAGTTGGCGATACCATCATTGCAGGCAATTTCTACACAGCCATTTCTGATGATTCTGGGGATTCCGGTTATTCCCGCGACGTTTCCGGCAACTTCACCGACGCTGGAAATAACCTAATTGGCGACAACACAGGTAGCACTGGGTTTACCACCAGCACCCTCGTCGGCACCAGTGCCAATCCCATTGATCCAAAACTCAGCCCCCTGCAAAATAATGGTGGTGCAACCTTTACTAATGCCTTACTTGCGAATAGTCCCGCCATTAACGCTGGCAATAATGCTCTGATTCCAGCAGGTATCACCACCGACCAACGCGGCGCTGGATTTAACAGAATATTTAAGAGTACAGTTGATATTGGTGCATTAGAGTTTAACGGGCTGAATGGAACCAATGGCGCTGATAATTTAGTGGGCAAGAATTACAGTGACATAATTAACGCTCAAGCCGGGAACGATACCATCACAGGTAATCAAGGCAACGACATCCTAACTGGTGGCGGCGGCAAAGATAAATTTGTTTACAACTTAGGTGACGGTGTTGATACCATTACCGATTTCGGTGGGTTAGGTAAAGGCTCAAATCCATCAGCAGCAATCATTGCCGAAGTGGATACCCTCAAATTTCAAGGTGCTGGATTGACAGCCCAAAATCTACTACTCACCCAGAATGGTAACAATCTGGAAATCACCTTTGAAGGGGTGGCTGATGATAAAGTTATTCTGCAAAACTTTCCCCAGGAAAACCTAGAGAACGTATCGGCAGTAGGCAATATCCTGTTTAATGGGCAAGCCAGCATTAGTGAAAGCTTTGATGTCTTCGATGCCAACTCCACCCAAAACGCTATCTTCAACAAGAACACAGTCACCTTTCTCAATGACCTGAACAACAATATTACTGGCTTTGACAACTCAGCAGATGTTATTAATGGTCAAGGGGGCGATGACCGCATCGACGGCAAGAGTGGTAACGACCTGCTGCGCGGTGGCGCTGGTAATGATACCCTGCTTGGTGGTGATGGTAATGATACCCTGCTTGGTGGTGATGGTAATAATAGCCTCATTGGAGGTGCTGGTAATGACATCCTCATTGGCGGTAATTTTAGTGATACGTTGACTGGCGGTAGCGGTAATGACCAGTTCATTTACCGAACCCTTAGCAATAGTGATACAATCACTGACTTTAATAAAAGCGAGGATAAATTAATCCTTACTAACTTGTTTAAGAGTACAGGCTACAGTGGCAGCAATCCCATCGATGATGGCAACTTACAATTTGTGCAATCGGGTACTTCTACACTAGTTCAAGTCCTTGGTTATTCTTTTTACACCTTGGCGACTTTGAATAATTTCACGGCTACAAATCTGGTAGTCGGTACTAACGTCATCGTCTAGCGCTCAATTCTAGCGATCTGCCCACCTTTATCTAAGAGAATAAGACGCGCAGTAGGTCACTTACAAGGAATAAAATGCCCAGTTGGCAATTTTGCCAACAATATTATTGAAACGGCTGGGCGTTTTATTTTTTGCATGTCTCCAAACTACGCTAGCTAAAATTAGGCTTTTTGAAGAATTGGGTGAAACTTCACGATTCATTAACGCAGATTTAGCCGAAAAAGGCGATTTAATAATTATTGAGCAAGACAGGGGCAAAGCTGTGATGCCTACGGCGGTAAACTACGCACATTGGGACGATCAAGGCTATGAATTTTGGGTTACTGTAGCGAAAGAAGTTTTGGATTTTAGATGTCTGTGAAATCTAAAATCCAAAATATATAACTCTTACAGTTGCCGCACTAATGGCTGACCATCTTTGACTTCACCAATCAAAACTAAATCGACACAGTTAACGAAGATACCATTTTCCAGAACGCCGGGAATATTATTCAATGTCTTTTCTAGGCTGACTGGATCTTCAATAGAGTCAAATCTGACATCTAAGACAAAATTGCCTTGATCGGTGATCACTGGACCAGCTTTTTTTACACCCATGCGGAGTTCTGGTTTACCACCGAGTTTTTTGATAGCATTAGTCACAGGAGTAATTGCCATTGGAATCACTTCCACAGGCACAGCGAAAGTAGAACCCAAGCGTTCTACTAACTTACCACTATCTACCACAACGATAAACTGTTCTGCCAGGTAATCTACGACTTTTTCGCGGGTATGTGCTGCACCACCGCCTTTAATCAAATTCTTCTGCGGATCGACTTCATCTGCGCCATCAATGGCAATATCGATGTGGTCAATAGCATCTAAGGTGGCCAGAGGTACACCGTATTGCTTCGCCAGTACTTCTGACTGAAATGATGTAGGTATACCAATGATATCTTGAAGTTCACCAGACTTGAGGCGATCGCCCAAAAACTGAATTGTATATGCTGTAGTTGACCCCGTACCCAACCCCACAATGGAACCCGACTTTACCAGGGCGGCGGCGGCTTTGCCAACTTCTTGCTTCATCGACGTTACGGGATCTGGTGCTGCGGTCATTGCCAAAACTGCTCCATAAAACTTATATAAAATGAACATAACCTAAGTTACACACCTTTTACTGTTTATTTTCAGCTTCATAAAAGAGTGTCAGCGACACTTTCTCGACAGCTTGACACAGTTAATTCCTACGACTATTTTGATTTTTAATCGGGATAAGCAAGAAAATCGTAGAAATAAAATTTTGTTCATTGACGCGAGTAATGAATATCAAAAGAGCTGTAATCAAAATTATCTGCGTGAAAAAGATATCACTCATATCATCACAGCTTACCAAGCCTTTGAAGATGAAGAGGGATATGTTAAAGTCGTGGCTCTGGAAGAACTAGCTGCTAATGAATATGTTCTCAATATCAATCGCTATGTACTAACCCCCAAGGATGAAAATGACAAAATTAATATTAAGGCGGAGATTATCAAGCTGCGCGAATTAGAGGCTCAACGTGCTGAAGCCGAGAAGAGTATTAATAAATACTTGCGGTAATTAGGAATAGAATTAAGTGAGTAACTATAAGCGATCGCAAAATAAATTAAATTAGCTTGAAAAGTAAGGGTTTCACCATACTTGCACCCACCTTAAAAGGGCTAGGCTGCACACCCTACTAAAAACTTTTTCAAGTCAGCCTCACGCTTCACTTGATACTGGCAGTCTAAATATATAACCCACAACAAGCAGATATGCAACATTGCCCAGCCGAAGTTCGTCACTAACTAAGTTATAGGTTATTAAGAATACCAAACTTCGCCTTAACCTCAGTAACGTAGTTTTTTAAATTCATTTAGCAGCTAAAAGTGGCTATCATGATGCGTCAGCTTTCAATTACTCTATCTTTAGTAGCACTATTACAAAACTTGCCAGCAATTGCTCAGGCTTCAGTGCCAGAACCAACTTCTGCAATCCCATCTGATTCCATTCAGCAGGTAACTGCTGTCAAATGGATGACAAACTTTTCCGATGGCAAGTTTTATCCAGAAAGGTTACTGAGTCGGGCAGAATTAGCGTCAATTATGGTCAAAGCATTTCGGCTAGATAAAAGACAAGGTGTTAGCAAAGAAAATTTAGCTATTCCAGATGTTCCTCGTTCTCATTGGGCATTTAATGATATACAGACAGTCTTAAAAACTGACATTATGAAAGGCTATCGGAGCAATGAATTCTTCCCGAACCAAAAGGTGACAAGGGCAGAAGCTCTTGCTATTTTCGCCCAGGCTTATGGTGTATTTCAGTTTCCTGATGATGCTGTTAATGAGACTCTTGCTTCATATCCAGATGAAAAGTCTATCCCAGCTTGGGCTAGGAAAGCGATCGCTACAGTAGCTACTGAGGGATTTCTGAACACAGATGCTCAAGGCAATATTTCCCCATTAAAACCCGTAACCCGTGGGGATATGGCTTATGTATTGAGTAAGTATTTGCAACGACAACAGCAACAACCCGAAACACCAGAAGTTCCGATTATTCCAAATAGCCCACAATCACCTTAGCTGAATTTTATTCAGTTAAGCGACGTGCTTAAAATTAGTTTTGACCCGGACTTCTATACTTGTCTCGAATCTGCCGAAGATATAAGGAATTAGACTGTGTTGGTTGCTGCAACACATTATTCCCATAATTAGATTGTGGTGGTTGCGTCGGTTGCTGCAACCCATAATTCCCATAAGTGGACTGTGGTGGTTGCGTCGGTTGCTGCAACCCATAATTCCCATAAGTAGACTGTGGTAGTTGCGTCGGCTGCTGCAACCCATAATTCCCATATCTTACAGGGTTTGTAGGGGTGGCAACGCTTTGACTAGAGTAAGGTGCAATATTACTTGGTGCGGCAGAGGTGACTGGGGGCGTCACTGGTGCTACATTAGGCAATACCTGACCGTTATTTAAATTATTGTAGGGATTTTGCGTTGTACCGGTTGACGTATAACCTGTACCAGTAGTTAACCCATTACTAGGCAATACCTGACCGTTATTTAAATTATTGTAGGAATTTTGCGGTAAGTTTGTACCGGTTGACGTATAGCCTGTCCCAGCAGTTAACCCAGTACTTGGTAGAGAATTCTGAGTGGGTAAGCTGTTGAGCGATGGCGTTAGCGTTGTTCCTGGGTCAGAGACTCGGCCCAAGGCATTTGTCTGAGTTGCACTACCATTAAAGCTAGACAATTTCTGGTTTGTTGATTGGTTGAGCGCCCCTTGCAGAGGGCTGATAGAGAGAGAATTTTGATTCTTGTTGGTTTGATTGGTTGATCCAATACCCAGGCTAGAGGATGTTTGTTCCCCCTCTGTTGGTTCAGACGGCGCATTTAAGGTCTTGAGACCAAGAAACGGGTTATTACTAGCAACCGTCCCAGTCCGCAATAAATTTTCTGTTTGTACAACAAAAGGATTTTTCACAGTTGGGGAGGTGTCGCCATTAACACCTAAACTAGGATTTAATTTGGGATCACTAGCAGACTTTTGTTTGTTAATTGCATCCTCTAATAAGCCTTTGCTGTTTTTTCCCTTAGTGTTTTCCTTAGGGGTATTTGCTGTTAATGAGACAGTTCCTTGCTCAAAATCATTAAATAAAACTGGCAAGTTATCAATATCCGCTGCAATAGCTTTGTTTTCTTCTGACAGGTCGGAATCAGCAGGCTTTTGTGAAGCCACTTGGTTTTTTTGCTTATAAACGAAAATATCTGGGTTTGACCAGTACTCCCAGGTTACTAGCCCTAGTACAGATAAAAAAATTGCAGTTACCCAAAAACCAGGTCGCCCTAGATTCCATAACCTGGCTCTGAGATAGCGTAAGTAGGCGGGAGGATAATGACGATTTGGCATGGGATTGGTAATTGAAATTTACTCGAAATCGGGAAAAATTGAGGGAAGCTGAAGGCGTTGCTGTTTAATGCTTTTGCTTTCCTCAACCGGAAATATCTTAACTGAAGTTTGAATGGTGATTTCATCCTAACTTCTCCATCAGTTATTAGTCATTACCAATAGACATGTACTAGTAAAAAATTTACTTTTTAGCGGCTGGAGTCCTTTGGGAAGATTTTTTAAAAAGTTATGGGAATTTATGGTTAGTTTTTGGGTATCGGTCACATTGGATAACATCAGGAGTTGACAACTGGTCTAATTTATTGTTGTAGCTGGACAAAAGTTCAACTTTTTTACTTTCTAGTTAGCAAACTGTGCGCTGCAATGCTTTGATACGCCTCTGAGGGCGCTGTGCTGCACCGTACTATTAACCAGGAGACTACAGCAATGATGAAAGCTGAAGATATCATGACCAAAGACGTAGTTACCATTCGCGGTTCGGCAACTGTTGCTGAAGCCGTGGGGGTGATGAAGGAAAAAGGATTGCGGGCCCTGGTTGTGGATCGTCGCTATGACAATGATGCTTATGGCATTGTCACAGAAACGGATATTGTCTATAAGGTAACAGCCTACGGTAAAGACCCAAAGCAAGTGCGGGTTTATGAAATTATGAGCAAGCCCTGTATTGTGGTCAATCCTGATTTGGGTGTGGAATATGTAGCGCGGTTATTTGCTAATACTGGTATTCATCGAGCACCTGTGATTCAAGGCAAGCTGTTGGGCATCATCTCAATTACCGACATTTTGACCAAAAGCGACTTTGTGGAAGCGCCAAAAGCGCTACTGCTGGAGGAGAGAATTCAAAAAGCAATTGAGCAGGCTCGTGCTATTTGCACTGAACAAGGTGCTTATTCTAAAGGCTGTGCAGCTGCGTGGGATGAGGTAGAAGAACTCCAGGCAGAAGCAGCTCATCAGAAAGCTGAGGGTATGGTATCAGCCAAAGTCTCTTTTGAAGAATACTGTAAGGAAAATCCAGCTGCACCGGAATGTCGAAATTATCACCCGTAATTGAGGTGTGCGGATGAAGAGGAAGGGGAGGCAGGGAAGTAGAGGGCAGGGGAGAATGATTTGTAACTCTAATTTTGTGTAAATTACCCTCAGACGGCGACAAAGCCCATTCCTTCTAGGTATGGGATTCTTCGCCGCTTGCCATCTTGGTCATTAGTCATTGGTCAATAGTCATTAGTATTACTGAACTTTTAGGAATTGGGTATAACTACTAATGACTAATAACTAATGACTAATGACTTCGATTTCCCTCCGGCTTCAAGCCGGGGGATGAGTTAAAGCAATTTTCAGGTATTTAGACCACAACTGAGGCGGGGAGTAGGAAGTAGGGAGTGGTGTAGTTCAATTACTTGAAAAGCGCTGTAAAATTCGTTTTTTACTCGCGAGCGAGTCTTTTTTACTCGTGAATGAGTCTTTGATACTCGTGAGCGAGTCTTTTTTACTCATTTCCCCTACCTCCCCTACCTCCCCTGCTTCCTGCTTCCACTTCCTCAATTTACCGTTTGGCAACTCGGATCAATAAGAATAGACCTATTCCCAAAAAAAGAAAGTTGGGCAACCAAGCCCCCATAAAGGGAGAGAGGACACCTGCTTGCGCGATCGCACCACCAATAAAGAAAATTAAGTAGTACGAAAATATAACTACAACGCTAATCCCAAAGCTGGTGCCTCTTCCAGTTCGCTGAGGTATGCTTCCCATAGCTGCACCTACCAAGCCAAAAACTACACATACAAAAGGTAAAGAGATTTTTTGTTGAATCCGCACTTCGAGTTTACGAATTTTTTGGCGATCGCCACCGAGAAGTTCCACTTGTAGTTGATCTAGTGCTTCAGCAATATTCATCTCACCATAATCGCGGCTTTTTTCTGCCAGACTTAATGGCGTGCGCGGTAGTTGCAGTTGTTGATGTTCAAATCTGACAATGTTGCGATAAGAGCGATCAGCAGCGACAAAATAGATCGTGCCGTTGTAAAAATCCCAGACATTTTGAGAAGCATTCCACTGGGCAGATTCTGATACCACAATTTGATTCAGACCTTTTGTTGAGCGGTCTATAATCGTCAAACCTTTCATCCGCTTACCATCAAATTGGTCGGCGTAAAACAAGCGGATCAATATCCTATTCTTAGAGCCATCCGGCTGGGCAGCATCCTGGTATTCAGGATAGAAAATATTTTGCTGTTTCAAAATTGGCTTGTCTGATTTCAGGGCTTTATCCAGAGTCATTGCCGCTTGGTAATTTGCTGCTGGTGCAATTTGTTCGTTAAACACAAATGTCATTCCTGTAACCACAAGACTCAACATCACAGCAGTTAGCACCATGCGATAGACGCTGACACCACAACCACGCAGGGCAATTAATTCGCTCTCGCTAGAAAGACGACTGTAGGTCATCAAAGTAGCCAGCAGCGTAGACATGGGGAAGGCTAAAACGATAAAATTGGGAAATTTTAACAAAAAAACTTGAATCGCAATGTCTATAGGTAGCCCAGATTCTACGATTTTTCTGATGAGATCAAATACAGCATCAATAGTGACACCAAGTGATGAAAAAGCTCCGACACCAAAGAAAAACGGCGCTAACAATTCGCTGGCAAGGTAGCGATCCATGATCGTAAAAGGCAGCAGCGAATGGAGACTGTAGAAAGATGTGAGCTTCTTTGATATCATAAGCAACTTTAAAGGATGTTTTAAAAGTATTAAGCGAATATAATTTGCTACTACACAAGCAAAGTCTACCTTTTCTGCGGAATGCTACGCGAACGTGGACTCATACAAAATCAAGGGTTTGCTAACCTGCTGAGGCGGGTT
The DNA here is from genome assembly GCF_036917615.1 of Nostoc sp. GTDB lineage: Bacteria > Cyanobacteriota > Cyanobacteriia > Cyanobacteriales > Nostocaceae > Nostoc. The sequence goes on from NZ_JBALCZ010000027.1 coordinate 303,616, forward strand.
TTGTCTGTATAGCCGCGACTTCTAGTTGCCCATGTGAGTAATAAATTAGACTTGATAAACATCCTCTTAAAAGTTAAAAATTGGCAACCCTGGCAAAGCATATGTTTAATATCAAAATTAAATTCTCAATAGCTGAGAAAGCAAAATGAAATTAATTAAGAAATTTATGCTTAAAAATAAACAATAAAATAGCCTTTGAAATTATTAACTAAATAATTGTTAATTTAGACTTGAAAATTATCCCCTAAATAATATTGCCGCACGAGGGGGTTGCTGTAGAGTTCGTCAGCAGCACCAAAAGCGAGAATTTGTCCCTCGCGCATAATGTAAGCACGATCAGTGATAGCCAGGGTTTCGCGGACATTATGATCTGTAATTAAGATTCCCATGCCGCGATCGCGCAGTTGTGCGACAATTTGCTGAATTTCTGAGACTGCTATAGGATCAACTCCAGCAAATGGTTCATCCAAAAGTAAAAATTTTGGCCCTTCTTGTCCAGCAGCTAAAGATCTTGCTAATTCCGTCCGCCGTCGCTCACCACCAGAAAGTTGAATTCCTTTACTATTAGCTAATTTTTCCAACCGAAACTCTCGCAGTAAAGTTGTGAGTCGTCTTGACCACTCCCATCGTGGCACATTAGTTTGCTCTAGCACTAACAGAATATTATCCTCTACCGAGAGCTGGCGAAACACACTTGCTTCTTGTGCTAGATAACCAATACCCAGTCGTGCCCTTTGATGCATTGGCATTCCCGTAACATCCAGATTACCTAGCCAGACTTTTCCTAGATTGGGTTTTTCTAAACCTGTGGCAATGTAAAAGGTCGTCGTTTTACCAGCTCCATTGGGGCCTAGTAAACCTACGACTTCGCCCTGAGCAACAGAAAGATTGACACGATTGACAATTACTCGCTTGCCGTAAGATTTGTGAATATTCTCTAAAACAATTTTCATTGTTCGCGCCCTTTCTGAATGGTAGATACTAATTAGAACGCTTGAATACTGGTGTCTGTGGGGCAGGTTTCGCAGTTTGTCCATCATTATCTGATTCCTGCACCATGTAGATCGACTCTACCTGACGGTTGGATTGAGGTAAGGCAACAAATCGCCCTTCGTCAATTAAATAGGTTACCTTCTCCGCCCGGATACTGTTACCGCCCTGTTGCAAAATATAGACGTTGCCACTGAAATCAATTCGGCGCTCTTTACTAAAGTACTGTGCTTGGGCAGATGTCGCCTGAATCTGGCGAGCAGGATACAACATTTGCACATTACCGCGAGCGGTGATTACTTGATTTTTAGCGTCATATTCTTGCACATCAGCGCGGATAGTCAGGGGACGATTTTCTCTAGATGTTTGTGCAGTAGCGGTTTGCAGTTGGGTAGGGAAGACAAAAGCGCCCAAGAGTGCAACTGGCAGCATTAAAGCTAATCCAAAGCGACGCATCTGTGATATGGGTAATTGGTAGCAGGGCATCATAGCAATTTGGGATTCACGATTTCAGCTTGCATTCTAATTATCTCAACTACTTTATCCAGATATGAAATATACAATCTGGAGTGATTTCCGATAACTACTAGCTGAAATAGTGACGCTAGCCCTAACCTCAAGGTTTCAGGAAATTTTAGATGAAATCCACTACAGCTTAATATAACGGTGTTAACTTTTTTCGCCACACCCAAGACCTCATTGGTGTCAACTTTAGCCAAAACCTTGATAAAATGTCGTTTCTAGGTCTAGGAAAGAAATCACCTTTTACCCGTTATTATGATGGCGATTTTCACTTGAATGAGGTACACGGGTAGGGGCACAACATGTTATGCCCCTACGAGGATCTGTACTTCACTCGATTGCAAACCGTTATAGAACACCAATTCAGTAATATTTAAATGATAAAAAGCACAAAGGGGATAAGGGGGACAAAGAACAAAAGGAAGACAAGGAAGCAATTTTTCTCCCCAATCTTCCTTGTCTGGCTTCACTTGCTTAAACTTTACTAATCGCTAACTAGCACAATTCTAGGTAAAGATAAGGCTTCATTTTCACCCAAATCACCAGCCGTAATCAAGTCTTGCCCTATTTGTTGTAATGTCGTCAACAACACTGCGCTCTGACTCAATAGTTCATCTACGTCAACACCGCCGTAAGTAGATGGGTAACGCCGCAAGCGATTGCTACCTTCTCCGAGTAGAATAACTGCACCTCGCCAGTTACGATTCTCCAAATGATACAGTGCCACAGCAATTTGGAGAATGCCTTGATAAAAGGTCTTTTCCGGTTCGCCTGCTTCAATCCACAAAGCCTCTAAAGTGTCATGACAGGCGTAGAACTGACCAGAATTGAACTGTTCTACACCTTGCCAAAACTCTTGGGGGATGGTTTCGCTCATCCCATGCTGTCTCGTACTTCTTTGATTGTTTCGAGAGAGATTTCTTGTTTTTCTCCAGCAAACTCGTTGTCAGTGGTGAGGAACAACATGCAATGGCACTCTTTGCGTTCTCTCATTGGCACACAGGGACAGTTCCAATATGTGGCGTGAACCTCAGCCTCTTTATCTTCGTAATGGCGACAGGGACATAAAGGCGCACCTAGTTCGTCTTTATGTTTGGCTAGTCCTTCAATCACAACTGCGGTGACAGAAGGTTCAGAACAGAAGTATGTTCCAGTCCGCTTGGCGTATTGTTCGGAAAAATGCCGCATTGCCTCTAGGCTTTTATCGCTGGATTTTGTGTTAGCTTCTGATGAGATCATGTGGATCGGCGACTCATAATTTAAATATTTCTTTGCATTGTACCTCAGCCTCACTAGGGGATTACTGGGTGTGTTTCCCCAACCTTACCTGCTCAAATTGTTTTACCTTTGCTCAAAGGCTGATATGTCCGGTGTGCTGGGATCAGACAAAATCTCAGAAATCGCAGAAGCTTAACTTGTCAGCAGTTTTTGGGAATTATAAAATTTGAATTGATTTATAAACCTAATGTTTTTTGGAGTTGGGGTTGCAGAGCGCGATTGCTTTGTAAAACTATACCAGGGTGTTCCCAATTGATTACCTCTTGTTCTGCTGGTGAAGAAATATTTGGCCACAAAACCCAGCGACTGCCTTGAGGAAGAGTAGCAAGGCTCAGGGGGTTTTGAGTCAGCCAAATCAAAGGGTAGCTTTTCGGAACTACTGAACTGGCATCTTCTACGGCTGTGGTTGCTGCTAAGGTTTCTAAAACAAAACGCTCGCCTTTGATTAAAGTTGTTGATGCTGTCCATAGTTGCACCTGTAATTGCTGTTTCTGTGCGTAAAAATACAGCGAAGCTGCGGCAATTACTGCTTGTTCAAAGTTTTCTTCTTCCCAATTGCTAGCACTGTCAAGGGCAATAACTATCTCTTGTCCACCTGTCACCATTTCTAACTCCCGCACCCTTAATTCCCCATAGCGGGCGCTAGTCCGCCAGTGAATCAGACGGGTGGGATCTCCAATGCGGTAGGGACGGAGCGATCGCACCAGCCCCGTTGTCGCTGTCTGCAAAGGTCTACCACGAGGATCGCCCCTTTTGCTCTCTTCTTGCCCCATTTCATCTACTAAGGGGCAAGTGGCCAAGGGTAATACTGTCGGATAGACGATCGCCATTGCAGCACAATCACGCTGACGGCGACACCAAAACAATCCTAAAGGCGCACCAGAACCCAGTTCGACTGTGTGCCAACGATAAACGCCCCGGCGCTGGGTAGGGTGGTAATATACCCAACGGTAACTGCCTTGGCTAGGAATTGTTTCTATTGCTTTTTGTACTGGTTTCCCTAAGACGAAGGGCAACATATCTTCGACTTGCAACAAGCTTACAGGCTGCTGTGTCTGATTGCGGATTTCTAATTCCACCGTCAGATCATCGCCGGCTGACACAGGTTGGATAGGACGGCGGGAGATGGATAGACCTGTGAGCGATCGCGGCGGTAAGATGGCTGCTACACCCAAAAGGGCAAAACTGATGCCGCTAATGGCGTACAGCCAACCAGCCATCGTATTGATACCTGCTCCAAAAAAACAAATAGCCGTTGCTGCTAGTATCCAACCGCCGTATGCAGGGGCACAAGCGCGAGTTTCTAACCAATTGGTGATCGGTTTGATGATTTTCATGTTTCTTTTTTAACCCAACACCACCTGAAATTCACAGTGTCTCAGGGGTTTGCCAAAAAAGCAAAGCCATAATAGTAGTATTTATGAAGCGTCAAGCAATTTGAAGCGTGCTGGGTTCAGGGGGCGATCGCACTGTAAATCTCTACTGCTAATTGGCGATCGCTTTCTGTAAGAATGCCTGCTGGCTAGCGATGTCTACAACGAGCTATGCTTACGCGCAGTTCATTCAAACGCACATACTGGCGTTGCTAAACCTCATCTAAATCGTGATTTGGTTACTTATTGCTTCGATCTACCAGACAAAGCAGAACTCCTGCATCACAAAGGATTATAGCTCTAGCCCTTGTTGCCGATACTTGTTGAGTAGGAGTTGCTGATAGTTGTTGACTGGTTCAGATAGAAATACGTTTAGGGAATCCACAGCCTCAAACCATTGTGACCATTTCCCCACAAGCGTTTCATCAAGCTGACTGTCAGCAATTTTAACTTGATGTTTGTGGATAACAAAATCAATGAAATCGGTCACTTCTTGCAGGAGTGGTTCGGAAAGTTGCTGCCATTTTGCGATCGCAGTTTCACGAATAGTCATGAGAATAATCCTTTTTCAGTCCTCTTCATTTTGACTCAAGGATTTGACTAAATGTAGGGTAAGGGCGATCGCTTTGTGCAAGAATCTCTACTGGCTAGCGATCTGTCTTTACCAATAACTTGAGGATCTATGGAATTAATGGGCTGACATATCGTATAAATTAATAACTTAATATAGGCTACACCGACACTCTCAAAGAAGATACTGCGCTAGTTGCTCATGAGTAGGAACGTCAGCAGGTAAGAAAGTTTTCAGATCTTCCTTTGATGGTTTGCCTAATGCTGCTAAACGGTTACATTGAATAGCCACACAACGATCAAAGATATTTCTCACAAATCTACCATTTCCAAGTTCTCCAATTTGACGTTCAAATTGATTGACTAAATGACGCACTGCTTCCAGAGTTTTCTTTGACAACAGATAGCCGTGCTGTTCACACCTGACTTTAAAAATCTCGGCTAACTCAGGCGGAGAATAGTCTTCAAAATTAATTGACCTCGCAAATCTGGACTTTAGTCCAGGATTAGATTCAATAAATCGAGACATTTCCCCCTTATATCCTGCAACGATAACCACCAGATCCTCTCTGTGATCTTCCATCATTTTTAAGAGAGTATTAATTGCCTCTTGTCCAAACATATCGCCATGTCCATCTGGAACAAGAGAGTAGGCTTCATCAATAAAAAGTACACCACCTAGAGAAGATTCAACTACTTTTGCTGTTTTGGGCGCTGTTTGTCCTAAGTATTCTGCAACTAAATCAGTCCGGTCTACCTCAAGAAAATGTCCTTTTGATAGAACACCAAGATTTTTGTATATTTCACCTAGAATCCTAGCTACTGTAGTTTTGCCTGTTCCGGGATTTCCCGTGAATACAAGGTGTCTGGTAATTAAAGGAGCTTTTATACCTGCTTGAGCTTGCATCTGGGCTACTTTTGCAATATTTACCAACTCCTGAACAGTAGACTTCACATCACTCAATCCAGTCAATGAGTGAAGCCGCTCTAGACATTCCTGAAGCTCATTAGTGACTACTTTAGGTTCATCAGTATCAATGTGAGGTTTTTTGTCAATCTCTTTGCAAACTTCTGCTGCCCATCCATTGCCTATTTGTTTAATTTCAGTACCTAATAGCTTACGGGCTGTTTTAATTGCATCTTCTTTAGAAGGAGCTTCAGCAAAGAATAAGCAATCCATCTCCAATCGCTTTTTAGGCTTCTCTAGAAAATTATACGCATCATCAATATTACTCCAAGCAGCCCAAAACCAAGAATTGCCTGAAGCACAGACACTAAAAACTGTAGAATTCCACGACATAGACATTAGGCTGTGAACACAACAAGTTATTTAGTGCTATGTTACCCACTTGACTATCAGGATACTCATCTTTTTAATACAACAAAGTAAAAAGCCCACATTAGCGGGCTTTTTAAATTAATCAAGTAACTAAACTTAGCGTTTCGCCAACTTCTTCGACATTTTCCGCAGACGAATTGATTGTGGTGTAACTTCCACCAATTCATCGGGGCCAATGTATTCCAAAGCACGCTCTAGGCTCATGTCTATCGGTGCTTGCAGTTGCACTAATTCATCACTACCAGCGGCGCGGTGATTGGTTAACTGCTTGGTCTTACAGATATTTAGTTCCAAATCTTGGGGACGATTGTGTTCTCCCACAATCATGCCTCTGTAAACCCTTGTGCCAGGAATAATAAAGAATGCTCCCCTATCTTCGGCGTTTCTCATGGCGTAGAAGGTAGAAACACCCTCTTCAAATGAGATTAAAACACCTTTGTTACGGGCTTCAATGTCGCCACTGAGTTGACGGTAGTCTAAGAAGCTGTGGTTCATGATACCTTCGCCACGAGTCATCCGCATGAATTCACCCCGGAAACCAATCAATCCACGGGCGGGAATGACAAACTCTAGTTGGGTGCGATCGCCACTACCTGGTTGCATATCTTGCATTTCGCCTTTGCGTTGTCCGAGGCGTTCAATACAGCTACCCACAGCATCAATAGGAATGTCTAATACCAAGAGTTCATAAGGTTCGCAAGGTTGTCCGTTGACTTCGCGGTAAATAACCTGTGGTTGAGATACCTGAAACTCGAACCCTTCCCGGCGCATGGTTTCAATTAAGATACCCAAGTGGAGTTCTCCCCGACCGGAAACGAGGAATTTATCGGGAGAATCCGTTTCTTCGACACGCAAAGCCACGTTGGTTTCGAGTTCGCGGAATAGGCGATCGCGCACTTGTCGTGAAGTTACCAACTTGCCTTCTTGACCAGCAAAGGGCGAATCATTCACACAGAAGGTCATTTGCAAGGTTGGTTCATCCACTTTAATTAGTGGTAAAGCTTGCGGTTCATTGGGGTCAGTAATCGTTTCCCCAATATAAGCATCAGCGAAACCAGCCACCGCGACAATATAACCTGCGGTTGCTTCTTCCAGGTCTACGCGCTTCAGCCCTTCAAAGCCCATCAGTTTGCTAATTTTACCCTTGACAATGGTGCCATCTTCTGTAACTAAAGCTGCTTGTTGTCCTGAGCGGATAGTACCGTTGTGAATTCTGCCAATAACAATCCGTCCCAGATATTCAGAATAATCTAGGGTTGTGACTTGCAATTGCAGAGGCTTATTGCTGTCGCCCACTGGTGAGGGAACGTGTTGCAAAATTGCGTTAAAAAGAGGTTGCATATCTACCGATTCTGCTTCCAAGCTTTCTTTGGCAAAACCTGCCATACCGGAGGCAAACAGATAGGTAAAATCACACTGGTCTTCATCTGCCCCTAATTCCAAGAACAGATCCAATACTTTATCGACAGCAACGTGGGGGTCAGCTTGACCACGGTCGATTTTGTTGATCACAACGATGGGGCGCAACCCTTTTTCTAAAGCTTTTTTCAGGACAAAGCGTGTTTGGGGCATGGGGCCTTCGTTGGCATCGACAATCAGAAGACATCCGTCAACCATGCCGAGTACTCGTTCAACTTCGCCACCAAAGTCAGCGTGTCCAGGAGTATCAACAATATTAATTAGTGTTTCTTTGTAGCGAACCGCCGTATTTTTGGACAGGATAGTAATACCCCGTTCCCGTTCTAGGGCGTTGGAGTCCATAACGCAATCCGGAACGTCTTCGCCTTCGCGGAAAATGCCGGATTGTTTGAGGAGTGCGTCAACCAGGGTGGTTTTACCGTGGTCAACGTGGGCGATAATGGCGACGTTGCGAATTGGGAGCGTCATAGAAACTTTTGGTGAACTCTAGAGAGGGTTTTGAGATTTACATTTGAATGCTAGGATTTTTTAACAGAATTAGGTATGATTAGCAAAACTCTGTGAAGAACCTTTAACAATTCTAGCGTAATCGTCACAATTGCGGTGAGGTTTGTCAAGGCTGCATCAGACAGAAAGTTAGGCAGGCTGAATTTGTGATTGGCGTTGAATTATTTACCTGATCTTGTTAGAAAGTCTAACTGGGGTAGTTGAAGAGTGGGTAAATGCATGATTAAAACTAGGACTTACGTACAAGTCTACGGAATAACGAACCACAGAGGCGCAGAGGACACAGAGAAATCAGAGTTTGAGAGATATTTTGCGTAAGTCCTAAAAAGTTTTAAGATATGTTTTCTTCCGTAAATTAGTCTGACCTGTGCCATAGTTAAGACCAGCGTCTTGGACTTTGGAATAATGGCTTGGGTATTAGGACAACAATTGCAGAGTGGTAAATACACAATTGAAAAAGAATTAGGTAAAGGTGGCTTTGGTATTACGTATCTCGCCAGAGATGATCTGGGGCGTTATTTTGTGATTAAAACGTTGAATGATAAGGTGCAACGTCGCCCCGATTTTACTAAGTTTCAGCAAGATTTTTTGAATGAGGCGATAAAACTAGCTAAATGTAGTCATCCTCATATTGTGAAAATTGATGAAGTAATCTATGAGAATCCCCTATGGTGCATGGTGATGGAATACATTGCTGGGGAAGATTTAGCCAGTCGAATTGAGAACCAAGGCGTTTTGTCGGAAGCGGAAGCATTACGCTACATTCAGGAGATTGGTGAAGCGCTGATTGTAGTTCACAATAACGGCTTGTTGCATCGGGATCTGAAACCGCAAAATATCATGTTGCGTTCTGGTAACTCTGAGGCCGTGTTAATTGATTTTGGTATTGCCAGGGAATTTACCCCGAATATAACTCAAACTCATACACAAGTTTTATCTGATGGTTTTGCACCAATTGAACAATATGACAAAAGAGCAAAACGGGGTGCTTACACTGACATTTATGCTTTAGCAGCAACACTATATTCTGTGCTAACTGGGGAAATACCAACACTTGCGCCACTAAGAGCTATTGGTACGCCATTGGAAGAACCAAAAAAGATTAATTCTAGTATCAGCGACAAAGTGAACCAGATAATTCTCAAAGGAATGAATATCAAACCAGAGGAACGGCCTCAGTCAGTAAAAGAATGGTTATCACTAATCAGCGCTCAAAACATTAAACCTGATAATATTAATTTTCCTCCTATCAATGTAGTTAGTTCTCCACTGATGGACAAGATTATCAGTGAATTCTATGCTCATGTTGACTATAGTAGTTCCAATGCCGGATTACTTATTCATCATAGAGAGCATCGTAACGATCCGGCATTACACTATCACGTAACTATCTCTGATACTCACGCTTTTAACTTTGGCGGAAATGGGTTTGCTGTGTTCCCTATTCCCAAAAAGGCTCATGTAGCAAAATCAGTAAAATTATTGGATAGGAAAGAAGTTCTCGATAGATGCCTCATTGCTTATCAACTCTTTAAAGACTGGCACTATGGTATTCTCGGATGGAATTGCGAACACTTCGCTAGGCTGGTGACAACTGGTGAAGCCATTAGCTATCAGGTCAAAAAGTCACATTTGGGATTTTTAAATAACAATGGTTATCATACTTTAGCAAAGGAAATGATGGATAAGAGCCAGTAAAAATAATACTAGTTTTAGCACCATCAACTTAGGTATGACAGTTAAAAATATTTTGCTAAATGCTATATAAACTTTAATAGCTATGGCAAAAATTAAAACATCATTCTAAATTAATTAACGCCAGAGAATCAAAGTTTTTTAACTTTAAATTACGCTAACTCCTACCAAATGACAAGGTAAATACCCTATTTACCGAACTCCTACAAAGCGACAATCCACAGAAGATTCAAGAGTACTTCGGTTAAATTTATAGGGATCTAACTGCTCACCTGAAGCTGAAGAGGAAGTAGTATATCCAAAAGTACGTCCTTTCTACGGTGAAAACGACACTCAGGAATTGTATGACGAACAAGCTCAGATGAAGCGGGTGTTAGATCAAATTAAGGCTATCAGCCCTTCTTCATCTGAATTTAAAGAGCAAGTTAGACAGCTTATGGAAGCTGTTGGCGATCATATTCGTCAAGAATAAAGCACAATGTTTGCTGCCATTCGCAACAACTTGAGCACTGAGCAAAGCGAGCAACTGGCTACTGAATTCAAAGCTGCTAAGACCCGAATTCAACAAAAGCTAGGTGTTGTTAATGAAGCGAATGTGTAGGATGCTTTCGAGGTTTCTATATCCGCTAAAAAAGGTTAGTTAAACAAAAACTCCCAGCGCTGATCTGCTGGGAGTTTTTGTTTAAAAATTTTGCTGACAGTATTTATAAGCCGTATAAGCCATAGTTACAACCCCCGTAATAATGGCAGATTCATCAACTTCAAATTGGGGATGGTGTAATGGGTGGTTAATGATTCTTTCTTTGTAGCCTACACCTAAGCGAAACATCGAACCAGGGGCGTGTTCCAAATACATAGAAAAATCTTCAGATCCAAGGGAGGGTTCGAGTAAAACTTGGACGCGATCGCTACTCCAAGCTTCTTCTGCGGCTGATTGCAACAATTGCGTCAGGATGTAATCATTTTGGACGCTGGGTACACCCTGGTGATAATTGACTTCATACTTTGCCCCGTAAGTATGGCAGATATTAGATACAATGTTTTCAATCCAGTTCGGGAGATCGGCACGGGTTTCAGGATGGAGCGATCGCACGGTTCCTAATAACTGCACTTTATCCGCAATTACATTCGGCGCTTTGCCACCATTAATCTTCCCTATGCTCAATACTACAGGACGCAAGGCATTTTGTGTCCGGCTGATAGCTTGTTGCAGTGCAGTAATCACTTGGCAAGCAATCCAAATCGCATCAATCGCCTCATGGGGACGCGCCCCGTGCCCAGATTCTCCCATAATCAGAATCTCTAAATTATCAGAGGCGGCTGTCAATGCTCCGTAACGCACACCAATAGATCCTGCGGGTATAGAAGGGAAAACATGAACCCCTAATACAGCCGAGACGTTTTCCATCGCCCCATCTTTCATCATCCAGTTTGCCCCTTGAGCAATTTCTTCGGCTGGCTGAAATAAAAACCGCACTTTACCACCCAACTCCTCTGCCACTTGAGACAGCACCATCGCTGTTCCTAATCCAACTGTGGTGTGGACATCATGACCACAAGCGTGCATAATACCCTCTGCGCCAGAGGCGTATTCCAAATTGGTGCCCTCTTGAATTGGCAAGGCATCCATATCGGTACGAATTGCCAATAAACGGTCATTTTGGCTAGTGCCTTGCAATTCTCCAATGACGCCCGTTTTGCCAACTCCCTCTTGTACATGCAGACCACTGGAAGACAAAACACCAGCTACATAGGCTGCTGTTTGGTACTCCTGACCGCTGAGTTCTGGGTGAGAGTGGATGTGGCGGCGAATTTCAATTAAGCGGGGCGCTAGTTTTGCTGCTAAGTCTTTAATACGGGTAAGCATCGATTTAATTAATCTATAGGCTTTTTTCCCATGATAAAGAAATGTTAACAAACAAAATGCTCTTTGCCATACAATGATAGGTCAAGCCAGAGGCAGGGGAGCAGGGGGAGCAGGGGGAGCAGGGGGAGCAGGGGGAGCAGGGGAAGAATAACTAATGCCCAATGCTTCTCTACGAGAGGCTGCGCCAACGGCTTACCTCGGCTTACCTCGGCACAAGTCGCTCAGCACAAGTGCCCCAATTCAAAACTGGTTATTTTGAATAGCAGGTTGTGCCTCGAGTATTTTCGGGTTTGAACTCGTTACATTCTCTGGGATTTTGACGCTCTAACGACCAGCCGTAAGGCTTGTCGGAGGTGACTACACCATTGGACAGAGTTGTTAGTCGGAAGTTAGCCCCCCTAAAATTGGTAAATTGCAATTTGGCATTTTTTAAGTTTGCTGCTTCCAAATTGGCGCTGATGAAACCAGCAAAAGATAGATCGGCATTTTCCAGAGATGCTGATTTCAAATTTGCACCTGTTAAGGAAGCACCACTGAGAATCGCCGAATTCAGAACCGCACCTTCTAAATTTGCACCGGTGAGATCGGCATTCGTGAGATTAGCTTGAGATAATGTAGCGCTGCTCAAGTCAGCCCCTCGCAAATTTGCTCCAGTTAAATTCAGTAGAGTTAGGTCAGCACCACTCAAATTACACCGGGGACAGGCACTTGTTGCCTTCAACTGATCCAAGTCTAACTGATTTGATGCAAGGGCCTGCTCTGCAAACCCAAAACAAGCTAACAGGGCGACGGTAGCAACAATCTTAAGTTTCATATTTTACAGATATTTACAAAAATGACAGTACGCACATTGCGTACTGTCATACTTAATAATATGCTTCCCTAAAGAACAACAGGGATGAAGCATTGATTAAGAAGCTGTAAAAATAGTATAAATTCTAATGGTAAGACTACTCAAACCGAAATATAAGCTATAGAATCGAATCGTAAGCAACTATACCGAACCTCTTATAGACTACCACTTATGTGATCCCCCTAGCTCGATAAAAACGACTAGGGGGATCTTGTTTTTGGGCACTTGATTAATTACGAATTAGGAATTATTTTAACGCCACCCCAAAAGGCGCAATCCAGGGACAATTAAGTAGTAACTAACTCCTAACCAGAAGCTGATAAAAAAGCCTACAAAACCAAAAAAAATCAGAGGCTTGTATAACTCCGACCAACCTGGTTGACTAGAAAATTGCAAGATAGGAGGTGCTAACTTCAAAATAATTAAAACTGCATATGCGATCGCACTACCAAAGGCAGCGAACACAGCGTACACTATGTGATGGCTGCGAAGACCTAAGCTCAAGGTGAGTAGGCAAACTGCTACTAAAATCACTGCCACTAAGCCCTCGCCGCTCTCTTTTGGTGTGATTAATTGCAAAATCAACCAGCCGAAGCCATAGCTAATCATCCCCATCAGCGACGCCACTAAAAAGCGCCGCCGTTGACCAAAACACCCGGATACTGTCAATCCCCAAGCGGTTCCCCAGCCTGCTGCGACGAACACTAAAATATCTGCCCCGAAGACGGGTTGAGTATTTGGCACTAATTCGTTTAGCTGACTCCAAATAAATTCCACAACCCGACGCCCCAAGCTTGTGCGATAGGCCAAAATAAAACCAGCGATCGCCCCAAAACAAGCGCCGATACTACTCAGGATCATGGCCCAAATCGTCGCCAAACAAGCTTGGAAAATTTTAATGATCGCCTTAGCAATGAAAATAACGGTTTTGCCTACAGCTTGGCTAAAGTTAGTTAAAGCTTGTTCAATAGCTTGTGTTAGCAGTGTAAATCTCTGGGAAGCTTGCTTAATATTGTTCCGCAGTTGGGAAAACAACCCTGGCGGCAGTAATGGTTGAGAAATCTTCGCCAAACGTTTTTGAATCATAGCTGCATTTGTCGGACGCGATTGCACATCCTCTTGCACCATCTCATCCAGCAAAGAAGCTAGTTGCGGGTTGATATTTACCGCAGTTCGCCAGCGCAATTTCCCAGTTTGCTGATCTTCCAACTCTGGCGGGTATTTGCCTGTTAGTAGTTCAATCATCGTTCGACCAAGGGCATAAAAATCGGCACTTGGCCCGACAATACCTCCAGTCACTTGTTCTGGTGGACTGTAGCCAGAAGAAAATAATCGGGTGGAACTAGACTGAGAACGTAGCTTAGAAGCGCTAAATTGTTTTGCCCCTCCAAAATCAATTAGTACCACGCGATCGCCCTCTGTTTGCCCTTGAACCGGGGTTAAAGATGGCGAAGAGGTTCCCAACATTAAATTAGAAGGTTTGATATCGCGGTGAATAATCTGACGTTTATGTAATTCCTGTAAAATCTGTACAGCTTGGGCGAACCAGTTTAAAACCAAATCCTCTGGACACCCTTGGGGAAACTTTTTTAATACCTCCTCTAAAGTCCGCCCATTGATTTTTTCCATTACTAGACAAGGCAGTTGGTGCGGTTTGGGATTGAACAGTTTTACGTGAAAATACCCATCGGCATCAACTCTGGGGACACCCGGATGCTGCAAGCTAGATAAAACTGCCGCCTCTTGGGTAAATAACTCCAGTGCCTTTGGTGAATCTTCTACCAACACCTTCAGCACTTTCTCTGTTTGAGTTTTTTCATCCCAAACCGTGTAAATTTGAGCAAATCCTCCCGACCCCAACGGCTGAAGTGGAACATAGCGGTCTAACAACTCTAGCGGTGCGCCACAGCTGTTGCAAAATTTGTTTCCCCAAGGCTGAGGATAAGGACGTTGACAATCAGGATTTATGCAGTGAACCGCACTCTGAGTGATGTGGGACACAACCGCTACAATACAAAGGCTGACTTGATTTTAGCGTTTCTTGAGAAAATACCATTCTAACTTTTTGATTACTCGTACTGATTCCCATAAAGAAAACCCTCATAAAATCTATGAGGGCATTGGTTTATATCTATGTCAGTCCTTAATTACGAAAACTTCTCTTACTCTGCCTGTGCTTGGCAACTTCTTTGCGCTTGCGTTTTTCCAGGGGCGTTTCAAAATGACGATGCTTTCTCATGTCTGGAAAAATTCCAGCCTTGGAAACTTCTCGCTTAAATCGTCGTAAGGCTGACTCAATGTGTTCATTGTCACCTACAATTACTTGGGTCATTATTTCTCCTACTAAGTTGACTTCATCAAAGGCTATGCAGGCGGTAAGAGTGCAAAAAAAAGACAGACTCCTTGTCTGACCTTAAGACTCTAGGTAAATTTTTTTTGTTTCCAACGTTAGTAGCGGGAGCGTCCGCCGCCGCCGCCACCGTATCCTCCTCGGTTACCACCAAACGAACCTCTATCACCTCTATCTTCCTTGGGTTTAGCCTTATTCACTTTCAGGTCACGACCCATCCACTCTGCACCATCGAGAGCTTCAATGGCAGCTGTTTCTTCAGCTTCAGTTCCCATTTCCACAAAAGCAAAGCCTCGCGGACGACCTGTTTCACGGTCAGTAGGTACTTGAACTCGCTTTACAGTACCATATTCTGCAAAAATACCACTTAAATCCTCTTGTGTAACGTCATAAGAGAGGTTACCTACATAAATTGACATCGATTCTCTCCAAAATCATCACTGTGTAGAGATTTTAATTTCTCTGAGAAGTCTGTAAATACTAAAAGGAAAAAGCCTTTCAATACTAAAATCAAAGACATCACTGAATTAACTCTCCTAATCTTAGGATGACATAGGAGCCAACTCTCTGCATCCAGTAGATAGTTAACCAGTGATACGATCGCACCTAAGCGAGATCGTCCGCCTCCACCTACCCTAAGTACAGCCCACCGCAAAAAAGGGTTGGAAATGCAAGAAGATAAATTCTGTAGGGTGATATAGGAAATCAGGCATATAGGGGCGCATCTTTAATATCGGAATTGAACGTTTGACTAGATTAACCATGAAGCATTACTCCAAAATTTTAATATGAAAGTCAAAGTCAAGCAACAAATAACAATTCAAAATTGTTCGCGCAGCCTCACAAGCGTTACCCGTTCCCATCGCGTCCTGTAGGGAAGGGCGGTTTTTGCCAACGCCAAGGCCGCTGCGGGTAGCTTGCTTGTCTAGTAGGGGTAAGATGATTTTGAATTTTTTTATTAAATTTTGGCTATGTCAAGTTGCGTATCATCACCTTTCCAAGTTGTTTCCAATTCGGCTTTGACAAGTTGAGCAGCCTGATCTTTGCCCAGTGCCTGCAAACTTGCCTGTAAACCAAATAGAGAACGCCCATTATGGGGATACTTTTTTAAATCAGCACCAAAGACTTTCTCGGCCTGTGCATAGTCACCCTTAGCCAAAAGCACACCGCCCAAAGATTCCCGCGTCGGAAAGTACCAGTCTGGTGGTTCTATGTAATCGAAGGCATCTTCTGCTACTACTGCTTTTTCTAGTAATTTGATGGCAGATTCATAATCATGCTTTTCTCTAGCAATTTTGGCGTCTAGAACTTTTGAAGCAATGTCTAAAATGTGACTGGCAATACTGAATCCAATGGTTGCTTCGGTGGGAATTACCTGTTTGGCAGCCAGTAATGCCCGGCTTTCACTTGCTGCATCTTCAAGTTTGCCTGTGGCTGCTTTTGCCATACCGCAAGCAAAATGCCAGAGTGCTGTGGTAGTGGGCAATTTAGCATCAGGGGCAGGAGTTTTTAAGATGGCATCCCAGTCACTAAAGCGTGTCTGAATCAGCATTTTGCTGCCCAGAAATCCCTCAAGCATTGGTACATATGGGTCAATAGCAGTAATATTTGCGATTAATTTATCTGCGGATTTCAAAGCATCTTCATATCTTCCTGCCATGCTACTGGCCACCATGAGGAAATATACGTTGTGGTTGTAGTACATCATGGGGTAAGTGCCCTGGACTTGATATTTGCTGATGTAAATATCATCTTGAGCGATCGCCTGCTTGTTTGCCTGCATTGCCCCTTGATAATCTCCCACACGAAAATAAATATGGGAAGACATATGTAGCAAGTGTCCCGCCCCTGGCGCTAAGGTTTGGAGTCGTTTGGCACTCACAAAAGCCCGTTCTGGGGAAGGCGAGGCTTCCACTGCATGGATATAGTAATGATTAGCTCCCGGATGATTTGGGTTCCGTTTGAGAACTGATTCTAAAACAGCTACAATCTCTTCTGTATCTTCCCGTGGCTTGCCATCTTTAGTCCAGTGCTGCCAAGGATGCAGATCCATCAAGCTTTCAGCGTAAAGCGTCGCCGCATCCAAATCATCTGGATAGCGCTTAACTAGGGTTGCCATTGCTTTTGCGTAGTAAAGCGCTAGTTGATACAAGTTTGCATCGGTATATCGGGAGTAACGTTTTGCTAAGGCGGTAATGTAGTCTCGTTCTTGGGTAGATACGTGGGTGGAAAGTGCCAAAGCTTGCTGTATCGCTTGATAAGCTGCTAATTCCCGGTTGGGGTCTATTTCTAAGTTAATATTGGGTCCCAGAGCCAGAGCAATACCCCAATATGCGATCGCCAAATGCGGATCAAGTTTGGCAGCGTGTTGAAAAGAACGCACCGCCTCATCATGATTGAAAGCGTAAATTAAATTTAATCCCTGATCAAAAAACTCTTGCGCTTGGGGATTATAAGTGGAAACTGGATGGTGGATTGTCCCAACTCCAGATATTAAAGTATAGGGCTGTCTTGGTTGAATGTAGACGTAAAGCGGCTTGTCGTCAGACATCGCCGCACTAGGAGCGACTAAAGATAGTATAAGCACCCAAACTAAAAATAAGTACTTCATTGTCTATATTGTTTTTCTTCAAGCTTTTTTTTATTAATATTCAAATGCCAGAGCTTCTCTAAGGAAGCAATTTGTTCTTCTCCAGCTTCAGATTCTCTGTAATTAAGAATTATATTTTCGATATATCTCTTTTTCAATTTCCAGCTTTTCTTCATCTATTCGGATTATCATGTCATCTTCTTCTCCGTATTTATTTAGTATAAATTAATACAAATTAAACTCACAGCACTCTGCAATTACAGATATCATACTGATGAGATTTTTATATATTCTTACCGAATGATCAAGGCAACCAACCTCCCAAATATAAACCGGAGATGGATCGAGATCGCCAACAACATAAAGCATTCTTTTATTCTCATATGCAGCAATAGGAAACCATTTTTGGTTCCAATATACATCATTATAATTAGTAGCTTCTCCTATAGTTTTGTAAATATAAACTGAATCTTGTAAAGAACAAAAAGAATAAATAACATCGGCTCCTAATTGCTCAGGAAACAAAAAATAGAGTGGGAGATAGCCATTGTTATAACCAAGATCGGCGGTTCCATTGCGCCAGTGATAAAGTTCGTATACTTCTTCGGATAACCTAAATGGTAAATCCTTAGTAATTTCGTCAATCTGCTAGCGAGTTAAACCTGGATTATAGCAGTCAAAAAACCCAAAATTGCTAGATTCTAACCAATTCAAAATATATTGAAGTTCATCCGTAAGTTCAGACATGTGACTAACCTCATTTAGTGATTAAACACGAAAGTATTTTGAACCATTTCGGTAAAGATTCCGAACATGCGAAAATCGCTCAAGCTATTGTCATATAACAGTTTGCAAAAAAAGTCCGAAACTCAGATTTTCAATAAACCTCTCTTACTGAAGTGCATCGGGCGCTAATCCCTCAACCATGAAACCATGATAGCGAAGTGCTACGGCGTTCGCGGAGCCTCTGGCAGAGAAGCGCCGAACGCACAAATATGTCGTATTACCACTAATCCCACAATCTTAATAAAATCTAAATATTAAAAACTTATCCCTATTGGGGGGATTGCTCAGAAGAAAAAAATGTGGTTTTCTAAAAACGTTAGTAATGAATTCAACTAAGTAATCAGGGGAGTTAAAATGTTTCTGGCAAAAATTAAAACGCTGCTCATAGCAGCTGCTATTTTGCCATGCTTTATCCAACCAGCATCAGCACATATTGTCTGGTTGGATTACAAAAATAGCGAATATAATATTTTGTTTGGACATCCAGAAGAGGGACCAGAACCTTATGAAACCTCTAGATTAAAACAAGCAACAGTTTATGATACTAACAAACAAATTCTTCCTTTTAACCTCAATCAAAAACAAGATGCTTTATCTCTAACTGCTGATAAAAATGTGGCAGCTATCCAAGGTTTTTTTGATAATGGTTATTTTGCCGGATTATCGAATGATCAATATCTCCGGATCACAGAACAGGAAATTCCTAAGTATGATAATGTCGGTCATTACCTCAAATACACCAAGGCTTTTTATGATTGGTCTGATGCTTTAGCCAAACCATTCAATTTGCCATTAGAAATTCTACCTTTACAAAACCCTTTTGCTGTTACTCCAGGTGAAAACTTACTAGTTCGGGTATTATCTGAAGGGAAACCAATTAACGATAATGTTACAGTAGAATATTTTGGTCAAGTAGTAGCAAAAAACTTAGATGGCACTTTTTCCATACCCATTACTCAAAATGGGCTAGAGCAACCTATTGAAGCTAGCTACTCACTTCCATCTAACGGGAATCTGACTATTTCTTATGAAACCAGCTTGACAGCACAAAACATCTCTGTCCCAGAACCTTCAACTTTGTTAGGATTAGGTTTTGTTGGATTACTAGTTTTATATAAAAAGAAGTTACTGCTGAATAAATAGCACAGTAATTCTAATTATCATAAAAAGTAGGTATCTACAGCGGCTTTGTAAGAGGATGTTTGAAAAGTATTTTTGGTAACATCAAAACCTCAGAAACCTAACCCCCCCAGCCCCCTGACCCTAATCCCCAACGCCAGTCGCCTCAAGTCGGGAAACCCGCCCACACCGCTGGCTCCTCCGTGGGGGCCCCGAGCTCCCTGTAAGGGAATGGGGGTTTCAAAGCCTCTCAGGATTGGCAAGAGGAATGGAAGTGGGGTTTCTAGTATACTTTACGACTTTTCAAACATCCTCTAAGGGTAGCACCATACCAATAATTTTTTGTCTGCCTACTTTTAGTTTTCCCCAGCTACAGGTAGACGTATAGTGAATGTACTACCCTGCCCTGGTTCAGATGTCACATCAATTGTGCCTTGATGTGCTTCGATAATACAGCGAGATAGATATAGTCCCAAACCACTACCAGAACGCTGGTGTTTACCTTGGCGAAATCGCTCGAATAATATTGCCTGGTCTTGTTTAGAAATTCCTGGGCCTGTATCTTGGATATCAATAATCACAGCTACCGAAGTAAGATAGCAGTAAATACTTACAGAACCTTTGTCTGTAAATTTAATAGCATTGCCGACAATATTTGTCAATACCCGCCGCAGTTCTACGCGATCGCCCATAATGGTGCTTGCAGTTTCACCTATATCAATGTTTACAGATAATCCTTTTTCTTCAGCTAAGGGAGTTAATTCCTGGGAAACTTCACTAACTAATTCTTGAATATTGCAGGGAAAAATTTTTAAGGTTTTACAGCCTGCTTCATGACGATAAACTTCTAGCAAGGTATTTACCATTTCCAGCAGGTCTTGATTGCTGCCAATCATGGTATCAATTATTTCTTGCAATTGTGGTGAAACTTCGCAAAACCTGCCTTCCAGCAATAATTTTAATACGCGGTTCGAGGCTACCAGTGGTATGCGTAAATCGTGAGTAAAACGCGAGACAAAATCTGCCCGCAGGTTAGCCATCTGATCTCGTTCGTCGATACTATGCTTGAGGCGCAGGAGCGATCGCACTCGTGCATGTAGTTCATCTGGATCGAATGGTTTACGAATGAAGTCATCTGCACCAGCATCGAGTCCTTCAACAACGCTAGACTCATAGTGAGCCGTAAGCAGCAGAATCGGGATAAATGGCAACGCCTGATTCCGTCGGATGCGTCGAGTAAATTCATAGCCATCTATCTCCGGCATCATCACATCTAAGAGAATTAAATCTGGCGGTGACTGCTCAACCATAGCCAGAGCAATTTTGCTATCTTCCACCAAGTCAATCTCATAGTCCTTATCTTCTAGGACTGCTTCTAAGACCAGTAGATTATCAAAAACATCATCGACAACGAGAATTTTATCTTTTTTGACACTTTTAGTTAAAGACATGGCCGATTAACAATTCAAAATTCAAAATTCAAAATTCAAAATTAAAGATATTTTCAGATGGGGATTTAAACCCCAACTGAAAATATGCTATGTGTAGACGTAGGGGTCTTAAACCCTTTAATTGACGATAAAAAAAAGAAGTGCTTGGCTATCCCTAGCAAATCTAGTAATAGCTTACTTTACCAGCGCTGAGATTATTAAGGATTCACATTTTCCTTTAAAGTTTCCTGAATTAAACATTTGAAATTATACGTAATTATACTGAGCTAATGTAAAATATTATACATTAGTTTAGCAATATTAGTTTTTTTTAAGTGAGTCTTTGTCTACTTATCCAAGCAATATCTGTGTCGGGTCTTAGGTTAAGGTCGTTTAGTCCGTTGTATGTACGTCATACTAGCCATTGCAAGGGTAACTATTTAATAGTCACCGACTCTTGCTTACTAGCGGATTTTTAATGAAAAATTGTTTACCATCAGACATTTATCCTCAGGTTAATGTATAAAAATATTTGTTGATTGAATTTTATTGTTATATCGGAACTCTTGCCTTAAAAAAGCTTACAAGATAAGGTGATTTATGTCTAATGGTAGATGAAGTTCACAGAACAATACCAAGTGGATTGCTTTTTGTATAAGATCCCGAATAGAAGAACGAGATTATTTTAATCTGTACTTTAGATAAATAACAGTAAAGTTAAGCAACTATGAGTGAAATCAAGATCCTCGTGATTGAAGATCACAACCTGACGAGAATCGGCTTACGGGCTGCCTTGCAAACCCAACCAGATTTAAACATTGTTGGTGAAGCAGCCAATGCAGCCGACGGCATCAAGCTTCTGAAAACCCTCAAGCCTGATGTTGCTACTATTGACATTGGTTTGCCTGATATGGATGGTATTGAGCTAACACGTACATTTAGGCAATATCAAGCAGAGAATGAAGATTATACAACAAAGTTGCTAATTTTAACAATGCAAAATAGTGAACAGGCAGTTTTAGCAGCTTTTGCAGCAGGTGCAGATTCTTATTGCATGAAGGATATCGAAACTGAGAAACTAGTGGAGGCTGTGCAAACAACCTATGCAGGTAGTTCATGGATCGATCCCGCGATCGCAGACCTTATACTACAGCAAATACGTCAAGATTTCACCGATGGCAGCAGAGGAGCATCTGGAAAAAGAGTCTTGATTGAAGGTATTGACCCAGATGTTGAGAAAAGTATAGTCAGCTATCCTTTAACTCACCGGGAGATGGATGTTTTAGAGTTGATTGTTGCTGGGTGTGACAATGCAGAAATTGCTAAAAGGCTCTATCTAACAGTCGGTACTGTAAAAACTCATGTTCGAGGTATTCTCAATAAACTCTGTGTTGCTGACCGTACACAGGCTGCTGTCCGTGCTTTACGGGCTGGATTAGTACCGTGAGTGAGTAGTTCACCTACTCACATTGCAATTTCCACAGTAATTTTTAATTCCTTGAAAGCAGGTACTGAACTATCCACCTCAAAACTGCAACTTTTTAAATTGATGCTGCGCTAACGAAGTGCTTGTTCATAATTGTTTTTTGCTCAAAGCGGTTATCTGAAGAGAACACTTTATGAAGAAATCGTTACAAACTTTAGTAGAATGACATAATTGACAAATAAGTATTTTTTCTCATATATATGATAGCGGATCAATTTCCCTGGCTTACCGCGATTGTCTTACTGCCACTCGTTGCTTCCCTGCTCATCCCTGTGCTGCCTGATAAAGATGGCAAACGCGTGCGGTGGTATGCACTGGGTGTAGGTATGACAGACTTTGCCTTGATGTGTTACGCCTTTTGGAAGCATTACGATGCCAGCAGTGCTAGTTTTCAACTCGTGGAGAATTATGCCTGGGTGCCTCAGTTAGGTTTGAACTGGGCGGTATCAGTCGATGGACTTTCTGTGCCACTTGTGCTTCTAGCAGGATTTGTCACCACACTCTCGATTTTTTCGGCCTGGCAAGTTGATCACCGACCCCGCCTGTTCTATTTCTTGATGCTGGTGTTGTATTCCGCACAGGTAGGGGTGTTCGTTGCCAAAGACCTGCTGCTATTTTTCATTATGTGGGAAGTAGAGCTGATTCCCGTCTACCTACTAGTCTGCATTTGGGGTGGGCAAAGGCGTCGTTATGCGGCTACGAAATTTTTGTTGTATACCGCAGCGGCTTCTATATTTATTTTGGTGGCAGCCCTGGCAATGGGACTATACGGCGGCGGTAACATGACATTTGATATAACCGCCCTCGCCAGGAAGGAATATCCCCTTGGTCTACAGCTGCTACTTTATGCAGGGTTGCTGATTGCATTTGGTGTCAAGCTTGCTGTTTTCCCGATGCATACTTGGTTACCTGATGCCCACGGCGAAGCATCCTCTCCTGTATCGATGATTTTGGCTGGTGTATTGCTGAAGATGGGCGGATATGGACTGATTCGCCTGAATCTTGAGTTGCTCCCCAATGCACACATTTACTTTGCGCCGATTCTAGCCATTCTGGGTGTTGTCAATATTATTTATGGGGCATTGAATTCCTTTGCTCAGACCAATATGAAGCGGCGTTTGGCTTATTCGTCGATTTCTCACATGGGGTTTGTACTGCTTGGGATTGCGTCCTTCACTGATTTGGGAATCAACGGCGCGATGTTGCAAATGATTTCACATGGTTTGATTGCATCGGTGCTGTTCTTCTTGGCAGGCGTTACTTACGATCGCACTCACACAATGGTAATGAAAGATATGGGCGGTATTGGTCAAGCCATGCCCAAAGTCTTTGCCCTGTTTACAATCGGAGCAATGGCATCCCTGGCACTTCCCGGTATGAGCGGCTTTGCTGGCGAACTCTCGGTATTTGTTGGTCTGACAAGCAGTGACGTTTACAGTTCGACTTTCTGCACCGTAACAGTTTTTCTCGCCGCAGTTGGAGTCATCCTCACACCTATCTATCTACTTTCCATGTTGCGAGAAGTATTTTATGGTCAGGGTGCAGCACTCATCTGCGACATTAATAATGCAGGCTCGGAAAATCAAGAAGATCAGGGAACAGTTTGTTTTGGTACAGACTGCCTCGTGCCAGAAGAGGCAGTCTACGACGATGCTAGACCGCGTGAGGTATTTATCGCTGCCTGTTTTCTGCTGATGATTATTGGTATTGGTTTCTATCCCAAGATGGCGATGCAGATGTACGACGTGAAGACCGTCGCAGTGAATGCTAATCTTCGCCAGTCTTATGCCATAGTCTCGCAAACAAATCCCCAGATTTATGCTAAGGGATTCTTGGTTCCGCAAATTTCAGAGGTTGAGTTAGCGCCCGTTTTGGGAACTTTGAAGTAAGCTTTTTGACCAATATTTGTGTGAAAAAGACCGATGCCTAGATTGGGCTGTGCCAACGCGAAGTTCGAGAATTTCTAGGTATATTCCAGAGAAGCAACAATGCATTGATTTAAAGCCTATCTCAATGGATATCAGTATTTTGCAGATAGGCTCTCAATGCCATGCTATTTTCAGGATGCCCAGCATGTCTTTTCAGGAAACAATCCTTTTTTCCAGTGTTGCCGAACCTTTACTGCCGCTCCTTGGAAAAATGCCTGCGAGTTGTGAACAGGTATTTTTTGAAGTTCCTTGACTTCTCCACTAGATTTATCCAGCCACAAAGATCCGAGATGATCTTCATTCGGCCCGAAGCAGTAAGTAACGCCGTTTTCATCCTCCTTGTCTTTTAAAATCAATACGTAAAAAGCCATAACGCATAAATATTGTCTGTGAATGTTGTTTACTTCATTTGTAACTCATTTGAGTTACCCTTATGTTATTGCTGGACTCCATACACGGCCAGAACGTTCAGTTGCTTCATGAGCAGTACGATAGTTGGTATGAAAGATAGCCTCAAATCGCGACTCGAAGTATTCATGTTCCAGTAAGCGTAAATCTTCTTGGTTAAATTTACCTTGCTGTAACCTCATCCAGGCATCAGCTATATCTGGGTGAGGGTCAAAGCTAATCAAATCTGTCATCCAATTGGTGCTGACGATAGAATAAGTGGTATTTAATCCGTTTAATGCGAAACTCAAACCAACCTGTATTCCGTGCTATTTCTGCTACATCATCAGCATTGCAGCGAATAGCATTATATGCTTCAGGAGCGTATTGCTCCCAACGTTGTAAATAATTCATTTTAAAAATTTTTAATCTAAAAAAATAATATATGTAAATATAATAACATTACTTTTAGTAAGTTACTTAAAAAACCTAAATAGATTATTAAGAATTGGCATAAATGACTTTTAACTTCCCCGTTCGCGTAGCGTCTCGCAGAGAAGGGGCTGACTCACTTAATATTAACTACTTCTGACTTACAGACAATCGGCAATCTTTATAAACAAATCGTTCATTAACATGGGATGCTGGGTGATGATTAGTGAGTTTTGCCAATGTCTGTTGTTTCTGCCATCACTGTTACCGTTCCCGCCACAACTGCTAATTTGGGGCCTGGTTTTGATTGCATCGGCGCAGCTTTAAAGCTGTACAACGAGTTCAAGTTCACTCGCTTAGAAGAAGGTGGGCTAATTATTCATGTCACTGGTACGGAAGCTGAACGAGTCCAAACTGATGAGAGTAATCTCCTCTACCAAGCGTTTGTCAAGTTCTATCAACATATAGAACAGACACCGCCGATTGTGAAAATAGAGATTAAGTTGGGTGTCCCACTGGCGAGGGGTTTGGGTAGTTCGGCGACAGCAATTGTTGGTGGGTTGGTTGCTGCTAATCAACTTGAGGGTGCGCCGATGAGTCAGTCGCAGGTAATGGAGTTAGCGATCGCAATGGAAGGACATCCTGATAATGTAGTTCCAGCTTTGTTGGGAGGATGTCGTCTGGCTGCTACCAGTGGCGCAGCTTGGGAAATTTGTGATGTTCCCTGGCATAGAGATGTTGTACCAGTTGTGGCTATTCCTAATTTTGAACTTTCCACCAAGGAAGCGCGGGGCGTTCTTCCAATTCAGGTGAGTCGCGCCGATGCGATTTTCAATACGGCACATTTTGGGTTATTGTTGCGCGGCTTGGAAACTGGTAACGGACAATGGTTAAGGACAGCTTTGCAAGATAAGTTGCATCAGCCCTATCGCAAAGCTTTGATTCCTGGTTATGATGCTGTCAACATCGCAGCTGTTAGTGCTGGTGCTTATGGTATGGTGATTAGTGGTGCGGGACCGACACTGTTAGCTTTGGCGGATAAATTACACTCAGAGGCTGTGGAGGCGGCGATGTTAGCTGCTTGGCAACAAGAAGGAATTACAGCCGAGGTGCGATCGCTTTCTCTCGATACCCAAGGCGCAAAAAGCTTTTAAAAAATTAGATGACTATTTTACTCAGCATTTAAAACTCGATTTATGGAGCAAATTCAGGCTGAAATGGCGGCGCTTAACTCTCAAATTCAGATTCTCCTAGAAGAACGCGCTGCACTCACTATTAATAATGTAATCTCTGCCGAGAATGATTCACCCCAGGCAATGGTTGAAGCGTACCGCCGTCAAGCCAGGGAAAATGCCCAATTATCAGTTGAACTCCAAGGCATAGATGCGGCGATCGCAGCCCTAGAAGTCCAGATAAAACAAAAACAAGGTAAGTTAGTGCGATCGCAAGTTGAATCAAAACAACTTACCCAACAGCAGCAGCTAGAGGAAGCTAAAGAAGTCGCTCAGGTTCACGCTCAACGCATTAATCAGCTGGCTACGGAACTGGCGACAGAAGTCCGTTTACTCAAGGCTTGTGCCAATCAACTCAGTCCAATGTATTGGCAGATTTATTACAAGCCCTTCATTACTGGGTTCAAGACAATCTCTGTTCCTTATGTCCGCTCTGATGGAGAAGTGTGGACAATTGTCAATCGGATTGTTTAATGCCAGCATTTCTAACCTAGAAATACTTTACTAACATTGACTTTTTCAAGAACTATTTGATATGACAAGACAGTTGCTAAAATCGTCCATATCAAGAGACTTGAACCGATGACGCAAGATTTTGCACTTTTAAAGCGGATATACAATGTTTTCGACCCATTTCGACCCTTACCTGCTGGCGATCCCAAATATGTAGATTGTCAAGCTGTGCGAGGGGATGGCGACATCCTAGTAGAAATAGGTAGAGAGATTTTGTTGTCAGATAGAATGACTTGTCAACTTTATGCAGGTCATCGCGGTGCAGGAAAGTCAACAGAATTGCTACGGTTGCAAAAATATTTAGATGAGCAAGGCTGTTTTGTGGTTTATTTTGCTGCCGATGATGCAGATATTGAGCCAGAAGATGCCCAATATACAGATATTCTCTTAGCTTGTACACGACACTGATTAGAAGCGTTAAAAGATAATGCTTTTCCTGCCAGTTTGTTGAGATGGTTAAACAACCGCTGGCAAGATTTAAAAGATTTGGCACTGACTGAAGTATCCCTAGATAAATTAACTATAGAAGCACAAATCTCCCAATTTGCCAAAATCACAGCCAATTTACGAGCCGAACCTAGCCAACGCCAAAAAATTCGTGAGCGAGTCAATCCCTATACAATAACTTTAATTGAAGCGTTAAATGATTTTATTAAAGATGCAAAAAATAACTTACCTTCAGGATATTCTCAACTAGTATTAATTGCTGACAACTTAGATCGGATAGTCCCTATTGCTCAAGAAGATGGACGTAGCAATCATGAGCAGATTTTTCTAGACCGCAGCGAACAACTCCAGGCTTTAGATTGCCATCTAGTTTACACAGTACCTATTTCTTTACTTTATTCTAATCGAGCAATAGATATAGTAAATATCTATGGAAATGCTCCGGTATTGCCAATGATTATGGTGCAAACTCCTGACAATCAAAGCTACCAAAAGGGAATAAATAAAGTTATGGAAGTCCTGCAAAAACGGCTGAGTTCTATAGATGCTAGTTTATCTATTGTGGATATATTTGAGCAGAGGGAGGCGTTAGAGCAACTATGCCTGATGAGTGGTGGTCATGTGCGGAATTTGTTATTATTAATGAAGGAAGCAATTAAATACACTAACGCCAAAACAATTAGTAATAGAGCCTTACAGCGGTCAATTAGCGAGTTGCGAAATACTTATAGAAATACCGTCTTTGCTAATGAATGGGAGGCACTGGCTAAAGTATATCATTCTAAACAGATAGAGAATGAACCACTGTATCGGGGATTATTATTTAATCGTTGTATTCTAGAATATCGTTATTTGGATGAACACGGAAATAGCAAAGTTTGGTATGATATTCATCCGAAGATAAGTAACTGTGTTCTCACCCACTCAGAGTTAGCATTATCTGACTAAAATTATGGTATTAAAACTGACCAATTGGGATAATGATTTCGCAGTAAAGGGAGACGAGGAATACCAAGCATTAGTCCGTAGTTTTAACTTTATAGAAGATTTTGGCTTATTATTTGTCCGTTGTTCTCCAGCCGAGGGTGAGCGGATAATTACCAAAGTCAAGGAAGATATTAAGGATAAAAATATAGAAGTTTTACGATTAGATAAATCGGTTAGCAATTTATACGAAATAATTGATAAATTAAATAACAAAGAGAGCATAAATATTTTATTTATTTATTACAGGATTACATTCTTTATTTTATGAATATGAAGAATGTAAAATTTTGAATGGTTGGAATAGTAAGGATATTTATTCATATAGTTGGAAGGGTGTGCCACCTGTTTTAATTAACCTCAACCAACAGCGGGAAAGTTTTCGAGATAACTTTAATATTTGTTTTGTCTTCTTGCTACCTCAATTTGCTATTAAGTATTTTATCCAACGCGCTCCTGACTTTTTTGATTGGCGTTCTGGAATGTTTGAATTTCCCATAGATGCAGAAACTCTAAAGCAAGAATCATCACGGATATTCCCGGCAGGAGAGTATGAGAAATATACTACTTTAACAACAGAAGAAAGGAATAAAAAAATAATAACAATTCAAGAACTAATTGCAGAAGATCATCAAACAGCTAATTTTAAAAGTAAATTACTGTTGGATCTGGGGAATTTACATTTTATTGAGCTAGATTATAAAGGAGCAATTTCAGCTTATAATGAAGCGATAAAAATTAAAGCCACTTTTCCCCAAGCTTGGCATAATCGTGGTACTGCATTATTACTTTTAGGGCAGTATAAAGAAGCGATTGCCTCTTATGATCAAGCGCTAAAAATCCAACCTGATTTTGACGAGACTTGGCATAATCGTGGGACTGGGTTATTAATTTTAGGACAGCATGAAGAAGCGATTGCTTCCTATGACCAAGGGCTAAAAATTTAATCTGATAATTACGAAGTTTGGAATAATAGGGGTATTGTACTGTTTAATTTAGGACGGTATGAAGAAGCGATTGCCTCCCATGACCAAGCGCTGAAAATTCGACCTGATTTCGACACAAGTTGGAACAATCGAGGCAATGCACTGTTGAATTTAGGACAGTATGAAGAAGCGGTTGCCTCTTATGACCAAGCACTGAAAATTCAACCTGATAATGATGAAGCTTTGAACAATCGTGGAAATGCACTGTTGAATTTAGGGCAGTATGAAGAAGCGGTTGCCTCCTATGACCAAACGCTGAAAATTCAACCTGATAATTACGAAGCTTGGAATAATAGGGGCGATGCACTGTTTAATTTAGAACAGTATAAAGAAGCAATTGCTTCCTATAATCAAGTACTGAAAATTCAACCTGATAAATACGAAGGTTGGAACAATCGGGGCATTGCACTGTTTAATTTAGAACAGTATGAAGAAGCAGTCGCATCCTTTGACCAAGCCCTGAAAATTCAACCTGATAATTACAAACCTTGGAATAATCGAGGCAATGCGCTGTTTAGTTTAGAACAGTATGAAGAAGCAGTCGCATCCTTTGACCAAGCGCTGAAAATTCAACCTGATAATTACGAAGCTTGGAACAATCGAGGCATTGCACTGTTGAATTTAGGACATTATGAAGAAGCGATCGCATCCTTTGATCAAGCCCTGAAAATTCAACCTGATTTCTACGAAGCTTGGAACAGCCGAGGCAATGCGCTAGGAAATTTAGGACGCTATGAAGAAGCGATCGCATCCTTTGACCAAGCGCTACAAATTTAACCTGATAAATACGAAGCTTGGAATAATCGGGGCATTGCACTGTTGAATTTAAGACAGCATGAAGAAGCGATCGTATCCTTTGACCATGCCCTGAAAATTCAACCTAATTTCGACGAAGCTTGGTACAATCGGGGCAATGCGCTAGGAAATTTAGAACGCCTTGAAGAAGCGATCACATCCTTTGACCAAGCCCTGAAAATTCAACCTAATTTTGACAAAGCTTGGTACAATCAGGGCAATGCACTAGGAAATTTAGGACGCCTTGAAGAAGCGATCGCATCCTTCGACCAAGCGCTGAAAATTCAACCTGATAATTACGAAGCTTGGAATAGTCGAGGCAAGGCACTGTTGAATTTAAAACAGTATGAAGAAGCGCTTGCCTCCTATGACCAAGCATTGAAATTTAAACCTGATTACGAAGAAGCTTGGTATGACCGGGGAAATGTTCTTTACAACTTAGGATGTTATGAAGAAGCTATAGTGTGTTTTGATAAAGTACAGAAAATTAAACCTGATAGCCACTTTGCATGGAATAATAAAGGCTATTTACTGCTTAAAAAATATTCTAATGACGGAAAAGTAGCTATTTTTGAAAAAGCCTTATAGATTGGTCTGAGCTTACCCAATTTTTCTAATCAACATTTTGCTGAAGAAGACTTTAAACTTTGTGAAGAAGCTCTTAGCAATTTCAATAAAGCGCTTGAATTGAAGTCTGATTTTGAACTAAGTTGGGCAAATAAAGGTTGTACATTGTATTACTTGGGTTCTTATGAGGAGGCGCTTGCTAGTTGCAACAAAGCTCTGGAATTTGAACCTAATGACTATATAGCTTGCTTTAATAAAAGCTTTATTCTTATAAAATTAAGGCGTTATCAAGAAGCTATTATTAGCATAAATAAAGGTTTGAAAAATCAACCTGAAAATCATATTGCTTTGTATAATAAAGCTCGATCTTATGCACTAATAGGTAATAGTATACGAGCAATAAAAAATTTAAAAAGCGCAATTAAGTTAAATTTTGAAGAAATTAAAAATACAGCCAAAATTGACCCATATTTTGATACTCTTCGGAAAAATAAAAAATTTCAGTTGTTGATTGAATAATTTAATAAAATCTGAAAAATTAATTTGTTCATACTATATAAATGTAAATGTATCAAAATTAATCGGCTTAACGTTGAAATTGTTGTGAATTTTCTCTGGGTTAAACTGCGTGCGAGTAGCAATGGAACAGGAATGTACTCTAAGTCCAAGATGCTTACGTTATTTGAGTTTGAGTCGTCGCCCTAAAATATGTCTATTCCTGTGATCACAATTTTTCTCACAGTAAAAATGCACTCATTGCCTAAATAATTGGTGAGAATGAGGCTTGTAATTTAGAATTGCTGTTTACAGATGGTTTCCCACGGCTTGTTTTTCCTGTCTGGTGTGACTTATGATCGCACCCACACCTTGATGATGGATAAAATGGGCGGTATGGCCAAGGTAATGCCCAAAACCTTTGCTCTGTTTACCATTGGTTCAATGCCTTCTCTCGCCTTACCAGGAATGAGTGGCTTTGTGGGTGAGTTGATGGTATTTATCGGTATCGCCACCAGTGATGTTTACAGTTCTAGCTTCAAAGTTGTAGTCGTTCTGCTGTCAGCGGTTGGCGTGATTTTGACACCAATTTACTGTCGATGCTGCGTCAAGTATTCTACGGCGACCAAAGTCAAGAGTTGCACTTGGATGCTGTAATATCTGATGTTAAACCCCGCGAAATATTTATTACCGCTTGTTTGCTGCTGCCAATCATCGGAATTGGTTTCTATCCCAAATTGGCAACGCAGACTTATGATGTGAGAGCAGTGGAATTAGCCGCCCATCCTCGTCAAGTTCTCCCAGTTGTTGCCCATCAGCAACCATCAAGTCTATACTCGCGTATTTTCTCTGCACCAACATTGGCTACTTCTCAAGTTGAAAGTTCAATTAATATTTCTGAGTAAATTAATTTCCCATTAAGGGAGCTGCAAGTAAATTCTAAATATGAGGGGAATAAAGGGGTGGTTACGAAACCACCCCTAAAATTTTGCCAAGATATATCCTGAAGACAGGTGAAGTCCCCAAAAATGAATTATGAATACCAATTTAGCTGTAGCCACAGAAATTATACCAATGGTTTTGCAATTGCAACCTGCGATCGGAATGACCGACGATCAGTTTTACGAGTTTTGTCAGCTAAACCGCGACTTTCGCATTGAACGTAATGCTGCTGGAGAATTAGTTATTATGCCCCATACTGGTTCCGAAACTGATCAACATAACTTTGAGATTATTGTTCAGTTGGGTATTTGGACAAAGCAAGATGGTACAGGTGTAGGGTTTGCTTCCAGTGGTGGGTTTACTTTGCCTAATGGTGCGGTACGTTCTCCTGATGCAGCGTGGATAAAACGCGATCGCTGGGAAGCAATACCACCAGAACTGCGAAAAAAATTTGCACCGATTTGTCCTGAGTTTGTGATTGAATTGCCTTCTGAGAGCGATCGCTTACAAGTTTTGCAAGACCAAATAATTTCAAAAGTAGGCATCTTTAACGTATTTTTAGAGTACTCAAGGTGCTGCTACTGTAATAATAACCAAAAATAATAGTCAGATTAATGATTATAGCCAAAAATAGGGACTGAGAAATAAATCTCAGTCCCGATAAAAAAGCGGGTTAACCGCTATTTATATGGTTAACCCGTGCAGCTTTGGGAACGCGCAGAGAAATTGTTATTGCAATACCAACTTCACATTGGCGTTTTGCAGACCGCGTTGTTTTACTTCAGCCA
This sequence comes from Nostoc sp., assembly GCF_036917615.1. Classification (GTDB taxonomy): domain Bacteria; phylum Cyanobacteriota; class Cyanobacteriia; order Cyanobacteriales; family Nostocaceae; genus Nostoc. Next base: position 336,286 of record NZ_JBALCZ010000027.1, read on the forward strand.
AAGTTTTGTTAACGGCATACTTTTGGTTGATGGAGTTGATCAACTCGGTTTGGTTGTGCTTCTTAGCAACTCCCCACAGGTCAGCGATTAGGTCAAAAGAACCATCGCTGTTGCGAGACCAGCCGAGGTCATATTCACCTTCCAACATGGCAACGATGTCAGAACGGACACGCTGACCGTTATAACCACGGACATCAGCTTCAGTCTTTACGCTGATACCGAGGTCGCGCAAGGAAGCCTTGAGGATTTCGGCATCGGTGATTTTGGTACGCAGGGTGCTAAAGTGAGACATTTGGGGTTTCCTCCAATGAGAAGATTGAGAAAAACGACAACGGTTTGTTTTGGGCGAAGCCGCGCTTAACAGGATGCGGCTTTTCTTATAACTGCTAGCATTTTCAGCTAGCCTTTCCCCCTGGGATGGCAGAGGAAAGCTTTTAGAACTCCATTCGCTGATATTCAGCTACGGAGGATGCTGCGGGGCGTGCGCGCTGTCTGGCCCAATCTCTCAGAGCCGTTACTTGTTCTTGCATCGTTCGAGACAGCGGCAATGTTGCCTTCAGTGCAGCAATAATATCTAGTTGGGTGAACTCCCGATCTTGGGCAAAAGCTTCATACATTGCCGCAACGATCGCTTGCTCAACTTCTGCCCCAGAAAAACCATCAGACATCTTAGCTAGTTGCTCAAGATCAAATCGAGAGATGTCTTCACGGCGCTTGGTCAGATGAATATTGAAAATCTGCTGCCGTTCTTCCGGTGTTGGCAGATCCACAAAGAAAATCTCATCAAAGCGTCCTTTCCTCAAGAACTCGCCAGGTAAGCGTTCTACTCTGTTGGCAGTTGCCATCACAAACACTGGTGATTTCTTATCTTGCATCCATGTGAGGAAAGAGCCGAAGATTCTACTTGAAGTCCCCCCATCAGAATCGGAGGAACCTCCACTACCAGCAAAGGATTTATCCAATTCATCGATAAACAAAATCGCTGGGGAAATAGATTCTGCTGTTTTCAGGGCGTTCCGCAAGTTTGCCTCACTTCGTCCCACCATTGAGCCGTCGTAGACTCGCCCCATATCCAACCGCAACAGTGGTAAACCCCACAGCCGGGAAGTAGTTTTGGCAATTAATGACTTACCACAACCGGGAACTCCGAGAATTAACATTCCCTTTGGTTGAGGCAAACCATACTCTCTCGCTCTTTCTGTGAAAGCGTTAGAGCGTTGCTTGAGCCATCTTTTTAACTCTTCTAAGCCACCTACAGCATCAATGGTTTCATCTTCTTCAATATATTCTAAGATCCCATTGCGCCGAATTAGTTGCTTTTTCTCAGATAAAACTATATCTACTTCATCTTCCGTTAAACGCCCTGTAGTTACCTGCGCCTTCCGGTAGACTTTCTCAGCTTCATCTTTAGTTAGACCTAAAGCTGCTCTGAGAAGCTTTTCTCTGGCTTCTGTTGTCAGCCGCCGACCACGATTTTGGTCTACATGCTGAGTCAGTACTTTATTTAACTCTGCCATATCTGGCAGTGTAAAGTCGATAACAACAACTTCTTTTTCCAACTCTATAGGTACTTGTTGCATCGGCGACATCAAAATGATGTTCTTTTGCGTACCTTTAAAGCTAGCGATCGCATCGCGCAACGATCTGTTTGTTGCAGGCGCATCTATAAATGGATGTAAATCTTTAAGAATAAATATACTGGGTTCTTTCTGCCGAATTATCCACTCAATCGCCGCCTCTGGAGACACCGTGTTATGTTGGGTAACATTCCGGGGTTGGCCATACTCCACAATCCCGTGTGTTACTGTCCAAACAAATACGCGACGCTGGGGCTTTAACAACTGGGCGATCGTGGAAACTGCTTGCTCAGCCCGCTCTTCCTCGGAGGTCACAAGGTAGATTAAAGGGTATTGAGCTTGAATTAGGATATTGAGCTCTTCTTTCATACATCGACCTACTTGAGACCTTATAGAGACAGTAGAGACATTGCTTCTGGTAAAGACAACCGAATCATGAATGAATAATTCATAATTCCTATCTATTTAGCAAGGAACTAACTCTTCCTCACCCTTGCGATGGGTTTCATCTTTATCCATTTCATCAATGGAAAGATGTTCGTGACCAACTACTCCTGGTTGATTACCTAAAGTAACCAGTTCCCCATCACGTAAGACTAGTGAGCTATCACAAGTTGGGCATGAATAAACTCTATGAGTCCGCCCATAAGAAGAATCTTCTACCTCGTCAACCAATTCTGAATTAGATAGGTAAAAAACGAGGGCACGTTCCGCAAGTTCTGACATTGGTTCGGAATCGACTGCTGAACGAATCTTCAATTTTTTGTGCAACTCTGGCGATAAATACAAAGTGACCTTTTGCTTAGTTTGCGTTTGCATATAACTCTTTAACGGTCTTACCCGGGTATGTATATCAAGTTATCGGTTCTTTTATTGGTTGTCAAGACAGTAAAACGTTTTAACGGCAGTTTCGTTACATTTATTTATATTTGGGACTAGAATGCTGTTGATAACTAGCCATGCCGAGATTTTTGCTGGAACGGGAATTAGCGATGAAGCAATGATTAGCTGACTTAGCTTATTTTTTAATTATTTGGAGCGTAAGCGGATTAAAGTTGAACACCTTTCCGGTTGTAAACAACTGATATCCACAGGAGATGGCAGCGAATGATACTAGCATAGAAAAAAGTGACACTGAGCCGATTACAACACCACTGGCAATAAACAAAGCGATTCCTATCCCAATCAACACCCATCCCAGTGTCCGATTATCGCGCCCACCCCAATTTAGAGCTACTACACCTCCCATACACAGCAAAATTCCAGGTGTGCTGCGTAAGTAGACGCTCACATAAATACTTGTACTTAAAAATGTAATGCCTGCTAGGATTAGTCCTAAACCAATAAGCTTACTGGCAAGGATTACTTGATCTTCATCTTCTTTACTGGTGGTTTTTGGTCGTTTGGCTTACCGACGCAAATTACAGAAAGATTTGGTGGAAATTGCAAAGATGTGTTGGTTTGGAAGTGAAAAAGCTCCAAACTTACCTTGGCTGTCTGAGATGCACTGTACATAAGTTGTGTGATAAAGCACTCTATATAAGTTTCTCTATTGAGAAATAAAAAGATAATGGTAAATATCCTGAATATTATTGAATTTTTAATGAGCGCTCTTTTGGTGGAGTTTATTCAGCAGTTTACGGATTCGGGAATAACTCGTAAATTGGCGAAGGTATTGATCTGAGTTTCTAGTATTTCTATAAAATCAGTGACTTTGGCAAATGCGTAACGTAAATGACTACTGCTAATAAAACCTGTAGTTTGGGGCGAAGAATTTATCGGTTTGCCGCCAGCGTTAGCGGGATCATTGCCCTGTTAATAATCCTGTGGGGTTGTACTGCAAATGATTTTAACGCCAGAGCTATCACATGGAAAACTTATAGCAACTCCCGTTATGGCTTTGAATTTCCATATCCGAGTAACTGGACTTCTTTAGCAGCCCCAGCAAATGATGATGGAATTGCGTTTATTTCACCACAGAACAAAACAGTGGAAATTCGGGGGTGGGCAAGTCAGCAGCTACCAAATTCGATTGTTACAGACCAAGAGTCCGTGAAAAAGATAAATCCTAACTTTCAGACTGCCCAAGGAGTATCTGGAGTGCTGGTTGTAGAGGTTGATCAACAAGTAGGTTCGATGACACTAACACTAATTCAGAATCAAGTAAAATACTACTGGCAGGGACGAAGCAACAGCCAAGAATTTCAAGATTACTATCGTTTGTTTTATTACATTGCCCAGCAGTATCGAATTTCCAAGCCCTGAGTTAGGAGTTAGGAGTTAGGAGTTAGGAGAATTCCTCTCATCTTCCCTCATTTCCCCCTGCTTCTTCTCCCTAAATCTACATCTCCCTCAGAATGATGATTGAGAGGGGACAGAAACCTGATAGATTTAGCTATCAGCGAGTAAAAACTGGTGAAGATGAAAGTCCTGGTTATTGGTGGTGATGGATATTGCGGTTGGGCAACTGCTCTTTACCTTTCCAATCGAGGTTATGAAGTTGGAATTTTAGATAGTTTGGTGCGGCGGCATTGGGATAATGAACTTGGTGTCGAAACTCTCACTCCGATCGCACTAATTCAGCAACGTCTCCAGCGCTGGCAAGATTTGACGGGCAAATCTATCGACTTGTTCATCGGCGATATTACTAACTACGAATTTCTTAATAAAACATTACAGCAATTTCAGCCAAATGCCCTAGTGCATTTTGGTGAACAGCGTTCGGCTCCATTTTCCATGATTGACCGCGAACATGCAGTTCTTACCCAGGTCAATAACGTAGTTGGTACGTTGAACTTGTTGTACGCCATGCGGGAAGATTTTCCCGACTGTCATTTGGTCAAGCTGGGGACAATGGGTGAATACGGTACACCCAACATCGACATAGAAGAAGGGTACATCACCATTGAACACAATGGACGCAAGGATACCCTCCCTTATCCCAAGCAGCCTGGTTCAATGTACCATTTAAGCAAAGTCCATGACAGTCATAACATCCACTTTGCTTGCCGGATTTGGGGATTGCGGGCAACGGATTTAAATCAGGGTGTAGTTTATGGCGTCTTAACCGAAGAAACGGGGATGGACGAACTATTGATTAATCGGCTGGATTACGATGGTGTGTTTGGTACAGCACTGAACCGCTTTTGTATTCAAGCAGCTATTGGACATCCCCTAACCGTCTACGGTAAAGGCGGACAAACTCGCGGATTTTTGGATATTCGGGATACAGTCCGATGTGTGGAATTAGCGATCGCTAACCCTGCCGAGGCTGGTGAATTCCGCGTATTTAACCAATTTACCGAACAATTCAGCGTCGGCGACTTGGCATTGATGGTGAAAAAAGCTGGTAACGCTATGGGATTGAATGTAGAAATCAATCACCTAGATAATCCCAGAGTCGAGAAAGAAGAACATTACTTCAACGCTAAAAACACTAAATTGCTCGATTTAGGTTTACAGCCTCACTTACTCTCTGATTCTCTACTCGATTCTCTGTTAAACTTTGCCATCAAGTATCAAAAACGAGTTGATCACAAGCAAATTCTGCCCAAAGTCTCTTGGCACAGAAGTTAGGGTAAACTCTGCGTGCGGCTAATCACAGAACCTTATTTAACTCAAGTCAGTAATTGGCCTAAAAATGGTCGTCATATATTAGCACAATATGACGACCATTCAATTGTTGTTTATCAGGCATATCGTCCAGCTATTGGTAACTTTGCTGCCACCTACGGTTATTTTGGTGATGAGTTCAGTTTTGACCGCATGAGTTGGATAAAACCTAACTTCCTCTGGATGATGTATCGTTCCAGATGGGGTACAGAAACTGGGCAAGAGGTAGTGTTAGCTATTTGGGTTAAGCGTTCGGCTTTTGATGAAATTTTAGCGGCGGCTGTTGATTCCAGCTACGTTCCAGAACTTTATCCCAATAAAAGTGCATGGCAAAAAGCACTGAAGCACTCACAAGTCCGCCTACAATGGGACCCAGACCATCACCCATCTGGGACAAAATTAGAACGACGCGCTATTCAGTTAGGGTTACGTGGTCAAGTGCTAGCTGCTTACGCCAAAGATTGGATTGTGAACATCGAAGACATCTCGGACTTTGTACAAAAACAGCGGCAAAACATTAAGTCTGAGTGTACAGAATTGATTACACCACGGGAGACAGTTTACTGTGTGTTTGATACCGAAATACAAAAAAAGCTGAGATTATCTGCCTGGACTGAATAGTTTTATATGAGAATTGCCCTATTCACCGAAACCTTTTTACCCAAGGTTGACGGCATTGTTACGCGCCTGCGCCATACCGTTGACCATCTACAGCGCAGTGGTAATCAAGTGCTAGTGATTGCCCCTGATGGAGGCATCACTGAACACAAAGGCGCTAAAGTTTACGGGGTTACTGGCTTTCCTCTGCCATTGTATCCAGAATTGAAAATGGCATTACCCCGTCCAGCCATTGGTTATGTTTTAGAAGAGTTTAAGCCAGATATTATTCATGTCGTGAATCCAGCAGTTTTGGGTTTAGCTGGCATATTTTATAGCAAAATCCTCAGAATCCCCTTGGTAGCGTCTTATCATACCCATTTACCCCAATATCTCCAACATTACGGCTTGGGGATGTTGGAAGGTTTTCTTTGGGAACTGCTGAAAGGCGCTCATAATCAAGCAGCTTTGAATCTGTGTACCTCAACAGCAATGATTGAGGAACTAACGGCACATGGTATTGAACGTGTAGATTTGTGGCAACGTGGGGTAGATACAGAATTATTTCACCCCGATTTAGCTAGTGTACAGATGCGATCGCGCTTATCGCAAAATCATCCAGAAAGTCCATTGCTACTTTACGTTGGGCGGCTTTCCGCTGAAAAAGAAATTGAGCGCATCAAACCAATTTTAGAGGCAATTCCCCAAGCGCGGTTAGCATTGGTTGGGGATGGGCCCCACCGTCAAGCATTGCAAAAACACTTTGCTGGCACAAACACTTATTTTGTTGGGTATCTCATGGGGCAAGAGTTAGGTTCTGCCTTTGCAAGTGCTGATGCCTTTATCTTTCCTTCCCGTACAGAAACACTAGGCTTAGTACTACTAGAAGCAATGGCAGCTGGCTGTCCGGTGGTAGCAGCCCGTTCGGGGGGGATTCCTGATATTGTGACAGATGGGGTAAATGGATATCTTTTTGAGCCAACAGCAGATGTTCAAGGAGCGATCGCTGCTACAATTCGCCTCTTAGAACAAAAACAACAACGAGACATCATCCGTCAAAATGCTCGCCGGGAAGCAGAAAGTTGGGGTTGGGCAGCTGCTACTAGGCAGCTACAAGATTACTACCAAAAGGTGATATTTTCTGAACAGTTGACAAAATAGGGGACTGGGGACTAGGGAAATTAGAGACCTGTTCATCTAGCTCAAAGACTCAATAATGGAGTTCAAAGACTCCAGGACTTACGCAAAATCATGATAAAACGAACCGCAAAGGACGCAAAGGACACAAAGGAATAAGAATTTTAGAGAGTTATTGCATAAGTCCTGGACTCAATTAATGCAGATCAAAGACTTATTAATGAAGCTCAGAACCTCAAACCTCTCAATCCCCAACCCCCAAAATCGTTCGACTGAGCGAAGCCGAAGTCTAAAATCTAAAATTCCCATGACACTCCCCTACCCTGGCAGCGTCTTGGCTACATTAACTGAACTGACTCAAGTTAATCGTACTCACGCCCTACTGCGTCGCGTAAAAGACTTATCTGTTAATGAATTTGTTTGCTTACTCGACTTCATAACTGCTGAGTTCCAGCAATTTCTTAGAGCTATTGAACTGATCAATAATGAAGCTCTAGAAACTATGTTGGAGAAAGTGCTAGAAGCTATCACACTCAAAATTGGTCAGATTCTTCAAGCAGAACACACAGCCATTTTTTTAGTTGACTATGACAAAGGTCAACTGTGGTCAAAAGTTCCTCAAGATAATACTCAAAAATTCTTAGAAATTCGTATTCCCATTACAGTGGGTATCCCCGGTCATGTTGCCAGTACAGGTCAATATCTAAATATATCTGAAACTTATACTCATCCCCTATTTAGCCCAGAACTGGAAAAACAAATGGGCTACAAAATCCATAATATTTTATGTATGCCTGTTATCAGTAGTAAAAACCAGACCGTAGCAGTAGTTCAACTGGCTAATAAAACCGGTAATGTTCCGTTTAATTCTGATGATGAAGAACGTTTTCGAGACTTCGCCGCTTCTATTGGTATTATTCTGGAAAGCTGCCAATCTTTTTATGTAGCAGCTCGCAATCAACGAGGTGCAACGGCTTTGTTGCTGGCAACTCAGACACTGGGGCAAAGTTTGGATTTAGAAGCAACTTTGCAGATAGTCATGGAGCAAGCTCGAATTTTAATGCAAGCAGACCGCAGCACACTGTTTTTATATCGTAAAGAGATGAGCGAACTCTGGACGAAAGTTGCAGCGGCGGCAGATGGCACAAATTTGATAGAAATCCGCATTCCCGCTAACCGTGGTATTGCTGGCTATGTGGCTTCCACTGGTGAAGCCTTAAATATCTCCGATGCTTACAAAGACCCCCGCTTTGACCCGACTACAGATAGAAAAACTGGTTATATAACTCGTAATATCCTATGTTTACCAGTATTTAATTCTGCAAATGAATTGATTGGCGTCACACAATTAATTAATAAGCAACAAAGCAGTTTTACTGCTTCTGATGAAGAATTTATGCGGGCTTTTAATATTCAGGCAGGAATTGCCTTAGAAAATGCTCGCCTGTTTGAAAATGTGCTGTTAGAAAAACAGTATCAAAAAGACATTTTGCAAAGTCTGTCAGATGCTGTGATTTCTACAGATATGGCAGGACGGATTGTCACTATTAATGATGCGGCACTGGAGTTATTGGGTTGTCCGAGAGGAGATGCTAATACTAAGAACAACAAGCTTTTGTGGGAACAAAATTTGATTGGCTGCCTAGTTTGGGAAGTTGTGCCAATTGAAAATCTCCAAATGCGACTAGAAGATAGTTTAAAAACTGGAGCTAAACATTATGTGCCAGAGCAAAGTTTAATGGTGGGACTATACCAAGTGATGAGTGAGGAGTTTGGAGTTAAAAGTGAAACTCAATACGGGCTAAACCATAGCTATCCGCTAACAGGACTTAGGAATCAACATTCAATTTTAGCAGTGCGCGATCGCACTAACCCTGATATTTTCATTCCCTGGAATCAACCCCTGACTCCCCAATCTGAGTTTCTCACCTCTGAACAGGTACAAACATTAGAGCGCAGTATCAATCTTACTGTTAATCCCCTAACTAACCCAGAAGGCGGTGTCCGGGGTGGTTTGGTGGTGTTGGAAGACATTAGTCAAGAAAAACGGATGAAAACTACCATGTCCCGTTACCTGACGCCTCATGTAGCTGAACAAGTTATGGCTCTGGGGGAAGATGCTTTAATGGTGGGCGAACGCAAGGAAGTAACCATCTTGTTTTCTGATATCCGGGATTACACAACACTTACGGAAAATCTCGGTGCAGCTGAGGTGGTATCGCTGCTCAATCAGTATTTTGAAACGATGGTGGAGGCGGTTTTTAACTACGAAGGCACTCTCGATAAATTTATTGGTGATGCCTTGATGGCCGTATTTGGTGCGCCGTTACCATTTACAGAAAATCATGCTTGGAGGGCTGTGCAGTCAGCGTTAGATATGCGACGCCGCCTAGAGGAATTTAACCAACGACGAATTATCCAGACGCAGCCACAAATTCATATTGGCATTGGAATTAGTTCTGGGGATGTGGTTTCGGGTAATATTGGTTCCCGCAAACGGATGGATTATACCATAATTGGAGATAGCGTAAATTTTAGTTCGCGCTTGGAAGCGGTAACTAAGGATTATGGTTGTGATATTCTTTTAAGTGAATTTACTTACCAGCTTTGCAGCGATCGCATTTGGGTGCGCCAGTTAGATAAAATTCGCGTCAAAGGCAAACACCAGGCGGTGAATATCTACGAGTTAATTGGCGATCGCACTACTCCCCTAGATGCCAATACTCAAGAGTTTTTGTTTCACTATCATACTGGACGCTCGGCTTATTTATCACGCAACTTTTCACAAGCGATCGCCTGTTTTCAAGCCGCCAAATGCATCCAACCCCAAGACCAAGCTGTTGATATCCACCTAGAACGGGCGCGTAATTATCAACAAACGCCGCCCCCAGAGTCTTGGGATGGTGTTTGGACAATGCTTACTAAGTAGTCATTAGTCATTAGTCATTGGGCATTGATTATTTACCCTTTGGTCTCCTACTCCCTCATCCCCGCGTTCCTGCGTCTTTTCTTCAACCTTGAACCTCTCCTTGGTCATCCTGAAATGGGTCTTCACCAATTCTTAGCTCTTTTTTTGAGCGTTTTAACTGTTTCCATAGATCCTTGATTTGTTCGTAAGCTGCACCTGGAGGTAGTTTTCCACCTGTTTCTAAGTTGCAAATGTAGCTTACTCGTTGGGCAAATTCCTGTAGATTCGCATTAAAAACCAAGTTTTCTGGCTTTACCTGACCGTAGTAGCGACCACGAGGGTAGAGAAAATCATCCTTGTTCACTATTTTTTTATCCAATTTATTCAATTCACCTTGTGTTTTAATCTTTGAAGCTGAATCACTAGCTAACCTGATCTTTATTTTTGTCAGACTCCGGAAAATCAAATCATCAAACTCCTTTTCCAAATGGTTATGTGGGAATTGGTTGATTCAGATTTTGATATTAGAGGATGAAGCTTGAAGTCCTTTTACGGTAAATGTTACGAAAAAAAATCCCTATCAAGTAACTGGATTATGTTTGACTTTCCTTCGAGTTGTCAATTTATCTCATCTTAATTTATGAAGTTCGGATTGTAATTAACTTCAGTTTAAACCCTGAGTTATAAACTATTAAAACATATCGGTATATCTGATAAATGTTTTCGCTTGCAAAAAATTTTACAAACTAATGAGGGTGAAACTACTTAAGGATATATATTACATACTAAAACAAATTGTCCTCTGTTAAAAGTTAGAGATTGAGTTGTAAATCTTAGGTAACTGGCTACTAAGCAGTTAGTAAGAAGAGACAAGGAAAAAAAGCTGCGGGGTCTATGAGGGAAAATCTTTCCCCTCTGCTGCCTGCTCTCTGCCCCTTTGCCCAATTATCGGCATCCAGCATCCTCTTCAATAATCACCAATGGCTAATAGTTAATAACTAAAGATAAAATGGTGAAGCCTCAAAGGACAACTTTTGTCCATCGCCTAGAACTTTACCTGCCACCATGTTTGTTAATTCCAAGTTATACGAAGGCAAAGCGAAAATTCTTTATACTACGGACAATCCGGAAGTCTTGTTGGCGGATTTTAAGGACGACGCCACAGCGTTTAACGCCCAAAAGCGTGGCAGCATCCAAGGGAAAGGAAAAATTAATTGTAGCATTTCCAGCCAGCTTTTTAAACAGTTGGAGGCAAATGGTATAAAGACTCACTTTATCGACAGCCCTGCCCCGAATCAGATGCGGGTGAAGGCAGTAAAGATTTTACCCTTAGAAGTAGTTATCAGAAATATTGCTGCTGGGAGTCTGTGTCAACAAACAGGGTTACCAGTGGGTACAATTCTGAAACAGCCTTTAGTGGAGTTTTATTACAAAAATGACTCATTAGGAGATCCTTTGTTGACAAGCGATCGCCTGTACCTGCTAGAACTAGCTACTCCGGAACAAGTAGACGCAATTACCCATCTAGCATTGCAAATCAACGAATTTCTCAGTAACTTTTGGCAGGGGTGCGGCATTACTCTAGTAGACTTCAAACTAGAGTTTGGTTTGGACTCACAGCAGCAGTTGCTCTTAGCAGACGAAATTAGCCCTGACACCTGCCGTTTGTGGGATACCAGAGAAGAGGACTCAAACCGCCGGGTAATGGACAAAGACCGCTTTCGCCGGGACTTAGGAAATGTAGAGGATGCCTACCAGGAGGTTTTACAGAGAGTGCTAAAAGCGGTAGAAACTAAAAGTTAAACAGGTAAAAACCAAAAGTTAAGAAGAAATTATATTTGACTTTTGCCTTTTGCCTTTTGCCTTGTAAAGTAAAAAAGCAAAATAAAAAAATTATGTTTTGAGTTTTACCTTTGGCATTAGGGCATTATTGCCTTGTGATGGTGTGTGTGGTCGTGAAGAGGAATCATAAGTAAAATGCGTTTATCTCCCGTATTGCTGGCAGCAGTAGCAATTGCAGTCCCTTTGGGCGTCTCATTGAGTGCAAATGCAGAAACCGCCAACAGTTCAAAACAGACAACAGAAGTTTTGACACTAGAAACAAATCAGCAGCCAGAAAAGGACACTGGTCAGAGTAACTCTAGTAAAAGTCTAGAATCTCGACCTCAACCCACAAGGGTTATAGAGGCGGAGCGTCCCCAATCCCGTGTTGTCGCAGTTTACCCTGCCAATCCAGCAGCAATGACGACATCAGAGGTAATAGTGCCAACCTCCACAACGCCAAAAACTGCACAAGCCCCTCAAATCAATCCCAACCTTACTCAACAGCCATCTCCCGCCCCGGACATCCCACCTCCAGATATTCAACAACCAACGCTTTCCCCAACTCCTGAGACAACTCCAGTCCCAGAAAATGTCAATCCACCGACAACGGAACCTTTATTACCCACAACTCCACAACCATCAGCCGCTCCAGACATTCCCCCCCCAGGTAATCAACAACCAACGCTTTCCCCAACTCCTGAGACAACTCCAGTCCCAGAAAATGTTAATCCACCGACAACGGAACCTTTATTACCCACAACTCCACAACCATCAGCCGCTCCAGACATTCCCCTCCCAGGTAGTCAACAAAGAACACCTACCCCACGTCCAGGCGCTACTCCAAGTCCACAGAATGTTAACCCGCCGACAACTCCGGGAAATACTCAACCCAACACAGCCCCAGAAGCGAATGACCCCCGCGTACTAGTGTCGGAAGTACTAGTTAGATCACAGGCTGGACAACTATCACCAGAACTGGAAGACCAAGTTTACAGAGTAATTCGTACCCAACCAGGACGAACCACAACTCGCAGCCAACTGCAAGAAGATATTAATGCCATTTTTGGTACTGGCTTCTTCTCCAACGTCCAAGCAGCGCCAGAAGATACCCCCTTGGGAGTACGAGTGAGCTTTGTTGTACAGCCTAACCCCGTCCTCAGCAAGGTACAAGTGCAAGCCAATCCTGGCACTGGTGTTGCTTCCGTACTACCAGCTAATACTGTAGATGAAGTCTTTCGTGAACAGTATGGCAAAATCCTCAACTTGCGTGACTTGCAGGAAGGCATCAAGCAGTTAAACAAGCGGTATCAAGACCAAGGTTACGTGTTAGCCAACGTGATTGGAGCGCCACAAGTCTCTGAAAACGGAGTTGTTACCTTGCAAGTAGCAGAAGGTGTAGTAGAAAACATTAGAGTCCGGTTCCGCAATAAAGATGGTCAAGAGACAGACGAGAAGGGACAACCAATTCGCGGACGGACGCAAGATTACATTATTACACGAGAATTAGAATTAAAACCAGGACAAGTATTCAACCGCAACACGGTGCAAAAAGACCTACAGCGCGTGTATGGACTGGGACTATTTGAAGATGTGAATGTCTCTCTTGACCCTGGTACTGACCCCAGTAAGGTAGATGTAGTAGTGAATGTAGCTGAACGGAGCAGCGGTTCTATTGCGGCTGGGGCAGGGATTAGTTCTGCTAGCGGACTTTTTGGCACAGTTAGCTATCAACAGCAAAACCTGAACGGTAGGAACCAAAAACTGGGGACAGAAATACAGGTGGGAGAACGGGAACTGCTGTTTGACATCCGGTTTACAGACCCCTGGATCGCGGGAGATCCTTACCGGACTTCTTACACAACCAATATTTTTCGTCGCAGTTCGATTTCTTTGATTTTTGATGGCAAAGATGAAGATATTAGGACGTTTGACCCAGATAATCCCACTAATACAAATTCTCAGGATCGCCCCCGGATTCTCCGTCTAGGTGGTGGTGTCACCTTTACCCGTCCCCTGTCTGCCAATCCCTACAAAACTTCGGTCTGGACTGCCTCAGCGGGTTTACAGTATCAACGAGTTTCTGCCCGTGATGCTGATGGGAATCTCAGAAAAACAGGAGCAGTATTTAATGATGATAACGGCATCCGCACCAGTGATGAAATTCCACTGACTTTATCTAGCAGCGGTCAAGACGATTTACTACTGCTGCAACTGGGGGCACAGCGCGATCTCCGGAATAACCCCCTGCAACCCACCAGTGGTTCTTATCTCCGCTTCGGGGTTGATCAGTCGGTTCCTATCGGGTTAGGCAACATTTTCCTCACCAGATTCCGGGGTAGCTACAGCCAATATTTACCCATCAAGCTGATTAGCCTCACCAAAGGGGCACAAACCTTAGCATTTAACCTGCAAGCAGGAACCATCTTCGGTGACTTGCCTCCCTACGAAGCTTTTACCCTTGGCGGTAGCAACTCCGTCCGGGGTTATGAAGAAGGAGCATTAGGTAGTGGACGCTCTTATGTGCAAGCATCAGTTGAGTATCGGTTCCCAGTTTTTTCTGTAGTCAGCGGCGCACTATTTTTTGATGTCGGCAGTGACCTGGGAACTAGTACCAGGGCTGCTGAAGTCCTGAACAAAAACGGCAGTGGCTTCGGCTATGGTCTTGGCGTTCGCGTCCAGTCTCCACTGGGGCCAATTCGTATTGACTATGGTATCAACAATGACGGTGATAGCAGGATTAATTTCGGTATTGGTGAAAGGTTTTAACCAGTTAGGAGTTAGAAGTTAGGAGTTATGAGTTTTAATTCCTCACTCCTCACTCTTAACTCATAACTTTTTGGGATTAGCTTGCTAATTTTTACATTTACCTCAATACTGTTCCGATAAAGGGATTAATGACATTTTTAAGGAAATATCAGGGATTTTACCAAAACAGACGATGAACAATACTAAACGAAATATATTGACTTTTCGGCTATGCAACAGCACACTTTAGCAGCCCAAATCACTCAAACTGGAGTGGGACTGCATAGCGGTGTGAATACCCAGGTGCGGATACTACCAGCTCAGGCGGGAAGTGGACGCTACTTTGTGCGGGTGGATTTACCGGATTTGCCGATCATTCCAGCCCAAGTTGCGGCAGTTAGTCACACTGTTCTCTCAACTCAGTTGGGCAAGGGTGAAGTATATGTTCGTACGGTAGAGCATTTGTTGGCAGCACTTTCTGGTATGGGTGTGGATAATGCCCGCATTGAAATTGATGGCCCAGAAGTTCCACTTTTGGATGGTTCAGCAAGTGTGTGGACAGCCAACATTGCCCAAGTTGGCTTAGTATCACAACCTGTTAACAACCAAGTTCCCTTGGCTGTTACAGAACCAATATGGGTCTATGAAGGGGATGCTTTTGTATCTGCCCTCCCAGCACCAGAAACCCGCTTTAGTTACGGTATTGATTTTGACCTGCCTGCCATTGGTAATCAATGGCACAGTTGGTCACTAGCCGCTGAACTAGGAAACGCTTCTGCTAGCTTTGCTACGGAAATCGCTCCTGCGCGGACTTTTGGGTTACTGCATCAAATTGAACACTTGCAAAAAACAGGGCTAATTAAAGGTGGCAGTTTGGATAATGCACTGGTTTGTGGACCAGAAGGCTGGCTAAATCCACCATTGAGATTTGCAAATGAGCCAGTCCGTCATAAAATCTTGGATTTAGTAGGAGATTTAAGTTTACTAGGAACTTTTCCTAGTGCTCATTTCTTAGCGTATAAAGCCAGTCACAATTTACACATTCAACTGGCTCAAAGAATTTTAGATTTTGGATTGGATCTAAAGCCTAAAATCCTGAATTATTAAGGCTTTCGATATACGCCTGCCTACTCAACTTTCAGATGAAAAATCAACTACACGGCCAATGTCAATCCTCAGTGAAGTGAATACCATCGATACGACTACACCTACATCTACCGAACCACAGGCTATAAATGAGACTACAATCAGCTCTGAGATTAAAACAACTTTTACATCTGAAGAAATTCAGAAATTGCTACCCCATCGCTACCCATTTTTACTTGTAGACAAAATAATTGACTACGTTCCAGGTAAAAAAGCTGTTGGCGTTAAAAATGTCACTATTAACGAACCCCATTTCCAAGGACATTTCCCTGGACGTCCACTGATGCCAGGGGTGCTAATTGTCGAAGCAATGGCACAAGTCGGGGGCATTGTCCTGACTCAAATGTCTCCGGAAGAAGACGGACTGTTCGTTTTCGCTGGTATCGATAAAGTCCGCTTTCGCCGCCAGGTCGTACCGGGGGATCAACTAGTAATGACGTTGGAACTGTTATGGGTAAAACAACGTCGTTTCGGTAAGATGCAAGGTCGTGCCGAAGTTGATGGTCAACTTGCTTCTGAAGGGGAATTAATGTTTTCTCTAGTTAACTAAAAGTTTGCTTTCGTGGTCTGGGCATAGCCGTGAAATGCCCCTACTGAATCCTGAAAAAGGATAACAGGAAAAAAAATCCACAACAGCATCTGATAATTTCTTGATTTTTGACGCCCTCTCTACGAGACGCACTCGCGAACACACTTAACTTGCTTTGCCCGACACTTTCGTTCACTGAAATACTTCACGCTCAACAATGCCAGTCGCCTCGATGGGACGGCAGTCGGTATAACCCTCTTAACCAGAGTAACGCACTGCTTCATAAACCCCTTCTGGCACTGGCTTATCAAGACAGTTCTGGAGATTCACCCTTGAAAACGCTAATTCATCCAACTGCTGTAATTCATCCGAAATCGGAACTTCACCATACAGTGCAAGTCGGTGCCTATGCTGTGATTGGAGCGCATGTCAAAGTGGGCCCTGAAACAATAATCGGCGCTCATGCAGTGCTAGAGGGACCTTGTGAAATTGGGGCGCAAAATCAGATTTTTACAGGTGCAGCCATCGGCATGGAACCCCAGGATCTCAAGTTTGTGGGAGAACCAACCTGGGTCAAAATTGGTGATCACAACTTGATTCGTGAGTACGTTACCATTAACCGTGCTACCGGTGCCGGTGAAGCGACGGTAATTGGTGATGGTAATCTGCTGATGGCTTATGTCCATGTGGCTCATAACTGCGTGATTGAAGACCAAGTAGTGATTGCTAACTCTGTGGCGTTGGCAGGTCATGTCCATATAGAGTCACGCGCTAGACTGAGTGGGGTTTTAGGTGTCCATCAATTTGTGCATATTGGTAGACAGGCAATGGTGGGAGGTATGGCACGTATTGACCGGGATGTCGCCCCATATATGCTAGTGGAGGGAAATCCGGCGCGGGTACGAACCCTCAACCTTGTCGGACTTAAACGCTCTGGTATGGACTCAGCAGATTTGCAAATGCTGAAAAAAGCCTTCCGCATTCTCTACCGTTCTGATTTGTCATTTAAGGATGCCTTGGAACAACTGGAACTGTTAGGGGATAGCGAAGAATTGCAGTATCTGCGCCGCTTTCTGCTACTTTCTCAGATGCCAGGAAGGCGTGGGTTGATTCCCGGTAAGGGGAAAAAAAGCGCCAGTGATGAATCGTGAATTATAAGTTATGAGTTATGAGTTATGAGTTAATGAATTAAATTTTTAACTCCTAACTCCTAACTATTCACTCCTCACTTTTAAGTTTTTACTAATTACCAATTATCAAATGCGGATATTTATCAGCACTGGCGAAGTATCTGGCGATTTGCAAGGGTCGCTGCTAATTACAGCGCTGAAGCGTCAAGCTGTGACGATTGGGTTGGAATTAAAGATTGTGGCGCTGGGTGGCGAAAAAATGGTAGAGGCTGGGGCAATTCTGCTGGGAAATACCAGTAGTATTGGCTCAGTGGGTATTCAAGAAGGGCTGCCTTATGTTTTACCGACTTTTCAAGTGCAACGACGGGCGATCGCTTCCCTAAAGCAAGATCCACCTGATTTAGTGGTGCTGATCGATTACATGAGTCCGAATATCGGAATTGGGACTTACATGAAACAGCATTTGCCAGATGTGCCTGTGGTATATTACATCGCTCCCCAAGAGTGGGCTTGGTCAGTCAATTTCCGTAGGACTAACAGGATTGTTGGCTTTACAGACAAGCTGTTGGCAATCTTCCCACAAGAAGCCCGTTACTTTCGAGAACAAGGGGCAAAAGTTATTTGGGTAGGACATCCTTTGGTTGACCGAATGCAAGACGCTCCCAGTCGCCAAGCAGCGCGTGCAACACTAGGAATTGCACCAGAACAGATTGCGATCGCACTCCTCCCTGCCTCTCGCCACCAAGAACTCAAATATCTTTTACCAATTATTTTTCAAGCTGCCCAAACTATTCAAGCTAAATTACCTAAAGTTCATTTTTGGATTCCCCTATCTTTGGAAGTCTATAAACAGCCAATTGAGGAGGCTATTGAGCGTTACGGTTTGCAGGCTACAGTTGTATCAGGTCAACAAATGGAAGTTTTTGCTGCGGCCGATTTAGCGATTAGCAAATCTGGTACTGTCAACCTGGAACTTGCTCTGTTAAATGTGCCGCAAGTTGTAGTTTACCGCCTAAGTTCCCTGACTGCTTGGATAGCTCGTAAAATCCTCAAAGGTTCCATAACCTTCGCATCGCCACCCAATTTAGTAGTGATGAAGCCGATTGTGCCAGAATTTTTACAAGAGCAAGCCACACCAGAGAATATTATCCAAGCAGCGATGGAACTACTACTCAATCCCAGTCGTAGAGAGCAAACTTTGCTAGATTATCAGGAAATGCGGCGGAGTTTAGGAGAAGTTGGAGTGTGCGATCGCGCTGCTCAAGAAATTTTGCAAATGCGACCAAATAATTCTTGATGAGGCTCTTCCGACGCTGGATGACTCGCTCTAAGCGTACCCCTTCGGGGAAGCAAGCTACGCGTAGCGTCTCTAAAAGTTGCCATGCCGTTGGCGCAGCCTCTCCAAGAGAAGGCTTTACGCTGCGCTATCACTAACATTGCGCTAACGTAATTCGTAATTCGTAATCAAAAATAGAGAATCAATTAGTTTATTTATGAGTAAAATTAAGTCCGAAGCATCTGTTTTTGCCAGAAGCTGCATTTATCCATAAGGTAATTACAAATTACGTTAGCGTAGCGGTAGCGAGTCCGTGAGCGTCATTATTAATTACGAATTATGTTGAGGTGTCATGGCTCATGAGATGAGAAAACAACGAGCGATCGCAGTTGACTTATTCGCCGGTGCGGGCGGTATGACTCTTGGCTTTGAACAAGCTGGCTTTGATGTGTTGGCGTCTGTGGAAATTGACCCGATCCACTGTGCAACACATGAGTTTAACTTCCCTTTTTGCTCAGTGTTATGTAAAAGTGTTGTGGATACAACCGGGGAAGAAATTAGAAGTTTATCCTCTATAGGTAATAGAGAAATTGATGTGGTATTTGGCGGGCCACCTTGCCAAGGCTTTTCATTGATAGGTAAACGTTTTTTTGATGACCCTAGAAACTCTTTAGTTTTTCATTTTATAAGATTAGTTTTGGAGTTACAGCCAAAGGTTTTTGTTCTTGAAAATGTCAAAGGAATGACTATAGGCAAGCATAAAGAGTTTATTGCAGAGATAATCAATCGTTTTGAGCAGAATGGCTACAAATTACAAAAAAATTATAAAGTTTTAAATGCTGCTGAATATAGCGTGCCCCAAAATCGCGAAAGATTATTTTTGATGGGTTGCCGTCAGGACTTAGAATTACCAAATTATCCATGTCCAATTACGAAACTAGCAAAAGCAAATAAATCTATTTATGCTGTTGAGCTTCCACCAAGTCCTACTGTTTGGGATGCCATTAAAGACCTTCCTGAAGTAGAAAACTACGTAGAATTATATAAAAAAGACTGGATATTTGCAGATTTTAGTAAGCCAAGTAATTACGGTAGGCAACTTCGTAACCTTGAGAAGGCAGAAAATGACTATTCTTATGAACGCACTTATGACTCTAGAATACTTACGTCGAGTTTAAGAACAAAGCATATTCTTACAACTATCAAAAGATTTGAGTTGACTCCTCACGGTGAAATAGAACCAATAAGTCGCTTTTATAAGCTCGATCCTCAAGGAATATCCAATACCTTAAGAGCAGGAACTGCTAGTAATAGAGGAGCTTTTACTTCTCCTAGACCAATACATCCATTTACCCCCAGATGTATTACTGTACGTGAAGCTGCGCGTTTACATTCTTATCCAGATTGGTTTAGATTTCATATCACTAAATGGCATGGCTTTAGACAAATTGGAAACTCAGTACCACCCCTTTTAGCTAAAGCAGTAGCACTAGAAATTATTAAAATATTAGGTATAAAACCATATAAACCTCTGCTCATAAGAGATTTAGGAGATGTTTTTTTACTGACATTTAATATGACACAATCTTCTAAATACTATTTTTTTAACTCACAGGTTATAGAACCTAGAAGAAAAAAGTTTGAGATTACATCTCATGCTTCCACATACTAGAAAACACAAAAAAACATAGTACAAAAAACTAGATTTTATAAAAAACCTAAAAAGTTAGTTAGTAAATTCAGATTAATTTATTCAGTTGATTTTTAATTCCTACTTTTTATTTTTTCAAAGTATTTCGTAGTTCCCTTTGTCTTAGAGTATAAACCAAGAGATACAATCGCATTAACATCATCATGGGCAATTTCAAAAACATTATTGAAAAAATCATAATTGATTATCCAAATATCAGAAAAGAGATATTTAAAAACCATTTTTTTGCAAATTATTTAAGAAATGAAGTCCCTAATTTATTAAATGATCAACTCGCTCTTTCAGATGTTTACAATATAAAATCTTCACCAGGAAATGGTTCATGGGCTTGGCTCCCTTGGATTGCAGTTTTTAATAAAACCATTACTGATAGTGTTACATCTGGGATTTTCTTAGTCTATCTTTTTAGTGCAGATTGTTCAGGTGTTTATTTATCACTTAGTCAAGGTTCAGCTTCTAAGAAAAAAATCTATGGTCTTCCAGGTTCTAGAGAATTTCTAAGAAGCCAAGCAAGTTTATTGAGAGGTCTAGTGCTCAATAAACCTAATTTTGATATTTTTGAGAAAATTGATCTAAAACTAGAAGTAATTCCTAAAGATCCATCGGGAGGCAAAAATCGTACCAATTTTTGTTGTCTGGCTTCTTCTAAAGCTTTAATTGCGCCAGATGGACTAAAAATGGTGTCGAGTTCTTCAGAAGAAGAAAGGCGATGCAACTGCCACAAATCGAGATAATCTGTATTCAGACGTTTAAGCGATCGCTCCAATTCTCGCCATGCACCATCCCGATCTCTTTGATCAGTCTTGCTTGCTAGAAACAGCTTTGAGCGATGGGGTGGTAGCACTTTGCCTAAATAATCTTCACTCGGTCCATAACTAGCCGCAGTATCAAAGTAACGAAAGCCAAGTTCCAGCGCTCTTTGAATAATTGCCGCAGCATCACCTTCTTTTCCTTCCCAGGATAGCGGCGTTTGTCCTGCTCCTCCTAAGCCGAAGATAGGTAGATTTACTTCCGTGCGTCCCAGCACCCGTTCTGGCATGGTTGCTGGCGGTGTTGCGGTGTTGGTAGTATTTTGCTGTAAAGCATTAGTTGTCACAATACCTCCTGTCACAGCAATGCTGGTAATTAGGAAATTACGCCGCGTCTTTCCTTCTGTCATGATTGGCTTAGGGGGCGATATTACTTTTATTCTAATATCTTAGCTAGGGAGAATTAATTTGATAAAGCAAAATTACTGATAGATCAGGAACACTCCGAAAGCGCTGATCATTGGTTAGAAAATTAGAGCATTGAGTCAACAGTGCTGTCGCTGCATGGATAGCATCTGTAGCAATCCGATTTGATTTTTGAAAAAGTCTAAGTATATGTAGGGTGTATTATTTCGTAGGATAACGCACTGAAACTTTCGGGTGGTGCGTTAGCCTTTGGCGTAACGCACCACCAGTTGCTACAACGGATAGCGTCCCTTGCGCGTCTCGTAGAGAAGCGGTAGCGAGTCATCTCCCTACAGCCCTTTGGGCATCCTACGGCAGGCGTTAGCCTCTCACGAATGGGAGAAGGGGAGACGATGCCGCGCAACGAGCGTCGGGAACCTCCGCAACGCACTTGCTTCCCTACGTATATTTTAAAAATCAAATTATTAGTTCCTATGGTAATTTGATGTTAATTCTGGCACGGAGTTGAGCAGCTTCAATTGATGCGTTACTCGTGAACGACATGCTTTTTCATTGCATGAACGTCAAGCTTGCTTTAATCATTAAGAAAGTAAATTTTCACTTATATTAAGTTAGGAGAGTATTGCTACTCTCCTTTTGTCTTTGCTTAAATCTGCTCAAATTAATGCTCAAATAATAGCCTGTTTGAAACTAAAAACTCCGATTCAGGTCGCTATTTAACTTAGAGGTTGTTTGAAAAGTCTAATTTATTACTTGCTTTGGCGGCTGGAAATCGCGGCTACACGAGACTTTACCCACCTACATGGGTTAAAAATCTTGATTTTTTATTAGTCCACGGAGGTGGACTTTGCTTGTGTAGTAGCAAATTCTATTCGGCCAATACGTGCGATTCGTTGATTAGTAAATCACGGTAACCAGTCCGTAAATAGCTAATCCAGCCCGACAGCAGATTACTGTCACTAAAGGCTGAA